>CAVYHS010000010.1:0-226139 GCA_963768365.1 uncultured Ignavibacteriaceae bacterium | reverse complement strand
GGAACAATGAGAAAGAAAGAAGGAACAAAAACTAGTTCATTTGGGACAACAGGAAGAATAAATCATGATTCTTCAAAATTTTATGACTCGAAGCTTTATAAAGATTTGATTCAAGTCAAAAATATTGAAGTTATTGAGAATGATTTCCCTAAAAATCTCATCAACAAAATAATAAATTCATCTTCCACAGATATGTCCAGTATTCCATCAAGTTCAGTTCATTTGATGATAACTTCACCACCTTACAATGTTTCAAAAGATTATGACGAGGATTTATCATTAAACGAATATCTCGATTTACTAAAGAGAGTTTTTAAGGAGACTTTTAGAGTGCTAGTAAATGGGGGTCGTGCTTGTATCAATGTAGCGAATTTAGGCAGAAAACCTTACATACCTCTCTCAGATTATATTTCAAAAATTATGATTGAAATTGGTTTTAATATGAGAGGCGAAATAATATGGAATAAAGCTGCAAGTGCTAGTCCTTCGACGGCTTGGGGTAGTTGGCAATCAGCTTCAAATCCTATACTTCGGGATATACACGAATATATTCTCATATTTTCAAAAGGCGAATATAAAAGATCAAGAAAACAAATTGAATCTAAAAGTAAAATTGATACTATTTCTAAAGAACAATTTATGGAGTGGACCAAATCTATTTGGACTATGAATGCAGAGAGTGCAAAGAGAATAGGTCATCCCACGCCTTTTCCAGAAGAATTACCTTTTCGATTAATTCAATTACTCTCCTTTAAAGATGATATTATATTAGACCCATTTATGGGCAGTGGCACTACTGCAATTGCTTCTTTAAAATCTGAAAGAAAGTACATCGGATATGATACCGATAAAGAATATATAAAAATTGCTGAACGCAGAATAGAATCAATTAAATCTCAAATGAACCTTTTTTAATTATTATTTTTAGCAAGCGCACCTGAACATGCAACTCAGCCATGCTGTGAAATTATATTGAAAGCAATCACCTACACAAAATACGGTCCACCGGAAGTTCTTCAACTCAAAGAAGTTGAAAAACCAACTCCCAAAGAAAATGAAGTGCTGGTAAAAGTTTTTGCTGCATCTGCAAACCCGGCAGACTGGCATATGATAAGAGGAGAACCCAAATTTGCCCGACTGGCTTTCGGACTAACCAAACCAAAAAAAATAATTCCCGGAATCGACATTGCAGGAAAGGTAGAAGCAGTTGGCAAAAATGTAAAAGAGTTTAAACCGGGAGATGAAGTATTCGGAGACTGCGGCTGGGGTGGTGCATTTGCTGAGTATGTGTGTGTTAAAGAAAAGAGTATTGTAATCAAACCTTCCAATATTTCTTTTGAAGAAGGTGCAAGCATATCAGTTGCAGCAATTAGTGCTCTTCAGGGACTTCGCGACAAAGGAAAGATTAAACCTGGTCAAAAAGTTTTAATTAATGGTGCATCGGGCGGTGTTGGAACATTTGCTGTTCAGCTTGCAAAACATTTTGGAGCTGAAGTTACCGGTGTATGCAGTACAGGGAATCTTAACCTGGTGCGTTCGATTGATGCAGACAAAGTTATTGATTATACAAAAGAAGATTTCACAAACACTACGCAGAAATATGATCTGATTATTGACAATGTTGCAAACCGTTCAGTCGCTGATCTTAAGCGCGCGCTAAATCCCAATGGGCGTTGTGTCATCATTGGATTTTCTTCCATGTCTCGGATGTTTCAGCATATGTTCCTTGGTCCATTAGTTTCAATGATAGGGAACAAGAAAATCAGTGGGTTAGGGACGGCGAAACCAAACAAAAAAGATCTGGTTTTTCTGAAGAGAGCTTCTTGAAACCGGAAAGATCAAACCTGTTATTGACAGAATTTATCCATTAAGTGATGTTGCCGAGGCTATCCGGTATGTTGAAGAAGGACACGCTAGGGGAAAGGTAGTAATAACTATAAGACAGAACGGTAACGTATAAAATCAGGAAGAATAATTTTGAAGGAATTTACATAAACAGTAGACTAAAATTATGCTAAGAACAATTTTAATATTTGTAATTGCTTGCGGGATTAATTTTGCTGCAGGTGATTCATTAAAAGTGATTACTTATAATATTCAGGGAATGAAACCAGGGACAGAACCGGAAGTACGCATTGTTCATATAATTGATAAACTTATTACAATTGATCCGGATATAATTGGGTTGCAGGAAATAAACGAATCGCTAAACGGCAACGGGGAGGATAACCAGGCAAAAGTTATTGCAGATTCTCTAAGCTCATATTTTGGAATTCCGTATTACTACTATACAGAGTTTACTCATCTTTCCTGGAATAATCAGTTCAGAGAATTTATCGGGATAATAACAAAATATCCTGTTGAAGAAGAAGGATTCTTTCAACTTATAGCAGGCGCTTTTCCAAGGAAGGTAGTTTGGAATAAAATAAACACTCCACTTGGAACAGTTAACTTTTTCAATACACATCTTTCATTCAATAGTGCTAGTGTTCGTACAATCCAGGTGCAGCAAATAATTTCATACATAGAAAGTATAGAACCAAACCATCCAGCAATTGCGACTATCCTTACTGGTGATTTTAATGACGAGGCTAGTGCTCAGTCAATTCAACAACTAATAAACACAGGAACAGATACATTTTATGTCCGTACTTATGTGTATGTAAATCCTGGCAGCCCCGGAAACACTGTCCCATCAAATGCTCCAACATCAAAAATTGATTATGTGTTTCTAAAAAACACGGCGAGCATTGCACCCTATGAATCCGCAGTTGTCATGAATCAGCCTTACAGCGGAAACAACTATTGTTCAGACCACCTTGGAGTATTAACATCTTTTAGAGATGGTGTTTTGGATATTGAAGATGAATCTTCCATTCATCCGGGAGAATTTAAATTATTTCAGAATTACCCGAATCCATTTAATCCGACGACAACAATCAAGTTTAAAGTGTCCAATGTCATTGCGAGCGAAGCGAAGCAATCTCAAATA
Source organism: uncultured Ignavibacteriaceae bacterium (assembly GCA_963768365.1). Taxonomy (GTDB): domain Bacteria; phylum Bacteroidota; class Ignavibacteria; order Ignavibacteriales; family Ignavibacteriaceae; genus IGN2. The sequence continues at coordinate 223,147 of CAVYHS010000010.1, read as the reverse complement.
GTAACCTTAAAAGTTTTCGACGTGCTTGGAAACAAAGTCGCAACATTAGTTAACGAAGAAAAACCTGCCGGAGAATACGAAGTTGAATTTAATTCTGTAAGGATAAGTCGCGACTTGTCCTTACCAAGTGGGGTATATTTCTATACAATGAAAGCAGGAAAATTCAGTCAATCGCGAAAAATGATCTTGCTTAAATAGAATAGTAATCCAAGTAATCTTATGAAACCTGTAAACCTCTACGAAGAAAATATTGGCGAAGTAGCTGACGTTTTATGCGAAGCTTTCTACAATTACCTGGTAATGAAATACGTTCTCGGAGATAAAGACAACTACGATAATCGTCTTCACAAACTTGTTACTTTCTTTGTTTCTGCAAGAGCTTTAAGAAATGAACCAATGTGCGGGATTTATAATTCGGAAAATAAACTTGTTGCTGCAGCCGTGGTTACATTACCGGGAGATATTCCTCATCCGGATGAATTAAAGAGAAGACGTGAGAATCTGTGGAAAGAATTAGGTTCGGGTGAACAAGCCCGTTATGAGAATTATGGAAATGCTGCATTCAGTTTATTACCGAAAGAGTCTCATCATCACCTAAATATGATAGGAGTTCGTGATGCTTACAAAGGTAAGGGCCTGGCTCGTCAACTAATCAATGCAGTTGAAGAATTAGTGTCGTTAGATCCAACCAGCTCAGGATTAAGTTTGAATACTGAAGTGGAGACGAATATTAATTTCTATCTGCATCTTGGTTATGAATTAATAGGTCAGACAAATGTTGATAAAAACATTGTAACGTGGGGATTTTTTAAATCGAAGCAAAAAATATGAAAGCAATCATTTACTCAAAATACGGTCCACCGGATGTTCTTCAATTAAAAGAAGTAGAAAAACCAACACCCAAAGAAGATGAAGTTCTGGTAAAAGTTTTTGCCACAGCAGTTAATGATTACGATTGGAGTATGGTTAGAGGTAAGCCTTATCTGTATCGTTTATTGTTTGGCATTATTAAACCTAAGAGAAAAATACCAGGTATGGAACTGGCTGGTATTATAGAGGCTCTCGGCACAAATGCCACGTCATTTGAGTTAGGAGATGCAGTATATGGAGATATTTCAGGATATGGTTTTGGCAGTTTTGCAGAATATGTCTGCATCAATGAAAAAGCCTTAAAACTCAAGCCGGGCAATATGAGCTTTGAACAAGCTGCATCAATCCCGCATGCATCGATGCTGGCAGTTCAGGGACTAATTGATATTGGAAAGGTCCAAAAAGGAGAGAAGATTTTGATTAATGGAGCAGGCGGAGGTTTTGGAACGTTTGGTTTACAAATCGCTAAGTTTTATAATACTGAAGTAACGGGAGTAGATACTGGCGACAAGCTTAACATGATGAAGTCGATTGGTTTTGATCATGTCATTGATTACCGGAAAGAGGATTTTACTAAAAACGGGCAGCGTTACGACCTGATCCTGGACGCCAAGACAAATCGATCAACTTTCAATTATATACGCTCACTAAATCCCAATGGTAGATATGTAACAGTTGGCGGAACTACATCCCGACTCCTCCAGGCTTTTTTTCTGGGACCACTAATACGTCTCTTCAATAAAAAGACCATCCGCATAGTTGCACTAAAACCAAACAAGGATTTAGATTATATCAAAGAACTTTTCGAAGAGGGTAAAATCAAACCTGTGATAGATGGACCTTACAAGTTAAATGAAGTACCTGAAGCTATTCGGTATTTTGGCGAAGGGAAACACAAAGGGAAAGTAGTAATAACTCTGGAGCATAATAACAGTAGCATATAGACAATACTACCTACTTCCACTTAATTTATTTTTCATTGCTTATTTAATACGGCTAAACTTTCAACATTTATTTATGCTAATATGCGAAAGTCTCCCTTAAATTATAGTCAGTTTAAGATTGGCATTAAGTAGAGTAGACGATTTTTTGGGGGAAACAATATTTTGGCTTTTCATCATTTTACGTATGACAAAAAAAAATCATTTAAGAGGGAACTAATATTTTCTGTATTTGTTTTGAATATAGTCGTCATAATATTCACTTAACAAAATATGGAGGAACAATGAAAAAAATCCTAATTTCCCTTGTATTTCTTTTCTCAATTTCATCCCTTTTTGCTCAAACAACAAGACTTCAGGTTATACATAACGCTGCAGATCCAGCAGCTTCAGTTGTAGATGTATATGTGAATGGTGGTTTGGCAATTGATGATTTTGAATTTAGAACAGCTACCCCATTTATAGACGTTCCGGCAAATACTTTGCTAAACATCGGTATTGCACCCGGAAATAGTGGATCAGTCAATGACACAATTAAGAATTTCCAGGCTACATTAAATCAAAATAAAAAATATGTCTTAATTGCTAATGGAGTATTGGATCCTGCACAATTCAGCCCTAATCCTGATGGGAAGAATATTAACTTTACATTATTTGTAAAAGATAACGTTCGTGAACAAGGAGTAAATCAATGGAAAGTTGATTTTTTTGTCGTCCACGGTTCTACAGATGCACCGACAGTTGATGTAATTGCTCAAAGAGTTTATTCAAATGTTGTAACTGATATTTCTCAGGATGTTAACGAAGAATTTGTTGAAGAAAGTGACGGTTGGTATTCTGGTGGAAGGAGAATAGTCAATAATGCTTCTTATGGTGATATAACAAATTATAAAAGATTATTCCGTGATGAATATATTCTTAAGGTTACTCCCGGAAATAATAATAATACTGTAGTAGCTGAGTTCAATGCAGACTTAACAGGTTTAGGTGGGAAATCTGCTGTTGTCTTTGCATCAGGATTCTTAGATCCAACCTCTAACCAGAATGGTGCTGCTTTCGGTTTATTTGCAGCATTAGCAGATGGAACAGTTGCAGAATTTCCTTTAGTTCAGCCAATGGCAAGATTACAAGTAATTCACAATGCTGCAGATCCAATTGCAAATGAAGTTGATGTTTATTTAAATGGAACCCTGGCTTTAGACAACTTTGCATTTCGAACTGCCACTCCTTTCATCGATGTTCCTGCAGGAGTAGAAATAAATATAGGTATTGCACCCGGTAACAGCGGATCTGTAAATGATACTTTGAAAAATTTTCCTGTAACTTTTGAAAATGGAAAAACTTACGTTGGTGTGGCAAATGGTGTAATAGATCCAACACAATTTACTTCAAATCCGGATGGAAGAAGCATAGCTTTTACAATATTTGCAAAAGATGGTATTCGCGAAAGCGGAATGTATTCAAGTAAAGTTGATTTTGTTGTCTTGCACGGTTCAACGGATGCACCGACTGTTGATGTAATTGCAAGAAATGTAGCTACAATAGTTGATAATGCTGCTTATGGTGATTTTACCGATTATATCAGAGTACCTGCTGCATCATATATTTTAGATATAACACCAGGTGATGATAACAATACTATTGTTGCATCATTCGAAGCTGATCTTTCTGGTTTAGGTGGTGGTGCTGCAATTGTTTTTGCTTCAGGATTTTTGAATCCAGCAGGCAATCAAAATGGAGAGCCTTTTGGTTTATTTGCAGCTCTTCCCGATGGCGCAGTAGTTGAATTTCCAGCGGTACAACCTTTTGCAAGATTACAGGTTATCCACAATGCAGCCGATCCAATTGCTAACGAAGTTGACGTTTATTTAAATGGAACAATTGCTTTAGATGATTTTGCATTCAGAACTGCCACTCCATTTATCGATGTACCAGCAGGTGTGGATATTAATATTGGTGTTGCTCCTGGAAATAGTGGTTCAGTAAATGATACAATCAAGAACTTTGTGGTAAACTTTGCAAATGGTGGAACTTATATTGCAATAGCAAATGGAGTGGTTGATCCTTCAGGATTTACACCTAATCCAGATGGAAGAGATATTTCATTTACCTTGTTTGCAAAAGCTGATGCGAGAGAAACTGCGAATAATAACAATAAAGTTGATTTGTTCGCAGTCCATGGTTCAACAGATGCACCAACAGTTAACATATTCGGATTGGGAATCTATCTGAATAATGTTTCATATGGTGATCTCAGTAACTACGTTTCAGTTCCTGCGTGGAGAAACTGGCTTGTAATAACTACACCGTGGCCAAACTTTTCAGTTGTTGGTGTTTGGGGTGCGGACCTTAGAGGTTTAGGCGGTAAATCTGCTGTGGTATTTGCCTCTGGTTTCTTAAATCCTTCAGGTAATCAAAATGGTGAGCCGTTTGGATTATTTGCTGCTTTGGCTAATGGAGCTGTAGTTGAGTTACCGCAACTTTATGGTGATGAAGCTCAGAATGCTCTAAATAAAGTTATGGACGAGAATGGAGAAGAAGTATCTATTGTTAACAATTTCAATTTAGAGCAAAACTATCCTAATCCTTTCAATCCATCTACATCAATTAAATTTTCGGTTCCAACTAGTGAATTTGTAACCTTGAAAGTTTACGACGTTCTGGGTAACGAAGTTTCAACTTTGGTAAATGAGCAAATAGCTCCAGGAACTTACGAAGTTAAATTTGATGCAGGAAGTTTAGCCAGCGGTGTATATGTTTATAAATTACAGGCTGGCAACTTTAGCCAAACAAAAAAACTTATGCTAATGAAATAACGACTCGAAGTAAAATTTAATAAGAAAGCCCTCATATAATGGGGGCTTTTTTTATATTCAGTTAAAATTTGATGACACAACTTGATTATGATATAAAAAATATTAAATTAGATATTGAAATTAAATAATACCAGAGAAAATACACTTCTCAATTTCCTCCCGCTTTTTATTGATACTTCTCTGGTTATAATAATAATCGAATATTGGAGGACACCATGAAAATATTTTTTTCAATTTTAGTCTCATTTTCTCTTACTTTTCTAATATCCTGTACGAGTGAAACCCAGTTTGATATGGAAGCTGAAAGAACTGAAGTGATGCAAGTCTTAGATAATTTTAATAAGGCTCACGAGGATAGAGATCTTAATTTACTATTGAATTGTTTTTCAGACAAACCGGATATCCTAATACTTGGAACGGATGAGGATGAATTATGGGTTGATAAAGTTTCGATGGGTGAGAGCCAGAAAAGAGCCTACGAGACCTTCAATACTGTTAAACTTTCTGTCCGGGATAAAATTTTAAGAATGTATAAAAACGGCGGCCAAGCCTGGTTCTATATGAAAGTCAATTGGTATGTAGAATCCGGAGGTGATCAATTTACTTTTGATGGAATAAGAACTACCGGCGTCTTGGAAAAAGAAAATGGCCAATGGAAGATTGTTCAAATTCACACCTCTATGCCTGTTAAAGGACAAGCAGTTAGATACTAATAAGTTATTGTTGAATTTGTCTATTTGCAATTATAACTCCAATACCTGCTCTTTGTCTGAGCATTAATTGATACATTTTTGACGAATCATTGATAAGTTTGACTCTGACTAAATGTCAGAATTTACTCTTTTATTTTCTTTCAACTCTTCATACTTATATTTGCCGACAACTTTAAGAAACATTAAATCCATAACTTATGCAAAAACAATACGATATAGCCATTCTAGGCGGCGGCCCAGGAGGATATGTTGCTGCAATTAGGGCAGGCCAATTGGGTTTCAAGACGGTAGTAATTGACAAAGATAACCTTGGTGGTATTTGTCTTAATTGGGGTTGTATTCCAACGAAATCTTTACTTAAAAATGCTGAGATATACGATAATCTTAAAAATCACGGTGAGGACTTTGGTATAAAAGCAACAGGTTTAGATTTCGATTTTAACAGGATCATAAAAAGAAGTCGTGAAATATCAGAGAGAATTTCTAAAAATGTGGAAATGCTGATTAAGAAAAATAAAATCGATAGAATAAGGGGTTTCGGTAAACTTTACTTCAAACAATACAATTGAAATTTTAGATGAAAAAGGAAAAGTGATTGATACAATAAAAGCTGATAAAATTATTATCGCTACCGGTGCACGTCCTCGGTCTAGTTCCAGCAATCCCAGTTGACAAAAAAAATATTATCACAAGCACTGAAGCAATGATTCTGGAAAAGCAGCCAAAGGATTTGATTGTAATTGGTGCTGGTGCAATTGGAGTTGAGTTTGCTTATTTCTATTCAACTCTTGGGACTAAGGTTACAATTGTTGAAATGCTGAAGCACATTCTGCCGATTGAAGATGAAGAAGTTTCAATAGCATTGGAGAAAAATTTTAAGAAAAGGGGAATTGACATTCTGACTAATGCTGTTGTTGAAAAAGCAGAAGTTAAAGGCGAACAAAGTTAATGTTACAGTAAATGTTAATGGGGAGAAAAAAGTTATCTGTCTGCTGAAAAAGTATTGAATGCAATCGGAGTTATTGGAAATGTCGAAGGAATTGGTTTGAAGAACTTGGAATTGCAAATTGAAAAAAATCACATCAAAGTAAACAAAGAAACTTATGAAACTAATGTTCCAGGAATTTTTGCTATTGGCGATGTAATTGGTCCACCCTGGCTGGCTCACGTTGCATCAGCAGAAGGAATACATTGTGTAGAAAATATAAAAGGTATTCAGTCATCCAGCAATTGATTATGATAACATACCTGGCTGCACATATTGTCAGCCGCAGGTTGCAAGTGTTGGACTTGACAGAAGCAAAGGCAAAAGAAAAAGGATATGAAATTAAAATCGGCAAGTTTCCATTTATGGCAAGCGGAAAAGCATTTGCAATTGGAGAACGCGAAGGATTTGTTAAGTTAATTTTTGATGCAAAATATGGAGAAATTCTTGGTGCTCATATAATTGGAAGCGAAGCAACTGAAATGATAGCTGAAGTTACTTTGGCTCGTTCACTCGAAGCTACCGGAGAATCACTAATCAAAACCATTCACGCACATCCAACTTTGTCCGAATCAATAATGGAAGCTGCAGCAAATGCTTACGGCGAAGCTATACATATCTAATGGAAAATGTTTGATTGAAGATGGATAATAAGATTTTAACATATTGTGATTTAGATTTTATAGATTACAAAGAATCCTGGGACCTTCAACAAGAAATTCATTCGAAAAGAGTTTCAGGTGAAGTTGAAGATTTTCTTTTTCTTCTTGAACATCCGAATACCTATACTTTGGGTAAAACCGCTCACAAAGAAAACTTAAAGGGATCGGAAGATTATTTAAAGGAAAATAACATATCAGTTTATGATATAGATCGAGGTGGTGATATCACTTATCACGGACCGGGTCAGATCGTCGGATATCCCATTATTGACCTGAATAATTGGTTCAAAGACACTCACAAATATTTGCGGGCCCTTGAAGAAGTAATAATTAAAACTTGCAACGAATATGATTTGAACTGTGAACGAAATCCAAAGCACACCGGGGTCTGGCTTGGTGATAGAAAAATTGCTGCAATTGGAATTAAAGTAAGCAGATGGATAACAATGCACGGATTTGCATTTAATGTCAATACTGATCTTAATTTATTTAACGGGATTATTCCCTGTGGAATCCAGGATAAATCGGTCACATCATTGAGTAAAGAATTAAATAAAGAAATTGAGTATTCAGGAAGTCAAAGAGAAATTATTAAAAAACTTCTTTGATATTTTTAATTACAGCAAAGTATTTATAAAGAAAAAAGAAGAAATATTACAAACCAAATTTAACATCCATTTATTGAAAAGGTTGTTCAATGGCTAAGAAAAATATGAACAACGTAGTTACAGTCTGTTAGAAAAAACAAAGTTCATGAAAAACCGGCTGGCGGAGGAGTGAAAGAAAAGAATCTTTCTTCAAATGGCTTGATGGGATTTGATAAAAAGCAATTGATTGATATTCTGAAGATGATGATCCGTTCAAGAATCATCGACAACAAAGCAATGCGTCTCCTCAAGCAGGGAAAGACTTTCTTCCACATTGCTGCAGAAGGTCATGAAGCAGTTCAGATGGCAATCGGGTTGCATCTCGATCCTAAAAAAGATTGGCTATTTCCGTACTACCGGGACCTTGGAACAGTTCTAATGGCAGGACTGACACCTGAAGAAGTGTTTTTAGGAACATTTGCCAAAGCTACAGATCCTGCAAGCGGTGGCAGGCAGCTTCCGGTTCATTGGGGAATGTTAAATGCACAGATTCCTTCACAATCCAGTCCTACCGGCAGCCAATTTCTTCAGGCAGTTGGAACTGCGCTCGCATCAAGAAGAAAAGGGATTAAAAATGTTTCTTATGTAAGCAGCGGTGAAGGAACCACCAGTCAGGGAGAATTTCACGAAGCTGTAAACTGGGCAAGCAGGGAAAAGCTGCCTGTACTTTTTGTAATCCAGAATAACAGATATGCCATATCAGTACCTGTTGAACATCAAACTGCTGGTAAAGATGGTTCCGTTGCAGAGATGATGGGAGGTTTTCATGCGCTATTTAGAAAACGAATTGATGGAACTGATTTCTTTGAATCTTATCAACAAATAAAAGAAGCTATTGATTATATAAAAAGCGGGAAAGGTCCCGCACTCATTGAAGCTAACGTTGTTAGGCTGCAATCGCATTCATCATCCGATGATCAGAAAAAGTATAGAGATAAGGAAGATCTTGAAAAAGATAAGTTAAATGATCCAATAGAAAAGTTTACTGCCAGATTGAAGAAGGAAGGTATTTTGAATGATGATGTTTATAAAAAAATCTGGAAAGAAATAAACGAAGAAATAGATGAAGCTGCTGACAGAGCCTTCAAATCTGCTGATCCTGATCCCAAAGATGCAGTGAGATTTGTTTATGATGAAAGCGGACTGAAGGAATCTTTAGATTATGAGAGAGAATGATCCTTCAGGTGATAAGATTGTTATGGTTGATTCGATTAACCATGCTCTTCACGAAGAAATGAAAAGAAATAAAGATATGTACATCTTTGGTGAAGACATTGCTGATATGAAAGGCGGAGTATTTACTGCCACTAAAGGATTGTCAACAAATTTTGGCGATGACAGAGTATTTAACTCACCGCTTGCTGAAGCAAGTATTTTAGGTGTTGCAAATGGAATGGCTTTGGCAGGATTAAAACCTGTTGTTGAAATTCAATTTGGCGATTACATATGGCCTGCTTTTATGCAAATGAAAAATGAAACAGCTTCAATGCGTTATCGGTCAAATAATACCTGGACAACTCCAGTTGTAGTTCGTGTTGCAGTAGGTGGTTATATTCATGGTGGACTTTGTCACAGCCAAAACATAGAATCAATTTACGCACACGTTCCTGGAATATTTATTGCTTATCCAAGCAATGCTGCAGATGCAAAAGGATTACTAAAAACAGCCTGCCGGATAAATGATCCTGTTCTTTTCTGCGAGCATAAAGGACTTTACAGACAAAGTTTTGCTATTACTCCCGAACCTGATGATGATTATCTTCTTCCGTTTGGAAAAGCGAAAGTTGTGAAGCAAGGAAATGATGTTACAGTGGTTTCTTATGGATTATCTATGTGGGACTCAATCTTTGCAGCAAAAAAATTGGAAGAGGAATTTGGTTATTCAGTTGAAGTGATTGATATCAGAACAATAATTCCGCTTGATGAAGAAACAATTTTTAGATCGGTAAAGAAAACAAATAAAGTAATTGTTATTCATGAAGATACTTTGACTGCTGGATTTGGAGCCGAGATTGCTGCAAGAATTGCAGATAACTGTTTTCAATATCTCGATGGACCAGTAAGAAGAATTGCTGCTAAAGGATTCACATATTCCTTATGCACCAATCTTAGAGAATGCAGTGTTACCATCGAGACAGCAAATCTATTCTGGTATTAAAGAATTAATAGAATTTTAGTGAGGAGGTTCTTAAAATAATGGACATAATCATGCCCAAAATGGGTGAAAGTGTAAATGAAGGAACTATCATCAAATGGCATAAGAAAGTTGGTGACAGCATTAAGCAGGATGAAATAATTTTTGAAATCAGCACAGATAAAGTTGACACTGAAATTCCTTCATCCACAGAAGGAGTACTTAAAGAAATAAAAGTTAAAGAAGGTGACACCGTTGAAGTCGGAACAGTAGTCGCCATAATCGACAGTGAAAACGGTACTCAAATGTCTAATGAACCTGAAATTAAAGTTGAAGAAAAAATTATCGAGGAAAAACCTGTCATTGAACAAAAAATAGAAAAAGAAATTTCTTCTTCTCAAGGTTTAATAGAAATTGAAATGCCTAAAATGGGTGAGTCAGTAATGGAAGGAACAATTATTAAGTGGTATAAGAAAGTTGGTGAGAAAATAGATAAGGATGAAACTATATTCGAAATAAGTACAGATAAAGTTGATACTGAAATTCCTTCTCCTGTTGAAGGAACTCTTTCCGAAATTCTTATTGGTGAACAGGAAACTGTTGCTGTAGGAACGATCGTAGCAAAAATTTCAACAGGAGCTATAGATATTACCGAATCAAAAAAAGAAGTGGCTGTTGAAAAGAAAGTTGAAATTCAAAAACCTGTTTCGATGCACGATAATTTTGCAAAAGCTGAAATAGATGAGAAAGAAAAGATGAAAGGCGAGGGAAAGGGTTTTTATTCACCTCTAGTTCTTAAGTATCGCTGAAAAAGAAAATGTTAACTTCGATGAACTGAGAAAAATATCCGGAACAGGTTTACAAGGGAGAGTAACTAAAAAAGATATCTTATCTTACATTGAAAAAAGAGGGACACAGAAAAAATCAACTACAAAAACTGTTGATGAAAAGAAAGAGACAGTATTTGCGGCACCTTCACCATCTTTTATTCCCTCAGATGCAAAAACTATATCTTCTGGTGCAGGTATTGAAAAAATCCCGATGGATAACATCCGGCAGAAGATAATGGATCACATGGTTGCAAGTCGCGATACTTCTGTTCATGTATCTGTGATGATCGAAGTTGATATGACACGTATTCATAATTTTATTCAGGAAAAGAAGGATGAGTTTCAGCAGGGATATGGAGTTAAGCTTACATACATGGCCTTTATTGCACAGGCATGTGTAAAGGCGATTAAAACTTATCCGCTCATCAATTCTACGATTGATGGAAGTACAATCTTGCAAAAATCTTTTATCAATCTCGGAATAGCCGTTGCTATAGAACCGAACGGTTTAATTGTTCCGAATATTAAAGGTGCAGAGCATTTGAATCTCATAGGATTAGGAAAATCAATCAACGATCTGGCATACAGATCTAGAAATAAAAAACTAACACCCGATGATATTTCGGGCGGTACATTTTCAATAACAAACTATGGTGTTTTTGGAACCCTTTTCGGAACTCCGATAATTAACCAGCCGGAAGTTGCTATACTTGGAGTTGGTGCTGTTATTAAAAAGCCTGTAGTGATTAATGTTGATGGAAGCGATTCGATAGCTATAAGACCTGTTATGGCATTGACTCTTTCGCACGATCACAGGTTAATTGATGGAATGCTTGGCGGACTATTCCTTAAGTATATGAAAGATTCATTAGAAAATTTTGATTCGACAACTATATAATTATGATTAACCAACATCAAAAAGACTATTTAAAGATCAAGAGCAGCAGAAAAAATTAAAATTCCTTTAGGGAAAAGACCTGACTGGCTGAAAGTAAAACTTCCAACAGGTGATAATTATTCTGATGTGCGCAACATCTGATGCGGAAACAAAAACTTAACACTGTTTGCGAAGAAGCAAAATGTCCGAACATAGCTGAGTGTTGGAATCATCGTACTGCTACTTTTATGATTCTTGGTGATACTTGCACCCGAAGTTGTGGATTCTGCAATGTAAAAGTTGGAATGCCAACAGAGCTCGATATTGATGAACCAAGAAGAGTTGTTGATGCAATTAAGCAACTGGATTTACGTCACGCAGTGATAACATCCGTTAATAGAGATGAACTCGAAGATGGTGGTGCATCAATATTTAAAGAATGTGTAAGATTACTGAGAGAAGAAAAGCCTGATTGCACTGTTGAAATTCTTATTCCAGATTTTAAAGGTGAAGAAAAAGCATTTGAAATTATAATGCAATATCCGCCCGATATTCTAAATCATAATCTTGAAACTGTAAAAAGATTATATCACGCAGTTCGTCCTCAGGCAAAATATGAGAGAAGTCTTAACCTAATTAAATGGTTTAAGAGCCAAGAGGACTAAAAACCAAAAGCGGGATTATGGTTGGAATAGGAGAAACAACAGAAGAAGTTTTAGAGTTAATGAAAGATCTTTATTATCACGGTTGTGAGATAATGACTATCGGACAATATCTGCAACCAACAAAAGTTCATCTGCCTGTTGATAGATTCGTTACACCGGAAGAATTCAGAATGTATAAAGAAGAAGGTTTGAAGATGGGATTCAAAATTGTTGAGTCCTCACCATTAGTGCGAAGTTCCTACCACGCAGACGCACACGCAAGAGATATTTTCTAAATACACTTATTTACACTAACAAAAAACTAAGGAGATACTATGGCTGAAAAAAAAGTGATCGCTGTACTTGGTGCAACTGGTGCACAAGGTGGCGGATTGGTTCGTGCAATTATGTCTGATAAATCAGGTGAATTTACAGCACGTGCATTAACAAGAAATGTAAATTCAGATAAAGCAAAAGCATTAAAAGATCTTGGTGCTGAAGTAGTTGCAGCAGATGTTGATAACTACGAGAGTCTGAAATCTGCTTTCGCCGGTGCTTACGGTGTTTTTGCAGTAACCTTTTTCTGGGAACATTTTTCCGCTGATAAAGAGCAGGAACAAGTTAATATGATTGCTAAAGCGGCGAAGGAAACCGGGATAAAACATGTCATCTGGTCAACTCTGGAAGACACACGCAAATGGATTCCATTAGAGGATAATAGGATGCCTACTTTGCAGGGCAAGTACAAAGTACCTCACTTTGATAGTAAAGGCGAAGCTGAAAAATATTTTGCTGAACAAAAACTACCTGTAACTTATCTATTGACGAGCGGTTATTGGGAAAATATGATTTCTTTTGGCTGGGGACCTACAAGAGGTGCGGACGGAAAATTAGCAATTAATCTTCCGCTCGGTGACAAGAAACTTCCGGGAATCGGTGTTGAAGATATTGGCAAATCTGCTTATTCAATATTTAAAAGAGGAAATGAATTCATTGGAAAGAAAGTTGGAATAGCTGGCGGACATCTTACAGGTAAACAGATGGCTGACTCACTTACCAAAGTACTTGGTGAGGAAGTTGGTTATAACGCAGTACCATTTGATGTTTACAGAAATTTAGACTTTCCCGGAGCTGATGACATTGGAAATATGTTCCAGTTCAAGCACGACTTTGAAGACTACTTCTGTGGTGCAAGAGATTTAAACTTTTCTAAATCACTAAATCCTGACTCTGAAAAGCTTTGATGATTGGTTGAAAGAAAACGTGAGTAAAATTCCAATTAAGTAATGTTTCTCAATTCAAACTAATGTGTTCTTGAAATATAAAAGCCGGGATGAAAGTCCTGGCTTTTTTTGTATTTTTTAATTATAAAAAATAGGAATTTATCTAACTATGAAACGCTATTTATTTGTTTTATTATTTTTTATTAGCCTCTTTGATAATTGCCCAATCCCAATTCCAGCAATTCATTGATCACGTAAATTCACTTGGCGATCCTGTTGCAAAGCAGGCTGCGGTTGACAGCTTTATGACTTACGCAAGAACATTAGGTATTCCTTTCATAGAAGATTCAACTGCTAATTTTATTTATTTAGGATATCAGAATTCAGTTACGTGTTCCCGGAGATTTTAATGGATGGAGCACAACTGCCTGGCCAATGACTCAGCTAAGTCAAACAAACTTCTGGTACAGATCAGAAAATTTTGAACTTGATGCACGACTCGATTATAAATTTGTAATTAATGGAAGTAACTGGATACTCGATCCTGAAAATCCAAATATTTGCCAGGGAGGATATCGGGCCTAACTCAGAACTTTCGATGCCTTTGTATGTTCAACCGTGGGAAATTGATTTCAATCCGAATATTGTTCATGGAACCGTTGTTACAAAAACTTTTTATAGTACGACAGTTGGCACAAATTATCAATTAAGTATTTACCTTCCACCCGGGTATGATTCACTCGCTGCAACAACTTATCCAACCGTTTATTTTCAGGATGGTTCGGAGTATATAAGTCTCGGAAGAGCAGTGAATGTTATTGATAATTTACTTGACAGTTCAAAGATTCAGCCTGTCATTGCTGTATTTGTCAAACCAAATAACCGCAATGAAGAATATGCAGGTTCACTAAGAAATCAATACAGATTATTTTTTGTAAATGAACTTGTCCCTTTTATTGATTCACTTTACAATACTAAACAAGATCCCGAAAGAGAGATTAGTCCTTGGTGATTCATACGGAGGAAATATTTCTGCACTTATCAGTTATAATCATCCGGAAGTATTTGGTTTGTGCGGACTTCACTCAGCAGCATTCCAGCCAAATGGTTATGAAGCTTACAATTTAATTATTAACGGTCCTGTAGAAGATATTAAGTGGAGTTCCATCTGGGGAACTTATGAAGGACTTTACGTTAATATGAGATCATTCAGAGATTTCCTTATTGGTGCAAATTACGAACTCGATTGGCTTGAAAGACCTGAAGGACATAGTTGGGGTTTATGGCGTGCAACAATTGACAAAATGCTTGAATATTTCTTCCCTGATAATTCAAGCGGTGTTATTGCTGAAAATGGATTTACACCTGATGGATTTATTCTTTATCAGAATTATCCGAATCCATTTAATCCATCAACCAATATTGGATTTCAAATTTCAGAACAGTGGATTTGTTTCGCTTAAAGATCTACGATGTCTTGGGAAATGAAGTAGCAACACTTGTTGATGAAGAAAAAGCACCTGGATACTTATGAAGTTGAATTTCAATCCGACAAATAATCTAGTTTCAGGAATCTATTTTTATCAGCTCCGAGTTGATAACTTCGTCGAAACAAAGAAGATGCTATTGCTCAAATAAAATCCGATAAGTGTCAAATAATCTTAGGAAGGGGGATTTTTCAGACTGCCAAAAAATTTGACTACTTAAAAAACTTAACATTTCTTTTATTTACACAATTACTTTTTATTTGTATTTTAGAAGTGTGTTTATAAACCATTCGGATATTTAGAATAGATTATTTTTACTATTAACTAATGAAACTGCATCACCGGATATTATATCTGTCCCTGCTTCTTTGTGCCTTCATCATCAATCCGGGTGATGAGGACAAAAGATTTCCCAAAATTCTTGATGATGATAATTGCTAAATTTACCAATGTTGGTAACATTGGTTTACAGTTACAAATTTTGGAACCTACGGAAATGGTTTTGTTCTATGGCCTGAACAGCCAAGTTGTGAATATCCACTCGGTTCAGCGGAATAGAACATATTTTTGATGGTGGACTGTGGGTTGGTGCATATATTGCTAACGATTCACTCGGCAGAGGAAAAGTTGGTCCGTTTGTTACTACTGGTGCAGTTGATGCTTCATCAGTCTCGGCACGCGGTGGTGGTTTTGAATATACAAACGCTCCCGGTGATCTTGTTACTGAAAGATCTTCTTTATTCGATTCACGATATTTTAGTCCTTACTGCAATTTCTCATCAGGATTTTTTAATTGATTTTGTTGACACAAACACGGTTCTGGAAAACGGGGATCCAATAACTGATCATTCACCACTTGGTCTTATCAATTCATGAGGAATCATATGCCTGGAATTTTCCGTTTGCTAGATTTCTTTGTCATTTTTAATTACTGGATAAAAAATGTAAATCGATAAATATCTTGACAGCGTATTTGTTGGTCTTATGGACAGATACAGTTGTTAGAAATACAAGAATAACAGGCACGACCATCCGGCAGTGCATTTTATAATAAAGGTGGTAACGGATATAACGATTCGACTAAAATTAGCTTATGAATTTGATGCAGCCGGCGATCTTGGATTTTCTGATAGCTACATTGGAATTCAATTTTGTGGTTCCGAACCAAATCTTCCAACCTCATTTCCTTTCGGTTTGTTAAGATTCAATTTCCTCAGTAAATTTTGTTACATGGCAATTCCGAAATACAGATGATCCAAACTTTTTTCGCACCTCAAAACGATGTTGACCGTTATGGAAAGATGAGAGGATTTCTTTGGTGGAACAAACAGGTGGAACGATGGAATCAATCCCGACCTTGTAAGGGGTCCTTCTAACAGATCTACATTTTTGGGGAGAGGACATTTTTCAATATATTGCACCCGGTGATTCGATTAATGTTGTATTTGCAATTGTAAGTGCAAAAAAATTGGTCCCGATCCTGCTAATCTTGATACTGAAGAGCAAAAGACAAACTTATACTCAAGTGCAGACTGGGCATTGAGAGCTTACTTTGGTGAAGATAGAAATCGTAATGGAATTTTAGATCCAGGTGAAGATTTAGATGGCGACGGAAAAATTACACGTTACATTTTACCCGCGCCTCCAATTTCGCCTTTAGTCAAAGTAATTCCGGAGAATAACAAAGCCACCATATATTGGAACAATCGTTCCGAATTATCTGTTGATCCGATTTCCGGTAACAGGGATTTTGAGGGCTATAGACTTTATCGAACCCAGGCCGGATTCGATCTTACTACAAATCAAGATATATTTACTTCATTAGTTATGCTTGCTACATTTGATAGCGCAGCAAACGATATCGATTATGATGCAGGTTTTGGATTTGTAGAATTAGATGAACCGGTTACTTTCCAGTGGTGATACGACCAAATACTATTATAAATTTGAGCTGGACAACTTACTTAACGGCTGGCAATATCTTTTTTCAGTAACTGCATTTGATGAAGGTGATCCATCAAATAACCTTACATCTTTGAATCAAGTCCGCTATCTAACCTTGAAAGAGTTTTACCAGGCACACCAGCAAATGAAGATCCCGATGTGGAAGTCGGCGTTTATCCAAACCCATATTACGGAGAAGCATATTGGGACGGCAGTGCAGAACGCCTTAGAAAGATTTATTTTTTTAACTTGCCTTCGGAATGTGAAATTACAATTTATACGCTTGCCGGAGATATCGTTCGGCAAATTCAACATAACCAGGAAAGCAACGGCACGGATATAAGATGGTTTGAAACATTTGCAAGCGATGGTAAACAAAAAATGGCTGGCGGCGAACATGCCTGGGACTTGATAACAGATAGCGACCAGGCAATTGCAACCGGAATGTACATGTTTGCTGTAGAAAACAAGAGAAATGGGGATATTAAAACAGGGAAATTTTTAATAATTAAATAACTTAAGGAGTTCATTATGAAAAAGCTTTTACCACTTTTATTTTTTCTTGCATTCAGCGGGATGCTAATTGCGCAAACATATCCTCTCGTCACAGTTGAGGATATTCAATACTTACCCGATTCAGTGTTAATTAATGAAGGAGATCAACCATCTCCCCTAAATGGTGATACTGTGCGTGTACAGGGTGTTGTTATGGTTAGACCTATTGTGGATGCAGCAACAGATAGAAGAAGAATAATTGCAGCCGGAGGTAGATGGATGATATACATTCAAGATCCAAATGGTGGCCAGACATGATTTTTTTGACGGTATTATACCTATACAACATGATACTACCGGCGTAAATCAGAATACATTTTTTGATCTGGTTGATACAGCTGATGTAGTTGAATTTACTGTTGTTGTTGAAGAATTTTTTACAACAACGCAAGCTGCTCTTTTAATTAACCCTCCTGTTGCAGTTAATATTGTGGGCAATATAGGCACAAGACCTGCACCAATAGAGCTTGATATCAGCGAACTTGATGATCAGGGTACTGCGAATGTATTGGCTGAAAAGTATGAAGGAATGTATGTGGTAATTAGGAATGCTATTTCAAGTGATAGAGACCTGGGTAATGGAACGTTCAGGCTTAATGATGGGCAGGGAAATTCAGTTTTAATGTATGATCAGTCCGGTTACTTTACTTTAAGAATCCACAGATTGACCGGGATAACTGATTATCAACCACCTGTTGATGGCTCGAATATTACTTACATTCGTGGATTCGTTCAAACACATAGCGACCTTGGAATTCGAATTGCTCCGGCATATCCGGGTGATATATTAGTTGGCGCCTCAGCACCTACAATATCTGATATTAGAAGAGATGCAAGCGAAGTATTCAATGCCCAGTCGGTAGAAGTTTCATCTACCATAATTGATTTTGATGGATCAGTAGAGGAAGCAAAAGTTTTTTACAAAGTTGATGATGGTTCTTTTGTCGAAGTATTGATGACACAGGATGTTGTTGATACAACGAAATTCACTGCCACTATACCTGGCGTAACCAGTGATTCTTCTTTGGTTCAATACTATATTTGGTCTATTGATAATGAGGGAAATGAATCTACAATACCTTCTAATCCCAATAACACTGAGTATTTCTATCTCGTATTAAATAGAAATGTTACAATTCAAGACGTTCAATATAATCCATTTGGAACTGATGTTAGTGGGTATAATCATTATTATGCAACATTAACAGGAACAGTAACCGCAGATACCTCTGATTTCCCCGGAACCGGTGTGACTGCTTACAGGATATATATGCAGAATGGTGAGGGTCCATGGAGTGGAATAAGAGTTGGAACGAGAGGTTTGCTTGGTGATGATGTTTCCGCATTGCAAAAAGGCGATAACGTTACAATAACAGGCTACGTTTGGGATGATGACATATCACCAACATTTAATGTTACGAGGATTGATAGTGTAACAAATCTTGTTATCAACTCTTCAGGAAATCCATTACCTGGTTATATGGATTTGGAAACGAATGCAATTGGCTTAGGTGATTTAGGTATGGTGGAAAAGGAACAATGGGAAAGTGTATTAATTAGATATAACAATCTGCTAGTTACGAATGAAAATGCTGACGGTCCTGGTAGCAACTTTGGCGAAATGTTAGTGGATGACGGTTCAGGTGATACCCGTGTTGAATTGGAAGATGGAAATCATAGTTACCACAATCTATCAGATCCTTTCAGGACATATTACATAATGACAGGATCAACTTTTGAGGCTTTATCAGGCATCATGTATTACTCATTTGGAAACTATAAACTCGTTCCAAGAAACGATGATGATTTTGTTGGATTTACAACGGATGTAAGTGAAGGTGAAGAAATTCCTATTGAATATTCTCTATCGCAGAATTATCCTAATCCATTTAATCCATCTACAACTATACAATTTTCTTTACCTGAAGCAGGCGATGTGACATTTAGAATTTACAATCTGCTTGGACAGGAAGTAAAAACTGTATTAAATAATGTACCACAATCTGCCGGCACTCACAGTGTTGTATTTAGCGCAAGTGAACTACCTTCAGGTATTTACTTTTATAGTTTCAGAGTAAATGATTTTGCTCAGGTTAAGAAGATGATCTTAATGAAATAGATATTTTGTTTATTAGTTTGGTTTCTTTAAGCTCGCCTGTTTTAAACAGGCGGGCTAAAGAGTCTTATATAATTTGAGAAAAATAAATAATTCTTATCATGTTAATTTATTCAGAACAATCTGGACGGGATTAGAATTACAATATTGAAGAATATGCTTAAAACGGATGAAAAAACATTTACTGTTTAGTGTTATAATATCATCAGTGATTGGAATTAATTCCTGTACCGAAGAAGGGATTAACAATCCAATTGGTAACCAACCTCCTAATACTGGATTATTCCTCTACCCGGATAGTACCATACTTCCGCAGCAAAGCAGGTTAACAATACATTGGTGGGGCGATGATCCTGATGGATTAATTGTCGGCTATTATTTTTCTTGGGATAATGTTTAATGGGAATTCACTCCTTCCAACGATAGCTTATTCGCACTGCAAATTGGTGCAAACGATACCACTTTTACTTTTCAGTGTTTCTGCTGTTGATAATGGGGGAAATAAAATTTATGATAACAGTGTTATCCAGAATGGAATTGACTTTGGACCTGAACCATTCATTGATGAAAATGATAATGGAGTTTATGATGAGGGCGAATTCTTTTACGATATCGGTTTAATTGATCCAACACCTGCTGAATTTGATTTTCCGTTAAGAAATAGTTCACCCACCATTGCCTGGAACGAACTAAGCTTTTTACCTGATACATCATTTCCTGTAATGTCTTTCAGCTGGAATGCGGAAGATATAGATGGTGAAGAATCAATTGTTGCTATTAACATTGCAATGAATGATACAACAATTCCATCTAACATTATTGCGCTGGATGGTGCAGTACGCACTGTAACTCTTCGTACAGATGATTTTACTACATCAACTCCTCTTATGGAGATTTTAATAGAATCTCAGGTAGGTAATATTCATCCTGAACTCTTACCCGGTCTGGTGCTTGATGCAGATAATAAATTTTATGTTCAGGCAGTTGATATTTCCGGTGCACAATCTCCGTATATTTCATTACCAGATTCCGGGCAAACCTGGTATGTAAAAAAACCATCGGCAATTTATTAATTGTTGATGATTATTCTACGAACGATAATGCTGCCGCTTTTTATTACTGCAATGTTCGATAGCCTTAGGGTTAACAGGTAATTATGATGTTTATGATATCCACACTCAGACACCACCATTTCTTAACGTAACATTTTTAGAAACGATTAAACTGTTTGATTTTCTTTTCTGGTATACAGATAATAATCCATCAATTGATCTTGCAAGTTTTGCAACACAAAAGTATCTAACTCAAGGGGGCAAAGTAGCGTTTTCCATGCAGTTCCCACAGACTATAGATCCTCTTGAACTTTGCAAGTTTTATTCCTATTATTCCTGATAGTATTGATGCAAAGAATATCATTATTACCCGGGACTGAAATTGCTTCTGATACAACTGATCCTGCTTATCCGAACCTGGCAATCGACACAGAGTATATTCAGAGTAAAATCATTTTATCTTAATCCATTAGCGGCAAATCCAATTTACTACTATCCTAATGGTGAATTACACGGTTTTGCAGGCTTCACAAATTCCACTGTCACCGAGTTTTTTATTGCATTGCCTTTAGATAAATGTAATGGAACTAGCAATGTTAAACTCACTATCTGCAAAAAGTATTTTTTGATGATTTTGGATTGAGTACGATGACCAAATTATTTACAATATTTTTCTTGTTAACCTGTTCATTGATTGCACAGCAGGTTGGAAATATTTCAGGAAAAGTTGTAGATGCTAAGACTGGAGAGGCTTTGCCCGGTGTTAATATAATTCTTAAAGGAACATATTACGGCGCGGCAACGGATATAAATGGTAAGTTTAGAATTAATGGAATAACAGTTGGAAATTATAATGTTAAATGTTTCTCTTATTGGATATAAAACAGTTGAATATACCGGGACAGAAATTGAACCAAATAAAACTAAACAGGTTGATGTTAATCTTGAAGAAACTGTTTTAACTCTTGACCAGGAAGTGGTAGTAATCGGTGATAAACCATTAATGGATGTTGAAGAAACTCAAAGTAAACGAACAGTTACTCAGAGAAGATATTGAAACTACTATTGTTGAAAACATTACGGATATAGTTTCGCAGCAAACAGGTGTTGTGGAAGCAGATCGAATGAAATTCATATAAGAGGAGGCAGATCGTATGAAAATGCATTTTATGCTTGATGGTGTTTCTGTTCAGGATCCATTAGCTGGAACAGGATTTGGTTTACAGCTAAGTGCAAACGCAATTGAACAGGTTGAAGTGATTACGGGAGGATATAATGCGGAATACGGACAGGCAACATCTGGTGTAGTAAA
Organism: uncultured Ignavibacteriaceae bacterium; assembly: GCA_963768365.1. Taxonomy (GTDB): domain Bacteria; phylum Bacteroidota; class Ignavibacteria; order Ignavibacteriales; family Ignavibacteriaceae; genus IGN2. Next base: position 201,339 of record CAVYHS010000010.1, on the reverse strand, counting down.
TGTTACAACAAGAGAAGGTAAAGATATTTTCAGCGGTTCTGTTAGTTATAAACGGGATAATCTTGGAAATTTAGAATCCTACAATGTTTTTAACACCGATATTTTAGAAGTTAACTTTAAGCGGACCTGAACCAATTACATCCTATATTTTACCTGCAATTGGTTTGGATATCCCAGGTGGAATTTCATTTTTCACAAGTTTTTATACGGGTATTACAGACGGCATAACCCAGGGATACTATAAACCGACCGCAGATCAGTTATTCTCATCAACATTTAATGGAACTGATTTTGCACCACGGGCGGAAAATAGCTGGTTCTGGTTACTAAAATTTACTTACAGATATTCACCAACATTAAAATTTGGTTATTCGTTTAATCAGTCGGTAAACATTAATCAAAACTCTCAATCTTTACAATCGAACCTGGAATATGTAGAACCTTCACCCGGTTATCAATATGAATTTCAGAATATACTTGATAACGCAAATACATTTACACACAATAATCTTTTTCATAATCTTAACCTTACACATACTCTTAATCCAAGTACATTTTATGAAGTCAAGTTAAATTACTTTTATACAAACCTTAGGGCAGACGCAAATGGTTTTGATTGGACACATTATACCGAAGCATTGGATTTTGTGAATTTTCCAATTGAGTATTATAATGAAGATCGTGATACTGTTGGAGTGATTCCCGGGGATGGTTTCTGGGATGTTGGAAATGCATCAACGTTCAGAGATCACTATCTGGAAGAGTTTTCTATAAAAGGTGATTTAACAAGTTTCTTTGATGAAAAGAATAAGTTTAAAGCTGGGTTTAATTTACAATTCCAGGAAATGCAAATGCTAGACATCTTTAGACCATGGGTTGGTGAGCTAGGATTGAATAATGACGTATATAAAGTTCATCCTGCAATGGGATCGTTCTATGCACAGGATAATATAAACCTTGGTGGAATGATCCTAAATTTTGGATTGAGATTAGATTACTGGTTCCCTGGAAAATTTGTTGATGATGCAGTTAAAAATCCCGATGCTAAAACCATTCCAGATGAAATAAGAGAAGACTACCAAAACGATACATTTGCATGGTTTGGTGATAGCAGATTTAAAGCACGTTTAAGCCCACGGCTGGGTATTTCACATCCTGTGTCTGATAATCAAACACTGTTCTTTTCTTACGGTCATTTCAGTAAGTGGCCAAGACCGCAGTTTGTTTATGCAAAGCTTAGTCCTTTAAATGCACAATCATCTTTTCAGCGGATTGGTAATCCCAACTTAAACCCTGAAACAACAGTTGCTTACGAGCTAGGACTTAAAACACAGTTTACACCAAATGATGTTCTATCGATAACTGCTTATTACAAAGATATTTTTGATTATGTCAATACCCGTTCAGCCATAATAACTTCTGCAAGACTATCTGGAACACGATTAACCACCTACGTTAATACCGATTATGCACGTTCGAGAGGATTGGAAATTGAATTTAAAAAAAGGATAGGTAGGTGGTTTAACGGAATGGCAAGTTTTTCGTACCCAATTGCTACAGGTAAAAGCTCTTCTGCTGATGAAGGAATACTCGTGTCACGCGGAGACCTTATAGAACCGATAGCCGAACAATTTCTTCCGTGGGACAGACCTCTGACTGTAACACTTTCTGCAAACTTTTATGTTGAACAAGGAACCTTTGGTATGGCTGAGGGAATACTTGATGACTGGAGTTTATACTTTAGAGCTTTCTACCAATCCGGCAGAAGATATACGCCCTCAGTATTTACAGGTGCTGTTGATGAGCAGGGAAGAAAAGAATATGAAACTGTAAGGGATGAACGTTTTGGTGAGATTGCAGATAACTGGTTTTACATTGATTTGAATTTTGAGAAATTTTTCCGCCTCGGCAAATCAACATTATCGTTCTTCATTGAAGTTCACAATCTATTAGACAGACAAAATTCTACAATCATTAATCCAGTAACAGGCAAGGCATATGAATATGGTGATGATGTACCGAGTAGTTGGAATGATCCTCGTTACCCGGATTTGCAGGCACCAATAAATCCTTTTCCTTATGATCCTGCAAGATATTTAACACGAAGAAATATACTTTTTGGAATCACATTTAAATTCTGATATGAAGAGACTTCTGATAATATTGATTTTATGTTATGGATATGTTGATGTAAACGCTCAACTGTTTCCATCTCTTGGTGGTCAGCGTGCAGGCATTTCAACGGCGCAATTTCTGAAAATTGGAGTTGGTGCAAGAGCATCTGCATTAGGAGATGCATTCATTGCAATTGCAAATGATGCATCAGCTTTATATTGGAATCCCGCAGGATTAGTTCAGTTTAAAAATGATGAAATAATTTTTTCACACAACAAATGGGTTGTAGATATTAATCACGATTTTCTCGGAGGCGTTTATCACTTTGGTGGAAATCATGCGATCGGTTTAGCCGTTACCGGACTATCTATGGATGATATGCCTGTAACAACAGAATTTGCACCTTTTGGTACAGGAGAGTTTTTCAGCTTTAGTGATATTGCAATTGCTCTTACTTATTCTCATAAGATGACGGATAAGTTCAGTTTTGGAGTTACTGTAAGATATATCGAAGAAACACTTGACAAATTAAAGATGCGCGGAGTTATGCTTGATCTGGGAACTTACTATTGGACCGGGCTTGGATCAACACGATTTGCGGTAACAATTTCAAATTTTGGCGCTGAACTTGCGCCCGATGGTAAGGTAGTACTCGTTGGCAACAGGGGAGAAAATACTGATTGGCAGTCATTCTCTCCTCCAACCATGTTCCGGATTGGTTTTGCATTTGAACCATACGAAACGAAGGAGCACAAGATAACAACATCAATTCAGTTGAATCATCCGAATGATAATAGTGAAAATTTTGCTCTTGGTGCAGAATATATTTGGAGGAGCATTCTATTTATGCGTGGTGGTTATAAATTTAATGTTGATTCGGAAAATTGGTCGTTTGGAGCAGGTGTTGATGTCCCAATAAGCATAGCGCAATTTACATTCGATTATGCTTTTTCAAATTTTGAAAAACTTGGTTCAGTTCATAGATTTTCAATTATTTTGGGCTTTTAATGAAGTTTAAAAGACATATAGAACTAATTGTTTTTATTGGAATTATAGTATTCCTTTCAAGTTGTGTAGACAAGTTTGATCTCACTCAAATTGATCTTGACGATGATGATGTAAATGTTGGCGGTGATACAGTTTATGTTCAGTTAAAGCCTGTGTGGGTTGGTTATAATAAACCTCAAGATATTATGGTCGGTCGCGAACCTTTTATTTATGTTGCAGATACTGAGAACGATAGAGTTGTGATGCTTAATTTAGCTGGGGAGATTTTTGGATCGCGGAGCATAAAGCATCCTGTTGCACTTGCGCAGGATCATCGATTAAACTTAATTGTTGTAGCGCAATTTGATACTTCTGGGGATACATACAGCGCTGTCTTTAAACTCGATCTTGTATCTGTACAACATCAAATTGAAACTGCACCTATTACAAGATTATTACCAAGAGTCGAGGACTTAAACAGACCTGAACTTGAATATACCGGAGCTTGTGTTTTTGCCAATAATATATTTTACGTTGCAAGAAAAGGCCCGAACAATACAAGCTTTATAGACCCCGACAATTCTATATTACTTTTTGTGCCAAAAAAATTCTTCAGAGAAAGTGCGGAAGGTGATACTTTAGTTGGACGAGTTCCTAACATTGATCCATTAGGACAGGGCCCGGTATCAGCTTATGATATTAGCTCTATGACATCATTTAATGATCAGTCAATTGATATTATTATTACATTAACCGGCGGAACAAGTTTTAAATCTAATTGGCTACATTATCAGGTTACGCCGATCGATCAAAGATATGTTAGTAATTTTTCTCCTGTATCTGGGTTGGATTTTATGATTCCAAACAGGTTTGAACGACCGGAAGGAAGTGCAATAGATAATTTTGGCAACATATATATTGCCGATGCCGGTAAAGACAGTGTTTATAAATTTAATCCTTTCGGTGATGAGCTTGAATCATTTGGCGGACCTGATTTTTTTAATCAACCACATGGTGTTGCTCATTTCGATAAGACTTTGTACGTAGCTGATACGGAAAATAACAGAATTTTAAGATTTAGTCTCTCAACAGATTTATAGAAACGAATATGAAAAATTATCTAATATCAATTATAACTTTACTAATGCTTTCAGGAACGATTCTTAATTCACAGGAAAGAGTAAAGATTGCAACGTATAATCTTCTTAACTACCCAAATAATACTGCCACTAAGAATCCAAAGTTCCAGTTAATCCTTGATGAAATAGATCCGGGTATTCTTGTTGTTCAAGAAATCTTATCACAAAACGCAGTTAATGAATTTTTAAGTGAAGTATTGAGTGACGAATATGAAGCCGGTGAATTTCATAATGGTCCTGATACTGATAATGCTATTTTTTTTAAGGATTCATTATTTACTTTTATCAGTTTAGAAATCATTTCTCCTTCACAGGGACCGAGAGATATTTCAGTATTTAAATTATATCATAAAATTACTCTTGACACTTTAATTATATATTCTGCACATTTTAAAGCCAGTCAGGGATCAGAAAATGAGCTGAGACGGTTGAATGAAGCTGCAACCCTTAGAGTATTCACAAATCTGCTTCCGCAAGGAACAGATTTTATTTTAGTTGGCGATTTAAATTTATATCGCTCTACTGAACCGGCTTACGAGAAATTATTAGTCCAGGATGGAACTGGGTATTTCCTAGACCCTATAAACAGACCAGGTAATTGGCACGACAATAGTGGTTTTGCGGACATACATACTCAATCAACAAGAATTCCCGATTTAGGTGATGGTGGCTCTATGGGAGGCCTTGATGATAGATTTGATTTTATTCTTTATTCACAATCAATTATAGATCAAGGTGGAATTGATTATGTTGAAGATTCCTATTGGGCATATGGTAATGATGGACATCACTATAACTTGTCAATCCACGATCCTCCAAATCAATCAGTTAGTACAGAGATTGCTATTGCACTATACATTGTAAGCGATCATCTCCCAGTATTGGCAGAATTTGATTTCGGTGTTGTATCAGGCGTTGAAGATGAATTTGTCAATCCAGATGATTTCGTTTTATATCAGAACTATCCAAATCCATTTAATCCTGTAACTACTATTCGCTTTGAAGTGCCTTTTTCCCAATACGTTGAACTTTCTGTGTTTGATATTCTCGGAAGACAAGTTAAAGTCTTGTATAATGATATTGCTCCGGCTGGAATTATTACCGTAGATTTTAAGGCCGAAGGTTTATCAAGTGGAGTTTATTTTTACGGCTTAAGACAGAAGATTTTGTAATGTCAAAGAAGCTTCTTTTACTTAAATAATTGAAGATTAATTATTAGTAATTTTTTTACTAAGTGAAAGACATTTTATATAGAAGTTATCTTTAACTAAAAAGCACGGATAACCTCTGATAAGCTCTTATTATTTAATAATTTCCTCTTATTTTTACCGTGGCAAATACTTGTATAAGTTGCCCGCCAACTTTAATTTTACAATTCAATTTTCTTAAAACTTTTCAGGAATAATAATGTCAGAAATCAAAGGAAAAATTATACAGGTAATCGGACCCGTTGTTGATATCGAATTTGAAGAAGGTCATCTACCGGAAATCTATTCTGCTATAAAAATACCTCGTGTTACAACTGAAGGTGTTGAGAATGTTCTAATAACTGAGGTTCAGCAGCATCTTGGTGAAGACAGGGTAAGAGCTGTTGCAATGGATTCAACTGACGGATTAGTTAGAGGAATGGAAGCTATTGATACTGGAGAACCTATTACAATTCCTGTTGGACCTGAAACTTTAGGAAGATTGATAAACGTTACTGGTCAAGCTATTGATGGTTTGGGTGAATTAAAATCAAAAATGAAATATCCTATCCACAGACCTGCTCCTGCTTTCAAAAATCTTTCTACTAACTCGGAAATGTTTGAAACCGGAATTAAGGTAATTGATTTGATCGAACCCTATACAAAAGGTGGTAAGACAGGATTATTTGGTGGTGCGGGTGTTGGTAAAACTGTTATCATCCAGGAATTGATTCATAATATTGCATCACAGCATGGTGGATACTCAGTTTTTTCAGGAGTCGGAGAAAGAACTCGTGAAGGAAATGATCTGTGGCTTGAAATGAAAGAATCTGGTGTACTGGAAAAAACAGCACTTGTATTTGGTCAGATGAATGAACCACCAGGAGCAAGATTAAGAGTTGGTTTAACTGGTTTAACAGTTGCAGAATATTTCCGTGATGAAGAGGGAAGAGATGTGCTTATTATTTATTGATAACATATTCAGATTTACTCAAGCTGGTTCTGAAGTAAGTGCTCTTCTTGGAAGAATGCCTTCTGCGGTTGGTTATCAGCCAAACCTTGCAACTGAAATGGGTGCTCTTCAAGAAAGAATTACTTCGACAGATAAAGGATCAATTACTTCTGTTCAGGCAATTTATGTTCCTGCAGATGATTTAACTGATCCGGCACCAGCTACTGTTTTCTCTCATCTCGATGCAACAACAGTATTAAGCCGCCAGATTTCTGAGCTTGGAATTTATCCTGCAGTTGATCCGCTTGATTCAACTTCAAGAATTCTTCAACCGGGAATTTTAGGTCAGGAACATTACGATGTTGCCAAACACTGCAAAGAAATTCTTCAGCACTACAAAGATTTACAGGATATTATTAACATTCTCGGTATGGATGAACTTTCGGATGAAGATAAAGTTATTGTAAGACGTGCAAGACGTATCCAGAGATTTTTAAGTCAACCTTTCTTTGTTGCCGAACAGTTCACTGGATTTGCTGGTAAATATGTAAAGCTGGAAGATACAATTCGCGGATTCAAAGGAATCATCGATGGTAAATATGATGACTTACCCGAAGGTGCTTTCCTGTATGTTGGAACAATTGAAGAAGCAGTTGAAAAAGCTAAAAAGATGAAATAATGGCAGAACTAAATCTGGAAATAATAACTCCTGAAAAACCAATTTTTAATGATCAGATTGAAGCTGTAACAATTCCCGGAACCATGGGAGGCTTTCAAATCCTGAAAGACCACGCTCCATTAATTAGTTCGTTTGAAGTTGGAGTAATAAAAGTTAAGAAAGACACTGCTGAAACATTTTATACAACTTCTGGCGGAACAGTTGAAGTAAGTCATAACAAAGTTTTAGTGCTTGCTGATTCAATTGAGAAAGTAAATGAAATCGATCAAGACAGAGCTGCAGAAGCAAAAAAACGTGCTGAAGAGAGATTGAGAAAAAAGAGTGAAGATAATATTGATGAAGCTAGAGCACGTGCAGCTCTAAATCGGTCATTAAACAGGTTGAATGCAGTTAAAAAATATAGTCTAAAATTTTTAAGACAGAAAAAAAATAGCTAGTTCAAATAACCATCCCCAAGAATAAGTTCCCTCACAGATTTATTTTCTTCGAAGCTTTTCCTCGAGTTTATCAAAATGCTCTAACAGGTAGCTGAGTCTTTTATTTTCACTTGCAATGGTTAAAAGTTCCTGCTGCTGAAGAATTGATAAACCAGCTTTCTCGGCAATCTTGAATGACTTCAGTTTAGTTTTTTCCAGAGCTTCCCAAAATCCCTGACTAACATTAAAGTTTACCAGTTTTAACATTTCCTGAACTCGCTGTTTGAGTGCAAAGAAAAGATTGTAATTCATATCAGCATCTGCTTCCTGATCACTGATTTTATTTACATCGCTCAGATAATAACCATCAGAATGCATTTCCAAATCCAATCGTTTAAATCGCCATTTACCAGTAACAACAATATCTAACTCACCGGATTCATAAATCTTTGTTACATCAGCAATCTCTACATAAACTCCGACTTCAGAAATTGTATCTCCAATTTTTGAAACAATTCCGAATCCTGAATTATTAGCAAGACATTTGTTAATTAATGTTTTATATCTCTCCTCAAAAATATGAAGAGGATATTTTGAATTCGGAAAGATTACAAGTGCGAGAGGGAATATTGGTATTTGCATTTTTCTTAATTATAAATTTGGAAGCAATCATTGTGACTGCTTCCATAAATGATCATATTAATTTACTTAGCTTCACTAAATCTTTTTGAAGCTTCAGCCCAGTTGACTAACATTCCACCAATTTTCAATGTATTCAGGTCTTCTGTTTTGATACTTAAGATAATATGCGTGTTCCCAAACATCCAATCCTAAAACCGGAGTTCCTTTAAAATCTGAAACATCCATTAGTGGATTATCCTGGTTTGGTGTTGAGCCAATAACCAGCTTTCCGTTTTGCACAACCAGCCATGCCCAGCCGGAACCAAATCTCGTTGCACCAGCTTTACCGAATTGAGTTTTAAATTCAGCAAATGAACCGAATGATAGATTTGATTGCATCACCAAGTGCACCTGTTGGTTCTCCGCCGCCACCTTTTTTCATCAAAGTCCAGAAAAGAGAATGGTTCCAATGACCACCACCGTTATTCCTGACTGCGACAGGTACTTTGAAATATTGGTTACTAGTTCATCCAACGTTTTAGTTGCCATCTCGGTTCCATCGACAGCTTTATTAAGATTGTTTACGTAACCACCATGATGTTTGTCATGATGAATTTCCATAGTCATTTTGTCAATGTATGGTTCTAATGCATCGTTAGCGTAAGGTAATGGGGGCAATTCAAATTTTGCCATTATTGTTTCACTCCTGTTCTTTTTGTTTGAAATATTAGTTATACTTTTTGCAAATGGTTCTAAAGCTGATGCAGCACTTATGGCTGCAACTGAATAAATAAATTTTCTTCTTTTCATTTCTTTCTCACGAATATTCTTAAATTAGACTCCGAAAGATTCACCGCATCCACATGTTTTAGATGCATTGGGATTATTAAACAGAAATCCCTTTCCATTTAATCCATCGCTAAAATCTAGCTGTGTGCCCAGTAAATAAAAAAGACTTTTACCATCGATGAATAATTTTACATTTTCAGATTCGATAATTGTATCACCATCTTTATAGTTTTCATCAAAATTGAGAGTATAGGTTAATCCTGAACAACCGCCCCCTTTAACACCAACTCTAAGTCCGTAATTTTCTGGAATATTATTAGATTGCATTATGCGGAAAATTTCATTCCGCGCTTTTTCAGTTATTGTGATTTCAGATTTTATATTTGTTTCAGTCATTGTTAACCTCAATTAATTGTTAATAATTAAAAAGGATCGCCGGGCTCAGCGGTTACGAATTCAGTTTTATTTATTTTCCACGTCTGGTGATTTATTTTCACAAAAAGATTTTTACCTTCGTAATGCTTTGCCATTTCTTCGGCAAGCTTTTCAGCCATCTGATAGCTCGCTTTAATTTCTTTCTTTTCAAGAAAACTTCTTATTCCATATTGAAAATCTCTGAAGAAAAAATTCGAATTATGAAAAACCGGAAACTTCGCTTTCAGGTAGTTAAGTAATTCCTCGTCATTATTTTTTAATAGCTCGAGATTTGATTGATATTTATCAGCCATTGTTGCCCTCTAATTGATTATTTCTGCTGTGTTAGATTTATAATTTCCAGTACTTGCTCTCAAGTTAAGAACAGATTCTGTTACTTTATTGACTACATAATTAATTTCGTCTTCTGTATTGAATCTGCCAACACTAAATCTTATGGAAGATTTAGCTTGTTCATTCGTCAATCCAATTGCTTTTAGTATTCGGCTTGGTTCGTCATTTGCTGAAGCACAGGCCGAACCAGCCGAAACTGCAACATCCTTCATTGCCATCATAAGTGCATCAGATTTCACACCATCAAAACAAAGGTTCAGATTATTACTTAATCTTTTATCCTGACTTCCATTTAGATGCACGTCACTTAAATTAGATACTATTCCTTTATAAAGTTTATCGCTAAAAATCTTTATCCGTTTATTTCTCCTCCTCAAAATTGTTTCGCACAGACTAATAGCTTTAGCAAACCCAACGATACCGGGCACATTTAAAGTTCCCGGACGGATTGCATCTTCCTGTTTTCCGCCATAAAATAAAGGACGAAGTGAAATTGCATGGATTCTTTTTACGAATGTAAAGTGCACCAACTCCTTTTGGTCCGTAAATTTTGTGCGAAGTAAACGATGCAAGATGAATATTTGACTTCAAAACATTGAATTCGATCTTTCCGATTGCCTGAGTAGCATCTGTATGAAAAATGATATTCCTCTCAGCACAGATTTCTCCAATACGGTTAATATTCTGAATTGTTCCGATTTCATTATTAGCTGTCATCATCGAAACAAGAATCGTTTCTTTTCTTATTTCATTTCTCTAATTGACTTAAGTTTATTTCACCATTTTTATTTACCGGAAGGAAAGTAACTTCAAATCCTTTTTGCTCCAGAACTTTTAATGAATCGTAACTTGCACTATGCTCAGTTGAACAGGAAATAAAATGATTTCCTTTATTTCGATACGCTTCAGCGATTCCGAAATGTGCAAGGTTAATTGATTCAGTTGCACCGCTAGTGAAAATAATTTCATTTGGTTCAGCGCCGATAAACTCAGCAATAGTTTCTCTTGCTATTTTAACAGCACTTTCTGCCTCCCAGCCATAACGATGATTTTTACTCGAAGAATTTCCAAAACTCTCTTTGAGAAAGGGAAGCATCGCCTCAACAACTGCCGGATCAACAGGAGTAGTTGCCTGGTTATCTAAATAAATTACTTTTGATTTATTCATTATAAAATCTGAGCCAATAATGTTTCAGCAAAAACTCTATCAATTTTTCTCTGTACTTCAGCAAGCGGATCTTTTATTTTGCAGCAATCAAAATTAGAACAATCTAATGAACTGCCGTTAGGCTGCATACAATTAACTATCTTAAAATCATTTTCAACTGCTTTAATAATATCAGTAATGAAATATTATTGGCTTTCCTTACAAAAGAAAATCCACCATTAACACCTTTTGCAGAAATAGCGATATCACTCTTTACTAAGATTATTTAAAACCTTGGCAACAACTGAAATGGAATCTGGTAACTCTCCGAAATTTCCTTCGCAGACGAAAAGCCGGAAGAATTCTTTAGAGCCATAAATCTGGCTGCCATCAAGGCATATTCTGCTTTTTTAGATAATTTTAGCATACATAATGGACTATTTTAGTCTGACATTAAACTAAGAAATTATCAATTTTAAATACAAGTCGGATAATAGTTGGATAGGGAACTAGACTTACACAATCTGTCACCCTGAATTTATTTCAGGGTCTTTGGACTGAAGATGCTGAAACAAGTTCAGTATGACAAGTTGGAATTAAAAACCTAAAATAGCAGCAGAGTTTTTTGCAAGGTTTACAATTGGAGTAAAATAAACACCAAATACAAGGACAGGAATAAGTAAGAGAAGAAGAATTATCATGTTACCGAAACTTACCTGTATTTTTTCACGAGTATTTTCAGTTCTGACAAGGTAAAGATTTTTAAGAACACGAACGTAGTAGTAGTAAGCAACTACCGTATTCAGCAGAGCTATGAATGCAACAACAATCATATCTGCATTTATCAATGCAAGGAAAATGTAAAGCTTTCCAATAAATCCAGCAGTAGGGGGTAAGCCTGCTAATGAAAGAAGGAAAATTGCTAAGGCAACTCCTAAAAATCCTGTTGATGAGCCCATCCCTTTGTAGTCATCCATTTCTTCGCTGCCAATTTTATTTGCAATCAGCATTACCACAAAGAAAGCACCTAAGTTCATAAAAAGATAAATGGCAAAATAAATCAACACTGCTATTACTCCGTCGTTGGAGAAAATTGCAACAGCAAGAAGCAAATATCCTGCGTGTGCAATACTTGAGTAAGCGAGCATTCGTTTAATATTATCTTGCCAGAGTGCTGCAAAGTTTCCAAGAGTCATAGTGAGTATGGCGAGAACTATTAGAAGTCGTTGCCAGTCAATTATTCCAAGTAAAATCCAGCTTCCATCAGGAGCCGTGCTCTGATAGAATGTAACTTTAATAAATCTGATCAACAATGCGAAACCGGCGGCTTTGCTAGCAACAGAAAGATATGCTGTAATTGTAATCGGAGCTCCTTCATAAACGTCGGGAGTCCAGAAGTGAAATGGTGCAATAGAAACTTTAAATCCAATTCCACCGAGAACCATTACGCCAGCGAATATGAAAGTGAATCCGCCAACCTGTACATTTTGCAGAAGTGAATTCATTTCATAAAGGTTTGTAGTTCCGGTTAAACCGTAAAGAATTGAAATACCAAAAAGCATTATCCCAGATGCAACACCACCGTAAATAACATATTTCAAAGATGCTTCAGAACTTCTGTCAACCGTCTTTAGAAATCCTGCTAAGATGTAAGAAGACAGAGATAACAGTTCAATTGAGAGATAAATCAGAATTAAATCCGAAGCTGAGGAAATGAGAAACATTCCCAGAATCATTGCCATAATCAAAGTGTAGTATTCACCGTGACGATCACTGCTATTGATTATTTCGCTTGAAGTGACAGAAAACAGAATTACAAAAATCGAGGTAAGTAAAACAATCATTTTAAAGAATGCGGCGAATGAATCAACTGCAACTAATCCGGCACCGCTTCTTCCAACTTCAAAAGCGAAAGTATTTATTCCAAATTGTTCAACAACAAAGTAAGCAGTAACCAGTAATCCAATTATCGAAATGAAGGGGAGAAGGTGCTTTCTCTTATCAAATATCAGATCGAAAAGAACAATTACAACCAGAAGGATTGATATAGAGCAATCTCAGGTTTAATCAGTTGAAGGCTTGTTGTTAAATTATCGAAATTCACTTTTTATTAATTCTCTTTCTATAAACCACTTATTGAGCTAAAGAAAATTTGTGAGTCCTGCATAAACTTAACCATCGAATTAACAGAAGCATTCATTACATCGAGCATTGCTGAAGGATAAACACCAAGGAATATTATTATCAAAGTTAACGGAATTAGCATAGCATATTCTCTTCCATCAAGATCTTTAAGCTGCATCCACTTTTCTTTTAAAGTACCGAGATAAACTCTTTGCATAGTCCACAGCATATAGCCTGCACCTAATAGAATTCCAAGAGTTGAAATGATTGTTATCATTCTAATTACATCAAAGCTGAATGCACCGAGGAAAACAAATATTTCAGAAATAAATCCGCTTAATCCAGGAAGACCAATTGCAGCAAAGAATGCAACGGTAACAAAGCCAGTATAAATTGGCATTTGAGTAGCAATTCCACCAAAATCATCAAGATTTCTTGTGTGAGTTCTGTCGTAAAGAACGCCAACAATTAAGAAGAGCATTGCTGTAATTGTTCCGTGATTGAACATTTGAAGTATTGCTCCTGAAATTCCCATCGTGTTTAATGATGCCATACCGAGCAGAACATAACCCATATGTGAAACCGATGAGTAAGCAATCAATTTTTTGAAATCTTTTTGCGCCATTGCAGCTAATGCACCGTAAATGATATTTATCATTCCGAATAATCCAATGTACCAGGCAAGCTGCTGAGTTAATTCGGGAAAGATTGGATAATTGAATCTCAATATTCCGTAGGTTCCCATTTTCAGAAGAACGCCGGCCAGAATAACACTGATTGGTGTTGGAGCTTCAACGTGTGCATCAGGTAACCACGTATGGAAAGGGAACATTGGAATTTTAATTGCAAAACCTGCGAACAATGCAACGAAAGCTATGAATCGCCAATTATCCGGATTGAGCGGAGATAAAATTCCGTCAACAGTGTAATTGGCAGTGTTCATCATCTCAAGAATGTTGAATGTGAAAACTTTACTTCCATCAACCAAAGTTTCGGTTGTACTGAAGTATAATCCGATCATCACGAGTAGAATAAAAATACTTCCGAACAATGTGTAGAGGAAGAACTTGATAGCTGCGTATTCTCTTCTTGGACCTCCCCAGATTCCAATGAGGAAGTACATCGGCAGAAGCATAATTTCCCAGAAGATAAAGAACAAGAAGAAATCCAAGGAAACGAACACACCCATCATTCCGGTATCGAGCAAAAGGAACAAAGCAAAATAACCTTTAATCTGACGGTCAATTGTCCACGAAGAAAGTGTAGCAATAAAAGTAACAATGGCTGTTAACAGAACCATCGGGGTGCTCAGTCCATCCGCTCCCATAAAGTAGTCGATCTTAATTGTTCCGATCCACGGAATATCTGATATTTCAATCCATCTGAATTTTTCTACAAACTGAAATGCACTTGCATCGTTTATTCCGCCGAGTGAGTAGTTGTAATTGCTCATTAAGAAAATGGAAAGAATAACCTGTACTCCTGTTGCAAACAAAGCAGTGTATTTTATTGCCTGAACATTCTCTTTTTTCAAAAAGAGAATTATCACCATCCCGATAACAGGAATGAACGTTAGAAATGTAAGTATTGGAAAATTCATTTATCTACCTGTCAATTTTCAAAACTTTAATTGATTTAGAACAAACTATATTCTGTTAAATAAAAACAATAAAATTACGATTGAGAATATTACCATTATGATGTACGTCTGTACTTTACCCGTTTGCAATTTTCTTAAAATTAATCCAATGAAAGCACTAAGACCGGCCACTGAGTTTACAAGTCCATCAACTACAATGTTGTCAAAATGGCCAACGAATGTTGAAACTGCTTTTGTTACTGAGGCACTGCCATCGACTATGCCATCAACTATAACGCGATCTATCCAGGCAACCATACTACTCAAGGCAAGCGTACCTGCAACAAATGTTTTATTGTAAAGCTCATCGAAGTACCATTTATTTATGAGAAAGTGTATAACGGTTTAAATCTTTCAGCAAGTTTATCCGCACTTATCTTTTTCCACTGGTACATAGTAAATGCCAGAAGTATTCCGCTAATAGCCATAAGTATTGAGAGAATTACTGCTGTCCCGTGTGAGTGATGTAAAGCTTCGGTGTAAGTTTCAGAATACATTATTTCGTGATTGACAGACTCTGACTCTATTGCTGCCTCATCAGTTTTCATAAAATCAAATCTTGATTCCTGTGGTGTATATAACACAGGCTGATGAATCCACTTAGTATAGAACCATCCAGCATCAGGGCTCATTGGATTTGGTGTGTACCAGAAGAAGAGTGATAGAACTGACAAAACAACAAGTGGCATTGCCATTGAAAAACCTGATTCATGTGCATGATCATATTTTTCTTTATTTCTTGGTTCGCCGTGGAAAGTTAAGTATAACCAATCTGAACATATAAAAAGCAGTCATCATAGCAACGAGAAATCCAACGAATGGGAATAACCAATGTCCTGTAAGTGAAGCAAATGCATATGAACCTGAAAGAATTCCATCCTTACTTAAAAATCCTGAGGTTAGCGGTATTCCTGAAATTGCGATTGATGATAATAAAAATGTAGCATACGTAATCGGCATTTTCTTTCTTAAATCCACCCATATTTCTAATATCCTGTTCGTGATGCATTGCATGTATAACAGAACCAGAACCAAGAAACAAACAAGCTTTAAAGAAAGCATGTGTTACTAGATGGAAGAAAGCAAATTTGTAAGCGCCAACT
The DNA here is from genome assembly GCA_963768365.1 of uncultured Ignavibacteriaceae bacterium. GTDB lineage: Bacteria > Bacteroidota > Ignavibacteria > Ignavibacteriales > Ignavibacteriaceae > IGN2. Next base: position 185,673 of record CAVYHS010000010.1, on the reverse strand, counting down.
CCAAGTGCCATTATCATATAACCTAATTGCGATATGGTAGAGTACGCCAGTACTCTTTTAATATCATTTTGAGTTAAGAGCAATCGTAGCCGGAATAAAGGCTGATAATGCACCAATCGCAGCAATTACAAGCATTGCATCTGCAGTAAGAATTCCAAATACTCTTACAACTAGATAAACACCAGCAGCAACCATTGTAGCAGCATGAATCAATGCACTGACCGGAGTCGGACCTTCCATTGCATCAGGTAACCAAACGTGAAGCGGGAACTGAGCGGATTTACCAATTGCACCACAAAAAATTAAAACCCCTGTGACCGTTAACCAGAGTTCACTATTGAATGGAAGATTTCCTTTTGCATATTTCACTGAATATTTCAGAGAAGGAGAAAGTATTATATGTTATAAATAACATCAGCAAACCAGCAAGCATTCCAAGATCACCAATTCGATTTACGATGAATGCTTTTTTACCAGCATCTGAAGCAGATTTCTTTTCATACCAAAAACCAATTAAGAGATAAGAAGAAATACCAACCAGTTCCCAAAAAATATACATCATTAGCATGTTGTGAGTTAGAACAATACCTGACATCGAGAAAGTGAACAAACCTAAATAAGCAAAATATCTGTTGTACCTGATGTCACCCTTCATATAATCAATTGAGAAGAAATGAACAAGGAAGCTTACAATGTAAACCACAACAATCATCAAAGCACTGATGTCGTCAATCAGCATTCCAAGGTAAATATTAATTGATCCGAGTATAGGAACACTTCCCATATCAATCCATTTAAACTCGGCTATTATCCTTGTATCAGGGAAAGATAGTTAGCTTTCCAAATAATAAGATTGCGGATAAAACAAGTCCCGCAAACAAAACAAAAACTTCAAAGAAAAATATTCTGGGTATCTTCTTACCTAAAAGCAAAGTAACAATAAAACCGAGAATCGGTAAGAAGAGTACAATAACTGAAATATTTATTAAGAAATTTTCGCTCATTCACTAATCCCGTAATGTATCAATTTCATCAACATTTACATTTACAAAAGTTTTATAGACATTTAGAACTATTGCAAAGCTACAGCAGCTTCAGCAGCAGCAAGTACGATTACAAACAAAGCAAATAACTGTCCTTGCAAACCAAAATTTCCGAATCGTGAAAATGCAATAAAATTTATATTGGAAGCATTAAGAATTAATTCAATCCCCATCAGAACCATAATTGCATTCTTGCTGTGTAACTATTCCGTAAATTCCAAAACTGAATAAGATTGTACTAACGACTAAAAAATGAGTTAAAGTAACTTCCATTTCTAAAAATTATTTTCTCGCCATTGATGCAGCACCGATTAAGGCGACTAATAATAAAATACCAAGCAGTTCAAAAATCAAAACGTATTCATTTAATAACATACTTCCTAAGGTGGACAAGGTTGATTGAGGCATATCGGTTTTAACTTGGAACCATTCAGTATTCAAAATAACAGAGCCGATAACACCCGTAAATAATCCAACTCCAATTGCTGCAGGTAATGTATGGATTGTGCCAGTTTTAATATCTACTTCAGTGATTTTATTTGTAATCATTACTCCAAAAATCAACAAGATCAAGAATGCCGCCGACATAAACTATGAACTGAACAATTGCTACGAAATCAGCTCCGAGCAAAACATAAATTCCGGCGACACCAAAAAATGTAAATAGAAGAAAGAACGCAGCACGGACTATATTTCTTGTTGTTACGACAAAGAAGGCTGAGAGTACCGTAACTGCAGCAAACAAATAAAATATGATGTCGTAAATTCCCATTATTTATTTTCTTCTTTATTATCCTGATTAGGTTCTGCTGGTTTATTCGTTGCTGCAGCTTTTTCTTCAGCAGCTTTTTTCGCTGCAGCAGCTTTTTCAGCTTCTTTCTTAACCTGCATCTCTTCGAAGTTTTTCTTCTTCTGTTTTCTTTCTTCGGGAAGAAGAGTAACAAAATCATAAAATCAGATTGTCTCTCTCAAATTCAGAAAATTCATAGACATCAGTCATATAAATACAATCAGTCGGGCAGGGGAATACGCACAACTGGCAATAACAACATTTTGCAAAATCTATGTTGAATGTTGTAACCCATAAGAGCTTTCTTTTTACCGTTTGATGTTTTTCCGAGATCTTCGTCGGGAACTGATTTTACTGTTTCAATCTCGATGCAGTTAACCGGACAAGCACGAGCACATTGATCACAGCCGATGCAATCATCCATATTAACATATAATCTGTTTCGTTCTCTTTCCGGCAATTGCGGTTTAACAGAAGGATATTGAATAGTAACTGCAGGAACAAACAAGATGCTTGAATGTTACTTTCATTCCAATCAGAATTGTAAAAAGTCCTTGCCAGAATTGTATAAAATAATTTCTCATACTACATCAAATGTTATCAATCCGACTAATAAAAGAATTACAAATGAAAATGGAATTAAATATTTCCAACAAAATGCCATCAGCTGATCAACTCTGAATCGTGGCAAAGTCCATCTTAGCCACATTTGGACAAGCACAAAGAATATTCCTTTTGAAGTAAACCAGAAAAATTGTTCAATAGGAACAAGCCATGGTAAATTGAGAGTGTTCCCGAGATATCCGAATGGTGACTGGTATCCGCCAAAAAACAATACTGCAACAATTGCTGATACAGCAAACATATTTGCATATTCAGCAAGGAAAAACATTGCGAATTTCATTCCTGAATATTCCGTGTGATAACCGGATACCAATTCAGATTCCGCTTCAGGAATATCAAATGGAGTTCTATTGACCTCTGCGAGAGTGCTTGTGTAAATTATCAAACAGCCCATTATCATAAATGGAATTAATAAAATTTTCTGTAGCCCAACTGCAGGTCCTCCGAAAATCAACCAGTTCCAGAAATAAGCTGTCTGTATTTCACTTAAATCATAAAGACTCAATGTGCCTGTAAACATTATAATGGTTAAGATTATCAATAGAGTAGGAATCTCGTAACTAATTATCTGTGCAGCAGCACGCATTGCACCAAGCAAAGAATATTTATTATTGGAAGCCCATCCCGCCATAAGAATACCAGCAACTACAAGACCGGTAACGCCAACTATAAAAATTATTCCAAGATCGATTTTTGAACCGATAAAAAATCCTGAGAAGGGAATTGCTGCAAATGCAGCATAACTTCCCATAAAAACAAGTAATGGTGCAAAGTTGAATAATGTTTTATCAGTTGCAGTGGGAACCAAATCTTCTTTCTGGAGAAGTTTAAATATGTCAGCAACAGTTTGAAGTATTCCGTGATAACCAACTCTCATTGGTCCAAGACGATCCTGCATATGTGCAGAAACTTTTCGTTCAGCTAAAACAGCTAACAGAGCAAATGGAAGTATGAAGACAAATAATGGTAGTAAGCTCACAACAAACATTGCGAGGATTTCACTTCCGGTAAGATTATATAACCAGTCGTACATCATCTGTCAATTTCTCCTAAAACAATATCAACACTTCCAAGAATTGCAACAACATCAGCAACCATAAAACCTTTGCAGAGTTCAGGAAAAACCTGCATTGTAACAAAAGATGGTGCACGAACTTTTACTCTTGAAGGATTTAATGAACCATCACTTATTATAAAATATCCCAACTCACCTCGTGGGTTTTCTACTCTAGTATAAATTTGTCCTTCCGGTGGCTTTACTCTTTTAGGAATTGCTGATTTTACATCTCCTTCGGGAATTTGTTCTATTGCCTGCTCAATTATTTTTAGACTCTCTTCCATTTCTCTAATACGAATGAAATATCTGTCCCAGCAATCACCAGTTTTTCCTTTTTCACCACTTCCGACAGGAATTTCATAATCGAATTTATGATAAACTGAATAAGGATCATCTCTTCTTAAATCCCATTTCATTCCGCTTGCACGAAGATTTGGACCAGAAACTCCATAATTTATTGCAGTATCAATTGGAAGAACACCAACATTTGCAGTTCTTTCAATAAAAATTCTATTGTATGAAAGAAGATCGTTCAACTCTTTTACGTTTGGTCTGAAATCTTTAATAAATTCTTTTGTAAGTCTGATAAAATCAGGATGAAGATCGTGAGAAAGCCCACCAATCCAGATATAATTATAAAGAAGTCTTGCACCACACGTTATTTCAAAAAGGTGAAGAATTCTTTCTCTGTCTCTAAAACAAAACAGGAAAGGAGTGAATGCACCGATATCTGCACCGTAAGTTCCAAGTGCAACAAGGTGGGATGCAATTCTCTGCAGTTCACCCATAATTACTCTGATATACTCTACTCGTTCAGGAACTTCAATCTTCATTAATCTTTCCATTGCAAGAGCGTATCCAAATTCATTATACATTGAAGCAAGATAATCCATTCTATCTGTATAAGGAATTATCTGTGGATAAGTCATTGCTTCTGCATGCTTTTCAAAACATCTGTGAAGGTAACCTATGTGAGGAATTACGTCGATAATAATTTCACCATCAAGCTGAAGTTCCAACCTCAACACACCATGCGTAGATGGGTGCTGTGGTCCCATATTCAATACCATTTCTTCAGTCTTTAGTGCCATTAACTTTCTTTGTTAATAAGGAACTTTCATCCCCTGATAAAATTCAGGATTTTTATAATCTTTTCTTAAAGGATAACCATACTCCCAATCATAAGGCATAAGTATTCGCCTTAAGTCAGGATGATTTAGAAAAATAATTCCATACATATCATAAGCTTCTCTTTCGTGCCAGTCTGCACCTTTCCATACTTCTGTTACTGTTACAACTTCAGGTTTTTCTCTATCAGTTGAAGTTTTAAGAGTAAGTTTATGTTTTAGTTTAGTAGATTCCAGATGATAATAAACACTCAGCGTTCCGCCGTTAATAGTCTCTAATCCTTTTTCATCTTTAACTTTTTCTCCATTTGCATCATCAACACCTGAAAGATTCATCAATGAATCGAACTGTAAATCATTTTCGTCTCTAAGGAATGAACAAATTTTATCAACTATTAAGTGGATCAACAACTATAAAAGGTTCAACAGGTTTATCGGTTTTCAATTCTATTACGATTCACCAAATTTTTCTTTCAGAACCTTAAATATTTCTTCAGCAGTTTTCATGCACTCTTTCCGACAAAGCCGGACCTGATCGGCTTAACAATTGATTCATTTCTGATTTTTTCCTGAAGTTTCAATAATCCTTCGAGTAAAGCTTCAGGTCTTGGTGGACAACCCGGTACGTAAACATCAACAGGAATAACTCTATCAACACCTTTTAGGACATGATAACCGTGCTCCCAATATGGTCCTCCGCAGTTTGAACAGCTTCCCATTGAAATAACATATTTTGGATCTGGCATTTGCTCATATAATCGCTTAATTCGAATTGCCATTTTGAACGTAACAGTTCCGGAAATAATGATTACATCTGATTGTCTGGGTGAAGGTCGTGGGATAACACCAAATCTGTCAAAATCATAATGAGAAGCTGAAGTTGCCATCATTTCGATAGCACAGCAGGCTAAACCAAAACCAACCTGCCATAACGAAGATAATCTTGCCCAGTTAAAAAGATCTTCAGTTTTAGCAATTACTATATTACCTTCTGTAAATTCCTGATCCAGTAATCCCATATTCAGCTTGCAGGTTTAAGTTCTTCTTTATGATTTTTTAATGATTCAATTTTGTTTAAGGTTGGCTCTTTGATTACAGGTCTTGCCCATTCGAGGTCGCCCTTTTTCCATTCGTAAGCCATGCCGACACCAAGAAGTATTAGAAAGATTGCACCAATCAGATATCCAACAATTCCAAGCTCTTTATATGCAATTGCCCAGGGAATGAGCAGAACCACTTCAACATCAAATATTAAAAAGATAAGAGCGACTACATAAAAACGGATATTGAACTTAACCCATGGAGAACCCTCAGGGTTTTCACCGCATTCATAAGTAGTAAGTTTTTCAAAAGTGGGTCGTTTGGGACGGAGAAGACGTGCAACATAAATTGCAACAACAACAAATAAAGCTGCTGTTAAAATAAAGACGAAGATCTTACCGAATTCTGTTAGCATTAATATTTAAAATTTGTTAATGAAAATTAACACTACTGTTCAGTAATGTCAAGAAAAGTTTTATTAATAGTATCATCTTTCGTTAAATTGTTTGTCTGAAAGTATAAATATATATTTCACCGGAGAATACTTTTTGAATATTTCAGTATTTTAACAGGCAGTCAAAATCATATTCCTTGAAATACTCTTAACTAAAAATAAAACTTAATGGACTTAGTAAAAGTTTACCTGATTCAAAGCATTACAACTGCAGCAAATAACCTTCGACTAAATGCACAGCAAATAGAAGTTGTCGGATTGTTGCGTGAAACCATAGTTAATTCTACAGACCTTGGCTCGGAACTTTTATTGATGAAAAAAACACACTGAGCTTTCTAAACTTGCAATCAGGTTAGCGGAGATTCATACTTTTTTGACTCAAGGCAAAGTTGATTTTGTTAAAATATCAGAACAATTCAGAGAGCATAGCAGGTATTTGATCAGAGATTTAAATCAATTCCTGGAAAATGTTAGTCCCCAAAATTTATAAGGACGCATTAAATAAGATTAATAATGGTTCTCGCATCATTCAATTGATGTTGAACTAATAGATAGAAGCAACCTTGCTGGTGAAATAATGGATAAAGATGTTCCAGTCATTGATGAGAATATTGTTACTGCTAGATAACGAAACAGATAACAAGAATACAATTTCATCTACCGATTTTGAGAAAATGATTTTAAGTCCTGTGAAATCTCTTGACGAATTACTTAAAGAAATTACCATTCGGGCAATGTGAAAGAATCAGAATTAAATCGATATTACGAACTTATGCAAGATCATGCCTCACTTGCATCGCTGCACGATTTTCAATTGCTTGCCAGAATGCATGAAATTATTGCTTCTGCCCTGAATGCTATGATCAATGGAAAGTTACCTTTGGATAAATCTGTTATTGAAGCACTTCGTGCTTGTCTGATTGTAATCGTTGCAGTTGTTAAAAGAAAAGATGTTGATATTACAGGATACTTAAATCGCGCGGAAGAGTTCGGAAAAAAGTATTTCAATAATAATTTTCAGGTTTAAGAAGATGGAATTATATGCAGTAATAATGGCTGGCGGAATTGGTGCAAGGTTTTGGCCCCGGAGTAAGAAGAAAAGTCCAAAACAGCTTCTGAAGATTGTTGGCGAAAACACAATGATTCAGGAGACCTTTTTAAGAATTAATGGACTTGTACCAAAGGAAAATATTTTAATCGTCACCAACGAGAAGCAGAAACCTGGAATAATGGAACAACTTCCTGAAATTCCTATTGAAAATATTATTGTAGAACCATTTGGAAGAAACACTGCGGCTTGTATTGGTCTTGCATCAATAATAATTCAGCAACGGTCTCCGGATGCTGTTACTTTTGTTATGCCCGCAGATCATATAATCGGAAATAACGAGAGCTTTTTAAATACTTTAAAGACAGCAGCAAAATTCTCCTTCGAGAATCAGGCACTTGTTACAATTGGTATTCAACCTTCAAAACCTGAAACCGGATACGGCTATATTCAAATTGATGAAGATTCAGAAAAAAATGATGTTTATAAAGTTCTGACTTTTGCTGAGAAACCAAATTATGCAACAGCGGTTAACTTTATTAAAAGCGGTGACTTCTTTTGGAATAGTGGTATGTTCATCTGGAAGATTGATACAATCCTGAATGAAATAAGTCAATTGATGCCGGATCTTTTTGAAGGACTAGTTCAGATACAGGAGCAAATAAATAATCCTGATTTCCCAAAGATATCTGTCAGAAATCTATGGACATTTAAAAAGTATCTCAATCGACTATGGAATAATGGAAAAATCAGACAATGTATTTCTTGTGAAAGGTCAGTTCAGTTGGAGCGACGTTGGAAGTTGGGAAGCCGTATATGAATTAAGTGATAAAGATGAAGACGGTAATGTTAAAGTAGGAACTGTTTACACCGATATGGCTTTGGATTCTTACATCTACTCACCAGACAAATTTACTGCTGTGATTGGATTGGATAATTTAATAGTTATTAATTCTAACGATGCATTGCTTATTTGTAAAAGAGATAAAGCTCAGGATGTAAAAAACGTAATTGACTATCTTAAACTGCATAAGTTGAAAGATCTTTTATAATCGTTGATGAAAAAGGTAATTACTGAAAGGGATATTTTAGAACTTGAGAAAAAGGGGATTAAAGTTATTAGTCAAAACTAAAGACACATTATTCACTCCATCAGCTTTAGATCGAATCCGCTCCTCAAAATTTATCTATCATTGAAAAAGAAATTTCACAAACAGAATCTAACTCATACTGTCAAATAATACTAATTCAAATTCAGCTAGAAAAATAATCTTAGGTAGTGATCATACAGGATTTAGAATAAAAAATATCTTAATTAAATATCTGACTGAAAAAGGATTTATAATATTTCTGATACCGGAACGTTTGATGAAAAAGCTTGTGACTATCCAGATTTTGCTAAAATTGTTGCGACAAAAGTAGCTAATGGTGAATATGATCTTGGTATTTTGATAGATGCTTCCGGAATTCCATCAGCAATTGTTGCAAATAAAATAAAAGGAATACGTGCAGCAACTTGTTACAACACTTTCAGTGCGAAAAGTTCCCGGGCTCACAACAATTCAAATGTTCTTGTAGTTGGTGCAAGAGCATTGGGTGAAGAAACTATAAAACTCATAGTTGATGAGTGGCTATCAACTGAATTTGAAGGTGGAAGACATCAGAAAAGACTGGATAAAATAAGCGATATTGAAAATGAAGGAAAAGGTTGAGTGTATTAATTCATCCCATCATATTTTGAAATAAAATGTTTATAGCATAATTTTCACCAGCCAATAAAGATATTACAAAATTGATTTCGATATTGAACCAACCAAAGGCACCTCAGAAAATAAATTATTCAAAAACATTTGCAGGATTAGCTAAAAATTGTTCATAATAAATTCTCCGCTTAAGGAAATTTTAGAAATAAATCACTCGCATTTATCTTCTCAAAGTATTTTCCCCTGAGCTAACTTCAATTATTAAACCCGGTCAGTTTCTGAATATTAGAGTGACTGAAAGAATCTATCCGTTGCTGAGAAGACCATTTAGTGTCTGTGATGTTGAAGGTGATTATCTCTACCTAATGTTCAACATTATGGGAGAAGGCACAAACATTTTAGCTCATAAACCAATCGGAACTGATCTGGATATTCTGGGACCACTTGGAAATGGATTTAATCTTGATGGGAATTATGAGACTGCTGTTATTGTAGCAGGAGGATTAGGTGCTGCACCATTTCCTTATGTTACACGAAAGCTGAACGGAAATAAAAATATTCTTTCCTTCATTGGTGGAAGAACTAAGGATGATGTCATCAGTTATAATTTGAAGAATGTTAAAGAAGCATCAGATGATGGTTCACGTGGTTTCAAAGGAAATGTAGTTCAATTACTTGAAAAAAATATTGAACTGCTTCAATCTCAGAAAATAAAAATATTTGCCTGCGGACCAACTGCGATGCTAAGAACACTTAAAAGAATTTTGTGTTAAGACACAATTTTGAATGTGAAGTATCAACTGAATGTGCAATGGCTTGCGGTTTTGGAATTTGTCAGGGTTGCCCGATTGAATCAACTTCAAATAAAGAACAATACCTGCTTGTGTGTAAAGATGGTCCTGTGTTTAATATTAAAGAAGTTGTGATATGAGCAAGGTAGATCTTTCTGTAAAGATTGGTTCACTAACTTTACGCAACCCGATAATGCTTGCATCCGGAACTGTTGGCTACGGCAATGAAATTTCAGAATTTACTGACTTAAACAAATTAGGTGGAATTGTAACTAAATCACTTAGTTTGAAACCAAGAAAAGGAAATCCTCCACAACGAATTGTTGAAACTCCATCAGGAATGTTAAATGCAATTGGTCTTGCAAATGTTGGAGTAGAGGTATTCCTTAAAGAGAAAATTCCATTTCTTAAAAAATTTGATGTTCCACTAATTTGTAATATTGCGGCAAGTACAATTGAAGAGTATGTTGAATGCACTAAAATTTTGACTGAAGAAGAAACCATCAAAGCTTTTGAGATTAATGTATCATGTCCAAATGTAAGAGATGGTGGATTATCATTTGGTAATGATTTGAAAGCTGTTGTCTATATTACAGAGAAAGTTCGGGCAGTTACAAACAAAACTTTAATTATAAAGCTATCACCAAATGTTTCATACATAGCTGAGTTTGCCACAGCTGCAAAAGAAAATGGTGCTGATGCTGTTTCTGCAATAAATACATTGGTAGGAACTGCATTTAATATTTTTACCCGTAAACCTAAAATTCAAAATGTAACAGGTGGATTATCAGGTCCGGCAATTAAACCAATTGCAATAGCTAAAGTTCTTGAAATATCGAGACAGGTGAAGATTCCAGATTATCGGCATTGGCGGAATTATGGATTGGAAAGATGTAATTGAATTTATGATTGCAGGTTCTTCTGCAATTCAAATCGGAACACTGAACTTTATTGATCCTTCCGCCCCTGGAAAGATTGTTAATCAAATTGAAGAACATTGTATTAAAAACGGAGTTGAGAAAATTTCATCACTCATCGCCTCATATCAATTATAATTGAATGGACATTGAAACTTCGCTGAATAAGCTTTTCTCTCTTCATACTTTTGGAATTAAACTTGGATTGGATAATACAATTGGTTTCCTGAATCACTTAGGAAATCCTCAGCAGGAACTCAAGACAATCCATATAGCAGGTTCTAACGGAAAGGGAAGCACTGCATCATTTATTGCTAGCATTTTACAAGAATTTGGATTAAAAGTTGGTCTATATACCTCACCTCATTTTGTTAAGTTCAATGAAAGAGTTGTTATAAACGGAAAGCAAATTGAAGACGAATATATCTCTTCTTTTATAACTGAGAATGAAAATTATATTGATGAACATCAATCTCACTTTTTTTGAAGTTACTACAGCGATAGCTTTTCAGTATTTCAGAGAAATGAAACCAGATTATTGTGTAATTGAAACAGGACTTGGTGGACGATTGGATTCAACAAACGTTTTGAATCCCTTAGCTGTTGTAATTACATACGATCAGTCTTGAACATACTAATGTTTTGGGAAACACTCTTGAACAGATAGCAACAGAAAAAGCAGCAATAATAAAAAATGATTCGAATAGTTTTTACAGGCTTCCTTAAAAAAGAAGCTATGGATGTCGTCGAAAAAAAATGCAGTGAAACAAAAAGCAAAATTTATCAGTTAAAAGATTTTGTTTCAGAAATTGATGAACAAGTAAGTTTGGTTCTTGAAGAGGGTAAGCAGATTGAAATAAATCCTCACATTAAAAGGTAAGTATCAGAAATTTAATGCATCACTTGCAGCACTCACAATTTCAAAAACATTTTCATTTAAAGATGAACAGAAATACAAAGCAGGTATTTCCAACGTTTCGAGGAACACAGGTTTGCAAGGCAGATACGAATACTACCATAAAAATCCAACAATTATTTTTGATTCTGCTCACAATCCCGAAGGCCTTAAATCTTTTCTTAGTGAATTTGCTAAAGAAGAATCAGATGTTATAAGAGGAGAGTATTGATATTCGGTGCAATGCGTGATAAAGACATTAGTGAAATGCTTCAAATACTTTCAGTTCTATTTTGATCAGAATTACTTGTAACGGAAATCCAATACGAACGGGCAGCTAAACCCGAAGATATTAAACAGACTTGGTGAACAAATTAAAATAACCTGCAACATCATCCGGGAACCTGTAAAGTATATTGAGGAATTCAAGTTGAGGAATAACGATGAATGCCTGGTGGTGTTGGGCAGTATGTATCTTCTGGGCGAAATCAAACAACAATTATTACAAGGGGTTACTTGACAATTAACTATTTATGGTTTATGTTTCGGTGAGCCGCAAAAACCTATCAAGTAATAAACTAATTGTGATCAATAGTAAATTATTCCCCGAAAATTCAAGCTGGTAAAAACCAGTAATAAATATGTTAAACAATTATACCTTCATCTGACAACAATAACGCAGGGTTAAACATCATGCCAATGGATATATCAGTACTAAAATCAAAAAAGATCGTAGAACTAAATGAGATAGCCAAAGAACTTAAAATTCCCGGCTATAGCGATCTTCGTAAACAGGAACTTATATTTAAAATTCTGGAAGCACAAACTTCCAAGGATGGTCTTACATTCTCAAAGGGTGTTCTGGAAGTTCTTCCTGATGGATATGGATTTCTTCGCTCCTCGGATTACAACTATCTTCCTTCACCGGATGATATTTATGTTTCTCCCTCTCAGATTAAAAAATTCAGTTTAAGAACTGGAGATTTTGTTAGTGGCCAGGTGAGACCTCCAAAAGAAGGCGAACGATTTTTTGCATTACTTCGTGTGGAAGCTGTAAATGGTTTAGCACCTGAAAATATTCGTGAACGAACTTTATTTGATAATCTTGTTCCTGTCTATCCAACGAAAAAAATTAATCTTGAATCTGCTCCTGGTGAGTATTCAATGAGAGTAATGGATATGCTTGCACCAATTGGCAAAGGTCAAAGAGGATTAATTGTTTCTCCACCTAAAAGCGGAAAAACAGTACTGCTTCAAAAAATTGCAAATTCCATCACACGAAATCATCCTGAAATAAAACTTATTGTATTGTTAATTGATGAACGACCTGAAGAAGTTACAGATATGGAGCGTTCAGTTCAGGGTGAAGTCATAAGTTCAACATTTGATGAACCTGCTGACAGACACGTTCAGGTTGCAGATATGGTTATCGAAAAAGCAAAGCGTATGGTTGAAGCTAACGAACACGTAGTAATTTTACTGGATAGTATTACACAGATTGGCTAGAGCTCACAATATTGTTGTTCCTCACAGCGGAAGAATTTTATCAGGTGGAGTTGATTCAAATGCACTTCATAAACCAAAAAGATTCTTCGGTGCTGCTAGAAATACTGAAGACGGAGGCAGTTTAACTATTATTGCAACTGCTTTAATCGATACAGGCAGCAGAATGGATGATGTTATATTCGAGGAATTCAAAGGAACAGGTAATATGGAGCTTGTCCTTAATCGTGATTTAAGTGACAGAAGAATTTTCCCTGCAATTGACGTGAACCGTTCAGGTACCAGACGTGAAGATTTGTTACTGAAAGAAGATGATTTAGGTAAAATCTGGATCCTCCGAAAAATACTTAGCGATTTTAGTCCTGTTGAAGCAATGGAATTTTTGATAGATAAGATCCGAGGGACAAAGAATAATAAAGACTTCCTTAAATAATATGAATAACTAATAATTAGTGATTCATTATACTGTAATCAATTTTGCCTTGATTATAATCCTGGCCTGAATAATTTTTCATAAAAAAGAATTAAAGTGAAAATTTTTTTATTCAGCTTCCTACTTATTACAACTTCATTATTTGGTCAGCCAAAGCGTAATTCGAAACCATTTATACCAAGGATACCTTTTGAAACAGAAGCGATTTCCTTACCCAGAACGGATGGAGATTACTCTGTTTACTATTCGTATAAAATACCATATAAGCTTTTAGTATTCGCAAGAAACGAAGAATCCTATGAAGCGAGCTTTCGTATTATTGTTGAAATCTCGGATAAAGATGGCAAATTAGTTGCACGAGATATTAAAGACAGTAAAATATCAGTCAATAATTTTGAGGACACAGACGACTTAGATGTCTTTCTACAGGATTATCTAAGTTTTAAAATAAAGCCAAGTGATTACAAAGCTGCTGCAATAATTTCAGATATGAACTCCACAGGAGACCGTTCCTTTAAAACCCATTGAGCTTAAACTTGGTAACACTAAGAAAACAATCGATTTTGCATCCCTTAGTAATTAACTCGACAGGAAATTACTTGCAATGATGAGAGGCATTCATATTGGCCAATTCTGGAGGTAATGTTCCATTTAGTGTCGAAAGTTTTAATCTTGTCATTCCAGTTAGCGACACGCTGATTACAGAGATTGATGTTACACTTGAAAATAATGACGAAGTTGTTTTCTCAGGTAAAATTGAAGAATCATATATCCAGGCTATTGGAGATAACAAGATGTGAGGATAATATTTTAGTAACCACAATGCCTGAAAATAAATTGTTACGGAATTTTATTATTAAAAATGTTAATCAAAAATTAAATGAAGGAGAATTAGTTCTAAAAATCAGAATGAAGAAAAAGAAATTGATGAGAAAATTAATTTGAATGTTGTATGGTTTAATAAACCGTTTTCACTTTTGAATCCTGAAAAAGCAATTGAATTTTTAAGTTATATTGAATCTGATTCTGTTGTCTCTGAACTTTTGGATGAAGATGAATCTGATTATCCTAAGGTATTGAATAATTTTTGGGCTAAATTTGATCCTACACCTGAAACAACATTCAATGAAATTATGTTCGAATACTATAGTCGTGTTGATTATGCCATCAGAGAATTTAAGAGTATCACTAATAACAATGGAGCAAAAACTGATAGAGGTATGGTTTATATTAAATTCGGGAATGCAGACAAAATTGAGCGCACATCGACTTCACAGGGTCAGGTCATCGAAGTTTGGACATATTCAAAATCTCAACGGTCATTTTCATTTATTGATAAAACAGGAACAGGCAACTTTACATTGACAGAAAATTGATGAACAGAATTGTTTTCACCTGTGGTGATATAAATGGTATAGGACCAGAAATTGCGTTAAAAGCACTTAATAAAATATCCTTAAAGAATAAAAAAACTCAATTCATCCTAATTATCCCTAAGAATGTTTTCGAAACAACATCAGAATTAGTAAAACCCAAATTCGATTACAAAGTAACTGACGAATTAGAATCAAAGAATCACAATTTTGATCAAGTCTTAGTTATTTGCTACAGGATCAGCAAAGCAAAGCTATGGAAAACCTACTATTGACTCAGGTAAGGCAGCATTTATGGCCCTGAAAAAATCATTCGAGTTATTAAAGAAACAGAGAGCTGATGCTGTTGTTACTGCTCCGGTTTCTAAAACTGCTCTAAAGCTTGCCGGGGTTAAATATCCTGGTCAAACTGAAATGTATGCTGATTGGTGTGGAGTTAAAAATTTCGTAATGACATTCCTTTCAGCAAAACTACAGGTTGGACTTTATTCCATTCATATTCCATTAAAAGAAGTCTCTAACTCATTGAAATCAAATAAGTTACAGATTAAACTTGAAATAGTAATTAATATGTTAAAAAATGATTTAGGAATCTCAAAATCCAAAAGTTGCAGTGCTTGGTTTAAATCCTCACGCAGGTGAGAATGGAATAATTGGCAAGGAAGAAAAAACAATTATTGAACCAGTTATAAAGAAAAAAATATTTACGGAATGTGTTGATGGTCCTTTTTCATCAGATGCATTTTTTGCCAACAGAAGATTCGAAAATTTTGATATCGTATTTGGTCTTTATCACGATCAGGTTTTAATTCCATTTAAGTATATCAACTCAGGAAGGGGAGTAAACTTTTCAGCTGGATTACCAATTATCAGAACCTCACCGGATCACGGTGTTGCGTACGATATTGCCGGGATTAGGTAATGCAGATGAATCACAGTATGATTGAAGCTTTTAAGTATGCTGAAATAATTTTGAAGAATAGAAAGAAAAAAACTTAAGACAGAATGAAAGTAAGACCGTACGAGAAAGTTGCTGATGTTTATAATGGATTAATGAAAAAAGTTGACTATACGACCTGGTCAAAATACCTTCTTGTAATTGCTGAAGAAAATATCCCCGAACAATTCAAAAATTCTTGAACTTGGAGCAGGGAATTGCAAAATGGCTGAAATATTTTCTAAAAAATATAAAAATTATTTTGCCACTGATATTTCTTTATCAATGCTAAAAGGTTCCTCAAATAATTATATTGCGAAAATTTGCTGTGATATGTCCGCAATCCCGATTAAAACTAAGTTCGATTTTATATTTTCTGCTTTCGATGGTGTAAACTATATTTTGAAACAAAAAGCATTTGTTAAGTTTATTCAACGAAGTTTACCGCTTGCTTGACGAGAATGGTGTTTTTACATTCGATGTAAGCCTTGAAAGAAACAGTTTGAATGTAGTAATTAACGATTGCTATTGAAGATCACCATAACGGATTATGGTTTCAAAGAATTGGTCAAATACAATAAACGTAGCAGAATTCATTACAATAAATTTTATATTAGGGATGATTCAGGATTAGAATTTAAGGAAGTGCACAAACAAAAAATTTATGACATATCGACTTACTTTAAGCTGGCAGAAAAAGCAGGGTTGTATACTGAGTTTTGTTTTGATTGTTTCACTTTCAAAGATGTTAGTCAGAAATCACAAAGGGCTCAATTTGTAATGAGGAAAATTTATTAATGATGCTATCTTTTGACAGCGTGGAATTTCATTACAGGAACCAGCCGGTTTTTACGAATCTGAATCTGGAACTTGATTATGGTGAATTCGTTTTTATTATTGGCAAAAGTGGAATAGGCAAAAGCACATTGATGCAGCTAATTTACATGAATCAGTTTCCGCTTACTGGAACACGTTCGTATTGCCGAATTTGATTCACAGACGATTAAACCCGTTCAAATTCCTTTACTAAGAAGAAAGATTGGCGTTATTTTTCAAGACTTCAAACTGTTACCAGATAGAGATGTTTATCAAAATCTTGCTTATGTGATGAAAGTTACAGGAACGTCTTCTAAAGAGATTAAGAAAAAAATAAATGAAGCACTAAGTGAAGTCGGCCTTTCACATAAACGATTAAACAAGCCTCACGAATTATCCGGCGGTGAACAGCAACGAGTGGCAATTGCAAGATCAATACTGAATGATCCAATATTAATATTAGCTGATGAACCAACCGGTAATCTTGATCCGGAAACATCAGCAGAAATATTAGCTCTTCTTAAAAAAATAAATAAACGGGGTACTGCGGTTTTGGTTGTAACCCATAATTATGAGTTGGTGAAAAGGGCTAATGAAAGAGTTATTAAACTTGATGATGGAAGAGCGCGGAAAGCAATCATCAAGCAGAAAACGGAAAACTAAATATTAGTGTACTAAAGTTTTTAGAATTTCATTATTTACTTCTTGAACAGAACCCAGCCCATTTATTAAAATCACTTTACCTTGCTTTTCGTAATGCTTCAGTACAGGTTCCGTTGTTGTACGAAAAACTTTCATTCGTTTTCTAATCACTTCTTCTTTGTCATCGTCCCTTAAATAAAAACTATTTTGTGATTTGCAATTGGGACAAGAATATGTGTTTTTAATTTCGGCAAGTGTATAGATGTGCCCACATTCTTTACAGGCTCTTCTGTTATTAAGTCTTTTTACTATTTCTTCTTCATCTGCAAAAATATTGATCAATCTGAAATCGCCAATATTCATTTCATTTAAAAGACTATCAAGTTCCTCAGCTTGTTTAACTGTTCGTGGAAAACCATCAAGAATAAAACCAGTGGTGCAATCACTCTTACTCAGTCTGTATTTAATTATTCCAATCATAACGTCATCAGGAACAAGATCACCCCTGCTCATAATCTCTTGAGCCTTTTTACCAAGTTCAGTCTTATCTTTTACAGCTTGCCTTAAAATATCACCTGTGGAAATATGTGGTATGTTGAATTTTGCAGACAGTAATTTTGCCTGGGTTCCTTTTCCAACACCGGGCGCTCCGAATAAAAGTAATCGCATAAGAATATTTTTTTATTGCAAATTATAGAAATAATCAGGCAGTCTCAAGCCGTAGGTGGCGTAAATTTTAAACTGCTTTTATTTTTTAATTTATTGAAGAACTCATTAAGTAGATTTTTGCTTTCTTCTGCGTAAATGCCTGAGTAAACATTTATTTTGTGATTAGTTTTTCCATCTTCAGCTAGATTATAAACACTTCCACAAGCACCAAATTTTGGATCGAATGCTGAAAAAAAAAGTTCTCTAATTCTTGACGCAAGTAACGCACCTGTGCACATAACACAAGGCTCAAGTGTAACGTATACTGAACATTCATTTAATCGCCAGTTGCCAATTGTACTTGAAGCAGATGTTAAAGCAATCATTTCTGCATGAGCGGTTGCATCTTTTAATTTTTCTACCTGGTTGTATCCCCGACCAATTATCTTGTTGTTTTTAACTACAACTGCTCCAACAGGGACTTCGTTTTCCTCAAATGCTTTCTCAGCCTCCTGCAGGGCAGCAAACATAAAACGATATGTATCTTCCTTGAAAATCAATTAAAATATTATTGTGGATAATCTAATTTCTTAATTGTTAATTACACACTCTTAATTGAGAAAGGAGTACGCCCGGTAGGATTCGAACCCACAACCCTCAGATCCGAAGTCTGATGCTCTATCCAGTTGAGCTACGGGCGCGTTTTAATATCGTAAAAATAGAGATGAGTTGTTGGAATACCAATAAAAAAGCTGCTATTAAAAGCGGCTTAATTAATAAAACAACTATATGTTAATTTAGAAAGTCTTTCGGATAAGTTTTAAGATTATGTCCAAATTTTAACTGCTCTTCCATTCTGCAAGACCAAACAAGCTGTCCATTCCAAACTGTAATATCAGGGCATCCATCACACATATTTTGTCTTCCGTCCTGCATAAAGTCAACTGGTTGGATTATCATTACAGATTGGTAATACAATCTTCTGAACATATTCAATGGATTCTTGAAAAAATTAAAGAATACTTTTCTAAGTTTTTTATCAAAGCTTGCCATCAACAGCATAGTTTTACCACGTTTTGCCCATTTCGGTTCTGCATAAGCAAGATATTTGTTACGGAAAAGATGGTTGAACATTTGTACTGCTTCCATTCCCTTTCCGCCCATATAACCATATACTTTTTTCTTTGTTGCCATTCTTCCCGTTAATAACCACTTAAACGAATCAGGCTTTTCTGATCCATTTAGATAAGCACAGGGATCAAAATCAGGATAATCTTTTCTAAGTAATTCCACAACTTCGTTTGCTTTCATGTCTGTTCTGGTAACCGGATCTTCATTATAAACCAATTGACTCATATCAATTTTTTTAGGTCCAAGATAAAAATCGTATTCACTGTTGTTAACTGCACGATAAAGAATAAACACCATAACATTAACTATATCAATATTGTTTTGTGCCCACTTAACCATTGCAGGTATATACTTCATTGTATCTTCATAAACGGTTGAATTAAATGCACAGGCAATATTTCCTTCATCTGCTAACATTTTAGCATAATAATATCGCAATTCATTTAGTTCTATTTCATTTTTGTTTTTCCAGTTAGGTCTTCCTTGCTTACTGTCGATGTGAAATGTAAAACCAAAAGCACCAGCTTTTTTCAGTTCGTGCAATAGTTCTTTTGTTAAAGCCAACCCATTTGTGTTGATGTTGGGCTTCATATTTCTCTTTTTTACTTCCTTAACAATTTCGATTATATCCGGATGGGTTAACGGATCACCACCAGCGATTGATACGCCATCAGCATGTCTCAATCTAACAAATACATCGAGATCACTTTTAATCTGTTCAATAGTTTTATGTCCATCTTTTTCATTTAATCTATAACAGCCCTCACAAGAAAGATTGCACTTTGCAGTTGGTTCAAGCCAGGAAATTGAATTATCTGTTAAGTTCCAGGGTAAGCGATAATAGTCCAGATGGTTCAAAGAATTAGTGTTCATTATTGCTCCGGGTGATACTAATATTTATTTAGTTAACAATTGGAGAACAAAAATAATCTAATTTTTAAGAATCGACAAAGGAAAATAATATTGAATCAAATAATAATTATTAATTTGAAGTCAAGCTCTATTTCAATAGTTTTGTTTTCAAACTAATCAAATAGTTCACAATCTGATGAGTATTCAGTTTATGAAAAACATTTTAATTTTAATCCTGTTCATATCAAGCATTTCAATTTTTGCACAGAGTAAATGGGTTGCAGGCGCTGCTTTCAATGTAGGATTTCCAACTGGCTCATTTTCCAACGATGCGAAAACAGGAATAGGCGGTTCTATAATCGGAGAATATTTCTTTAGCAAAGACTTCTCTGCAGTTCTTTCAGTTTCTTATCAAAATTATCCGGGAAACTTTTCGCAACTTGCAGTTGAGGGAAAAGTGCTTAATATCTCAATCAACTCAATCCCAGTGGTAGCTGGAGGAAGATACTATATTAAAGACGGAGTCTTCACTACTATCGAATTGGGTTCATATTTCTTCAGGGTTAATGTGGATGCTTCAGATCTTTATACAAATGATAAATATTCATCCGATTACCAGGCAAAGTTTGGTGGGGCATTCGGTCTTGGTTATCGATTTAATTTATCCGAACAATCTGCAATGGATTTCACGGGGCTTATCAAATTATTCAAGATGATCTGAATTCCGTTGCTCTTCGTTTAGGTATTTTAATATTACTGGATAAGATATAGTTATCTGAAATGTATTTTGTCATCAATCTATAAAAACTGGGATTCATCTATGTTCATCAAATATCTACTTTTAATAATTATCGTATTTTCGGTTTCAATTCTTCCGCAGCGAAACCTTGAAAAAGCGTTAAGTAAAGGCGGCTGGACAGGTGGTTTGGCTGGATGGGTTGGTTGGGAAAATTTTAATATTTCAGAAAAAGTGGGTGATATAAATTCAAATTCAAAAGTTGACGGTTATAATTTTATATTTAGTTCACGGAATGGAAGCCTGGTTGAAAATAATGGTGTATTCGGTTTTGATTTTCAGTGGCGTCAAAGAGATCGTACTACAAAACCTGACCCAAATCCTAATAACGACAGCAAGTCATTAAATGAAAAAGAATGGTTCCTTGGGCTTTGGGTAAGGTATTATATGCCTTTAGCAGGAGAGCTTGCAATGTTTATTGAAGGTTCAGGTGGTTATGCAGTCTTTTCTCAAGATTATGAAAACATCAACAGTAATAATATAGATTCATCAAACTATAAAGCTTCTGCAAATGGTTTTGCATACAATGCTGGTGTTGGTTTTACACTTTTTGTTTCTCCAAATGCTGCTTTTGAAATTACCGGTAGATGGGAAGGAGGCAGTTTAAATGGAGATCGAGAATATCAGTATAATGGTACAAATGAATTAAACGTTAAACTTGGAAATATTTTTATTCTTTTTGGTTTTCAAGTTTACTTAAGATAATCATTTAAAAGAAAAAGGAGACCACTTTCGTAATCTCCTTTTAATTCGCCCTCACCACAGATAAACTTTAAGAGGACAAACTAATCACTTAAACATCCTCTCAATCTCTGATCTAGATTTTCTTATTCCTCTGATGGATATGACTATAAAGAGTAAAAGACCACCCAAAATAATACCGGCTAATAAATAGACTGCCATAAAATTGCCCTCCAATTTTAACGCTTAATTTTCAACCATTATGCCATTGAACATCTCTTCAGTTCAACCTTAGATTAGCCAATTTTAATGAATTTATAGAAATGCTGTATCTAATTGGAATCTAAAATGAGAATTGTATCAAAAAGGAAATCACCATTGAAGTGAGGTAATTTAGTTAGTTTCTAATTTTTGTTAAGAATTAAAGGTATACCGTTGTGGAAATATATTCTCCCGAAGTTTTCAGCTATCCAGTTAAGAGGTTTTACAGTTGTTTTATTTTTTTCAATAACATTTATACGAACGACTTCAGGTCGTTCCTGAATTGTAATTACAGCATCGCAAAATTCTTCAGGCGAGATGCAGTTAGATTCTTCTAACTCAACCTCCAATATCTTTTGCTTATTTATAAAAATATTTTTAGCTAAAAAGTGATTGATATTTAAGGATTTGTATGTCAGTGTTATTTCGAAATTTCTCATACTCTAAATATAAAATAAGTACAGACTTTTTCAAGAGGGTCATTATATTAGTTTCCACGAATTTGCCAGAAATTTGTCAACATGATTAGTGAAATTGATTACTCAATTGATCAAAAACTTAAACTAAATTTTGTAGCACCATTAATCATCTTTTTTGATATAGTTTACTTTTTTGCTTGGCTTAGGGCTGATATTACTGTAAATTCGCTGCTCAAAAACTATCAAATAATTCCAAATAACCACGGAGTTAAATATGAAAAGACTGAATCTATTATTATTTATAGGAATTTTATCAATGATGTTTACTAATATCAATGCTGATAGTGATAAAATCTTTCCTTATCCTATTTATCAACACAAGCTGGCCAACGGATTGAATGTAGTTACCGTTCCTTTTGATAGTCCGGGCCTGGCAGCTTTTTATATTGTGGTTCGCGTAGGTTCGCGAAATGAAATTGAACCTGGTGTTACAGGATTTGCCCATTTCTTTGAGCATATGATGTTCAGAGGAACAGATAATTATCCTCGTGAAGAATACAAGGAAGTTTTAAAGATGACCGGTGCAAGTGCAAATGCAAACACTTCTTTAGACAGAACAATTTATCATATGACTGGTAGTGTTGATTACCTTGAAAAAATGTTTGAGATTGAATCGGACAGGTTCATGAACCTGAATTATCCTGAACACGAGTTCAAAGTTGAAGCCGGAGCGGTTAAAGGAGAATACACAAAAAACTTTGCAAATCCTTATCAGAGGCTTTATGAAAATTTATTGTTCACTTCTTTTGATGTTCATACTTATAAACATACAACAATGGGATTCTTTGAAGATATAGTTGAGATGCCGAACAAGTACGAATACTCACTAACTTTTTTTGACAGGTATTACAGACCTGAGTATTCAACAATAGTAGTTGTAGGTGATGTAAATGCAGAAGAAGTGAATGCCCTTACAGAAAAATATTTTGGTAAATGGGAACGAGGTACATATACGGCCGAAATTCCTACAGAACCTGTACAAACTGAAGAAAGAACTTTTCATTTACAGGATGGGACGATCCCACCATATATGAGCTTAAATTATAAAGGACCTGCATTCAGCGATACAAAAATTGATATGCCTGCAATTGATGTGCTAAACACAATACTTTTCTCACAAAATTCTAAGCTTTATAAAAAACTTGTAATTGAGGAACAAAAACTCAGGTTTCTTGGAGGAGGGGCGATGGATTCCTATGATCCGTATCTGATCAGTATTCAGGCTTCATTCATCAACAAGGATGATTTTCAATATGTAAGAGATCAGATAACTATTGCCCTTGAAGAAATAAAAAAGAATGGAGTAGACCAAGTTTTGCTAGAAGCAACAAAATCAAATTTAAAATACAGTTATGCTATGAGAATTGACAACCCGGATGCAATCGCAAATTCTTTAAGTCATTATATTTATCTGACGGGTGACCCTGAATCTTTAAATAGTTTGTATTCCTTGTATGATGAAGTAACAATTGAAGATATTAAAATGGTGGTCAATAAATATTACGTAGATAATGCTTTAACAATTGCTACCATATCCTCAGATGAGAACGGAGGAGTAGAATAATGAAAGCAATAATTTTTTCAATTCTGTTAATAGGAATAATGATGGCTCAGGAAGTAGTAGAACTTAAGCAAACTAACTCTGCAAAGATTGTAGTAAAACTTATGTTTACAAATGGTTCAATATGCGATCCCGTCGGTAAGGGAGGATTGACTTATACTACTGCCCAGCTTATTACACAGGGTGGGACAGGAGAACTGACATTCAGCGATATCCAGGATGAAATCTATCCAATGGCAGCTAATTATTATTCTTCTGTGGATAAAGAAGTTTCAATCTTTACTTTTCAATTTCATAAAGATTGGATGGAAAAATTCTATCCGATAATGATTGGATTAATAACAAATCCCTCATTGTCGCAAGTTGATTTTGATAGAGTAAAATTGAACCAGCAGTCCTACGTTGACCAGGTAATTCGGGCATCGTCTGATGAGGAATACAGCAAAAAAGCATTTGAAGATTTTCTTTTCAGAGGAACAAATTATCAGCATATGATACAGGGTAACACCGCTTCTGTTTCTTCAATTATTCTTGAAGATGTTAAAAATCATTATCAAAAATACTTTACAAAAAATAATTTAATGATTGGGGTAGCAGGAGATTATCCTGAATCGTTTTTTGAAAAATTAAAAGAAGATCTTGGAAAGCTGCCAAACACAAATCCTGAAGTATCATCTGTTCCTGTAATTAAAATGCCGAATGGAATTGAAGTGGAAATAATTGCAAAAGAAGGTGCATTTGGTTCAGCAATTTTTGGAGGTTATCCTTTATCTATAACCCGAGCTGACGATGAATTTGCTGCACTAGTGGTTGCCAATTCTTATCTTGGTGAACACAGAAAATCTTATGGAAAGTTATACCAGATGATCCGTGAACAACGTTCTATGAATTATGGTGATTACACGTATATCGAGTGGTATGATAACGGTGGAAGGAATATGCTTCCACCATCTGGAGTTCCGAGACATTCAAATTATTTTTCTTTTTGGATAAGACCAGTCCAGATTTCCAAACAACTGAAGATGCAATATGAAGAGTTGAATGATATTGAAGTTGGTCATGCTCATTTTGCACTCAGGATGGCTTTAAGGGAAATGGATAAGATGATTAAGAACGGAATTTCTCAGGAAGATTTTGAAATAACAAGAACATTTCTGCAAAGTTATATCAAACTTTATATTCAATCTCCGAGTCAACAACTTGGTTATCTTATGGATTCAAGAATGTACGGTCGGTTTAATTATATCGAGGAACTTGGTAATTTGCTTTCAATTCTTACAGTTGATGATGTAAATGAAGCAATTACAAAATATATGCAGATTGAAAATATGAAAATCACAATTGTTACCGATGTCAGCGAAGCTGAACCACTTGCAAAAAGTCTCAAAGAAAACCTGCCTTCTTCGATGAGTTATTCTACTACTGTAAAAGCAGGCTTACCGGAAGATGTTTTAAAAGAAGATGAGGAAACGGAAAATTTCAAGCTGAACGTGAAGGAAGTTACCATTATAGATTCAAAAGATACGTTTAAGTAAAATTATGCGAATAGAGCTCAGGCCGGATTTAATCCGGCTTTTTTATTCCTGTATCTGGTAATCCAACCAGCTTTCTAATGTATCAATTATTAAAGCACGGTCTTTTTCATTAAAACTATTTATTCGTGTTCTGTGGTTGCCACCCGTCTTAATCATTTTTATCGAATTAGTTTCTCCTGTTAGCTCCACAGCAGTTGCTGACCAGGCGTCTATTTCCCCATAAATAAATATCATATTATTTCCGTGCTTCTGAATCCAGGTATTAATATTTTGCATTAGGCAACAGTCAAATTCAGGATTCATATATTCAGGTAAAAATATTCTGCTGGTTGGTTCTTTTACTTCCTTTAACAAGTCCTTAAAATTGGAAATGTCATATCCATAATATCCCATCTGGGAATAAGCCTGGTAAACAAATGGAAGATTATCTTCTATGTCCTGATCTGAAAAATACTTGAATGATGAGCCTCTCTTTAAATGTTCAAACAAATCTTCATTGGAAACCGTTGTATCAGGAATTTGTGAACAATTAGTATATTGCCACTGCCAGAAAGCAAATCCGTATTCTAAAACAACGAACTCAAAAATAAATCTATAATTGCCTATTGAATAAGTATAACCGGAATTTTCTGTGTCTTCAATAAACATCGGCAATAATTCATCTTCTCTTTTTAGCACTTCTCTTTGGAACTGAACCATTTTTTCTCTGCATTCCGCTGTTCCGACATTATCCAGAAAATGATATACACGAGGATCTTCAGGAGTGAGATTTAGCGGTGCAACGTAACAGACTGAAGCATCAGCATCATCTGGGAAAGTAATATTTATATATGTAAGTGGTTTGTCCTCCTTTACTGATTCCTGTTGTAATCCATTGCTTATCGTAAATCATTTTCATTGTTTCGATTATCTTATGATGATCTTTCGCAGCTTGTTCAACTGTTAAAAGATTCCAATAAAGACTATCAGGTCTCGATTCTCCGAAGTAACGATGTTCAACCACAATTTTGTTGCACTTTAGAATTGATGCAAGTTCATTCTTTCGATTGTAATCAATGTTGTATCCAGCCAAGTTCAATCACCATTGGAAGTGATTCATCTTTATGCGATAAGTAGAATTTCTGCTTGAATTTTTCTCCATCAGGATTATTATGATCAACTGGCTGCTCAATAAATATTTTGAAAGCATCAATAAATTCTGAATCTGATTCAATTTGTTCAACACTTATTATTCCCGGCAGTGATTCAATTCTAATCTTTAAATCTTGCTGAGAGAAGAGAAGGGAAGTGGAAGAAGTAAAAAAAATAACTAATAGAATGAGAAGCTTATAATTATTCATCAATATCTCCCGCTGATTTTTAATCATATAAAAAATTATTTTTTCTTTTGAAAAGATAAAGTTGAGAAAGTATCATTCCAATAAGCATTAATAAACAACCAATCAATCCACGCATTGGAATAGATTCATTTAAAATTAACCATCCTCCGAGAACAGCAAAAACCGCTTCAAGGCTCATAATTATTGCAGCATTTGCCGGATGTGCTTCTTGTTGTGCAACTACCTGAATTGTGAATGCAATTCCAACTGAAAAAAATCCTGCATAAAGTATAGGCAGATATGCTTTCAGAAATTTTGCAAAATAATTGTTTCAGTAATTAATGCTGCAATAAAACTTAAGGACAGCACAAACAACAAATTGAGTAAAAGCAATTGGAATGGATCAACTTTATTTGAATAAAATCCGATTACTAAAATTTGAATTGCCCAAAAGAATGCACCAATCAGAACTAAAACATCTCCAATATTAACGTCAAATGTTTCATTAAGACTTAAAAAATATAATCCAACAGTTGCAACGATTGCACCCAGCCAGGTTAGTTGAGTGATGTTTTTTGTTTTATGAATAAACCCAGTATTGGTACAAGGATGACATAGAACCCTGTTATAAAACCAGCTTTGCCTGCATCGGTATAAACTAATCCACCTTGCTGGAATGTTGCACCAAGAAAAAGAACTGTGCCTGCTGCTAATCCTCCATATAAAAGATTTTTATCATTTGAAAGGAAGGAATTTTTCTTTCTCAAATTTCTTATTTTGATTGATAAGTAGAAGAGGAATTAACGATAGGCTTCCAAGAGTAAATCGTGCAGTGTTGAAAGTGAACGGTCCAAGAAATTCCATTCCCGCTCTTTGTGCAACAAATGCAAATCCCCAGATGACTGCTGTTAATAGTAAAAGTAAATTTGACTTCACTGGTTTATCAATTCTTCTAATGCACCAACACAAGCATTTATATTTTCTTCATTCGAAGAATAACCCATCAATCCAATACGCCAGACTTTTCCTGCAAGCTCTCCAAGACCAGCACCGATTTCGATATTGTAATCATTTAGCAACGATATACGAACTTTAGCTTCATCAATTCCTTCAGGAATAGAAACAGAGGTTAATTGAGGAAGTCGTTCATCTTCTTTAACAAAGTGATTCAGTCCTATTTTTTCTAACTCCTGAACTAACTTTTCACCGTTAGCTTTATGTCGCTTCCAGGAATTTTCAATTCCTTCTTCTTTCAGAATTAATAAAGATTCGTGAAGAGCATATAGAGAGTTTATTGGTGCAGTATGATGATAAGCTCTTTTTGCGCTTCCTCCCCAGTAACTAAGAATAAGATTTAAATCCATAAACCAGCTTTGCACTGGAGTTTTTCTTCTCTTTATGAACTCAATTGCTCTGTCATTAAATGTAACAGGAGAAAGTCCGGGAGGGCAGGAAAGACATTTCTGTGAACCAGAATAGGCAACATCAATATTCCACTCATCAATTAAAAGAGGAATACCACCGAGAGAGGTAACCGTATCAGCAATAACCAGACAATTATTTTTATGAGCAATTTCAGTCAAAGTTTTAATATCACTCATTGCTCCGGTTGAAGTTTCTGCATGAACAAAGCAACATATATTTATTCCTTTGTTCTTTTGTAGTGTATCTTCAAAAATTTGAGGATCAATTGCTCTTCCCCAGGGCATATTTACGAACACAGCTTCAGCACCACATCTTTCAACAATGCTTTTCATTCTTCCGCCAAATACTCCATTGATGCAAACAAGAACTTTAGAACCAGGTTCAACTAAGTTTACAAGACAAGTTTCCATTCCAACAGATCCAGGTCCTGAGACTGCAAATGTAACTTCATTTTTTGTTTGAAAAGCGTACTTGAGTAATTCTTTTATTTCATCCATCAAGTTGATGAATTTTGGATCGAGGTGACCTATAGTTGGTCTTGCCATTGCTTCTAAAACACGTGGATGAACATTTGATGGACCCGGTCCCATTAAAATTCTATTAGGAGGAATGAAAGAGTTCATTTGAGATTCCTATTCTTGGAGTAACGCTGTTTTTAAAATAATTTTAAGTTCAATAATCTGTGCTTCACTTAGCGGTTCAAGAGGCATTCGTGGATTTCCACCATCATAGCCAAGAATATCCATTGCAGCTTTTAAACCTGCCACACCAAACTTTGAAGTGATAGCTCTGTTCACCGGAATCATTTTGTTTTGTAGTTCAAGTGCTTCTTTATTATTTCCTGTTAGGTAAAAATTATAAATCTGCAAACATTCATCTGGAGCAATGTTGGCTAGAGCAAGTATTCCACCTGCAGCACCAGCGCTTAAACCTGGATAAATTACAGAAGCAGTTCCTACAATTACCTTAAAACTTTCTGGAACAGTTGAGACTATTTCAGAAATTCTTGAAGGATTCTCGGTGCTGTCTTTAAGTCCTGCTATATTTGGATGCTGAGAGAGTTCAACTATTGTCTCAGGTTCGATATTCACATTAGTGAATTTTGGTACATTGTAAATAATGACCGGAATCATCACACTCTCTGCTACTTTTGTGTAATAGTTTAGAAAAGTGTGATGTCTCATCTCTGATTTGAAGAAAGATGGAGTTATTACGAGTGCAAAGTCTGCTCCTCGTTCAGCAGCTTCATTTGTAAGATGAATTGTTTCTTTTATTGAGTCTAAACCAGTTCCTGCTATTAAAGTTTTTTTAGTGTGCTCCCTAACAGATGAGATTATTTGTAGCTTTTCCTCTTTTGTTAGAAAAGCACTTTCTCCATTTGAACCAAATAGAACATAACCAGAGAGTTCTCTTCTTTCATATTTCCTGATATTGCGAAGTAACTTATCTAATGCTAGTTCATCGTCAATAAATGGAGTTGATTAATGGTGGAAAGATTCCACTTAAACTATCATTCATAACTTGTTGTATTTATTGATTTACACTTATTTATTTAATATATTTTTTAACACAAATCCAACATTTGCGGGACGCTCGGCAAGTCTACGCATATACCATGGATACCAGTTGCTCTACCATAGCTGATTAGTGTTCTTATTTTATATTCCTCAGACAGCTAACTTATACTGTTCAGTCGTTTTAATACCATATAACATTTGGAACTCAACTTTTTCTTTCGGAAGTCCGATTTTATCTGCTTCTCTTTTAACTTGCTCCTGAATTACCAAATCATGAGTTCCGAACGCAATCCGAATTCCTCTACTCTTAATCTGTTCAAGTAGGTATTTAGATAAAACCATAAAATTTTCATCTACCTGAGATAATTTCGGATAAGCAACTGATACTGGTTCTTTGTAGGCTCCTTTTACTAACCTTATCCAGGGATTAATATTAATCATCTCTCTTGATATCATCCATTGTGCGATAAAGATATGCCTGAAGGCATAATCCCACATTGTCGTGCTTTTCTTTTATTTTTTTGTAAAAATTTATAGTCTTATCGACATAAGAACTGTCCTCAATGTCAATAAAAACATTATTGTTTAGTGCTTTTGGCCTTTTCGGAAATTCTCTGAAAACAACTCCAGGGTTTTATCGAAAGACAAGTCAAATCCAATATGTGTAAGCTTTAGTGATATTTCGATATCCAGATTCTCACTTTTTATTTTATCCAGAAGGATCAAGATAGTGCTTAGTATTTACTTCAGCTTCCTGAAGATTGATAATATTCTCACCAAGGTGAGTGAAAGTAGTTGGGATATTTTGTTTAACAAGCTCTTTTGTTGCTTGAATTGCATCTTCAACTTTTTCCCCAGGCATAAACCGTTTAACAGCCTTTTGAACAAATTTCATTTTGGGAACCCGGCTTTTCAACCATTCATTCCTTGAAGCCCAAAGGAGTATGTTTCTACTTAAAGCCATAATTATTTATAAAATTGACACAAATTGTTTTGGCAAAAATATTCAAATTTTAAATCAAAGCTCATTAAACTTACCCAAAAAAAAATATGCCGGATGGGGTCCGGCATTAACTATTGATTTAATTAGATGTCTATGTCTGACTGTATCATTAAAAATTACAGCGGCCACAACCAACCAAAAATACCTGCAGTAAAAAGAGCGTAGATAAGGCTATCAAACAAACTTTTTATTGTAGATGCCCAGCCTTTTTTATACCAAATGCTGTTTTGAATCAAAGCTAAACCGTAACCAAGAAAAGCTGTAACTCCTGCAAACCTGAAAACTTCAAGATAGTGGGCTCCTGCATCTAATGCATCTTCCAGAAACATATGCTGCAAAAATTCCAACTACAACGCTGTACAAAAACCAAAGTAAAAGTTGCATGCCCATTTTAGGAGCTGCATTTTCAAGTACAGTCATCATAGCGACAGGACCCTTTTTCATCTTTTCAATATATTCAGGTGAACCCATTTCCTTCATATCCTTTGCGCGCGGAAAATGATATTCACCCGGTGGAATATTATGCTTGCGCAAATCATCCATAACTGCATCTTCAGCTGGTAACGCTTTAAAATCATTATTGTGATATTTAAGCACCATATGAATTATAGAACTGAGTATAAAAACTGCAACTGCAGAAAGCAGTATGGGAAGCCAAAGTTCTGGAATTGGAACCATTTCATCTCCTCCTATTATTTGTTAAATGTTAATTAACCCTCTGGGATTAAAATAATAAAAAGTAGATATGTTAGGAAAGTATTCAAGAAAGTTTTTTAAACTTTACTACACCTGATTTGAATAAGAATTGGTCCATTCACCATCGTAATTGAAGTTGTAGTTACCTTGCCAAGAGCACGAACTTATAATTTTATTATTTTTCATCAAGTTGCTATATGTCTCAGGATCAATTAAACCAGATTTGTGGGATTTGAACCCGGCTTTCCAAGCGGATGCAATTAATTGCTCCGAGGTTATATTTTCTACAAATTCATCAACAGCATCTGCAAAAAGATTTTCATTATCCCACCATTCTTGCCAAGAAACTCCTGAAATGCTTTTCAAGCAATACGAATCGTACCAAATGGGTCCAAATCCCACAACGGGTGAGGTTTCATTTCCCTCAAGATAAATATCTATTGATGGGTTCCCTTTTATCGGACACGGTATATGAATTTCAACAATGTAATTCTCTTCCTTATTAGGTTTTGCATACTCTAGCCACTCAGGATGTCTTTCAATAAATTCTTCAAACAAAACAACATCAAATCCGTGAAGTATATTCTTATCTAAAATAGCTCGAATAGGTTTTCTTTTTGATTTGGCAACTTCCGAAAGGAGATTTAAAGTATTAAATATTCCATCTTCATCTCTATTTCTGAATTCTTTTGCTTCTACATAAATTTGGCAATCATAGGTACGTGGGATATTTTGAAGGAATTTTATTGCCGCATCTTTGGAGTCTTTAGCATGAATTGTCTTTGCGTAATCTGCACTATCAATGTAATAAACTAGGAATTTCACCAATAAATCCTTCCTGAATT
This sequence comes from uncultured Ignavibacteriaceae bacterium, assembly GCA_963768365.1. Lineage (GTDB taxonomy): Bacteria > Bacteroidota > Ignavibacteria > Ignavibacteriales > Ignavibacteriaceae > IGN2. Next base: position 153,730 of record CAVYHS010000010.1, on the reverse strand, counting down.
AATTAGTAAAAATATTAACTCAAATACTCAATTCATTTAAGCAGTATCTTTGTTCCTAAAATAATAAAAATGATTTGTGAATTGAAACAAAAAAGTCGAAGTTTCAATTAATATAATGTTTGGCCAGTAGTGTTGGGAACTTTTATGTGAAACAAAAAACCCCCACAGATGTTATTAAACAGGGATTGATTAGAATTAAATCTTTGAGTCTTGGTGTTTGTTATTCTGTAAGTTTTAATATTTTGCCACTCAACAAAAAAATCTTAAATCACCCAGGGAGAGACGATGATAAAAGATCAAATGGAAAAAATATATAGTGAGCTGCCTCCTAGTGAAATACCCTGGATTATTGAAACACCTCCTGAGGCATTGATAAGCATTGTAAATGAGGGGAAAGTGAAACCTTGTAAGACTATCGATCTTGGATGTGGCACTGGAAACTATGCCATTTATTTGGCAAGCCAGGGATTTGATGTTACCGGTATTGATATCTCACCCACTGCAATTGAGTTAGCTAGAAATAATGCGATTCAAAAGGGAACCGAATGTAGTTTTATCGTTGCGGATGTACTTGGAAAAATAGATGAAGCTTTAGGTAAATTTGATTTTGCTTATGATTGGGAGCTATTACATCATCTTTTCCCTTCAGATAGAGAAAGATTTATCAAAAATGTTAACTACTTACTTAATCCCGGGGGAAGATATTTATCGGTTTGTTTTAGTGAGAAAAATACTCAATTTGGAGGTGAGGGTAAGTATAGAACTACTCCTCTTAAAACAACTTTGTACTTTTCATCTGAAAGCGAGATGAGGTCTTTGTTTAAATCACATTTCATTATAGAAGAATTAAAAACGATTGAGATTCAAGGTAAATTCGGACCTCACAAAGCAATTTATTCACTATTAAAAAGGAGTGATAACTAAAAAACTGTCACTACATTCAATAAAAAACCCCCGCCTACGTTATTAAGCGGGGTTGAAATATATCCCTCACTTAAAATTTAATGAGTGCGCTTACCAGCCTTGATATCTCTACAAGCTTTGCAAAGCTTTCTACCGCCAGTACCCTTATTCCTTTTCTTTACACCTTTACCTGATGAACAGGAACCATAAATGTGATAGACTTTACTATCTTTCGAATGAAATGGTGATATTTGTTTTGCCATAATACTTCTCCTAGAATTGTTTAATAGTTAAAAATATTAATATGATGAAATAGCCTTAATCAACTTAACTAATTTATCTGAATATTTAAAAGATTTTTTGAAATTATACAATGTACCAAAAAACCCCCGCCTATGTTATTAAGCAGGGGTTGGGGAAAGATAAAATGATGTTTTGGTTTTATTTCATTGCCAGTCTGTAATAGTTCCACAGATCTGCTTAGGATTTATCAAGAGTATACGCCCATCTTCACTTTTATCAGCACCATCTACAATTAGTTTTATCAAATCATTTGTTGTAAGAGAATAATCAAGAGCTAAAAGTTTTGCAGCCAGGTTAACAGCATTCGGTGAAGCCATAGATGTACCAGACATTTTCATACTATTGCCACCGGGCAGGTAACTATCGACCTCAAATCCGTTAGCATGAACATCTACACTTTCGCCAAAACTTGTGAACCCGGTTTCTTCACCAGCCTGGTCAACTGCACCAACGGTTATTAAGTTTGGCAGATCAAACATTGATGGAATAACTTCATCAAAAGTTACATCGTTATCAGAGTTACCTGCTGCAGTAATAAATAGTATTTCAGGAGCGCTTTTTATTGCATTATAAAGTCCATTTTTATAAATATCGAAATATCTTACGAGTAAGTTTACTTCTCTCTTCAGCATCCTTTCCGATACCATTGGCTTCAAGCATTCCTTCAATTTCTTTTAATGTCCAACCCCAACTCATATTAACAACACGCACATTATTAGCCTGAAAATATTTTACAGTCTCCATATAATTTATTAGCAGCTTTTTCCGCTACCTCAACTGTTGCTGGTGCAGGAATAGCATGATGATCAAATGTTATTCTGGCGACCAGTACTTCAGCATATGGATTATTATTAGTTGCAATTCCTGCAACGTGAGTTCCATGCACATACATACTGAATAATGCCAATTCTTCTAAAAATGGTTTTGTATCCTCTGGATTCATAGCTACTCATTTTTTTCTTCAATTCAGTTGCTTCGGGACTATCAATTGCAGCCTGAAGATCCATAAGCCCTTTAATCTGTGATGTCATATTAGAATAATTTTCTAAATCAGCTTCTGTCATTGGATATAAAAGTTGTGTGGTGTAATCTTCTTCCAATGAAAAAGCTAATCCGTACACATCATCAACAAAACCATTATTATCGTTATCTATTCCATCAACTATCTCATTAGTGTTTATAAAAACCCGATCTTTAAATACTTCTACATCAACACCAGAGTCCCATATTCCAACCATTACATTAGAAAGGTTTGTTGCTTCGGAAAGATCCACATCTCTGGCTATCCAGATATCTTCTTTTTCCACTTTATTTGCATCTATATACTCACTAAAAATTTCTACTGCATCCCTCTTGTAAGGATCAATTAGAATCAATGAATTTCCTCATTCCAATAAGTCTGGCTGCAGCATCGCCACTAATGTTTTTTGTTTTTTCCACTGAAGGATCAATTTGAGTTTGAATCATTCCCACAAGCAAATTTTCACTTATAATTTCGTAATTGCCTTTTAGTTGTTCAACATCATCCTGAACTACATCCCAGGGCAGTACATCAACTCTGGCTTTTAGATTTTTTTTGAACTCAGTTCGGGTTATTTCTTCATCACCGCTTTTATTATTCTGCAAGGCTTCAATAAGTGATATGTCAACAATTCCGCTCATAAGTTTATCGGCAGGTTTTTCCTGTAATAAAAGAATCTTTTCAATATACTCTATTGCAGACTCATAATTTCCTTCCAGCATATCAAGATTACGAAGAGTAAAATAGAATCCTTTGAGTGTTGTTTTATCTTCAATTTCATATTCATTAAGTGTATTTTGAATATTCTTCTTAACTTCTTTTGCTAATGAGTTAAATTCATTTTCAGAAACTAAAAGTTCCGATGCTTTAATATCTATCGGATATGTAAAACGAGGTAAATCATCAAGCTTGGTTATTTTTTTCTTATCCTGTGCTTGATTTAATCCTGTAAACGTTAATGCAAGAATTAAAACAAAAGATAATATTTCCGGAATGATGTTTAAGCGTTTCATAAATACAATCTCCCTTTTTTATAAGATTTAATTTGATGTGTCCGTTAGCTACTTTTTGCGAACCAGCTATTTGAAAGAATTTTACTTTTATAATATTAAAATTAACGATTAAAGCAATCAATTTGAAAATTCACATTAAAAAACCCCTCTAGTAAAAATGAGAGGGGTTTAAAATTCAATATTATTTTTTGAATTATTTTAGTAAAACCATCTTTTTAGTTTGGACGTAGTCATTAGTTATTATTCTGTAAATATAAGTTCCGCTTGATAAATCCTGCGCATTAAACTGGATACTATGCACACCGGGCTCTTTAACTTCGTTTACAAGTTCTTCAATTTTTTCTCCGAGTGAGTTGAAAATTGTTAAATTGGTAAAACTACTTTCTGGTACTGAAAATCTAATCGTAGTTGAAGGATTAAAAGGATTAGGATAATTCTGGCTCAATTCGTAATTCATGGGTGAACCAAGATCAACTTCAACTATTTTAGAATATTCAAACTTGCCATCGGTATCAATCTGTTTTAAGCGATAGGAATATTTTCCTGCCGTAGCATTTTCATCAACAAAGGAATAATCCTTTGGTGAATTTGAGTTACCGTGTCCTACAACAAATCCCAACAAACTCCAATTGTCATTCTGAGTGGAACGATGAATCTCAAATCCATAATTACTTACTTCAGTTTCAGTCCTCCATTTAAGTTTTATTCTGTCTTCTAATATAACTGCAGAGAATGAAGAGAGTTCTACAGGAAGAGGACCATTATAAACTTCACCATTTACGTATAATATATTGCCATTGAGATCCAGAGATCCTTGAGTTGGAGTAAATGAAGTCTCTACTGAAATATCAGATAACATTGTTAGAGATCCAGATGGTTTATCTATTACAAGATTCACAAATGTAGCCTTATCGGGTAAAGGGGTAGAAGCACTGTAAATTGTTTGATTTCCACTACCATTAAATGTAAACGTTCCTTTTGATGTTAAATCAAAATTTGGGTTATTATTTGTAAAGTTACCTGCTACTTTAATATTATTAGTAATGTTATTATCAAATGCTGGTTGAACGCCATCGTCTATTAAAATGTTAAAAAATTGATTATTCCCTTTTTCGAATGATCCACCATTTGCAACTGGACTAAATCTAACAGTTCCACCTGTAGAGTTAAATGTTCCTTCATTAACCCAATCCTTTTTCATTTGTAATTCACCATTTGATTGATTATAAGTAGCATTGGGAGCCTTTCCAATTACTAAATTATCATTTAAGATGAGAGTTCCACCTGACTGAGTAAATGTTGCATCTGATTGAATTGTTATCTTTTTTGCAGAATATGTACCTGAACTCAGAATAGGAAATCTTCCTCCGCTTGGAGAAGTTGGAATTATTATATCGTTAGATGAGGTTGAAGGTCCTGGTGGGGTTCCGGACCAATTTGCAGCGTTCCCGAAGTCTGTGCTAACATTACCTGTCCAGGTTCCTGTAGCATAACTAGCGTTTGTGGCTGAAAGCAGAATAAGTGTAAAACTTAAAAATGCTAATGTCTTTAGGAATTTCATTTTTCTATCCTTAATTAGAGAATTATTTATTTAACTCCCTCAAAGCATTAGCATCACACATCACCCTCAGCCAAATGGAATGCCATTTTTTTTATTTGAAAACTGTTTAAAAGTGCAATTTTCTGAGCCTTTTTATGCTATTTGCCAATTGTTAAATGTTGAAATACAAGATTGTGACTCAAAATTAAACAATTATTTAGTGCTAATAGATGGAAAGAGGTTTTAGAGAAAAGAAAACTATTAAATGATTATTAAAAATTCTAAATTGTAAAAAAAGAGGATGATCGCACTCAATAGCCAATCATCCTCCACTTAGAATTATTTTACTTATTTATTAAATTAAAATGCATAATATAATCCACCGCCAACATTAATTTGAACAATTGATGTACCAGCACTTATTCCATAACCCGCACCGCCTGTACCAGCGTATAAGGTTCCTCCGGCCCACTGAATGGGGAATAATCCCTGTGATTGAATCTTCAATCCTATTTTCTTACTCAAAAGAAATTTGACACCAAGCGTAAATCCAAATGCGATTCTCCAAGCAGGATCTAAATCATTTTTAGGTACTAATCCTGCTGCACCGATCGAGATGCCACCATAACCTGAACCAGTTCTGCTAAATTGCTTTATAAAATAACCTGTAGCCAAAATATAATGGACATCCGCACCGAAAGATGTGCTAGACCCAAATGTGTATGGACTGAAAGTTATGTTCGTTGGTTGAAAAATGTATTGAATTTCTGCCATCGTTTCACGACTGGTGTTGATTCCTATCGCAGCACTATAATAAGCCGCATCTTTGATGTCCAGATCTCCGTTTATGTTTTGATTACCACTATTAGAATAATTGTAAACTTGAACAGATCCGAGCATTTGATATCCGGCGAGGATTGAGAATTCTCCCTTTTTTTGAGCAAATGATTCATTGAACATTAGAGAAAAGAGTAAGCCAGTTAATGAGAACAGAAATAAACGGTTATTCAATATTTTCACTTATAATTCCTTTTTGATTTAATGAGCTAAATTTAGTAACAGTATTTAGATTGAATTTATTTTTTTGAAACTAAGTACACCCGTAGGGATTCGAACCCCAAACCTTCTGATCCGTAGTCAGATGCTCTATCCAATTGAGCTACGGGTGCATATTTCAATTGCAAATATATTTTAATGTAGTTCTTAAATCAATCCGAATTGATGTAATAATTCCTAATCCATTCCTATTATTAGACTTCACAAGATTTTTCTTTATTTTTAATGGAATAAAAACTTCAATAAAAAAGGATTTTGAATGTTTAAAGGAGTTGGAACAGCACTTATAACACCCTTCAGAAAGGATCAAAGTGTTGATATTGATTCACTAAAGAAAATTGTCAATCAGCAGTTGAATGGTGGTGTTGATGCTTTAATTGTCCTCGGCACTACCGGTGAATCTCCGGTTATTGATTTCGGGGAAAGAAAAAAAATAATTTCGCTTGTAATACAAGAGGTTAATGGAAAAATTCCTGTAATTGTGGGAACCGGATCAAATGATACAAAAAAAGTTGTGGAGAATAACAAATTGGCTGCAGAGCTTAAGGCAGATGCCGTTCTTATCGTGAATCCATACTACAATAAAGGCACGCAAGAAAGTCTAATTGAACATTACAAATTCATTGCTTCAAAAACTGAACTTCCAATAATACTTTATAATGTTCCATCAAGAACAGGAATGAATATTCTTCCTGAAACCGCAGTTAGAATACATAAAGAATGTAAAAATGTTGTTGCCATAAAAGAGGCAAGTGGAAATATTTCTCAGATTGCACAATTGATTTCTATTAAACCGGAATCTCTTTCAGTGTTATCCGGAAATGATGATCAGACTCTGTCAATAATGGCATCAGGAGGTGACGGAGTCATATCTGTATTTTCAAATCCTTATCCGACTGAAATGAAGAAAATCACTTCAGCAATGCTGAGTAACAATTTTAAGGAAGCTCAAGATACTCAATAATAAATATCTATCAATGATGAATGCGTTATTTGTAGAGACTAGTCCGGCACCAGTTAAATATGTAATGAGCAAACTTAGGATTATGTGAAAATATTTTGAGGCTTCCAATGGCTAAAGCTACTCGAAAAGCTGAAGAACTTCTTGACAAATGAAATGAAGAAAATGTGATTAATAAAGTGAGGAGAGGAAAATGAAATATGGTCTCGTTGGTGCATCGGGAAAACTTGGGAAAGAAGTAATCACATGTCTTTGCCGAAAGAAATAATGAACTTGTATTTTCATTCGACATACAAGGTGATTGGAAACAAAGTGATCCTGAAATTTTAATTGATTGCTCACTCCCTGAAGCTTTTGAAAAAATGATGACTTTTGCAAATTCATTTAATGTTCCATTGATAGTTGCGACCACAAGTTTAACAAATGAAAATATTAAACAGTTAAAAAAATATTCTGATAAAAAGCCTGTAATTCAAAGTTATAACTTTTCAACAGGTATTCAGATATTACTTGAATTGACTAAAATTGCAAACGAAAAATTACCTGATGTGGGACGTTGAGATTTCTGAAACACATCACAGATTAAAAAAAGATAAACCATCCGGAACTGCTAAAATGATTCAGAATGTTTTTGCCGATAGGGAAGTCAGCACTTCTTCTCACCGATTGGGGAATGTTCCGGGTGATCACACTGTAAGTTTTGCCGGGCTTGGTGAGGTCTTATCAATTCAACATCGTGCATTATCAAGAAGAACATTTGCCGAAGGTATCTTGAAATCTGCAGAGTTCGCTTTAAATAAGAAGAATGGATTTTACTCTTTTACTGATGTAGTTTTTAAAAAGTAATTAGTCCGGGAAAATAATAATATGGATTCATACAAAATCATTAAAACAATTGCGGACGCTAAGAAAAAAACTCCGGCAAAAATTTATCTTCAGGGTGACCTGGGCAAAATAAATTTTGGTGAGCTTGATTTTTACGGTTCCGATAATTCTGGAATTCTATTCTGTGAATACTCAGATTTTGAAAAATTGTGCAAAGCCAACAAGACACATATCAATAAATATAAAATTGAAGTTGACAGAAGAAACTCAGCAATACCAATGGCTGATCTTACAAAATACAATTGTAGAATTGAACCGGGTGCCATTGTAAGAGATATGGTAGAGATTGGAGATCATTGTGTTATTATGATGGGCGCAGTTTTGAATATCGGTGCTGAAATTGGTGAGCGAACAATGATCGATATGAATGTAGTTGTTGGAGGAAGAGCAATAGTGGGAAAAAATTGTCACATTGGTGCGGGAACTGTTTTAGCCGGTGTGATTGAACCTCCGAGTGCTGATCCAGTAATTATTGAAGACGATGTACTAATTGGTGCAAATGTAGTTGTTTTAGAAGGAGTTAAAGTGGGAAAAGGAGCCGTTGTGGCAGCAGGTTCAATAGTTGTAAAGGATGTTGAATCATACACGGTGGTTGCTGGAGTTCCAGCAAAAATGTTAAAAAAAGTTGATGATAAAACAAAATCCAAAACGCAATTGATGGAAGAATTAAGGAATTTATAATGGCCTATAATAGTTCAGAAATATGGCGGAAGCAGTGTTGCAGATGTTGACAAGTTAAAGAAGATTGCTTTAATGATTTCTGCTGTTAAGAAGCAAGGAATTGATGTAGTTGTTGTAGTGTCTGCAATGGGTAAGACGACAAATCAGCTAATTGAAATGGCAAAATCTATTTCACCTGATCCTCCTGGAAGAGAAATGGATATGCTTCTCAGTACAGGCGAAAGAACTTCGATGGCATTACTTTGTATTGCACTTCATGAAGAAGGAATTGAATCAATATCACTAACAGGTTCGCAAGCAGGAATAATTACCAACGATCGGCATAATGATGCAAGGGTCATAGAAGTTACGACCAATAAGAGTCTTAGATGAACTGGATAAAGGTAAAGTGGTTGTTATTGGTGGTTTCCAGGGTGTTAGTTACAAACGAGATATTACAACTCTAGGAAGAGGTGGCTCAGATACTTCCGCAGTGGCTTTAGCTGCTGCATTGAATGCAGAACGATGCGAAATTTACTCGGATGTTGCTGGAGTCTACACAACCGATCCAAGTATTGTTAAAGATGCCAAACATCTTCCGGAAATTTCTTATCAGCAAGTTCAGGAAATGGCAGAAGCAGGAGCGAAAGTATTAAATGCACAAGCAGTTCAGTTTGCCAAGGAAGCAAAGATTGCGCTTTATGCAAGGGGAACATTCAACTCAGGTAAAGAAACTATAATTAAAGATGTTTCGATAAAGGAACGTTCCGGTGTACTTGCGGTGGTTTATGAAAAGGAAATCGTTCGGGTTTATGTTCACGATGCTGATAAAATAAATTGGGTGCTTGAATATCTTGAACAGAACCAGATACCGATAAAGGAATTTCAGGTTTCAGGAATTGCGGGAGATAAAGGATACAAGTGTTCATTCATTATTTCGACAAATAACCTTTACAATTGGGATAAAATCAAAGAAGCTCTTCAAGAAAAGTTACGAGATGGTATTTACGTCAATGAAAGCCTGGCAGCTTTATCTATCATAGGGGAAGGCTTCAGCAGAAATAATGATGCATTAAGGGAAACAATGAAACTCCTGGATAAGCACAGCATAATTTATTACGGTGTAAACACCACATCTTTCAGAATTTCACTTCTTGTTGAAAAATATTTGCTCGAAGAAGCTGTTAAAATTTGCCACGACTATTGGATTAAGTAAAAAGATATTTTTAACATCACTTCTTTTTCATTTCACTACAGTTATATTTCTATTAGCCGATTAAATTAAACTTTTTTTAAAGAAAGTTTGTTTAATAATGAATAAATTAAAAATTATTTACCATGTTGATGAAACATCTTATTAAAGTTATTAATAATAATTACTCGTCTTTTCGATAGCCTGTTTTTCTCAACAAAGACAGGGAAATTTTCCTGGTGGCAGTATTTCTGGTAGAGTTTTTGACTCTGCAACCAAACATGTTATCGAGTATGCTAACATAGTTGTTTTTTCGTCCAGAGATTCTTCGATAATCACTGGTGGAGTTACTAACAGCGAGGGAAAATTCAATCTTGCCATCGACAGACCAGGGAGATTTATAGTTGAAATAAGATTTCATTGGTTATGATACTGAAAGAATGGAAATTCAAGTTAAACCTGGCAGCACTAACCTGGAGTCTTGGAGAAATATTCATTCATCCTTCGGCAGTTCTTTTAGAAAATGTTGTTGTTCAAGGTGATCGTTCTCCGGTAACATACGAGATAGACAAAAAAGTAATAAATCCGGATCAGATGCAAACCGTTATTTCAGGAAATGCTGCAGATGTACTTTCAAATGTTCCGTCAGTTCAAGTTGATATCGAGGGAAATGTTAGCCTTAGAGGAAGCCAGAGTTTTACTGTTTTAATTGACGGAAGACCTTCAGTTTTGGATGCACAGGATGCACTTCAGCAAATAGCAGCAAGCTCGATTGATAAGATTGAGATAATAACAAATCCCTCAGCCAAATATGATCCTGAAGGAACCTCCGGAATTATCAATATCCTCCTAAAAAAGAATATCGGTCAGGGATTAAATGGAATTGCAAATGTGAATGCAGGAATGTACGATAGTTATGGTGGAGACTTTTTACTCAATTATCAGAATGGATTTAAAACTAATCTTAGTTTCGATTACAATAGAAGATTTTTGCCGGGCGATCAAACTCAGAGCAATATTTACTTTTTAGAAAATGATACTTCTACCACTAACTCTTTAGGTGATATAGACAGAGGGAGAATCAGGTACGAAGGTAGAGTCGGGATTGAATTTCCTTTAGGAGAAAGTGATGTGTTAAGTTTCGGTGCTAGAGTGGGTAGGCGAGAAGGGCAAAGGGTATCGGATCAAAATTTCACTCAATTTTCTGAGCAGAATCCAACTGAATTTAAATATTTTGGTAAAAGCGATAGAAGCCGAGCAGGAACCTATTATTCACTAAATTCTAATTACACTCATATTTTTAGCTCTGGTGGACATCAACTCTTGGGTGAACTTTTTTTCAGCAAACAAAACTCAGATGAAATTACAACAACATCAGAATTTAACGACGGAATTCAATTTAGTGGAAAAAAGACAACCGAGATTGGTCCTTCAACTGATTTCAGGGGAAAGTTAGATTATACGCTACCTTTTTCTGAGTTTAGTAAGTTTGAAGCAGGTTACCAGGGAGAAGTTGATCTTTCCGACGAGAACAGTGCATTATACAACTACAATCCAGCAACCGAAGAGTATGAATTTCAATCCGAATTCAGCAACATTAACAAATATACAAGAAGCGAACACGCACTGTATTCTATTTATTCTAATCAAATCTGGGAGCTGCAATTTCAAGGTGGTCTTCGTGCTGAATACACGTATCGTACAATAGAGGTCCCCACACAAAATGAATCTTTTAATCTCGACAGGCTAGATTATTTCCCAAGCATTCACACCTCATATAAGATATTAGAGGGAATGACATGGATGGCAAGTTATTCCAGAAGAATTGAGAGACCCCGCGGATGGGCTTTAGAACCTTTTCCCACCTGGATTGACGCTAATAACGTAAGGATTGGAAATCCTGATTTACTTCCTGAATTTATTGATTCTTATGAAACAGGAATTCAAACTTTTTTTGGTGGTGTTTCATTTACAACAGAAGTTTATTACAGAATTACAAATAATAAAATAGAGTTTGTCAGGACTGCAATTGATGATAACGTAACGCTTACAACTTTTGAGAATGTCGGGAAAGATTATTCAGTTGGTGCTGAGCTGATGTTTAGTCTTGATCCTTTAGAGTTTTGGAATTTAAATCTTATGGGTAATTTTTATAATTATCAGATCGAAGGTATTCTTTATGATGAACCATTTTCAAGGGAAAGTTTCAATTGGCAAACAAGAATGAATAATACTTTTAAGCTTTGGAGTTCAACACAAATCCAGTTCAATACTAACTATAACAGTCCTTCTGTCACTTCACAAGGGAAATGGGAAGGCTATTTTAGTTCAGATCTTTCAGTACGACAGGAAATAATTAAAAATATTCTTGCAGCAACATTACAAGTTAGAGATCTTTTCGGTACCGCAAAGCGAGAATTCACATCGGTAGGACCAAATTTCTATAACTATAATTACTTTGATATGAACACTCCTACTCTAATGTTAAATCTTCGATACACTTTTAACAATTACAAACCAAAACGGGAGGGAAGGGGAAACGAGAACGGAGGCTTTGAAGGTGGAGAGGATTTTTAATTCACTCCATTTCCACTCAACATTTCTTTCCTTATTTTTCTATTCAAATATTAATCAATTAAGAGTGAATCAATCGAATACTTATGCGTAGATAAAGCTAAAGGCGAAATAATACTTTATAAAACTCCAGAAGGAGAGACAGAAATTGATGTAAAGCTAGAGGAGGAGACTGTTTGGCTGACACCTAATCAAATGGCAACCCTTTTTAACAAAGCCAGGCCAACAATTCTTGAACACATCAAAAATACATACAATGAAGGTGAACTTTCACAAAAATCAACTTGTCGGAAATTCCGACAAGTTCAAAAAGAGGGAAAAAGGACAGTAACGAGAGAAATTGAGCATTACAATTTAGATGTTATAATCTCAGTAGGATACAGAGTTAAGTCAAAACGAGGAACTCAATTCCGAATATGGGCAAATAAAGTATTGAAGGATTACTTAGTTCAGGGTTATGCATTAAACGAGAAAAAACTAAAAGATCAGACAAGTCGAATAAAAGAGTTAGAAAAAACTTTGGATATTTTTTCAAAAGTCACGGAATCCTATCAACTGAAGCAGGATGAATTTGCTGGAATAATAAAAGTAGTAAAAGATTATACTTATGCACTTGATGTTTTGGATAAATATGACAATCAAACTCTTACTATTTCAAGTACGAATAAAGAAGTCTCTTTTAAAGTAACATATGAATCAGCCAAAAAAGTTGTGCAAAGAATGAAGGATAAATTTGGGGGCTCAAAACTATTTGGAAAAGAAAAGGATAAATCTTTTAAAGGAACCGTTGGAGCCATCTATCAAACATTTGATAAGAAGGAATTATATCCGAGCATTGAGGAGAAAGCTGCGCACCTGCTTTACTTTACAATAAAGAATCATTCATTCATCGATGGGAATAAAAGAATTGCAGCAGCTATATTTTTATGGTTCCTTGAAATGAATAATTACCTTTACTCAAAAGATGGGACAAAACGCATTCCGGATAACGCACTTGTTGCTTTATGTTTACTAATTGCAGAAAGTGATCCCAAAGAAAAAGAAATGATAGCAAGAGTAATTGTAAATCTGATAAACAAGAGAAATTAAAGTTGTCTGAAATTTTCTGATCACCTGCTGACTTAAACATTTTAACTCACTCCTTCAAACCATTCACAATATATTCTCCAATTCAATAATTTACTTTACTACAATCAAGAATGTTGGTGTAAGTACATATTGACCTGAAAATGATAGAGGTCAAAATCTTCATTATTTGTTCAAAAAGTATATTCTTTTGAGTAGAAAGAATTATTTAGAATTACAGCCACTTGGCATATTTCATGAAAATGTTCTGTTATCGAAAAAAAATAAAAAGATAATCATGCATAAAATTTTCTCCGCAACATTTATTGCCCCTAACATTAAACGCTTTACAATTGAAGCTCCAAAGATTGCACTCAAGCGAAAAGCTGGTCAATTTGTGATAATCAGAATTAATGATGTTGGTGAAAGAATTCCTCTAACAATAGCTGACTCTGATTCTGAAAAGGGAACTATAGATATTATTGTTCAGGGCATCGGTAAAACCACAAAAGAACTGAATTCACTTGAGTCAGGTGATTTTATTGTTGATGTTGTCGGACCTCTTGGGTAAAGCCTTCACACATTGAAAATTTTGGAACTGCAGTTAGCATTGGCGGTGGAGTTGGAACTGCTATTGCTTATCCAACTGCTGTTGCATTAAAGCAAGCAGGTAATCATACAATATCAATTATTGGAGGAAGAACAAAAGAGTTTGTGATACTTGAAAATGAAATGAAACAAGTGTGTGATGAAGTTTTTGTAACAACTGATGATGGAAGTTATGGCAAGCATGGTTTCGTTACTGATCAATTAAAAGAATTAATTGAATACGAGAAAAATAGATTTTGTTCTTGCGATTGGACCAATACCAATGATGAAAGCAGTTGCGGATGTTACAAGAGAAAAGGGAATACAAACTGTAGTAAGCTTAAATCCGGTTATGGTTGATGGAACCGGAATGTGTGGGGGATGCAGAGCAACTGTGGATAATAAAACAGTTTTTGTCTGTGTGGATGGACCAGAATTCGATGCCCACAAAGTTGACTTTAAAACTTTGATGACAAGAAATCAATCTTACCTGATGGAGGAAAAGGAATCTATTGAGCAGCACGAATGTAAACTAAATAAACTCAAACCTCAATCCGTTTTCACAAATTAATTAGCAAATAATATGACAGAGAAAATTTCAAATAAAGAGAGAATGAAAATTCAAAGGCAAATTATGCCTGAACAAGATCCTTTGATACGAAGGAATAATTTCAGTGAAGTAAATCTTGGTTTTACTGAAGAACTTGCAAAAATGGAAGCTCTTCGATGCATTCAATGTCCGAAACCTACTTGTGTTGAAGGTTGTCCAGTTGGGGTTAAAATTGGAGACTTCATTTCTCTAGTTGCAGAAGGTGATTTTTTAGGTGCTGCAGAAAAAATGAAAGAAGATAATTTGCTTCCTGCTATTTGCGGAAGAGTTTGTCCCCAGGAAGAACAGTGTGAAATTAAATGCGTTGTTGGAAAGAAAAATGAGCCAGTAGCAATTGGAAGGTTAGAAAGATTTGTTGCTGACTATGAAAGGGAATCTGTTGGTATACGTGTTCCTTCGCTCAAACCAAAAACTGGCAAAAAAGTAGCAATTGTTGGAAGTGGTCCGGCAGGATTGAGCTGTGCCGGAGATCTGATTCAAATGGGACACGATGTTACTGTGTTTGAAGCACTTCACGAACTTGGTGGTGTTTTGATTTATGGTATCCCGGAATTTCGTCTGCCTAAATCAATTGTAAAAGCTGAAATTGATTCTCTCAGCAAACTCGGAGTTGAATTCAAAACTAATGAAGTTATTGGACTAACAGATACAGTTGATGAACTAATGCAATCTGATTATGATGCTGTATTTATAGCTGTTGGTGCAGGTCTTCCTTACTTCCTTAATATTGCCGGAGAAAATCTGAACGGTGTTTACTCATCAAATGAATTTTTAACAAGAGTAAACCTGATGAAAGCATATCGCTTTCCTGAATTCGATACACCAGTTTTTAATTGTAAAGATAAAAATGTAGCAGTATTCGGTGGTGGAAACACTGCGATGGATACAGTTAGAATTTCAAAACGTCTGGGTGCAAAGAACGCTTACATTATCTACAGAAGATCTGATGTAGAAATGCCGGCACGTGCAGAAGAAATTCATCACGCAAAAGAAGAGGGGATAGAATTCATTTTACTTTCTAACCCGGTAGAATTTATTGGGGATGAAAAGGGATGGCTTAACGGGGTGAAGATACAAAAAATGGAACTTGGTGAACCTGATTCATCCGGAAGAAGAAGACCAATTCCTATTCAGGGTTCCGAGTACGAATTGCCAATTGATATGGCTGTTATATCCATTGGCAACGGTTCCAATCCAATCATAAAAAAAACAACTCCTGATCTTCAATATAATAAATGGGGAAATATTTTAGTTGACGAAGCTACAATGAAAACTTCAAAAAAAGGTGTGTTTGCAGGTGGAGATATTGTAACAGGTGGAGCAACTGTTATTCTTGCAATGGGTGCTGGCAGAAAAGCGGCAGCGGCTATTAATGAATATTTGACAGGTAAAAATCTAAATTAAAAATTTAGAGCATAAAATTTGTTAGTTATCTTGAGTTGATATATACTCACATCCATTTGGTATTTCAGGTCTAACAAGTAATACATCCTCCCTTAACAAGTGAACTGTCCCGACAGGGTCGCCTTTCTTCTTTACAACATACTTTTTGAATGTGAATGCTACAGGAACAACTCCTGCAGTTTTTGCTTTACTGTGATAAGCAGCAAGTGCTGCTGCTTTCTTCAAAATATTTTTAGGAATTGGTTCTTTTGTGTTCTCTACTCTTAACACGACGTGCGAACCTGAAGCTCCTCTTGAGTGAAACCAGTAATCATTTTGTTTTGCAAAGCGAGTAGTCAGTAGGTCATTATTTTTACTATCCTTTCCAACATACACTTTATACTTATTCTCAATTATATACTGTTTAAACTTTCGAACCCAGATCTTCTTTAGTTTCCGATTCCTCAGGCTGTTTTATTTTTAATTTTTTCATAAGCTCATCCAACTCTTTTGATGAATCAATTTCATTTAAGGAATTATTTAATTGTCGCAACTGGTTAAAATCTTTTTTTGCTTTTTCAAATAATTGCCGATTCTTGGCGAAAGATATTTTTTCTGATCTGGATTTATCAAAATAATAGTCAACATTTTTCTGGGGTGATAAAGCAGGATTTAAATTTATTTTTATGTTCTCTCCATTTGAAAAAATATCATCAAGAGCAATCGATGTCATCCTGCTTTTAATTAATCCCAGATTTGAGAGTAAAAGCTTTCCATATTTGTTGTAATCTTCCTCCTTTGAGCCTCGCTCGATGACTGCTTGTAAATTATTAATCTTATTCGAAACTTTTTTCATCTCTCTTTCAATATGATTTTTGATGAGCTTTAATTTTGAATATCTATATTTTAAATAACTTCTCCTAGAAAGAACAAAATTCACAGCTTCAGTTATGTTTTCAAAAATATTTTTCTCCGTAAATGGAAAGCTTTTGAATTTTTCAAAACCGATATGGACTTCCAGTTCTGGTTCATTTATAAATACACAAGCTCTGGAAATTTTTATCTCATTTAAAACTTCATCAAAAGTATTTATTACTGTCAATCGATCATATTCGTTAATTCGTGCTTTGACTTCTTTGACTATTTCATTGCCCAAAAAAGGATATTTTTTTCTTATATCTGCAATCAAGTCTTCACTATTTTCTTGTTGAATCACCAATGTGTTCCATCCATCTAAAAATGTTTTTTCACTAAAACCTGTTTTAATATTTAACAATTCCTGATCATTTAATGATTTAAAAGCATGTGGTTTCTCAACTTTATCAATATAAAATACATTAGTAAACTTTCCCCTGATTGCAAAAAATATTCTCGAGTTTGTGCAATTTATTTTTACTACTCGATCATTATCAGCAATTTCTAATGAAGTTATCTTTTCGCCAATCAGATCATCGAAAAAGTTAACAGTATTTTTCTTTGCTCGTGAGTAGTTCTTTCTAAGGTTTAAATATGAATTTCCAGGAATAACACAAAACTCAAGATAGAAAATATCTGTTTTTTTGGAAGTAACGATTACAAGTTTGCTTTTTTCCTGAGAAAATATTTCTTCTATTTTTGAATCCTCGAGGAATGATTTTATTTCAAGTAAGAATCTATTTAGAAAAAAATAATTTTGAAGCATTTTTTATTCGTTATGAAAATCTTTACAACAAATAAAAGGATGATGAAGCGTAAAAACAAGAGGGCAGCAAAAGCACAAATGTATAACTGTATGGATGCAAGACTGGATTAACAATTAAATTATCCATTCATGTAAACAGGTATCTACGCACGCGTTTTGTTTAATTGGCGTTTTATTGTTTAAGAAAACAGCATTTGATATATTTGATTTATGAAAAATATCCTTCGAAATTCTTTGCTCCGAAAGCTTCTCTACATATTCCTTGGACTCGTATTATTTCTTTTGATTATTTGACAATTTAATTATGCCCTGGTATGTAAGTTCCCCTGAAACAAGTGTGCCCGAAGTGGTTGGACTTCAGGTTTCGGAGGCGGTTAGTCTGCTAGAAAAAGATGGCTTTGAAATAGTAATCAGCGATACTTCATATGGACTGCAAGTACCGGTTGGAGCAATATTTTTTCAAAAACCGGATGCAGGCGCTGTAGTCAAGGAAGGTCGAACAGTTTATCTTTTTGTAAGTGGCGGAGTTAGGACAATTACAGTCCCTCAATTAAAAGGTAAATCAATTCTTGATGCAAAATTTGCTTTGGAAAGACTAGGTCTGAAACTTGGCAGAGTAGAACGAATTCCATCAAGTCAGCCTGAGGATATGATATTTGACCAGCAATACGCAGATGGAACTCTTCTAAAGCAAGGAGAGATTGTTGGAGTAACGGTTAGTGCTGGAAGGGGAGGTGGTTCTATAGTAGTTCCTGACCTTATAGGAAAATCTCTTACTGAAGCCAGAAAAATACTTGCCGACAGTTCCCTGACAATTGGAAAAATAAATTATCAACCTTCTGCAACTCTTTTACCGAATACAATTCTAGATCAATATCCAAGTGGTGGAAATTCATTAAATCCCGGTAGATGTTGTTGATCTTTTTGTTACCAAGCCTTCGGATAAAAATTTTTTAAGCGAGGAGAATGACTGATTATGAGTATTATTGCTCCATCAATTCTTTCAGCAGATTTTGCAAATTTAGCACAGCAGATTAGATTAACGGAAATGGGTGGTGCAGATTGGATACATTGCGATGTGATGGATGGACATTTTGTTCCCAACATTACAATTGGTCCTGTAATTGTCAAAGCTGCCAGGAAGTCAACGAAACTTCCAATCGATGTTCATCTTATGATAGAGAAACCTGATAAATACCTCGAAGCATTTGCTGAAGCTGGTGCAAACTATATTTCAGTTCACGTTGAAGAAGTTGTTCATCTGAATAGATCAATTAATAGGATTAAAGAACTTGGATGCAAAGCAGGCGTTGTAATTAATCCGGCAACACCAGTAAATACTATTGTTGATGTTGCAGAGTACATTGATCTCTTATTAATTATGACAGTAAATCCAGGTTTCGGAGGACAGAAATTTATTTCCAATTCTTTAAGAAGAATTGAAGAAGCAGTTAATCTTAGATCAAAACTCAAAGCTAATTTTTTAATTGAAATCGATGGTGGTGTTAACAGCGAAACTATAGTTAGCGCAAAGAAAGCCGGGGTCGATGTTTTCGTTGCAGGTTCCTCGATCTTTGACACCGATAATATTACTGCAGCCACTGCGGAACTAAAGAATCTGGTAAAATAATCAGGATAATTTTTTACAACTCAATTCAGTAATCCCCTTAAATATGAAGGCAAAATATAATTGATCTCTCAGGTTATAAACCTTTCAAATGATAAAACATTTAAACTCTACAAAGAGAAATATAAGTTTTCCATTCCTTCCTCATAAAGGATTATTTGGAATTGAATTACGAAAAATATTCTAGAAGACTTTTCAGGAACAGAAATAAAATTAAATTCT
The DNA here is from genome assembly GCA_963768365.1 of uncultured Ignavibacteriaceae bacterium. Classification (GTDB taxonomy): domain Bacteria; phylum Bacteroidota; class Ignavibacteria; order Ignavibacteriales; family Ignavibacteriaceae; genus IGN2. Next base: position 134,446 of record CAVYHS010000010.1, on the reverse strand, counting down.
GATAAGTATTTTTCGTTCTAATGATGATTTACTTTTAGCTTGGTTCTTTGAGAGAGATTCTTGAACAATTTAAATACATCAACTTTTGATGAAAAATAAGAGCAGTGAATAACAAAGGCACTTCAGAAGTACAACGAAAGTGATAACATTTCGTATGAAATAGGTGGAAGAAATTTTGATTTTAAGTATGCATTACGTTATGGGAATCCTTGAATGTAACTCCTGATTCATTTTCCGATGGTGGAAAATTTACTGATAAAACTGAAGCAGTTGATTATGCAATAGAAATGATCGAAGCAGGTGCTGATATTATTGATATTGGAGGTGAATCAACTCGTCCAGGTTCAGAATCAGTAAGTGAAAAAGAAGAATTGAAAAGAGTAATTCCGGTAATTATCTGAAATTCTGAAAAGGAAACCTGATACAGTTATTTCCATTGATACAACAAAAGCAAAGATTGCTGAAGAAGCAATCAAATGCGGAGCTTCGATTGTGAATGATATAAGTGGTGGAACTTTTGATAAAGATATTTTTAATGTTGCTAAAAGAATTTAATGCTGCAATGGTTTTAATGCATATAAAAGGTAGACCAAAGACAATGCAAAACTCGCCTGAGTATCTTGATGTTGTTTCAGAAGTTTATGATTATCTTGCAAGTCAGGCAGAGATTGCTTCAGGATATCGGAATTAAAAAGATTATTGTTGATCCGGGTATTGGTTTTGGAAAGAGAGTTGAAGATAATCTTGCATTAATCGAGCGATTGGAAGATTTTAAGTCATTGGGCTTTCCAATTTTAATTGGTATTATCCAGGAAATCTTTTATTGGAAATATCTTAAATTTGCCTGTTGAAGATAGAGATGATGTTACAAATGCTTTGAATTCTATAGCTTTAAGTAAAGGAGCAAGAATTATCAGGACACATAATGTAAAGCAGGCTGTACAAACCTGTAAAATTTATAACAGTATAATTAGAAATTAATGTTTGAAATATTCAAAATAGGATTTCTCACAGTATCATTTCTCGACGTAGTTGATATTCTAATAGTATCATTTATTGTTTACAAACTTTACATTCTACTCAGAGGAACAATAGCTTCACAGATATTTCTTGGATTAATAATTATTCTGATGATTTCATTTGCAGCTCAGGCAATTCAATTCAAAGCTTTAAACTGGTTGCTAAAATTAGTTACTGATATCTGGGTAATTGCCTTCGTAATTTTATTTCAACCTGAAATAAGAAGATTGCTGGTTATTCTTGCCCGTAATCCTGTAATGAAAATATTTGGTAAGCATGATATGAGTGAATCTGCCGAGATTATTGTTGACGCTGCATTTGAACTTTCACAACGTCAATATGGTGCTCTGATAGTTATCGTTAGAGAAACGGGTATACGAACTTATATTGAATCGGGAGAATTACTTGGAGCCAAGCTTAGCAAATCACTATTAACATCAATATTTTTTCCAAAATCATCCTTGCATGATGGAGCAGTAATTGTAAAAGGAAATGTTGTAGAAGCTGCTCGTTGCACACTACCACTATCAGCAACAACTCAGGTTGATGGTGAAAACCTTGGTATGAGGCATCGTGCTGGTTTAGGAATTAGCGAGCAGGCTGATGTAATAAGTGTAATTGTTTCGGAAGAGACAGGTGGAATTTCTATTGCTGAAAATGGTAAATTGACAACTGGTTTATCAAAGGATTCGCTCAGGAAAAAATTAAAAGAAGCTATCATCACTCCAACACCTAAAGGCTGGAAAGCATTATTTGAACAATTCAAAGGACATAAACAAGAATACTAATTCAGTCTGTGCTGTTATTCCATTTTATAATGAAAAAGAAACTTTAGATTTTGTTCTAGATGAAACACTTAAATATGTTGATTTTATTTTTGCTGTGAATGATGGTTCGAATGATGATTCCTATCAGAATGAGAGAAAAAAGCTAAATGTATAAAATTGTTGACTCTTGACTAAAAACTACGGTAAGGGTAAAGCTTTAAGGGCTGGATTTGAAGAAGCTATTTCATCCGGCTTTCAGTTTGTAATTACTCTTGACGCAGATCTTCAGCATGATCCAAAATATATTCCTAATACTCATTGATGCTTTGAGTTCTTTTGATATTGTTATTGGAAATAGATTAAAAAATCTTGAAGGAATGCCGTTACAGAGAAGGCTCAGTAATAAGATTACTTCTTTTTTTCTCACGCTAAAAACCGGGCAGGAAATCTTAGACAGTCAATGTGGTTTCAGAGCATTTCGTGTTGAAGTGTTGAGAGAGGTTAAAACCAAATCTTATGGCTTCGAAGCTGAAAGTGAAATACTTGTGAAAGCTTCAAAAAAAAGATTCACCATAGGATTTGTAGACATTCCTACTATCTATGGAAATGAGAAAAGTAAAATGCAACCAATTAAAGCGATAATAGGATTTCTGAAAGTACTATTTACCAGTTAAAATATCTGATTTTATCAAGCGAACAAAAAAGTATTATCTGTATTTTTGCGGCAAGATATATTTCTATTAATCATTTAGATAAAAAAGGAGGGGTGAAATGAAATTAAGATATTTTTCACATTCGGCATTTCAATTAACGACATCGGTCGGAAAAAAGATACTAATTGATCCGTTTCTTACTGGTAATCCAACATCACCTGTAAAAGCAAAAGATGTTGAAGCTGATTACATAATTTTGACACACGCTCATGGAGATCATATTGGCGACAGTTTTGATATTGCAAAGCGATGTAATTCAACTTTTATCTGTGTTAACGAACTAGCAGATTATTGTAAATCAAAAGGATTTAATGCACATAACATGCATATTGGAGGTGGACATAATTTTGAATTCGGAAGAGTTAAATTTACAATTGCACATCATGGTTCTTTAACCCCAGATAACCATTATGGCGGAGAACCAGCAGGTGTAATAGTTTCTGCTGATGGAAAAAATGTTTATCATACCGGTGACACTGGATTGTTTTACGATATGAAACTGATTGGCGAAATGACGCCTATTGATTATATGTTACTGCCAATAGGTGATAATTTTACAATGGGAATTACTGATGCTGTTAAAGCCGTAGAATTGGTATCTCCCAAGATGGCTATTCCTATGCACTATAATACTTTTCCGGTGATTTCAGCCGATCCAAATGAGTTTAAAAAATTAGTTGAATGCAAAAGGATTGAAAGTCAAAAGTTTTAAACTTTGGTGAAGAGATTGAATTATAAATCAATTAGATTTTTTTCGACCTAGATATTATCTTACTGAAAATTAATGACTAAAATAATAGCAATAGCAAATCAAAAGGGAGGAGTAGGTAAAACTACAACTGCCATAAATCTTTCATCTCTTGCTTGCTGCCGCAGAAAAGAAAACTTTACTTATTGATATTGACCCTCAAGCAAATTCTTCCTCTGGATTAAGTATATTTAAGCATAATCCTTCTGTATATGAAGTTCTGGTTGAGTGCTGAAGATATAAAAGATGTGATTATTGATTCATATATGCCGTTTCTTGATTTGCTTCCTTCAAATATAAATCTTGTTGGTGCAGAAATAGAGATGGTTGAATTGCCAAAAAGAGAAACTATACTTAAAGAAGCTTTACGTGAAGTTTATGCAAGATATGATTATATTTTAATTGATTGTCCACCATCACTTGGTCTTCTAACATTAAATGCACTTACTGCAGCTAATTCAGTTCTAATTCCGGTTCAATGTGAGTATTTTGCATTAGAAGGATTAGGGCAACTTTTAAATACAATAAACATAGTCAAACAGTATTATAATAATGATTTATCAATAGAAGGTGTATTACTGACTATGTTTGATACAAGACTTCGACTTTCGCACCAGGTTGCTGAAGAGGTTAGAAAATATTTTGGCGAAAAAGTATTTAAAACAGTAATAAACAGAAATGTTAGAATTTCCGAAGCGCCAAGTTATGGAAAACCGATAATCTTATACGATGCAGTTTCAACAGGTGCACAGAATTATATGGCTTTAACTGCAGAATTAATTGAAAGAAATTCAAAATCAGTAAATACACTTAAGAATGAGTAAAATGAAAACAGGTTTGGGTAGGGGATTAGATGCACTGATAAAACCTCAGGAGTATATTAAGAATAATGAATCAGCTGAAGATCTTTCTAAAGTTAAAGATGATGATGGTAAACAAATTGATGTTTTAGCCAAAATATCTGTTGAATTTATTTCCAGAAATCCTTATCAGCCACGATTTAATATTGATCCTGTATCGCTTGATGAGCTAAAAAAATCAATACTTACAAATGGATTGATCCAGCCGATAACTGTCAGAAGAACTCCTGATCATAAATATCAATTAATTTCCGGTGAGAGAAGACTGAAAGCCTGCAAAGACATTGGCTTCAAAGAAATACCAGCTTACATAATTGATGTTGCTTCAGACGAACTAATGCTTGCTCTGGCTTTGATAGAAAACATTCAAAGAGAAAAACTAAATTCGATTGAAATCGGGACAGCTTACAAAAGATTGATGGATGAATGTCATCTAACCCAGGAACAAATAGCAGAACGCGTCGGCAAAGACAGAACAACAGTTGCAAATACAATTCGGCTTTTAAGACTACCTCAAAAAATTCAGGATGCTCTTGTAAAGGATAAAATAACTTCCGGTCATGCAAGGGCTATTATCAATCTTGATAACGAAGCATTGCAATTACAACTACTGGAAAACATTTTGAGCAAAAATCTGTCTGTTAGAAAAGTTGAGAGACTTGTAAGAGAACTGAATGAAGGTGGTACAAGAAAAATTAAAAAGCACCCTGTAGATAATGAGAGTAAAGCACTATTTTATACATCAAATTTACGTGACATCGAAGATAAACTTCGAGTTACTTTCGGAACAAAAGTCAAATGTGTTCAGAGAAAAGATGGAAGCGGCGAAATAGTTTTAGAGTATTACTCAAGAGATGAATTAGAGCGTTTAATTGAGCTTTTTGAAATTATCAACAAGAATTATAATTAACGTTTTATTTGTGCTTGTTTTTGTAAGCACATCTTCAAACGGACAGGAACAAACCGAAGAAAATTCTCCCTCCGATACAGTATTTGTTATGCAAAAATCTCCCTGGGGAGCCGTATTACGTAGTGCAGTTCTTCCTGGATTCGGACAATTCTATAACGAGTCATACTGGAAAATACCGGTCATCTGGGGTGCAGGCGCTTTATTGATTTCCGGGTGGGTTTATAACAATAACCTTTATAATGACAACAAAGATTTGTTTATTAACACCGGGCAATCGCTTTATCAGTACAGAAGAGATTTCTACAGGAATCAGAGAGATAATTTTACTATATATCTTGTAGTTCTGTATATTTTAAATCTAGTAGATGCTTATGTGGATGCTCACTTGTATGATTTTACCGTTGAAGAAGATTATATAACAGGATCTTCACGTTTTAATTTTCGATTTTATTTCTAGTAAAATTAAAGTCAAAATGATATGAAAAATTCGATTAACTGTCCGAATTGTAATAATGAAAATCCATTTTACAATTCAGTTTGTTCCAACTGTCGGGTTTATTTACGAGACCGGGTTTACAACCTCGATCTATGGTCAACAATCAGCTCAATTATAGAAACTCCTTCTAAAGCATTTAAAATAATAATACTCTCCGAGCATAAGAATTTCATTTTCTTTATTCTTCTATTTATTGGATTTAAATATTTAATAAACGTCCGTTTCATTTCTATGATAAGTTTAGGTGATTTTCAATCAACGATCGGATTACAATATAGTTATTTACTCGTTTTGGGAGTTACACTCGTCTATTTCATACTATTTTCTTTTTTATATTGTTTATCAGGTAAGGCATATAATATTTATCTAAGATTTAAAGATACTCTTGCATTAATTATATACTCGCAGATACCATACCTTTTTGGATTGATAATACTCTTTCCCCTGGAACTAGTGATTTTTGGAGATTATCTTTTTTCAAAAAATCCAACTCCGTTCACAATAAAAGGATCACTTTCTTACTTATTCCTTACTCTGGAAATTGCGATAGTGATATGGAGTTTCTTCCTCATATTCAAAGTCTTTCGGACTCAATCTCATCATCTAATTTTTAGTATTCTATCCTCTACAACGTTCGTTGTTTTGTTCTGGTCTTTAATATACCTTTGCTCAGTATTTGTTTTTACCATTTAATTAAATGGAATATTCAAAAGACATTTTTATAAAAGAGCAGGAATATTTGCTTCAAACTTATAAGCGTATTCCGATAAAGATATCACATGGGAAAGGTGTTTATCTTTTTACCGAAGATGGTAAGAAATATTTGGACTTCTTTTCTGGTTTAGCTGTAAATGCCCTTGGATATGGTAACGAAAAAGTAATAAGTGCAATTGAAGAACAAATAAGAAAATACATCCACCTCTCAAACTATTATGTTAATTCCCCTCAGGTAGAACTCGCAGAAAAGTTGATCAAATATTCAGGTTTATCAAAGGTATTTTTTACAAACAGCGGCACCGAAGCAATAGAAGCATCCTTGAAACTTATCAGGAAATTCTGTGGACCTGATAAGAAAATTATTACTTTTTCAAATGCGTTTCATGGCAGAACTTATGGTTCGTTAAGCTTAGGTGGAAAAGAAAAATACAAGAAATATTTTGCTCCTTTGCTATCAAATATTATTCAACTGGATTTTAACAATGTTGACCAGCTTGATAAATATATTGACTCGGACACAGCAGCGGTTTATTTGGAACTTATTCAGGGTGAAGGAGGAGTAAGGGTAGCCTCCGAAAAATTTATTTCGAAAATTAAAATACTAAAAACGAAATTTGATTTCATACTTGTAACGGATGAGGTTCAAAGTGGTGTAGGAAGAACGGGAAAACCATTCGCATATAATCATTTTAATATTAGTCCTGATTTGTTAATTGTTGCGAAAGCAATTGGTGGGGGATTGCCTCTCGGAGCGATGATTACGAATGATAAGTATTCCAATGTATTTGAAGCTGGTGATCACGGAAGTACTTTTGGTGGTAATCCAGTTGCTTGTACTGCCGGTATAGCAATATTCAATGAAGTTTTTGACAATGGGCTGGTGAATGAAGTAGCAAAACTTGGCAAGTATTTTAAAACTAAATTACAAATGATTCAGGAAGAATATCCTGATAAAATCATTGATGTTAGAGGACTTGGTTTTATGCTAGGTGTTGAAATGTATCAACCTTGTTTAAACATTACTGAGGAATTTCGTAAAAGAAAAATATTTGTAAACTGTACAAGTAATAATGTTCTTAGAATACTTCCACCGCTTATTTCATCTCAAGAAAATATCGACCGTTTTATAAAAGAATTCAAATCAATCTTGAAAGAACCAATTTAATGCACAGATCAGTTAATACAGACGTTTTGATTATTGGAAGTGGGATAGCCGGTTTATTTACTGCTTTGAAGATCTCATCTTTTTCAGATGTAGTGTTAGTAACAAAAAAAGATAAAAATGAATCGAATACGAACTATGCACAGGGTGGTATTGCATCAGTTATTTCAAAGGATGACTCATTTGATAAACATATAAATGATACAATTGTAGCCGGAGCAGGGCTCTGCAATGAAGAAATTGTAAAAATTGTAGTTCAGGAAGGTCCACAAAGAATTAAAGATTTAATCGACATCGGTACCAATTTCTCACAAGAAAAAGGAAACTTGGATCTTGCACTAGAGGGAGGTCATTCAGTACCTCGGATAGTTCACTCAAAAGATTTGACGGGGAAAGAAATTGAATCAGCATTAATTAATAAGGTTAATTCATTAAAAAACATACAAGTTATAGAAAACACTTTAGCAATTGATTTGATAACAGAACATAATATTGAAAAGCTAAAATCCTCAAATCTTGATAATCGAAATTGCTGGGGAGCTTATGTTCTCGATGTTAATAATAGTAATGTTATTAAAATATGTGCAAAGGCAACCGTGCTTGCTACTGGTGGACTTGGGCAAGTTTATCAGCATACTACAAATCCTCGAATAGCTACTGGAGATGGAATTGCGATGGCTTACCGATCCGGAGCAAAAATTTCAAATATGGAATTAATTCAGTTCCATCCAACTTCACTATTTAGACAGTCAAAGGATTTCTTTGGTGAGCAATCGTTTCTTATTAGTGAAGCTGTTAGAGGTTTTGGAGCGAAACTCAGAACAAGAAAAGGGAATGAATTTATGGTTCAGTATGATTCTCGAAAGGAACTTGCACCGAGAGACATAGTAGCTAGAGCAATTGACTCAGAACTTAAAAAAAGTGGTGAAGAATTTGTCTATCTTGATATCACCCACAAAAAATCTGTCGATATAAAAAATCATTTTCCGAATATCTTCAATTATTGTATTGAGCTAGGAATTGATATAACAAAAGAACAGATACCTGTGGTTCCTGCTGCCCATTATTCGTGTGGTGGAGTAATGGTAGATGAATTTTCTAGAACTTCGTTAAGAGGATTGTATGCTTGCGGTGAAGTAGCAATGACCGGAGTTCATGGCGCAAATCGGCTTGCCAGCAATTCGCTTTTAGAAGCTGTTGTATTTGCTGATAGAACTGCTAAAAACCTTAAGCTTTTTGTTAAAGACCAAAAAACCAAGTTTCCAGAAATTCCTGAATGGGATGATTCAGGAACATTAACAGCTGATGAAAAGGTATTGATAACTCACAATTTTAAGGAAGTGAAAACTACAATGTGGGATTATGTGAGCATTGTAAGAAGTAATCAAAGATTAGAGAGAGCAGCAAAAAGAATTCACACCATATTTGAAGAAGTTGAAGATTTTTACAAACGGACAAAAGTATTTTCAGACCTGGTAGAACTCCGAAATTTAGTTGCTTGTGCCCACACAATAATAAAATCCGCATTACTCAGGAAGGAGAGCAGGGGACTTCACTTTACTCTTGATTATCCTGAATTATCTTCAAAATCAAAAAATACAATAATACAAAACGTACATCCCTAATTAGCCTGCTTGAAGTAATTTACGATCGCACCGTACCTGATTCCTCTTGTGCTAACTTTAATGCTCTCAATCCTGAAGGATTCCATGAATTGAAAAAGAATATAAAACCCTGCAAAAATAATATCCTCACGCCCCTCCATAACATAACCATATTTATCAAGTATTTTTTGTGGTGACAAGTATTCTAATTTTAGAATCAGTTTTCTTAATTCTTCCATAGTTATCGTACAATCATTTACTTTATCCTCTTCAAATATTTTAATTCCTAAATTCATACACGCAAGTGTAGTTGCTGTTCCAGCGATAGCTATTAATTGCTTCGGAATTTCTTTGGCATCAATAACTGAAAAACTTTTATGTATTTCCGTTTTCAAGTTTTCTATTTCATCTTTAAGGGGAGGGGAACGCATAAGAAATTGTTCTGTAGCACTAACAGATCCCAATTGTAAGCTTCTTTTGGAAATTATTCTATTGCCTTCTCCAACAATGATTTCAGTGCTGCTTCCGCCAATATCAATTACTGCTGAGTTTGTATGATCTTTTAGTCCAGAAATTGCACCAAGGTAGGCATATTTTGCCTCTACCTCACCTGAAATTACATTAAGATCATAACCAAATATATTTTTCATCTCTTGAATTATATTTGGAGTGTTACCCGCCATCCTGAAAGCATTTGTGCCCGTTACAATCACTTTCTCACACTTAAACTTTCGAATGATTTTATCATATTCATCTAAAACAGTAAAAAGCAATTTTAATTTTTCTGAACTAATTACACCAGATTTTTTTGTTCCTTGACCGATTCTTGGCATTCGATAATCATTTTGTAGAGGTGTAAATTTACCCGTATTTGGTTCTACTTTAGCAATAAGAAGCAATACCGTATTGGTTCCAATATCTATTGACGCAACAATCATAATTTTTTTTTATTTTAAAATAACGATTGAGTATTTAAATGAAAAAGAACAATATATTGTCATCTATTTTTGGCTTCCTTGCTTTAGCTTCAGGAAGCATTTGGTTTGGAGCATACATAGCCCGGTTATCAACATTATATCAAATGTTTGAATCCATTGAACTTACTTTAAAGAATTATGTCACGAACAATAATTTGTCGGCAATAGTTCAGACAATTTCTCCTATGGTTTATCTGACATTCTTCGCATACTTAGTTTTGATACTCACTTTTACATTATTTATCATATTCACAAAGTTAAAATTAAAAGAAAACGGCTGGTTGTTTATAATTTCAATGATTATTTATTTAACTCTTCCGTTTGAGGCTGTACTTTTAGTGACTGACTTTAAATTGATCGTTCTATTAATTAATAATCAATTTGCCTCAGAGGAAGTTTTGAAACTGATGAAAGAAAGAATTACTTTGTTAAGTAGTTTTCCGATAATTTTATTGCTAAGTTATCTTTCATTACCGTTTTTCTTAATTGTTAAGCCATTCACTATAAAATCAAAAGATGAAAATTAAGGAAAAAGAGTTCGAGGAGATTCTTCAGGAACTAAAATCTGTAGCTGATCAACTTGGAGCAAGCGTCAGATTTGAGAAAGGTGATTTTAAAGGAGGTTACTGCATTGTTCACGATAAGAAAATTATTGTAATAAATAAGATGACCAATCTTCAAAGAAAAGTAATGATACTTTCAACTGCACTAAAAGAACTTGGAATTGATAGTATCTATGTTACTCCAAGGATCAGAGAAGTAATTGAGGAAATGTCAATCGCTATATGAAAATTTTAGTGTTAAATGGTCCAAATCTCAACCTGCTTGTAAATAGATCAAGTGAAGACTATGGGTCAAAGTCATTAAAAGATATTGAAGACATTGTTAAAAGTGAATTTCATCATCACCAATTTGAATTTTTTCAAAGTAACCAGGAAGGAGAGTTGATTGATAAAATACAAGCTTCTCTTGAATCCTTTGATGGGTTGATAATAAATCCTGGTGGATTCTCCCACACTTCCGTAGCAATCAAAGATGCGCTGGAAATCTGCTCTATTCCAAAAATAGAGGTTCACCTTTCTAATTTGGCTTCACGCGAAGACTTCAGGCATACTATGTTAACTGCTTCAAACTGTGATGGTTACATTAGTGGTTTTAGAGAAAAAAGTTATCTTGCAGCAGTTTTTCTTTTAGAGAAAATAATTCTCAAATAACTTAATTTCATTTCTTTATCTCTATATACTAATACTTTAACTAGAAATTTCTAGTGAATTATAGCCTACTAGGCTTATTTTTGTTTATAAGCAGTTATATAGTACAGTTAAAGTTAATAGTTATAATTAAGTTATAATTTTGATAATATAATAAGGATTGCTTAATTTTATTGCGAGGAAATTCATAAAAACTATGCGAGACCTTTCAATTAAAAAATTATACTACTCAATCAGTGAAGTAAGTAAAATTACTGACATTGAGCAATATGTTCTTCGATATTGGGAAACTGAATTTGAAGAGCTAAGTCCTCAGAAAAACAGAGCCGGTAACCGAATTTACACCAACAAGGATATACGTTTAATTCTTTACATAAAAGAACTTCTAAGAGAGAAAAAATATACAATTGAAGGAGCAAAAAAGATTCTGGAAAACTACGAGCAGGATAAAAAGCCAATAGTAGAAATCAAAGAAAAAAAATCTCAGTCAGAAGTTGAACCTTCGAAAAAAGTTGAAATTTATAGTGATTCGTTGAAAGAGGATTTGGAAGAGATCCGAGAAACGCTAAAATATCTGCTCGATAAATTATAATTTTCGGAACGTGGCGCAGCCCGGTAGCGTACCTGAATGGGGTTCAGGTGGTCGGGGGTTCAAATCCCCCCGTTCCGACACTACGAAGCTCAAAAATGATTGAGCTTTTTTCATTTCAGATATTCTGTTAATTCCTAATGTATCTTTAATTTTGACCTTTAATTTTACATTATCCAGCTTATTTTTAACTATGCAAATAAATCTTCAGCGAGAGAAACCAACTTGTAACTGTGGTGTTTTTGGGATTTATGGATCACCAAACGCTTCACTGGAAACTTACTATGGATTGCACGCTCTTCAGCACAGGGGACAAGAGGCTTGTGGAATTGTTACAAAAAATATTAGCTCGAGAGGTAATCCTCACTTTTCTGTTCACAAAGGTGAAGGGTTGGTTACTGAGGTTTTTGATGACCATACATTATTTCAAAATAAACTTATCGGAAATGTTGCGATCGGTCATAACAGGTATTCAACAACGGGCTCATCTCAATCATTAAAAAATATTCAACCATTTTTAGTTAACTACAGACTTGGAAACCTTGCTGTTGCACATAATGGAAACCTTACAAATGCAAAACAGATTCGTGAAGAACTCGTAAATGAAGGTTCAATTTTTCAAACTACAAGTGATACCGAAGTGATACTACATCTCATTGCTCGAAGCAGATTAAATCATCAGGTAGATCAAATAAAAGAAGCAATCCAAAAAATTGAAGGTGCATTCAGCCTGGTTTTAATGACTGATAAACGGCTTATCGGTGCAAGAGATTCACGTGGTTTCAGACCTTTGGTTATTGGAAAATTGCACGATGCATATATAATTACTTCAGAGACTTGTGCTTTTGATATTTTGAGTGCGGAATTCATCCGGGAAGTTCAACCAGGTGAAATTGTAGTTATAGACGATGAAGTTTTAAAAACAGGAGAAATTAAATCATACCATATCTCCGAAAAATCAGAGAAACAAAATCACTGCATCTTTGAGTATATTTATTTTAGCAGACCTGACAGCTTTATCTTTGGTCATAATGTTGATAAGATGAGAAGAAGACTTGGAAAAGTATTAGCAAGGAATCATCCAGTATTTAATGAAGGTGAAGAAAAGGTTATTGTAATTAGTGTTCCCGATAGTTCAAACACAACAACATTAGGATATCAAACCGAACTTGAAAAGCTCGGGGTAAATTGTAAGCTTGAAATCGGTTTAATTCGAAGTCACTACATTGGCAGAACTTTTATTCAACCGGGACAGGCAAATCGTGAGATAGGTGTTAAAATCAAGTTTAATACAGTTAAAGGAGTTCTTGAAGGACGAACTGTTGTGCTTGTCGATGATTCAATCGTGAGAGGAACCACTTCAAAACAATTAGTTAAGTTAATCCGCGAAGCAAATCCTAAATCAATTCATTTAAGAATTTCCTCCTCTCCTATTACTCATCCATGCTTTTACGGGATGGATTTTCCAAGTAAAGAAGAACTTTTTGCTAATAATTTTAATTCCAACATCAAAGAAATGGGGAAAAATCTTGGTGTGGATAGTCTCGAGTATCTAACTATTGATGAGATGCTTGAGGCAGTTGCTGAAGCAGGCAAAGATAATTTTTGCCATGCTTGTTTCTCAGGCAAATATCCAACAAATGTTGATCTTAATTTCAAAAAAGAAATTTATGAGATTTAAACAATTCTCGATAATTCTTTTGCTGTTAGCTTGTTCACAGTTATCCGCGCAGACTACTTATTTCATAAAGTATAAAGAGAATGTTTCTTCTTCTGCGATAGAACAAAAAGTTCAGCAAGATCAATTTGTTCCTCAGGGAGTTCCTTTTCAAATACAATCTGATGTAAGATCTGTAGATTACCTTGCCAAAGGAATAGCCAAATCAAATGAGCTTTTAGGAAGGATTATCAAAATAACTTTTGTTGATGATGTTGATGAAGTCGCTTTTTTGCAGTTACAAAGTTTAGATCAGAATATTGAATATGTTCAAAAAGCTGAAACTTATCAGATTAACATAGTCCCGAATGACAGCCTTGTATCCCAACAGTGGGCATTGAATAAAATTCGAGCTTTTGATGCATGGAATAAAACACAGGGAAAAGATTCAGTGCTCCTTGGTATGATTGATACAGGTATTGATTACTTCCATCCAGATCTTCAAAATAAAATTTATCAGAATCCCGGCGAAATGGGAACTGATGCATTTGGCAATGATAAAAGATCAAATGAAATAGATGATGATAACAACGGCTTCATTGATGACTATCGTGGTTGGGATTTTACTGATCGAGTAGGTTTTCCTTTTGACTCAACTGGTGGGGATTATCTTGGTTGGGATAATGATCCTCTAGATGAACAAGGACACGGCACTTACATTTCTGGTATCGCTGCAGCTCAAACAAACAACTTCACTGGAATAGCAGGCGCAGCACCAAATATTAAATTAGTTAACCTACGTGCGTTTGATCCCGGAGGTTATGGTGAAGAGGATGATGTTGCTGCTGCAATATTATATGCTGTTCAGAATGGAGTAAAAGTTCTTAATATGAGCTTTGGAGATTATTCATTTTCTTATGTTCTAAGAGATGTTGTGCAATATGCTTATTCGAAAAACATAGTATTAGTTGGAAGCTCGGGAAATGGTAACTCATCGGATCCGCATTATCCTTCAGGGTATTCTGAAGTAATCTGTGTGGGAAATTCAACTCAGGATGATTTCAGAGCTGGTAATTCTAATTACGGTTCGACTCTTGACCTGATGGCACCAGGCTCGCAGATTGTTACCACTGCAAGAAATAATAACTATGCTTCTATAAGTGGAACCTCCGCAGCCACACCTCACGTTGCCGCCGCCGCCGCACTAATTTTATCGCTCGATAATTATACTAACGAAGAAGTAAAACAGATTTTAAAATCGACATCAGATGATATAGGAGAACCTGGTTGGGATATTTATACAGGTGCAGGAAGATTAAATATGTTCCGGGCTGTAACTGTTACTGCCCCTTCTGTTATTAAGTTTAATCATCCAACACAAGATTTTGCAACTCTCGAGGACTCATTAAAAATAAACGCAACTGTTCTTTCACCTTTATTTTCATATTACAGTCTTTACTATGGTTATGGTTTGAATCCAACAAATTGGATTCCGTTAATCGAGCAGGGAAGTAATCAATTTTCAAATGAGGATATTTTTAATCTTAATCTCACTTCATTACCCGATACTGTTTATGGTTTAAGATTGATTGTTCAGTTAATAAATGGCAGAACATTAGAAGAAAGAGTTAATTTTTTCATCAGTAGAACTCCACCCGTTGCAGAATTGATTTCTGTTGGACCAGCTTTTTATGGAGATAAGACAACCATACTTGCTGCATTATATACTAATCAACCAACTATAACAAGGATGTATTATCGAAAAATTGGTGAAGCTCAGTTTAATTTTATAACGTTGGATGGATTTAATACAAATAATCAGTTTGTAAAGTATTTGCATTATGGATTTATTCCAAAGCAGCTTGTTGAACAAAATTCAGCTTATGATGTTTATTTTGAAGCTGAAAATCTAGTAGGATTAAAAACGATCGTAAATAACAATGGACAAAACTTTTTATTCACAACAAATTACGATGCTGAATATGCTGCTGAAACACCACTGCCATTTTCTCTTCCTCCAGGAAGCATTTATCAAAATTCTGTAAACATAACTCAAAATAATTTTACCGAAGTTTTTTTGCGGACATATGAAAACTCTAGAGTAACAAATCTGTTCAGACTTAACACTGATACTTTTGAAGTTGTTGACTCTTTGCAAGATCAAATTGTTAGAGATTTTGGAGACTTTAATAATAATGGTTTAAATGATCTGCTAACTTCCTGGGTTCGGAATGGCTACATACTTGAACAGCAAACACCAAATTCAACCATACTCGAGCAAAAATATGAAGATGAGTCAGGAGAGTTCTGGCCAATTATGGCTCAGGATATCGATGGTGATAACATTACTGAAGTGGTTGCAGTGAGTTCTGACACTTCAGTAACCATTTGGAAAGTTGATACCAATCTCACTTTATCGAATGCTATAACACTGAGAAATTTTACGGACGAGAGTTTTGGCATTAACATTCTCGATGCGCCGAATGGAGTTCTAGCTGATGTGAACAATGATGGTGTCAACGAGATCTGGTTTGTTGATGTGGATGGAGATATTTTTAGCTATAACATATTAAGTCCAGGAAATTATCAGCAGGGTAGTGTAGTAAATACAGGATTCATTGGTTCAAATGCTTATCTGGCCGCAGGTGATTTTGATGGAGATGGAAGAGATGAACTGGCCGTTCTACTTCATTCATTTGATCCAATAGACATAGCACCATACTATCGATTGGTGGTTTTCAATCTATTTAATCAATTGAACACAATTTACGATCAGGCCTTCGTTGATGCATCTACAGAATTCAGGTCATCATTTCAGCAATCAGAAAATAGTATTCGCTTTGCGGACATCGATGAAGATGGAAAAGATGAGCTTTTGGTCTTTATGTTTCCTTATTCATATATTTTTAAAAATCAGTTTATCGGATCAAATAGAATTATTTCTTTCAAAGAAAATATAAATTCGAATTCAATTTATGTTGGAGATTTGAATAATAACGATGTCTTGGAAGTAGCATTTCCAACCAATCAGGGAATAAATTTTTATGAGTTCACAGTTTCAAATAAAGCTAGTACACCATTTGATGTTTCTGGATTCAGCATTGATTCAAGCAGCATTTCCATATCTTGGCAGGGGAGTGTTGACCAATATTATATCTATCGTGGGTTGTCATCAAACGAGCTTGTTTTAATAGATTCTGTTATCACTTTAACACAGTATGCTGATTTAAATCTGGATAAGAACACCAATTATTTTTATGCAATTCAGGCATATGATTTATCGAAGGAAGATCCATATTCAAATTTATCCCGAATTATTAAAGTTTATTGCCATACACCCGGCAAAGTAATTTCAGCTTCCGGAAGCAACGCAAATGCTGTTTTAGTTTATTTTTCTGAGAAGATGAGCAATACAATTGAGAATCTTCAAGCATTCAAATTAAATGGAAGTGTTTTTCCAAATTCAATTTCACCTGCCAGCCAGTATTCATACCTGTTAACTTTTAGAGCTGACATTCCAGTTGGTTTAAATGATTTATCTGTCTCTGGATTACGTGATCTTTATGGCTCGCCGATTCAGCCAATAGATACTACCTTTACAATGGACACAGTGATTGTTAATTCAGAATTTTTCATCTCATCGTTTAAGATTATTGATTCTTACAATTTAAAAGTTGTTTTCAATTTAGAAGTTGATGAGCAATCAGCATTAGATGTTAACAATTACATTTTTGACCCTGATAACAGAGCTTCCACCATAAGTGTCGATGCTTCTGATAAAAAAGTTGTTAATATAAATCTTAAAGGACAAAAACCGATTGGCGCTGTAGGCAGAGAATACGTGCTTCAATTAAAAGATGTTTATTCTTCTGTATCAACTGGCAATCTGAAAATAAATGAAGGTGCAGGCAGCTATATAGTTCTTTCATCTTATGCTAATGATCTTACAGAGGTTTACGTCTATCCAAACCCAGTTAATCCATCTAACGGTGAGATATTAACCTTTGCCAAGTTACCACAGTATGCTCAGATAACTATTTGGACTATTGAAGGAAAAAAGATTGGTGAAGTAGAAGAGAATGATGGAAATGGAGGAACTTCATTTGATTTGGTAGATATGAGCGGAAACCAGTTATCAACTGGAATTTATTTTTACCGAGTTGTTAGGACGGATGAGAAAAATAATGAGCAGGAGGAGAAGCTTGGTAAATTTGCTGTGATTAGATGATATGAATGGAATTAAAATTTTCAATGTTTCAAATTCATTAAGTTTTTTAAGGCTTCTTCTTGTAATTCCTGCCTGGTTTGCATTTAATAATTTTGATGATAATTTAGCACGATATTCAGTTGCTGCTATTGGTATAATTGCAGCTATAACTGATATACTTGATGGATATCTTGCACGCAAGCTAAATCAGGTAACTGAATTTGGAAAAGTGATAGATCCTTTAGCCGACAAAGTCTTGATTGTTTTTGTTGTTTTAAATTTATTTTTGCTGGGAGAAATTCCTGATTATTATTTTTATATGATTGTTGCCCGAGACGCACTTATCTTAATTGGTGGAATAATCGTCTCAAAGAAACTCGGTAAAGTTCTGCCATCAGATTATATTGGTAAAGCCACAGTTCTTTCAATATCATTTGTCCTGCTGGCTATTTTGCTGAACGTCGATAATCAATCTATTCCTTACCAAATACTATATTTTCTAAGTATCTTGTTGATTTTTGTGTCGCTTTTTAATTACATTATAAAAGCTTTTAAAGCAGTATCTAATCAAAATGAAATTATTCAATAACATAAATATTAACCGTCTGAAAGATGGTCTCTCCAAATCAAGGGATAAATTTGTAAATAAAATTACCGAAACATTTTCAGGAAAAGCTGTAATTGATGACAATACTCTAAATGAGCTTGAGGAAATATTAATTTCTTCTGATTTAAGTTCTGAATTGGCTGAACAGATAATCAAAGATCTAAGAATTAATTTAAAAGATGAAAAAGATCGTACACTTGCAAATATTCTTGAATTACTTAAAAATTCTCTATTGAAAATATTAGAAACCGAACAAGATAGTATAGATTCTGAAATCGTACGAGATGCTTCTAAACCATATGTAATTTTAATTGTTGGTGTTAATGGAGTGGGGAAGACCACTACAATTGGCAAACTTGCAAATAACTTTAAGAAGGCAGGGAATAGAGTAATTGTCGGTGCAGCTGATACTTTTAGAGCCGCTGCTAATGAACAATTGGATATTTGGGCACAAAGAGCCGGTGTCGAAGTAATCCAGCAGGATAAAGGCGCAGACCCTTCTTCTGTTGCTTATGAGACAGTTAAGAAAGCAACCAAAGAAAATTATGACATCGTTTTAATTGATACTGCGGGACGATTGCACAGTAAAGTTAATTTAATGAATGAGTTGAATAAAATTAATAAAGCAATCAATAAAGTGCTCCCGGGTGCTCCAGACGAAACTTATTTAGTTTTGGATGCGACTTTAGGTCAAAATGCAATCCTTCAGGCCGAAGAATTTTCGAAGTACATAAAGTTATCTGGTTTGGTGATTACCAAGCTTGATGGCACAGCTAAAGGAGGAACCATTTTTCAAATAGCGCATAAGCACAAGATTCCTGTAAAATATATTGGAGTTGGTGAAAAATTAGAGGATCTTCAGACCTTTAATCCATTAACATTTGTAGATGCTTTGTTCTCAAATAGTGTAGGAAAATAGGTATGTTTATTAAGAAACCAACTCACCGCATCTTCGATTACACTCCACGTTTCTACAAACCTGAAGATGATGAAAAAGAAAAAAGAAAAAAGAAACTCGGATTCAGCAGAAAATTAAAAGTTAGTAGAAAAAAAAGAAGTCCAGCTTTATGGTTACTTTTTGTGGTTATCGCAATCTTTATTTATCTCAAATTGATCGGAATTGTATAAATAGGGAATTTACAAGTTTACATAATATACATTATCGGACAAATACTTCAACTATTTCGATAATTTTCAATATTATCATCTTTCCCAAATACTACCAATTTATCACCTCTCTTTAATTTGTAGTTAGGATCTGCGCTAACAATAGTATCTTTTTCTGAATTGTCATCAAAGATTTCCTGCGGATGTTTTATCATTAAAACTTCTAATCCAAATTTACTTCTAATTTTTAACTCAGATAAACTCTGTCCAATCAAATCCTGGTTTATATTCAATTCCGCAATTGAATAACCTGCCGCGACCGATGATGAGCCTGTATCACCAATAGTTTTTATTTCGCTCGACAAACCATCGGCTAAACTAAGCTTTAGAGTTTCTTTATTGTAGATAGACAAGATTTCCTGACGGCTAATTGCTCCAAATATTTTTGTCTCTCCTTCATTGGAAATTACAGGTATGCTATCAGCGCTAAGCTTACTAAACAATCGTAACACGTGATCGAGGTCATCATCTTTATTTACAAAAACAATATGAGGATTTGCAACATCGCTTGCTACTAAAACGTCCTTAACATTTTCATATTCCGTCATTATCGGTCTCAACTCAACTTCTGTAATTACGCCAGTAATCCAATTATTTTCATTTATTGTATAGAATGAATTACTTGGGTTCTGAATCATCTTTTCAACTAGTTCAGGCAGCTTCGTGTTCTCAGCGATTGAATTAATTGGTTTTAGCTGGAGATCTTTTATCAGTATCGACTTTAATATATTTGTTTCTTTACCTTCAGATATTTGATAGCCTTGCTCTTCGAGATGTTGAATCTGAACAGAGCCCTTCAGAACTAATCTGCTGAAAGTAGTACTAACAATTACAGCAAGCATTAAGGGTAAAATAAAGCTGTATTCCTGAGTCATCTCAAAAATTATCATTATAGCAGTTATTGGTATCGTGTTTATTCCACCCAGTGTTGCTCCCATTCCAACTAAAATGTAGGTAGTTATGTCTAACTCTAGTCCCAAAAAACTATTAGCTGCAGTTGCAAAAAGGAATCCAAGACATGCACCCATGAATAAAGACGGAGCAAATGTGCCTCCAAAACCTCCCGAATTAATTACGAGTGGAACAAGCAAGAACTTAAGGACAAATAAAATCAGAACAACCTTCCACAAAATATTGCCCGCCAGCATGTGGTTAATTCCTATATAACCGATACCAAAAATATCTTTAAAGAAAAATCCACTTACACCAACGAATAATCCAACCATTACCATCACAAACCATTGAGGAATACCTTTTGCAAATATTTTTTTTCTGATGAAGTGACCAACTGCACTGTTATATCTAAGATAAATTATAGATGCCAATCCAGCGACAAGGCCGAGAATTGCATACATATATAAATAATGATAACTACCTGTTTCAGGTGAAGTGAATATAAAAACCGAATCGTTGCCAAGTAGTTCTCTTGATATTGTACTGGCAGTAACTGAAGCCAGTATAACAGCAGATAAAGTCGGTGCGTTGAAATCATTTAATAGGATTAACTCGATAGCAAAAAATACACCACCAAGTGGTGTATTGAATATTGCAGCAATTGCTGCACCAGCACCTGCAGCAGTGAAGACTCTTCTTCTTGCATCTGATAATCCTAATTGCTGACAGACTTTACTTGATATACCCCCACCTAATTGGGCGGCGGGTCCTTCAGGTCCAACAGTTCCTCCTGAACCAATACAAATAACAGGTGCTAAGAAGTGAAACAAAGTAGTTTTAAAAGGAATGTAACCACCACGTAAAGCCACTGATTTAATAACTTCGGGGACGCCCTTCTTTGCTGCCACATCAGGTGCTAATCTAATCATAAGAGCTTGTATTAGCATTCCAATTGCTGGAATGACTATGATTGCTGCAGCACCGAGGAAATAAAGTCCTTCTGCAGTTTGTTCAAAAAATACTTTATTGAAGAATTCTATTGAGTTGTGAAACAGAACAGATGCTAATCCAGCAAGTGCACCAATAATTATAGCATAAATGGTGAAGCTAAGGTAATCAGGTAAATAATTCTTTGAAAGTTTGCCCTGTATATACTCTCTTAATCTTTTCGCTCTGATTAAATTTATTAAATATGAGTTTTTAAGACTTCTATTCAAAATATTTTTATTGAATATCACTTATCATATTTGAAGAATCCTTCACCCGTTTTCCTCCCGAGTTTTTTTGCAGCAACCATTTTCTTCAAAAATGGACAAGGTCTATATTTAGAATCATTATAACCATTGTATAATACTTCCATAATTGCGAGACAGACATCAAGTCCTATAAAATCTGCAAGTGTTAATGGACCCATTGGATGATTCATACCTAATTTCATTACAGTATCAATGTCTTCAGCTGATGCAACACCTTCCATAAGAGCAAAGACAGCTTCATTGATCATGGGCATCAGGACTCTGTTAGAGATGAAGCCTGGATAATCAAAAACTTCAACAGGAACTTTTCCTAATTTTTCAGCTAAGGCTTTTATTGTTTGATATGTTTCATCGCTGGTTGAATAGCCTCTAATAATTTCTACTAGTTTCATCATCGGAACAGGATTCATAAAGTGCATACCAATGAATTTATCCGGTCGGTTTGAAGATGATAATTCTGTAATTGAAATGGATGATGTATTGCTGGCAAATATAGAATCAGATTTAACTATTGAATTTAACTTATTGAAAATAGATAATTTAGCATCTTTATCCTCATAAATTGCTTCTATAATTAAATCGACATCACTCGGGATATTATCTAAACCGATCGTCTTGTTGATGTTCTTCAGCGTATTTTGTTTTTGCTCTTCCTTAATTACTTCTTTTTTTACCTGCCGAGCAAGATTCTTAGTAATTGTATCAATAGATTTTTGAACTAACTCCTCGGTGACTTCTACTAGATAAACACTAAAATCATTGAGTGCAAAAACATGAGCAATACCATTACCCATTGTTCCTCCACCGATGACAGCAACATTTTTGATTTCCATTTTTGAGCCCCTTTCTATTTATAGTTTTTAACTATTAAAGTAGATGCCTCGCCGCCACCTATGCATAGTGAAGCAAGACCTAAATTTGAATTTCTTCTTTTCATTTCGTGAATTAAGGTAACCAGAATTCGTGCTCCGCTAGCTCCTATCGGATGTCCAATAGCCACAGCACCACCATTTACATTCACTTTGCTAGCATCTATGTCTGAGCAATTTATTATTTGCAAGTGAAACTACTGCAAACGCTTCGTTAATTTCAAACAGATCAATATCAGAAAGTTTAAGATTAGCTTTTTTAAGAACTTTATTTATTGAGTCAGCTGGTGCTGTTGTAAACTGTATTGGAGCTTTTGCGGAAGATGATTGAGCAACTATCTCAACTAATGGCTTTAAACCAAGTTCTTTCGCTTTATCTTCACTCATAACAAGTAATGCTGCAGCTCCATCATTAATACTTGAAGCATTAGCAGCTGTAACCACACCATTTTTATCAAAGACAGGTTTCAAATTAGGAATTTTATCAAATTTAACTTTAGTAGGTTCTTCATCGATGTTTACTACTACCTCTTCCCTGCCGGCTTTTACTTTTACTTCTATTATTTCATTCTTAAATTTGCCATCTTTTTGTGCATCGAGTGCTTTCTTATATGAATTGATAGCAAAATTATCGAGCTCCTCTCTTGTAAATTTAAATTCTTTTGCACAAGCTTCGGCGCAATTTCCCATATGAATATTATTATAGACATCCCATAAGCCATCTTTGACCATCGAATCAACTATTTCGCCATTACCGAGACGATATCCATTCCTCGCTTTGTCGAGAACGTATGGTGCATTAGACATACTTTCCTGACCTCCCGCAATTATAATATCGGCATCATCGTTCTGAATGGCTTGAGCAGCAAGCATTACTGACTTTAGCCCACTTCCACACATCTTATTTATCGTCATACATTCTGTTTTGTCTGGTAAACCAGCAAATAATGCTGCCTGTCTTGCAGGTGCCTGGCCTTGACCTCCGGTTAAGTACATTTCCCATAATTACTTCCTCAATCAAATCTGGTGAAATTTTCGAATCCTCTATAACACCTTTGATTGCAATACTTCCTAATTGACCAGCTGATAAAGAAGAAAGAGAACCACCGAACGATCCTATAGGCGTTCTTTTCGCAGAAGTAATAACCACTTTTTTCATTTCTCCCTCCAATTATTTTGATAAAACGTAATTAAAATTAAAGAATTAATTTCAAAGATTCAGATAATAAATCGATAAAACTGATATCATTGTTGTTCTAATACTACAGAAGATAACTCAAAAATAAGATTTGCTGAAAGTAAGGAAGGATTAATGTTTTTTTGTGGCAAATTGGATAAGAACTCCAATCTGGATGAAATGTCATTTAATTGAACATAAGGAAATTTGCTATTAAATTTTTCTAATGTTTCAAGATGATCCTTAAAGAAAAGACGATTAATATTTAATCGATGTTTCTGAATATCATTAAGCCAGGTTAATATCATTCCAATTGCGATTTGGTAACTAACAGAATTTTGATCAGAAAGAATTGAATTTAATTCTTCAAAAGCAGAGTTAAACTTTCTACCAAATGAATATCTAAGAATTGATATTGTTTTTTCTTTGAGATTGTGAAAATTATTTTCTATTAGGTTTAATGCGGATTGCACTGAACCCATTGCAAATGGTGAAACTTCTTCTGCAGTTGTTTTGTCAACATTAAAATACTCAGTTAAAACCAAAATGATCTCATCTTCAGTTAGAGGATTAAAATTAATTCTCCAGCATCTTGATATTATAGTAGGTCTTAATTTTGAGATCATTGATGTTGTAAGAATAAATATTACATTCTTAGGTGGTTCTTCAAGATTTTTCAATAGTGCATTTTGTGCTTCTTCATTCATCAAATGAGCATCTGAAATTAAGATAAATCTGTACCCAGCTTCATCATAATTCATCGAAACAAATTTTTTGATTTCTCTTATGCTGTTTATTTTTATTGAATTCGCTTTCGGGATGGTAATTTTATGAAATGGATTGGATGACTTTATTTTTATTTGCTCTCTTATTAACTCTATTTCATCTTGACTTAATTTTTCAGTTGGTGAACTTGAATCTATTTCGTTTCTCCCGCGAGGAAGAGGGAAAATTATTTTAAGGAATGGTTCCTGAAGCTGTTCAATAGCTCTGAAGGTTTTTTCTGTTCCCTCAAAATTATTCTTGCCTGCCAAAGTTTTTGCAAATTGGATAGCAGCATTGTCTTTACCTACTCCAGCATTTCCTGTAAATAGAAAAGCATGTGGGGTTATTTTTGATTGAAGAAAATTATTGAGAGTATGCTTTACGCGTTCTTGTCCGGGTATTTTATCGGAGATCGGATTCATTCATAGTTTGCTGATTTGTACAGATCAGAATTCATCTTCATTATAAAAGAAGTCTTCATCAGAGGGATAATCTGGCCAAATATCTTCAATAGTTTCATAGGGTTCATCTGTATCTTCTAGTTCCTTAAGGTTTTCAATTACTTCGTAAGGCGCACCAATTCTGTCTGCATATTCTATGAGTTCTTCTTTTGTTGCGGGCCAGGGAGCGTCGTCAAGAAATGCAGCAAGTTCAACTGTCCAGATCATATATTATTTATCCGATTGAGATGAGGATTGTGAATCTAGATCAAAAAAAGTTAAATCATCAAAGAAAAAGTCTGTTGGATCAAGAGGGATCCCATCGTGACGAACTTCATAATGTAAATGAGGTCCGGTAGATAGACCAGAGTTCCCTGACTTCGCTATTATTTGCCCTCTTGTAACTGAGTTACCTTTTTTAACCATAGCTTTTGAAAGATGAGCGTAAATTGTGTTATATCCAAAACCGTGATCAATCTCAATAACTAAACCAAATCCTGCTCTTCTTTCAACCGCAATTACCTTACCTTCACCTGAACAATGTACCTCTGTACCATAATTGCAGTTTATATCTATACCATCGTGAAACCTTCTTACACCTAAAATAGGATGTCTTCTCATTCCAAAATCATTAATTGTGTAATTACCTATAGTTGGTTTAATAGCTGGAATACTTTTATGTAGTTTTTCATTGAGACTAAGCTTATTAGCAATTTGTAAAGTTTGTTCTTTTTCGAATTGAACATATCCTATCATTTCATCAATAGACTCTAAAAGATTCTTAACTTCAATATCTTTGATATTTAAATTAGTTGACAGATAATCTTCACTACCACCAGTACCAAGAAGCCTTTCTTCATCAGTTAAAGCTTCTAAATTGGCAGCGATTCTAAGCTGTGAGTTCATTTCTGAAATATTATCAACTTCGCCAAGTATTTGCTTATAAGATTCATTTATCCTTTTAATTTCTTCTTTTAACTCGTTGTTCTCATTTTTCAGAGTAGATATTTTTACATTCGGATTTGAATCGATTGCTAAAAAATGATTTAAAGCTAAGAAAATTGAAGTAAACAAGAGGGATAAACTAAGAAGCAAAGAAAAAAGTTTTAATTTGAAATTTTTAATTTCAATATACTTTAAGTTCGCTTTTGAGAAATAGAATAATTTTTTCATATAACGGTGCGCAAAAATAACTAAAATGGGTTATTGAATCAAGCCTGATTTAGCTCTATTCGAAATCATGTTCAAAATATTCGGTAGCTCTTTGCGATTTCGAATTTTTATCCAAAATTCTTTCAGAAAGCCTCTTTTTAAACACTTCTGCTGCATCATAACCATAATGTTTAAGTAGATAATTAAGAGCAATAACTTCAGAAATTACGGTAATATTCTTACCGGGTAGTATTGGCAATTTTATGTATGGAATTTCAATTTCTGATATAGTAATTGTTTTTTCATCAAGTCCGGTTCTTGTATAGTTTGCTTTATCATCCCAAACTTCCAATTCTACCAATATTTCTAGCCTTTTTTGATATCTTATGGCTCTTATTCCAAATACTCTCTCCACATCAATAATGCCAAGACCTCTTATTTCCATATTATGCTTTGCAATTTCAGTTCCAGATCCAATAAGTATCCCCTCGCCCTTTTTTGTTAGAATTATGACGTCATCGGCGACAAGTCTGTGCCCCCTTTCTATCAGATCAAGGGCAACTTCACTTTTTCCGATGCCAGATTTACCGACAAAACAAATCCCAACTCCATAGACATCGACAAAAGAGCCGTGGATAGTAATCCGTTGCGAAAACTGGTCATCAAGAAAATCACCGAGTAAATAAATTAATTTTGTTGTGTTGTAGGGTGAGTGAAATATGGGAACTCTTTTTTCTTTGGCCAATTCTAGTAGGACAGGAATTGGTTTATTGTTGCCAGTAAGAATTATGCAAGGGACATTGAATTGAAAAAGAGTTTTTAATGACTTTTCCTGCTGATCCGATGAAAGTTTATTTAGATATCTTACTTCCGTATTTCCAAAAATCTGTACGCGGCTAAAAGAAAATAAATCAACAAAACCTGCCAACGCTAATCCAGGCCTGTGAAGGTTCTGATCAGTTATCTTTTTTTCCAAATCCGGATTTTCAGAGAGAAGATTTAGCTTCCCTAATTTCTTAGCATTGTAATATAAAAAATCTACTGTAATGAATTCTTTTTTAGTTATAGCTTTGTCGGTTACTATTGTCATTTAGTCCTACTTTTTCTTTTCGATTTTAAAGTTTTTAATTGTCTCGACAATTTATTAGTTGCCGCAGTCACTGATTTTATAAACTTCTCTGATTCCTCAGTAGCTACAAAGGTTTGTCCTGGAATGTGCAATGTTATCTCAGCCTTCTTAACGCTGTCGTGGCTATTTTGAAAACTAAGAATAACATCAGCACTAATTATGCTATCGTTAAATTTTAATAGAGACTTCACTTCATCCTTAATATAATCTTTTAATGTTTCTCTTGCCTTAAACTTTCGCGCTGTTATAATAATGTTCATAACTTACTCCTACGATTTTGGATGAGATTTTTTATATGATTGTTTGAGCCTTTCAATGCTCACGTGAGTATAAATTTGAGTTGTTTTAAGATTTTCATGACCAAGAATTTCTTTAACCGCCCTGAGGTCTGCACCATTATCTAACATATGCGTTGCAGAACTATGGCGAAGAATATGCGGGCTTTTCTTCCGTATATCTGTAACTTTGCTTAAATATTTATTTACAACCCGATAAATATATTTTTCATACAATTTTTTGCCTGCTTTATTTCTAAGAAAAGGTTGTGAAAAATTCTCCGCAGGAAATAAATTCAAGTAATCTGTGAGATTTTTTTTCGATTGCTCTCCTATCGGCACAATCCTGGTTTTAGATCCTTTACCAAGAACTCTTAATGATCCTTTTTCAAAATCCACATCTCCAGCTTTAAGATTACAAACTTCCGAAACACGAAGTGAACAACCGTAAAGAAGTTCAAAAATAGCTTTTATTAAAACCGGATTTCCATCTGCTTCATCCACAAGTTGAAATGTTTTTAAGATATTTCCTGCTGAGGTAATCTCAGGTAGTTTTTTTGATGTTCTAGGATTTTGTACTTGTGAAGTTGGGTTTTGCTTTATAAGGTCTTCCTTGAAAGCAAATGTAAACAAACCCCTGAGCGAGGATAATTTTCTGACGATAGATATTTTTTCAAGTTTCTTTTCGCTTAGATTCATCAAATAAGATTTAATGAAGCGTTCATTAATTAAAGTTATTTCAATCTTATTATTATCATTACAGTAATTTATGAAATCAGACAGATCAGACTTATATGATTTTATTGTGTTAGGTGAATAACGCCGAATGTTTCGTAGATAAATTATATAACCCTCGACTATTTGGTCTATTTTCATTAACTAACTAATTGATTTAATAAATTATAGTAATTTATACGATTCGAAGAAGAATTAGTAAAAAAGATATCAGAAGAAAATTTTCGTGCAGCATTTGATAGTAATTTATTAATCAATGGTTTTTTACCTAATTTAAATACGCTGAATCTTAACAACCACAGACCTTTCATTACTTACTTGCGAATAAAGCAAAATTAATTATATTAAGCAACTTATTTTCCTCCTGTTTCATAATTTTTTTACTTTTTCTATCTTTATCATCAAAATTCAACAAATGAAGTAACCCATGAATAACCAGTCGACCGAGTTCATTTCTGTAGGAAACATTGAATTTTTTGGCATTGTACTTTGCTTTTTCGTATGAAATTAAGATTTCACCGTCGATATCTTTAAGTATTTTTGAGTAGTTGAATGTGATTACGTCTGTTTCATAATCATGTTTCAGATATACTTTGTTAATTTCCC
This sequence comes from uncultured Ignavibacteriaceae bacterium, assembly GCA_963768365.1. GTDB lineage: Bacteria > Bacteroidota > Ignavibacteria > Ignavibacteriales > Ignavibacteriaceae > IGN2. Next base: position 105,736 of record CAVYHS010000010.1, on the reverse strand, counting down.
GAAGTTCTGTTGAATTTATAAAGCTTACTGAGAGAAAGGAAATGTTTAATTTATATTCTTTCTTAAAAGATGAGACTATTGAATGAACGAATCTCTTATTGATTGAGGTATCCTGTGAATAAACTTGTAAGTTTTTAACCAAGTATATTTAAACCCAATATTAAATTACGATTTTTCTATTAATGACTTTTCTGTAATCTTAGTATATTCAATGTACCGATGTGCACCGGCCTCAATATCTTTTATTTCATCAATTGTTAAATCACGAATAACTCTCGCAGGAATCCCTGCTACTAATTTTCCTGTAGGAACGATATAATTCTGTTTTACCAACGCACCTGCAGCTACCATCGAATTCGATTCAACCACAGCACCATCAAGTACAATTGCTCCAATTCCTATCAGGCACAAATCCTGAAGCGTACACCCGTGCAAGGAAACAGAATGTCCGATGGTAACTTTATTTCCAATATTGAGTGGAAATTTTCCATTTGTCACGTGAAGCATCGAACAGTCTTGTATATTTGTGTTGTCCCCTATTTTAATGTGATGAACATCTCCACGAATTACAGTGTTGTACCAAACACTTGAATTATCCCCAATTTCAACATTACCAATAATTTTAACTCCTGAAGCGAGGAATACATAGTTCCCTATTCGAGGATAAATTCCGTGAAAAGGAAATAATTTTACTTCATCATTTAATTTTTGAATGAAGGAGGATTCCATAATTCTTTATTCCATTTTATTAATTCCAGGTTGACGCTTCCTATTATTACATTCAACTTTGCAAGAATTGGGATTGAGAATTTATCATTGCTAAACCATCCTTCAAAACTGCCAGTAAGTCCGTAAACACTAACAAAATCTTTTCTTCCGGCCAGACGGAGACAATTGATATTATAATCAACTGCTTCTATCGAAACAGGTACTGCCTCAGTATAGAAATTTAGTATTGTAGTTTCCTCTTTTTCATTTACAAAGCAGGGAACTGATAGTGTTTGATTATGACCGAAATTCATTCTTGTATAAAATAAAATCGAAAGACCATCCTGCATGCGGTGATGTGCGTAGGCTGTAGAATCAAGCCATAATTTTTTTGCACCTAATTTTCCTTTTTGCATTTCAATTTTTGAATTACCGATAAAATTATATTTGACGAATACCGTGTCCTCAGTAAAAATTTTAGCAAAGAATTTTAGTGGAAAAAAAGATGAGTCAATGTAACTTTCGTAAATCTGATGAAGACTAACAAAAGGAAGATCCGGGTACGAATCAATATATGCTATCGTTTTGTATACAGATGTATTGTTTATTTTTGTTTTCTCCAGAACCTTAATTCTAATTTCACCCAAATTAAAGTAAGCATACTTAACTACATAAGTCAGGTCTTCGCCAACTAAGAGACTTCCATTCCTTGTAGGATGTTTTTCATCATACTTCTGACTTAGCTGAGAATAAACATTAAAATTCAATATCAGAATAATTACGTAAATGAAATAATTTTTCATTTAAGATTTGCTATTTCTTTTGCCTCTTCGAACAAACCCAATGCTTTATCTATTTGATCATCAGTTGTAATCATAACAGCATACCAGCCATCATTTTTCCAGTAATTTCTTGCTAACTGAGCTTTAAGTCTAGTTTGGATGTAATCTTTATCAGTGTCGTATTCTTCCTGGTTAAATGTAACATCTTTTGAACCTGCAAACGAAATAAATTTATTTATCTCAGCTTCTGAAAATTTAAACTCATTTATAAATTTTGATAGACTATCACCATAAGTTGAATTGACTTCATCTCCATTACTTTCAATGTAGTTTAAAATGAATTGATAAAAAGCATTCTTTCTTAAAAGATTGCTTGTATAATTTGTAATTCTTTCATTTTTAATAATATAATCCGGTGTTATTCCGCCGCCGCCATATACTATTCTACCATTGTGCGTCTGGTAAATTGGTTTTGAAGAATCCTGTTCGGCAATGTGTTCAATATTGTTTCCTTCACTTAGGATTGTATCGCCCATGTTTGTGTAAAACTCTTCATATTTCTTTTTATCCGTGTAATCTCTTTGAATTGATCTTCCGGATGGAGTGAAATATTTTGATATAGTCAGACGAATAGCAGAGTTATCAGAAAGTGTAAACTGACGTTGGACTAAACCTTTTCCGAATGAAGTTTCACCAATTATTAGTCCTCTATCCCAATCTTGAATTGCACCGGAAACAATTTCACTAGCACTTGCTGAACCGTGATTAATCATTACAATCAATGGAGTTTCTTCAAAAGGACTTGGTTTAGAAGCAAAATATTCTTCATTTGCATCTTTTCTTCTGCCTTCTGTATATACAATTTTCTTTTTTTCACTAATAAACAGATCAGCCATTTCAACAGCCTGACTTAGGTAACCTCCTGGGTTGCCTCGAAGATCCAATATTAGTTGAGACATTCCTTGCTGTTTCAATTCAGTCAAAGCCTCATTCAATTCACTAAGAGTAGTTTCTGAAAAACGAGATACACTTATATAACCGGTATTATCATTAAGCATTAAGCTTGCATCAACAGAATAAATAGGAATTTTATCTCTTGTTATTTCGTATTCAATTAAATCTTGGAGTCCAGTTCTGCTAATTGATACATTAACTTTAGAACCTGCTTTTCCTCTTAGCTTTTCTCGTACTTGATCGTTGGTGAATCCAGTACAATCCTCGCTTTCAATTTTGACTATTCGGTCGCCAGGTAAAATACCAAGTGCTTCGCTTGGACCTCCTGTTATTGGGGATACTACTGTGATAGTATCATCTACTATTTGAAATTCGATTCCAATACCCTCAAAATCTCCACGAAAAGATTCTTCGATAGCTGAAAAATCTTTTGCAGATATATAAAATGAGTGAGGATCTAATTCATTTGTTATACCTTTAATTGCTGCTTCAACAAGTTTAGGAGTGTCGACTTCCTCGATGTAATATCTTTGTGTATAAGATAAAACATCGTTTAGTTTACGGACACCATCTCTGAGATTATCATCAGAAAAAATCTTCTCTATCTGTATGCCAAGTACAATCCCAGCTGTCAGAATGATAATAAGAATAGGTATTCTAAATATTTTATTCATCAATTCTCCAGTTAATTGCAAAATAAATTAAATAAATCATAAATGATACGAACCATTTTATCCCCGGTAAATTGCATTGATGAATGCTCAAACCTGAGGCTTCATCTGTGGAAAGAAAATTACATCTCTGATAGATGATTGATTGGTTAATAGCATCACCAAACGATCTATACCGATACCCAATCCCGCCATTGGAGGCATTCCATATTCCATAGAGCGAATAAAATCTTCATCTACCTGGTGAGCCTCATCATCACCAGCTTCTCTCATTTTAACCTGGTCTTCAAATCTTTTTCTTTGATCAATAGGGTCATTCAACTCTGAAAATGCGTTGCATATTTCCTTCCCGGCAACGTATCCTTCAAAACGTTCAACAAGTCCTTCTTTGCTACGGTGCTTCTTAGCGAGAGGAGAAAGAATTAATGGATAGTCAACCACAATGGTTGGTTGAATTAATTCAGGCTCAACAATTTGGCTGAAAATTTCATCAATTAATTTTGCCTTCCCAAAAAGTCCGTCTATTTCAATTCCTAAATTTTTTGACAGTCCTTTCAAGTCATTATCAGATGCTGCGATTACATCAACTCCGGTTTTATCCTTTATTGCTTCAACATAATTTATTCTTTTCCACGGTTGCGTAAAATTAATTTTATTTTCTTCATATTTAAAATCAAATGAACCAAAGACAGTTTTGCAGATATTTGCAAATAACTCTTCAACCAGGTTCATCATCCAATTATAATCTTTATATGCAACATAGAGCTCGAGCATGGTAAATTCGGGATTATGAGATCTATCCATTCCTTCATTTCTGAAATCTTTAGAAATTTCATATACACCATCAAAACCTCCGACAATTAATCTTTTAAGATAAAGTTCGTCAGCTATTCTCAGAAATAATTCTATGTCAAGTGCATTATGATGTGTTACAAATGGTCTTGCTGCTGCACCACCATAAAGTGGTTGAAGGACGGGAGTTTCAACTTCAAGATATCCTTTGTCATCAAGATAATTTCTTATCGCTGAAACAATGTTTGATCTCTTAATAAAAACATCCTTAACGTTTGGACTGACAACCAGATCAACATAACGCTGACGATATCTTAATTCTTTATCGGCAAACTGGTCATAAATTATTTTATTTCCATTCTCATCTTCAACTTCTTTTGCCATTGGTAAAGGTCTTAATGATTTTGCCAGAAGTTTTAATGACTTTGTGTGAACTGAAATTTCACCAGTCTTTGTTTTGAATACATAGCCATCGATTCCAATAATGTCTCCAATATCCATCAACCGAAACGCATCATAACTTTCACCGATATCATCTTTCTTAAGATAAATCTGTATTCTCCCCTTCTGATCCATAATATGAGCGAAGGATGCCTTGCCCATCCTTCTGATTGTCATTATTCTTCCGGCAAGTTTGACATCTTTGTTCTCATACTTTTCAAAATTCTTTTTTATTTCTTCAGAGTAAATATCAGTATCAAATGAATAAGCAAATGCTTCAATCCCCATTTTTTTAAGTTCTTCGAGCTCCTCATAACGTCTTTTAATGAGCACATTGATATCAGTTTGCGTATTTTCCACTATTCCTCCGGTTAGATTCAGCGTGAATATTTATTTCTAATAAGTTGAACTTCCTGAGAAGTTAAATTTCGTGATTTGCCAGGAGGTATAATCAAGATAAACTCCGCCATAAGAAACACGATTTAATTCAACTACAGTATAATCCAGTCTTCCAAACATACGTTTGACAAATTTGTTTCTACCCTCTTCACAGGATATGACAACATACTTCTTATTTTTTTGTTCAGGAAATATTAACTTGAGAAATTTACCTGGCTTTCCATCCAATCTAATTCCATTGAGAAGTTTTAATTTATCTTTTTCTTCAAGTGGCTTATCCAGTAGAACTTCATATTCCCTTAGGACTTTATTGCCAGGGTGGGTTAACAACTGAGAAAATTTACCGTCATTTGTCATGAACAAAAGTCCAGTAGTATTATAGTCAAGTCTTCCAACAGGATAAATCCTTTCTTTTACTTTTACAAGATCAAGCACAGTTGAGCGATTCCTGTCATCTGATACTGTTGTAATATAACCTTTGGGTTTATTCAACAACAGATAAATATGTTTTTTAATTTTAATTTTCTCGCCATCAAGAGAAACTATATCTTTTTCAGTATCTATTCTTTGGCTAAAATCAGTTACGATTTTATCATTCACAGCAACTCTGCCCTGCAAAATATATTCTTCGGATTTTCTCCTTGAACTTACACCACTGTCAGCTAAAAATTTATTTATTCGAATTATCGTCACCAGATTCTCCACCCAAAGATTCTTCCAACTTTTCTTCGAGGTCACTCATCATAATTTTTCTCTTCTGTTCAATGAAATCTTCATCCTGCATAATTTCTTCAATCTCTCTTGGTTTGGGTAAATCAGCAAGATTATTTAAACCAAAGTATTTCAAGAATTCATCCGTCGTTCCGTAAAGCAAGGGTCTGCCGACCGTTTCAGCTCTTCCTTTTATAGTAATAAGATTTTTTTCAAGAAGTGATGTAAGAATATAATCCGAATTTACACCACGGATTGATTCAAGTTCAGGTTTAGTAATTGGCTGTTTATATGCAATTATCGAAAGTGTTTCAAGTGCTGCCTGGCTTAACCGCCGTTTTGCTCTTTCTGACGAAAGATAACCCACATACTTTGCAAAAGTTTCTAAGGTTGCGTACAAATATCCATTCGCAATACTTAAAATTCGAAATGCATTTCCATCATCAATATATTTTTGATTTAAATCAATCTACCATTTTGTCTACATCATCTTTAGTCAATTCTATTTCTTCGCCATCAATCGATTTTACTGCTCGAATTATTTCTTCGGCTGAAAGTGAATCATCCGAGGAAAATATTAAAGCTTCAATTACTGATATGTATGTATTATCCATTTTGATTATTAGTTATTATAAAATCATTAAATGCACTGGTTGACTTGATCCCGATTCTACCCATTTTCACAAGTTCCAGCAACGCAATGAATGTTACTATTATTCTTATCTTTTCTTTAATCTCTTCCACCAAATTCCGAAAGTGAAGCTCGGGAAATTCCTTTAATTTTCTTTCGATGAATTCTATTTGCTCTTCTATCGATATATTCAATTTCTGAATTTGATGTACTGGCTCATTTTTAATCTGCTCGAAAGCAAATTTAAATGCTTTTGCAAGATCATAAATTGAAACATTTTTCAATAGTATATCATATTCGTTTGGTGCTTCTTTTATGTCTTCAGAAAAATTACCGCGTAATTTTCTTTTTCTTTGGTTCGATTCAAAATAAGATAACTCCTCCGACATTTCTTTGTACCGTTTGTATTCCAGAAGTGCTCTAACTAAGTCAGCCCGTGGATCAATTTCTTCACCTTTCTCATCAATTTCTCGAGGCAATAGCATTCTTACTTTAATGTGCATCAAGGTAGAAGCCATTAAAATGAAATCACCGGCTACTTCAAGGTCAAGGATCTTTATTAGATTAACATATTCTAAAAACTCTTTTGTAAGTCTTGCGATAGGGATATCATAAATATTCAATTCATCTCTCTTAATAAAAAATAAGAGAAGATCGAGAGGACCCTCAAATTGATTTAATTTGACTTTATACATCTCAACCAAATTTCATTTTTTCGTGAACTTCTGCCATCGTATCCTGAGCTGCTTTTTTGCCTCGAGTTTCGCCATCAGTAAGTATGTCCAGAACCTCATTCATATTCTTTTCATAATATTTTCTTTTTTCAATGATTGGTGCAAGAAATGAAGAAATATTTTCGGAACAAATTAATTTACAATCAACACAGCCAAGAGCACCTGATCGACAATCTGTTTCAATCTGTTCAACTTGCGTAGGATTAAATTTTTTATGATAAGAAAATATTAAACAGACTTCAGGTCTACCCGGATCATTGCGTCTTACTTTTAGTGGATCAGTGACGGCTTTTTTAAGTTTTGCTTTAACTGTTTCCGGTTCATCAGATAAAAGAATTGTATTGCCAAGCGACTTGCTCATTTTTGCAGCTCCATCCAATCCAGGTAATCGGGGAAACTTAGTAAGAAGCGCTTCAGGTTCCGGAAAAACTATACCAAACTGATTATTGAATCTTCTTGCAATCTCCCTTGTAATTTCAATATGCGGAACCTGATCCTCACCAACCGGAACAGCATCACCTTTATAAAGAAGAATGTCTGAAGCTTGTAGAACTGGATATCCTAAATGACCGTAAATAATTTGTTCAATATGCAGAGCACGTGCTTGTTCTTTAACAGTTGGATTTCTTTCTAATCGATTCGAAGTAACAAGCATACTAAATATTAGAAACAGTTCAGTGTGTTCCTTTATCTGCGATTGCCTGAACATTGGACTTTTAACTGGATCTAATCCTGCAGCAAGCCAATCAATCAGCATTTCAATTGTATCATTGTAGATATTATTTGTATTTAAATCTGTTAGTCAAACATGATAATCTGCTATCAGATGATAACTTTCATATTTATCCTGGAGATAGACCCAATTCTCCAATGCTCCAACATAATGACCAATGTGAAGTTTTCCGGTAGGACGCATTCCGCTAAGGATTCTTTTTTGCTTCATAACGTATTGAAATAGTTGAAATTACAGTTCAAAGATAAGAATAATAGATGTTTTTTAGAATGGAGAAGCAATTCTCAAGAAAGATATAAATAGGGTTTCCATTTCTCATCAATTCGGCCAACCACATTTTTAATGAACATTATATGGCTCGGTTTGAATGGCCTCACAAGTAAAGATAGTCCTGCCTCACTGGGGGTTCTATCTCCCTTCCTGTTGTTGCAATTTGTGCAAGCACTAACAAGATTTTCCCAGGATTCATCGCCGCCTCTTTTGCTTTGGGAATAATATGATCCATTGTTAAAGTTAAATCTCCCCTTCCGCAGTAAGCACATTTGTAACCATCTCTTCTTAAAATATTTTTTCTCGTTAGAACTACTTTTTTATACGGAACACGCACAAAGCGACTTAATCTTATTATACTTGGCCAGGGATAGTTTTTACGCATAGATCTAATTGCTTTGCCATCATCGGTGAGTCCTAACTAATTCGGCTTTTCCCAAATACATAAGAATAACCGCTTTTTTAATATTGCAGACAGTAAGAGGTTCGTAGCTCTGGTTTAAAATTAGAACCTTTGCATTAAGCTTTCCATTAGTTCGTTTCGAAGGTTCGAAGTCTTATTCTCCTTTACTCTTTTTAAGATATGATTGTAAATAAATTCTTAATGCTATTCTTGCAACCAGAATTCCGATTGTGATATAAAGCAATGTCAAGTATAATTCTTTTGAAATTGATTCAGTCAGAATCAGTATTAAAAAAACAATTACAATCGCAATTGTTGAATAATTAAATATGTTATAAAATTTTACAAACATACAATTTCATTAATTATTTAAAATAATGCTTGAAAAGCTAATAATATCATTCTTTAATATCAATTTACTTTATTTGTGTGCTGAGAACAGAAATAAGGTTAATATTCTATTCGGAATTGTTTTTGAATATTATGGCAACGGAAGTTACATAATTATCAGAATGACTGATTGAGATGCGTAATTGAGCGTTGTCAGAAAGGAATGATTTTAATTTACCTGATGGATTAACAGAAGGCATACCCGAAGTGTCATTTAGGATTTCAATATCTTTCCAGCGAAGACCTTCTTTCCATCCTGATGCTAGTGCTTTATAAACTGCCTCTTTCGCTGCAAATCTTGCTGCATAGTGCTGATACTTATTGAATTTAGAACTGCAGTATCTGATTTCGCCTTCAGTGAAAACTTTTTCAAGAAATTTATCACCAAACCTATCAATACTTTTCTTAATTCTTGCAATTTCTATTATGTCTATTCCTAATCCGAGAACCATACTTCAAGTGTCAATAATTAAAAAATACTTGCGTCTACTTTAAATCCATCAGTTTGTACTTGAATAAGAATAACCTTACTTAAATCTTTTAACAACTTAATGGATTGTGTCAGGTTAATGTAAAGAGAATCATCATAAAGAATTTTTCCAAGATTGTTTCCGCCCATTGCAGTTTCCTGGGTCAGATAATTAAGAGAGGTAATGAGGGAATCTGATTTTAGTAAAACAGTATTCAAATTAGTCAATGAGCGTTCAATGTTTTCTTTATTTTCTTTAATCAGAACTTTTGTATCTGATGTAATTTCTTTAGTGTTTTCTGCAATCTCTTTGATGTTCTGCTGATTTTCAGATAGAACTTTATCCAATTTTGCCGTCAGGTTGTTAAGATTAACAACGCTGGTCCTAAGTCCCTGAATAAAGTTTTTATCGTCAAGAAGTGAATTTATTCCCTGTAATGTTTTTACTGATTCATTTGCAATGATAGTGATTTTATCCTGGATATCACTGAACAAAGAAATTACACCAGCTATATCTGTAATGTATTCGCCTTGCTGAATATCCGACAGGTTTAGGTTTTCATCTGAATTACCGGGGTCAACCTCAATTTTTCTTCCGCCCATCAGGTCGGTACTTTCAAGTGAGAATTGCGCGTCCTTTTTTAGATGAATTTCATCGCTGATGCTTAAAGTTACAATTACATGCGATCCTTGAATAACGAAATCATTCACATGTCCTTTTCTTACACCATTGACAGTAACATTATTACCAATTTCGAGCCCTGACACTTTACTGAACTTAACATTCACCAGATTGTCGGATGAGGATAAAGAAAAACTTTTGGCCCAACCCAGAACCCAGATAAAAACTAGCAATCCAAATAAAACGGTAATGCCAACTTTAATTTCAGTTGCTCTCGGATTTCTCATATTGTTCCTTTTTCATTAGCAGAGTTAAATTTGATATTTCGTTATCAGTAATCAGACTGTCTTCAATTGCAATTTTAAACTGACTTAAAAAAATATCCTCTTCCAAATTTACAACATCTTCTATCGTTTTAATATTTTCCAGGTAATATTTCATTAATGATTTGAGTGAATCCTTCTCAACAGATGCTTTAATATAAGCAGTTTCCTTTTCCCAGTTCTTGGAAACTTCACTCAGTATTAATTTTTTACCAGGCTTAACTAACCAATCATCCAGTTTGTATTCAATAATATATATAATCACTGCAATTATAATTGTTAAGATTACAACAAACTGTATAAAACATCCCTTTTTCATTGATCTTAATCGTTAACTCAGCTTATCAATCTCAATTCGCTTGATACGCTTTTTTAAGACTTCTTTGACTGTCAGTTTATAGTTATTGAGAACGAATGAATATCCTTCTTTAGGAATATCCCCAGCTTTGTTTATAACCAGACCTGCAACTGTATCATAGTCTTCACTTGTTGGAATCAAATTGTGCCCAACCAGCGAGTTAAGCTCTGCTACCGATACTTTTCCTAACACACTTATTTTTTCAGGTGAAATTATTTTAATTGAATCTTCTTCGGGATCGTGCTCATCCCAAATTTCCCCAATGATCTCCTCTATAATATCTTCAAGTGTAATCAATCCGGAGGTACCACCAAATTCATCAACTACAATAGCCGAATGCATTTTTTTTTGTTGAAACTCTTTCAGCATTTCACTGATTTTTTTTCTCTCAGGAACAAATAATACTCCCCGGGTTATTTTTACAAGCGTCTCTTCTTTGATAAAAGATTTGCTTCTTAAGTACTGAAGTAAATCTTTTGCGTGAACCATACCTATAATTTTATCCAAATTTTCTCTGTAAACCGGAAAACGGCTGTAACCACTGCTGTTTATTGTCTGTATAAGTTCCTCACTGCTGATATCAAAGGGTACCGATATAATATCAACCCGGGGGGTCATCACTTCTACAACAAGAACTGATTTAAATTCAACAAAACTTGTTATAATTTCCTGCTCATCCTCTTCAAGCGTGCCCCGTTCATGACCTAGTTCTGCAAGGTCTGATATTTCATTTTCAGTAATAGCAGTTTTGGCTTTATCAAATTTCAGCTTAGAAAACGTAAGCCTTATAATTTCGGTAATTATCTCTGATACCGGATAAATTATCGTGCTCATTAGATATAGTGGGATGGCTATTAATTTAATAGTTAGTTGCGGATGCTTTGATGCAAATACTTTTGGGAGCAATTCACAAAAAATTAAAACAATAATAGTAATCAATATAATCTGAATTGTAAGAATAACATTCACTTTTACCTGATACAAATAAGCAATTTCAAGCGCAAGAGAAACGGAGACTATTGACACAGCTACATTTGCAAGTGTATTTCCTACAAGAATAGTTATCAGAAGTCGCCTTGGGAAAGCGAGTAGATTATTTGCATAACGTGAAATGAGTTTAGAGGATTTGAAATCTTCTTCCATTTTCTTCTGCTTTATGGAAAAGAATGCGACTTCAGATCCAGAAAAAAAAGCAGAAAGAACCAGTAATAATACAAGTGAAAATACCTGATATAACCAGTCAATCTCCAAAAAAAATCAAATCCTATAAAATGAAAAAAACTAAAAAGGTAAGTCGTCGTTATCGTTATTAACCGTAGGTTCAACACTTGTTGTCTCGTCATCTGATGATGAACTTTCTGAAGACGGTTCAAGTGGAATCAATTTATCCGTAATAACATCAGTTGAATATCGTTTTACTCCTTCTTTATCTGTGTAATCTCTTTTGGATAATCTTCCTTCAACGTAAAACTTTTTTCCCTTTTTCAAATTATCTTTAAAGTAATCAGAGAGGTTGAAGGAAACTATATTATGCCAGGTTGTTTCACTAACCCAATCCCCGTTCTTTCCTTTGTATCGATAATCGGTTGCCATACTGAAATTTGTTACAGACACATTATTTGTCGTAAATCTTGTTTCGGCGTCCTTTCCCAGCCGACCAATAAGCATTATTTTATTTAAAGAAAATGCCATTTGATGACCTCCAGCAAAATTTTTTGTTTGAAATTTCTCAAAAAATAAACAAATAAAACTAAAGAAAAAACTTGATATATCGGGAAATGGGCTGATAAAATCATTTCTCCATTTCTATTCAGAACTAGACTCAAGAATAATAATTTATTAATTGTGCTTATTATGATAAAAATTAGAGTGTCTCGAATTAAAATACGATTTCAAATAGTTACAGTAAAATATTCACTAGAAATGTCAAATAATTACCGAAAATCAATTTTCCATTTTTAATGATGGAAAAATTTACCGATACATATGTGGCATACATACTGGATATCTGTATCAAATATTTTAATAAAAACTTGTGGAAGTGAAGAAAAAATGAACACAGGACAAATGATAATGAGTTTAGGTGCGATGCTGTTGCTCTCAACTATAATGCTCAGAGTAAACACTGCAAACCTTACAAACGAATCAATTAGAGATGATGCTCAATATGGTGTATTAGCCACTTCGATAGCAACGTCAATGATTGAGGAAGCACATGGTAAAGCATTCGATGAGAAATCAGATACCACGAGCATTTTCACATTGACACAATTAAGTTCAGTTTTAGGACCTGAGGCCGGAGAGACTGGAGATACATTCGATGATTTTGATGACTATAATGGTTTTACAAAGCGAGATAGTACTATGCCTTCAGCAATCTTTGATATTTCTTGTGCTGTGGTTTACGTAGAAACGAGTAATATTTTAGGATCAACTACAAATCGAACTTGGAATAAAAAAATAATTCTGACAATTACCAGACCCGTTAGCGCGGATAGTTCGGTCCTTGCTTTAAAAACCGAATCAATTTTTAGTTATTGGCATTTCAGATAGGAGACAGCAATGGGAACAAATGTAATCTTAGATATAATGGGTTCTATATTAATTGCAGGAATACTTATGCTTTCGATATTCCGTTTGCAAAATTCTGCAACTGAAGATCTTTACCGTGGAACCGGAAACTTAACAGCTCAAACCAATTTAGCGCACGTAGTACAAATTTTAGAGACTGATTTTAAACGAATCGGATATTGTGCTGATTGGACACAAATTCCTGTTCCTACAGAGGCAATCCTTTATGCAGATTCGATCAGTATAAAATATCTGACTGACGTTGACCAAGATGGTTTGATTGATACGATGCACTATTATTTCGATCCTTCAACAGATATTTCAGCTACTCCAAATCCGAGAGACAGATTTTTATACAGAGTGGGAAAAGGCGAAGCTCCTGTAAATATTAATTTGGGTGTAACACAATTCAAAATGGAATTCTATAATGCTCTGGGTACAAAATTAAATTTTCCAATTGCTGATCCAAGAGAGATCTTTTCAATGCAAATAGACGTAACAGTAGAAGATGTGGCGGCTTATGATGAAAAATATCAAACTGTATTTTGGAGACAGATCAGGATGGCAGCAAGAAATCTTTTTAATCGTTAAGGAGGAAAAAAAGAATGGGTAAGTTATCACTTTTTTTAGTTCTTGGTTTTAGTATTCTATACATAATTTTAGGAACCAATTCCAATAAATTGTCTACACAAGCTGTTGAGAATATGTCAGACTATTATGCTAATACTATTGCTCATAGTATCGCATCCAGCGGAACTAATTTAGCCTGCAATCAATTATTCCTGAATGGCTTATGGGATGATGGCTATACTAATGTTAATTTTGAAAATGGATCGTTTACTGCTGGTATTCAAGTATTAGATCCCTGGATAAATATTAGAAAATTAACCACAACGGGAACTTATGGTGGAGTAACAAAATCCATTGAAGTAGTCTATAAACCAAGCAGTTTTTCTAAGTTTGCTTACTACTCAGTCTCTGAGAGTGGTATTCACTGGCATGATGGGGATACTGTTTGGGGACCATGGCATTCACAGGATTTTTTAACTGTTAACCGTAGTCCGGTTTTTTATGGTAAAGTTACTACCAAAAAAGGCATTAAGAATGAAACAGCTTTTGATGATCCAAAATTCTATGGCGGTTTTGAACAAGGCGTAGATGTTCCGATGCCAACTACTTCAATTAGTGACCTTGAAAATTTAGCAGTTGATGATGGTGCACATTTTACGGGACAGGATACAGTCTTTCTTACATTTGAAGGAGATAGCGTTAAATACAGATCCTCATACAATGATCCGCCTACAGCTTATCTTCTTTCTTCACTTGCGCCAAACGGAATTCTATTCGCTCAGAATGCCGTACTAAGGATTCAAGGAACAATCAAAGGTAAGTATACAGTTGGCTCTAATAAAAGAATCCTTATTGATAATGACATTGTATATAATACGGATCCGAGGATAGATCCAACATCAACAGATCTTTTTGGAATTGTCTCCGAGAAAGATATACTGGTTGCTGATCTTCCTGCTAATCATGACGGAATTAATTTACACGCGTCAATTTTCAGTAAAAACGAAGGATTTGGTGCTGAAAATCCTGCAACTCGACCAAATAGTGGTCAACTAAAACTACTCGGCGGAATACAGCAGTACTATAGAAAATTAGTTAGTAATCCATGGCCAGCACACGGATTTCTCAAAGCTTATAGATACGATGATAGATTAATGGTTGCTTCGCCTCCTGGTTATCCTGGTACCGGACTAATGGAAATCATTACCTGGTTCGAGTAAGAATTGTTGCATAAACAAATAAACTTTACAGAAGTTGAATATTGAAATTTGAATTGAACTTTTGATTGCTGTAAATATAGTGAGGGTATGATAGAATAAAGGTTAAGCTTTAATTGGCTTAACCTTTTTATTTTTTAGTCTCAACCGTAACGATCCAGGCATCCTTAAATTCTCCACTCTTCTGGATTTCATTGCGGTACCCAACCGCTTTAGATTTATCTTTAAAAGGAGGATATATCAAAACAACGTAAAGATTTTTTGTCTGTTCATATTCAACTTTGATTTCTCTGCCAAGTTTAACCCAGCTTTTATCTGCGAATTCTTTCGCCCTATCAAAAGTTGAGAAAGCACCAATCTGAATTACATAAACTTCAAATGAATGCTGAACCGGAGCTTCAAATTCGAATACTTCTTCAGAAGGAATTTCATCAAAGATATACACTGTATCAGTTTCAACTTGCTGCTTCTTTACTTGAGTCTCTTCTGCCGAAGAACACGAAATTAATACGCAGGAGAGAATTAAGAGTGTAAAAAATATTTTAGCAAATGTTCTCATAAAGAAATAAAGGGATGGTTAACCATCCCTTATAGTCTAGAATAATACTCTGTCAAGTGCTCCAAAAGGAATATTTGGAATTCCGTACTTACCCATGGAAACAGTTCCTTCGAATAAAAGACTTCCTGGAAGTGTTGCTACATTTATCAACGGAATAGAAGCTCCATATTTGTTATTAATGGTTTCTATAAATGCATTTGCAACAATTCCATAGCCTTGTGTAGTAGGATGCACTCCGTCAAGTGAATAAGTATTTCCAGTAATAAAATCAGACGTAAATGTAATTCCATTTACCACTATTCCACTTGGTTCACCAATACGATTAAGTAAATCATGTATATCTACTACAGCTAGACTTCTTGTAGATGCTTCAGATTCAATAATATCATTATAGGCGGTTACTGTTTGATCTAATGCTACCATTTCAGTTGGATCAAGAATTAAATTATTTGGCCAAGGATTTTCAGGAGCCAACCCAAATGGAAAAGCTGTATTAACACCTGGAGGAATTGGAATTCCGTTGAGTGTATAATAAGCACCAGTAACATCTCCAATTAGAGATGCAGCTGATGAACCAGATAATGTGACAAGCACATTACCTGCAAACAGATCATCGACAGTTGCCTGACCAATTCCACTAGTAGTCTGATAAACCATCCCAGGAATCTGATTTGCTAATAAGCTTGCGCCTATTCCAGGTCCCACAGTTTTAAAGAAAGGAATATTTTTGACATCAGGAATGTTAGCTACTACAACCTCGATACCTTGAAGACTATTTAAAATCGTATTATAATTAGCAGCAAATTGTTGTACATCTGTAATTGGAAAAAGACCACCACGAGTAGCAAACGCCAGAATATCGTTATTACCAATCCAAAGAGTAACGAAAGTAGGTTGCTGAGCAATTGCTAGTTCCAACTGAGTTCCTAAACCTCTTAATACAGCATCAAAGAGAGGATTTGGTGAGCCAAAATTCGCAGTATAACAACTGTTAGCATCTCTTGCATTTAAAACATCCGTAAGAAAAGCTCCCTTTACGCCAAGGTTATTGTAAGGTGCAGGATAAGTTAAATTAGTTGGAACACCTTGATTTGGATTTGTTACTATATCTGCTGAACCATTAACTAAATCAATAGAACTAATTTCTAGTCTACCTCCGGTTCCGGGATCGCTAAAAGTTGCCTGCTCATAAGCTGTCCGCACCTGGTTCGCTATCAGTTTTCCAAAAGAGTACATCTGGCTCGCTTCATAAACTGATGATGACTGTTCTGCCATTGTAAGGCTATTACCGATTGAAACAAATCGCGTAAAATTTGCACTTCCAAGGTTAACTGCAGGAGCGGTTAGTTCATTATATTCATCACAAGCAGATGAAAGGAGAAAAATACTTGCTGTTATTAAAAATGCGATTAATATCTTTTTCATACTATTGCTCCTCTCCTTAATTAAATTTATAATAAAAACTGAATGAGAACAAATTGGCATAAGAATTATATGTTCCGTTAAATCTGGAAGCGGAATCCTCATTGCCTTCATCGTAAGGAGTATATATTTCTCGTGAGTTCGTTACAGTTAGTTCGGATGACCTTATGAACAAGTAAGAACCGCATATGCCAAAATTTTCAGTAATCATTGCATCTGCACCAATGCTAAATCCTAACCTGTCAGCATCAGGCAGCGATGGACTTAAGTATTCAGGTTGAACCGGCATTTTATCAAAATAAACTCCGCCAAGAAAAGATAATTGATTGTTAAGAAAGTATTCCGCACCAAATCTGATTGCATAAGTGTCTTCATAATCTCTGGGACGTGAAATATCTTCATAGGCTGGATCTTCAAAATCAACCGCGAGTTTATCATAGCTTGACCAGCCAACCCATTGAAAATCTACTGAAAGCTGAAGTTGTTCAATTACTCTATAACCGATACCGCCCTGTATGTTCATTGGTGTGGTAAGCATAGCAGAAATATTTCCTTTTGGTAATACTGCTGCTAATTGTTCAGCTCCGGTTGAAGTCGCAGTTCCTTCAAATTCGTATTCTACTTCACTTCTGAAGGAAGCACCAATGGATAAATCCTTAACAGGCTTCCACATAATTCCTGCGTTATAACCAAATGCTGATTTATCATCTCCTTTGAGAGTTATAAAAGCATCGCCTACAAAAGGAGTTTGAGAATTTGCCTGTGCTATAGTAACATCTGCAAAGCTAAATGAACCTCCAACGCTTATAGAAAGATTTTCCAAAATAGCCCAGGAAACTACAAGAGGTGCAGAAATGGTCTGCAACTCTGTTTCAACAGCTAAATACCTTCCCACCCAACTTTGATTCCATTTAGTGCCAAGACCGAATGGTACTGATACTCCGAGACCTACAGAAAACGCATCAGAAATTTTATGAGAAGCAAAAAAATGAGGAGGTAGGAAAGTCTGACTAATCATATTAGATTTGTCGACTGCCGGTGTAACACCTCTAAAAGATGTACTGGGTCCAATAATAGCTGCACCTAACAGAAGATTAGTTCCATCCAAATAGCTCAATGCTGCGCCGTTCCAGTAAACAGCTGAGGCATCGTTAACTATAGCTGTAAATGCACCTCCAAGTCCCATTGGTTTTGCTCCATGCTCATTTAACTGGAAGCCTCCAGCCAGCAAGATACCCGGGATTATTCCGAGCATCAACAATGTGATGTAGAAGAAAATTTTCAAGTGAATCCCTCCTGTATGAATTAATGAATTTTGTTAATTATAGAAATTCTAATCAATAGATAATAGAGTAGTTCCTTTTTCCACAGCTGAACCCTCGGTCACAAAAATTTTTTCAATATAACCAGAAGCTGGTGCTTTCAAATCATTTTCCATTTTCATTGCTTCAAGAATAATAACAGAATCGCCCTGCTCAACTTTATCGCCAACACTCTTCTTTATTTTCAATATCAATCCTGGCATTGGAGCTTTAACGTCTGTATGATGGGATTTATAAACTGATGAGCTTTCCAGAAGTTTAAAAGCCTTTTCCTGCAATGCTGTACGCACGGTGATATCAAAATAATTTCCGCCAACTAATATTTTAAATTGATCACTATTAATTTTTTCTGATGTTAGCTCAAAAACTTGGTTATTTAATTTCAGTAAGTAAGAATAGCCGCTTACTGGAATTAATTCATAATTAATTTTTTCTTCTTCGAAACTTAATTCATTTTCATCAATAATTCGCACA
Organism: uncultured Ignavibacteriaceae bacterium; assembly: GCA_963768365.1. Classification (GTDB taxonomy): domain Bacteria; phylum Bacteroidota; class Ignavibacteria; order Ignavibacteriales; family Ignavibacteriaceae; genus IGN2. The sequence continues at coordinate 87,210 of CAVYHS010000010.1, read as the reverse complement.
TTAAACTTTGAAGAATTAACACTTATAATAAAATCATTCATACATCTGTTCCGGCCAAAGATTAGAGTTTTCAGTATGATTAGTTCTGTAATTATTTGATGAAGATTTAGATTTTAACAAAGCAGCAAGAATAGCTGCAGCTTTCTCTGATTTATCTTTATCCTGATTCTTGTCCAGCTCCTCTATGTTTCTCATAAACTCATCGTTTAAAAAATTAATATCGAACTTCCCTGCTCTGAAATGAAGGATGATCAATAATAAGTTTCAGAAATGAAATATTTGTAATCAAACCACCAACAACATATTCGTTGAGAGCTCTTAGCATTCTATTTATTGCAGATTGCCTGTCCTCTGCCCAACAAACAAGTTTTGAAATTAATGGATCGTAATGAACACCAATTTGAGAACCTACATCAAATCCTGAATCAACTCTAACACCTGGACCTGAAGGTTGAACATAATTAATAATATCTCCAGTCGTTGGAAGAAAATTGTTTGAAGGATCTTCAGCATAAATTCTACATTCAATTGCATGACCATTTATTTGTAAGTCATTTTGTTTAAATGATAACTTATTTCCTGACGCAACTGATATCTGTTCTTTAACTAAATCAAGTCCTGTAATAAATTCAGTAACAGGATGTTCAACCTGGAGTCTTGTATTCATTTCAAGAAAATAAAAATTCTTATTTGAATCCATCAGGAATTCAACTGTTCCGGCATTAAAATAATTACAAGCTCGAGCTGCATCAATTGCTGCAGAAGTTATCTTTTGACGTGTTACTTCATCAACAAATGATGAAGGAGCTTCTTCAATTATTTTCTGATGTCTTCTTTGTATTGAGCATTCTCTTTCAAAAAGATGGACATAAGTTTCCATGCTTATCGCCAAAAATCTGAACTTCAATATGTCTCGGATTCTCAATAAATTTTTCTATATAGATTTCATCATTGGCAAAAGCTTTTAATGCTTCTCTTTTGGTTGATTCAAAAGCAGATTCAAATTCGGATTCAGTTGAAATTTTTCTCATTCCTTTTCCGCCACCGCCTGCTGCTGCTTTTAGAAGCACCGGATAACCAATATCTTTTGAAATTTTAATTCCTTCTTTGACTGATTTGACTGCTTCAGTTGTTCCGGGAACTATTGGAACATTATTCTTTGCCATCAGCTTTCGAGCTTCTGTTTTACTTCCCATCAATACAACAGACTTTGATGAAGGTCCAATAAAAGTAATATTGTTTAGTTCAAGAGTTTTTATGAATTCAGCATTTTCAGAAAAGAAACCATAACCCGGATGCACAGCATCAGCTTTAATTTCTTTTAGCAAGTTTTAAAATTTTTTCTTTATTTAGATATGATTCGTGAGCAGGAGATGAGCCGATATAGTAACTTTCATCGGCTAAACGTGTGTGAAGAGTTGTTTTATCTGCATCAGAATAAATAGCCGCTGATTTAATACCAAGTTCACGGCAAGCTCTAATAACTCTGACTGCAATTTCCCCTCTGTTAGCAATTAAAATTTTTTTAAACAACAATACCCTATTTTAATTCAACTATTGTAATACCCTCTCCACCAAATTCAATTGGTGCAAAATAATAATTCTTTACCTTTTCATGCTTATCAAGAATATCCTTAACTGTCTTTTTTAAAGCTCCTGTTCCTTTTCCGTGAAGTATTTCAATTCTCTGCTGTCCTGTCATATAAGAATCATCAATAAATTTAAGAATTTCAAAATCAGCTTCTTCCGGTTTTCTTCCTCTTATATCAAGTCGATATTGAGTTTCTGGCTGCTTAAAGTTATGATAATGTATTTCAGGTTTATCTTCTTTCTTTCGAATTATCAATGAGTCAAATCAGTTAAGGTCAACTTGCATTTTAATTGAACCTGATTCAATTAAAGCTTTACTTTTTTCCTTATCAATCAGAATTATTCTTCCCGATGTTGAAGTATTTTTAATTGACACAAAAGTCCCAATGCTAAAATCAGATATTTTTGTCTCTAATACAACTTCTGGAGTATATAGATTTTCTGTTTCCTCTTTTAGATCAGCTATAATTTTCTTTGCTTCCTTTATAACTTCTTTTTGTGCACCGGTCTCTCGAATTTGCTTAATTACACTTTCAACTTTTTTATTTACACCTCTTAGAAAATCTTCAGCATCTGATTTTGTTTTTTTTAGTATATCCTTCTTTTCTTTCTCAAGCCTTTCAATATTGTTTTTGATACAAATTGGATAAACCTGATAATCTTGAATTTTCAATTTCCAGCTGTTTTAATTTTTCTTCAAGTTTATTTGATTTTTCCTCGAGTTCTGAAATAAAATTTTCAATTCTGATATTTATCGCTATCCATGAAATTAGAAGCATCTTTAATAACATTATCCTCAATTCCGCTTCTTCTTGCAATTTCGAATGCATAGCTTGAACCAGGAACGCCCAATTTAAATTTATAAGTAGGCTTAAGTTGTTCATGATCAAATTCCATTGCAGCATTTATAAATCCTGCTTCGCTATTCGCAATTATTTTCAAGCTGCCGTGATGTGTTGATGCAAAAACTAATGCGCCGATATTCCTAAGTTTCATTAATACTGCAGAGGCAAGTGCTGAACCTTCAACAGGATCAGTTCCTGTTCCAATCTCATCCAACAGTACCAAAGAATTTTCATCTGCTAGATTGAGAATATTTTTAAGATTATTTAAATGTGAGCTGAAAGTTGAAAGATCATCTTCAATTGATTGTTCATCGCCAATATCAATTAATATATTTTTAAAAAGATGAAAATTTGAATCGGGATTTACCGGAATGTGAATACCTGATTGAAGAAGCAGAGAAAGCAACCCGACCGTTTTTAACACAACAGTTTTACCACCTGCATTTGGTCCTGTTATTACAACTATTTTTTGATCTTCCAGCTTTAAGTTTAATGGAATAGCTCCTTCCCTTCCAAATTTTTTAAGCAAGACCGGATGACGGGCATCATTAATATAAGAGAGGTTTTTTATTATCTATAGATGGGAATGATCCAATAATTTCGATTGAATATTTCGCCCTTGCAAAAAGTGAATCTATGTAAGAAATAGTCTTTAATGATACCTTAAGTTTTTCACTCTCTTTACCAATTAAATGTCGTAAGGTCTTTAAGTAATCTTTCTATCTCACGTTTTTCTGCAAAACCAAGAGTTACAATTTCATTATTCAACTCCAGTGTTTGTTCTGGTTCAATATAAACTGTTTGACCTGTAGCTGATTCTGAATGTATGAAACCCCGGAGATGTCTTTTATGCTCCGACTTTAACCGGGATTACCATTCTTCCATCACGAAGTGTTAAATAATCTTCTCTGACTATTCCCTCAGCATCAAGCGATTTCATTATGCTGTTTATTGATTTGACTAGTGAACTCTGTTTTTCTCTAATTTGTTTTCGAATATCAAAAAGATTCTGGCTTGCCTTATCTTTAATTTCACCTGTTTCATCAATTACCTTTTCAATATGATGTTCAAATACTTTATCAATCATTAAAGAGTTCTGCAGTTCTTTTAAAGTCGGTGAAATTTCAGAATTACTCTTTAAGAACTGATAAATTCCACGGGATATTTTAGCCAGTTTCAGTATCTCAAGAATTTTTTTCGAATTAAGAGCTACACCTTCAATTTTACTTTGGGCAATAACCTCAAATAGATCTGGGATATAGTCTAACTGTGGTGGATTACTTCGAATTAATATCTCTTTTGCTTCATTGACAGATTTTCCTTCCAAGGTAACCTTTTGCAAATCAATTGAAGGTGAAAGGCTCAATAGGTTTTTTTTTCCGTTCTCAGTTACAGCATAGTTACAAATGCTGATTAAGACCTTTTGGAATTCCAGCTTTTCAAGGACAGAAGAATCAATCATTGCGAAGCATCTTTTCCGTTGATATAATCTTCAATTAACTGTCTAGGTTGCGGTGTGTAATTACTTAAATATTGTATTGTTAGGGGAATTACCTGATAAGTGGGATGGTAGAAAAGTGATTGCTGTCTTGTTTGTTTATCTGGATGATCGAATACATTAACAATAATAAAAATTGCACTAAGAAAGTAAAGAATCTGCAATGAACCAACAATGCCGCCAACAATCTGGTTTATGAGATTGTTTACTTTGTCGAAAGGATGAACAACCCTTTTTAACAACATAAATATGGTAATTATCGTAAAAAAAATAAATAGCCCACCAATTATTTCAGCAAGATAATATTCAATCCGGAAAATACTTTCAATGAATAACCCAATCTTTCCTGCAAAAAAAACAGAAGCCAAAATCGCAATGATAAATCCTGCCAAGCCAACAAGCTTACGAATAAAACCATCTTTAAAACCGAGAATAAATCCAACAATAACCGCTGTTATTATTAGGATATCAAGCAGAATCAATTTGCACCCAATACTTTTTCAACTGCTTCTTTGATGTCTTTTCCATCTGCCTGGCCTTTTAGTTCTTTAACTGCAAGAGGCATAAGTTTGGCAAAATCAGTTTTAGTTTGTGCATCAATTTGTACAGCTAATCCTTTTACTTTAGTAACAATTTCATCCATGGTTAATTGTTTTGGAAGATATGACATAATAATTTTTAATTCCGCTTCTTCAACTGAGGCAAGATCCTGTCTGCCGGCTTTTAAATATTCTTCAATAGCTTCTTTTCGTTTCTTTGCAGCAGAACTAAGTAATTTTATTTCTTCTTCTGCATTCAGTTTTTTTTCTGAACCGCTTTTTTCAAATTCCAGTATTAATGCCCGGATGGATCTAATAGTTTGAAGTCTGACATTATCCCTTGACTTCATCGCTTCTTTTAAATCATTATTAATTTTATCTGTTAGATTCATTAATACCCTCTATAATAAAAAAGCAGGCTATTCTTAAAAGTTAGCCTGCTTAAATAAAATACAACTTAAATGTAATTTATATTTTTATATTCGCCGAATAATTTATTCTTAGACAGAATGCTTTTCTAAGTTCCTGTTGAATATCAGTTACGTAATCCCATATCAGTATTTTTATCAACACGAAGAGAAACTATTACATTTGGTAATGCCTGTCTTTTTGCATACATAATTGTTTGAATTTCATCCAACTTAACTAAGACTATCGTTTATTTGTATTCTCTCATCTTTACCAACCCAGATATAAGAAATTAATCTCTTGTTTTCTATTTTTTCTATTGCCTTCGCTTCCGGAAGAGTATAATTAACTAAAACTTCAACTTCTCTAAGAGTAGTTGTTACCATAAAAAACAGCAACAGCATAAAAATAATATCAGGCATCGAAGCTGTTGGTATTTCCTGTTTGGTACTAGCTCTTTTCTTTTCAAATTTCATTATTTCAGTTCCTCTATTTTATTTTTTCAGGTTCTGCTATTGAAATAATAATTGGCACAGCTTCTTTCACTTCATTCTGTTCTTCCTCATCGAGATCATTAAATTTCTTACCATATCTTGAATTCGAATATTCATCTCTCACTTCAAAGAAAGCTTCTTTAACTTGATCTAAGGCTGAGATATAAGCATTATAAACTGTTTTTCTGTCAGTTTTAAGCGAAACAATCAGTTTTTTATTCTTTGGTAAGTCTATCTTTGATTGAATTCTTGGCTTTAAGGTGGCAGTAATCTGAAAAACTGATATCGGTTGACCATCCAATAGCACATCACCAGTTTCATTAATGAGCAAAGCAGCCATCCTATCCTTTGGAACTTCAACAGTTTCAATATCCTCAACAAATTCAGGAAGAGTCATACCAATTCCAGAATCCACATCAATAACAGTAGCAACCAGAAAGAAAATAAGAAGAAGAAACGCAATATCAGCCATTGAAGATGTAGGTATTGTTGCCTCAGGTAGTTTTTTTCTTTTTTATCATCTTATTAGGTCTTTATTTAATACATATAAATATTTAAAGATTATTTCTTTGGTCTTATATTCGTATAAAGCATCAATCAATTCAATTGAAGCTTCTTCCATATCTCCAACCAAGCTATCAATTCTTGAAATAAGATAATTGTAGAATACCTGAAGAATCATTGCAACGACCAGACCAAATAAAGTTGTTAACAAAGCAACCGCAATACCATCTGCTACAATTGCGGGTGAAATCTGTGCAGCTTCTTTAATAGCATCAAATGCAGAAATCATACCTTGAACCGTACCAGTAAATCCCAGCATAGGTGCAATCGAGATAAATAGTGAAATCCAGATCATTCCTCTTTCAAGAAATCCCATTTCAATACCACCGTAAGCAATTATAGCTTTTTCTGCTGCTTCAAGACCTTCTTCGGCTCTTAGTAATCCTGCATGAAAAACAGATGCAACAGGACCTCTTGTATTTGAACAAACTTCTTTTGCCTGTTCTAATCCGCCATCATCTAAAGCTCTTTTAACCTGTACAATGAATTTTTTAGTATTTGTTTTTGAGCGGGTTAAAGTCCATAATCTTTCAAAGCAAAATGCCAATCCTAAAATCAGGCAGAATAAAATAGGCCACATAAATCCGCCGCCTGCTTCAAACTTAGTAGTTAACCAATTTAAAACTCCACCATCATTAGTTGCTTGCGCAATGGTGTTGTAAAACATAGCTATTACACCTGATAAATCCATATAGAGTTTCCTCCTGAAAGTTTAATAAATGTTACCAAGGAAAGGTTTTTTTCAAATAATTTTAAATTATTAGTATGACTACAATAATGATTTCGGTACAGAAAGTCAACAAATTAGTTTGTCTAAATCGGCATTTTTTAGTCACCAATAAAACGGTATTTTAAGTTTAAATATGTTTCCTGATATTAAATTATAATTTTGAAATATTGAATCAACAAATTCACCAATCTCTGATGGTTTAATCCATTTTTCATAATCTGCATCAGTCATCCACTCTCTGTTAGAAGGTGTATCAATAATATACGGTGCTATAGCATTTGCGGAAAGATTTATTTCCTTTCCTTCTTCTGCAAGAGTTTTTACCATATGAATTAAAGCAGCTTTTGACGCTCCATAAACACCCTTCCCTTCTTCGGCAACCAGACCAGTGTATGCAGATGTAAGACATATAGATCCCGAGTGAGAATCTTTAACTAGCAATGAGAAATATTTTGCGATTAAGAAATTTGTTTTAAGATTCATATTAATCATTCTGTCAAAATATCCAACCTCGGTCTCCCATATTTTTTTGCCTCCAGTAAATCCCCCAACTGTGCTAAAAAGATAATACACAGAATCTTTAGAAGGAACTATATTATTGAATGCCTCACGTACATTTATTTCAGCAGAGAGGTCATTAACGACTATCCGCTTAATATTATCATGAGAATAATCTTTGTGTCTAAAGTCAAACAAATAAAATTCATCATAGTTCTTACGAAGAAATAATTCAGTAACTCCATTTCCTAATGCACCACTGCTCCCGAAGATTAGCAGTTTTTTTTTCATTCAGAACTCCTGATTATTTTAAATTTAGCTATAACAGGAAAATGATCACTATAACCTCCTAAGATATCTTCTTCCGCCGTAAGTTGGATAACGGGGTACCTTCGTATTTCCCGGATTGAGTAACTATAAATTTCGGCTTGAATACTTCGAAAGAATTACATATATAATTAATATCATTACCAGTAATAATTGAACCAGATACTATTATCTGATCAAGCATATTCCAAACATCTCTGATATTTATAACTTCCTTCTCCCTGTTCAAATGATTGATAAGAAAGATTGTATAATTCACCTTCAGAATTCATTTCAAAGTCTGTAGGTAGCGAGTCACATTTTATTGGATAAGCTTGAAGGGTTTCAAGTACAGAAATATTTACAGGATCATCATTAAAATCACCTATAATGAAAATTTTTGCATTTTCCTCCAAAGAAAAAATTCTATCAACTGCACTTCGGAGTGTTTGTGCAGCAGCAATTCTATTTGGTTCAGATTCTATTTGGCCTCCGCTACGTGATGGCCAATGATTTACAAAAACAGTTATTTTTTCATCTTCATTAGTTAGAAGATTCACCCCAAAGATCAACCTGGTTGGCCATCCGTCAGAAAGATGAACAGTATCTGCCTGAACATTTAGAAGTTTAAATTTATCTGATTTGAAGATAAGTCCATTATCAATACCTCGGTTATCAGGCGACTCGAGATATGCAATGTTATAATTAAGATCAGATAAATATTTAAGAACCATTACCTCCAATACTTCCTGGTTTTCAACTTCGCAAACTCCTAAAATATCAGGTCCATTTCCATTATTCATCATCCTAATTACTCGTGAAAGATTATACATTTTTTTATCCAGCCGATCTTCAGTCCACTCCATTTCACCATTTGGTAAAAATGCTTCATCATTAATCTTCAGAATCATCAACTGTGTCAAACAGGTTTTGAAGATTCCAAAAAGCAACGACTAGTGTATCTTCTGCTTGCACATTACAGTTGAAATAGAATAAGAGAACTATTAATAAGATTGATTTTAATGTTTTCATTTTTATTTTCATCTATAATATATTTAATTGCAAATTTATGGAAGACAGCATTCATCACAAAGTTTTAATTAATTCCTGCAATCCAAAATAATCCTGCAGCTAAAATTGCCAAAAACATAGCATAAGGTAATTGAGTTCTTACGTGATCAATATGATCGCAGGCAGAAGCCATTGATGATACAATAGTAGTATCAGAAATTGGTGAACAGTGATCTCCAAAAACACTTCCGCTTAAAACAGCAGCAATTGAAAGTGAAAGTAGAAGCATCAGAGTAAATTGCAGTAGGTACAGCAATAGGAATCATAATTGCAAAAGTTCCCCAGCTTGTTCCGGTTGAAAATGAAATAAATGCTGAAGTGATGAATAATATTGGCGCAATAACAGATGGACTTAAGAAGTCCTTTGATAATGATGCAACATACACTCCGGTACCAAGTGTTCTGCAGGTATCACCAATAGAAAAAGCTAAGGCCATAAGTATTGCAAGAGGAACTAAACCAGTAATTCCCTTTAAGAGTGTAATCCATTACTTCTTTCAGAGTTAGGATTCTTTGGATAAGAGAAATTAATCCAGCAACTACTATAGCTGTTAAGACTGACCAAAGAACTGATGTTGAACCTGACCCTGAAGTAATACTTCCGTTTCCTGTAATCAGTAAACTAACAGGCATCATAATTATCATCACTGCAATAGGGATAACCATATTTAATGATTTATGCTTAATTCCCTTTTTTGGTTTTAATGATGCCACATCTTCTGAGATCATCGGCACTGCACCATCTGCAACAGTCTTTCCCGTTTCTAAAGATCTGGTTTCTGCTTTTTTCATTGCACCAAAATCTTTGTAAGTAAATGCAATATATCCTGCAAATAGAACAGAAAGTATTGCATAAAAATTTAATGGAATTGTACTAAGGAAAAGTGAAACAGGATCATTCATCCCTGCAAATGCTGATTCTTTCTCAAGAAGTGAAACTACATAAGCACCCCAGGCATTTAACGGAATGAGAATACAAATTGGTGAAGATGTAGTATCGCAAATGTATGCAAGTTTTTCTCTGGAGATTTTGAACTTCTCAAAATAGGATGAAATATTGTTCCTGTTACAAGACAGGAAATTGATGATTCAATAAAAACTATACATCCAACAAAGAAAGGAAAATACTGTTGCTCGTTTTCTGTTAGTAACAATATTTTTTTTCTGGATGAAATCAACAAAGCCCTGCACTCCCCCGTTTGCTTGAGTTAATGAAATTAAAGCTCCCAACTAATGCACAAAAAATTATAACCCGTGTGTTTCCGGCATCTTTAAAAACATCAATTATTGATTGAACTGTAAAGTTCAAATCCAGTTAGAATATTTCCATCAGAAATAATTATCCAACCAACTACTATTCCGAGAAACAGTGAAAGAAATACCTGGCGTGTTTTAATTGCAAGTAAGAATAGCAAACAGAGGTGGAACAACAGACAGCCAGCCGAATTCCATAATTAATTCCACTCAACAATTGCTTGAAATACTATTTTATTGCTTGTCTGATTCTTCGCTTCGATATAATGCGTTAAAGGAATTTCTTTTTCTGTTCCTTTGTACAATTGAATTTCATCTCCGTACTTTGACTCGGCATTGAATGAAACAACTAATGTTTTCATTATATGATCATTGTGAAAATCTTTATCAAAGCAATCAAGCATTAGTTTAATATACGATGCATTATTTGCGTGTTGGTTCAAATCAATATCGGAATATCGAATTTTTGTTTTATAAATAATTTCTGTTTGTGATGGAGAAACAATTTTTTGGGGGAGATTTACTAATGCTTCATTTGATTCGTTCATTTTGATTTCGGGAAAAAGCTGAGGTAATATTTTTGGACGAAGACTCTTTGAATCTAGCAGTAACCAAGCTGATGTACCGCGACAAATGATTTCATCTTTTGAATCAATCATTAAGTAGTCTCTAATTGAATAAAGTTTGTGCTGTTTCTTACCCCAGGTTTGAATTTTAACATCGTCTATAAATTTTGGGTATTTGATAAATTCAAACTTTGCCCAGGATAATACCCAAGTTAATCCTCTCGGAACAAAATTAGAGTAACCAAAATTTAATCTTTCTGCATCGTTGGAAGCTGCATCCTGGAAGTAATCAAGAATTGTATTGACTTTTAACCTATCGTTGGCATCAACATCGAATGCTCTGACTTTAGTGGTAGTTTCCCAGATTGGATTCATAATGAGCTAAATTTTATTTCATTCACTCCATAACTTAAGAAATTTATTAGATCATTTGTTGTCATTCACAATGATGATCCTGCTTCTTCTTCAAGTTTTTCGTAAACCCAAATTATATTATTGTCTGGATCAACTTGCTGATGTTTTCAGAATGCGACGTTTGAAATGACGAAAGCTAATCAAGCTTTTTCTGGTTTTCATCCCAAAGTCTTAAGAACATACTTCTAAAACTTGAACGAATAGTTAAGACTGGCACCTTCTTGAAAAACCGGATTTTCTTTATAACATTTTTCAAGAAGGTAGTTTGGTATTTTTGGGCTCAGGTGGTGAATATGATGAAAACCAATATTGCCTGTAAACCATTGTAAAACTTTCGGCAGTTTGTAGTAGGAACTTCCGCGCATTGCTGCTGAAGTATAATCCCAGCCATTAGTTTCACTCCAGTAAGTATCTTCAAACTGGTGCTGCACATAAAACAACCACGTTCCTGTAGTTGAGGCAATAAATGTTATAGGAAGTTGTATCATTAAAAAGCTTTGCCATCCAATAAGCCATATCAATCCTGTAATTATTAATGCTATTACAATGCTTGTAATGTAAACACTGGGCTGGAATTTTTTAAAATCTTTAAGATCAGAAATTGGTAATCTGTAAAGCACAACAAATAAAATAACAGGAATAATTATAAATAAAATAAACGGGTTGCGGTAAAGACGATATTTTAATCTTCCCCATCGCGATTGCTGTAAATATTCCTCGACCGTCATTGTGTAAATATCTCCTATTCCTCTCTGATCAAGTTTTCCGGCACTAGCATGATGAATAGCATGATTTTTTCGCCAATAGTGATACGGAGTTAAAGAAATAATGCTTCCTGCCATTCCCCAAAAATCATTTGCTCGTTTCGATTTGAAAAAAGAACCGTGACCGCAATCGTGCTGAATAATAAAAATTCTTACCACAAATCCTGCTGCCGGCAGTGCTAAAAGAAGAGTAATCCAGTAACTTACGTCAATGCTAAGGTACATTAAGTACCAGATAATTATAAAAGGTATAAATGAATTACACAACTGCCAGATGCTTTTCCGGTTTGGTGCGATTTGATATTTTTTAACAAGATTTTCCCAGGAAGGTAGTTTTGAAACGGTTTCTTTTGCAGATATCATATTTTGAGTTTGAAATTTCTTAATATTTGAAAGGTTAAAGATAGGTATAAAACCAACCGCATAAAATATTAAAACAAGTTATTCTTAAAGCATTCCATTCTTCTTATAAAACTCAAATCCTTCTTTTGTAAGATCAGCAAGTTCATTAAAGAGGATTTGATCAATCTTCTTGAAATTAAAGCAAGATTTGCCCTGCATTCTTTTTTTTAATTCGGGTGATATGCCATTCAAAAGTTTTGGATGCACATAAACAGGCATTAGATGATAACTCACATAATTTTTATTGATTGCTACTGCACCAAAATAAATATCAGATTTTCGTTTTTGGTCGTAACCCGCATTCAGAGAGTAATTGTCATCTTTGTTTGATATTACTCTTAAATATTTTTCATAACGTTTCAGAACTTGTTTCAGTGAAGTGAAGATTGAAAAAAAATCCATCTGAATATTTTTTGTCATTTTATACTCCATTTAACAATTTAAAATTAAACATCTATTGCTTATTTTCAATCTAACAATTCTCTTAAATAAATACACTCTTTATGAAAAATAAAACATTTGTAATTGTAGATGCAATGGCAATGGCTTACAGAGCTTACTTCGCATTCATTAATCGCCCACTCAAAACCAAGCAAGGTGAGCCTACCTCGGCAGTTTATGGATTTGTGAACCAGCTTGTCAAAGTTCTAGAAGATCATAAACCGGACTACATTGCAGTTGCAACAGATTCAAAAGAAAAAACTTTCCGCCACGAAAGGTATGAAGATTACAAAGCTACCCGCGAAGCAATGCCCGATGACATGATCCCTCAAATTGGAAGAATAAAAGAAATTGTAGAACTATTGAATATTCCTCTTTACATAAAACCTGGGTACGAAGCAGATGATATTATAGGAACTGTTGTAAAGCTGGCTGAAAAAAAAGGTATGGTCTCCTATGCAATCACTCCTGATAAAGATTATATGCAGCTTGTAACTGATAAAACAATTGTGGCAAAACCAGGCAGAGGTTCTGATGAAGTTGTTTTCTACGATGTGAAAAAAGTAATAGAAGAATATGGCTTCAAACCTAAGCAGATGATTGATTACCTCGCATTAGTAGGTGATAGTTCGGATAATATTCCTGGTGTAAGAGGTATGGGTCCAAAAGACTGCTTTGCCACTGATTCAAGAATTTGGTTCACTAGAAATATTTATAAAAATCTTGATAAAGTTGAGAAGCCTGCTGTGAAGAAAAAACTAGAGGAGAGCAAAGAAAATGCTTTTCTTTCAAAAGAACTGGTGACAATAAATTGTGATGTTCCGATGGAATTTGATTTTGAAAAAGCAAAATTTGAAAAACCGAAATTTTGATAAACTTCGTGATTTATTTATTGAGCTTGAGTTTAAAAATCTATATACACGTCTTGTCAAAGTTTACAATCAAGGTGATGAACAAAAAGAAATCTCTGATGAGGAGTTATTTTCTGCTAAGACATTTGATAAATCCAAATCAAAGTATGAACTTATCACAACAAAAAAAGAAGCGGAAAAACTTGCAGACAAACTTAGTAAAGCCTCTCTTATAGTTTTTGATACTGAAACTGATTCACTCAATCCGTTCGAATTGAATATTCTTGGTGCCTCATTTTCAACTAAAGCTGGCGAAGGATATTTTGTAGCCATTGATCCCGGAAGTAAAATCTTTTCTGATGGAAAGAAAAGATTGGCTGTCGATGATTTTCAAAAAAATATTTAAACCACTTTTTGAAAATAAAAATATTAAAAAGGTTTGTCAGAACGGGAAATATGATATTTCGGTGATGCGTGGCTTGGGAATTAAGGTTGAAAACTTTTATTTCGATACAATGGTTGCCAGTTACATCATTGATCCTGATCAAAAGCACGGAATGGATAACTTATCACGAAAAGTATTTGAACTACCAGCCAATTCCCAATTTCCAGTTTGATTGGCGACAAGAAAGATCCTATCAAAAATGTATGATGTTGAACTTGAAAAGCTTTCCGATTATGCTGCAGAAGATGCTGATATCACATTCCAGCTTTATGAAATTCTAAGTAAAGAAATAAAAAAAGAAAAACTAGAAAAAATTGCTTTTGATGTTGATTTCCCTCTCGTTCCTGTACTTGAAGATATGGAATACGAAGGAGTTAAAATTGATAAATTTGCTCTTGAACAGTTTCAGTAAAGAATTGAAGAAACTAATTACCGGCTACACAAAAAAAATACACAAAGCTGCAGGAGAAGAATTTAATATCAGTTCACCCAAACAACTTCAGGTAATTCTATTTGAAAAACTTGGATTAGCTTCCGGCAGAAAAACAAAAACAGGATTTTCAACAGATGCACGTGCTCTTGAAAATCTTCGTGGTGAACATGAAATTATTGATATTGATTCTTGACTACAGACAGGCTACAAAACTTAAATCAACTTATGCTGATGCTTTACCAAACTTAATAAACCCAAAAACAGGAAGAGTTCACACAGATTTTAATCAAACTAGTGGCCTGCAACTGGAAGACTTGTCCAGTATAAATCCGAACTTGCAGAATATTCCAATCAGAACTGAAATGGGAAGAGAAATTCGTAAAGCATTTGTTCCAAGAGATAAAAATTATGTTTTGCTAAGTGCTGACTACAGTCAGATTGAACTTCGTTTACTGGCTGCTATTTGCAAAGACAAAGCATTGATGAAAGCATTCAAAGCTGGAGAAGATATTCATCGAAGCACTGCAGCACTTGTGTTTATGGTTGATCCAAAAGATGTTACTCCAGATATGAGAAGAAAAGCTAAGGAAGTAAACTTTGGAATTCTTTACGGCATCGGTCCGTTTGGATTAAAAACCAGACTTGGAATTCCACAAGCACATGCAAAAGAAATTATTGAAACATTATTTCAAGACTTTCAAGAATGTTAGAAAATATATGGATGATTCTGTTAAGAAGGCACAGGAAAAAGGATATGCTGAAACTCTTACTTGGCAGAAGAAGATTTCTAAGAAATATTAACAGTAATAATAGAGTTGTTCGTCAATTTGAAGAAAGAGTTGCTATCAATATGCCCATCCAGGGAACTGCTGCAGATATGATAAAACTTGCAATGATTAAAATTTATGATGAATTGGAAAAACGAAAATCTAAAACAAAAATGGTTCTGCAAGTGCACGATGAACTTCTTTTTGATGCTCATAAAGATGAAGTTGATGAACTTCGTCCAATGATAAAAGAAATTATGGAAAAAGCTATGCCAGTTGATGTCCCGATTGTTGTTGATACAGGAGTTGGAGATAACTGGTTAGATGCACACTGATAACAAGCCGTCATTCTAAGGAGTGAAGCGACTGAAGAATCTTTTAACTATAATTTAAGATTCTCCATTATTTAGAATTCAAATAAATATTAAAATGCATTTCGATAAAAAAGAAATAAAAAAAATTCTTTGCATAAAGCCACGTGGTATTGGAGATATACTTCTCTCTACAATTGTTCTGGAAAATTTGAATGAAGCATTCCCCCACTCCGAAATTCATTACCTAACAGAAGAATTCGCAAAACGCGCTGTTGAGAATAATTCTTTTGTTTCGAAGATTTTAACTTTTAAAAAAAATGATTTCGTTCTGTCAAATAATAAAAAAAGTCAGAAAAGAAAAATACGATTTGGTTTTTGACTTCTGGTCCAATCCAAAGACTGCTCAGATTACTTTTCTTTCAGGAGCTAAATACCGAGTTGGTTTTGAAAAACGAGGAAGAAAGTATGCTTATAATTTTCTGGGTAAAAATGGAACAATGGGTGAACACGCTGCCGAAGATAATCTTGTGCTTCTGAAAGCTTTTGATATTCCTATCATTTCAAAAAATATTATTTATCAAACAACAGAAGAAGAGAAACAATTTGCTGAAAAATTCTTAAGTGAATCAAATATTCCAAATGATAGGAATGCTAATTGGTATTATCCCTTCAGGAGGCTGGGAATCGAAAAGGTGTGATCCGGTGAAATGGATAGAAATTTGTGATGCAATCCAGAAAAAGTATAAAGCACAATTTTTAATTCTGTGGGGACCTGGAGATGAAAATGATTCGAAGATGATTTCTGATGGTTTGAGCCCAACT
Source organism: uncultured Ignavibacteriaceae bacterium (assembly GCA_963768365.1). Lineage (GTDB taxonomy): Bacteria > Bacteroidota > Ignavibacteria > Ignavibacteriales > Ignavibacteriaceae > IGN2. The sequence goes on along the minus strand of CAVYHS010000010.1, from coordinate 71,194 downwards.
CCGCTGACTGGCTCCAAATTCAACTTTCGGTGAGTTATCTGCATTGATTGAAAAATGTGATTTGATTATTGCTAACGATTCGGGTCCAATGCACGCTTCAGCTGCCGTCTCTGGAAAACCTACTCTTGGTATTTTTGGTCCAACTAATCCTAAAGCACACCATCCCTATTCAGAAAACTCTTCATATGTAATTCATTCAGATCTTCACTGCATAATATGCACTAAACTAGTTTGTCCTTATAATCATGAGTGTATGCTTGAATTACCAATTGAAAAAGTTATGACTGAAGTAGATAAGTTGATAAAATTTACGAAGTAGTTTTTATTTTTTCCATTGATGAATAAGCTTCATCGAAAAACTTATTAAGTTTTTCTGCATACCTACCTAAAGTATAATCTTTTTTAAATGATATCTTTTGCAGAGATTCCAAATTCTCCAGCAAGCTTGCGATCATTGGCTAACTGCAAAATATCTTGTTAGTAAGTTCATCCGGTTTTGAAATGTTAAAAAGAAATCCGTTTTTACCATGCTCAATAAATTCATCATTACCCGGAATATTTGATGCTATTATGGGCAAACCTGAAGCAGCAGCTTCGAGTAATGCTAACGAAAATCCTTCCGAGCGTGAAGGTAGTAAAAAGATATCCATCGCTTTGTAGTATTCATAAATATTATCAATGAAACCGGGCATTACTATTTTATCCTCAGAGATGCCAAATGTGGAAGCATATTCAAAAACTTCTTTCTGATTTTCTTTTGGAATACCGATGATAAGCAACACAAATTTATGATCCAGTTTTGAAAATGCTTCAAATAAAATATCAAATCCTTTTCGTTCTTTATGGAACCAGCTTGATATTCCCAAAACTATTTTATCATTTATTCCAAATTGGTTTCGAATTTTATCACCTGATATTGTTGAAATATCATCAGGTATCTCAGTTGTATTATGAATAACGTGAACTTTATTTTTTTTGATTCCTTCCTTCATTAAACTTTCCGCTACACCTCTACTGCAAGCAATCATAAAATCAAAATATTTATTATAAATTAAAGGTCCGATGAAAGGTGTACTTAATGAAATATTCTGTCTGTAAGCAACACTAATAATATCTTTTTTGAATCTTGACTTAAGCTTCATCACAACTTTTCGGTCTTGCGAATGATATGCTACAGCAAAATCTGCTTTTTCTTCTCCTAAACTTCTAAGATACTTCTTGTACCAGCAATTGAAGTCTTCTGTCTGCTATCAAGTTCAACAATTGGAATTCCTTTTTCCAATGCTCTTTTTTTAGTTAAAGAATCTTTTGAAACAAATAATTTTACATTATGACCTTTTTCGATTAACGCAGAAGAACTGAGTATTGCCATCTTGGCACTTCCAGCATAACCATCGCCAAAGCTGAATTGTAGTATTCTGTATGTCATTAAGAATTTTATTTCTGATAATGAGAATAATTATGTTTAATTTTGTATACAATTGGTACACAAAGCTATATCAAAATTACAAATAAATGATTGATGGATTAAATTATGTCTCAAGAAGTTCCATCTTGTAAAAGATTTTCTGGTTATAAACCTTGTTTTCCTGACCATAACTGTTGGGAGGACGGATGTAAAGACAATATTCCAGTTGGCACCAAAATTCTTATCATCAACCTTGATGCTATGGGTGATGTTCTAATGACAACAGCACAACTTCCCGGAATTAAAAGAAAATTCCCTGATTCAACTATTTATTGGGTTACTCTTAAAAACGCTGCTCCGCTTCTAATAAACAATCCAGTTTGTTGATCACATTTACACATTTGATGTTGCTTCTATTCTGATTCTTCAGCAGATGAAGTTTGATTATGTTTTAAATGTTGATAAATCTCAGCAATCCTGCGCTTTGTTAAATAGTCTTGCAAGTGAACACAAACTAGGATTTGGATTAAATCAGGATGGAAAAATTATTCCTGTTAATAAAGGAGCATATTATAATTTTAGGCTTGGTATGGATGATCAATTTAAGTTTAAAGTCAATAAACGAACTGGACAAGATTACTTAGCAGAAACCTTTGAGCTGGATTATAGAAGAGATGAGTATATCTATGAATTTAGTCAAGAAGAAAAACTATTTATCGAAAAGTATAAAAAGAAAGTTGGTATTAGTAAAAAGGATAAAGTTATTGGTTTTAATACTGGCTGCTCCGAACTTTATCCTAATAAAAAAATGACAATTGATCAACATATCTATTTGATAAAACAACTTCTAAAAAAGAAATATAAGATAGTCTTACTTGGTGGACCGGAAGATACTCAACGAAATAAGGAAATTTATTCTCACTTCAAGGGAAAGATAATTAACACTCCAACTACCGAAGGATTAAGGCGAGGTATATGCTATGAAAGTATTCCAGATTTGATAGTTACAGGTGATTCTCTCGGAATGCACATAGCTATAGCATTAAAGAAATATGTAATTGTCTGGTTTGGTGTAAGTTGCTGGACAGAGATTGACCTTATATGATCGAGGAGTGAAATTATTTAAAGAGGATTTATTCTGTTCACCCTGCTGGAAAAAGCAGTGTCCATACGATCTTGAATGTATAAAGATGATTGATCTTGAAAGAATGATCGCTGAAGTCGATAATTATTTTAAAAAATAAATTTGTAAATATGAGTTCAAATCTACTTGAGAATAATCCCTTCGAAACTGCAAGAATTAAATCTAAACCTTTGATTATTAGATGGAGCAATAGGTAGTTATCTCCAACAAAAGGGATTTGAAACTGATGATATATTGTGGACTACTAAAATTAATCAATCAAATCCTGAAGCAGTAATGCAGGTTCATAAAGAATATGTTGAAGCGGGAGCAGATATTCTTACAACTAATACATTCCGAACTAATCTATCATCCCTATTGAAAGCTGGTATTAGTGATTCATCAAAATATGTGGCTCAAGCTGTTGAACTTTCCAGACAAGCAGTTAGAGGTAAAGAAGTTTACATTGCTGGTTCAAACGCACCGGCTGAAGATTGCTATCAAGTTGAAAGAACTTTAACGAATAAACAATTACAAGTGAATCACAGTAAGCATATTGATTTACTTATAGATAATGGAGTTGACTTCATATTAAATGAAACTCAAAGTCATTTTGATGAAATACAAATAATTTGTGATCACTGTGATAGAAATAAAATTCCTTATGTTATTAGTCTATATGTTGATGAAATTCTTAGGTTATTATCGGGTGAAAAATTAGTTGAAGTAATCACATTTCTTAATAATAGCGGTGTTCTTGCATTTGGATTTAATTGTATTTTACCCGAATTATTTTTAAAAGTAACTGGGAGCACGATTCTGCCAAATAACTGGGGTTTCTATTTAAATTGCGGAAGTGGTTTACCAACCGATAAAATAATCAATTGTGGAATACAACCGGATAAGTATCTTGAATCTGTCCAAAAGCTCTTTATTATACAAGCCATCATTTATAGGTTCATGTTGTGGTTCAAGTCCGGCACATACAAAAAGAATCAGAGAGTTTCTGGATGGACAAAATAGTAGCTGAATCCCCTGCCAAAATAAATCTGGGTTTGAATGTTATAAATAAAAGAGAAGATGGTTATCATAATATTGAGACTAGTTTTTCTTCCATTATTGCTATCAGATAAGCTCACATTTATTAAATCTGATAAATTAACTGTTGATACAAACTCTGATATCTTAAATAAACTTAAAGATAACCTAATTCTCAAAGCGATAAGACTTCTGGAAAAACAAACAAATAAGAAAATCTTTATTAGAAATTTATGATAGAAAAAATAATTCCAATCGGTGGTGGATTAGGTGGAGGAAGTTCAAACGCAGCTATAACTCTTAAAGACTATTAATAAAATATTTGATCTCGGATTAAATAGTAGAGAGTTGTCTCAGCTTGCGCTGGAACTTGGATCTGATGTTCCATATTTTTTAAATCCAATTCCGGCATTTGCTGAATCAAGAGGAGAAATACTGTATCCTCTGGAAATGGAATTTCCATATCCTATTCTGGTTGTAAATCCAACTATAAAGATTGACACTGCCTGGGCTTTTAATAAAATTAAACCTGCAATGCCAATCAAAAGTTTACGTGATTTACTTGAAAAAGATTTAACTGATTTAGATTATCTGAGGGCATTTGTAAAAAACGATTTTGAAGAAGTGGTATTCAAAGAATACCCACAACTAAATGAAATAAAAGAAGAACTTTATAATCAAGGAGCACAATTTGCTTTAATGAGTGGTACTGGTTCAACTGTTTACGGTATCTTTTCGAATCTTCAAAAAGCCTACTGGGCAGAGGATTATTTTCAAATCAGAATTATTTTACTTTTCTGCATAATCCATTTAATAAAGGATCAATTACCTGACACCGTCTTTCCATTAATTCAACAAATCCTTTCTTAACATTCATTTTCATTTTTATTCCCAAAGGTAAATGTCACCATATCTTTGATGTGACCATGTGGAAATGAATGAATCACAGGAATCTTAATAGAACTTAAATAATCATTCCAAACTTCTTCCAGTGTTAAAGATTTTTTCTTCTTATCTGGTTCAATGCAGTCTGAAAAACTTCCAAGAATAATTCCCTTCAACTTCTTAAACATCTTATTCAATTTTAATTGATTAAACATTCTGTCAATTTTATACGGTGGTTCATTAATTTCTTCCAGGAAAAGAATTTTATTTTTTAATTCAGGCAAATATCCAGTTCCGATTAAAGCAGTGAAAACAGATAAATTTCCTCCCACTAACCTGCCTGATACTCTCGCCAAACTTTATTTTCGAAAATTGCTTTCGCAATTTTCTTGGAGTTCTACTTTCGCCGGAATTGTGGAGGAGGTAATCATTCGCCAAAAATTTTCTTCCGTGTAATGACTTATATCGTTGGAGAAATTTGAAACAACCATAGGTCCGGCAAATGAGATGAGATTGGCCTCTGTAAAGAAATGCCATTTGAAGAGCTGTGATTTCACTAAACCCGACAAATATTTTTGGATTATTCTGTATCAGCTTATAATCAATTTTGTCAAGCAATCTGGATGCTCCATATCCTCCACGCAAACAAAATATTGCTTTTACTTTTTTATCACTAAACATTTGATGAATATCGTCAACTCTTTCCTCATCTGTTCCCGCCAAATATCCTCGGATTTTCCCAACATTTTTTCCAGTATGTAGTTCGGTAACCCAAGCCTTCAATATACTTTATTCCACTTTCAACAAGTTTTTGATCATCAGGTGAAGAGGCCGGAGAAATTAATCCAATAAGATCTCCCCTCCTGAGCTTCTTTAGGTTTAATGTATTTCATGAATTCAATTTTTGTTTAATTTAAAATTTAGAATTATTCTATTACTAAACTAATAATTACATTATCAAATTTTGAGAATAATGGAATTTCAAAAAATTTGTTTGGAACTTATTACTATTTGTAATTTCTATCAAAAAATTCTTATTAATTGGATTTAAGCTGAATATTGCATCTCATAAGAACTTTTATTTTAATATATTTCATTAGTTAATAGTGGTCATATTCCTAAAAAAAATGAAAAATAAAAAGATTTTATATATATGTGGTTCGATGAATCAAACCACACAAATGCATAGAATTTCCGAAGAGCTACCCGATTTTGATTCGTACTTTTCTCCCTATTATTCAAAGGGTTACTGGTATATTCAGCCACCCAAAAAAGTTGGTCTGATGGATTTTAGCATTCTCGGTGGTCAGGCTAAACAGAATACTTTAAATTACCTGAAAGAAAACAATCTGAATATTGATGATGAAGGCACACAGAATGATTATGATTTAGTTTTTACCTGTTCCGATATGCTGATTCCAAGAAATATTAGCGATAAAAGAATTATTCTTGTCCAGGAAGGAATGACTGATCCCGAACTCCTTGATTGAAATATCAGTAACAGAACTTTAAATTTCCCAGATGGATGGGAGGAACATCAACCACTGGAATGAGCTATGCATATCATGATACTTTTGTGTTGCATCCGAAGGTTATAAGAAATTGTTTATTTCGAAAGGGGTCAAATCCTAATAAAATTGAGTAACCGGTATTCCCAACTTTGATAATTGTAAGCAATTCCTTGAGAATGACTTTCCACATAAAAACTTTGTTTTAGTAGCAACATCAGATATGAGAGAAACATTAAAATATCGAAAACAGAAAAAAATTTATAAACTTTGCAGTTAAAATCGCAAACGGAAAACAGATTATCTTCAAGCTTCATCCAAATGAAAATCATAGTCGGGCAATTGAAGGAAATAAATAAATATGCGCCGGGTGCACTAGTATTTCACAATGAAAATATAGATCCTATGATTGCAAATTGTGATGTCTCTAATTACACGCTTTTCAACTGTTGTTTATGTCCGGTCTTGCCTTAGGAAAAGAAGTTCATTCTGATTTCCATAATGAAGAATTAAAGAAATTAGTGCCGTTCAAAATAATGGCACATCTGCAAAAAATATTGCTAATGTAGCAAAAGAATTATTGAGAATCATCGAGAAAGCTCATCAGTATTTGTTATGAACAAAAATGAATACTATCTCATATTACTTCAAAAGACTGAAGTCCTGAAAAAGATTAGCAAAAATTAAAAATTGATTCGCCAAGATTTGATTATGTTAAATACTCAACAAAGCATTTGAACAGTTTCCCCAAAATTGTAACGATTATCCAGGCCCGAATGGGTTCATCACGTTTGCCGGGAAAAGTAATGCTTCCACTCGCTGGTAAACCTCTAATATTAAGAATGTATGAACGTGTTGCGTTTTCTGAGTATGCAGGTAAAATAATTATAGCGATTACAGAAGATCAAGAAGATAATGAACTATTCAAACTTTGTAAGCAGAATAACATTGAAGTCTATCGCGGCAATACATCTTGATTTATTAGACAGACATTATCAGGCTGGCAAAAATATTTGATGCTGATGCTGTAGTAAAAATACCATCCGATTGTCCACTGATTGATCCGAAAATTATCGATAAAGTTATCTTGTATTATATTAACAATAGAGATAAATATGATTTTGTGAGCAACTTACATCCACCATCATATCCGGATGGAAATGATGTTGAAGTGATGAGTTTCAAGGCACTGGACAAAGCCTGGATTAATGCAAAAAAAGATTTCGAACGTGAACATACAACTCCCTATATTTGGGAAAATCCGGATAAATTCAGAATTGGGAATGTAGTTTGGGAAACAGGACTCGATTATTCAATGACTCACAGATTTACTATTGATTATAAAGAAGATTATGAGTTTATCAAAAGAGTTTATGATGAGTTGTATCATAAAAATAATAGATTCGGGTTAAGTGATATTTTAGAACTTCTTGAGAAAAAACCAGAAATAAAAAAAATAAATCAAATGTATGCCGGAGTGAATTGGTACAGAAATCATATCAATGAACTGAAAACAATTTCACCTGAACAAACAAAAAATATTTAATTACTTATGCCAAATAAAATAGATTTCAACAAAGATTTTCCTTCAATAAAAAAGTCAGATGAGCTTTATCAAAAAGCGTTACAGCTAATTCCCTGCACTACACAAACACTAGCAAAAGGACCTCAGCAAAATATAAAAGGAATTGCTCCAAAGTATTTATTGAAGGGAAAAGGGCTCCCACGTTTGGGATGTTGATGGTAATGAATATATAGATTTTAATATGGCTATTGGTCCCCTTTCACTCGGTTATGCTTATGATAAAGTGGACGAAGCAATTAAAAAGCAGCTGGAGGATGGAATCACATTTTCACTAATGCATCCGTTGGAAGTTGAACTAGCTGAGCTGCTGAATAAAATAATTCCAAATGCTGAGTCAATCAGATACAGTAAATCAGGTGCAGATGTTACTTCTGCTGCAATAAGAGTTGCAAGAGCATTTACTAAAAGAGAAAAGATTTTATGCTGCGGCTATCACGGATGGCATGACTGGTATATTTCAGTAACTGATCGAAATGCCGGAATTCCTACAAGCGACTCCAGGATTTAACTTTTACTTTTAATTATAATGATATTCAATCAGTTATTGATTCAATTGATGAAGATACCGCAGCAGTAATTTTGGAGCCGTTCGTTTTCGAAGCACCAAAAGATAACTTCCTTCATAAATTGAGAGAAGTCTGTGATAAAAACGGAACACTTTTAATTTTTGATGAAATGTGGACTGGATTTAGAATTGCAATTGGAGGTGCACAGGAATATTTTGGTGTTAAAGCTGATCTTGCAACATTTTCAAAAGCAGTCGCAAATGGAATGCCCATCGGAATTCTTGTTGGAAGAAAAGATGTTATGAAAGTTCTTGAAAAAGATGTTTTCTTTTTTACAACCTTTGGCGGTGAAGCATTGTCTCTGGCTGCAGCAAAAGCCACGATCACTGAACTTCAAGAAAAAAATGTTCCTGCATATCTTGCTAAACAAGGAAAAAAATTGAAAGATGGCTACAATAAAATTGCTGAAGAACTAAATATGCCTTATACAAAATGTATTGGTTATGAATGCCGTTCACTAATGACATTTGATCCCGATTCATCGGCTGGAAATCCTTTGGAAATGAAATCACTCGTTCAGCAGGAAATGATTAAACGTGGAATTCTTTGGGGTGGCTTTCACAATATGAGTTTTTCTCACTCTGATGAAGATATTGAATACACATTGAAAGCCTACAGGGATGTTCTACCTATCCTAAAGAAAGCCGTTGATGAAAAAAATGTTCGTGGTTATTTAAAAGGTGAACCAGTTGAACCTGTCTTTAGAAAAGTAAGTAACTTCAATACTAAACCAAAGAAAAAATAAATTGTCAAAAGAAAGTAAAATATCAGAGATTATTTTCGCTAAAAGAAAAAGTTGCAGTAGTAACCGGTGCACTTGGTCTAATTGGTAAACATCATTGCCACGCACTGGCAGAAGCAGGTGCAAGTGTTGTTGTATGCGATTTAAACGAAAGTGAATGTGCTAAATTTGCTTCTACCCTTCCTGCTTTATCTTTTGGAATTTCTGCAGATATAACGGATAAAAAATCTGTTAAAGATTTAAAGGACAAAGTTATTAGCAATTATGGAAAGATTGATATCCTGGTTAACAACGCTGCAATTAACGATAAATTTGAAGATCCACTTATCAGCACTGGAAGAATCAATGTTTGAAAATTATCCTGTTGAAATGTTCAGAAAGTCACTTGATGTTAATGTAACAGGAATGTTTTTTTGTTCCCAGGTAATTGGAACTGAAATGGCTGACAGAGGTTATGGAAGTATTATCAATGTTGCTTCAACTTATGGAATTGTTGCACCAGATCAATCAATCTATATAAATGAAAAAGGCGAGCAGACATTTTATAAATCAGCTGCTTATCCTGTTACAAAAGGAGCCGTAATTTCTTTTACAAAATTTCTTGCTGCGTATTGGGGAAATAAAGGTGTTCGAGTTAATACACTTTCTCCTGGTGGAGTAAGAGATAATCAGGATGAATTTTTTGTTAAGAATTATTCCGCAAAAACACCGCTTGGAAGAATGGCTCATCCAACTGATTATAAAGGTGCGCTTGTATTTCTTGCAAGTGATGCTTCAAGTTATATGACAGGTGCTAATCTGAGTAGTTGATGGAGGATGGACAGCATGGTAATTGATAATCAGTTGAAACAAAAAAATCTTCATCTAAAAGAAAAACTTGAAAAAATAAAAGTTGTTCTAACTGATAATGATGGAGTTTTAACGGATACAGGCGTTTACTTTTCTGCAAAGGGCGAAGAATTTAAAAGATTTTCCATTCGTGATGGGATGGGAATTGAAAGATTAAGAAAATACGCTGGGATAGAAACAATAATAATCACCGGTGAAGAATCAGGTTCTGTTAGAGCAAGAGCTGAAAAATTAAAAATAAAAGAATATTACCTCGGTGTAAATAAAAAGGAAGAAATACTTTCAGGAATATTGAAAAAGAATAATGTTACTCCAGATGAAATTGCTTTCATCGGAGATGATTCAAATGATTTTGAGATTATGAAATTAGTTGGTTTTAAAGTAACTCCGGCAGATGGAATGAATTTTATAAAAGAAATTTGTGATTATGTTTGTGAAAACAAAGCGGGCTTTGGTGCTTTCAGAGAGCTGGCAGAATTAATTTTAGCATTTCAATACAAACCGAATTCTGTTAAATAAGATTTAACTTCAGAGGTATAAATGAAAAGGGAGATTAAATATTCGAAAGGTATCATCGGTGATGGTCATCCTGTTTTTATAATTGCTGAAATTGGAATAAACCACAATGGTTCGCTCGACATTGCAAAGAAATTAATTGAAGGTGCAAAAGATGCAGGTTGTGATGCAGTAAAATTTCAAAAGAGAACTCCCGAAATCTGCGTTCCAAAAGATCAGTGGAATATTGAAAGAGATACTCCCTGGGGACGAATGACTTATATTGATTACCGTCATAAAGTTGAATTCACAAAAGATGATTATGCAGTGATTGATAAATTCTGTAAAGAAAAAAATATTATCTGGTTTGCTTCCTGCTGGGATGAAGAAGCTGTTGATTTCATCGAGCAATTTGATGTTCCTATTTATAAAACTGCATCAGCTTCTTTAACTGATATAAATCTTTTACTAAAACATAAAACAGTTAAATAAACCAATTATCGTTTCAACTGGAATGTCAACAATGGAAGAAATTGAAGATGCAGAAAAAATATTTGATGGTAAAAATATTCTTATCGCTCATTCAACTTCATCTTATCCTTGTCCCAATGAAGAATTAAACCTGAAGATGATAACAACATTAAGAGAAAAATATCCTTCAATTCCAATTGGGTATTCAGGACACGAAACCGGATTATCACCTACCTGGGCAGCTGTTGCTTTAGGTGCAAGTTTTGTTGAAAGACACATTACACTCGATCGTGCTATGTGGGGAAGCGATCAGGCAGCTTCTGTAGAGGTTAATGGATTTCACAGACTTGTCAGAAATATACGTGATATTGAAATTGCTTTGGGTGATGGAATAAAACGAGTTTATGAAAGTGAAATGGGTGTAAGAAAAAAATTAAGAAAAGTTAAGTAAGTAGTTAGAATTTGTATGGTAACATTTTCACAGATATAATTAGCTGGGTTGAAAATTATTTTAGTGGAATGTCCGATGCTGAATTCTATTCGACTATAGCAATTGTTGGAGCTGCTATATTTTTTATTATTGCTGAAAGAATCTGGCCATACACAAAAGGTCAGAAAGTTTTACGTGAAGGTTTTTTTGATGATCTCGCACTTTACACAATTGCACAAAGTTATATTCTCGGAATTTTAATTTTCACTTACATAATTAATTTTATTGATTATTCAACCGGTCTTTCAAGATTACAATTGTTCAGAGATGTTCCAATCTGGATTCAGTTACTCTTCTTTTTAGTTACACACGATCTTTACATTTACTGGATGCATCGCTGGCAGCATAAGAACAAATATCTTTGGCGCATTCACGAAGCACATCACTCACCAAAGAAAGTTGACTGGCTTTCCGGTTCACGTTCTCACGCATTGGAAATTTTAATTAATCAAACAATAGAATTTCTTCCGATAGTTTTACTTGGTTCACCTCCCGAAGTAATTGCATATAAAGGTGTGATAAGTGCAGTTTGGGGAATGTATATTCACTCTAATCTGAATATCCATACAGGAAAGCTTCAAAGAATTATAAATGGTCCAGAAATGCACCGCTGGCATCATTCAACAGGTAAAGGAAGGAACAGGAATTTTGCTACAAAACTTGCAATTTGGGATTGGATATTTGGAACAGCGTTTTTACCCGAAACCAAACCGGATGATTATGGACTTAAAACTTTTTTTCCTAAACACTATCTGATGCAGACATTTTATGCATTCCGGACATTTAAACGATCACCAAGAACTACTTCAAGAGAATTAGAAGCTTAATTCGCTTATACTATTTTTCAAGTTTTTAAAAAAAAGCCTCAACCAATCGATCAAAGCTTTTTAACTACTTATTGTAAAATATCTTACAGCCTTAAAGTTAAACTTCCCATAATATTATAACTGGTTATGGACTCACTTACCTGCGAGACACTTGTGCCGTAATCAAAACTTACTTCATCCCAGAAACCATAAATGGCTGCAATATGAAATTCAATTGCACCATCACCCGAAGTGATACCAGCTCCTGCTGTTATATATTTGCGGTCATTTTCAAATGGTGTATCAGCAACCGGATAAGGAATGATCATTGCACCTGCCCTGAAACTTAAACCCGTAAACGGCAACCTGAATTCAGCACCTGCCTTCACATTAAAAGTCTGAGTGTACGTTCCAATAATATTTTTATTTAATCCGGACATTTCGGGTACATCTAATCCGGCTGTGTATTGCATCTGCGTATAATCTATATAAGTAACTTCTGCAGTAGCAGTAATGATCCAAAGATTTACATCAGCACCAACAGTAAATTCATAAGGTGATTGAATTGTAAATTCGTTTGAAATTATCGTATCCACTCTAACAGTATTACCTGTCAGGAATTCAGATCTTCCTGAAAAATAATGATCTTCAGTAATCGATGTAATAGTTGGTGTTTTAACAGAAATCCCAACTCCAATAAAATTAAATAATCTATATAGCACACCGAATCTTATATCATAACCATTAAACACCCAATCTTTTATATCATTGATATAGAATGATTTGAAGCCAGCAGTTAATGGATCATCGGCTATTGTTCTCAAAGTATCAGGATAAAATCCTTGAGTGTTTGATTCAGTAAATTCACCGTCCCTCATATAGCTGCCAACATTGTAATTAAAGCTGGCGCCAAAGAAAATATTATGAGCAAATTCGTACGCTATTCCAAAGGACCAAAAGTTTACGCTGCCATTTTCAAGTACATCGCCTGCCTGGTTTAAATTTCCGTTGAAGATTGTTTGGTCAGAAAGATACTCTCCTGATTGCGGATCATAATAAGGATAGCTTAAAAGCAGCTCTCTGGGTAAATAACTATTTACCGAAGTCAGGTCCTGAATAAGTGATGTGTTTGTTGAATTAAATCCTCCAAACTGAAGAGTGCTATTAAAATCTTTTGTTTTGTCATAACCAAGTGAAATGACAAAATTATTATCAGAAGTATCACTTGAAAGCGGAATTATCATTCCAGCTTGAGAAAGAACTGTTTCTGTTCTTTGCCCTGATATTGTATCCTGTAGAAATGCAGCATCATTATTATAAAGATTTAATCCCACTGAAGTATTGATGGTAAATTTTCTGGCCAATCCAAGAGAGGCAGGATTACGCAATGTAGCTGTATAGGTATCATCTATGACAGAATTTGAATTGCCCATACCTAGAGAGCGAGCATCATAAATCTGCCCGCCTACAGATATTCTGAGAGCATCACCGATACTTGGTTTAAAGTAGCTTTGTGCATTCAACAACGAAGTAAAAAATATATGGAGAATTATTATTAGTAGAACTAAGATATTCTTTTTCAAAATTAACTATTCCGCATTTTGAGTGATTACTATTAAAATAACTCAACAAAAATATGTGTATTAAATTAAAATTAACAGGGCATAAATTAATGGCTTAGACCAGTAACGTCTCAATTTTTATATGTGATATGCTTGTAATAGACATATTAAATTGCCAGTTAGAATTCAAGTAATTTTGAAATAAAAAAAGCCTCGATAAATGTTTCCGAGGCTTTGTGACCCCAAGGGGATTCGAACCCCTATTACCGCCGTGAAAGGGCGAGGTCCTAACCATTAGACGATGGGGCCAGGTAAAATATAAAGTAAGAAAATGAACAATGTTAAATTGGGTGAGCGATGGGGATTGAACCCACGACCCCCAGGGCCACAACCTGGTGCTCTAACCAACTGAGCTACGCCCACCATCATTGTGTACGCCCGAGTGGACTCGAACCACTAACCTCCAGCTTAGAAGGCTGATGCTCTATCCGATTGAGCTACGGGCGCTCTAAGCAACTAATAATGAATAATTTAGATTTTTTATATAATCGTCATTGTAAAATAATGTGTCGGGGCGGCAGGATTCGAACCTGCGACCTCCTGCTCCCAAAGCAGGCGCGATAACCGGACTACGCTACGCCCCGATGTTAAAACTTCCTTCAAAAAAAGAACAAAAAATATACTTATTACCTTCCGATAATAAGTATCTTAAAAATTGAAGATTAAATATATCTATCGTATATTGAAAAAAAAAGTAATTTTTGCATAGACTTCGTTGATACATTTCATTCATCATATATAGCGTAAATATTAAGTCTCTTTCAGATCGCTTCATTCTTAGTTAAATTTCGCTTCAATTTTAAAGTCTGTAAATATCAATATGAATGTATCCTGGTATATCGCTAAGAATTTTATTCTTTCCAGAAAAGATTCACGCTTTATTAGTTTAATTTCAACTATTTCAATTACAGGAATTGCTCTGGGTGTGGCCACTCTAATTATAGCAATTAGTGTCTTGAAGGGCTTTGAACTAACTATTACAAATAAAGTGATTGATTTCGATTCTCATATTAAAATTACATCTTACCGGCCAGTGTTACCTGATTACCACAAGACTTCGCAATGGTTAGAATCGCAACTGGCAGCTTATCATCCGGATATAACTCCCTTTGCCTCTAAGCTTGTTATTGTAAGCCATAAAAAGAAAAAGGGAGGATTAAACTTAATTGGCATTGAACCTGAAGATAAAAAACCTTTTTTGGTCCGAAATATTATTGAAGGTGAATACAAATTATCAGACAATTCTGTATTGGTCGGCAAAAAACTAGCTAATAAACTTTTCATAAAAGTCGGCGATAAAATAACAGTCTTTGCACTTAGGAATGACGGTATTCCCTCTCCTGAAAATTTACCAAATATAGAAAAATTATTAGTGACAGGAATTTTTGAAAGTGGTATGACAGAATATGATGATACATATGCTTATACATCTTTAAATACCGCTCAACAATTGTTTGCTATAGATGATAATATTACAGGCTATAACATTAAGCTGGGCGATATTTCGAAGATTGATAGTTTGACCATCCATCTTGCTAAAAGTCTGCGGTATCCACATTACGTCAGGTCAGTTTATCAACTGCATAGAAATATTTTTACATGGATTGAATTGCAGAAGGAACCCATTCCAATTGTCTTAGCCTTAATAATTCTTGTGGCAGTTTTTAATATTGTTGGGACTTTGTTGATGATCGTTCTTGAAAAAACAAGAGCAGTAGGAATTCTAAAGACACTTGGCTCTAAGCGAACGCAGATCATGACCATATTTCTGATTAATGGTTCAATTATTGGCGTTTTAGGAATCGTCTTTGGTAGTATACTTGGATATCTTTTAATGTTTATCCAGGAAAAGTTTGATGTAATTACTCTCCCTTCATCTGTTTATTTTATGTCGAGAGTACCATTTCTAATAACGACTGATACTTTCATTGGAATTGCAATCGTAACATTCTTGCTTTGTGTACTCGCTTCGGTTGTTCCGAGTTTTATAGCTTCAAAAATTAAACCCGTAAACGCTTTAAGGTTCAGTTGATGAATTTCGAAACTTTCATAGCAAAGCGTTATTTAATCTCGAAGCATAAAATTAATTTTATAACCATTATTTCATTTATATCAATTGCGGGAATTACAATTGGGGTAGCAGCTCTAATTGTAGTATTATCTGTGTTCAATGGTTTCGGCTCTCTTGTCGTTGATTATCTTATGAATCTTGAGCCGGATATCAGAATAACCGCAATATCCAATGATGGTGAAAAAAATATAACAAATCTCAGACAGTTATTAAGCGAACAGAATGAAATAAAATCGTTCTCACCTTACATTGAAGGAAAAGTTTTAGCTTACAGCAAAGGTATAACTCAGGTAGTAAATGTTAAAGGAATTCAGGAGGAGAGTATAAATAATGTTTATCTTATTGGTGATAATCTTGTTGATGGAAATGATGAACAATTTACTAATAGCTCGCAAAAAATTTTTATAGGATTACAGCTTGCTGATAAACTTATGGTTATGTCAAAAGACTCAATATTGCTTATCTCTCCTTCCAATATTGAACAAGCAATAACTCAGTTTTCTTTACCACTTTCAAAAAAAGTAAATGTCGCTGGGGTATTCAGTTCTAAGAATAGTGAATATGATGGCGGATACATCTTCTGCTCACTAAAGGATGCTCAATATTTATTTGGTTACAAAAATAATTTCCAGGGTTATGATATTAGACTTGATGACATAGGTAATTCTAACAAAGTTAAGCAGATATTAAAGGCAAATCTTGATTCAAAAAATTATACCGTGGAAACATGGTATGACTTCCACCAGGAATTGTATTCTGTGATGCAGATCGAAAGATGGACAGCTTATATTATTCTCTCACTAATAATTGCTGTGGCAACTTTCAACATTCTTGGTTCACTCTCAATGTCGGTGATAGAAAAAAAACGAGATATAGGTATATTACGATCAATGGGAGTAACCGAAAATTCAATTCTAAAAATATTTATGTTCGAAGGTTTGCTAATCGGCATAATTGGAACTTTGCTTGGTGTTATAATTGGTTATTTAATTTGCTACATACAAATTAATTACAACATTTATCCGCTCGATCCTTCGCAATATAAAATAGATTCATTACCTATGGAAGTAAGATTCTATGATTTCTTTTTTATTAGTGGGGCTTCTATGATACTATCCTTTTTAGCTTCACTATTTCCGGCGAAAAGAGCAGCAAAAGTAAATCCTATAAGTGCAATTAAATGGGAATAGCTCAATTAACAATTTAGATTGAACAATTAAAAATTAAATGGACAAAATAATATTAAAAGCGAATAACATTTTTAAGTCTTTTCAAACCACAAAAAAAGTTAAGCTGAATGTTTTAAAAGGAATATCACTTGAAATTCAAAAAGAAGAAATCACGATTATAGTTGGAGCTTCAGGAGCAGGAAAAAGTTACTCTTCTCCATCTTCTTGGAGGATTAGATAGACCCGATTCCGGTGAAGTTTATTATGACGAAAATGATATTTTTAATTATTCCGATGATAAGCTTGCTAAATTCAGAAATAAGAATGTCGGATTTGTTTTTCAGTTTCATCATCTTCTCCCCGAATTTACTGCTTTGGAAAATGTTATGATGCCACAATTGATTGATGGAATTAATTTAAGGAAGGCAAAAATCAAAAGTGAAGAATTACTTGAAACCGTTGGCTTAAATGAAAGATTAGCTCATAAACCTGCTGAACTTTCCGGGGGTGAGCAACAGCGCGTTGCAGTTGCACGTGCTCTATCAAACAACCCAAAAATTATTTTTGCGGATGAACCTACTGGAAATCTTGATTCAGTTAATAGCGATGAAATTCATAAATTAATTCTTGATCTTAAATCAAATCTTGGAGTAACATTTGTGATAGTTACTCACAATCAGAGCCTCGTCAATTTAGCTGATCAGATTTATGAAATAAAAGACGGAAAAATTGCGTTAAAGCAATAAGTAAATTCAACTTTTATTATTTTCTATAATGTTTGATAAGTACTGAAACATTAATCTAACTCCAAAACCTGTCATATAGTCTTTATTGTAATTAGTAAGATCATTAGCGACAGACGGACCAGCGATATCAAGATGTGCCCATGGAATTTTTTTATCAACAAAATTCTCCAAAAATTTTGCTGCAGTAGTTGCTCCTGCCCACCGGCCTCCATCATTATTTAAATCTGCAATTTTACTTTCGTTTTCTTTATTGTATTCATCCCACATCGGTAATCGCCACACTCTATCATAAGTTTTCATTCCGGTTTGAAAGAGATCATCAGCAAGACGATCATATTTAGTAAATAATCCGGCCACATTTAATCCAAGTGCGATAACACATGCACCGGTTAGAGTTGCAAAATCAATTATCTCATCAGGTTTTTGTTTTGATGCATAATCAAGTGCATCTGCGAGAATCATTCTGCCTTCGGCATCTGTATGACCCACTTCAATAGTTTTACCTGAAGCAGTCTTAACCACATCACTAGGTCTCATTGCTTCACCATTTATCATATTCTCAGCTGCAGGAATAACACCAAGAATTTCTAATGGTAAATTCATTTTAGCTGCTGCAAGCATTGTTCCGGCTACGACGGCAGCACCTGACATATCAGCTTTCATTTCAAGCATCCCCTGCCAGGGTTTTATACAATAACCGCCGGTATCAAAAGTAACACCTTTACCAACCAGGGCAATCTTTTTTCTAATGCTCTTTTTGTTTTTTGGTTTGTATTCAATAACGATGAATCTCGGCTTGGCATTACTTCCTTTACCAACTGCAATCAATCCGCCCATATTTCGTTTTTTTATTTCCTTCTCATCAAAAACCGTTACTTTCATTCCGTGGTTTGTTAACGTTTCTTTGATACTATCAGCTAATTCGAAGGGTCTCAAGGCAGATGGCGGTTCATTTTGAAGATTTTTTGTGAAAAATATTCCTTCGATCAATGAATTATTTTTAGTGATTGCAGATTTAAGAACTTTTTCATCATCAGAATATATGAAAACTGAAAGATTCCTGGTTTTATCTCTTTCCTTTTTATACTTGTCAAAAGTATAATTTCCCAGAGACAATCCTTCAATAAATGAACGATAGAAGTATTCCTTATCATCAAAATACTTCTTGATCAGATTAATATCAGGAATGAAAATATGTAATGATTGAACTTCATCGTTCTTTATCTCTTTTATAAATCCAGCGAGATGATTCCGAAAATAGTCTATCGTAAATTTTTCATCCAATTTGAATTTATTAATGACTATTTGTTCTTGATTTCCCTTACTATTGAAAAATTTGAGTTGTTTATTTTTTTTTGCAAGTAAATTTTTTCTTTGAAGTTCAGATAGTTTAATTCGGAATTTATTCTCGAATGCCTTTAAATTATCGTTAATCTTTTTATCGTCTTGTATATAATAGATTGCAACTGATAAACTATCGAATCCTGATTTTACACCAGGTTTGTAATTCAATTTGAACATTTTATCCTTCTTTATGATTATTAATTATTTTTTCTGCTTCGCTTAATATTTTGGGAATCATCTCTTGCATTTTTGAATCTTTGAATCTTACTCCCGATGCATTAGTATGACCACCACCACCAAATATCCCGGCTAATTTATTCACCGGTAATTTTCCTTTTGATCGAAAACTGACTTTGAAACCACTTTTTAATTCAATAAAAAGCATGCCCAACTTAACTCCCTCGATAGATAATATGAAATTAACAAAATTCTCAGTATCACTTTCAATAGCATCAAACTCCCTAAAATCATTTTGAGTTAATAGCATATAACCTATTTTACTTTTAGAAATTAGCTTAAGTGAACTTAAGCATTTTCCAAGTAGTTTAATCTTACTAAGTTTACTTTCATCGTAGAGTTGATCATATATCCAGGTTGGATTGATCCCAGTATCCAATAAATCGGCTATAATTCTGTGCAGATTTGCAGTTGTTCTTTCAAAACGGAATGAACCTGTATCAGTCATAATAGCTGCGTATAAGGGAGCAGCAATTTCTTTATTGATTTTTATGATATTTGTACTTCTAATAAAATCGTATAGAATATGCCCAGTTGCTGCATAATTAGAATCAATAAAATGAAAATTCACAAAGTCCTGAGGATCCTGATGATGATCAATACAAATTTTGAGCTGTTTGGAATCAGAAAAAGCTTTTTGCATACTTACAATTCTATCTGCCTTGTTAAAATCCAATGCTATGAGTACATCTATCACGTTAAAGTAGGAGCTGTGCAAAGCTGAATCGTATTTTTCAATCAAACTTTCTGGGTCAAGAAATTGAAGATTGTATGGTGTTGTGCTGTGATTAATTATTTTAACTTTTTTCCTCAACATTCTTAATATTTTACCAAGTGCAATTTCAGACCCTATTGCATCTGCATCTGGATTAACATGGGTAGTAATCAGGAAAGTGTTATTGTTCTTTATTATGTCCGCTAGCTTTTGAAAATCTATCATTAATAATAAAAGGGGCTATCTATCAAGCCCCATCTTGTAAAGGATTTAATTTGTTAACTATTTAACTAACTTCCCAGGTATTTGCACCGAACAATACTTTTTCCAAATCACCTTTTCCCTTCTTATCAATTACTTTATTGATCTGTGTTCTTATACTTTCATCATAAGTTTCTTTAAAGTATTGTCTGAATACTCCAATTGGACTTGGAAGATCCACTCTGTCCTCTAAATGTGCAAGGATCATAGCATGAACAGGAGTATCTGAAAACTCATCGTGCACCCATAGGTCATCTTTTGAATATTTTCCGTTTGAAATATCTACCACAATCGGGTGTGCACCATCCAACTTAATTCCTTTGTCATGATTCTTACCAAACACCATAGGCTTACCATGTTCAAGAACAAGTACATGATCGTCTTTGGTATCTTTGTTAGTTAAAGGTTCAAAAGTACCGTCGTTAAATATATTGCAGTTCTGAAATATCTCAAGTAAAGCAAAACCTTTATGCTGACCTACTCTCTTAATCATTTCTTGCATATGTTTCGGATTACGATCAATTGAACGGGCAACAAATGTAGCATCGGCGCCAAGAGCAAGTGACAAAGGATTGAATGGGTAATCAACACTTCCAAAAGGTGTTGTCTTGGTAACTTTACCTTTTTCAGAGGTTGGTGAATACTGACCTTTGGTTAATCCATAAATCCTGTTATTGAAAAGTAGTACTTTGATATCAATATTTTTTCTACAAGCGTGAATGAAGTGATTTCCACCTATACTTAGTAAATCGCCATCACCGGTTGCAACCCAAACAGCTAAATCAGGATTAGCAACTTTAACACCAGTCGCAATGATTGGTGCACGTCCGTGAATTCCATGAAAGCCGTATGTATTCATGTAGTATGGAAAGCGGCTTGAACATCCAATACCAGACACCCACACAATTTTTTCTTTATTTGTTTGAATCAAATCGGGAAAAGTTCTTTGAACCTGTGCAAGAATAGAATAATCTCCACATCCCGGACACCATCGAACATCCTGATCGCTTATGAAATCTTTTGCAGTATATTTTTCTGTAATTGTTTCTGGACTATTTGCCATTTCCACCTCCAAGTAGAGAATTAATCTTTTCTAAAATATCATTTACTTTAAGCGGTAATCCCCTAACCTGATTTAATTGTTCCACAGGAATTAAAAACTCACTTCTTAATAAATGTGCAAGTTGACCAAGGTTAATTTCAGGAACCAATATCTTCTTAAAGCTCTTAAGCACCTGCCCTGTGTTTTTTGGCATTGGGTTTAAATATCTAAGATGAGCCTGGGAAATTTTAATCCTGATTTTCTCGCTTTAATGACCGCATCTTTAATTGCAGCCGTATGTACTTCCCCAGCCTAACACCAATAAGTCTCCTTCCTTGTTCTCCATCAATTTTAAGTTCAGGTATGTCATTTGCTATTCCTTTAATTTTCTCTGTTCGTAATCTTATTCATTTTATCGTGGTTATCAGGATCATAATTGACAGTACCATATATATCAGCTTTTTCAAGACCACCAATTCTGTGTTCCAATTCCTACTGTACCCGGAATAGCCCACGGTCTTGCAAAATTTTTATCTCTTAAATAAGGATAATATCCTTCTGGATCTGTACGGAATTTAACAGATATATCCACTAATTCATTCACATTTGGAATTCGCCACGGTTCTGAACCATTAGCCAAATAACCGTCAGTTAAAAGAATCACTGGAGTCATATATTTCAAAGCAATTCTTGAAGCTTCAATTGCCATATAAAAACAATCACGAGGCGTTCTTGCAGCTAATACACAAACAGGAGCCTCACCATTTCTGCCGTATAATGCTTGCAAAAGATCAGCCTGCTCAGTTTTAGTTGGTAATCCAGTGCTTGGTCCGCCTCTGCTGTACATTAACAATAACGATTGGTAATTCGGTCATCACTGCCAAACCTATGGCTTCTGTCTTTAATGAAAGACCTGGTCCGCTTGTAGTTGTTAGAGCGAGGTTACCAGCAAATGCAGCACCGATTGCTGAAGTTATTCCTGCAATTTCATCTTCTGCCTGAAAGGTTTTAACACCAAAATTCTTATATGAACTTAAGTATTGTAATAATTTCTGAAGCAGGAGTAATTGGATAGGAACCGAGAAATAAAGGAAGTCCACTTTTAACAGAGGCTGTTAAGAAACCAAGTGCAGTAGCTTCATTACCAGAAATATTTCTGTAAGTGCCTTTCGGGAGCTTTGCTGCTTCAACTTTATATCGTGTTGTAAAAACTTCGGTTATTTCACCAAAATTGTATCCTGCCTGCAAAGCTTTTGTATTAGCCTCAACATATTCCGGTTTACTTTTAAATTTATTTTTAATCCAATCTTCTGTGTTTTTAAGAGGACGATCGTACAACCAATACATCAAACCAAGAGCAAAAAAGTTTTTACATCTTGATACTTCCTTAGGACTTAATGGTAATCCTTCAAGCGCATTTACTGTTAACGATGTAATTGGAACCTGGTGTAGTTCATAACCGCTAAGTGAATCATCTTCCAAAGGGTTTGATTCGATAATTAGCAAGTTTAAGATTTTTCTGATCAAAAGCATCAGAATTCACAATAAGAACTCCGCCAGGTTTTATCTCTTTAAGATTCTTTCTTAACGCTGCAGGATTCATTGCAACAAGAACATCGGGGACATCACCGGGCGTATTAACATCTTCACTACCGAAATGAAGTTGAAAACCGCTTACTCCGTAAATTGTTCCTGCGGGCGCTCTTATCTCTGCCGGATAATCCGGAAGTGTGTTTAAATCGTTTCCAATCCACGCAGTTGTGTCGCTAAACTGAGATCCTGTTAATTGCATACCATCCCCGGAATCCCCAGCAAAGCTGTACAGTAACACTTGTTAAAACTCTAAAGTCCTTCTCTTTAGTTTCTTCCATTTTAAATTTTTCCTAAATATTTATTTCTTTATCAAAGTTACAAAGTACTATATGATTTATCAATGTAATAATTACTAAATGTTAATTAACATCCGAAATGATTTTGAAGAATTCTTTTGCATTAACAAAGCCAGTAATTCTTTCTACTTCTTCACCATTAGAATTTAATATTAATACTGTAGGTACTCCCACAATTTTAAATCTTTCTCTTATATTTTCAACTTCAGGTGAAAGAGATTTGGTCATATCAGCTTTATAGGTCTCAAACTCTTTTGATAGCTCAATTACATCCGGATCTGAAAATGTTAATGCATCTAATTCTTTACAGGGGATACACCAGTCAGCATAAAAATCAATCATAACACCTCTTCCGGAAATTTCTGCTAATGCATCTTCAGTGAAAGGTTTCCATTCAACAGAATTAGTTTCGGATGGAATAAGAGCATATACTCCCACTGCCATAATTACTACAGAAAAAACAATTTTAAATATTTTAAATCCCGTAACAGAGTTTGCAAGTTTCTCAAAAAATAAAAGATAAATTGCTGTTAGAATCATAAAAACTGGGAGCACATATCCGGATATACTATTAGGTAATAAAGGAAGTAAAAAGTAAAGTGCCATACCAATCAAGAATAAATCCAAAAATATGTTTAACTGCATCCATCCACTCTCCTGCTCTCGGCAGTTTTTTAATCTTGCCAGAGAAAACTGCAAGAAACAAATATGGAGTTCCAAGACCAACAGCAAGTACAAAGAAAAGTAAAAATCCAAAGAAGGGATCTTGTTTAGTTGCAACGTAAGTTACTAAGTCCCAAAACAAATGGACCGATACAGGGTGCCGCAACTATTCCCATTGTTAAACCCATAAAGAATGCCCCAAACATTCCCGATTTTGCACCACCAGCTTTGTTTACAAATCTATCAGGAAGTTTAAATTCATATACACCAAACATACTTAATGATAGACCTAACATAATTGCAACAATTATCAAAATAACAATTGGACTTTGCAGTAAGGCGCCAAATACAGCTCCGGTTAATGATGTAACAACTCCAATCGCTGAATAAGTAACGGCCAAACCTAATATGAAAAGTAACTCCCATAAAGAATAGTTTTGTTGTGCTGCCTTCACTCTGTTCGCCAAAATAACCTACAGTAATTGGAATTAAGTGGATAAACACATGGAGTAAGGTTAAGTGCTAATCCTCCAAGAAAAACAAAAAGTAATCCGATTAGCAGACCGCTGCTTTCCAATGCATTTGAAATTGGATCAGATTCTTCGCTTGATTGCTGAGGATGTTTCTGATAAACTAAGTTCAATATTTATAAAAATATCTCTCATTAATTGAATTTACTGGAGATGTTTTGTCTGCAACTTCAATATTTATTGTATCTTTTACTGAAGTGGGTGCCTGACAACTCATTTCATTGCAAGCCTGGTATCTAAGCTTAACAACCAAAGAATAAATACCGGGAACAGTATTTGAATCAACTTCAATTAAAGCTCCTTTATAAATTGTTCCTTCCCAAACTGACAATGGAGATTCAGAAAAAGAAAATTTATAATCATGTGGTTTTGGATAAACCACTTTCTTCAATTTAAAGTTTGGATTGTCCACTATTGTTAATGAAGTTGGGATGAGATATTCATCGTATGGTTTATCAGAATTAATGTGCCAGCCTTCATCAACACTAACTTCAAGTGCTAATTTAAATTCACTTCCCTGATATACTTTATCAAAGGATTGATATGTTTTAACTTTTATTAAATCTTTGCGTACCCCGAATTGAGCAAAGGAATTTACCGCTAGTAGTAAAATAAAGATTGAAATTAACTTAATTATTTTCATAATGGAGATAGAACAATTGTTTGAAAGTAATTTATTTTCTTAAATTTTATATGTAAAGTTAATTATTGGGAAGCAAATATTTTGGCTAATGACAGAATTATAAGATTTTAACAAATATTGCAACTAAGTAGTTCCTTATTTCAGCACCAAACTTACTAACGCCTCCATCCCTGAACTATCGGGTATCTTCTTCCATATCCGAATGCCTTTTTAGAAACTCTTAAAGCAGGAGCAGCTTGCCTTCTTTTGAATTCATTTAGATCAACCAACCTAAGAATTTTATTTACTACCTTTTCATCATTTATAAGCATGTTGATTTCATCAAACTCTTTATTTTCCTCCAGATACATTTTAAGAATTGTATCGAGAAGTTCGTAAGGAGGAAGATCATCCTGGTCCTTTTGATTCGGACTCAGTTCAGCTGATGGTGGCTTTGTAATTATTTCAAATGGAATAATTTCTTCATTCCTATTGATGAACTTAGCAATCCTGTAAAGATCGCTTTTATAAACATCAGCAATAACCGCCAGGCTGCCACTCATGTCTCCATATAAAGTGCAATAACCAACTGCGAGTTCCGATTTATTTCCTGTTGTTAAGGCTAAACAATTATCATTATTGGAAAAAGCCATTAAGTAAACACCCCTGATTCTTGCCTGGATATTTTCTTCTGTGATCTTTCTTACTGATTTATTGAATTTTGTTTTAAGCTGGTCAATAGTTGTATCCACCACTGGTTGAATAGAAATATTGTCTGATGAAAGACCCAAATTCTTAATTAGTTTATCAGAATCAGTTACACTTCCTTCGCTGGAATATTTTGACGGCATCAAAACAACGTGAACATTTTCTTTACCTAATGCTTTAACAGCAATGTATGTAACCATAGCAGAATCCAGTCCTCCACTTAAACCAACTACTGCTCGTTTGAATTCCATTTTTTCAAAATATTCTTTTACACCATAAATTAATGATGACAGAACTTCTTCTTCGAATGATTTCTCAACTTCAATTTTTATCTCTTTATCATTTTCAGTATCAAATAAAATAAAATCTTCTTCATAGCTCTTCCCCAAATGAACAAGTTTTCCCTGTTTATTCAAACACATACTTCCACCATCAAATACTAAATCAGTCTGAACACCGACACTGCAAACGTATGCAAGTGGTAATTTATCGACTCGGCAGATTGTCGAAAGCATTTCCAACCGCTCTTTTCTTTTACCATAGGAATAGGGACTTGCAGAAATATTAATTAAAACTGTTGCACCATTTTTCTTTAGCAACTCAACAGGATCAATTTCATATCTTCTTCGATACCAGTAGTCTGCATCATTCCAGATATCTTCACAAACAGAAATACCGAGTTTCTCACCTTTGAACTCGTGCACTAAAACATCTTTTGCAGGTTCAAAGTATCGCATCTCATCAAATACATCATAATTGGGGATCAAAGATTTGGGCTGTATGAATTGAATTTTTCCATTGTAACAAAGAACTGCGGAGTTGTGAATATTAGTACCGATTAAATCGTCATCTTCAGTTATTGCACCAAAAAGTAAACCAACATCACCAGTAATTTTGGCGAGTTCGTTAATCTTTTCATTTACGGCTTTTCTAAATTCTTCTTTTTCAACTAAATCTAGTGGCGGGTAACCGACAAGTGATAGTTCAGGAAAAATAACGAGATCGGCTTTCTCCTTTACACCTCTCTCATATCCCTGAATAATTTTAGTTTTATTATAATCTAGATTGCCGATAATCGGGTTTATCTGGCAAAGTGCAATCTTCATTTCTATTATTGATTTTATCACGAAATATACGATTACACCTATACTCAGCAAAATTGAAAAATACGGTTGTGACTCAAGTGAATGGTTAACAAATCTGAATCAAAAATTCAGTCATACAATCATAAATTGATACATCAATACTTTTTCGGGGTTCCGTTAACCGACAAATCTCCTGTAATCACCGATACATTCATACCATACTTACCAATATGGGTGCAAATCAATAAAAATATTATTTATTTAAGCCAGGGAATTAAAAGAATAATTTCAACTGGAGAATAAAATGGCAAAGAAACTATATCGATCAACCACAGATAAAATGCTCGGCGGAGTTGCTGGCGGCTTGGCTGATTATTTTGATATTGACTCAACGCTGGTCAGAGTTTTATTCATCGTAGTTGTTTTTCTCGGAGGAGGAGGAATAATTGCGTATATAATTTTGTGGATAGTCGTTCCGCAAAAACCGTACGAAATACCTAAGAATCCATTCAGTCAAACTCCTCCCGAAGGCGAAACTGGTTCAAATTTTTCATCAACCGAAAACAAATCCGATTCATTTGGTGTCAGCAATGGTAGTGTGGCTAGCTCGATGACTCAATCAAGTAACAAACAAATCTGGATTGCGATTGTTTTAATGGTAATTGGTAGTTTATTATTACTTGATAATATTTTTCCACGTTTCAACTTCGACCATTATTGGCCTGTTATTCTAATTGGAATTGGTATTGGACTTTTATTAAAGGCAAAGAATTAAAGGAGAATTTAAAATGAAACCGTCACATATATTCTGGGGTTTACTTTTCGTAGGACTTGGATTACTCGTCCTGATTAACAACTTTACAACAATTTTTATGGATTGGGGAACGATTTGGAAACTCTGGCCTTTAACAATTGTGCTGATTGGGCTATCAATCCTGGTAAAGCATAATTATGGAAAAAGTGCAATTGCCGGACTTGCGGCTATTGTACTTGCTCTTGCAATATTTGCCAGCTTCAAAACTGCAACTCATTTTTTCAGTAATGATTTAAATATTGATTTTGGTAATGGTGCAAATCATGAATATGGAACAACCGAGTTTGCTGAAAATTATGATTCAACTTTAACTTACGCTACACTTAATTTCAATGCCGGCGGAGGTACGTTCATCATTACAGATATATCTGATAATTTGATTTATGCAATAACGGAGGGTCATTTAAATAATTACAAATTGAAAAGGTTGGATAGCGATAGCAGTTCAATTGTTGATTTTGATATGGGAGACAAGGCAATATTTAGATTCGGAAAGAACTATAAAAATAAAGTTGATATTGCGCTTAACAGCAAACCTGTTTGGGATATGACCTTTGATGTTGGTGCTGCATCGATGGATTTTGATTTGACCCAATTTAAAACAAAAAATGTAGATATCGATATGGGAGCTGCCTCAATTAACATAAAGTTTGGCAGTTTATATCCTGAAACAAAGCTTAGCGTAGACGCAGGTGCATCAGATATAAATGTTTTTATTCCGAAAGAATCAGGATGTAAGATTTTGATTGATGGAGCTTTATCATCTAAACATTTTACAGATTTTGAGAAAATAAATTCTGATAACTTTCAGACTGAAAACTTTGATGAAGCAGCGAATAAAATTTACATAGATATTGAGTGCGGTGTTTCTTCGATAAGTGTGGATAGGTACTGAATTAACTTACAATGACCTTTGTATTCACACTGAATTTATTTCAGGAAGCGGTGGTAGAAGAAAAGTTCAGCACGATAATTTAAGTTAGTTTTGCACCACCCCGTCCGGCAGTTGCCGGACACCCCTCCTCATCAATGAGGAGGAAAAAATTTTATTATTTATTTCTTCTTGAAGTGTCGTTTGATTTCTTGTAATACACTTTCTAAATTAAGTAGCACTTCTTGATTTTCAAACCTTATAACTTGTAATCCTTCTGTCTCAAGTTTCATTGTTCTTTGTTCATCATCTTTGATTGCTTTTTCATCAATGTGAAAATCGCCATCTAACTCAATAACCAATTTTTCTTCGGGACAATAAAAATCAACAATGAATGGTTTAATGCTTGATTGTCTTCTGAACTTTCTTCCCTCAATTTGATTGTCCTTCAAATATCCCCAAAGAAAAGCTTCAGCCTGAGTTGGATTGTTTCTTAAGTGTTTTCTTTTGGTTTTTAAATTTCTTCTATTAAATGTTCTCATATTAATAATTAATTAAGTATCGGATTATTCCCCTCCTGCCGGAGGAAGGGACGAAGGGGTGGAGGGAGAAAGCTTCAGTAAGAAAAGTAAGTTCATTTTTAAACCACCCCCGGCTAAAGCCGACCCCTCCTCACAAGTGAGGAGGGGATAAAATTTAATTTTTTATTTTAAGAAAATCATCTTGCCTGAATCGCTGAATACAGGAATTCTGTTATTATTGTAAACGTGAATCATATAAAAATAAACTCCGGTGGCAATGTCACTGTATGTTTTTCCCATCGGGACTTCAAAACTATTTGCTCTGCTTCTCTCTTCTGAATTTGGATGAAACAATACTTCGTAATATCCTCTCTCCTGCCACTGGTTTACCAACACTCTCACCAACTCTCCTTTTACATCATAAACGTAAAGTTTTACGTATCCTCCTTCTTTCAGTCTGTATGGAATTACTGTTGAAGGATTAAACGGATTAGGATAATTACTCAATAGTCTGTAACCATCATAACCTTTTGGTGGATGTTCGCTCATTCCTGTTATCAGTACAACTATTTCTTCACTTGGGTAGGATTGATTTCCCTGGTTATCGAATGCTGTAATCAAATAATAAAATCTTGTTTCTCCGTTTACCGGAGGAAGATTATCATAAAAAACAGTGTCCGGTGTTTCTCCTACTATCTTTGATGAATCGTAAATAACTATTGTTACCGTATCCCTGTAAATCCTGTAATGTGAGAAATCTGCTTCTGTGTTTTTATTCCAGGTTAGTTTTACAAGTCCTTCTTCAACAGTTGCAGTAACATTATGCGGTGGACGTGGAGCTAAATCGTTATAAGTGTATGTCCAGCCGTAAGGACCACCATAAAGACCAATATCACTTCTGCTGCCGTCTCTGTCAAGAATATTTGGGTCTCCCGCATCAATTAAAGGTGAATACTTCTGAAGGTGAAAATCCAGTTCTCCTTGAGTTGTGTCATCATTTACTATCATCGGGTCAACCGAGAGGTTTGTTGTGTCGGGGATAAATCCAGAATAAGGTATTTCACTATCCCAGACATTGTTATACTGGTAAATAAGATTTTGCGTTCCTCCAGCAGCAATTCCAGTAACAGTGTTACTCACTACATTATTTTTAATTGTATTTGGACTCCAAACGTACATACCCAATGGTGAATTTATATCTCTACCTCTGATATAATTATTCATTATCTGCAGATTTGGAATTCCGTAATTGCGTATACCTTCCTGCCCTGTTCCTACGAGTATTAAATTATTATATATTTTCGCCGAATCTGATGATGAAACTCGTATTGCTTCTGCCCCATATTGAACAAATTCAATAACATTATTTATTATAATCGGGCTCGCACCAACTGATTTATTAATTCCATTACCACGTCCTGCAATTATATAGTTTGAGTCTATGAGTGGTTGATACGTAGAATTAAATGCCTCAATGAATATACCAGTCACAATGACTGCTTGTGAGTTTGGATCAGTATAAATGGAATTATTTCTTACAGTTGCATTTGAATTAAATAATCGCGTACCCTGACTGACATAATCAAAGATATTTTTGTAAATAATCGCATTAGATCCATTTAAAATTCCATATCTACCGCGAGATATTTTGTTTAATGTAACCAAACTATTTCCATCAACAGCTATTCCTATTCCCCAAGTAGAATTATTGTAAACTAAGACATTGAATCCAGTAAACAATGAACTGTCTGCAGTTTCAACTGATCTATAATTTTGAGATGTAACTAAATTTCTCGTATCAATAATACAACTATCCATTCCTGCCCCTATAAGCGACAACCCCGGTATCATTACAACTTGTTCCTGGTAATCTCCGTTATCTACGTAAATGGTATCTCCAAATACAGAAATGTTAATGCACTCTTGTATACTGTCTGCTGCGGTTTCCCAGGTCAAGTAAGGTGGTGTGCTGTTTCCTGTTTTGCTTACGAATCGAACTGTTGCAATTAAGAATGTAGAATGTATAATTAAGAATGAAAAGAGGAAGAAGAGAGTTTGGCAATATTTTTTATTACAGTTGCTCATAAAATTATTTCTGCTGTCACTCTGAACGAAGTGAAGAGTCTCAACCAAAGTTAAGAATAGATTCTTCAGTTACTCTGTTCCTTCAGAATGACAGTCGAATTGTCACCCTTAACTCGTTTCAGGGTCTACTTTACCCCAAAGATTCCGAAACAAGTTCGGAATGACATAATTAAATTAAGAAATAAAGTGGAGAGTATCGAGAGTAATTATTTTTTTATTTTTGGAATCCAGAGGTGTTTTTCCAGATTTACACATCCGTTTTTATCAAACTCAACACCTTCACTTCGAAGTAAATCCTCCATCAAATTTGAATCACCGAAATGAATTTTGCCAGTTAATGCGCCGAATCTATTTACAACTCTATGTGCAGGAATGTCAGGTCTACATCCATTTAAAGCCCAACCAACAGTTCTTGCAGAGGATTTAATTCCACAGGCTTCAGCAATGTGTCCGTAAGTTGTAACTTTTCCGTAGGGTATCTTTTTTGCTATATCAAAAACATTGTTGAAGAAATCTTTTTTCTTTTTTTCTGCAATCGTTTTCTTACCTACTTTGTTTGTTTTCATTTGTAAATAAACTTACTCTAAGATAATTTCGATTGTAAGATTACAAATAACTTAATTCATGGCAAGCTTAAAAAGAAGATTAATATATATTCTTATCTGGATAAAAGAACTTTTCAAATTCTGTCCTTACCGGAAAGTAAATATTGACAAAGATCACCTCTTTTTAGTTTGCGGGCATCGTGGCTCACCTGTAAACGAACCTGAAAATACAATACATTCATTCGATAGAGCTCTAAGTGAAGGTTCAAATTCATTAGAGACAGATCTTTGTGTTACCAAAGACAAAGAAGTAATTCTGTGGCACGATTGGAATCCCGATGAACTGGTCGCGTTAATCAGAGAAGGTGGTTTTGAACCTGAAGTATGCTTACAAACCAGATTTTCCTGCCCCTTTCAGTGGTTATCGAAATAAAATAAGTGAGCTAAACCTTAGACGAGTTCAGAGCTCATTTCAACTACATTAAAAAAGGCGAAAGTGAACCAGTTGGTGCTCACATTCCAACTTTTGAAGAATTTATTAAGTTGGCTGATGGATAAAGAAAAAGTAAAATATGTTTTTCTTGATATGAAAGTTCCGTCATGATGAAAAAGAATTAGTTCTTGTAATTCTTGATCAACTTGATGTATGGTTAAAGAAATACAATCCACCCTGTAAATTTATTCTTGAAACATTCAGTAAAGAAGTTCTTGAAACAGGAAAAAGTAAATATCCCAATTTAACTTATTGCCTGGATGTTAGCTTCCTCCGGGATTTATTTTTATTCCTCGTATTCATAGCAGAGTATAAAACTTGCTGCATATAGAATAAAAATTCAATTGCGCTGGTTCTTCGTCCAAGAAAAATTACAATTGCAAACTGGATGACTTACAGACGGGTAATTCGTTTTGATGTTAGAAAGAAGAAAGCAGCACAATAAGAAAATCTCATCAGAAAAATTGAATTTTCTTTTTGGCTGTACAATAAATGATAAAAAAGAAATGGAATGCTTGATTAAAAAAGGAATTAACGGTATGCAAACCGATTACCCGAGAAGATTAACTAATCTTGCAAAACAATATGGGTTAAAGGAGAATGAAGAAGTTTGCTTAGTCACTCTGAACGAAGCGAAGAGTCTCGATTTGATACAGTAAAGATTCTTCAATCGTTTCGTTCCTTCAGAATGACAATCGTTATTAATTCTTACTAAACTTTGATAGATATGCT
Source organism: uncultured Ignavibacteriaceae bacterium (assembly GCA_963768365.1). Classification (GTDB taxonomy): domain Bacteria; phylum Bacteroidota; class Ignavibacteria; order Ignavibacteriales; family Ignavibacteriaceae; genus IGN2. The sequence goes on along the minus strand of CAVYHS010000010.1, from coordinate 38,463 downwards.
TTAATAAATTGATTAATATCCCCATCCATTACTGCCTGTGTATTAGAAGTTTCCTCATTTGTTCGATGATCTTTAACCATATTGTAAGGATGAAAAACATAAGAACGAATCTGGCTTCCCCATTCAATTTTCATTTTAGTTCTTTTCAACTTCATCAATTTCTGCTTGTTGTTTTTCCAATTCAATCTGATAAAGTTTTGATTTTAATAATTTCATTGCATTTGTTTTATTCTGCATTTGCGATCTTTCACTCTGGCAAGCTGCAACTGTTTTTGTTGGAATGTGAGTAATTCGAACAGCAGTTTCAACTTTATTAACATTCTGTCCTCCTTTTCCTCCGGCATCGGTAAGTATCAATTCTAAGATCAGCAGGATTAATTTCAATCTCAATTGTATCATCAACTTCAGGAATAACAAATACTGAGGCAAAAGAAGTATGTCTTCTTTTATTTGAATCGAATGGAGAAATTCGAACCAAACGATGTACACCATTTTCTGCTTTTAGATAACCGTAAGCAAACTCACCAGTTACTTCAACAGTTGCACTTTTTATTCCTGCACCATCTCCATCAAGCATATCAAGTAAAGTCATTTTATAATCATTCTGTTCACCCCATCTTAAATACATTCTTAAAAGCATATCAGCCCAATCCTGTGCTTCTGTTCCTCCTGCACCGGAATGAATTGTTAAGATGCAATTCTTATCGATCATCTTTTCCGCTAAGCATATTTTTAAATTCAGCATCTTCAATACTGCAATTTCCAAAGCATCCAGTTCATTTCTAATATCATCAGTAAATGATTCATCTTCTTCCATTGCTGCAAGTTCAATAATATCCGATGTATCATTTCCCTTCTTATCAACATTTTGCCAAAGATTCACCCAATGTTCGAGTGATTTAATTTGCTGTAAAACTTTTTGTGCAGCTTTCTGATCATTCCAGAATGATGGTGCTTCGGTTTGATTTTGTTCAGAGCTCTTTTATCTTTTGATAATTTTCTCATCAACATCAAAGATACCCCCGAAGATTTTCGATTCTTTCCTGGTATGTTTTAAGTTCTTTTAATTCTTCTTGTACATTTTTTTTCTTTTCTGTCACCCTGAATTTATTCAGTGTGTTTGGTTTACTTTAAGATGCTGAAATAAGTTCAGTATATTACTCATTCTTAAACTCAATCCTTAGTATGCTGCAGCAAGAGTTTTACCCTGTGCATCATGTTTTAATGAAACAGTTCCTCCGCCACCAAGAGTGTTGTGCAAGAAGAAAGTTTAATGCTCTTAAATTAGGTAATTCAAATCGTTCAACTTTACCGTGACAAATTCCTTCAAAATGCTTTTTTACTCTTTCAGCAGTTAAGATATTTTTCAATAATTTCATATCCTTTATCATCATAAGCAATAATTCCAATATTTGCAGCATCACCTTTATCACCGCTTCTGCCATGTGCGATTCTATTAGTTTTATTTTCATCATTTTTTTCTCTGTTAATGTTGAACCTGTTTCAGCATCTTTCTACTTGACTAATAAATTTTGTAAGAAATGTTATTTACAATCCAAAGATCCTGAAATAAATTCAGGATTAGTTTACTTCAACTCCAGTATTTTTACTTTAGGTTTAACTAAATTCTTAGGCATTAATGCAGGCCAATAAGCAATAACATCACTTGGTTTTGGTCTTCCTCCAGCAAAACCTGTAACACTTGGAGGACCGGTTAGAATCAATGGAGCAATTTCCTGTCCAAATCGTTTGACTGTATTCCTGTCTTTTGCTCTAACAGAAAATCTTAAAACAATTTCATTTATATTATCTTCATCCAATTCCGGAGCCAGAGTTTCGTGAGTTGCATTATAACCAATAAACTCAGAGCGAATTTCATCAAACTTAAGATCAAGATTTTTCAAGTCTTTTTCTAAGAATTCTATCTGCTTTTTGCTTTTGTAAGTGCTTGCGGCCAGGAATAAGTTAAGTGATCCTGTTGCACTATAGCCATTTTGATAAGAACAAGATACTTTATAAGAATTCAGTTTCAGGTTTACCTTTTACGTTAAAAACTTTTACTCTGTCTTTACCAACTTCTTCAAGTTTAATTGAAGTAAAATCTGCAACGCAATCCGGAGTAATATAATCTTTCGGATCACCAATTTCATAAACAAGCTGTTCTGCAACAGTATCGAAACGAAACTTTACCTCCTGTGTTTTCGTGTTTTGTAATAATAACTTCTCCATTTGGATAAGCTTCAGCAATCGGAAAACCAATCTCCGCAAAGTTTTCAATTGATTCCCAATCACCTAAAAAATTTCCACCTGTTGACTGTGCTCCGCACTCTAAAATGTGGCCTGCAACAGTTCCTGCAGCCATCAAATCATAATTATTGTTATCCCAACCAAATTCATAAATCATTGGAGCAAGAGTTAAACCTGTATCAGTTGTTCTTCCAGTAATTACAATATCTGCTCCTCTTTTCAAGTGCTTCAACAATTGGCATGGCACCAAAATAAACATTTGCACTTAACAGTTTATCTTTAACTAATTTTATTGGTTCTCCTGTTTCCATATTATTAAGGTCACAGCCTTTTTCAATTATTTCATCCAGACAATCTTTAATATCGTCACCAAGAACAACAGCAACATCAAGCTTTCCAATATCCAGATTCATTGCAGCTTCCAGAATTGCATCTGCACATGCAACAGGATTTACTCCTCCGCCATTTGTAATAACTTTAATTCCCTTTTTCTGATGTGATTGGCAAAATCTTTTTCATTAGGTCAATCAAATCTAGTGCATAACCAAGTTTAGGATTTCTGTTCTTCTGCTTCTGAAGAATTGACATTGTAACTTCAGCAAGGTAATCCATAACGAGATAATCTATATCTCCTTTTGTTACCTGATGATACGGTGCATCAATTAAATCTCCCCAAAACCCCTGTCCCGATGCTATTCTAATTTTTTCTTTCAATATGTCTCCAACTTTGAATCTAATTTAAAATTCGAATATTGTTAAACCAAATGCTGACAGGCAATTTATTAAGAAATGATGTAAGTATGAAAGGATATTTGAATGCCATATCTCTATGAGATATGGCATATCATTACTAAGAATCAAATCAATATTGCTTTATAACCATAACAATGTAAACCCGACTTTCCTTCATCCTGAATCTTTCTGAAAACCAGCTTTACTTTCTGTCCAATCTTTAACTGGTCAAAATTAACATCAGCTATTTGTGCTGTTAATTTAACACCATCCTTTAACTCAACATATGCCAACAGCAAATGGTGTTGTTCCAAAAAATTTATCTGACGCAACTCTAATTATAGTGTACGTTAAGAAGCTTGCCTTCATCGTTTAGTCTTATAGTTTCAAATTCATCTTTCCCACATTCAGGACAAACTAATCTTGGTGGAAAACTTACATTTCCGCATCCTTTACATTTGCCTGCTTCCAAACGGTAACGTTGTGGAATTTCCCTGTGATATCTTGGACTAATCATTTTGCCTCCAGAATATTTATTACACAACTTGCACCGGAACCACCCATATTCTGAGCTAGTCCGATATGTGCATTTTTAACCTGTCTTTTTCCTGCCTGTCCGGTTAGTTGTTCGTATAATTCAATAATTTGTGCAATACCTGTTGCACCAACAGGATGTCCTTTTGATTTTAATCCACCGCTTGTATTTATAGGAGTTTTTCCATCTAATTGCAGTGCTGACCCTCTTCTGCAGCAGGACCACCACATCCTTTTTCACAAGAATCCTAAATCTTCATATACAACAGCTTCTGCAATTGTGAAACAATCGTGAACTTCTGCAAAGTTAATATCTTTAGGAGTTACTCCTGCCATCTTATATGCTTTTTGTGCTGCGGTTGTTACACCGAGTTCAATGTTGTCAAACTTTTTCTTGAATGCAGAGCAATTGTATCAGATGCTTGTGCTGTTGCTTTAATTTTCATTAGCGTATCAGTAAACTTTTTAGCAATATCCATTGAACAAAGAATTACTGCAGCACCACCATCACTTACAGGTGAACAATCTAATAATCTTAATGGATCAGCAACTAAAGTTGAATTCATTACCTGTTCTAAAGTAACCGGTTTTCCGAATTGAGCATTTGGATTGTTTGCACCATTTTTATGATTCTTAACTGCAACTGCTGCAAGCTGTTCTCGTGTTGTTCCATATTCATGCATATGTGCATTTGCAATCATAGCATATAAACCAGGAAAAGTTACTCCCTGATAAACTTCATATTCCTGATCAGCTGCGGTTGCAAGTGCATCTGTTACATCAGCACCATCTGTCATTTTTTCAACACCGCCTGCAAGAACAATATCGCTTGCACCAGAAGCAACTTCAAAATAAGCTGCACGAAAAGCTGCTCCACCTGATGCACAAGCAGATTCAACTCTTGTTGAAGGAATTGGATTCTGTCCTAAATAATCTGCCAGAATTGCACCTAAGGTGTTCCTGTCCAACAAATAATCCGCTGCTCATTGAACCAACATACATTGAATCAATATGATCTACTCCAGCATTTTTGATTGCTTTTGATGCAGCTTCAACAAAAATATCTTTTATTGATTTACCCCACAGTTCACCAAACTGTGTCATTCCAATTCCAATAACTGCTACTTCTCTCATAATAAATTTCCTTTTTACTTTTTATAATGTCATTACGATCCCGCAAAGCGGGAGAAGTAATCTTTAGTTTCATTCGAGATTGCTTCGTCGCAAGCTCCTCGCAATGACAGAAGACTACTCGTTCAAAATTATTTTGCCACGGAATTTGGCATACTGCCCGTAATCGAGATAAATCTTTCTCTTTATCAAGCATGATCTCTAAGCTTAATTGCTTTATCCTGTACATCTTTAATTTTATCAGTTACTTTGAAAATAAATCCATCACTTCCAGCACCGGATCCAAATGAAACCATAAATATTTTATCACCGGGCTTTGCAACATCAAGAATAGCTGCAAGTCCTGTTGGAGATGAACCTGAATAAGTATTTCCCATCCATGGAACTATCCAGCCAACTTCCATTTGTTCCTTTGTAAATCCTAATTTCTTAGCTGCCATTTGTGGAAACTTTCCATTAGGCATATGAAATACAGCATATTTAAAATCTTCAGGTTTCATTTTAGATTTTTTAAGAAGTGCTTTGCCGGCACTTACAACGATGTTTGAAGTAAGCCGGTTCACCAGTAAATCTTGCTGCGTGTCGTGGATAAAACTCGTGTTCTCTTCTCCAAAAATCTGGTGTATCTGATGTATAAGAATTTGTAAACAATATTTCGGCGACAACATTTTCTTTTCCCATAATAAATGCAGCACCGCCTGCTGATGCAGAATATTCAAGTGCATCTCCTGGTGCACCTTGAGAAGTATCCGCACCAATTCCCATAGCATATTTCATTTCACCGGCTTTTACTAAGCTGTATGCAACATACATTGCTTCTGTACCGGCTTTGCAAGCAAACTCATAGCTTGCAACGTGAACATCTGGACCAATACCTAAGCGCATCAATTAAAATTGTTCCGCTAGGTTTTACTGCATAAGGATGTGATTCTGATCCGATATAAACCGCTCCAATATCCTTTGGATCTATTTCGGCCCTCTTTAATGCATTTCTTGCTGCTTCTACCGAAATGGTTATTGTATCTTCATCCAAACCGGGAACGGTTTTTTCGTAATAGTTGTAATCCTCTTTTAATTACCTCAGGATCGGAGCCCCATTCTTTGGCAATACTATCGACTTTTATTCGATAACGTGGAAGGTATGAACCATATCCTACTATTCCGACCATTTTCATCCTCCGTATTTGATTTTGGAATCAATGGTTCTTTAATATTGAAAATTTACTATTCAAATATATTGAAATTTGGAATGATGTAAAAAGAAATTATTCGAAGTAACCAGTTAAGAGAACTTGAATAATATTTTTGCAAATCTTTTCTATCTCATCAAAATTCGTGATATTAAACCATTCAATTCTTTTATCTTTACTGAACCATGTCATTTGCCTTTTAGCATAACGACGTGTATTTCTTTTTATTAGTTCAATTGCTCGATCGAATTGAAATTTCTCCTTCCAGATATTGGATGATTTCTTTGTAACCAACCGTGTTTAGTGAATTTAGATTTTTATCGTATCCTTTATTCAGAATATTTTTAACTTCATCGACAAAACCTTCTTTAATCATTTCGTCAACGCGGTTATCAATATTTTGATAAAGATTTTTTCTTTCCCAATTCAGTCCAAACTGATTGAAAATATATTTTTTTTCTTTTTGAGATGATTGCTTTTGATGGTGTTTCCAGATTGGTTCTTTTGTTGTATGATAAACTTCGAGTGCACGCATTACTCGTTTCCAATTTTGAGGCAGCATTTTATCTGCACTTTCAGGATCAACTTTTTTTAACTCTTCATAAAGAAACTCATTTCCAAAATCTTTTCTTATTTTGTTGAAGTTCTTTTCTATATTCTTCATCTTTTTCTGCTGTATCAAATATTCCGTCAACTAGAGCTTTAATGTAAAGACCACTTCCACCTATAACTATTGGTGTTTTATTTTTTCTAAAGATTTTTTCGATAGTCTTCTTCAGCATCTTTTTCGAACCTACTGGCATCATAATTTTCAGAGGGATCAAGAATGTTAATTAAATGATGAGGAACTTGTTCAAGTTCAACTTTGGATGGTTTCGCTGTTCCTATATCAAGAAATTTATAGATCTGTCTGCTGTCAGCTGAAATAATTTCGGATGGGATTAATCTGAGAAAGTTTTAAACTAAGATTTGTTTTACCGGAACAAGTTGGACCAACAATTACAAATACTACTCTTTCCAACCTTCTCTTCCGATAAGTGGAACAAAAGCAAACAGCGGTATTTTTTCAATTTCAAATTCATCCTGATCTGTTTTAGTTAATACCATTAAAGATTGAGAACTCATATCACCAACAGGTATTACCATTTTTCCGTCTACAGCTAATTGCTTTTTAAGTGTTTCAGGAATTGCGGGTGAACCGGCAGTAACAATAATTTTATTAAATGGTGCATAAGCATCCCATCCAAGAGTTCCATCTCCACATTTACAATGAACCCGAATTCCAAGTTTTTCAAAACGTTTTAAAACTTCATTATAAATATCAACATGTCTTTCAATGCTATAAACTTTAGCTCCCATTTCAAAAAGCACAGCAGCCTGATAACCTGAACCGGTTCCAATTTCCAGAACTTTATCGCCCTTCTTTATTTGCAATGCTTCAGTCATTATTGCAATTGTGTATGGTTGCGAAATCGTCTGACCATAACCAATTGGAAGAGCGATATCCTTATACGCATTTGGTTTCATTACGGGAGGAACAAATTTCTCACGTTCAACTTTACTAATAGCCTGCAGTAAGGATTCGTCAGAAATGCCTTTCAGCTTCAAGTTCTCTGCCAGTTCATATCTTTGCTGTTTATACATATTTATTGATTTTTATACGAATTGCAATAAAACAATATCTTATGTATCAAAATGTAAAAAAATAAATAAATATTCTTTAATCATTTTTTATTGATTAATGGTTGATTTTTTCAGGAAAATTCTTAATATAGAGTTAGAATTTTGTGAAAATTCATGTCTCACGTGTGTGGCTAGCTATAATAGTTGAATTATAATTCATCTTTAACGAGGGTTTGTTAGTCTAAAATGCTTAAACAAAATCTGCAAATTAGTTTTTCTCTTTTCAGTTCAAGAAAATTATTCAATTTCTCTTTCTTAATTAACTTCATTCATCACTTAATAAAGGAGGTTTCTTTATGAAACAATTCTTTAGTATACTTTTCTTTTTCGCATTCGTTTCTGGTCTATCACTAGCACAGGATAGCGCACAAGAGTTAGCCCAGAAATCCCAAGGTCCTGCTATCATAAACGGACATGGCGGATCACCAATTTGGGAAGCTCCCGGCGCGGTTTTATTCGATAATGGACCTTTAGTAAATGATCCGGGTGGTGGTTTTGGTGGTGCTGATAGAAGCTTTATTGAATCAGCATTAGGACACACACTATTTGGATGGGGACATCAGGTACTAAATGATAATGCAATGGCTGATCAATTTACTATTCCTGCAGGTGAACAGTGGCAGATCGACGAGTTGATAACATTCGCTTATCAAACAAATGCAACAACTACTTCTACAATTACCGAGGTTAGAGCTCAAATTTGGGATGGTGACCCAATGACAACCGGCACAGTTATTTGGGGAGATCATACGACTAATATTATGACCAACACAATTTGGAGTAATATTTACAGAACGACCGATACCGCCCCAACGAATACAGCAAGAGCTATAATGGTGCAAACATCCACTATTGGAACAACACTTTCAGAAGGTACTTATTGGGTACATTGGCAGAGTAACGGAACGTTAGCATCTGGTCCATGGTGTCCACCGGTAACCGAACTTGGAGTTGCGGTTACAGGTGATGCATTGCAAAGTATTGCCGGAGTATTTAACCCTGCATTAAATGGTACTGAACCAAATGGTGCTCCTTTTATGTTAATGGGAAGCGTTGTTGGCGGCGGAAATATCTTTACAGATGAATTCGATTCCTACACTGTAGGAGGACAGCTTGCTTGTCAGAATCCAGTTGATTGGACAACCTGGAGTAACTTACCTTGCTCTGGAGAAGATACATTCATTTCCGATGCTTATTCATATAGCGCACCTAATTCAAATTTAGTTGTTGTGAATAATGATGTTGTAAAACCACTTGGCAATTTAACTACAGGCACATGGTTTATGAGTATGTTAGTTTATATTCCGGCGGGTAAATCTGGTTACTTTAATACACTAACCGGTTTTACTCCAGATCCATTTGAATGGGCACATGATTGCTACTTCGATGTAGGAGGTGCCGGTAGACTGGATATAACAGGCGGCGGTGGCGGCGGTACAGTCGTTCCCTTCACCTGGCTCGAAGATACGTGGAATCAGGTTGTTTTAATTGTAGATTTGGACTCACCAGCAAGTCCTGCTGAATTTTGGATTGGTACAAGTCCATCAAATCTAACAATGGTTGCAACATGGGATTGGACGAACGGCGGAACAAAAGCCAACCGTATTGCAGCAAATGATTTCTTTGGTGCAGCAGCAACCGATGAAATGTATATGGACAATTACTATTTTGGTGATGCAATGCCTCCAATCATTCCTGTTGAATTAACTTCATTCGCTGCAAATGTTAATAATCTTGGTCAGGTTGTTCTTAACTGGCAAACTGCTTCTGAACTTAATAACCAGGGTTTTGAAATTGAAAGAAGAATGGAATCTTCCGAATTCAGAACTATTGGTTTTGTAGAAGGAGCTGGAACAGTAACCGAAACCAGAAACTATAGCTTTGTTGATAAAACAGCTGATCAGGGAATAAATTACTACAGACTAAAACAAATGGACTTCAACGGAACATACGCTTATTCTGACGAAGTTGAAGTTGACGTAACTGGTCCATTAACATTTGAATTAGAACAGAATTATCCGAATCCATTCAACCCATCAACTAACATTAAGTTCAGCGTACCAGAATCTGGAAACGTTAAACTTTCTGTTTATAACCTTGTGGGAGAAGAGGTTGCAGTATTAGTAAATGGATTTAGCCAGGCTGGATTCTTTGAAGTAACATTTGATGCTTCAAATCTTTCATCCGGTGTTTATCTATACAAACTGCAATCAGCAAATTCCGTTCAGACAAAGAAGATGATGCTCCTCAAGTAATAAGCTTTGGTCATCGCTATGCTTAATAAAGTCCGGCAATTGCCGGACTTTATTATTTTTATACAATCTCAACAATAAATTTTCTAATAACTATTTCTTTTAATTATGAAATTTATTATTATAAGAGTAAAATTCAGAGCAAAGTTTAATAGGTTGGTATAAAATCAATAGTAAATTCGAAATAATTTTACAAGAAAATCAATTTAATCTCAATTGGTTCTATTAAATCATAAATTATTAAAAAAAACAATGGAGGTACAATGAAACAATTTTTGCTTACAATATCTTTGGTTATTTTTCTTTCGGCTCTCATATTACCACAGGCAGTGGTATTTTCGGATGATTTTGAATCATACATTGCTGGTCAGCAGGTCGCTTGCCAGAATCCGATAGACTGGACAACTTGGAGTCAGTTACCTTGCTCAGCTGAAGATGCAGTGGTATCCACAAACTTCGCCTTCAGTGGAACAAATTCTTTTGTTATAGTTCCAATTAATGACTTTGTAAAACCGCTAAATGACTTAACTTCGGGCAAATGGGAAATGAGATTCCAAATGTATATTCCAACCGGTAAAGGAGGTTACTTCAATACTTTAGCTGATTTTGCAGGAGCTGGTTCAATCTGGGCTTCGCAAGCATATTTCGATGTCGGAGGTACCGGAAGACTTGATGCTGGTGGTGCAAGCGCTGCAACATTCACTTATCCTAATGATACGTGGTTTCAAGTTTCAACTATTGCCGATTTAAACAGTGATTTAGCTGAATTGTGGATTAATGGTGTTCAGGTTTATACCTGGCAATATACACTCGGAGCTTTTGGAGCGGGATGCCCTCTCAAATTAGACGGAAATGATTTTTATGGACCGCTCCAAACTGTAGATGACGAAGCTTATTTTGATGATTATGAGTTGATTGATATGATAATTCCAGTTGAATTGACTTCATTTACAGCTAATGTTACAAACGAGGGAAATGTTGCTCTTAACTGGTCCACTGCAACTGAAACAAACAATCATATGTTTGAAATTGAAAGAAGAGATGAGAACGGTGTTTATTTTACAATTGGTTTTGTAAATGGTGCCGGAACAACTACCGAACCACAGAACTATAATTACACAGACCAGACTGTAGAAAACGGAGTTTATTTTTACAGACTTAAACAAATTGACTTCAATGGCACATATGAATACTTCGACGAAATTGAAGTTAACGTAAGCGGTCCATTAACATTCAATTTAGAACAAAATTATCCTAATCCATTTAACCCGTCAACTAACATTAAGTATAGCGTTCCGGAAACTGGTAATATCAGACTTTCAGTTTTCAACACGGTTGGTGAAGAAGTTGCAGTTTTAGTAGATGGTTTGAGGCAGTCAGGAATCTTTGAAGTAACATTTGATGCTTCAAATCTTTCATCCGGTATCTATCTATACAAACTGCAATCAGCAAATTCTGTTCAGACAAAGAAGATGATGTTACTCAAGTAATTTCATTTATCTTTTGTGATATTAGAGCCGCAGAAATGCGGCTCTTTTTTTATGATAACGAATTTGATTAGAAAGTACGCTGATATTATATTTGTTCCCCGAATTTGAGTTCTTAACAAATTGATTTAACGCGGGAATAGCTCAGTTGGTAGAGCATCACGTTGCCAACGTGAATGTCGCGGGTTCGAGTCCCGTTTCCCGCTCTAAATCCCGACTAGATCGGGATTCTTTATTGGCGGCGTTGCCAAGTGGTCCAAGGCGAAGGTCTGCAAAACCTTTATTCGTCGGTTCGAATCCGACCGCCGCCTCAAACAATTTATTAAATTTTTTGCAAAAATCTACGCTCCACTAATTGGCGCGCGAATCCGACCACAACTATTATTCTCAGCCTTTCATCTCATCTCAAAATTCTTCCAAAAAAATCATTAAATTTCTTCAGTTAAACAATCAACTTTTATGGAATACCTAATAAGCTCAGTAATTGGTTATTTAATCGGCTCCTTTCCTTCTGCTTTTATATTTATGAAAAAAGTGAAAGGAATTGATATAACTAAAGAAGGTTCGGGTAATGTTGGAGCTATGAACTCTTTTGAAGTTAGCAAATCAAAAGTTATCGGATACTCTGTTTTCCTAGTTGATTTCCTAAAAGGAGCAGCAAGTGTCCTTATCCCAACGTTTCTCTTTCCCGATCAATTCATTTACCCTGCAATATCATTATTGTTTGCAGTATTCAGCCATTGTTATAATCCGTGGTTAAATTTCAAAGGTGGTCGTGGACTTTCGACTGCCGCTGGTGGAGCTGCTTTTTTATTCCCTTTTCTTTTAGGAGTATGGGCTGTTCTTTGGGTAATATTTTATATGATGAGAAAGGGTATCATATTTGCTAATATTAGCTCAACAATTTTTGCTGTGTTAGTGCTGTTTGGAACTTCAAAGATTGCTGTGAAGTATGCATATCCTCAACCTGAAAGTATTTCTGCTTTAATGCTAATAAGTACTGCTGTGTTAATTATTATATTTATTAGACATATAGAACCATTAAGAGAATTTATATCAGAACAAAAAAATAATTGGAAGATTAAAAAATGATAAGAAGAAAGAATTTAATTGTTACAGCAGGTGTAATCATCACCCTGCTCATCGCCGGCATTTATGTCAGTGCAAAATTAAATTTAATCAGCATCTCTGGAATTTCTGAAAATAATCAAAATATTGTCTTAGCTCAGTTACAAAACCAAAATGATAAGAACAATGATGAGATTACCAACTCAAGAAGAAACATTATAACCGAAACCGTAAGAAAGGTCAGTCCCGCAATAGTTGGTATAAACGTAATCGAAATCAGAGAGTATAAAGACCCTTTCTTTTCTTTGTTTGATGATCCATTTTTTCAAAGATATTTTGGCAGCCGTGGAACTTATAACCGCGAAGTAAAAGGTTTAGGTTCAGGATACATTATTTCTTCAGATGGATATATTGTAACCAACGACCATGTAGCCGGAAATGCAACTAAAATTACTGTAACGCTCACTGATGGAAGAACATTCGATGCTAAAGTTATTGGTTCAGACAGTGCAAGTGATATTTGTCTTATTAAAATTAATGGAGATGATTTACCATTTGTTACTTTGGGAAATTCAAATGATATAATTATAGGTGAATGGGTGATAGCACTTGGTAATCCATTTGGTCTTTTTGAATTAAATGATAAGCCAACAGTAACTGTAGGTGTAGTAAGTGCAACAGGAATGAATTTAGATGCTATAAATGATCGATACTACTTGAATATGATACAGACGGATGCTTCTATTAATGGAGGCAATAGCGGTGGACCTTTAATAAACAGTTTAGGTGAGGTAATTGGAATGAACACACTTATTTTTACATCCGGCAATAACAGTGGCAGCATAGGATTAGGATTTGCAATTCCTGTAAATAAAATAAAAAAGATAACTGAAGAACTAAAAGAAAAAGGAAGCATCGACAGAAATTTTGAAATTGGAATGAGAATTCAGACCATTGATGAGGGAATTGCAAAATACTATCATTTGAAAAATACCAAAGGAGTTATAGTTACCAAGATTTATCCAAGTACTCCCGCTGAACGAGGAGGAATTGAAGTCGGCGATATTATTACTGAAGTGGATGGATTCAGAATCAGTAGTGAAAATTCTATGTTCAGTGTATTCCACGAATTCCGGACGGGACAAACAATTACAATTAAAATTATCAGAGATGATAAAGAATTCATAAAAACAATGAAGCTTGTAAAAGGATGATAGACCGATATACTTTACCAGAAATGGGAAAAATCTGGGAGGATGAATTTAAATTCGCCACCTGGTTAAAAATTGAAGTACTCGCCTGCGAAGCCCGTTATGAAATGGGAGAAATTCCTAAAGATGATTTAGAGATTATTAAAGATAAATCTGCTTTCGATGTTAAAAGAATTCTTGAGATTGAAGAAACAACCAAGCACGATGTAATCGCTTTTCTTACAAATGTTGCTGAGTATGTTGGTCCAGCTTCAAGGCATATTCATTATGGAATGACCTCTTCCGATATACTTGACACTACCCTCGCTTATCAAATGAAAACCGCTGGTGAAATTCTTTTAAAACAACTGTTTGATTTAAAAGAAGTATTAAAGACTAGAGCTATTGAACACAAAAACACAGCTTGCATCGGACGATCCCACGGCATTCACGCTGAACCAACTACTATGGGATTAAAGTTGGCACTATGGTATGAAGAAACTAAGAGAAATATCAGGAGACTTGAGAATGCAATTGAGACAATTAGTGTAGGACAAATTTCAGGTGCGGTTGGAACATTCGATCATCTATCGCCAACAGTTGAAGAGTATGTCTGTAAAAAAATGGGTTTGCAACCAGCTACTGTTTCAACTCAGGTAATTCAAAGAGACAGGCATGCTGAGTTCATGAATACTATTGCAGTAATCGGGGCAACACTTGAAAAAATTTCTGTTGAGATCAGACATCTGCAAAGAACTGAAGTCCTGGAAGCTGAAGAATATTTTTCAAAAGGACAAAAAGGTTCTTCAGCTATGCCGCATAAAAGAAATCCAGTCATAAGCGAGAGAATAACAGGACTTGCAAGAGTTTTAAGAGCCAATTCAGTTGCGGCTTTGGAGAATGTTGCATTGTGGCATGAGCGGGATATTTCTCATTCATCGGTTGAAAGAATAATTGTTCCAGATAGTTGTATTGCCTTGAATTACGTATTAGACCTTATGATAAAGTTGATTAAGAATCTTCTCATCTATCCGGAAAATATGATAAAGAACTTAAATCTTACTCGTGGATTGATTTTTTCCCAGACAGTATTGTTAAAGCTTGTTGACAAAGGATTATCAAGAGAATACGCATATCGCATAGTTCAAACAGCTGCAATGGAAGTGTGGGCAGATAGCGATAAGTTTCTGAAAGATGAGTTATTGAAGTCAAAGGAAGTAATGAACATTATATCTGAAAAAGAATTGAATGAGATTTTCGACATAAATAAAATTCTAAAAAACGTTGATTATATTTTTCAGAGAAGTATTTACGCTGAAGATTAGACAATGATTGAATTCAATCGGAATTGGACACTTCTGAAAATCCACTCATCAATTTTGCATTGATATTTAATATTTGCATAAGTATTTAACAGTGGGTTAAAGTAAACTAATTAATGAATAAAAGAATAATAAATATTATGAAAGTTATTTCAATAATCGTACTGATTATCCTGACAGCAAATTATTTCCTTGCAGAATCTAAAAAAGATATAATTGATGAGGTGTTTAATTCTGATAGTTTAAGAACTGTCGAACCTAAAAACCACTTTACACTTGAGAACCAGCTTGTTACAACAATGCTTTCTCGTTATCACTATAAAGATTTCACCTTGGATGACTCCCTCTCATCTTTAATGTTTGATAATTTTATCAGGACACTGGACTATAGTAAAGTGTATTTCTTTCAGTCAGATATTAATTCCTTTGAAAAGGAAAGATATTCCTTTGACGAATACCTACTTGCCGGAAATGTTCAACCATTCTTTGATATCTTCAATCTGTATGAGAAAAGATTAGTAGAACGGATGGAATATGTAGATACAATTTTAACAAGAGGCTTTGATTTTACACTAAATGATTCAGTAGAAACTAACAGAAAAAACTCAAATTGGGTTTCCACATGGCAAAAGATGGACAAATTATGGGATTTAAGAATTAAAAGCGATGCACTGAGTTTATTTTTAGCAGGAAGAGATGAAGAAGCAATCAAAACAAATCTTAAAAAACGATATGACAATTTCACTAGAGCGCTGTATCAATACAATAGCGAAGATGTATTTCAGCTAGCGATGAATTCGTATACGAGTTCTGTAGATCCACACACAAATTATTTTTCACTGGCTACTTCAGATAATTTTAAAATTGAAATGAGTCTTTCCCTCGAAGGCATCGGCGCAAGACTGATGAGCGAAGATGGCTATACAAAAGTCGTTGAAATAATTCCAGGTGGACCCGCTTTTAAATCTAAAGAAATAGATGTGGATGATAGAATTATTGCTGTTGCACAGGAAACCAATGGCGAGTTTGTTGATGTTGTTGGGTGGAGAATTACTGATGTTGTTAAGTTAATCAGGGGACCAAAAGAAACAACTGTTCGCTTGCAAATTTTGAAAGCTAAAGATGGTGTTACGGCAAAACCTGAAGAAATTACTCTTGTAAGAGATAAAGTTAAGTTAGAAGATCAAGCAGCTAAAAAAGAAATTATTGAAGTGACCAATAATGGAATAGCTTATCGGATTGGTGTTATTAACATACCAAAGTTTTACACTGATTTTGAAGGATTACAAAGTGGTGATAAAAATCCGAAAAGTACTGCTACTGATGTAAGAGCACTTTTGGAAGAACTTAAGCAGGAAAAAGTTGATGGCGTTATAATAGATCTTAGAAACAACGGAGGCGGTGCTCTTTCAGAAGCGATTGATGTTACAGGATTATTTATCGAGCTCGGTCCTGTTGTTCAGGTTAAAAATACAGAAGGTTATGTTGAAGTTGATGCAGATGTAGATCTATCACTTGTTTATGCTGGCCCACTAGCAGTTATGGTAAACCGATTTAGTGCATCAGCATCAGAAATTTTTGCAGCAGCTATTCAGGATTATCAAAGAGGTATCATCGTTGGCGAGCAAACTTATGGTAAAGGAACTGTCCAAAACCTAATCGATTTAAACAGAGTTTCAAGAAGCTCTACAAATAAATACGGGCAGTTAAAATTAACCATCGCAAAATATTACAGGATTAATGGAGGAAGCACACAAAATCTTGGAGTTATTCCTGATATTACATTTCCTTCTTACATTAATTCTCACGAGTTCGGCGAAAGCTCTCAAACTTCAGCCTTACAATGGGATCAAATTGATCCGACAAACTATCAGATATACAGCAATCTGAATCAGATTATTCCTGAGCTAATTTCATTATCTGAAATAAGAACGAATAATGATATTGAATTTCAATTCTTGATCGAGGATATAAATACTTATAACAAATCCCAAAATAAAAAATATGTTTCGCTCAATTCTGAAATCAGAAAAAACGAAAAAGAAGCGGATGACGAAAAAGAATTTCAGCGTGAAAATGAACGAAGAGAAGTAAAAGGGTTGAAACTTTTAGATAAAGAAGAAGTACCTGAAAAAGAAGAAAAGGAAAATGATATCTTCCTTACTGAGACCGCGATGATAGTAACTGATATGATAAGTTTATCAGGAAGAGTTTCGAAGCTACATTAATATGTTAAATGCTTTAGAAGCTTCTCTTCTGCTATTGGAAACATTGTTTCTTCATACGGAAAGTCGAGATCTGTTTCCAGAATATAAGCTACCGGTTCGTGCAAATCCTGGGAATAGTCAATGAAATTCAAAATCAATTCTTCAATTGAATTATGTATATCGGATTGAGGAATTGATTTGACCAGCTGTGAATGAATTCGTTGATACAAATTTTCTTGCGACCAATCCCACATAATTTCATAAAGGTAGATATTCAAAAATCTATTTTTATTATCTGGTACTGAAAAATATCCTTTACCATGATAATTCTTTTCCACACTTGAAATTCTTGTAATTTCTAAATCTTCTTCAACAAAATTCTTAATTATTCTACCTTCTTCAAGGACAGGTCTGTTAAGCAGTAGAGCCCAATCGATAAAGCTTAGTAGCTTATCTAATTGATTTCCAACCTGATGAGCCTTTTCATATACTACTGCCCGCTCATTAACTTTTTGTCCTCTGATTTCATTATCAAACCATAACTTACATTCAATATTTTCTCTTAATAAATCTTCAAGCGCCAGATTCAGCTGAATAGCTTCTTCAATTGACGGAAAAAGTTTATTCTTATTGAAGTTCATCATCCATTCTCTGACTTTGATCAATATTTTGTATTGATTCGATTCCCAGTCTGAGCCGCACGATGTAAGTTTTTTTATATCCAGATTAGTCATCAATTATAATTTCTATTTTGTCATATTTATCGTGTATTATTCTAAAAGCTTGCCAAAGCCATTTCAAGATTGTGTGATAAGCTATTTATTGAATTGATACAGAATTAAGAAAGAATTGCAGGTGAGGCTAAATTATTCAGGTAATATTTCCTGAAATATTCTCGTATTGATATAGTCAGGTAAGAAGTAATGTTAGGCTGGAATTATTACATAAAAAAAGGAACGGAAAAAATTTCCGTCCCTTTCAAAAATACCTTAGAAGCAAGATATCAAATATCGAACTTTATTCCTTGCGCCAAAGGTAGCTTCGAACCAAAGTTTATTGTATTTGTTTGTCTGCGCATGTAGGCCTTCCAGGAATCTGAGCCGGATTCTCTTCCACCACCGGTTTCTTTTTCACCACCAAATGCACCGCCAATTTCAGCGCCAGAGGTTCCAATGTTCACATTAGCAATTCCGCAGTCAGATCCGGCATAGGATAAAAATCGTTCGGCTTCTTTCAAATTATTTGTGAATATTGAGGAAGACAGACCTTGAACGACTCCATTCTGAATAGCAATAGCTTCATCAATGTTTTTCTTATATTTTATAATATATAGAATTGGAGCAAAGGTTTCTTCCTGAACTATTTGAAAATGATTCTGAGCTTCAACGATTGCAGGAGAAACATAGCATCCAGATTCATAGCCTTTGCCACTTAACAAATCACCACCAAATATAATTTTTCCACCTTCTTTTTTAACTCGCTTAAGAGCATTATTAAAATCATCAACCGCATTTTTATCTATCAGAGGACCCATATGATTTTTCTGGTCGAGAGGATTTCCAATCTTAAGACTTTTATATGCTTTGAGCAATGAATCTTTAACTTTTTTGTAAATTGATTCTTGTATTATCAACCTTCTTGTAGATGTACATCTTTGTCCAGCAGTTCCAACAGCACCAAATACAACCGCAGGAATAGCTAGTTTGAGGTCTGCATCGGGAGTTATTATGATGGCATTATTACCACCAAGTTCAAGAATAGTTTTACCGAACCTTGAAGAAACAACTTCAGCTGCATGCTTACCAACTCTTGTAGAACCAGTAACAGAAACCATTGCTACTCTTTTATCATTCAGTATTCTTTCACCCACTGTTGAACCTTTGCCAATAACTAAATTAAAAATTCCTTCTGGCAAATTGTTTTCCTTCAAAACTTTTGAAATGATATTTTGAGTTGCAACTGCACTTAGTGGAACTTTCGAAGATGGTTTCCAAATATTAACATCACCACAAACAGCTGCAAGCATGGCATTCCATGCATATACGGCAACTGGAAAATTGAACGCAGAAATTGTGCAGACAACTCCAAGTGGATGATATTGATCATACATTCGGTGCATTGGTCTTTCTGACTGCATTGTAAATCCATAAAGCTGGCGTGATTGACCAACAGCAAAATCACAAATGTCAATCATCTCCTGAACTTCGCCTAAACCTTCCTGTAAAGACTTTCCCATCTCGTAGGATACAAGCTTACCTAATGAATCTTTGTATTCGCGCAGCTTAATTCCGATCTGACGAACAATTTCTCCTCTTTGAGGAGCTGGAACCTCACGCCAATATAAAAATGCTTCTTCAGCAGACTTCATAATCTTTTCATAATCCTTTTCAGAGGCCTGGTAGACAGAAGCAATAAATTTTCCATCTGCGGGAGAGTGAATTTTTAACTCACCTTCTGATATTGATTTGTTCCAGTTTTGACCGGATGATGATCCAAAATTCGATTTGTTGATTCCAAGTTGTTTTAGGAATTCCATTTTAACTCCGATTTAATTAATTATTTTTTATTTTATTGATTATGGACTCTAATGTTATCTTTTTCATTTTATCTTCTATCTCAACCTGAACTCCTGAGAACAGGTCTAAAAAATAAATGTTCACTCTCTCTGGAAGGCTGTTTTTTTTAATTGATTCTTTCCTCACATCAAGATGAAAAGCCTTCCTGTCCTCTATCGCACAATAAATTTCCTGTAAATGAATATCCGAGGAACTCTTCTTTAACTTAAATCCTCCAGCAGTTCCTGAATTGCTTTCAACAATGCCATTTTTTGCAAGCATGGATAATATCATTCTAAGCTTTGAAGAATTAATTCCAATAGCTGATGCTATTTCAGAACTTGGAACTGGTTTAGGATAAGCTTGTTCTAAATAACAAAGGGCCTTAACCGATGTTGATAATTTTGTTGAAGCAGACATAATATTTTTATTTGTTATAGTAAGTGTAACATATTAAATGCTAAAAATCAACAAAAAAGTCTTACTGCATATAAAATTAATACTGATATTACTGATGAATATTAATTGAATTTATTTTTGGTCTTTGTTATTTTTGAGCAGTAATTAAATATTATGAATAAGTTATATTTACATACAATTCTTACTTTATTTCTTTTAAGACACAATAGCTATTTTGTGTCAGCCTACGAATCTGTTTTTTAAGACTCCCCTTTCTCAATTCAACGGGCTAAAACACCTGTTGCACAATTCTTGCAATAATTAATTATTCATTTTTAAGTTTGAAGGTGATTATATGTTCACAGAAACTATAAACCCGGCAGAAAGCGTAAAAGAAGTTATTGGTAAGCATATGCTTGCTGATGGTTTCAATTTAATTCTTGATTTAAAAAATAGTTACAGAAATAAGATTGTCGATGAAAGAAACGGGGAAGAGTACATTGATTTTTTTACGTTCTTTGCTTCTTCCCCGCTGGGTTTAAACCACCCAAAATTAAATTCAGATGAAGTAAAGGAAATCTTAGCTAATGCAGCGGTTAACAAACCTTCCAACTCTGATATTTATACAACACAAATGGCGGAATTTGTCGAAACTTTCAGCCGAGTTGCAAAACCGGATTACATGAAACATTTGTTTTTTGTTGATGGTGGAGCACTTGCTGTCGCGAATGGTTTGAAGGTTGCATTTGATTGGAAAGTAAGGAAGAATTTCAATAAAGGTTATAAGGAAGAAAAAGGACTTCAGGTAATGCACTTCAAGGAAGCATTCCATGGAAGAAGCGGCTACACAATTTCATTAACCAACACAGACATTAACAAAGTTAAATACTTCCCGAAATTTGACTGGCCCAGAATTCTGAATCCTAAAATAAAATTTCCACTTGAAAAACATTTAGATGAGGTATTGAATTTAGAGAAGCAAGCTATTGATGAAATTAAAGTTGCCACAAAAAATAATCCTGATGATATAGCTGTCTTGATTATTGAACCAATCCAGTGCGAAGGTGGTGATAATTTTTTTAGAAAAGAATTCTTTCAGGAATTAAGAAACATCACTTTTGAAAATGATATAATGCTGATGTTTGATGAAGTCCAGACTGGTTTTGGTATAACTGGAAAGTTTTGGGCAGCAGATCATTACGTAAGACCTGATATCATAGCATTCGGAAAGAAGTCACAGCAATGCGGAATCATGGTATCGGACAGAATTGATGAAGTTGAAGAAAATTGTTTTATGGTTTCTGGAAGAATAAATTCTACCTGGGGAGGGAACCTTGTTGATATGGTTCGTTCGACTCAGATTATGAACATAATGCAAGAAGAAAAAATTATTGAAAATGTAATAGAAAGAAGCAAATATTTAATGAAGTGGTTAGATGAAATTCAATCTAAATTGCCCGATTTAGTTAGCAACGTTCGCGGACTTGGACTTCTCTGCTCATTCGATTTGCCAAATACCAACTTAAGAGATGAATTTAGGAAAGTATCAGAAAAGGAAAAGCTTCTAATACTTGGTTGTGGAGTAAAGTCAATCAGATTCAGACCAATGCTGAATATTTCTGATGATGAGCTTGACGAGGGCTTGCAGATTATTGAAAAAGTTCTTAAAATTATATCGTCCAATAAATAAAAATAGGTTAACTACTTGCCAGGGACGGCTCCAGAGTTGGAGCCGTTCTTGTTTTAAAGTATTTTTAGGTTAATGACAGGCAAACTTTATATAGTAAGCACACCAATCGGTAATCTCAAAGACATTACACTTAGGGCAATCGAAACACTAAATGAAGTTGACTTTATTCTTTGTGAAGATACACGTGTGAGTTCTATACTTCTAAAAAAATACAATGTCATCAAGCGTTTAATCTCATTTAACGCAGTTAGTGAGATAAAAAAGATACCAGCGATAATTGAACACTTAAAACAAGGTCAAAGCTACGCGATTATTTCAGATTCCGGTACCCCCGCTATTTCTGATCCTGGAATTCGATTAGTTTCAGAATCAATTAAGAATGGAATAGAAGTAATTTCAATTCCAGGGGCAACAGCTTTAATCGCTGCTCTTACAATAAGTGGGCTTCCAACAAATTCATTTGTCTTTGAAGGATTCCTCCCACAGAAAAAAGGAAGACAGAAAAAACTTAAAGAACTTAGTGAAGAGGAAAGAACTATCGTACTTTACGAATCATCTCACAGAATTATAAAGCTGATAAATGAATTAAATGAATATTTTTCTAAACGATATGTGGTCGTTTGCAGGGAGATTACAAAGAAGTTTGAAGAAAGTTGGCGTGGTTTTCCATCAGAGTTAAAGGAAAAACTAAATGAGAAAACTGTGAAAGGTGAATTTGTTGTAGTTATTGCGTGTAAAGATTGGAAGAGTCGATAGAGATTTTTACTCACTTAACAAATAATTATAATCCTTAAGCACTGTGTCTAAGAAAGTGAGCGGATGCATATCTGTATTCACAGCTATTTTTATTTCAATAGCTTCCTTTGTTTTATTAATAATCCCTGTATAAACTTTAATATCGGGTTTTTTATAATTCATATCTAAAACTTCCTTAACCAAAGAAATATCTTTATCATTTAGCAAACTTACTTGCGGAAATTTAACATCATAGTTAGCTGGTGTTACTTTCAATATTGTGTCCTCCAATTTAGCCTCAGCTTTTAATTTCACAACAGTTGTATGCGCAGCAAGGTCGCCAAGCCTTTGACCTTTTCCATTTACTAGCATTGTAACTA
Organism: uncultured Ignavibacteriaceae bacterium; assembly: GCA_963768365.1. Taxonomy (GTDB): domain Bacteria; phylum Bacteroidota; class Ignavibacteria; order Ignavibacteriales; family Ignavibacteriaceae; genus IGN2. The sequence continues at coordinate 15,661 of CAVYHS010000010.1, read as the reverse complement.
ATCCTACTGAACCATATGTGAAATAAATATCTATTGGAGCTAAAATCCAGCGTAAAAAATAGCTGCCTATTCCTGCCTGGCTTCCATCTAACTTTACGACACGCATTTTCATTAGCTTTTTACCAAAAGACTGCCCATTTAAAAAAGTTTCACACAAAAGATGATAAAAGAAAACAGGCAGAAACCATATCACAAAGTAGGCTACAGGAAAATATATTGAGGAGCCTTCTGTAATATTTAATATCCAGATGTACAGAAAAATCATTGCAATTATGTACCCTACCATTATCAGTTGATCAATAATAGCAGCAACAACTCTTTCTCCTACACTTGCAATCGGATATTCAATATTTACATTTTGGGCAGTTTGAATTTCAATAGTCTGCATAGTAAAATTAAAGCAATCCGCGTGCCTTTAATTCAAGATATTTGTTTATTGTATTTACAGAAAGATTTTGAGGAGTAGTAAGAATTGACTGAATACTGTATCGGGCAAGTTCCTTAACAATTAACCTTTTTTCAAATGCAAATTTTTCCGCAATTGTCTTATGATAAATTTCCTCAACATTCTTTGCAGGTTTATCTATCAAAGCAAAAAGTTCTGTATTAATGAAGAAGATTACAAGCACAAGGTGCGCTCGAGATAGTCTTCGTAAATAAGCAAGTTGTCTTTGAAGTGCATTTAAAGTTTCAAAATTCGTATACAAAATAATCAAGCTTCTGTGACTAATCTTTTGAAGAATTGTGCTGGTCAGAATTTCAAAATCAGATTCAAGATAGTCAGTTTTTAAATTATACAGAACTTCTAGAATGGTCTGCATTTGACGAGCCTGCCTGTCTGCAGGTAAAATATTCCCAATTTTATTGGAGAAGGTTACCAATCCTGCTTTATCTTGCTTATGCATTGATATACTTGAAATAACGAGCGTAGAGTTTATTGCATAATCAAGCAGACTCATTCCCTCAAAAGGCATTTTCATCACACGACCAATATCAATAACGCTGTAAACCTGTTGAGACTTTTCATCATCAAAATGATTTACCATCAGATTTACTTTTCTTGCAGTGGCTTTCCAGTTTATAGTACGGTAATCATCTCCCCTAACGTAATCCTTTATGTGGTCAAACTCCATTGAATGTCCAATACGTCTGATTCGTTTTACTCCCGCTTCAGTTAATCTGTCAGAGATTGCCAACAGTTCATATTTTTTCATCTGAATGTAAGACGGATAAACCGGAATTATCTTTGTACCTTCAAAGCTATATCTTCGTCTCACAAAACCAAGAGGGGATGCTGCAAAAATATTCGTGCTTCCAAAGTTATATTCTCCCCTTTTAACAGGTCTCAATGTGTAAGTAAATATTTTGGTTGTTCCTGGCTCAACTAAAATCTTGAAATAAAGATCGCGTATCTGGAATTCAAAAGGAATTTCATCAATTATTTCACAACTGATTTTGAATGCATACCAGTTTTCAAGAATAATTTTGATTTCATTGTCATCACCATTAGATAATCGGTTTGGTGCTATCCTGTATGAATAAATTCCCTTCTTATTTATAAAAAGAATTAGTGTATCAGATATGAGTAAAAATACTGCAGCTGTAAATAGAAGATTGCTTATAACCAGCAGCTGAGGCCAGAAGTATGATAGGGTGAACAAAAACACCAATGCTGCTGCTACAATAAAAAATCGGGAGGAAAGATAGAAAGACTTAAGAACTCTCACTACCTTGGAACCTCAACTCTTTCCAAAATTGATTTGATTATATCATCAGGAGTTTTTCCTTCCATTTCCTTTTCAGGGGTCAGAAGTATTCTATGTCTGAGTGTGGGATAAACAACCAGCTTCACATCATCAGGCGTCACAAAATCTCTGCCGTCGATTGCAGCAACAGCCTTCGCACCTATCATAATTGAAATTGAAGCTCTCGGTGAACCGCCAAGATAAAGGTCACTGTTATTACGAGTTCTGTTTACTATTTGAGTAATGTAGTTCGCAACTTTTTCATCGAGATGAGCCGTTCTCACTTGATCTCTGAATTGTGAGAGAGTCCCTTTAGAAAAGATTGGCTGAATTAAATTCAAATCATTTATATTTTTACGGCTGTGCAGATCCATCAGGATTTTTATCTCTTCTTCAGCTGTCGGATAATCCATTTCAACTTTGAACAAAAAACGATCAAGTTGTGCTTCAGGTAATTTATACGTTCCTTCATGCTCAATCGGATTTTGAGTCGCAAATACCGTAAATGGAATGTCTAATTTATAAGTAGTTCCATCAATTGTTATTTGCCTTTCTTCCATAGCTTCAAATAAAGCTGACTGTGTTTTAGCCGGTGCCCGGTTTATTTCATCAATCAGAATAATATTTGAAAAGATTGGACCACGATTAAATTCAAACTCAGAAGTTTTGACATTGAATACAGAAGTTCCGAGAATATCTGAAGGCATAAGGTCGGGAGTGAACTGAATCCTCGAAAAATCTGCCGAGACTGTTCGTGCAATAATTTTTGCCAGAAGTGTTTTTGCTATGCCCGGAACCCCTTCAATTAATACATGACCATCAGCTAATACAGCTACAATCATCATATCAATTGTTTTATCCTGCCCGACAATGATCTTTTTAACCTCTGCCCTGACTCTATCAACAGAATCCTTGAGCTCAGTTAAATCTGTGCGTGGAGTGAAATTTGTTTCTTCCATATTATTTCGTTCTTTCATAAAATTTTTCTATTTGATAGTTAATATTAATTAATTCTTCTCCAGTTATATTTGGACTATTATTGATTTTTTCAATTTCCTTTAAAATAGATTTTACTTTTCCTGTTGATAAAGAAGATTTCTCAGATATTCTCTGAATTGTCTCCGTATCAAAGCGGCTTGTGTTTATTAAATATTTAGTCCTTAGATAATCTAAAAAATAAGATATTTTCTTTTCAGTAATGTTCTTAAAATCTTTCTGCTGATAATACAGATTACCAACTGTTTCAACGAATTCAAAAGTTGTATTTGTTAATGGCGGTATTACAGGAATAATTCTTTGTTTTCTTCTACCATAAAAGAAAATGAAAAGTACAACCGAAACCAGGATAATAAAATAAGCCCACTTGAGTGATCTCTGAGACATAATATATTGTAATGTCGAAGCCGGTACTTATTACCGTCTTTGTAATAATCATCCCAGAATGTTTGCTGTATCGGCAAATGGGATAATGCTTTGTATATATATTCATTATTAGCTGAATTGAGTAGATGATAATTTGTGAATGCAAGCGGAACCGTGTTCAGAAAAAAATTACCATCACCGTACCTGATACGGATGAAGTTAACATTTCCAAATTCATTTTTACCCAGTATCTGGACAACTGATGTATCAAATTCACTAAAATAATTTCGGAAATTACCAGTAAAGTATGTGTATCCTTTCTCAGTTCTTAATTCAGAAATATTAAAATTTATTTTAACAGAATCCTGACTAAAGAATTCATCGAAAGTTTCTATTTTAAGTGAATCAGCTAGATCGCCGTAAATTCCAAAAGCAGAAATTAAGACATTGTTGCCATCAGTTACATAGCGGAGAAGATATTCAGTGTCTAATCTATCAGGTGCGAAGTAGTTATTTATAAAAATATAGTTTGTGCTTAAATAATAGTTGTCTTTTAGTATGTTGTAAATGGGAAGTTCTTTTAATATTATTTCTTTATCTGGAAATAGTTCGTTGGATATATCATAAATTATATATCCTCCGTAAGGTATTTTATCTTTTTTCGCAAAACTATAAGCCCAGTCAATTTCCTCTGGTTCAATTATCTTAATTATCGTAAGAATTATCAGTGTGATAATCAGAGGCACTAAATATTTTATATTCTTTCTTTTCATTAGAAAGTTATTAAACCATACAACTTATTAAACTCGTCTTGTGAAGATTTCATAACCTTCTCATCAACGGGAAAATCACCATACCATACCCATTCAAACCTTGCAGTAGCAATCTGGAATGCGACAGATATCCCGTTATTCTTAATCTCAGTCAAATACTGATGATTGGTTTTATTATTTCTTAATTCGATAATTCCTTTTTCAGACAGCAGCTTGAGTGACTTTAAAAACAAATACCTTACTGCAAGCTTATAATCCTTTCTTTCTATAGCAGCAGTGATGAGTTCATCGAAATTAAGTTGGCTGATATCTTCTTCGCTTTCAATCATTTTAATTTCATTCGAATTAATTTTACCAAACAACAAACCTCTTCGATCAGCTTTTATAAGACCCCTGATAATGAGTATCAATGCAATAATCATCAATCCATAATAAAAATAATCCAGAATGGTGGCGTAAGCTTTTGAAGAACGAAGAACTGCAAGCTGCTGATTAATCCAGCTTTTAATTTTTGTTATCCAATCATCCGATTCCTTTGGACCGCCATCGTAATCAAACTCAGGATCATTTTTATATTTTTCGACTATATCCTCTGATAATAGTCGGACATCTACTATGAATTCTTCATCAGAGGCTGCCAGGATTTTTTTTGTAGTATCAGAGTAATAATTAGAATACGGATATTTAGCTGTCGCCGCATCCTGACAAAAGCTAAATTGTATATTCATAAGAATGAAGACGATAATTATAATTATTCTAAATGATATCATTCTTTATTGATATTTTCTATTTGTTGAAGAAGTCCTGGAGCCTCTTTGCGCTCAACGAGGTTGTAATATTGGAAGGCGATTGCTATAGTGCTTATTGCATAAAACAAAACGCTAAGCGAAGTTAAAATTGATGTAATAATGAAAACAATTCTTGTGAGGCCACTAGTTCCAGATTCATAACCAGCAAAAGCAGTAAAAAACATAACGATATAAGTGGGTATGTATAGAGCGTACATAAGAAATCCCTGAATAATGCCAACTACAAATAGTAACCCGAATGTAAACCACCAGTTACCTGAGATTAATTTGGTGCATCGGCCTACAGCTTCAAAGAATCCCAATCCCTCTTCAAGCCGAACTATAAAAATTAATGAGAGAGCAATGGAGAGGTATACGCCTGGAATAATCAAAAAAAGAAATCCAAAACCAACTATAAATGTATAACCTATGCCTGTTAACAAAATCATAAAAAAGTTTTGCTTAGTCACTCGCCAAACATCCTCGATATCAAAGACTCTGGATTCAGATTGTTTGTATACTATTAAATGAGAATATGTAACAACAATAATTATTAAATATGCGAGCATCATAAAAAACATTGAGAATAAAAATGGTATACCAATCTGCTGTAAATTATAATCAACGGCGAAGTTAAACATTGAAGACTGGTAGATTCCCAAAAACACACCTGCAAGTAGAATAGCTGGGGCACTAATAAGTAGATTCGATTTAAATAATATTTTGAAGTTACTTTTTATATAATCGAAAGTTACGTTTAACAGTCCACCAAAATCTCTTACCTTTCTGAACTCGATTTTAGTTTGATTCATTTTCAATTGCCATTTTATTATAAATTTTTGAAGGATAGATAATGAAATACCAAATCACAAAAGCCAGTGATCCAATAATAATTGTCAAACTTAGGAACACTGGCATTCCAGTATGCCGGGTAACAAACGATTCGAGAAAACCTGCAATGATGAAAATTGGAATAAGACTTACAATCATTTTCAAGCCTTCTTTGGCACCCATTCTAAAAGATTGTCTACGAGAGTAAGTTCCGGGAAAAAGTATACTGTTGCCAAGAACTAATCCTGCAGCACCTGCAATAATAATAGATGAGATTTCAAGTGTACCGTGGATCCAGATTACCAGGACTGATTCAAAGAGAAGATCGTGAATATGAAAAAAATATTGAAAGGCTCCCAACATTATACCATTAGAAATCAATATCCATGCAGTTCCAAATGAGATTAGCAATCCAAACATAAAAGCAATAAAAGAAACCCGAATGTTATTAAATGTGATTCCCAGGAACATATCAACACCATTCATCTTTTTGTAAACTGCCATCGGATCTCCTTTGTCGATATTTTCTAGAGTCATGTTCACATAACTGTCGCCCATAATCAATCGAACAAATCCTGAATCACCAGCTGAAGAAACAACACCAATCAGCAGAGCAATCAAAAATATTCCAAAAGAGATGATTATTTCAGTCCTGTGTTTGTAAAAAAGAAGAGGAGCTTCGTATTTCCAGAAACGTATGAATCTTTCTTTTCTTTCTTTTTTACTTTTATATATTGATTGATGAACTTTTGCAGTTATGGAATTAAGATATTGAGTAGTTTTACTTCCGGGATAAAATGTTCTGGAATAGGAAAGATCATCGGTGAGCTGTATGAAAAGATCTGCTAATTTATCAGGATTAACACTTTCTTTTGAAGCGAGAAAAGTTTCAACTTCTTTCCATTTTTTAGCATTTTTCTTTAAAAACGTTACTTCTCTCACCCTTTGCCTTCCTATTAATTTTCACTATCGTAAGTGATTAGAGACTTAATATCATATTTTCTAATTTTTTCTCTTCCGTTCAAAAAGGTTAGTTCGATGATAAATGATAACTGAACAACTTCACCACCTAATTTTTCAATTAACTTGCATGCAGCTTCGGCTGTTCCACCGGTCGCAAGCAGATCATCGTGAATTAATACTTTATCACTAGGGTTTATAGCATCTTTATGAATTTCAATTTTATCCAGACCGTATTCAAGTTGGTAAGTTTGCGATTCCTTTTCTGCGGGAAGTTTTCCGGGTTTTCTTACAGGAACAAAGCCTGCTTTAAGCTCGTTGGCGAGCATTGCGCCGAAAATAAATCCTCTTGATTCAATTCCTACTACTTTATCAATCTTTTGACCGCTTATAAAGGAAAGCAACTGGTTTAAAGTTTCTTTTAATGCTAAAGGTTCCTTAAGCAATGTGGTTATATCCCTGAACATTATCCCTTTAATAGGAAAATCTCTTATGCTCCGGATGTATTTTTGAAGATCGGCTGGCATAGTATCCCTACTTTTTAGTTAAAAAATTATTTAATCCCTCTTTGAAATCGTCGGTTGTACGACTGATTGTGTTTAACCCAATACAATATTCAACTGCATCTTCAACAGATAATCCTGATACTTTATTAATCATCTTTTTGGTTAGCTCCATACTCTGTAATGAATTATCTTTTAGTTTAGAAACAACATCCAATGTTCCTGTTAAAGCATTACTATATAAATAGTTAACAAATCCTATCTCATAAGCTCGTTTACTCTCAATAATTTCACCAGACATAAGCAATTGCTTTGCCATACCTTCACCAACTCTTCTAATCAAAAATGTAGAAACTATAGCGGGTATGAATCCAATTTTTACCTCCGAGTAGCCGAATTTGGATTTTGCTTCATCCGCAACAACGATATCACAAACAGATGCTAATCCACAACCACCAGCGATTGCTGCTCCATTAACTGCAGCTAGTGTAGGTTTGGGGAAATTGTAAATCATCAGAAATAACTCCGCTAATTCTCTTGAATCTTTTTCGTTATCCAAAGAGGAAAAATCTCTTAGTTGATTTAGGTATTCAAGATCTGCACCTGCGCAGAATGCTTTTCCCTCACCAGTGATAATTAATATTTTAACGGATTCATCCTTTTCAACTTCTTTAAGCTTTGATTTCATTTGTTTCACTAATTCAGGATGAAGAGCATTTCGTTTTTCAGGACGATTGAGAGTCAAAATTCCTATTTCATCTTTAGTTTCATATTTGATCATAGCTTTTTCCCAATAAAAATTAGTATAACCATTTAACTATAAAATATATCTGTACGTAAGTTGAAATAAAAGCAAACAGAATTCCGGCAATAACTTGGGTAAAACTGTGTACTTTTAATTGAATTCTTGACCATCCAACTAAAAATACGATCAAAGCAAATATCACGACAATCGGACCAAAAACATAAGTTATTGCAGCCAGAGGTCCTGCTGCACCCATTGCGTGTGCGCTTATTTTCCAATGCTTGTTTATAAAGATTGTAACTAAAGTATTGGAAATATAACAAAACCAAAAAGCGATTGAAATTATGTTGACTTTAAATATTATCAATATGACTAGACCAACAACATAAAATCCAACTGAAACCAGGAAAGGAGTGGTCCTTTCTTCCTTAGTGGAAGCATCCAGGTCAACAATTTTCCCCCGCCTTCGAAGGAATACAAATAGAATAATTTGTGCAGTGAATCCAAAAAGTAATGCTACCAGAATAGTCACAGCTATTTTGATTGGGTCAGTTTCGAAAAAAAGCGCAAAGATGGTAAAGACGACAATAGTAAATGATGGAGGGACAAAAAGTGTTGAAATGATCCTGGCGAGTTTGTCTTTATTATTACTCAAAGCTGAGAATTGTAAATGAGTTAATTCTAAGTTTAAACAGCTGTTACTTTTTCAAAATCCGATTCTGGAGTATCAAGATACTTCAACAATGCATCCTCAACAGAATTATATTCAGTTAATTTCATAAGCTCAGATCTTATTCGTGCGGCGCCGTACATACCCCTCTGATAACCGGCATAAAACTTACGGTGCTCTAAAACTCCCCTTTTCTCACCTTTTACTTTTACCGCTAATTTGAGATGTTTGAGACACGTTTTTATTCTCATCTCTTCATCAACAACAGTTGTAATATTTCCAGTTGAGAGAAGTTCTTTTGCTTCTTTGAATATCCAGGGATTACCAATTGCCCCACGAGCAATCATGATTCCATCTGCACCGGTTTCATCGAATGCTTTTTTCACATCCTGAGCTGTAAGCACATTACCATTCAGTATTACAGGTATGTTAATAACTTCTTTTATTTTTGGAATCCAGCTCCAGTCCGCCTCTCCGGTATGACCTGCTTTTCTCGTTCTGCAATGAACTGTTAAAGCCACGGCACCTGCGGCTTCCATTCTTTTTGCTACTTCAAGAATTTGTATGCTGTTCTCATCCCATCCTAATCTTGTTTTTACTGTAATAGGCAATGAAGTTGAATTAACCACTTCTCTTACAAGCTGCTGCATGAAAGGAGGATCTTTTAAGAGGGCTGAGCCGCAACCCTGTCCTACTACATTTTTTACCCAGCATCCTGCATTGATGTCTATCAGATCAGGATTTTCTGCTTCTGCAATTTTTGCAGCACCTACCATAGAATCAATGTTCGCGCCGTAAATCTGAATTCCGACCGGACGCTCATCTTCAATTATCCTAAGTTTCTCGTGAGTTCTTTTGTTTGCACGAACCAATCCCTCAGAGTTTACGAATTCTGTATAAACAATATCTGCTCCCAATTCTCTGCAAACCAAACGGAAGGATATATCCGTAACGTCTTCCATTGGTGCAAGAAGTATTGCGTTTTGTATTTCTATGTTGTTGATTTTAAACAATTGTCTTTTAATCTATTTTAATTATGCAAAGATAGGCATTATGTGTAAACACGAAAAGATAATTTATTCGCGATTTTCCGGAGTTTTGTATAAGGAGTTTTTATATTATCTACTATAATTGAAAGAAAATTATAGTTCCTTAATAATTCAACAAAATAATTTTGATCCTATATGAAAAATAATAATGAAATATTTAAAGAGATAGTAGAATTGGATAGTTATTTTCGACACTCAAAAAATTTCTTCAGATTCATCGAGGATCAAGATATTGGGAAGTACGAAACACAACCATATAATCTTGGTGGAAATTTTAAGTTTATAATGAAGTTTACTGAGCCTATTAGTGTTGAACTTCAATCTTTACACAGCAAAGTTGGGCATTATCTGAATCAAAATTATCTGATCCGTCTTTATGAGATATTAAAACATTACAAAATTGCTAGTAAGAATACTGATAGGTCTTTGAAAGGCTCCGAGGAAATAGAGATTTTATGGAAGCTAAGAAAAAAATTTGCTCATGGATTAGGGAAATATGACTCTACAGATTCTAAGGATAGAGAATTGTTAAAACAATTAATCACCAGGTTTAATGAAAAGTATATTATCAAAGATGAATTTCCAATTACACAAGATAAAACTATTAAAGAGATTATTCATGGTATCAAATCGTACTTGCATCAAGAATCGAAGTGAAAAATTAATTCTCCAATTTATCTGCTAACCAGCGGACAGCTTCTTTAGCAGAATCAAAATATTTAAAATTGCTCCATTTAACATTGGCATCGGTTGCTTCACTAAATCTCAGATCATCCCGATCACGGGAGATTACGATTGCTATTTTATCGGTGCTCGTAAATCCAAACTGCTCCAGCGCATCTCCATCGGTGTGTATTTTGTAAATATTTGCTTCCAGTGAAGTCTTTGAATGGTTAATTAAATATTTCTTGCAATTGTATTCGTGTGCGAGTTTTCTTGCCTTGTTAGAATATTGCTCGGCAATTTGAAAATTCACTCTTCCTATAACTTTTACCTGAACAATCTTTTTATCTTCCAGGTATTCAACTGTGTATTCCATCACAAACCTCCTCAAATTTATCAATTAATAACAACACCGTATCTAACTCTATTAATCTTTTCCTCAATTTCAACAATAATTACAACTGTTACAATGATATTAATTAAGACTGGTTGCGTACTGGCAAGTGAAGAATGAGGGAAAGAAAATTAGTTTGTAAGCTTAATTCTCTTCGGTATATAAAAAATCGTAGCCACCACTATTAAAAACATAAAAGCAGCACCAGTTAAGAACGGAAAAGGATAACCCAGAAACTCAAATGTAAATCCTCCCCACAAAGGACCAAACATTCGTGCCAATGCTGAGAGAGATTGGTTTACGCCAAGAGTTATTCCCTGCTCTGCTTCGGATGTTACTTCTGAAATGAGACTTAGCAGTGTCGGCTGCAGCATTCCCGTACCAAGTGAAAGGAATATGGAATCTACTGCAAGCCAGAGAAAGTTTCCAGCATACGGAATTAATGCCAGAGTAATCATTATCAGAAATGAACCTACAATAAGTATTCGTTTCTTACCAATAAGTTTTGTTATAGGACCAATCAAGCCTCCCTGCACAATTGCGGATGAAAGACCAACTATACCGAACATGTATCCATTTTGAAGATCAGTAAAGCCGTAAACCTGTATACCGAGCAGAGCAAATGTTCCATAAATGTTTGCAAAAGAAAATGTAAGAATGAAAAAGAGTGAAATAAGGATTGCAAGACTAGGATTCTTAAAAGCATTTAAAATGGCATCAATGTTAAACATTCTTCTTTTAGTTTCGACTACCTTACTTCTCTCAAGATTGGATTCTGGTAGTAAAATTATTGTAACAATAAAAGCAATAAATGAAAAAGCCGCAGCAGCCAACCCAGTTTCCATATAACCATACTCAGAAAGGAAACCGCCAATGAGTGGACCGAATACAAATCCTAATCCAAAAGCTGACCCGATAAGTCCCATTCCTTTTGATCGTGTTTCTTTGGTTGTTACATCAGCAATATAAGCTTGTGCAACAGCTATACTGCTTCCGCCAACTCCAGCCACAATCCTCGAAACCAATAGAATTATGAATGAACTAGTAAATGCAAATATCACATAGCCTAAAGCATTTATAAAAAGGCACAGAACGATGACAGGTTTACGTCCGTGCTTGTCGGAAAGCCTCCCGAGTATCGGATTAAATATGAATTGGACAAATGAATAGATAGCTATGGCAACACCAATTGCGGTTTCATCAACACCGAGTTCCTTAACTGCAAAAGATGGAAGTATTGGTATGAGTATTCCAAATCCCAGCAAATCAATAAATACAGTTAAAAAGATTAAAGACAGTGCAGGTTTATTTTTCACTAGGTAATTGTTGGCTTAAAATCATTGTAAGAATCTTTGTGAAGAACGAATCAAATATACAAATGTTGAAATCAATAATTAGATAAACCTACTCTGAATCAGAAAGCCTGATGTGAGGCTGATATTTGGTTATTATTTCTTTGGTATCCTCAAAGGCTTCCTTCATAAGTTTTTTGTCTCCAAAGCTTAGATATGCATAAGTTGAATCTTCTTCACCAATTTGCGAAGGAAGAATAATATATTCTTTCCCTTTTTCTGTACTGCCTTTAAATACCCAGGTGGGAAGATAGCTTACATCACTGATGTAAACAGAATCAGTAAATGTATTTTTTGATATTTGAATATTAAGTATAATCCCTGCATCCGAATAACGCCAACGTTGGTTGGAAATAAAATTACCCATCGAGTATGCAATAAATCCAGTATCCAGTTTTGTGTTGTTGGTCTTAAAAAAATCAAAAGGTTCAATTACATGAGGATGACCACCGATAATTATGTCTGCTCCTGCTTCAATAATTTTTTGCACAATTTCTTTCTGATAATCACTTGGTTCACGGTTGTATTCTGGACCATAATGCAGGTGAACAAGAACAACATCAACATTTCTTTCTCTTGCCTTATTTATATCCTCTTTAATTTTTTGTTCATCGATAAGATTGATAATAAAATCTTTCCCTTTGGGAATGGAGACACCATTTGTATTTTCACTATAAGCAAGTATTGCAATCTTAATTGAATTTATTTGAAATATTCTAATAGAATCCTGGTCCTCCTCTGACGTAAAAGTACCTGTTCTATGAATTTTATTTTCATTAATCACATCAATAGTTCTTTTAACTCCATCAAAACCTTGATCTAAAGCATGGTTGTTTGCTGTGATTAGCAGATCAAAACCTGCATCTTTCAGAGCATATATAAAATCATCGGGAGCATTAAAATATGGATATCCACTATACCCTTCATTATGTCCTGCAATTACAGTTTCAAGATTTCCAATAGTTAAATCAGGTTGAGATAAATATTGTTTCACTTCTCCGTAAACACCTGTAAAATCAAAGCTGTCGATTTCAACCTTCGCATAATTAAATTGGGTAGAGTGACACATTAAATCACCCACAAAGCTTAAAGTTGCAGAAAGAACTGAATCTTCTAAATCTATCAAGGTATTTTTCACAATCCCCGATGGATTAAAGAAAAAGTATTGAAAAGATACTGTAACTATAAAAGTTACAACAGCAAAAATATTTTTCATAAACAATTTACAAATAGAGATCTAAAAAACAGGGCTGAATTAATTTCTCAATCCAGCCCTCAACTATCATTAGAAAGTTTTTGCTAAATTAACCTTTAGCAGCTTTCCTTTGAGCTTTAACATCCTGCACGTCTTTGCGTACTTCCTGGCAAAGTTTCCTTAAGTCACTCAAGCCTTTCCTTACGCGTGTACCTGCAGCGGATTGTCCCTTCTCATAAAATTTATGAAAATCGGTTTCCAATCCTTGTACGAATTGTACCAATTGATTGAATTTATCCATGTTTTCCTCCATCCTTTGTGATTGATATATTGTTAATTAGATCTTTCAAGTATTATTTCCGCAATATCTTTTACTTTTACTTCTTCTGTCTTTTCAAAATGTTTTACTCCGTCAGTCATCATCGTCATACAAAACGGACAAGCTGAAGCAATTGTATCGGCACCTGTTGTAAGTGCTTCTTTTGTTCTTTCCTCATTAATTCTACCACCTTCATCATCCTCAAGGAACATTCTTCCGCCACCAGCACCACAGCAGAATCCTCTGTCCTTACTCCTTTTCATTTCGATAAGATTAATTCCTTCTACTGCTTCCAGACTTTTTCTTGGCTCATTGTAAACCTCATTGTACCTTCCAAGATAACAGGAATCGTGATAAGTGACATCTGATTTTCCGTTCTGTTTCAAACTAATCTTACCTGATGAAATCATCTCATCAATTAACTCAGTATGGTGAAAAACTTCAAAGTGTCCACCGAATTGTTTGTATTCATTCTTTAATGAATGATAACAATGAGGACAGGCAGTAACAATTTTCTGAACTTTGTAATGATTTAAAGTTTCTACATTCTCCATCATAAACATTTGAGCTAAGTATTCGTTACCCAATCTTCTTGCTGTATCACCGTTACATTTTTCTTGCGTTCCAAGAATTCGAAATTCTACACCACCCTTTTGCATCAGTTTTGCAAAAGCCTGTGAAACTTTTTTATATCTGTCATCATAAGAACCAGCACAGCCTACCCAAAAGAGATACTCATAATTTGAATCTTCAGCCATTTTTTTTATTCCAAGACCATCAGCCCAATTTGCTCTGTCAGCAGGGTTAAATGCCCAGGGAGAAAAGTTAGTTTCCAGACTCTTAAAAACATTATTTAATTCTGACGGAAATTGAGATTCTGTTAGAACAAGGTCTCTTCTCATATCAACTATGCTGTCCAGATGTTCAATCATAACAGGGCACTCCTGAACACAAGCCATACACGTTGTGCACTGCCAAAGCACTTTATCAGTAACATAATCATGCACAAGTGTTTTTTGAAATTGTTCACCTTCAGTTATGCCTTCAACGACTAAAGGTGCTTTATCTTTCGTTCTTTGCCTGATGTTTACAATTATTTCTCTTGGAGAAAGTGATTTGCCAACTGCATTAGCAGGGCAAGCATCTGTACATCTGCCACATTCTGTGCAGGAATATCCATCTATTATTTGTTTCCAGGAAAGCTGCTCAATATCTGCAGCACCAAATGATTCAGCATTTTCATCTTCAAGATTTAAATACTTGACTGTATTTCTGATAGGATCAAGATTAGCAAAATATGTATTCGGTATTGACGTAAATACATGCAAATGTTTTGAATAAGGAAGCAAATTCATAAATCCAAATATTGTAAGGATATGTATCCACCAAAAAACTTCATATGATACTGCAGCTCCAAGAGAAGGATTATCAAAGAAAATTGGAGCGAGCACTGCGGAAACGGGACGAACCTCATAACTGTGCAACACAAATTCATTCTTAGCAATCCCAGCCATATTTTGGAAGAGCATTGAAACAACAACGATTAGAATCAAAATTAATATTACTGTAGCATCCAAGGAAGCAGATTTATCCACTTGTAACCTTGGAATATTAAATACATATCTCCTTAAAAGTGCAGCAATAACTGCAAGAATTACTAGCACTCCAAAAACATCCTGGATTATTGTTATTACAGAATAGATTGGTCCTAAAAAAGCAAGATTAAATGATGAATGAAATCCTTGAATGATCGCTTCAGCAACAGTGAAGAGGAAAAGCATAAACCCCCAGAATATCAGGAAGTGAACTGTTCCGGCTACTGGGTCTCTCAATAATTTCGATTGCCCGAACGCAATTTTAATTACATTGCCAATCCTTCTACCAACATTTTTAAACCTGTCGTCCTTCTTTTTTGCTACTTTCATATATAGAAATAGCTTTCTTAAACTCCAGAAAAGAAATCCAAAAGCAAAAAGAAAGATTATAGTGAATATGATGTTTTGAATTGGCATCAGGTAAATACTTAATCTAATAGAATATGATTATGGTAGTTTTGGCTGCTTTTTTGAAAACGCAAAATAAATTGAGGCAGCGGCAAAAACTTTAATTACCATCCAGACTGTGAATATGGCTGCACCAGTTTTAATTGCATACATAAAATTATGAAGATAAGCTGCATACAGATAAAAAGTTCCAATGAATATTACCAGAAGTTCAGCAACTAACATTGAGATAACAACAATCGAATACTTCTGACTCTTAGTTGTTAAGTAACCAACAAGATAAGCTGCAACAGGAAACGCTAAAAGATA
>CAVYHS010000009.1:0-208874 GCA_963768365.1 uncultured Ignavibacteriaceae bacterium | reverse complement strand
ATAAAATAAAACAGGTTGTAATAGAGATTCACGATAAATCAAGAAAAGTTCTTGAGGAGATAGAAAAAATTCTTAAGTCCAAGGGTTTTAACATAGCTGTAGAAGAAGAAAAGATGTTAAAGGAATCCGGACTGTTTAATGTGTTTGCAATAAAAAATATTTCTGCGAATGAAACTCATTCTGCTGAAAGTCGAACAAAGGATTTATCAAAACGACTTAAAGAGAATATAGAAAATTTCGCAAATGCATTAAATTCCTTTAATCAAAGGTCAACTATTCCTTTAATTGTAGCAGTCACACCTCGATCACCCAAGATCAAATCAGAACCATCTAAAAAATTGTTGTATGATAGATACGAATCAGAACTGATAAGCAAAATAAACAACTTGCCGAATGTATATACAATTGGTTCTGAAACTTTGATAAATTCATATTCAGTTACAGATTATTATGACCCCCAGGGAGATGAACTAGGTCATATACCTTATACTTTACCATTTTATAGTTCATTAGGTACAAGTCTCTTTAGACTAATCTATTCACTTCAGCATTCTCCGTACAAAGTAATCGTTCTTGATTGCGATAATACTCTTTGGAAAGGTGTATGTGGAGAAGATGGTCCAAAAGGAATTCAGATTTCAGAAAATTATAAATTTCTTCAAAAGTTTGTGCTTGATCAGATACAATCAGGAATGCTCGCTTGTCTTTGCAGTAAAAATAATGAAGAAGATGTTTTGGAAGTATTTAAACAAAGAGACGACATGCTCTTAAAGACTGAACATCTGGTTTCTTGGCGAACTAACTGGAATTATAAATCAGTAAATCTCAGATCACTTGCTGAAGAATTAAATCTTGGCTTGGATAGCTTCATTTTTATTGATGATAATCCAGTTGAATGCGCAGAAGTAAAAGCAAATTGTCCTGAAGTGCTATCTCTTCAGCTACCACAGAATGAAGAAGAGATACCGATCTTCTTAAAAAACATTTGGGCTTTTGATCATTTGAAAGTCACTGAAGAAGATAAAAAACGAACAAAGATGTATCAGGAAAATATCCAGAGAGATAAATACCTTTCAAGCGCTTTGACTTTGAAAGATTTTCTCGATGGTCTGAATTTACAAGTCAAAATCTCTCAACCCGGTCCAGAAAATATGGAGAGAGTTTCTCAACTAACATTCCGTACTAATCAATTTAATTTTACTACTATAAGAAGATCAGAAACGGAAATTCTCAAATTAATTGAAAAAGACAATTGTAAATGTCTTATTGCAAATGTGAGTGACAGGTTTGGTGATTATGGTCTTGTTGGATTACTATTGTATAAAACAATAAATGATGAAATTGAAGTTGATACTTTTTTATTGAGCTGCCGGGTGCTTGGAAGAGGAGTCGAACATAAGTTTTTGTCTGAGTTAGGAAAAATTGCAGTTGATAATAAAATAAGTTCGATTACAATTTCATATCTGGAAACTAAAAAAAATCGCCCTGCATTGGAATTCATTGATAGTTTTGGACTTCAATTTAAATCAGAAATTACCGGGGGATTTAATTATAGCTTCCCTACTGAATTCTTGAAAAATCTGAAATATGAACCGACTTCTATGTCAATGGAATCGAATGAAGAGAAGAAAGAAAAAAAAGATAAAAAATCCACTGTTAATGAATATTCAACACATAATGACAAAATTCAGCAAGTAGGAATTGAACTTCGAGATCCTGCAAATATTTTTCAGATGGTCGAAGATTTCAAGCTAACACAATCTGATTCTGAAGCGATTAACTACGTAGCTCCTTCAACAGAAATTGAAGGGAAGCTTGTTGATATATGGCAAAAAGTTTTAGGTGTAAGCAAAATTAGTATTGACGACAATTTCTTTGAAATTGGTGGCACGTCGCTAAAGGCAGTACAGCTAATAGCGACAATTAAAAAGGAACTGAAAGAAGAGCTTTTCTATAGTAACACTTTTTGAATGCCCAACTGTTAAATTACTTTCAAAGAAAATAAGTAGTGATAGTGAAAGATGATGAAACCAATTCGAGATTCGAAGATCAGGTTGACAGAGGAGTCAGAAGAAGAGAAAAGATCATTTCAAGAAAGCGACCTTAAAAAATATTCTGAATTTGTATAAAATTTTATTTTTAGAAAAGATGCTATAAGTAAACAATTTCTTATTTGTGTTTTATTCTGATACAGGTAATAATTTATTTATAATGATGAGAATAATTTTTAAGTATAATGTGATTATATGAACGTTACACAAGATAAATAAAGGCACAACTTTTGTATTT
Source organism: uncultured Ignavibacteriaceae bacterium (assembly GCA_963768365.1). Lineage (GTDB taxonomy): Bacteria > Bacteroidota > Ignavibacteria > Ignavibacteriales > Ignavibacteriaceae > IGN2. Next base: position 206,585 of record CAVYHS010000009.1, on the reverse strand, counting down.
TTTCGCATTTTGAGGGCATTTAAATATTAACCGCCTAATAAACTTAGAATCGAAGTATCATTTAGTAGCAAATATTTAGGATTTATCAGAGCAATAACATGTCATTTAATATTGTTGGTGTAATTGGGGCTGGGAATATAGGTATTGGAGTGGCAACTGACCTTATTTTGCATGGGCTCGATACAGTATTGGTAGATATTTCAAACGACCAACTCGAAAAAGCAAAATCAGAAATATTAAAAAATATAAGATTTGCTCCCCTATTTCTCAAAGATTCTCCCAGAGTTTCTAAAGAAGAAGCATTGCAAAGATTGAATTTAAGTACAAATGTCAATGACCTTGTCGATTGTGAATTTATTATTGAAAATGTAACAGAAGATTGGGGAATAAAAGAAAAAGTTTACAGACAACTTGATGAAATTATCGCACAAGATGTTTGTATTGGATGCAACACTTCCTGTATTTCAATTACAAAGGTTGGCAGCGTAACCAATCGTCCTGATAAAATTGTTGGAATTCATTTGATGAATCCTGTTCATCTTAAACCTACAGTTGAAGTAATCCGTGGTTTCCATACCTCGGATGAAACACTTGAAAAGTTGAATGTCCTTTTCAAGCAATTAAATAAGAATTCGATATTAGTAAATGATATGCCTGGTTTTGTTTCAAACAGAATCTCTCATTTGTTTATGAATGAAGCGGCATTTGTTTTTCAAGATCAGGTGGCAACAGCAAAAGATATTGACGATATATTTAAAAAATGTTTTGGTCACACGATGGGACCACTCGAAACAGCTGATTTGATAGGTTTGGATACAGTTATGCATTCTCTTGATGTTCTGTATGAAAGCTATCAAGATCCTAAATTCAGATGCTGCCCTCTTTTAAGGAAAATGGTTTATGCAGGTAACCTTGGCAGAAAGACCGGCAAGGGATTTTATGAGTATCCAAATATTTAGTTTAAAAGCAAAATCAATTAACAAACAAAATAAGAAATGAATACAGAAACCACTCAATCAACAAAAGAGACTATCAGAAACTTTATTCTTGATTCAATTAATATTCCTGGATTGAATGATGAAGATAATTTGTTCGAATCAGGCATAGTAAATTCTCTATTCGCAGTTCAATTAATGACATTTTTAGAGAAGTCTTTTAATATTGAAGTGACAATGGATGATTTATCTATGGAAAATTTTGAATCAGTTAATGCTACTTCACTATTTGTCGAACGAAAACAAAATCATAAAGTTTAATTATAAAATGATAAGCTTACTTACTGAAGATCAGAAAAAAAGATACGATGAATTTAAAGAGTTCATAAAAACCAACGTTGAACCTTTTGCTTCGAAATGGGATCACAATCAGGAAATGCCGGATGATTTTATTTCTCTACTTGCTAATGCAGGTTACTTAGGTAGTAATATTCCTACCGAATTTGGAGGTAAAGGCTGGGATTTTGTTACTTTTGGTTTACTGAATGAAGCTGTTGGTCGAGGCATATCTTCCTTACAGATCTACTAACTATCCAGGCTATGGTCTCAACAGCTTTATTAAAGTGGGGAACCTCAGAACAAAAAAGCAAATGGTTAAATCCTCTAGCTAAAGGAGAAGTTATTGGAGCTTTTTCATTGACTGAACCAAATGTAGGAAGTGCTATTCAGTCTCTTGAAACAAAGATAAATAAACGTGGTGATAAATATATTTTAAATGGACGCAAAAGATGGACATCTTATGGAGAAAAAGCAGATTTGTTTTTAGTTTTTGGAAAGGATGAAGACAAGTCAATAGCATGTTTATTATCAAAAGATACTCCGGGTTTAGAAATCAGTCCTATAAAAAATATGATGGGATTCAGAGCTGCACATATGGCTCAGCTTAAATTTTCACGACATTGAAATTCCTGAATCTGATATAGTTGGAAAACCAGGTTTCGCTTTATCACATGTTGCTTCTGTTGGATTGCATTATGGTAGAATAAGTACTTCCTGTTCAGCATTAGGTTTGTTAAGAGCTTGTTTTGAAGAAAGTGTTATTTATTCTTCTCAAAGAAAGATTGGTAACAAGTTCGTTGGTGATGAAGGTATGATTCGTACTTTAATTGCCAGAATGGGAACTGATTTGCATGCTGCTAGTTTACTTTGTTATTCTGCTTGCAAAGCTGAAGATGAACAGAACGCCGGATGTCTATGAGAAAGTTCAGATGGCAAAGTATTTCACTTCGAAGGGCTGTTGTGCAAGCGGCTTCTGATGCTGTTCAAATTCAGGGCGCAAATGGCTGCCACGAATCATCAAATGTTGCAAGGTACTACAGAGATTCTAAAATTATGGAAATTATTGAAGGCACAACTCAAATCCATGAACGAATGCTTGGTAAAACTTTTGTCGAAAAAGCATCAAGGTTTATTAAAGCAAAAAAGTAATTAAATATTTTTTATACTCATTCTCCTCAACTATAATATTTCCAGATGACTCAAGTGACTGAAAAGCTAGGAATAAATATCGATACTGAAATAGAAAAACTTTTTGAGTTCAATAGTACTGAACGTAAATTTCGGGATGATGTTACTATCCACCAGTTATTTGAAGAGCAGGTTCATTTACACGGTTCCGATGTTGCCGTACTGTGTGATCACGGAAAATCATTTAATGGAAAAAAATTTCTTACTTATCAGGAATTGAATAACTTATCAAACAGTTTAGCAAGGCGTTTAAGAAATAATGGAGTTGCAACAGATAAAGTTGTAGGTATATGCGTTGATCGTTCTTTTGCCATGATTGTTGGTATTCTAGGAATATTAAAAGCTGGTGGTGCTTATCTTCCTATCGCTCCGGACTTGCCGAAGGAAAGAATTTCTTATATGCTTTCTGATAGCAGCGTTGCAATACTGTTAGTTCAAGATAAAACAGATTTTGAATATACTTTCGATGGGAAAATTATCAACATAGAGAAATTGGATCTCTACTCAGAATCTTCTGAGAATTTAACGCCAGTTAATGGTTCAAGAGATTTGGCTTATGTAATTTATACATCGGGGTCAACTGGGAAACCCAAAGGAGTGATGGTTGAACATAGGTCACTAGTTAATAGACTCTCATGGATGCAGAACACATATCCGATTGATCATAGAGATGTTATTTTACAAAAGACACCATTTTACTTTGATGTATCTGTCTGGGAAATTTTTTGGTGGGCAATCACCGGGGCCAAAATGTGTTTCCTGATGCCTGCGGGAGAAAAAATTCCTCTTGCAATAGCCGATACAATTAAGAAGTACAATGTATCGACTTTACATTTTGTTCCTTCGATGCTTAATGTATTTCTTGAATATCTAGAAGGAAAAGATATATCTCAAATTAAAAAATTATCATCTGTCAAAAGAGTCTTTTCCAGTGGTGAGTCTCTCTCAGTAAGTCACGTAAAAAAGTATAATAATGTTTTTGGCCAGCATACGTCAGCGAGATTGATAAATCTCTACGGACCAACTGAAGCAACTGTAGATGTTAGTTTTTATGACTGTCCATTAGATAATGATTTTGATAAAATTCCTATTGGAAAACCAATTGACAACACAAAATTTTTCATTTTGAAAGATGGCCAGCTTCAATCAATTAATGAAACCGGGGAACTGTGTATATCAGGTGCAGGTTTAGCCAGGGGTTATATAAATAATCCGGAAATGACAAATGAAAAGTTTGTGAATAATCCATTTCTTCCCGGTGAAAAAATGTATAAAACAGGTGATATTGCACGATGGCTTCCGGATGGAAATATTGAATATTTAGGAAGAGAAGATCACCAGGTTAAAATACGCGGATTAAGAATAGAGTTGGGTGAAATAGAATCTACTATCAGAGAATATAAAAATATCCAGGATTGTATTGTTACTGTGAAAAAGTATTCGGAAAATATAATTCTGATAATAGCTTATATTGTAAGTAAACAAAGTATTAGTATTGATGAGCTTAAAAATCATTTAAAAAAATATCTTCCTGAATACATGGTTCCGAATCATTTTGTTGAGTTAGACCAAATTCCCTTGCTTTCGAATGGTAAAGCGGATCGAAAGTCGCTTCCGGAACCAGTATTAAAAGTTACACAATAAAACTAAATGGAATTTTAATCAGGCAAGTAGAACAAATAACTTCATGAATAATAGTTTTGATATAGCGATCATTGGAATGTCCTGCCGTTTCCCCGGAGCAAATGATCTCGATTCTTTCTGGAATAATTTAGCTAATGGTGTTGAATCTATCAGTCACTTTACTGATGAGGAACTGAAACAATCCGGAATACCAGCTTCTTTGCTCACTAATCCGAACTATGTCAAGGCAGCGCCTGTGATTGATGAACCAGGAATGTTTGATGCGAAGTTCTTTGGTTTCACACCGATGGAAGCTAAAACCATGGATCCCCAGCATAGAATATTATTAGAATGCGCATATCAAGCTTTGGAACATTCAGGATACGATGCAGAAATGTATAAAGGAAGAATTGGTGTTTTTACTGGTTCCGCAATGAATACTTATTTTATGAATAATATTCTTCGCTCAAAATTTATTGATGAATACATTCCTACTTTAATTGGTAACGACAAGGACTTTCTCTCCACACGTATCTCATATAAACTGAATCTCAAAGGACCAAGTGTTAATGTTCAAACTGCTTGTTCAACATCTCTGGTTGCAGTACATCTCGCCTGCCAGAGTCTTATTAGTGAAGAATCGGATATGGTAATTGCAGGTGCAGTTTCTGTTAAAGCACCACACAACGCCGGATATATTTGCGATGGCGGCGGAATAGTATCCCCTGATGCGCATGTTCGTGCTTTTGATGCTAAAGCAAATGGGACTGTATTTGGAAGTGGTTGTGGGGTTGTTGTTTTGAAGAGACTTTCAGATGCAATAAAAGACAATGACACAATACACGCAGTAATAAAAGGAAGTGTAATCAATAATGATGGATCAGAGAAAGCTGGTTATACGGCTCCAAGTGTTAACAGCCAGGCAGATGCTGTAATTGAAGCATTATCTTTGGCAGACATAGAAGCAGATACTATTACATATATTGAAGCGCATGGTTCCGGTACACCACTCGGTGATCCGATTGAACTGGCAGCGTTAACAAAAGCATTTAGGAATTTTACTGATAATAAACAATTTTGTGCTGTAGGATCTGTCAAAACAAACGTTGGTCATCTTGATGCAGCTGCAGGTATGGCTGGACTTATAAAGACTGTACTATCGCTTAAAGAATAAAAAAATTCCGCCAAGTATAAACTATACTGAATCCAAATCCTGAAATTGATTTTAAGAACAGTCCCTTTTTTGTAAATACACAACTTAGCTGATTGGAAAAGTGCCGGACCGAAAAGAGCAGGTATAATGTCTACAGGTATGGGAGGAACGAATGCGTATTTAATTTTAGAAGAAGCTCCGGAAGCAAAAAGTTCAGTTGAATCTAGTTTACCAAACCTTTTATTGTTATCTGCAAAAAGTGAAGCAGCACTTGATCAATCAACAAAACAATTATCAGAGTTCTTAAGCAAAGATGATAATATCTCTATTAACGATGTAGCTTATACTCTACAAAAAGGACGAAAGTCATTTAAACACCGGAAATTCCTTGTCTGCAAAGACAAAAAAGATGCAATTGATATTTTAGAGCAGGAAAAATCAAAACGAATATTAACAGGTGAAGTTCAGAGCACCTCAAAACGACCTGTAATATTTTTATTCCCGGGAATTGGTGACCACTATGTTGGTATGGGATATGATCTTTATCAAAATGTAAGAGTATTTAAAGAAGAAGTTGATAAGATGTGCAAAAATACTTAATGAATATCTTGATGTAGATATAAGAGATATTCTTTATCCTAAAGACTATAAAAGAAGTACACCTGATAATGGTGGTGGTATTGATCTCAAAAAAATGTTATCAAGCAGAGTTAATAAATCTGCTGATACTAATTCTCAAAAACTCAATCAAACGATTTATGCTCAGCCTGCCCTTTTTACACTTGAATATGCACTAGCAAAGTTATGGATACATCTGGGAATTACTCCAGATGCAATTGTCGGACATAGTATGGGTGAGTATGTAGCTGCTTGTTTGGCTGATGTATTTACTTTGGAAGATGCATTAAAATTAATTGCTATTCGTGCGAAGTTAGTAAATAATTTACCGCAAGGCGGGATGCTTGCAGTTACTCTTCCGGAAAATGAACTAACTACGTTTTGCTGAATGATGGGTTATCAATTTCACTTATCAATTCTCCGAATCTATGTGTTAGTTGCTGGTTCCAAGGAAAAAGTGAATCAGTTTGAAGAAGTTTTAAAGAATAAGAAAATACTTTATCGCCAGGTTCAAAATGCCCATGCATTCCATAGTAAGATGCTAGATCCAATTTATAATCAGTTTCTGGAAGAAGTCAAAAAGGTAAAACTAAATTCACCTAAAATACCTTATACTTCAAATCTAACAGGAAACTGGATTTCTAGAGAAAGAAGCAACTAATCCAATTTACTGGGCTAAGCATGCTAATAAAACTGCGCGGTTTAGTAATGCTCTCGAGAAAGCTTGGGAAATGAAGAACAATGTTTTATTAGAGGTTGGTCCTGGAAATACATTAAGTGTTCTGGCAATGCAACACCCCGAAAGTAGAAAAAATGAGAACCCTGTAACAGTTTCTTCTTTAAGACCTGAGTATGATAACCAATCTGATATAAACTTCTTCTTAAGTAGTGTTGGCAAACTTTGGTTATCCGGAATTGAGATTGAATGGGATAAATTATATGAAGATAAAAAGCCAAGTCGAATTCCTTTACCTACATATCCGTTTCAGAAAGAGAACCATTGGATTGAGGAAAAATCAATAGAAATTGAAGAGGTTCGTCAAAAGTCCGACACTAAAATAAAACGCAATGAATTTAAAGATTGGTTTTATATCCCAAGCTGGAGAAGATCAGTTGAAGTCAAAGACGGTGACTTAAATTTAAATGCTTTGAAAAATACCAATTGGTTGATATTTTCATCTGGATCTGAATTTGAGAAAAATGTAATTGATAAATTGACTAAGCTATCCTGCAAAATAATAATTGTAGAGAAAGGAAAATCATTTTTTGTTAAAGATAATAATAAAATAGAAATTGACCAGAGAAACGAAGAAGACTTTAAGAGTTTGTTTAAGGAATTGTTCAACCAAGAGTTTTACCCCGACAATATTCTTCATTTTTGGAATTTTGATACACCGATTAAAATGGTGACCTCACAAAAAGAACTTGAGGACTCATTTTATAGCAATATCTATAGTTTATTATTTATTTCAAAAAGTTTGCGGATTGCCCAATTTGAAAAACAGATAAATATTGCAGTTTTAACGAAAAACTTACATAGTGTTTCAGGAGATGAACCATTGGCTTCTCCTGACACAGCTATAATTCTTGGGCCTGCGAGAGTAATGAATAAAGAAATTGAAAACGTTTTTTGCAAATGTATAGACTTCTCAGAACCGATGAAATTGAGGGAAGAACAAACTAATCAGTTAATTAATGAATTTATTCAAAGTGATCGGCAAGAAATTATTGCATATCGGGGAAAATACAGATGGCTTCAATCATTTGAACATGTTGATCTTTTGGGTGATAAGAGCTTAGATGATTTAAAGATTGATAAGTTAAATCCAGGGGGTGTATATCTTATTACCGGAGGAACGGGAGGTTTAGGACTCGTATTTGCAGAATATTTTGCCCAGACTAGGGATGTAAAGTTAATTTTAACTAAAAAGTCTGAGTTTCCAGAAAGATCTCAATGGCAAAATTGGATAAAAGAAAATGCTCCAGACAATAAAACATCCATTATCATTGATAAAATTAGAAAGATCGAAGAACTTGGATCAACTATAGACGTACAGGTTTGTGATATTTCCGATGAAAATGAAACAAAATCGTTGATCAACAGAATAAAGAAAAAATATGGAAAAATTAATGGGATAATTCATGCTGCAGGTACATATGATGATAAAATCATCTACCAGAAAAATTTAAAATCGGTTCATAATATACTTGCACCAAAAGTTTTAGGTACGATAAATCTTTATAATATTTTAAATATCGAAGAGCTTGATTTTTTTGTGTTATTTTCTTCAATTAGTTCAATTATAGCATTTACTGGCCAGTTTGACTACAGTGCTGCAAATATTTACTTAGATGCCACAACAAATTACTTAAATTCTATGGGATTCCTGAATGTAATTTCGATCAATTGGTCTGCCTGGAAAGAGGTTGGAATATTACCAAATTTAAAAATTGGATCGGGTATGGAAAAATGGAAGCAAGATGCATTAGATAAAGCAATTTATAATACTGAGGGCCTAATAGCTTTTATATTCATGTTAAATTCAAACTTATCACAAGTAATTGTTTCACCTGAAATGCAGACAAATGATTTCTCTAATAATGTCGGTAAAAAAAATGTCTCAAAGAAAGTGACCAAAAAAGTCGATTTCAGACCTGCCAAAACTGACTTTTACAGACAAAAGGAAACAACATCATATTTTACTATTTCTGAAATTGAAATTGAACTAGTTTCAATCTGGCAAGACATTTTAGGTGCAAAAAAAATTAAAAAGACGGACAATTTTTTCGAATTGGGTGGTCATTCTTTATTAGTAACACAACTATTATCCTCTATTCGAAAATCATTTGAGATTGAATTAGATTTTCAAGAACTTCTGGAAGCTTCAACTCTTAAGGAAATGGCTAATAAAATTTTAGAAAAGATAAATAATTTTGATGTAATTAATAATGTTTAATAATAAAGTTAAAAATGGTACATAATGCAGGCAGATATTTGGGATCTTTTGAAATCTATTATTATTCATACAGACAGACAAGTACAAATTATCATGACTCTTGTAATTAGATTTAAATCAGTATCATAATATTTGATAAAAATTAATGAGAATTTTCTTAAATAATTTTGTAAGAGATATAATAAGTATAGTCTTGACACAAGAGTCTAGAAACACAATTCATGAATCGGTTTTCAAGTTTAAAAATAAACATAAATGGGTTTTTAGACTATTTTATGGCTCAGCTAATGACGAACAGATTTTCAATAATATATTGCGAAAGTTAGATGGAAAGTTTGATATATTAATGATTCATAGTTCTCTAAATAATATGCTACCAATGTACGCTGGTAATCTTAGTAAATTACTAGACTTATTAATTTTATATTGTAAGCGGAATGATGTTACATTAGCAATGCCAACATTTTTCCTTGGATCAAATTTTAATGCCTATGAACATTATAAAGACGGTAAACATGTATTCGATGTTCGTAAAACTGTTTCTGAGATGGGACTCCTGTCAGAAATATTCAGAATAAATCCAAATGTTAAAAGAAGCATTCATCCTACTCACAGCATTTGTGCTATAGGCCCTTTGGCTGATCAATTAATAAGAAACCACCACCTATCAGATACGACTTGTGGTGATGATACTCCATTTGCTGAAATGATAAAGTACAGAACAATGATTTTAGGTATAGGAACGAAAAGTGGAAATGCACTTACTCAAATACATTCGGCGGAAGATATCATGAAAAGTAATTACCCAATACCATTATATACAGGCATTATTCCAGTGAAATGTATTGACGAATTGGGAAACAATATAATATATAATTTGCGAGTCAAAAATCCAGAATATGAAATTGATCGAAAATCTTTTTACAGAATATTGAAAAGAATGAAAATACGGGAATGGACTTACAAAGGAATCCCCTTTTTGTAACACAGGCTAATGTTGTAACCGAAACTTTGATTGAAGCAGCAAAAAACGGTCAAATCATTTATAAGAAAAAGGAAATATATTAATACTTAAAAAGATTTTTTGATTCCTCCAAGAAACAGTAAAATAATAAAACTGATAAGTATAAACGAACAAATAAGAAATTAATAGATGAAAATCATTTCAGTTGTAGGTGCAAGACCCAATTTTATGAAAGTGGCACCGATTTATCGAACTATAAATCATAAACGTAAAGTATCAAATGCGAAAATAGAACATTTAATTTGTCATACAGGTCAGCATTATGATGAGAGAATGAGCAAAGTATTTTTTGAAGAATTGGAATTACCAAAACCTGATTTTTACCTTGGTGTAGGAAGTCGTTCACATACGGAGCAAACTGCAAACGTTATGTTAGAATTTGAGAAAGTTCTACTTAAAGAAAAACCTGATATTGTGATTGTTGTGGGTGATGTTAACTCTACCATAGCCTGTAGTTTAACTGCTGTTAAACTAGGAATTAAAGTGGCTCATATCGAAGCTGGTCTCCGAAGTTTTGATCGAAGTATGCCTGAGGAGATTAATAGAATTCTCACTGATTCAATTTCTGATTATTTATTTGTAACGGAGCAAAGTGGTGTAGCAAATCTTAAGCGAGAAGGCGTAGAGGAAAATAAGATACACTTTGTTGGACACGTTATGATTGATAGTTTGGTTAATTTTTTACCAAAGGCCGAAAATTCCAGCATATTAAATGATTACAATTTAATTAAGAATGATTACACACTTGTTACGATGCACCGCCCAAGCAATGTAGATAATGAAGAAAACTTGAAAAGACTCATTCATTTACTAAACAGTTTAGTAATGAAGGGAAAAGTTATTTTTCCAGTTCATCCTCTGTACCAAAAAGAATTTAGAAAAGTTTGGAGTAAACTATAAAATTAATCCAAATCTTATAATTACCGATCCAATTGGTTATTTAGATTTTATCTGGCTCATAGCAAATTCAAAATTGATAGTAACCGATAGCGGTGGGATTCAGGAGGAAAGTACATTCCTTGGCAAACAATGTATAACTATAAGACGAACTACTGAAAGACCGATCACTGTGGAAGTTGGAACTAATCATCTTGTCGGAGATGATTTTATTAAAGCAGAAGAAGTCGCATTAGAAATTTTGAATGGTAAAATTAAATCTGGAAAAATACCAGAACTTTGGGATGGAAAAGCCTCTGAGCGAATCGTAGAAATTTTAATTAGAGATTTTAGTTAGAACCCTTCAAAGATGTTTTATCTCTAAAGAACTCAAATTATATTAGGAGTAAAGAAAATATAATAACAGTTTACCTTAACTAAATTCTATTTATTACACAAGAACTAAGATTCAATAGGACAAGATTTGATAGCTACTTACCGAATTATCCTATCTTTTTATCAAACAATTAACATTACTAATTTTTTTAGAACGAATTTTGGTTGTAAAATTTTGATACCGAAATGGTAGCGATACAACATCACTCTCAATAACTAAGCCATTTTCTTATAGTTAAACCGTTTGTCCTGTTTTGTTACAGAGACACATTTTGAGATTGGAAATTAAGGGAAAACCTTATTTTCTATCGATATTTGGAGGTTTTTCCCGGTACAAATATGGCTACAGGGTATTGCTACACTTAACTATTTATCAACTGAGGGCTTATTTAAATTGAGGGATGAACTAGATATTAATACGGAATTTGTAGATTTCAGCAGAACTGAATCCACAGTAAAAGTCAACCAACAACTAAATTCCGTTGTTTTCAATGAAAAGAACCTTAATATCATTATAAATTTTTTAATCTACTCCCTGACATTTTCCGCTTTTTATTTTATATTCCACGATAAATTTCGCATCGATAACGCATATTTAATATCCTCGGGTCTTTTTCTATTATCAATCTTTTTTGGTTCTTCCCTTTCAGGAAAATTAAAATTAAGCAGACAGGATAAATCAGAAAAAATTCTAAAAACTCTTTATACATCCTTATTTATTACTTTGTCCTTTCTAATAATATTATTTCTTACCCTAGAAATTAATCGCATAACCAGAATATCGATACTCACTGCGGCTATCAGCGGGTTAGTAATTGAATTGCTTTATTTTATATTATTAAATAATACCAGGCAAAATAAAGGAAGCTATCTTAAGAAGATAAAATTACCAATTGGATATATTCTGCTTGATGGTCTACTTTTAACCATTTTTTGTTATTTCGAAATTGCACAAAAAATAGTTCCTTTCCATTATAATAAAACAGAATTTTTGTTACTTGCTCTAATTTTATTGAGCTGGGCTATATCTGCTGCAGTAACACATAAATTTATTCCTACCGAAGTTTCAACAAGCAGAATGAATGCATTTGAACTACAGGTTAAATTTTACATAAGAATCATCTTTCTGACTATTCTATCTATGGTCTTTTTACAAATAGAATTTTCAATTGCTCTTAGTTTTATAAAAGCATTAGTAGGTTATTCATTTGTGTCATCTCTTCTCTCAATTATTTTATTTTATCGTAAGATCAGTAATAAAAGTGATGAGGCTACAGTCGTATTTCTAAAAGCTTATGAAATGAATGATGCTGCCAACCGGTCAAATGGTAGAAATGGGAATGGAAGGTATGCTTATTCTAATCCTGAATCGGAAGTATTGATTCAGCAGAATAAAATTGAATTTGAGTATCTTAAAGAATATGGAAATGTTTTTTCGATTCTTGATACTATACTTGATCTTAAATCATTCGACTCCCGACAAACATTAATTTTGAAATCGGATCAACCTGAAGATATAACTGCACAACGACCTAATTCTCTTCAACTTGTTGTTAATTTGCATGTTCTTAATGATCAGGTCAAACTTAACGATTATTTATTAAACGTTGGGAATATTTTACACGAGAATGGTGTATTCGTCGGAGCTTTACTTCCTCACCATTATAGATATCGCAATTATCTGAAAAAGTACTCTTTTTATTTAGGAAACATATTCTATTTCTTCGATTTTATATGGAAAAGAGTGATGCCTAAATTGCCTTTAACCAGGGAAATTTATTTTACATTCAGTAAGGAAAAAGACCGAGCTATTTCATTGGCAGAAGGATTAGGCAGATTAGTTTACAGCGGTTTTAAAGTGTTAGATTTGGTTGCAGTTGATGATGTAGTCTATTTCGCTGCTGTTAAAAATGGAAGTTACAATCCTGATAAGAAATTCTTCTACAGTCCTATTTTTAAAATGAAAAGGATTGGTAAAAACGGAAAACCAATTTATGTTTATAAGTTAAGAACAATGTATCCATACTCTGAATTCATCCAGGATTTTGTTTATAATCATAACAAGCTTGATACTGGTGGAAAATTTAAAGATGATTTTCGGGTACCGATATGGGGAAAATTATTCAGACAACTTTGGATTGATGAACTCCCTATGCTTATTAACTGGGCAAAAGGAGAATTGAAGATTGTTGGAGTTCGTCCAATTAGTAATCACTATTTGAGTTTGTATTCGAAAGAACATCAGGAGAGAAGAAAAAACTTTAAACCTGGATTATTACCTCCCTTTTATGCAGATATGCCGAAGACAATTGAAGAAATTGAATTATCCGAGAAAAAATATTTAGATGCGTATGAAAAAAATCCTATTAAAACAGATATTAATTATTTTATTAAAGCAGTAAATAATATTTTGATAAAGAGTAAAAGAAGCGCTTAATCGACCAACTACTCAACACCTCCATAAATGTGTTTTCCTAATTAGATAATTTTACAAGAAGAATTAACTTACATTAATGATTTTCGATCTAGACAACACTCAATCCAATTGAAAACTACATCTACATAAACTTAAAAGTGTTTAGATTATTAGAATAACAGTATTTATAATTTTTTTGGTTTGTTAGTAACTATTTAATAATAATCTTTATAAATAGCTTATGATATTTCAATTAAAGTTCTGATTGAACAACTAGTAATCTATCAAAATCCTTTTCATCTCTTCTGAAATGTATTTTGCTATTAGATCATATGTCTTTGAAGTGTAGTGAACATCATCACTAAAATATTCGATATTCTTGGGAACAATTTTTTCTAAGTCTATTAAATAAACTTCCTCATAAGTTCCTGCAATCTCTCTTATTTTGTCATTGTACTGTCGAATTCCGCTCAAAGCTGTTTTATAATTCCATCTTTTACCATTTCCAGTTGCTTCAACATTGAGCATAGTCAATCTGCTCAACTCTTGTGCACTCATAGATTCTTTATAAATATTGGGTTGGGTCATCAAGATAATTTTCACTCCATCTACTTTTGCCAAACTTATTAAAGTTTGCAAATTTCTGTTAAAATCTCTAATGCCCGGAAAGGAATTTGTTTCTATTTCAATGTATTTATCTTGATACCATAAATAATTTATTGTGCTTTTAATAAATTCAGCTAAGCTCTTATATTTTACAAGTCTTGTGATTGGACCGAGGAAATTTCCATAATCATCTCGATATTTACCCAAACTTAACCAAGAAAAGTCTGCATTATGTAAAAGATCATTTATATTTTCCATAACAATTATAGCATCAGGTTTATTTTGTCTATGATTTAATATATAATTAATTAGAATATGCTGGGTCGTGTACCACTGCTTTCCCAAATTAAATAATCTGATATCCTGAAATGACGTATCTTTATTTAGCTCTATTTGAGCTAAGCTTGGCCAATCTCTGCCAATATCATCTTTAAATTCAGTCGTGGAACCGCCGAGACAAAATATGTTGTAATTCCCTTCTTCAATACTTTTGATATACGTAGGTTTAATTTGCAAATAAGAATGAAATTCATTTGTATCAACTCCTAAATTATTCCTATAGAAGTAATCCGCAAACGGATAAGCTAAAAGTAGTAAAAAAAATAGAGCAAAAAATAATAGGATAACAGAACTAAAATTTATTTTCTTAAAATAAATAAGACTATATAAAATAATTACTCCTATTATAACTATAGGATAAAATAATTTAATAGCATTTAACAAAAATTTTGAATATGGGTGGATATAAAAAATTGTTGGGTCAGGAAAATAAAATCCATAGTAAATATAACTTGCTATCCCGATAAATACTGCTATTATTAATATATTTAACAGTGTAAAAAAAAATTTCATTTGACCAACTTCTATTTGCAGTGATTTTATACTAATGATTTTCTAGCTAAAAATAATAATAAATTTATAATAAAATCAGAATTGATTGTCTTGATAAAAAATTATTGAACTCAAAATTGGGGAACTATTATTAAGGATTGAGCAAATAATAATAAATTGCGATGTATTTATTAATGAGAGTTTGTTCTTGAATAATTTTATATTCTATTAAATAAGCAATCCGGTTGAAAGTAAAAAATGTATGATAGTTGAGGATGTGATTAAAAATGTGGGAAATTTATAAATTTAAAATGTTTCAAGATTTTTCAATGATACAAAATACAACTATTATAATGTGGGATGTATAATTCTGTTTAAATTCTTTCAGTAAGTGCATAGTTAAGTGACATTATAGCTATCGAGCTCTTAGCTTTGCTAAAAAATAGCTAAATGTTATTCAATCTGAATATAGTAATCATTTTTAACCATTTAAATAGAATTATTTAAGACACGCACTGAAAAATGACTCTGAGCTCCAATAAATTTAATTTTTCATTCCTCCCGAACTATTAATACGCGCCTGTTAGTACTTCTGCCTTCTTCTGTATTATTATCTGCAATTGGCGACGCACTACCAAGACCTGATACTGTAAACTGACTAGGAGATAGACCTTCGTTAATGAGGTAGTTGTAAACTGCATCAGCTCTTTTAGTCGAAAGTTTTTTCAATAAAGATGCAGAGCCTTGATTATCCATATATCCTTCAATTTTCCATTTGCTTTTAGGCTGACTTTTAATGTACGTAGCTATTTCATTTAATAAAATCTTTCCAAGCTCTTTTAATGCCGCTGAATTAGATTGAAAAGTATCATCGCCTCTTAAAATAAATTGATTAAATTCTTCTCCCGGTGGTTCAGTCGTTCCAGAATTACTATTATTTTCTTCACTAATAATCTCAATTCTTCGGTTTTCGCTACGACCTGCTTCAGTGGTGTTATCAGCAATCGGGAAATTATCGCCCATACCGAATACCTGGAAGTTTTCTCTATTCAACTCTCCGAAGAATGTGAAATACTCAAGAACAGCCTTTGCACGGTCTAATGATAAATTTCTCAAAAATCTTTTATTCCCATTTGAATCCATATGCCCTTCTATACGCCATTTTGCATCAGGAAACATTTGCAGTTGAACCATAACCTGATCAAGATACTTTTTCCCCTCTACCATTATCAACGCCGAATTGGGTGAGAAAATATCATCATCCATTAAAATAAATTTTCCTTCGCCAATTATCTGACCTGCATCCGGGCACCCATCTTCATCAGCTACTCCATCTATGTCTTCAGCTTCATTTGGACATTTATCATAGATGTCTAATATTCCATCTCCATCATTATCCAGATCCGGACATCCATCTTCATCTTGAAATCCATCTATGTCTTCAGCTTCTAGCGGACATTTATCATAGATGTCTAATATTCCGTCTCCGTCGTTATCGAGATCCGGGCATCCATCTTCGTCTTGAAAACCATCATAATCCTCAGGCTCATTAGGGCAAATATCAGTTGATCCCGTTATTCCATCATTATCCGGATCATTATCAATAAATGGTGAGAATGAAACACCAACCAACACTGTTGTATAAGCATCATTTTTATTTGCAGCGGCTATATCATCAAGGTAGTCAGTCTGCGGAAAATATTGACTCGCAGAAAGGTTTATACTTACTTTTTCGCTAACAAAAATTTTAATGCCA
Source organism: uncultured Ignavibacteriaceae bacterium (assembly GCA_963768365.1). Lineage (GTDB taxonomy): Bacteria > Bacteroidota > Ignavibacteria > Ignavibacteriales > Ignavibacteriaceae > IGN2. The sequence continues at coordinate 189,867 of CAVYHS010000009.1, read as the reverse complement.
CCCTCTATATTGTATGCAATTGTGTTTTTAGTGTAAAGATTGGCTGCGTTTCCTGATGCTGGATTACCCTGATCATCTTTTGGATCAAACCAAAAATTAGATATTCCTCCTGACAAATAAGGCATAACGGCTTTATTAATCGATATACCATAAGTTATTCCTAATCCTATCGAAAAAGTACCTGTACTGAATTCTGGAGGAATTTCTTCAGGTCCAATTTCAGTTGAAATAATCCCTCTTGAGTCCTCACCTTTTACCTGATCATAACCTAAATTTAATTTTAAGCCGAAATAGTGAATAGATTTTGTCTTAAAGAAATATTCTCCGGTTCCTCTTATAGCTAATCCTGTTTTTGACGTTTCATAGTCAGTTTGAGGAAATGTAACTCCCCCACCAAGACCAAATATCACGGTGTTTTGAAAGAGTTGATTATTCGTAGCTGATGATTGAGGATAGACTTTAGCAAATGTTATAAAAAGAATTAAGATTAATCCGTATTTAATGAACCTTATCGGATTAAAATAAGTGTATAGAATTTTCACAATTAATGCCCTATTGTTGTTAATAAGTTGCAAACATTACCGTATTAAATTAATTCATATACAAATCTTGTGCGAATTTTATTTTCAAAACGAGTCAATGAAAAGATTGATTTTGGCCCGAAAATAGATGATATTGTATGTGTAGAATAATCAATATGTAATTGCTACATTTAGATACACGTTATTTGTTTAATTTAATTACGAATTACAAATCGACAATTTACTAACCTACTATAAAGAATAGGAGCGAAAATGTTCGACACCAGCATCTATACCGACAGAAGGAGAATTTTAAAGGAAAAATTTGATTCGGGTTTGATTTTGTTTTTAGGCAATGAAGATAGCCCAGCAAACTACACAGCAAATACTTACAATTTCAGACAGGATAGTACTTTCCTTTATTTCTTCGGAGTTGACAGACCAGGATTTGCGGCAACTATTGACATCGATAATAACCTTGAAACTCTTTTTGGAAATGATTCTACATTGGATGAAATAGTTTGGACGGGTCCACAAACAACGGTAAATGATTATGCTGAAAAAGTGGGAGTTAAGAGAGCAACATCGTCTGAAAAACTAAATGAACAAATAATTGGTGCGATAAAAAGAGGTCGGAAAATTCACTTTCTTCCACAGTATCGTCTTGAAAATATTACGAAACTCGCAGCAATAAGCGGATTAAAATCTGAAAATGTAAATGACTATGCTTCAGAGAAACTAATAAAAGCAATTGTTGCTCAAAGGTCAGTTAAATCAAGTGAAGAGATTTCGGAAATGGATGAAGCTGTTGACATCGCTGCCAAGATGCATCTAGCGGCTATGAAAATGGTGAAACCAGATACTGATGAAAGAAAGATTGCTGGTATGATTGAAGGCATTGCGCTATCCCTCGGATATGGACTTTCATTCAGACCAATAGTTTCCATCAAAGGACAAACCTTGCACAATCCCTATTACGAAAACAAAATGAAAGCCGGTGACTTGCTTGTAAATGATTCAGGTGCCGAAAGCAGGCTTCATTATGCAAGTGATATTACGAGAACAATTCCAGTTGGTGGTAAATTCAGTGATACGCAGAAAGAAATTTATCAGATTGTACTTAAAGCAGAAACAAATGCAATAAATTCAGTAAAACCAGGAATCACAAATAAGGAGCTTCATCTTGCAGCAGCAAATGATATAGCGTCTGGGTTAATTGAAATCGGCCTGATGTTCGGTAATCCTGAAGAAGCTGTTAATGCTGGTGCTCATACTTTATTCTTCCCTCACGGTTTAGGACATATGCTTGGTCTTGATGTGCACGATATGGAAGGACTTGGAGAAGAGTATGTTGGTTATGACGAAACCGTTAATAGAAGCGATGAATTTGGATTGAAATACTTACGACTTGCAAAAACTCTCCAGCCAGGATATGTGTTTACCATCGAACCGGGTATCTATTTTATTCCTGAATTGATTGATATGTGGAAGACTCAGAACCGCTTCCCAGAATTTATTAATTATGATATCATAGAGAGTTATACAGACTTTGGGGGAATAAGGATTGAGGATGATGTTTTAGTGACTGAAGATGGATACAGAGTTTTGGGCTCAAAACCAATTCCAAAAACTATTGAAGAAGTTGAAGCAATCGTAGGAAAGTAGTTGGCAGTAAAATGGTCCTAACCAGATGGTTAAGGTTTAATAAATTAATATCTTAACTGAATAATCTTATTTTCTTGATTTTACGGTTGGCATTAAACAAAGTTCAATGTCCGATGAATTACAACTAATTAAAATCTAACCTCTGGTTTAGCTTGAAGACGTTTCTCACATTACTTATTTACTTTCTTTCATTTTCACACACTCTTTTTTCACAAAATCTTAACAACAAAACATTTCATCCTTTTTCAAATTCATTTGGATTCACACTTGAAGTTGGAGGTACTATACCAAAGACAGATTACAAAATTGATGAGTTGTCTATCACAAGCAGATTATTAATCGAGTATTTTTTGATATCCAAATCAGCCCATGCATTTGGAATAAGAATTTTAGGAGGTGCAGGTATTTTAAGGGGACAAGTCTTCAGTAACGATTTAGTATACCCTCCGGTTCCGGATAACTTTAATACTGATTTTTATTTCCTTGGAATTGGATTTGTCTATGCATTAAATATTGGCCGTAGTGTGCCGTACCTTTCAGTTTCAGCATCCTATACATCTTTTAATCCATTAGATGAAAATGGATATCAGTTACCAAACAATAAATATTCGATATATGAAAATGGAGCAATGATTTATTCAATTGAAGCAGGAGTAAGATTTCCATTTAGTGAGAGATGGAGCTTGAACCTCGGTACTAATCTTAATTTTTCCAATACTGATTATTTGGATGATATAAAAGCTGGAAACAATAACGATGCCTTCATTAGTTTCTTTACAGGACTTTCATTCTATCTGGGAAAAGAGATTGATATGGATAATGATGGAGTTGAAGATGATATCGATTTATGTCCCGATACTCCAGAGGGAGTTAAAGTGGATGAATTTGGTTGCAATATTAGCGAACTAAAATCTCAAGCGGTGAATTATGATACTTTAAAAGATCATTTCATTTCAGATGGAATTTTTACAGATGGTAATTCGTATTGTTTCCAGGTTGATATATTCACTGATATAAATAAAGCTGAGGAATTACATAAAAAGATTGATTCTTTAGGTTACAAAGCAGACATCTTTGAGATAAATATTGGAAGTCGTGTATGGTACTCCGTAAGGATTGGTGATTTCGATTCCTTTGAGAAAGCAAAGCTCTACAGAGAAGATTTCTATAGGCAAACAATGTTGAAGTTAAAAAACAATGACAAAGGTTTTGATCTAGAGCATTAAAAAATATATATTAATTTTCGATTGTAAATTATTTATTAATCTCAATAATTTTTGTTGCAAGTTGATTTATTGTAGGACATTCAAAAATTACTGCAATAGAAAGCTCTATCTTAATTTGTTCTTCAATTTTTCTAAATAATTGAACAACTAAAAGTGAATGACCTCCAAGCTCAAAAAAATTATCGTATACACTGATTGTTTTAACTTGAAGTAATTTCTGCCAAATTTCAGTTAATTGTTCTTCAAGTTCATTTCGGGGAGGCGTATATTTTTCTGATAATGATATTCGGGATATCTCGGGTGAAGGTAAAGCCTTCCTATCGATCTTTCCATTAGAAGTTAGGGGAAACTCATCCATAAGCATAAATACTGCAGGTATCATATAATCAGGCAACTTGCCCTTTAAAAACTCCTTTAAAGAAGGAACCAGAGTACGCTTAAATTTGGGAATCAAAGGATTATTTGCGTAAGCCTTAAGGTTCTGATTCTTGAGAACCGGCAAACCTAAATTAATCGTACTTTTTAGATCCCCCTTTAAGAATACTGCATCAAAATGACTGCTTTTTCCATCAGCAGACCATGTAAGGAGGGCTTTGCGATGATATTTTTCACTAATGTTATAAAGTAATTCAGGATCAATACAATCGTTCTTTTTAATATTCTCCATAGACAATAAAACATCAGTTAGAGAAACGTTATCTTTTGCCTCAGATAACAAGTTAAATAACTTAACCTCGTTATAAACCCTTGAATTGGATATGTTTTTAATAGCAACAATGGGCTGATCGGTATTCTGTAATGCAATATCAATATCCTGCATCTTCAAATTCTGCTCTGAATAATCTATCCATTCATCAATGCTTGTTTCATTTCTGTTTTCATCGATATGCAGAATGACATCATATCTATACTTGGTTAATTCATTTAAATATTTGCCTCTTTTAAGATGTATCTCAACATTCGAAATATTATGAATCTTGTTTTTAAGAAGGTAGAAAAACTGAGGATCAAAAAGAAGTTCATCTGTATCAGAAACTCTATTAGCCACTAATTTTAAAAGTTCATTTGTTTCAGAAATATTTTTATTATTCTTAATCTCTACAGACATAGACAAAATATCTAACAATTCATAACTTCTGACATCTCCAATATAGATTTTACCACCGGGTTTCAATACCGCAATCGCTTTTTCAAGAACATTGAGAAGGTAATCAACCCGCGGGAAATACTGAATTACTGAATTGATAACAATGACATCATAGAAATCAGGCTCCAGATTATCGAGATTATTTGCTTCCTGACATAGTAAATCAACATTAGTTAAGTTTTTAGCCTTAACTATCTCTTTTGTTTTATTTAATACACTTGAAGAAAAATCGAGACCGGTATACTTATTACATTTTGGTGCAAGTCTGAATAGCAGCAACCCAGTCCCACATCCTATTTCAAGGATATTGGCTGGCTCCAAACTCATTATATTATTCACTGTATTATCAACCCATTCATGCATTTCAATATCAGGAATCTGCTTACCAGTATAGCTGCTCTTCCAACCACTTACATTGAATATTGGATCAGTTTCTTTTTTTTCTGATTTGTAGACATCATCCCAAATCAATTGCCATTCAGAAAGATGTTCTTTACTATAGTCTTCAGAATTTTGAAGTTTGCCTTCTTCAATGTTTAGATATGCAACCAGGAAAGCATTATTTTCATCATCCTTTCTTGCCACCACAACACTTTGTTTTACATCCTCGTGTTCAGATAATATCGTTTCAATTTCGCCAGGTTCAATTCGGAAACCCCTGACCTTAACTTGATTGTCTACTCTACCAAGACACTCTATCTCTCCGTTTGCTTTATAGCGGGCAAGATCCCCTGTTTTGTAAATTACCCCGTTCCTGTTTTCGAAAGGGTTTGAATGAAAGACTTTTTTAGTCAGTTCTGGACGATTTAGGTAGCCTCTTGCAAGCCCATCTCCGCCGATACATAATTCACCAGTTACACCAACGGGAACTAGTCTATTATTATTATCAATTATATAAATTGAAGTATTGGCGATCGGTTTACCGATTGTTATAGAATGAACTGCTTCAATTTTCTTTATGGTTGACCAGATTGTTGTTTCTGTTGGTCCATACATATTCCATAGTTCACTTCCATACTTAAGTAATTTCTTAGCTAAGTCGGCCGGAAGTGGTTCACCTCCTGAAAGGATCTTTATAGGAAATTTTTTATTCCAGCCTGAGGCAAGCATAAGTCTGTAGGTGGTAGGTGTTGCTTGTATTATGGTTATTTTCCTTGATTCAAACTTCTGGAGAATTACTTTGCCATCTAAGGTACTCTCCTTTGAGACGATACAACTTTTGCTCCTGTTATCAGAGGTAAATAAATTTCAAGTCCAGCAATGTCGAATGAAAGAGTGGTTACCGAAAGAAGGCAATCACTCTCATTTAAACCTGGCTCATTCTGCATAGAAATTAGAAAATTAACCAAAGATCTGTGTTCTATTTGAACACCTTTTGGTTTTCCTGTAGAACCTGAAGTATATATTACATATGCAAGACTACCATTGGATATATCTTCACCAGAATTAGAACTCTTTTGTTTATTTAATATATCATAGATTGTATCAAGACACACTTCAGTATCCATGAATCTCTTAAACAATCCGGAATATTTTTGTTGTGTTAACAGAGTTTTAATCTGGGCATCTTGCACCATGTATGATAATCTATCCTGCGGAAATGTTGGATCTAAGGGAACATAAATTCCACCAGCCTTTAGTGTACCTAGTAGAGCAACAACCATATCAATTGATCGGTCCAATAAAATACCAACATAAGAATCCTGCCCAATTCCTTTATTCCTGAGATAATGAGCGAGTTCATTAGCTTTTTTGTTGAGTTCTTTGTAGGATATATTTTGGTCTTCAAACTCAACCGCAACATTCCCGGGATATTTCTGGGCTGTCATTTCAAAAAGTTGATGAATACATTTGTCGTTCGGATAATCAGCTTGGGTTTTATTCCATGGAAGTAATTTAACGTTCTCTTTTCGTCCGCATGAAGAATTTCAAGATCACTAACTTTCTTTTCGGGTGATTTAACAATATCCTCAAGGAGCGCCGAAAAATTACTGAACATCCTATCAATTGTTCCATCTTCAAATAAATCTGTGTTATACTGAATTAATCCCTGTAGTCCATCCGGAGCCGGAGAATCCCACATCCAGAGAGTAAAATCCAATCTCGAACTATTACTTTTAATTTCAATAGATTTACACTCTATTCCATTCAAGGGAAAGGTGGTAAGAGGTTCTTGGAACATAAAGCTTACCTGATATAGCGGGTTGAAACTAGCATTACGTACTGGATGCAGCTCTTCGACTATTTGTTCAAATGAAATTTCCTGATTTGCCTGTGCACCAAGCGTTACATCTCTTACTTTGCTCAGGACATCAAGAAATGATTCATCCGGTGAAAAAGTTGTACGCAGGGGAAGTGTATTCATACAACAGCCCATTACTTCTTCTAATCCAGGATGAGTTCGATTTGCAAAAGGGCAACCAACCGTAATATCTGATTTTCCACTATATCTATAAAGAAAAATTTTGAAAGCTGTAAGCAAGACCATAAATAATGATTTTTTCTCTCTTCTACTTAGTTCTCTTACGATATCGCTTAACTCATTCGGAAGCGATACTTTCTTTTCGATTCCATTAAATGTCTGAGTTGCAGGTCTTGTTTTATCCGCAGGCAGATTTAGAAATGACTGCTGGTCTTTTAACTGTTTTTTCCAATAATCAAGCTTGGAATGCAATGCTGATACTTGCTTTTCATCGCTTTGCCAGATTACCATATCTGCATACTGAATTGCAGGTTTAGTAAGATTTAACTCCTTGCTTTCCTTGAAACTATTATAACATAAAGATAACTCATTGAAGAAAGAAAGTACAGATGTATGATCCAGAATTGTGTGATGAAAACTTAAAAGAAGAATATGTTCCCGACTATCAAGAATTATCAGGCCTGCCTTAATCAAAGGACCACTTTCAAGATTAAATGGACTTAATGTGAATTCACTAATTATTTTCTGTGCTGATTTCTCCTTATCGTGATGAGTAGAAAGGTTGAAAATTTCAAGCGGTAATTTTAAATACGAAGAAATAATTTGTGTTAGTGAGCCGTCCTTTAACGCAAATACAGTACGGAATGTTTCATGTCTTATAATAATTTCATTAATGCTTTTCTCAAGAATCGGAACATTTAAATTTCCTATAAGCCTGAAGGCAAACGGTATATTATAAACGGAACTCTCTGGGTCAAGCTTGTTAAGAAACCAAAGCTGTTGCTGTCCATAAGATGCTGGGAATGCATATATTTCAACTGTTTCTTGACTGCTGCCAAATTTTAAACTACTGTTAGTATTTAATATTTTGTTCTGACCAGACAATTATTTTTTCCTAAATATTTTTTCGTCACAAAGTATAAATGACTTAATTGACTCGATATTTATCTCTGGGGACAGCAGAGATTATAGTTGATGGTTTTGCCACACCAGTATTTATAGATTTTTCAGCTTCCTGAGCGAATGCTATAATTGTTGGTGTTTCAAATAAATTGCTAAGTGATAGATCAACATTAAACTTCTTCCTTACCCTCATAACTATTCTCGTTAACAGTAATGAATGTCCCCCGAGTTCAAGAAAGTCATCATTAATTCCGATATTATCAACTCCCAGTATTTCCTGCCATATTTCTGCAATACCTTTTTCAATATCATTACGCGGGGCAACAAACTCCGTTGAAAGTTTCGGACGCGATGATTCACCGGGACTCACTCCAGAGGATAAATTCTTATCCTGTCCTTGCTTGTTAAGAATAATATCATAAAGCACATTAATGTTTTGAGAAACAACTATATACTGAGGATAATTTGGATTACTAAGTACCGATATTAAACACATCAGTACCCTCAGCAGGAAGTATTCCTTCTTTCTGACCGAGCTGAAGTATCTGATTGCCGGTTGACTTTGGATTTACAGGATTATGGCTTCCCTCAATAATTATTTCCGGATGAACGTTCTCCTGACTTCTCGAGCTAACCAGCTCAACGGATGAATTTGATTTCATCATCAAGAATTCATTAACGTCGACAATTAAATTTCCTTCCAGATCATAAATTGAAATGTCAAATGCAGCTGAATTAGTATTTTTATTTTCATTTGGAAGATACATTATGTGACTATAAAATTTGTATGGCAGACTACGATTTATTTTTATCTTCGAATATGAAAATGGAAGATAGAAATCATTTTCAAGATTGTAGCCGGCTAATGACTGGGCACAACCTGTAGCAGTATCAAGTAGTGCAGGATGTATTTTATATAAATTCATATCTCCCATATACTCAGACGGAAGTTCAATTAACGCAATAGCTTCTTTATTTCCGAAATAAAGATCTTTAATATTTTTCCACCTAGGACCAAAATTCATATGTTGATGATCAATTGTATTTTCTTTGAGAGCCTGCCTTGAGCGACAGCGTGCAATAATTGACTCTATGTCAATTTTATCTTTGGATAATCCATTAGATACTTTAATAACCCCTTTTACATTTTCATCCCAATTTGTTTGTAATGAATCCGCTCTGGATAAAATTGTAAATTCATGTGAATCGTTTTCCTTAGATAAAATAATTTTGATATCCTTTTCTTCACCATTGGTGAGCACAACCGGTTTAAGGAAAAAGACATCACTTATCTCATAGGACTTTTCAATTGCGCCATCAAATAATGAAGCTAGTGCAAACTCCAGATAGCCTGTACCTGGAATTATACATTCACCGTGTTTACTTTTATGCTCATTTAATATCCAGAATTCGTTTGCATTAAGCTTGTTAACGAATTCAATTACCCCGGAACGATCTTTAATTTTTGTACCTAGTAGCGGATGCTCAGATTTTATTCCCTGAATGCTTTCTTCTACAATTCCAAGACTTTGTGCTATCCTGGCGGCCATACCAACTTCCTGCCATTGTCCCCAGTTTATAGCAATTGTCTTTAGTCCGTTGGCATTGAAGTTTGCATTAGCAAATGCATCAAGAAAAGAGTTTGCAGCAGCATAATCAATCTGACCCGTTGGTGCCAATATTGAACTAGCAGAAGAAAATAAAATCAGAAACTCGGAATTATATTTTTTAGCAAGTGAATTTAATATCAAGGTCCCTTTAACTTTTGGCGCCAGTACAGCTGATGCATCTTCTTTCTTCTTAAAAAGTATAACTCCGTCATCAATTGTACCGGCGGTATGAATTATTCCATTCACTTTACCGTACTTCTGACTAACACTTGTAAATGTTTTGTCCATTTGTTTTTCGTCCGTAACATCCGCAGAAAAATAATTTACTTCGGCGCCTAATTTTTCAATTTCAATAAGTTTTCTAATACTCCTTGATGTTTTATCTTCGAGCGTAATATTTGCGAGATGTTTTTCCCAATTGGACTTATCTGGAAGTGATTGACGAGATATTAAAATCAGTTTAGGTTTGAATCCGGTCGCAATTCCTTTTGCTAATGTAAGAGCTATACCGCCTAAACCACCCGTAATAACATATATACCTCCTTTTTTAAGCAGGTGATTCTCTTTATATTCAACATTAACATCCATATGTTCAAATGATCTTTCTAATCGTAAACCGTTTCTGATAGCAACAACCTGCCTCTTAAAATCGGAGTTGAATTCGGACAAAATCAGCTCAGATGTTTTTTCTTGATCAAATGAATTGTCAATATCAATACTGATGCAACTGAAGTTTGGAAACTCTTTTGGAATAGTTTTAATTGGACCAAGACTAACTGATTTGATTGAAGATATAAAGGATTCATTCTTTATTTTATGCATTCCGTTAGAAATAGATATCCATTCCAGACTGTTCTGAATATCTTCATTCCCTAGTGCCTGAGCTAGAAATAGATGACTAAAAAAATAATAATTCAGATTATGATCAAGTGATGAAATATAATCCGAGTCATCACTATCGCAAATACCCCACAAATGAATTATTCTAGTTGGAAGCAAATTTTTTGATATTAATTCTTTAACCAATTTGGAATAATCATCTTGTTCTTCCATGCGAATCATAAATTCAGTATCATTTAATCTTTTGTATTCATTACATGCCTGGACACATATTACTTTTTGATTGTATGATTCCAGTTTTTCTTTAATTAATGAACCAATTCCTGTGATATCATTTAATATTAGCCAGGTATCTTTCGAATTGTTAAGATCAGAAAATGAAAAACGACTAAACTCCGATTTTTTCCAGACAGGTTTGGAGAACCAATCAGTAAAATTTTTCAACTTCTTAAGAGGATCAACTTCCAGAAATTGCGATTGCACTAACTTACCGGGTTCTATCCAATAGGGTAGATGGTCAAATGCGTAGGTGGGTAGTGAAATTCTTTTTCTTTTTTCGTTTTGGCGAATCAAATTCCATCTAAATGAGAGACCTGAAAGCCATAACTTGCCAAGAGACCTTAAAAAATATTCGTAATCGGATACTGCTTCCTGAGGATGTCTTAAAGAAGATACAACAGAATGAGAATAGTTTATTTCATGATGACCACGCACTAATGAACTTAAAGTATTGCCGGGTCCGGTTTCAAGAAAAACAGCATTAGAATCTGCAAGTATTTTACTCAATCCCTCTGAGAAACGGACAGTGCTGCGGAGTTGATTCACCCAATATTGAGGATCAATTGCTTCATCATTTCGTATCCAATCACCGCTAAGATTTGAAACGAAAGGGATTGCAGGAGGATTTAGTTTTATCTTTGAAACACCGGCTTTAAATTCTTCAAGAAAAGGTTCAAGCATTTTGGAGTGAGCAGCAACCGAGATTCTTACTCTAGTGCATTCAAACCCATCATCAGTAATTTTCTTCTCAGCATCATTAATTGCTGCAACGGTACCGGAAAGAACACATAATTCCCTGCCATTAACTACCCCTATTGTCAAATTCTCATTTGTATATTTCTTTACTTCTGCTTCAGAAAGATTTACACTGAGCATACCTCCTTCAGGCATTTTCTCGAATATCCTGCCCCTGAGTTCTACGAGGGTTAAAGAATCTTCTACTGACATTACACCCGAAATACAAGCTGCTGCATATTCACCCATGCTGTGTCCTGTCATCGCTTTGGGAACAATTCCCTTCGACATCCACAATTTTGCTAAAGCTATTTCAACAATCCAAATAGAAAGAATAGAATTAAGCGGTTTTTGTAATTCGAGCGATGCCTTTTCTTGATCAAATGTATCGGGAAACAATAAAGGCTGTAAATCAATATTAAATTTATTTTTCAGGAGGATAAGACAGAAATCAATATTCTCTCTGTAAACCTGTTCTTGGGTATATAGTTCAAGACCCATATGGGGATACTGAGCACCGCCGCCAGGAAACATAAAAATAACTGAGGGTTCCGTTCCTTCATGAAAACCCCTGAAAATCTTTTTGTTATCATTTGTTACTAATGCTTCCGATGCCTCTGAGACACTATCAGAAACTAAAATTTGTCTGTGTGAAAATTCTTTCCTTCCTGTTTGAAGTGTAAACGAGATATCAGCAAGATTTAAATTTTTTTCTTCTGAAAAGTAATCAACAAATTTATTTGTCAAATTTTCAAGTGAAGATTTAGTTTTTGCCGACCAAATTAACAACTGCCATGGTTTTGACTTTTGCGCAGATTGAATTACAGGTGCTTCTTCAATAATAATATGGGCGTTTGTACCACCAACACCTAATGCACTAACGCCTGCTCTGCGAGGATGATTATTAGTTTTCCAATCAGTTAATTTAGAGCTGACGAAAAAGGGACTGTTATCAAAATCAATATTTGGATTTGGTTTTTCATAATTGATGCTTGTAGGAATCTGTTTATGTTTCAATGCAAGTATTGATTTTATTAATCCCGCCACTCCTGCAGCAGTATCAAGATGTCCTATATTCGACTTAACTGAACCTATGCCACAAAATCCTTTTTTCTTTGTAAATCTTCTGAATGCCTGTGTTAAAGCCGTTACTTCAATCGGGTCACCGATGAAAGTACCGGTTCCGTGTGTTTCAATATAATTTATAGTTTCAGGATTGATGTTTGCAATTTCTATGGCTTCAGCAACGGCTTGAGCTTGACCTTCAACACTTGGAGCAAAATAACCTACTTTTAATGAGCCATCATTATTGATTGCGGTAGATTTGATAATGGCGTGTATATTGTCCCCATCTTCAATCGCATCGGCAAGCCTTCGAAGCACTACAACACCAGCACCACTTCCAAAGATTGTTCCATTAGAATTATGATCGAAGGCACGGCAGCGTCCATCACTGGAGAGTATCTCACCTTCTTCAAATAAGTATCCCCTTTTTTGAGGAAGATCTATGGTTACTCCACCAGCTAATGCCATATCACATTCACCGTTTAAGAGACTTTGAACAGCAAGGTGAATAGCAACAAGAGAAGTTGAGCAAGCAGTCTGGACACTAACACTCGGTCCGGTTAAATTAAAGTTATAAGAAACACGAGTTGTTAAAAAATCTTTATCATTTCCTGTATGTCTTAACAGAAACAGACCAGTTGATTTAACAAGCTTAGGATTGGTAAGAATGTTAAACATAAAGTAAGCATTGTTTCCGCATCCGCCAAAAATACCATGGGACTATTAAATCGTTCAGGATCTAACCCGAATCTTCAAAGCCGTCCCAGGCACATCCAAGAAAATGACGGTGCTGCGGATCCATAATTGCGGCTTCTTTTGGGCTTAGTCCAAAAAAACCAGCATCGAACATTTCAACATCTTGAAGCAAAACACCGGCTTTAACATAATTGGGTTTTTTCAGATACTTCTTCATCAACTCCCACTTTTCTAAGTTCCTCATCGGAAAAATAGGTTACTGATTCTTTTTCATTAACCAGGTTTTTCCAGAATTCAGAGTAATTTTTTGCATCAGGAAAATGACAAGACATTCCAACAATTGCTATATCAGCATCACTGTAATCCGAACCAATTTTCATCCCTAATCTATCTCCTTCATATTAGAGTCATTTAAAGTACTTCTGTTTCCTGATGAAGATTTAGCAAAACGTTGTCTGAATAGTGAAACTCGTTTTGAATTTGAATCTAAACCCATATCGGAAACAACAGAGTTTCTCTGCTCTAAATATTCTATAAAAGATTTTATAGTCGGATAATGAAAAATATCGATCAATGTAATTTTAGCATTCAATATTTTTTTTAATCTCTCATAAAGTTGTAGGGCAAGAAGTGAATGCCCGCCCAAATCAAAAAAATTATCATTTAAATTGATTACCTCTACTTGAAGCATCTCTTTCCAAATCATTAGCAATTTGGTTTCAGTATCTTCACGTGATTCACTAGAAGGATTTTTTAACTCTTTATGATCAGTAATAATTTCGTTATCATTAGCTATTTCAGATTTAACTTTGGGAATAATAATGAGTTCTGCCGGAACTCCCATAGCAGTGGCTCCAGCAGGTACGTTCTGAACGATACCAGAATTTAGTCCGATAGTAGCCCATGCACCAATTTTTAAATCCGGAAGGATCGAGGAATTCAGTACCAATATACACACCCTCTTCAATAATTATTCTTGCATTTAATACTGCACCAGGTGCAATGATGCAAAATTTACCAACAGTACATCCATGCCCAATAACTGCTCCAGTAAACGCGACTGATCCATGGTCTAAAACTGCACTAGCTGAAAAGGTTACATTCGGATAAATGATTACATCTCCTTTATAATCAACGCCCCAGGTATCAACATCGGGATCTATCAGCGAGACAAAGGGAATACCGAAATTAGAAATTTTTTCAAAAGCAGCTTTTCTTTTAAAAGTGGTTCTTGCTACAAGGTTAACAACTTCATTAGTCTTCGGATCTGCATCATCAAGAATATCAAATGGTCCAAGAATTTCCACTCCCAGAATCCTTTTACCCTTTTTATTACCATCATCATCAAGAATATATATTTTTTCCCAATTCTTTTGTTTTTTATTTATTCTTAAAGCCAGTCTCACGCCTTCAGCATTCCCGGCACCGCATAAAAAAAGAGTTGACCTCATAATCCTACCCTGATTTTAAATTTTATTAAATTAAACATCCTCTAAGGGTTTTATTCTGTCTGCCGATCCGGTCATCCAGTCTGTACAAGTATGACATCGCTCGGGCAGTTCATCAAACCTATGCTGAAGATGCATATCTCTGTTAACACTTAACTTCCCCCAAAGCACACTGAGTGGTTCCTCCCATGCATTCCCGGAACCTTCCTGACCTTCGGTATCACCCGGGCAACGTGGAACTCTTCCATCCCAAAACACATGCATCATAGTGCAAGCCCATGGACAAGGTATCCGTTCTTCATTAGGAACTTGAAGATGCGTTTCAAACTGACCACCCCAGCTCAACATTCTACGAGCTTTAATTGTAACACCTTTTTTAAGCCAATAATTTTTGAACTCTTCGAACTCCTGCTTATTTTCTTCCATCTCAATATATTGAACTTGTATTTCAGGTTTGTTACCATAATATTTTCTTATTTGTAGCAGATTTTCGATATTAGCATAAACAATGTCACGTTTAGCTTCTACTCGAATCTTCTCAAATGTTTCAGCAGAAAAACCATCTACGCCAAATACTATTAAATCAACTCCTGACTCAATTATCGGAACTGCAAGATCAGGTGTCAGAAGCATTCCATTTGTATTAATATTAACTGATTTAAGACCAATAGATTTTCCATACTTAATCATTTTGATAAGCAATTTAGGTTCAAGCAATGGCTCACCGCAAAATGAAAACCAGCATTGTGTGGATGGAGAAATTTCGACTACTTGGTCTGCACATCTTTTCCATAATTCAAAAGGCATTTTGCCCTTCGGTCTTACCATATTGGGATGATGACACATATAACACTTTAAATTGCATTCAGCAGTTACCTCAACTGCAAACCTAGTAGGGAATTGCAGATTTTTGAGAGTTCCGGATATCTCTCTTAAATATTCAAATTTGATTGTTTCTTCCTTCATTATTTCTCCATCGTCTTTAATTATTTAAGTTTAATAATACTTAACTATATATTTGAATAGGGTATGTTGATAAAACTTTGACTCAAATAAAATATTGATTTTACTCCACTCCGTGAACAGATTTATCATCAGAGTTATTATTTCCTCTGGATTTTAGTCTGCTTATTCTCTGTTTTGTCATCTCAGCTCGTTTTGATTCAGGAAATACAACTGCCTTTCCTACCAAATGAACTTTTTTGCTTACAAATTCTGCTAAAGAATTGATGGTTGGATAGGTAAATATATCTATTAAAGTAAGTTCTGGATCAATTACTTGTTTCAATCTGGCGTGAAGCTGAACAGCGAGAAGTGAGTGCCCGCCACTATCAAAAAAATTATCGTTTGTACCTATTTTAGCCAATTTAAGAAGATCCTGCCATATAGATGCAATTGTCATTTCAAGCTCATTTGAAGGCTTTACAAATTCCTCATTAATAGAAAAGGTTCTTTTTTCAGAAGGAGCAGGAAAAGCTTTTCTGTCGATCTTTCCATTAGATGTAAGTGGAAATTTATCTAGAAAGATAAAGTTTGTTGGAATCATAAAGTCCGGAAGATTTTCTTTCAGTATATCCAAAAGTGAATCGTTTTGTGTAAAATCACTTTTTTTCGGAATTATGTATGCGACGAGTCTCTGATCTCCAGGTATATCTTCTCTTGCAATAACAACACATTCATTTACTTCAGGATGTGAGGATAGAAGAGTTTCAATTTCTCCCATTTCAATTCTGTAACCACGAATTTTTACCTGGTGATCTAGTCTACCTAAAAATTTGATTGTGCCATCGCTAAGGTAACAAGCAAGATCGCCTGTACGGTAAATTTTATAATGGGGATTTACAGAAAAATAGTCATCCACAAATCTATCAGCTGTAATTTCAGGTCTGTTAAAATAACCATTTGTTACACCTTCGCCTCCGATACACAATTCACCGGGAACTCCAATTGGATTCGGCTGAAGTTTATTATTTAGAATATACATCTTAGTATTAACAATGGGTCTTCCTATTGGAACTGAGTTCCTTAATGAAGTTTCAAGTTTGTGAACCGCAGACCAGATTGTTGTTTCAGTTGGTCCGTACATATTTAATATATCACCCTTGATAATTCCCTTAAGTTGAATTGCAAGATTTTGTGGAAATGCTTCACCGCCGACCAACAAGACTCTCAAAGATGCGAGTGCATCAATTGATTGTTTATCAAGCATAAGCATCTTTGCCATCGAAGGTGTGCATTGCAAGTGAGTGACTGCATGTCTTTTGATTAGTGAAGCAATAGAATATTTATCAACTGAATCCTGAATATTTGATTCGCGCTTTAACTGATTGAGATAGTACAAGTGAGTAAGCACAAGTTCCGAGTCAACTCCAAAATCAATGAGGCATGCAATTTCGTCAACATCTATTTCTTTCAACCTGTTTATGATTTTTTTACATGATTCAAGAGTACCGAATAAACCACTCGTCAGATAATATCTTTCAAACGAATAATCAAGTATTGCATCAAGATCTTCAGTGGATAAATTATCCATACTGAAGTTACCATCGACACCGGTTGTAGCATTTTTAAAAACAGGGAAGGACCAGGCAGCTTCTTTAACGAGATTAACCGCACTCTTAAGATAGCTCTTCATGGGTCCCCGTACAGTTTCTTTAACCATCTTTTCATCAGTACCGACAAATGTATGTAGCATTAATGTTAGTGTTCCATTTCCTTTGTGTCCAGCAACTTCCCATGCTTTTCTGTAAGTATTAATTTTTTCAGCAAGCTCAGATATACTCTGACCAAGAAGATGAGTTAATAAATTATATCCTCGTTTTCCAGCCATTTCAAAAGTTTCAGGATTTCCAGCAGCAGTAACCCAAACAGGCAACTGCTTTTGAACAGGTTTAGGTAAAATATTAATCTGTATCACTTTTCCGTTTGGATCTTTAAATCCAATAGTTTCTCCTTGCCAGAGTTTTTGAACTTCCTCTATTTGATGAAACATTAAATCTTTTCTATCTTCGAAATTTTCAGGCATAATAACAAAATCGTTTGGCTGCCATCCGGCTGCGAATGAAATTCCAACCCTTCCCTGTGAAAGATTATCAACCATCGACCATTCTTCAGCAATACGAATGGTATTGTGCAATGGTGATACAACACTACCTGCTCGAATCTTTATGTTCTTTGTTATTGTTGCTATTGCAGCGCTCGTGATTGATGGATTTGGATATAATCCTCCAAAATCATAAAAATGTCTTTCTGGTGTCCACACGGCATTAAAATTATTTTGATCAGCATATTTAGAACCCTCGAGCAGAAGTTTATATTTGTTAGAGTTCTTTTCACCCTCATAACTTGAGAAGTAGAAGAGGCTGAAATCCATCAAACTTTCTCTTAGTTTAGTTTGTGAGACTTTCAAATCATCGCCGGAATAAATCACAACTTTGAATCCTCTAGTCAAAGTCCAGAGAAGTTCTAAAACTGATATATCAAATGAAAGACTTGTGACGGCAAGCCAAACTGACGTATCATTATAACTAATATGTGGATCCATTCCTGTAAAAAAATTAATAACGTTTCGATGAGTAACTTTCACACCTTTTGGTTTACCTGTTGACCCTGATGTATAAATTAGGTAAGCAAGATTAGATGATGATAATGACAGATCAACATTATTTTCTGATTCACTGCTAACTGCTGAAAAATCAGAATCAAGCAGTATGATTTCGATATTCACTTTAGGAATTTTTCTAAGCAAAGAAGTCTGAGTAATCAACACCGTTATTTTCGCATCATCTGCCATAAATTGTAAACGGCCCGCAGGGTAAGCAGGATCTAATGGAAGATAAGCCCCTCCGGCTTTATGTGTTCCGAGAATAGCAGCAAGCATTTCAATAGAACGTGTTATGCAAATACCCACATTAGTATTCGGTCCAACACCCAGAGAAATTAATTTGCGTGCAACCTGATTAGCTCTTATATTCAGATCAGAATAAGTTATAGTCTGATCTTTCACAACCAATGCTTCTTTATCAGGATACAATTTCACCATTCTTTCAAATAATTCGTTGATGCAAACATCTGATTCAAATGGTTGTTCGGTATTATTCCATTGATTTAATAGAATATTTTTTTCTTCAGCTGTAATAAAGGATAGCTGCCAAATGTTTTTGTCCTTCCCATTAACGATTTCAATTAACATGGACTCTAGGTGTTTGTTGATCGAATCAGCGGACCTTCTTGAAAACTTGCTTTTATCATACTCAAGTTTGAAGGATAATTTTTTATCAAGATAACCGAATAAAGTTATGGGATAATTAGTCTGTTCAAGCACCTTGAAATTTCTATTCAACCATTCGCCGCCTTGTGCACGTAAATAAGATTCGAGGAGGTAATTTTCAAATACTAGTATGCTCTCAAAGAGATGCTTTTCTTGATGCACTTCACTCACTTTCTGAATTTGCATCAAGTGAGTCTGTTCATGTTCACGAAGATTCCTTAATTCTTCCCGTATTTCCTTTAACCAGGTTAATACTTCAGATTCAGGCTTAATTTTTATGCGGACTGGTAAAGTATTTATAAATAACCCCACCATATCATCTGAGCCTTCAATTGTATCTCGCCGATTAGAGCGAGTTGCGCCAAGTAATACGTCTTCATTACCGGAATATTTATAGAGCAATAAAGCCCATGCTGCTAGTACTATCGTATAGGGTGTTAATGAGTTTTCATTTGCAAATTTGACTATCGATTTAGTCAGGCTTTCGTTAAGATGATGATATACTACATCATATCCGGTATTCAATTCTTGAGGTTCGTATTCAAACTTATTAAAGTTTAAGGAGGTCGGGGATTTAAATCCTTCAAGGTATTTTTTCCAGAAAAAGATTGACTTTGATTCATCTTGATCCTGAAGCCACTTTATATACTCTCCGTAAGGTTTCGGAACAGGTAAATCGATATTTTCATTATTTATAAATTTATTGTAAAATTTGAAAACTTCATTGAGAATAATAGGAAAAGATCTTCCATCGAGCAGTATGTGATGAAAAGTCCAGATACATGTAAAACTTTTTTCAGATAACTTTAACAGTTTTACACGCATCAGGGGTGCGGCACTTAAATCAAACCCTTGTTTTCGATCTGAATTACAATACTCATCTAAAAATTTTTGTTGATCTTTCTTTATTATTGCACTTAAGTCTTCGTAAAAAAATGGAAGATTTACTTTTTCATGCACTTCCTGGATCGGCACTTCAAGTTCTTCCCATTTAAAATTGGTACGTAGAATAGGATGACGATCTACGACTAGCATCCACGCCTTACAGAACAAATCTGGAATTATAGTCTCATTCAATTCACACACTATCTGTTCAATGTCAACTCCTGATCCGGGTGCATACTGAGAATGGAACAACATTCCCTGCTGCATTGGAGACAAAGCGTATGATTCCACAATATTTTTCATATTGAACTTATCTCCTGATACATAGAATGCAGTTTTTTGATAGAAGTATAACAATCATTTAGAAATAAGCGATCTTTATTAAAACTATAAATCAATTTTCTAAATAATCTTTATCTGCTTGCTGTTGAATAACGATTTGAATTCTGTGCCATAACAAATTAATTTCATTCTCTAATGCCCACTTAGCAATAGTTTCATTACTGGAAAATATTCCGAGAATTTTATGTCCTTTGTTTAGTAAGTTCTCTCTACATTGTAGTAAAAGAGATTCCTCACCAATTAAAAAACAATTAAATTTATTTGACATTAAAGGTTACCCATATAATTAAGAAAATCACCAAGGTTCAATTTAGGAAAATTAAAAGTGAACCAAGTTTAAGTTCAAGATAATAATATATAAAAAATTAGTCAGATGCATTCCCATTTAATAATATTAAAAAAGGTATAATTTGATATAAATCAGATTTGCAGAAATAATAGAAAACTAATGAAATCTTAAAAATTCTTGCATAAATAGATAAGTTAGAAAATCAAGATTTATGCCGACTAATCATTTTTTCAACCAAAAAAATGATAAATTTTTAGTTAATTTTTAATGAAGAAAAAATCAAAATTTGGAGGGCTAAAATAATAAAAATTCTAAGAAAGGTCTAAAGCGAGCGTAAATCAAATAGTTTTAATTTCTTGCGAAAACAATAATTAACATACTAAACTCTTTCATCTATAATTCAAGTATGCCTACCTTTCTCATAGAAAGAAATACCCGCTATGGTTTGATTCATGTTGAGACAACTCTACTTAAAAAAAGTCTGTCATTAATAATTACCTAATCTCCACAGGCTTATGCTCGATAGCAAATTCACGACCTGCTTTTAATGCTTCCAAATTTAATTGAACAACTTTCTCCCCTTTTCTGCCAAAAATCTTTTTGATTCCAATTTCAAGACTCTGATATGGAATATCTAGGAATGGTGAAGCTGCACCAAGCATAACCATATTTGAAGAACGAGGAGATTTAACATGCCTTGCAATTTCATCAGCATTAATTGCAATTTGGTGGGGCAGCTTTTCTATTTCTGCAAGGACCTCTTCCATGTCAGGATAATCTGATATGTTTACAAACGGAGTGGTGTTCGTAACCAGCCACCCGCTTTCTGAAAGCCAGGGCAAATAGCGAAGTGACTCCATAGGTTCAACTGAAATAATTATATCTGCTTTACCGAGAGGAATTAGATCACTGGCAATTTCTTTTTCTGAAATTCTTAAATGAGATTGAACAGCACCGCCTCGCTGACTCATTCCGTGAACTTCTGCCTGTTTTAGGTGAAGATGATTTTCAAGTGCTGCCATTCCAATTGTTGCAGCTATTGAAAGTATTCCCTGACCCCCAACACCAGATAAGATTATGTCTGATTTCACTATACAACCTCCTCTGATTTTCACTTTTGCTTGTTTCTTACTCTTCGCAACCGATTGAACAATACACTCCCTTCTTGGAATAATAACGGATACACCTTCATAAAGAAATTCCTGGCGCAAAACTTTCACCATTTCTTCGTGGTATTTGGGTAAAGGAGTAAGAACTTTAACGTGTTCCGGTTTTACACCAAGACCAACGCAGATATCTTCTAATCTTCCTGTTGCGTGGGATGCTTGTCCACCTGTCATTGCTGTAGTTGCATTATCAGAAATTATTACTGTAACCGGAGTGTTTTCATAAACACAGTCAAGTAAGGCAGTCATTCCACTGTGAGTAAAAGTCGAATCGCCAATTACTGCAATTGATGGACGAACACCTGCATCTGCTGCACCTTTTGCCATGGTGATAGAAGCACCCATATCAACGCAAGAATTAATTGAATTCCACGGGGGAAGTGCACCGAGCGTGTAACATCCAATATCAGAAAAAACTTTTTGCTTACCAAATTCTTGCATCGTTTCATTTAGTGCATTGTAAATATCACGGTGGCTGCACCCGGAACAAAGTTCAGGTGGACGATTTGCGACAACTTTAGGAACCGGGAAATCCCTGTTTCACTTCTTTACCTAATGCTTTAGCTACAATATCGGGATTCAATTCGCCATCGCGAGGAATTGTTCCATTTAATCTTCCAATAATTTTAGAGTTAATATTCAGGAAACCTTTTAACTGTTCTTCAACAAAAGGATAACCATCTTCCAATACAAGCACTTTTTCACATTCATCAACAATTTTTTCTACTTTTGAAAAAGGAAGCGGATACTGATTAATCTGAAGAACAGGATGAGGACAACTTTTGGATGGATAATTTTCTTTTAAATAATTAAAAGCAATTCCACAGGCAATTATTCCAAGTGATTTATCCCGTCCGGGAAGATAAGTGTTATAAACAGAAAGCTCTGATTCCTGTTCAATCAGAGACTGAATTGCTAGCAATCCTTTATATCTCTTTCTGGCATTGAAAGGAAGAAGAACAAACTGAATAGGATCTTCTGGATAGGTTAGAGGATTTTCATTTTTGACTTCCCTTCTTTCAACTCCTGAACGCGAATGCGAAAGTCGAGTTGTAATTCTTACTAACACAGGAATTTTAAACTTTTCCGAAAGCTCAAATCCATCATAGGCCATATCGTAAGCATCCTGCTGATTTGCGGGTTCAAGAATTGGAATCATCGCAAACTTTCCAAAGAAACGAGAGTCCTGTTCATTTTGTGATGAATGCATTGATGGATCATCGGCAACTGTAACAATAAGTCCTCCATTTACTCCTGTAATTGCTGAATTTATAAAAGCATCAGCTGCAACATTTAAACCGACGTGCTTCATACAGACCATCGCACGTTTTCCTGCATAACTCATTCCAAGAGCTGCTTCCATAGCTGTTTTTTCATTTGCAGACCATTGCCTATGAAGGTTTCTTTCAACTGCGGTTTTATTGTGCTGAACGTATTCAGTTATTTCTGTGGAAGGAGTACCAGGATAAGCATAAACACCAGACATTCCCCCATCAATGGCACCCTGAGCGATTGCTTCGGCGCCGAGGAGTAGTAATTTTTCCATAATTCCCTCTTTCCTTACATTCAGAGAAAAGCCTCCCGCGCTAAGCGGAAAAAGCAAAATTTTCTACAAGAAAAATAAGCAAATCGTCTTTAAGTCGTAAGGAAATTCGATTATTAAAAGTGACTTTTATCGCTCAAAATTAAATTTATTTTTGTATGGAAGAAGTCTCGGATTTTCGGGAGATTTTTTTATTAATTCAAAGAAAAGTGATTTTTCCTTTTCAGTTTGTCCTGTTTCGGAGTAAAGGTCAAGTAAATTGATCTGCGGTGTGATATAATTTGGAAAATATATTTTGACCTTTTCAGATTGTTGTATAGCATTATTAAAATTCTTCATTGAGTAGTATGAACTTGCAATGTTGCGCATAATTATCGGATTAAAAGGAGCAAGTTCCTGTGCCGCGAGATTATTTTTCAAAGCCTCGGAATATCTTCCAAGATATAAATTGGCAATGCCCCGGTAATAATCGATTGGTTGCTTTGAAGCATCAAACTTATAAAAGGTTTCAGATATTTTTTCAAGTCTTTCATACATTAGAGAATATTGTCTTCTGTCCTTTAAGAAAATGGATTCTCCAAATAATAATTCTGATCTTAGTTTGATGTAGGATGTACTGCCGCCGATAATTATTAAAAATAATAGTGCCCATTTCAGATGATTAAATTTAAAACTTAAAGTTTGTTTTTCCATTCCTTTATAGCTGATCAATGCTGTCCCTGCGACAACTGCTGAAAGAAAGTAAGATGAAAATTTGTGATTCGGAAATGCGACGAGCGAATAAGCAAATGTTATCAAAAACGTAAGCAGCAAGGGAAAATACTTTTTGTTGTTCCTCATTCGTTTCAATAAAAGGAATGATATCAAGATAAAAATCAACAGAAAAGTTAATGATGCCAAAATCCCGTTCTCAGCAAAAAGCTCGAGAAAATCATTATGAGCATGAATGCTGTGAATGTGAGCTACATTTTCATCATTGAAATAATCACCATTGTATTTGGGATAGACGCCGCTCCATTTGAATAATCCAACACCAGTGAGAGGCTCCTTCTTAATCATTTGAATTGACGCATGCCAGAAACTCAATCTGAGCACATTGCTTTTAAAATCAGAATCAAAAAAAGTACTTGCCGTAGTTTGAAGATCAGGTCGTTCAGTTCCCTTCACTGGAATGAATGAAATCATTAATGAGAGAAGCAAAACTCCGAGAACCGGGCTTAATGTTTTCAGTTTACTTCCCTTTTCTTTTTTAAGGAGAATGAAGATGATGTAAATAATTGCCACAACAGCTAAAATTATTATTCCTGAACGATTACGGGTAAAGAGAAGAAAAGAAACATTAATCATTGCGGCTATTAATAGGTAGGTTCTTTTTTCTTTTGGAATATATTCATTTAGGATCAAGATGAATGGAAGTGATGGCAGTAGATATTCAGCAGCAAAGCTTCTGTGTCCAAGTGTCGATCCCGGCGGGATAATTGAAGGTAGCTGCAAAACCTTAATTTGAAAAACTTCAAGGACACCAATAATGCTGAACATTGTTGAAATTATTACAACAGAATAAGAAATAACTTTGAAGAATTTTGCTTCCCCCAGAATAACGAACAGAATCGCGGACTGAAGAAGAATTGTAATCGGGATAGTGAGGTCACTTAATTTAAGAATAAGTAAGGATGAGGAATCATTTATAAAACAAGTTAAAAAGGTAAGTGGGAAAAAGCCCATCAGCAGGAAATGAAGTTTATTCATTCGAACGTCCTTTTCAACTTTGACCCTTCCAACATAAACAAGGAATAATAGCAGTGAAGTTGCGAAGAAAAACACTCTTTGAACAACATCCATTTCATAAGCCAGAACTGAATAAGTAATGGGAGAAATGAATGTTATCCCGAACAGTAAGCTTAATCCGCCTTGTGTAGCTTTCTTCTTCATAAAAAGTAATATTTTCTTGAAAATAAATATAGAAAATGGGTGCTAAAATTCACTATTAACAATTTAGTCAGGCAAGAAGACTTGAGAACTATAGCAAAATTTTCTTAACTTGAAAGAAGAATTAGTAGGACCTCTTTAAGAAACAGAAATTTTAGAAGTATTTTGGAAGACGATTTTAATTTGACCCAACTCAGAAGTGGAATTATCCGAACACTGGCTTACTACGATATTTTTTCTTATCCCTTAACTGCGGCCGAAGTTTATTATAATCTGGGACACAATCATACAAGCCTGGAAGAAATAACGAATGAACTGAAAAATCTTACATCCAAAAATATTGTTTATTCTAAAGGAGAATTCTTCCAATTGAATGATGATGAAGAATATGTTCATCGCAGAAAAAAAGGGAATAAACTTGCTGAGAAAAAATTAAAAACTGCTAGAAGGGTATCTGGCTTCATTTCCAGGTTCCCTTTCATTCGGGGGATTTTACTTTCCGGCTCTATTTCAAAAGGATTTATGGAAGAAGATTCAGACCTTGATTATTTCGTAGTAACTCACCCGAACAGGGTTTGGTTTTCAAGACTGATGCTTATGTTGTTTAAGAAAATATTTTTATTTAATTCCAAAAAGATTTTCTGCATAAATTATTTTGTGGATTCAGAAAAACTAGAAATAGAGGAAAAAAATATTTTCACTGCTACTGAGATAGTTACACTGCTTCCGACTTACGGAAAAGAAATATATAATGAATTCTACGAAGAGAATTATTGGGTCAAACAGTATTATCCAAACTATCCGAAGCGGGAAACTGATGAGGTAATAGATAGGAAAAACGGAATGATTAAATCATTGCTGGAAAAAATTCTGGGAAAAAAATTGGGTGATAAAATCGATGATTTTGCTATGACAATCTTTGATAAATTTTATAGAACAAAATACAAGAATTACGATAAGGAAGAATTTCAAGTTGCTTTTAAATCATCAAAAAAAGAATCCAAACACCATCCGAAATTTTTCCAGAAGAGAGTCTTAAAAGAATTTAATCAAAAGCTAAAATCTCTTGAAGACAGAATGAGAGTTTCGCTTTAATCAAAATGAAAAAAATTCTTTTCACACATTCATACTTCTATAGATTCGATACAAAACAATGGAATACAAAGCAGCCTTATCCTCCGCTCGGAACCATCTACGCTGCTTCTGTAATGCGTGAGACCGGTTACCAGGTTTCATTATTTGATACTGCATTGATTGATTCTCCTGAACAAATAATTTCCATAATAGAAAAAGAGAATCCTTCCTTCCTGGTTATCTATGATGATGGATTTAACTACCTGACAAAAATGTGTCTCACAAATATGCGGGAAGCCGCTTTTAGGATGGCTACGATAGCTAAGCAAAAAGGAATTAATGTAATTGCTTCCAGTTCGGATGCTGCGGATCATTATGAAAAATACCTTGAGCACGGAGTTGACTTTGTTGTTATCGGTGAAGGTGAAATTACTCTGAAAGAACTTGTTGCAACACTAGATGAAGGAGGAACAAAGTTCAATCATATTGATGGACTGGCTTATAGAGAGAATGAAAAGATAACCCGAACTTCAGCAAGACAAATAGTTAAAGAACTCGATTCATTCCCGATGCCTGCCTGGGATTTGATTGATGTTTCATCATATAAAAAAATCTGGCTTGAAAGTCACAGCTACTTCTCGCTCAATATTGCTACTACACGGGGTTGTCCTTTTAAATGTAATTGGTGTGCAAAACCGATTTATGGCAACAGGCATAATTCCCGCTCTCCCCAAAAAGTAGTAGAGGAAATTGAGTATTTAATAAAAAATTTTGATGTAAACCATTTCTGGATGTGCGATGATATTTTTGGATTGAAATCCGGCTGGGTTCAGGAATTCAGAGATATTGTAAAATCAAAAGAACTAAATTTCAAATATAAAATTCAGTCAAGAGTTGATTTACTGCTTCAGGAAGATACTATTGCTGCTCTTGCTGAATCAGGTGTTGAAACAGTCTGGGTAGGTGCAGAATCAGGCTCACAAAAAATTCTTGATTCAATGGATAAAGGAACAACAGTTGGACAAATTTATGAAGCAACTAAACTTCTGAAAAAGAATGGAATCCGACCAGCTTTCTTTCTGCAATTTGGATACCTTGGTGAAGAGAAAGAAGATATTGAAAAGACTATTAATATGGTGCTCGATCTAATGCCTGATGAGATTGGTATTTCGGTTTCTTATCCTCTTCCCGGAACTAAATTCTATGACATAATAAAAGAACAGTTGAAAGAGAAAACCAACTGGACAGATTCGGATGAACTTGCTCTTATGTATAAAGGAACTTTTTCACCTTCATATTACAAAAAGCTTCATCGATATGTTCATAAAATATATAGACGTAAACAGAGTTTTTCCAATCTAAAAAATCTCTTTATGAACCCTTCTAGCATAAATAAGACAATGCTCCGTTCTGCTGCTGCTATAGCCTATTATTCCCCGATGGTTCTTCTTGATGCTTTTCAACTAAAAAGATTAGAAAAAATTAGCTAATGCAGCAAGCGTTCGACACAAGTGCAGAAGGGTATGATGCATCGTTTACTCATAGTATTATTGGAAAAGAACAAAGACAAATTGTCTGGGGTTATCTTGAAAAGACTTTACTGAATCATAAAAATCTAAATATACTTGAGTTGAATTGCGGAACCGGTGAAGATGCTTTATGGTTTGCAAAAAAAGCACACAATGTCCTGGCAACGGACATTTCTGAAAAGATGCTTGAGATAGCTGAGCAAAAAATCAATAATGCTGGATTAGCTTCAAGTGTTCAGACTTTGCAGGTTGATATAAATAATATTGCTGATTTTCAATTCAAAGAAAAGTTTGATTTAATTTTTTCAAACTTTGGCGGGATGAATTGTATTTCAATTGTGGAAATGGAAAAGCTGCCTTCTGAGATTAAAAAACTTCTCAAATCTGACGGTCAGTTTATAATGGTGGTCATGCCTGCTTTTTGTTTGTGGGAAACGATTTATTTCCTTCTAAAATTTAACTTTAGAAAAGCATTCAGAAGACTTTCAAAAAAAGGAACAATTTCAAAATTGAATGGCACCGAATCTAAAACGTTCTACTTTTCACCCGCAAGAATTAAAAAACTTTTTAAAGAAGATTTTGAAGTTATAACGATCAAACCAATAGGATTTTTTATTCCTCCATCATATCTGGAAAAATTTTTTTCTTCAAGGCAAAAGGTGATTAACAACCTAACAAAATTAGAAAAAACAGTCGGCAGATTTAGTTTTTTTGCCGGTTCTTCAGATCATTTTCTGATTAATCTTCAGGTGAAAGCGTGAAACTAATTCTTACCCACGGATATTTTCTGAATGAAGATTCTACGGAACAACGGATAATGAAACCTTATCCTCCCTTAGGTATTCTATATATATCAGCATATTTAAATGAAAATGGAATTGAAAATAAAATATTTGATACAACTTTCTCTTCAAAAGATGAATTGAAAAAATATTTGATTGAAGAGAAACCGAACTATATTGCTATCTATGTTAACCTTATGACTAAACTTAATGTTCTTGAAATAATTAGATTTATCAAATCGACTGAATCAATTAACAACGCTAAAATTATTCTCGGTGGACCCGAAATAAGGTACAATGCAACTGATCTGCTGGAACATGGTGCAGACTTCCTAGTAATCGGTGAAGGTGAAGCAACCACACTGGAACTAATCAATAAACTTGACATGCATAATGGATCTGATTATATAAATATCAACGGTATTGGCTTTAAAGATAGCAGCGGAAAAATAACTTTCAATGCGGAGAGAAAATTAATTTCCGACATCGATACTTTACCAATTCCGAATCGAAACGGAATAAATATTAGTAAATACCAGGAAGCATGGAAAAAACATCATAAACTAAATGCAATTTCCGTTAGCACAATGAGAGGTTGCCCTTACACTTGCCGCTGGTGCAGTCGCGCAGTTTATGGCTTAACTTACAGGAGAAGGTCACCCCAAAAAGTTGTTGAGGAACTTTTACAGATTAAAGAGAAATTTAACCCGGATACTATTTGGTTTGTCGATGATGTTTTCACGATCAGTCATAAATGGTTATCAGGTTTTAATGAAGAATTGATAAAAAATAATCTAAAAATAAAATATGAGTGTATAACCCGTGCTGACAGAATGAACAAGGATGTGATAAAAACAATGAAAGAAACCGGGTGTTTCCGAGTATGGATTGGTGCAGAAAGCGGCTCACAAAGAATAATTGATGCAATGGATAGAAGAGTAGAAGTAGAACAAGTTCGAGAGATGATACAATTATCAAGAAAATTTGGAATTGAAGCCGGAACCTTTATAATGCTTGGGTATCCCGGTGAAACTGAACAGGATATAGAAGAAACAATCAATCATCTTAAAAAATCGAATCCTGATTATTTTACAATCACCGTTGCATATCCAATCAAAGGAACAGAGTTTTTTGAAGAAATTGAAGCGAATCAACTGAATGCTTTCGAGTGGGAGAAACAATCTGACAGAGACAGAGACTTTGTTAGAACTTATCCAAGGAGATATTACGATTACGCCGTTCGTCGCGTTTTTAACGAAGTTAAGTTTCATCAGAAGAAAAATAACGGATCTATCGGATCCGAAGTAATAAAACTAAAATTAAAATCCTATATCGCTAAAGCTGGTATGATGTGGATACGGAAATCAAAATGGATGACTTCAAATTAAATTCTACCGCCTCTCGTGATGGTGTTTACTTTCTTTCCGAGATAAATAATGAATTTGAATCTATCTATCTGAAGGTGAGGGACAATGAGAAAAGAATATTACCAGATAATGAATTATTAAATCTACCCTTCGCATCTGAAAAAAATCCTCACAAAAAAGAATGGGATCTCAGAGCTAAATCATATCTTCGATTCAAAAAATATTTGAAACGTATTAAAGAAAAAATAAATGTCATGGATCTTGGCTGTGGAAATGGATGGTTTTGCGGGCAGCTGTCAAAATCTTTTGATCATAATTTTTATTGTGTCGATATTAACATGACTGAATTAACACAAGGCAGAAGAGTATTTAATTCTGGCAAGATAAAATGTATTTACGCGGATATTTTTACATTCGAAATTCCCAATGCTTTATTTGATGTTGTAATAATTAATGCTGCTGTTCAGTACTTTCCTGACTTAAAAAAACTTGTTGAGCGGATATTAGTTTTATTAAAAGATAATGGTGAGATACACATTATTGATTCTCCAATTTACAAATCCATTGAGGTAGAAAATGCTAAACAACGGTCTTTTGATTATTATTCATTGATGGATTCTCAGGAAATGGCAGAACATTACCATCATCATACCTGGAATGAACTGTCCACCTTTAATTATAATATACTTTACGATCCGCGTTTATTTATGAAAAGAATTAATAGATTATTTTCAATCGACGATTCCCCTTTCCCATGGATTAAAATTACTCAATGAACTCACCAAATCATATTTTAATTCTCACACCGGGCTTTCCAAAAGATGAAAATGATTTTAACTGTATCCCGCCTCTTCAAGAATTCCTGTTGAAATTATATTCTACATATTCTTCAATTAAAATTTCAGTTATTGCATTTCAATACCCTTATAATCAAAAAGAATACTCATGGAATAGGATTGATATTTTTTCACTCAAAGGAAATAATTCGAGAATAAAAAAACCATTTGTTTGGTTAAAGGCATACTTCAAAGCAATTAAGATTAACAATTCTCATCCAATTGATGTTATTCATTCTCTTTGGCTTGGGGAATGTGCATTAGTTGGCAACTTCATCGCAAATAAAATTAATCGCTTACATTATTGCACCCTTATGGGTCAGGATGTCAAAGCTAATAATGGATATTTAAGAATCTCGAATAGTGAGAAGACTAATATCATAGCTTTATCAAAAAACCAAGCTCAGGAATTTGCGGATTTAACAAGTAGAAAAGTTGATGAAATTATTCACTGGGGGATTGAGGGTCAGAATTATGAAAAAACTGATCGGGGAATTGATCTGCTCGCAGTTGGCTCCCTAATTCCTCTCAAGAATTATTCGTTGTTCATCAGGTTAGTTGCTGAATTGAAAACAGATAATCCAAAAATAAAATGTAAGCTAGTAGGCAGTGGCCCTGAACTGGCAATCTTAAAAAAGCTATCAAATGAAAAAGGTGTCAGTGAGAATATTGAATTCACAGGACTTTTGAGTCGACGGGAAATTTTTAAACTAATGCAGAAAAGTAAAATCTTTGTTCATCCTTCAAAATTTGAAGGATTTGGTTATGTTTTCGCAGAAGCATTAGTTAATGGGATGAATATTGTTTCTTTTAATGTAGGTCACGCCCATGCTCATCCAAAATGGTCTATAGCAAAAGATGAACAGGATTTTGTTAAGATTATAAAAAGATTGCTTATTAGCAAATTAGACTTTGAACCTGTTAATTTATTTCCATTGCAAGAAACAGTCGACAGATACGCTGCTCTCTATGGAATCTCATCCATCTAATTAACAATTAAACTCTCATAAAACATTTTTGCTTTCCTTGCGATTGCCGGGAAACTAAGATTATCAGAAAATAAATCCAAAGTTTTTTTCGATTCAACTTCCCACGGCTTGTAAAGAGTTTCTTTTGCTATATTATAAAATGAATCAGCATCACCTCTTTTCCATAGGCCGCCGATTTGTCCCGTATTTGTAATTGCTCTGAAAGCTGGGATATCTGTAACAACAGGAATAACACCGCACGACATTGCCTCCACCAGACTGTAACCTGAGCCTTCATAATGACTGCCAAGTACAAAGTAGTCTGCACTGTTGTAATAATTACAAATGTCTTTGTGATTAATAAAACCGATTAACTTAACTGAATCCCTTAAAGGTAAATTTTGTTCTATAAATGATTTGACTTGTTCTTTAAGCTTATCCTCAGAGTAGATCATATACAACTTTGCTTCAGGAAAATCATCCAAAAGTTTTAAGAAGCCAGAAAGAACTGTAATCGGATCTTTGTTTTCATTTAATCTCCCAACCCATAACATCACCGGTTTGCCTGATAAGCCTGTTTCCAATCTAATTTCCTTACGATCTCTAAAAGTAAAATTTGAAGACCCCTCCATTATCTCAGCAAAATTTTTACCTTTTGGGATTATTTTTTCTTTCAGCCATTCTTCATAAATCTCACTTGATGAAAAGATAAATCCATCCAATGAGGAACAAAAATATCTGGTAATAAATTGTTTAATCTGATTTCTTGGATTTTCTGCATGATGCTGAACAACGACTTTATAATGAGAAAGCTTACTTTTTAACAAGTATGCCTGATAGGAATAATTGAAACTATTTACGTGAATAATATTGTGTTCAACCTCCCTAATTTTCTTATGAAATACCGATGAAGATTGATACCATTTAAGATCATTTCTAAGATCATCTTTTACTAAAAAAAATTCAACATCATCCTGATTAAAGAAGTAATTCTTATTAAAACGATGATAAACCTTTACTTGAAGCCCTAATTCGCTTAATGCTTTGGACCACCCATAAATTGTTGGATATTTTACTAAATAATTTTCAATTGGTATATCTTTGTCATAATAGTAATTTACGAATGTAACTTTCATTGATGTAGAATAATTTTAGTAGGACTTAATAAAATTTCTTTTCCAAGTAACTTAAGCAATATTCTGAGTACAAAATAAATATGAATAATCATTTACTCAACATTTCCTGTTCAGACGAATAAGTGAAAATGAACAAAGCCTTAATTTTCAATCCAAGAAGTGCAAATTCGAAGAATAGAATTCCAAATTCTATATTACAGGTTGGGGCATCCATTGAAGGAAAGTATGATTATGTTTTTGTTGATGGAAATATGGAATCGGATACTTGGAATAAAATCAAAGGCTACCTTTCTTCTGGCGATTTTAAATATTTTGGCTGCACAGTTATGCCGGGTTTACAACCGAAGCAGGCAATTCCCTTCACAAAAAAAATAAGAGAGCAATTTCCTAATGTGATAAATATTTGGGGAGGATACTTCCCTGCTAACCAGTATAAAGTAGTTCTTAACTCTGGTTTTGTTGATTATATAGTTAACGGACCTGGCGATGAAGCATTTCCGCAGCTTCTGGATGCATTAGAAAGAAATACCGATCCATCATTGGTAATGAACCTGATTTATAAAAAGAATAATGAATTCATAAAAACACCAAAAGCAGATCTTTTCGATCAGGATATACTTCCACAACTTCCTTATGACAGGTTGAATAGCTTTTATCCTATTAATAATTACCTTGGCAAAACTTTTCTCGGTACAAAAACAGCAGCTTATCACTCCAGTGTAGGATGTCCGTTTACCTGCTCCTTCTGTGCCGTCGTTCCAATTTATGAAGCCAGATGGAAAGGAAAATCAGCTCCACTTATTTATAAAGATATCAAGTATCTGAAAGATCAATTTGGAGCAAATGCTGTTGAATTTCACGACAATAATTTCTTCGTATCTGAAAAACGAACAGTTGAATTTTCTCATTTGATAAAAAATGAAAATATAATTTGGTGGGGTGAGGG
This sequence comes from uncultured Ignavibacteriaceae bacterium, assembly GCA_963768365.1. Classification (GTDB taxonomy): domain Bacteria; phylum Bacteroidota; class Ignavibacteria; order Ignavibacteriales; family Ignavibacteriaceae; genus IGN2. Next base: position 156,248 of record CAVYHS010000009.1, on the reverse strand, counting down.
CAGAATTGATACTATACATAAATACAGCGATGAGTCTCTTTCTTTGATAAGAGAAGCCGGCTGCAGAATGATTTTCTTCGGTGCAGAAACAGGTAACGATGCAATATTAAAGCAGATGGATAAAGGCGGAACACAAACCGGTAAACAAATAAAAATGTTTGCTTCCAGAATGAAGAAGTTTGATATTATACCTGAGTATTCTTTCGTGCTTGGTCTTCCGGCAGAAACACCTGAGAAAGTTATGCGGCAGATTGACGAGGACATTCAATTCATCAAACAGATAAAAGAAATAAATCCTGATACCGAAATTATTATTTATGTTTATAGCCCTGTTCCTACAGAAGGATCGGAACTTTACAATGAAGTAGTTAAAACTGGATTCAGATTCCCAGAGAAGCTTGAAGATTGGCTTGACCCACAATGGGCAAATTTTGATATGAGAAAAAATCCGCTAACTCCATGGCTTACTTCAGAAATGATTAGCAAGATTTTAGATTTCGAAACTGTTATAAATTCCAGATACCCAACTGTGTCAGATTTCAAGCTAACTTCGTTCCAAAAAAAGACGATGAAGGTTCTTTCTTCATTCAGATACAAAAGTGACTTTTATAATTTTCCATATGAGCTTAAGGCTCTTCAAAAGTTTTGGTTAAAATATCGAAGACCGGAAGTGGAAGGATTTTATATTGAATGACTAACAAGAAAAAGAAAAGTTTATTAAAACGTCTTGCCTTTAGAATCTTGTATCCGGCATCAGAAAAGTATCTGTTAAAAGAAAGAAGTTATAGTTATAAAACCATAACTGTGACAGTATTTCCAGGAGTTTTCCATCCGGGTTTTTACTTCAGCACAAAACTGCTGCTCAAATATCTTGAGAATGTCGAGTTAAATAAAAAATACGTTTTAGAACTGGGTGCAGGTAGTGGGTTGATTTCAATTTTTGCAGCAAATAAAGGGGGATATGTTACTGCATCCGACATAAGCCTAACAGCAGTTTATAACATAGAGAAAAATGTGAAGATGACGAATGCAAATGTTGAAGTTGTTCATTCAGATCTTTTTGATGATATACCACATCGAAAGTATGATTATATAATTATTAACCCGCCTTACTATAAAAAAACCCCCGTGAGTGAGAATGAATTTGCCTGGTTTGGAGGAGACGATTTTCAGTATTTTCGTAAACTGTTTGATCAGCTTAATAACAATATTTACGAAAACACGAACATAATAATGATTCTTTCAGATGAGGTTGATTTAGTGATGATTAAATCGATTGCTGAAGAATACAATTTTACAATGAAGGAAATGCTTCACAAAAAAACCTGGGGAGAAAATCATTTTATCTTTAGCATTAAAAGTAACAGAAGATAGAAGGAAATTTTACCAGCTAATATAAATTCAGAAGAAAGGAATTGCCACTACAACTTTGTCAATGGCGAAAGGTTTAGATAACACACGCATTTCTCACAGATTTTATTAGTAGTAACATCAAGATTTTTTCTGAACGATAATGATTTTTCTGAATTTATTATTTCCTCTAAAGAATTTTCCCTGATATCACCGACTACCTGGTGAAAAAAACAAGGGCGCACACTCCCATCTGCCTCTATCACAGCAGATACCCAAGGGGCATTACATTTCATTTCCGGAAATTTACTTTCATCATAATAAGCAGCATAGTAGTGATAAAATCTTCTTATTTTGTCCGGTGATTCTGCAATAAAATTCGTTCTGAAATCATTCGAGTGATTGTTTATCAGTCGCTCAATCACATCTTTAAATTTAACTAAATCTGCGCGTGACAATTTAACCTCACCTGCTTTTTGATCATCCCATAATTCCGGCCGATTGAATGCATCAGTAGTAATATCAGCCGCCAGGAAACTAATCTGGTCAAGCCTTATTTCCTTTGCAGTTTCAACAATATTAAGGAAGTCTTCATAATTTTCTTTTTGAATTACACAACGTGCAGTTACTCTGAAATTCTGCTTTAATCTTTTTAACTCTTGCACTCCGTCCTTTAATTTATCAAACGCATCAGTAATATTTCTTATTTTATCATGAACTTTTCTGGATCCATCTAATGATACTATAACTTCATCTGTATTGGCAATAATTTCATTTGCATACTTTTTCAGTAGTAAGCCGGTTGATAAAAGTGTGATTTTAATTTTCCGGGCTTTTATAATTTCACATAATTTGAAAAAATTCGGGTGCATCAAAGCTTCACCACCTGACATTACAACCAGTTTTGTATTTAGCTTGTGTATCGAGTCTAATAATTTTTCAATGTCTTTTTCTTCCAATTGTTTAACGTTATTATTTCCTTTCCAGATATCACACATAACGCAACGGCAGTTACATCTGCTGTGAGGCATTAGTATAACAATAGGCAACGAATAAATTTTATGAAATTTTTGAGCATAAAAACGTCTGACGGTTTCAGCCGAAAGTGCTATTTTCATATGAATCTGTTATAATAAAATGAGTTAAAGTTGTCTTATTTAAAATGTATTGCTACAGTTACAATTCTTTATTATCATCGAACTGATACTTAATTATAATTAAAATGATAATTCAATTCACTATATTTCGCCTTAGAGAAATATGTACGATACCTGTTCAATTTCTATGAATATATTAAAATTAATACTGATTTTTTTCCTTTCCATCAATTCTTTTCCTCAGACTGAAGAATATATCTTCAAACAATTTACTGATGCAGACGGGCTTTCACAAAGCACTATTTTTGCAATGTTACAAGATCAGGAGGGATACCTCTGGCTTGGAACAATTGACGGACTGAATCGCTATGATGGATATGAGTTCAGAGTTTATGTAAACGATCCTTCTGATAACACTTCAATCTCCGATAATTTTATTTCAGCACTTTACGAAGATAGCGAAGGTTTTTTCTGGGTTGGAACTGTAAACGGATATTTTAATCGTTTTAATAAAAAAACCGAGATCTTTAAAAGATATTTTGTAAATGATTTCTTCTCTACAACTAAAAATCCTGACATAAATTTTTACGAGTACCCCCTTGCTTTCTCACGTAATCAGATAAATACAATTACATCAATAACTGAAGACAATGAAGGCTTCTTATGGATCGGAACATGGGGAAACGGTATAGTAAAATTCGACCGGAAAAAAGAAAATGGCAATCACATTTATAACGATGAGAATAACTCTTCAAGTTTAAGTTCAAACAGGATTCTTGATATTCTTTCAGATACAAATGAAGAAATATGGATTGCAACTTTTGGCAATGGCTTAAACAAACTAATTCAGGATAAATATGGTGGAAATAATCAGGTGGAATCACAAACGGCCAGCTTTTTAAGATATACATTAAATAAAAATGATAAATACTCTATTAGTGATAATAAAATAATTTCTCTTTTTGAAGATAAAGATCGGAATATCTGGATCGGCACATTTTATGGAGGTTTAAACAAGCTTGATTCAATTAATAAAAAACTCTCTCCCGGTGATGCAAAGTTTATAAATTATAACCAAAAGAACAGCGATCTTTCAAATAATACTGTAATGGCTATTCAGCAGAATCTTGATGGATATCTCTGGGTAGGAACATTTGGTGGCGGAATTGACAGGATTAATATTAGTAATGAAAACTTTATAAATTTTAATAAAATTTCATCACCTCAAAATGTATTTCCTGATGTCGAAATACTTTCATTATTTGTAGACAGGTCTGGCATATTATGGGCAGGTTCTCATCTTGGGGAAGGTGTTACTAAAATTCAAAAAATCAAATTGAAGTTTGATCTTATCAATAGCAAATCGACTGGTAATTTAAAGTTAAACGATGATGTAGTTTGGTCTCTGTTCAAGGACAGTAATGGAAATCTTTGGGTTGGAACATACAGAGGTGGAATTAATGTTCTAGACTTCAAAACAAAACAACGGCAGATTTATAAAAAATCAGGGGATGAAATTTATAGGATCAGTGATAACCATATCAGGTCAATAGCAGAAGACAAGTTTGGTAATATCTGGGTTGGAACTTACAGTGGAGGGCTGAATAGAATTAACCGAAGCAAAGGAAAAATAGACTTATATAAAAATGAACCGGGAAACAGTAATTCTCTTTCTGCTAACCAGGTGCTTGATATTTATGTAGAATCGGAGAAAACAATTTGGGTTTCAACATTTGGAGGTGGATTAAATAGACTTTCGTTTTCTGATAATTCTTCCGAAATTCCTGAATTCAAAGCTTACAGGCATAATCCATCTGATCAAGCTTCGCTCTCAGATGATCGTGTATACACGATTTTAAAGGATAATAAAAAAGATTTTTGGATTGGAACTTATGGCGGAAGTCTGAACAGGTTTGATGAAAAAACAGAAAAGTTTAATCTACTCTTTCCTGATTCTAAAAAATCTCAGGCACTTGTGAGTGATAAAATTCTCTCTCTTTCTGAATTAAAAGACAATACGTTGTGGATTGGAACCTCGGGCGGAGGTTTGAATAAATTGGATATTTCTGCGAATTCAATTCAAAACTTTTCAATGGCTCAAGGATTAAGTAGCGCAGTTGTATATGGTATTCTTGAAGATAATAAATCTAATTTATGGCTTAGCACTGATGACGGAATATTTCTTTTTGATACTGCCGCTGAGAGATTCACCCAATTTGGAATTGAAGATGGAGTCCAAAGTCTGGAATTCAGCGGCGGAGCTTATTTCAAAGATTCAAATGGTATGATGTATTTCGGAGGTATTAATGGGTTTAACTTTTTTCATCCGGATAGTATTACTATAAATCAATATTTACCTGCTATTGTAATAAGTGACATAAAAGTGATGGACGTTAGAGTCAAAGGAATGCCACGCGAGTTAATATTATCCCATGATCAGAATTTTGTTTCGATTGAATTTTCTGCTCTTGACTTTTCCATTCCGAAACAAAACAAATATAGTTACATTCTTAAAGGTTTTCAGGAATCCTGGATATCAACAGACGGTTCTAACAGAATCGCAACTTACACCAACCTCCCATCCGGAGAATTTACATTTATGGTCAAGGGAACTAATGAAGATGGTATCTGGAATGAGAATCCTGCTTCAATAATAATTATTATTAATCCACCATTCTGGCAAACATGGTGGTTCGTTACACTGGTTGTATTGACAGTTGCTTTTTTCATTTATTTCTTTGGTACCATCAGGGTAAAAAGTCAACTTGAAATTGAAAAGTTGAAATTAAAAATTGCTTCAGATCTACATGACAATATAGGCGCAGGTTTAACTGAAATTTCTATACTCAGTGAAGTTGCTGAAAGAAGCGAAGGTCAATCAAGTACGATAGTAAAAAATGATCTGCAAAAAATAAGTGAAACTGCCCGGCAGTTAGTTGATTCGATGAGTGACATCGTTTGGGTTGTAAATCCGCAAAGAGATTCACTGTACGACCTGATCGTTAAGTTGAAAGATTCATATAATGAATTTTTCAGTTCGATTGGAATTTCTTTTCAGGTTAATAATATTGAGAAAAGCGATGATATAAAACTCCCGATGGATTACAAGCAGAATCTTTTACTGATGTTCAAAGAGGCAATCAATAACGCAATAAAACACAGCGGATGTAAAAAATTAGTTCTTGAAGCTTTTTACAAAAATGATATAGTTGAAATTATTCTTAAAGACGACGGATCGGGATTTGATCTAAATAAAGTTAAGTTTGGCAATGGAATTAAGAATATGGAAAACCGTGCAAATAAAATAAAAGGAAAGCTGAGCTGGAAAACAGAAAGTGGTAAAGGTACCACAGTAAAGTTTTCAGGAAAGCTTGGTGGATTAAACAGATTAAAAACACTACTAAAATAATTTTGTTGAATATGAAATGATAAATGTAGCAATAGTTGAAGACAATAATACAATTAGAGAAGGATTAGCCGCACTAATTAACGGGACAACCGGATATAAGACCGTGGGCTTGTTCAGAGATTGCGAAAGCTTTCTGGCAAGACTGCCTTCTCTTGATGTAAATGTTGTTCTAATGGATATTGCCTTACCGGGAATGAACGGAATTGAAGGAGTTAAAGAGGCTAAAAAAGTAAAACCGGATACTGATGTTCTTATGCTCACAATTTATGAAGACAGCGAAAAAGTTTTTGATGCTCTCTGTGCCGGTGCTTGCGGTTACTTAGTGAAAAAGACTCCCCCATCCAAACTGCTTGATGCAATAAAGGAAGTTTATGAAGGGGGTTCACCGATGAGTAGCCAGATTGCAAGACAGGTAATTACTGCTTTTAAAGAATCAAAAGATCTGAAGGACGACAAGCAGGAGTTTGAATTAAGCGCGAGAGAAAAGGAAGTAATTACTCTTCTTGCCGGGGGGAATAATTATCAACAAATAGCAGATCAACTCTTTATAAGTGTTGATACAGTACGTCATCACATAAAGAACATTTACAAAAAACTACACGTTCACACTCAGTCTGAAGCAGTGGCAAAAGCCATCCGAAAGAAAATTATTTAGTACCAGGTACCTACATAGATATGTAGTGCTGAATTCATTTTCCCACCAAATAACAAATTAATTACATCATCATGTAATTGATTTCTGAAGTCATTCTGCTAGTTTAAACTAAGAGATTAAGAACACTCACTTAACTGAATTTTTAATTCTCAATATGTGTTTGAATAATTAAATAAACATACAGGGTGCACACATGGAAACTACAATCACAAAAAAAGAACTCACCAATCCTATATCGGATTTGATTAGTGATGAGATTTATGATTTGCTTCTATCAAGGGGCTTAATAAACGAAAGAGCGGTAAGGGATTATATCATCAGGAAAAAATTCAAGTCACTGCGTGCACAAAAACTCAGAACAGGAGATGCAATAGATTCAATTAGAGAAGAATATCCTTACTTGCAGTTTGATACAATAAGAAAAATTGTTCACAATCCTCCAAAGAGTTTAGCAAACTAGATAACGCCCCCCTGTGCGATCACCTCATCTGCCACATGGGGTGATCCACTCCATTATTTTTTTAACGGCTGGTGCACTTGCTTTAACAGATCATTCACTTCCTTTACCGGATTAAAAGTAATTTTAGGAACTTCTATAAAAACTGTTAACCAGTAATACATTCCCCCGTTCCACAATCCGGGAAGTTCAAGAGCTTTTAGTTCTTTGCCATCTTTTGATTTTTTAGTTATTAACCCTGTTTGAGGATTAGAAAATTTTTCAAGATTAAAATGCTTTCCATTGTAATCCTTCACACCACAAGCAAGATCAACCGGGTTAAAGTGATTTGCTTCATCAAAAATTTTTCGTTGATTCGGAACTGAAACATCCACCTGTGCAGTTTCAACAATCTGTTTAGTTATTTCACCATTTTCATCTTTTATCCAGAAAGGACTTCCGCCGGGATGATCTTCCTTCTTTACCATTCCGCATACACGTATCGGTCGATTGAGAAAATCAAATAGGTATTGATGTTTTTCATTTATTAGTTTTTCATTCAACTTTTCAGCCAAGTCAATATCAAATTCATCTTTAATGAATTTTATAGTTTTAATAATTAAGCTATCATCTGCTTTATTATTTTCAAGCATTCTTAAAAAGTTGAAAACTTTTTTTTGTAACGCTATAAGAAGACCGCCAAGAATTTTTTTGTATTTGTAAGTCTCATCTTTTAAATGATGGGGGACAATATTATCAATATTCTTAATTGATATTATATCAGCTTTAAGATCATTAAGATTCATAAGTAATGCACCATGTCCGCCCGGTCTAAATACAATTTTCCCATTTTCATCTTTGAAAGGTTTATTATCAATAGTAACTGAAACTGTATCTGTAGAAGAGCTCTGAAATGAAAAACTAATATCATACTTCCAGCCTGCACTGCTGTATTTTCCAAAAAGAGATTCGAATAATCTTTTTATTTCAGTCTCATGCTCAGGGGATATTGTAAAATGAACTCTGACAACTTTGCCCTTCCCGGCAGAATAATTCATAGCTTCTATAAGATGCTCTTCAAACGCTGTTCTAGCGCCGTCAGGATATAAATGAAAAAGGATACAACCCTTTGGAAGGTTAGCATAATTTAATCCTTTTTCGTCAGTAACCAAACGAATTATTTCGGTTATATTATCATCAGCGATCAGTTCATCAATTGCTTTTTTATTTCGGTCCCCTGCCTTTTTTAATTCATTGTAAAACGCAAAACGCTTGATATTACTATAAAATTCCAAAGTTGCTTTGCAAGCCTCATCTCCAATATCAGCTAAATCTTTTAATCTATCAAGTTTAGCGGTTTCGAACCTATCCAAGATTGCTAATTGCTTCTGGAACATTCTTGTAGCCGCTCCAGAAGCAGGAACAAATTTAATCACACGACCCTCATCAAGGGCAGCTAAGAAAATTTTAATATAATTTTCCTGATCAGCTGCAGTAATTACTTTGACTCCATCACCAATTGTGCAAGGTTTTACAAGTTTTAAAAAAGGAATTCCTTTTTCAAATATTTTTATTTGTTCAATTATTTCATCTGGTGAAAGCAGAAGTTCAGTTTCAGCAGAAAGTTCTTTTTTTAACTCTTCAAACTCTTTATAATTCATACCACATTAACCGTTCTTAAATAACTATTCCTATATCAAAAATAATTAAATAAATTTAGCCATTAAATAACAGACAAATATCATTCTGGAAGAAATAGCAAAAATAAAAGAAAACACTCCACTTGATGAAGTAAATGATTCTATCTTAAAGGAAAGTAAAATTTCTTTGTTCATTAAAAGAGAAGATCTTAATCATCCCTTTATATCAGGCAATAAATGGCACAAACTCAAGTACAATCTTCAAGATGCACGAAAGCTTGGGAAAAAGACTCTATTAACATTTGGAGGTGCTTATTCAAATCATATATATGCAGTGGCTGCTGCCGGAAATATTTTTAACTTCAAGACTATCGGCATTATTAGAGGTGAAGAACATTTACCACTAAACCCAACAATTTCATTTGCACTGGATCAGGGGATGAAAATTTATTATCTCGACAGACAATCATATAGAAAAAAAAGCTCCTCTGAGTTCATAGCGCATCTTCAAAATAAATTTGGTGAATTCTATTTATTGCCTGAAGGTGGAACAAATGAACTTGCTGTAAAAGGGTGTAGTGAAATGATCAATAAAATTGATGATTCTTTCGATTACATCTGCTGCCCTTGTGGGACTGGTGGAACTTTAGCTGGTTTAATTTCTGGCTTGAGTGGGGAAAAATTTGCTCTTGGGTTTGCTGTTTTAAAAGGAGCATCATTCCTAAATGATAATGTTACTGCCTTGATTCAGAGCACTAATGGAAATGTTTTTCACAATTGGGATATTAATCTTGATTATCACTTCGGTGGATATGCAAAATTTAATAACCAACTACTCAAATTTATTAAAGAGTTCAGTTTTCGAACAAAAATTCCTGTTGAGCCAATTTATACAGGTAAAATGTTATTTGGTATATATGACCTTATTTCCAAAGGATTTTTTAATGAAGGAAGCAAAATAATTGCTTTACATACTGGTGGATTACAAGGATTAAAAGGTATAGTCGAAAGAAATAAAATGTTAAACGAATAACTATTTTTGCTAATATTATCAAGTTTTATATCTTTTTCTAAATAATATTTATTTCATCACTAAATTGTATACATAATTGAAAATTTTTTAAGATCACTACAAATGAACGACACAAAGATATTATTAGTTGAAGATGAACAAATAGTTGCAAAGTTTGCTGAAAAACAGCTTTCAGGTAATGGTTATAAAGTTGTGGCTTCTGTTACAACTGGTGAAGAAGCAATTGAAAAAATTAGTACGCAATCTCCGGAGATTGGTACTAATGGATATTAAACTTGTTGGTTCAATGGACGGGATTGAAACTGCAGATTATATCCGTAAACAGTACCAAATTCCGGTCATCTTTCTTACATCATTAGCAGATGATGAATCGTTTCAGCGTGCCAAAACTGCTGAACCTTTCGGTTATCTTATAAAACCCTTTGACATAAAAGAGCTCAACAGGGTAGTTGAAATGGCTCTCTATAAAAATAAAATTTATAAAGAGCTATTGGATACCCAACATCGGTTCCAAATTGCAACTGAGGCTGCAAAAACAAGAATATGGGAAATTTGGATAGATGAGAATAAATTGCTTCTCGATTCCGATATGCCTGCACTATTTAATTATACTAACCAAGATCTTGAGGACATTACCTCAGAATGGATGAAATATGTTTATGAGGAAGACAAAGAATTTGTAAATAATGCTATTCAGGAGTGCATGGAAGGCAAATCAGAAAGCTTTGAAATTGAGCATCGTTTATATAAAAAGGACAAATCAATAGGCTGGCTGTTGGTTCGTGGTGTTTTAGTCCCGCCCGAAAATGGTAAACCTAAAAGAATAATTGGATCTGCAACTGATATAACTGATCGGAAGAATTATGAGCAAGCCCTAAAAAAGAGTGAGGAAAAATTCAGGAATATCTTTGAAAGTTCCGGAATTGGTATGGCAATACTAAGCCCAGATGGACAATTCACAAAAGTTAATAACTCATTCTGTGAAATGATGGATTTTAAAGAAGAAGAAATCATCGGAATAAATTTTAGAGATATAACATATCCCGGTGATATCGATAAATCTCTTAATATTGTTAAAGAGTTGTTGACTGATGATTCATTAGAAAGCAAGTCTATTGAGAAAAGATACCTTCACAAAAACGGTGATATAATTTGGGCACTTACTACAATATCTCTAATCCGAGCTTCTGATGAAAAACCTTCATATTTTATAGCACAGGTGCAGGATATTACCAAAAGAAAGAAATTTGAAGAGCAGTTAATTAAAAATACAGAGGAATTAAAATTACTGAATTCTGCTAAGGACAAATTTTTCTCTATCATATCACACGATCTGAGAAGTCCGTTCAATTCCCTTCTTGGATTAACTGAATATATCACTCATTCTTATAATGAAATGACTCCACAAGAAATAAAAAGTTCAATATCGAACGTTTACAATTCATCAAAACAGGTCTACAACTTAATACTTAATTTGCTTGAATGGTCAATGATTCAATCTGGACGACTCACGATTAATAAAAGTGTAATCAATCTTTCAGAATTAGGTAGTGAGATTATGAATTTATACGAAGAAGGTGCTAATCATAAAAGGTTGAAAATGGTTAACAATATGGATCAGGATATACTTGTTTATGCTGATAAGTATATGATAGATACTATCATAAGGAATTTTGTTATCAAACAGCATTAAGTTCACAAACCCTGGCGGCAAAATTATAATAAAGGGAATTATTAATGGTGATAATGCAGAAGTTTCAGTAACAGACACAGGAATTGGTATCAGCACTGAAGATCAGAAAAATTTATTTCGCATAGACGAGCAATCCAGAAGAGATGGAACAGCTAATGAAAAAGGAACCGGTCTGGGTTTAATATTATGCAAAGAATTTATTGAAAAGAATAATGGTGTTCTCTGGGTAGAAAGTGAGGAAGGTAAAGGAAGTAGGTTTTCTTTCACTGTTCCAAGGTATCTTGGAAATCTTAATAATCTGGAAAATTAATACGCTTAACAAGTGATAGAATAATCAGTATTTTTTTCTAACTCATTCAGAACAATTATTTTATCAGTCAGTTAATTTTTATTCAGAAAATAAATTATGTGAGGAATTATGAGTGACCTTTTTATTGTATTTATCGGTCTTGCAATAATTTTATATATTTTTTTCGTGCTCGGAACTTCAAGAACCGCAATACTAAAAGGCTACTCTGGCCTTCCATGGTTTCTATTTTCAGTAATACTACCGCCGATTTCGTATTTAATAATCATCAGCAAAACTAAAAAAGAAAAATCAGTAGAACATAAAGACAATTTCTTCGAAAGTATTGTAATGGAGCTTACCCAACCCTTCGTTGACCTAGCTCATACATCCCGCGCACTGTTAGGTATTAACCTCTCTTACGTATTAGAAGGTTTGACATATTTTGGAGTGGTTGGTTTGCTGGCAATTTTCTTCAATGATTTTATTGGACTTGATGATATTGACGCTGGAAGAATGGTTGGGATTCTTACTGCAGGAATTACAATATCGATGCTCTTTTTGGGTGCAACGGTAGACTGGATTGGACTAAGAAAATCATTACTCATCGCTTTAAGCTTAATGCTGGTTGGCAGAATATTCCTGACGATTTCGCCAGAAATAGGTGTTCCCGGTTTATGGAATTCAGCTCACATTTTTGCAATGCTCGGAATTTTAGGAATTATTCTCGGTTATGGAATATATCAACCAGCTTGTTATGCCGGAGTTAAACAGCTTACAAATGAAAAGACATCAGCAATGGGTTATGCAATGCTTTATGCATTAATGAATCTGGGAGGTTTTTTACCAGGAATAATTTCTCCTCCTATCAGAAAAGCTTTTGGCATTCCTGGTGTATTTTGGGTTTATGCTGCTCTGACTGTAATCGGAATTGGTTTCGTCTACTTCATAATTACAAAAAAAGCAATGAAAAAAGCACTCAGCGATGCTAACCAGGATGCTGATGGTAATCAAAAAGAAGAAGAAAAAGATGATATGGCTGGGTTGTCAAAGAAAGAAAAGTTTGCTTATTACATTAGAAATTTTCCTCTGAAAGATTTAAGGTTTCTTTATTTCGTTTTCATATTAATTTTCGTACAAACACTTTTCGCACACAACTGGCTGACTTTACCATTATACACAAGCCGAGCATTTGAAGGATTTGTAAGTGATAATTTTGAATTTTTCGTTAACCTTAATCCTATACTCATATTTATACTTGCACCAATGGTTACAGCATTAACATCTAAAAAAGATACTTATAATATGATGGTAATTGGAACATTTGTGATGGCAGCTCCAACTTTTATTCTGGCCCTTGGCCCAAATTTATATACACTAATGTCATACCTGGTTTTAATGACTTTAGGAGAAGCAATGTGGCAGCCAAGATTTTTGCAATGGGTTGCTGAAATTGCACCAAAAAATATGACTGGAATTTATATGGGAATTGGGCAGTTCCCCTGGTTCCTTACAAAAGTGATAACCAGTCTTTACTCAGGTTGGTTTTTAATGAATTACTGTCCGTCAGATGCATTACCAGCGGATATGAATACTGAAACGATGTGGTTTATCTATGGTTGTATTGCAATTATTTCTCCCATAGGTTTGCTGCTAGCCAAAGGCTGGATGAAAAAAGGCTTTAAAGTGAAACACGAAACAAGTGATTAACAAGAACTGCTAAAATTTAAATTTTATTTGAATACAGGAGATAAAAAGGATGAAATTTATTTCATTAATACTCTCCGTTCTTTGTATTTTCTTTCTATTAACTTCCTGCTCTAGTGTTAGCTATAAAGAAATTTATCCAATCCTTGGTGACGGAAAGTACGACAGCGAATTTCCCTATAAAGGAGCTTCTGATGAGCTAAGAGAAATCAGCCAGACAGTTCAGAGAATCCATAGCAGTACTTTCTATAAAACGTATACATTCGACCAAAATGCAAACCTAACCAAAGAAAATCTTAAGACTGCTGATTTTCGGAGTTTAGCTATTTCCGAAGGATATGCAGACCAATCTACCTCAGGAACCGGTACAACACTTTATTTTGAGGAAGGTAAAGTAGCTATTCTTACCTGTGCACATATTGTTCAATTTCCTGATACCGTCATATCGTATTTACCCGACGACGAAGGAAATATCACCAAGTACGTTCAAGCGATTTTTATTAAAGAAAGACAGGCTATATATGTTGCAGGTTTTCCTGAAGGAAGTGAGTTTGATTTATTGGTATCAGACAAAAAAAGTGATCTTGCTTTGATTGGTAAGGATTACAAAATTTTATCTGATTTAAGGTTCCCTGTTTTCAATTATCCAACTGGAAAAGCAAAAGAATTGGACTGGGGATCTTTCGTTTATCTTTTTGGATACCCTATCAATTACCAGATGGTCACCAAAGCTATTGTAAGCAATCCTAATAGGGATGAATATGGTTCATTCCTTGTCGATGCAGTAGTAAATAATGGAATGAGTGGTGGCATTGTGCTTGCCATAAGAGATGGCGTGCCAAATTTCGAAATGGTAGGTATGATTCAATGGGTTCCTGAGGAGGAAGAAAATATTCTTGTTCCCCAAAAACTAAATAATAATGAACGATACAATCCTATTGTTCCGTATAAGGGCGAGGAATATGTAAAAAGGTTCTCATCAATAAGATATGGAATTGCAAGAGTAATTTCTTCAGAGGCAATTCTGGAATTTTTAAAGGAAAATAAAAAAATATTGTATGGTAAGAAATATTACCTAAATTCATTTGTTAAATAATAAATTAATTAAAAGTAACTTTTCGGGTGTTTGAGGAGTCTTAACAGTACATTCTTTATAAGAGATGATAACAAAATTACTACAGAAAGAAACATTGAGAACCGTATGTCCTCAATGCGGACAGGAAATTAACGATGCTTGGATTTGCGAGATGAAATCTATTATTGGGTTGAGATACGCTTATTTGTGCAGCAACTGTGAAAAACTTTTATGTATTTTAAAAAGTCCAATATCAATACCAAATTTAGGAGAAGATTTTAGAAGCTTCACACAAAATTGAATCTTTAACTAATCAATATTCTCTAGAATAACTCCTCCGCCAAGACATAAATCTTCATCATAAAAAACTGCGAACTGTCCGGGTGCTATTCCATTATCAGATTCATTCAATTTTACTTTTAAATTACGCTCATCCAGCCAATTTATCGTACAATCATACATTCTTGCTCCATGCCTAATTTTTACTTTCAGATTTTGCTTTTCGTGAGGGGAACTATTAATCCAATTAAACTTTCCAACTAAAAACTCATTTCTATTCCGAATAGTCAAATCTTGTTTTGAAATATAAAGGATGTTATTCTTCACATCTTTCTTTACAACAAACCATGGTCCTCCACCAAGCTTTAATCCTGATCGCTGTCCAATTGTAAAGTAATAATATCCAGGATGTTTGCCCAGAATTTTACCAGAGTCCATGTCAACAATTTCACCTTCAATTTCACCAAGATGATGTTTTATGAACTCCTTGAATTTTATTTGTCCGAGGAAACAAATTCCCTGGCTGTCTCTTCTTGCCATTGTGGGAAGATTATATTTTTCGGCAAGTTTTCGTATCTCAGATTTTTTAAATTTTCCAATAGGGAACAAGGCCCTTGATAACTGCTGTTGAGTAAGGTATGCTAAAAAATATGTCTGGTCTTTAACAGGATCTGGAGATGTTTTTAGTAAAAATTTTCCATCTGCCATTTCTACATTTGCATAATGTCCGCTTGATACTTTTTCGAATGAAGAATCAATCTTATCATAAAACTCACCGAACTTTATAAGACTGTTGCAAAAAATATCGGGATTTGGAGTTCTGCCTTCCTTTATTTCAGAAATTGTATACGAAACAACGTTGTCCCAATATTCTGTCTGCAGTGGAATCACTTCCAGCTGAACATTAGCTTGTTCGCATACTCCACGGGCATATTTAAGATCCTCTTCCCAGGGACATTCACCAAGAAAAGAAAATTCATCCTGAAGCCATATCTTTAAGTAAAAAGCTGTAAGATCGTGTCCTTCATCTTTTAGTAGCCGAAGTGCAACAGAACTATCAACACCACCAGATAATAATACTGCGATTTTCATTTTTTCATTTTTCTTTTTCCAGACTTTATTTTTTCAAGCACATTATCGTATAACTCCCTTCTTACTTTACTTAAAATAATCGTTGCGAGTTTGCTTGAATTGTTAAGTCTTTGGTAAAAGCCTATGCAAATATTATTACTGCCATCACAAACCTTCATCACCCCGGAAATTTTGTTATCAAAAATACCACCGGCCAGAGATGAAATATCAAGGTAATAAATTGTTATTTCTTTTTTTGAGAGAAAAAAATTCGAGCAAATAAACTTCTCATCGTCCACCTCAATTCTATAAGGTAAAATTTTATAAAGATTGAGGTAATGTCTATTCAGGAAATAAGTTATGCCAAGGTTGACGAGTAGTGGAAAAGCGAGAATCGGTTTTTCATCAAGAAAATAAAAAAGTGGTACTGAGTAAAGAATTAATACCGGAGTAACGATGATATTTCCATATCTGAAAATGATTTGGAAAAGAAATGGATAAGTAAAAGTTTGTTTTTCTATTTTATTTTCATTCATAAATCGAGAGTAAATTTAATAATATAGGAAGTAACATAGAATGGGAATATTAATTGCTTCATCAATTAGGTAAGGGCAACAAGTGGTAACTCAATTGTAATAATGGTTCCTTTAAGTGTATTATCAGAAATTGCAATCGTACCACCAGCCTCTTCAACGATTGATTTTGCAAGGCTTAAACCCAAACCGTAACCTCGTATACCAAGCCTTTCTGATTTTTCTGTACGATAAAACCTATTAAAAACTTTTCCTTTCTCATCCTCTGGAATTCCGATTCCCAAGTCCGATATTCTGATTAATACAACATTCTCATTTTTTAAAACATTTACATTAACAGTAGAATTATCTGAATATTTTAATGCGTTTTCGATAATATTTACAATTACTATAGAAAATTTTTCAGAGTCGCCCTTTAAATAAACTTCTTCGTCAATAGAATACCCAACATCAAAATTTAAAAATTCTGGTTGAACTTTATTTCGAATCAAATTATTTAAATTAAATATTTGCTGGCTGTCTTTGTAACCTTTCTCTTGTTTAGAAATAATTAATAGTGTTTTTATAATTTTTATCATGTGATCAGTCTGAAGCAGCAGCTTGTTAAGTGTTTCTTCGTATTCAGTTTCTGTTCGTTTTCTTTTAAGAATGTATTCAAGCTCAGTTTTGATAGCAGTAAGTGGATTCATCAATTGATGAGATGCGTAATCAGTATACCTCGAAAGCTGATCGATATAAATTTCTATTCGCTCAAATAGCTTGTTGAGTGTGTCCCTAAGCCTTCCCATTTCATCATTGGCTTTTGCTTTATACTCAATTCTCTCCTCCAAATTTTTTGCAGAAATATTGTCGGCAATTGAAATAATTTTATTTATCGGTGAAAAACTTTTCTTGGCTAAAAAAATACTCGCCAATACTAATACAATTATTATTAGAGGAATGCTAAGAAGATTAAAATATAATAGTTCATCAAAGATTGACTCGAATTGATTTTCAAGTGTCGATAGTTGAAGTGTAGCTACCTTTCTTCCTAAAGAATCAGTTAAGGGAAAATATCCAACCCGTAATTGATCTGCCCCCAGCTTAAGTCCTTTAAAAATGTAGTCATCATTCTGAATTATAGTATCTATAGGTATTGATTGGTAGAAATTAATATTCTTGCTATTTATTAATATCTCGCCTGAATGAGTATATATCTGGAGGAAATATGGTGTCTCTGTTATCTCTGAAAGATCAGGCTCATCAAATTCTGAAAAGTCTACAATTGTAATTATGGTATCAGTTATCTCAAGTGAGGCAACAACATTTTCAATTTCATGCTTTAATCTAATATCAGTGCTATCGTGCAGAACGTAACTTATAATAGTAAATAAAAAAACATTGAAAAGGATGATGATCGCAAGAAAAATAAGAGCATTCCAGAAAACGAATCGTTTTACAGTATCCGTGAAAAATGGAGTATTAATTTTAATCATCAATCAAAATATAGCCTTCTCCATAAATAGTTTTAATATATTTTTTGCCGGATATTTGTTCTATTTTTTTTCTGAGATTCTTAACAGTGACTTCGCATATGTTTGTTAGAGGAGTAAACTGCAAACCCCATACATTTCTGCAAAGATTATCCTTGTTCAAAATAGACCCTTTATTCAGAATAAAATATTTTAGCACATCGAATTCCTTGTCCGTCAGGTTGATTAGATTTCCATTGCTTAATTCAACAGTTCTATCAATTAAATTCATACTCAGGTTATCATATTCGAGAACTTCTCTTTCTACATTATATCTTCTTTTAATTGCTTTTACTCTTGCATATAATTCATCAAAAGAAAATGGTTTTGTGAGATAATCATCAGCTCCTGCATTAAGAGCTTCAACTTTATTTGAAACCTCCGTCAATGCAGTTAATAGCAGTATTGGTGTATTGTTTCCTTTCTTCCTTATTGTTCTACAAGCTTCCAATCCGCTTAGCTTTGGCATTTTCCAATCAAGAATAATTACATCAAACTGAACTTTGCCAATGAGCTCCAAAGCTTGTTCCCCATTGGCCGCTATCATTGCGTGATGACCCTCTTCGAGAAAATTCTTCCGGAGAGGCTCTGCAATTTGTATCTCATCTTCTGCTATTAAAATTTCCATATCATTTATTGTTTTGCTAAATCAAATTAAAGCAATTAGAAGCTTTTAAACAAGGCTTATGCTAAATAATGAAGAACTTTTCATAATTCTTAACTTTACCTTATTGGCAAATATTGCTAAGTTTTAATCGAGTAATTAAACCTTTTCATAAATAGAAAGGAAAAATATGAAACTACTTCGACTACTTTTAATTTCTATGTTCCTGATGAGTTTTACTAACGTGAACATAGCACAGAATTATGTGGGCTCGAGTGTTTGTCAGGGCTGTCATGATAATGTGAATCCTAATACGGGTTATAATATCTGGCAAGAATATATGACTTCAGGTCATCCATACAAACTTAATGAAGTAAACGCTGCCCCTCCTGTTTATCCACTAAATACAAGTCCGGGAGTTCCCAACCCACCTCCTGGTACAGTTTGGGGAGATTATTCATGGGTTATTGGCGGTTATGGGTGGAAAGCAAGATTTGTGAAACCTGATGGGCGAATTTATACAGCTACACAAGAGGTTCAATATAATCTTGAAGATTCAGGCTGGGTAGCATATCATTTTGGTGAGGATAAAAAATATAATTACGGTTGCTTCACATGTCACACAACTGGCCCTGACCCGACTGGAAGCTGGAATAATAACCCGGCCGATAGTTTAGGTACTTTTAGTGAACCTGGTATCAGGTGCGAAGGTTGCCACGGACCAGGAAGTATTCATGCTTCGAATCCAAGTATACATCCTCCAATTCAGGGAGAAGATTTAACAATTACCAGGTGTGGTGATTGTCATCAAAGAGGCGGTATAACTAACAATATACCTGCAAGTGGTGGCTACATTCGGCATCATGAACAGCTTAATGAAATGAGAGCATCAAAACATGGTGATGGTAATGGAGCCGAATTAACATGTGCATCCTGCCACGAAACTCACGTACCGCTAAGATATCCTGATTCAACTCCTGAAGAAGGAATAAAAATGACTTGCCAATCCTGCCATCCTGGAAGAGAAATTCTACTGAACGGACAGCCAAAAAACATTGACTGTGTTGATTGCCACATGCCTCCAGCATCAAAATCGGCTATCGGTTTAACTGTTGGAAATGGTAGAAGAGGTGATGTAAAAACTCATATTATGGGAATTAATACTGGTGCTGTTGACTATACAGCTATGTTTAACGCTGGCGGAACAGCAGTTCTATTAGATGGTGACGGACTTGCAAATGTTACATTAGACTTTGTATGCTTAAGATGTCATACAACTGAAGATTTAACATGGGCATCAGGTTACGCTATGAATATACATACTAATGGAATTAACGGTATTGAAGACGATGAAAATGTTCCAACTGAATTCACGCTTAGTCAGAATTATCCAAATCCATTCAATCCAAGTACTACTATTAATTTCTCAGTTCCAGAAGCATCACAAGTTACATTAACAGTTTATACTATTACTGGTGAGTTAATTGAAACTTTGATGGATGAATATATGCCAGGCGGAAATCATAAGCTAACATTTAATGCTCAGGGATTGCCAAGTGGAATTTATTTATACAAAATTACAGCAGGAGAATTTAGTTCTACAAAGAAGATGGCTTTGCTTAAGTAAATTATATTTTCTTTACCTTTTACAGTGCCGCCCTTTCGAACTTTCAGGGCGGCTTTTTTTTATTTAAGAAAGTAATCAAATAAAAAGCCCGCAATAGCGGGCTAATATAAATATTTGAAAAATATTTAGTTGATTGTTGCGCCTAATCCTTTAATTTGGTAAATGGTCATCGGACCTGTAATAATCGAAGGGTCAAAATCTTCACCTGTTTCTTCAGCCTTATGTTCGAAATAATCAATAGCTTCTTCCTGTGTTAACTCAATTTTATACACTGTGCCCTGAACAACAGCATAATCTCCAACTGCGTCAACCGGAAAAACTATATCACCATCTTTTACTTTTACTTTGATCAGCCCTTCTTCGTCATCTGATTTTAGTTCCATCCAGCAGCCCATCATCGGGCAGACATCCAGAATTTCTCCTTCAACTAATACCGTTTGATCCAAAAAAGAATCAGGATCAGCGAGAATATCCGATATTTTTGTTTTTTCAGTGAGTGTTATTTCAGCACCTAAATTGATTGCTTCTGTTTGCGCAAAGATTAATCCGCAGCTTAGGAAGATTCCAGTTATAATAAGTTTTATTTTCATATAGTTTCCTTTTTTTTGATTTTATTATTTGAAAGTAATTGTTACAGGTTTTTCAACTTCTAATTTTATTCCAGGCAATTTTTCAAGATACTCTTTCATTTCGTCAATATTTTTTGGTTCATTTTTCTTAAACTCTTCAAAGCCTTCTTTGTTCTTCATCATTTCACTAAAATCCATTTGAAACAATGTAACCTTTGAACCCTCGACATAATTTGCATTTGTCTTGATAATCTCACCCCCAACCTCTACAGCTATATCTATTTTCATACCCTCCATTAACTTCAAAAATTCATCTTCGCCTTCTTCATTATATTGTTCAGAATCCTCTGAGTCATTGTATTCATCTGTTTCTTCACTTAAATCAATAGTAGGTCTATCAATTATTAGTTGAGGTGTATCACCCTTAATAAATTTGAAGAAATAGTAATCTTCTTCCTGTTCATTTTCTGTGGCTCCATTGTCCATTTCAACTTTTGAATCTGGATCAGGTGAAATTTTAATTTTAGTTACATCATCAAATGAATAAGTTGCCCGGTAACCTGCCCAATTTTCATTAGTAATTTTTTCATGGGAGACATATTTAACATTCTCACCATAATCCTTTGCATCAGCTATAATTTCATCTTCCTCGAACATCGAGAATTCTTCAGTAGAAGCAGAATCCTGAAAAGCCTGAGCAAAGTCCTTCATCATATTTACGAAAGTCTTACTAAACAACACTTTTTCATTAATAATTCCGCTCCCATCCTTATTAACCTTGAGGGTTGTTTCAACCTGAAGACAACCAGTAAAGAGCAATAACAAAAGAGGAAAAACGATTAAAGTTCTAACTGTGTTCATTACAATCTCAGATAAATTTTTGATGATTCTGTTAAAACAAAAATACAAATTTTTAGCCTAAATATTTTATTTTTCTATTATTAATGGGGTATTGATAACAAAAAAATAACAGAACAGAGACATCAGTTTTTTATATTTAACTATCGAAAAAAGAAAATTAAATTTTGAGATAATTGAAAAATAAAAATCAAATTATAATCCAGGTTAGTATTGTCATTTTGGTCAGCTTGTTTTTGTTCATATTTCAAGATACCAGAAAAAATGCCGATGAAGAAATTGAGACTTTCTTTATACAAACAAGAGGGGAAATCAATCCTGATACAAATGTAATCATTATTCATTTCACAGCAGAAGATATAGCACGAATAGGACCCTGGCCAATAAAAAGAAATTATTATGCTTTACTTATAAATCAACTTTCAACCCTTGGTGTAAAAAAAATCGGATTGGAGATTTTCTTAAGCTCAAGATTTGTAACTCAATCGGTGTATGATAATTTACTCAGAAAGGAAATTGAAAAATCGGGTAAAGTTGTAATGAGTTCTGTCGCCGGTAAAATAACCTCAAGAAATAATAAGTTCTACACAGACTCACTTAGTTTTCCAAGTCCCAAATTACTTGACGAGAACCTGTCCACCGGTCATATAAATTTTATTCAGGATTATGATTATGAAATTCCTTTAGAGATAATAAACAATGATATTCTGGAAAAAGCATTTGCATTTCGGATTTCCGGAGTTCAAACAGAACAGAAATATATATTAGTAAATTTTATTTCTTCTTGGGAAAAAATCAGGAAATTTTCTGCACTCGAGTTTGCAGAGCTTGTTTATAACCAGAACCCGGAACTCAACATCTTCAAAAATAAAATTGTACTATTAGGAATAAGCGATACACAAATAGCAGCAACAATCAAATCTCCATTTGATAATCAATTGCCCGGAATAGCATTACATTTTTTTGCAATCGATAACCTATTAAACTCACGGGATTTCCACGATAATTATTATTTATTTTCGTTAATAATTTCACCTCTTCTGATTCTTGGATTTGTTTTCTTCAGGAATGCTTCAAAAAGAAAAATTGTACTGGGTTATTTGTTGACGGCTGCTATTTTCCTAATCATCGCGTTCCTTCTCATTTCTATAATGAACTTAAAAATCTCATCCTCAATTTTTATAATCCCATTTGTTTTTTTGATTTTAGCTGAAGGATTTGTCTATTTTCTGCATGGACGGAAAGAACTAAAGGGTGCTATTGATGAGGCAACTCTTCTCCGAAATCTGTTAACTTCAAAAGAGAATGAGCTTTCTAATTTACAGAAAGAGCTAAATGAATCCGGAGAGGAGTCTCAACAGCTCGTTAACAAAATTGAATCACTCAGGAATGACATTGAGAGACTCAAAGAAAATGAAGATGACAGTTCAAAAGCCTTGTTAGATGTTGAGATGAAATCAGATAAATTTTATGGAATGGTTTACGCTTCAAATTCGATGGCACAGGTTATCAGCCTCATACAAAAAGCTGCACCAACAGATTCAACAATCCTGATTACCGGAGAAAGCGGTACCGGTAAAGAACTTGTTGCAAAAGCAATTCATTCACAAAGTAAAAGAAAAGATAAAAATTTTATAGCAGTAAACTGTGGTGCTTTAACAGACAGCATACTTGAAAGTGAGCTTTTTGGTCATGTTCGAGGTTCCTTCACCGGAGCTATAACAGATAAACCAGGCCGATTTGAACTTGCTGATCAGGGAACAATATTCCTGGATGAAATAGGAGAAACATCCGAAAACTTTCAGGTTAAAATGCTTCGTGTTCTGCAATCAGGTGAAATAGAAAAAGTTGGTTCGACAAAAGTACAGAAAGTAAATATAAGGGTAATTGCTGCCACAAATAAAAATCTTTCTGAACTTGTCAAAGCAAAAAAATTTCGTGAAGACCTTTATTATAGATTAAATGTCATTAAAATAGAAATTTCCCCACTGCGTGAGAGGAAAGAAGATATTAGTGTGCTTGCCAATAGTTTCTTACAGACTGAAGCTCCCGAAATCAGTTTATCTAAAGCAGTACTACAAGCTTTGAATGAGTATCAATGGAAAGGTAATGTAAGAGAATTAGAATCAGTTATTAAAAGAGCAATAATATTTGCCGGATCGGAAAAACGAAATCTGATACAGCTTTCTGATCTTCCAAGAGAAATTGTTAAAGAGACCAAGTATAGTTTTGAAGACCTTGTACTTGAGTCTCTTCGAAATAGAAAATTCTCTCACTCATCTATTGCCGAGACTGCAAAAGAGCTGGGGAATGTAAACAGAACAATGATTTCAGAAAATCTTAGAGGTCTGATATTACAAACATTAGTTGAGAATGAATTCAACATTGAAAAAACAGTATCAATTATCTCGGGGACTGAGGAAAATGAAGTGAAAAATAGAGTTCTACTTAAAGTTCGAATGTTCCTCAATAATATTGAAAATGATATTAATAAATCGGTAAACGAAGATTACGAAAAACTTAAAAAACAGTTTTCTTCAAAGTATAAAAACCTGCCAGTAAAATTCCATTCCAGCCTTGATGAAGTTTTAAAGTGGAAAAGCCAATCTTCGGTTAAGTAACCAACTAGATATTAACTCCGTCCAAAGAATATACCGTTCATTTAAAATAATTCGCAATAGTTCAAATATCGTAATATTTTTATATGCAACATTCAAATTTTATCGGGAGTAAAAATGAAACTTTTTGGTATTACAATCACATTTCTTTTAATGACTATTTCGCCACTATATATTAATGCGCAGGATTCCACAAAGACCGATGATGAAGATTGGGCTTGGGAGTGGGAATGGGATTATGTCGACGACTGGATTAGCTGGTCGCAGAAGAAGCCTACCATTTCTTTGGACTATGGTTTATCTAAAATATCACGCGAAGATGTTGATGCTTCTTTTGCAAATAATGATTTGATTGAACTGAAGCTTGGCTACACCACAAGAAAAAACACACGATATGCAGATTACATTGAAAAATTCAATTATAATTATGCTTTTCTGAATTATAGTTCAACCAGTCTCGCCGGTGGAACTGAAGACTCTTCTGAAATAGAAACCAGTAACTGGCAATTCGGTTTAGGTTGGTCTAGTGGTTACGGTTATAAGATAGGATCAGAGGCTGCAATTATTCCTTATTACAGTTCAACATTGAGTTTTACCGAAGTTGATTTTCAGAACGATTCATTAAACGCTAATGATGAAGATATTATGAATCGTTATTATGGCGCTTTCAGATTCGGTTCAAGTTCTGAATTTGGTATACGTGGGCAAATAACTGACTTATTTATTATAGAGGCGGGATATGAAACCGCAGCTGTATTTGAAGGATGGTTATTCTGGAAATGGGCTGGCAGTGCTGTAATTGAAGTTGCCGCTAACGGTGTTCTGGATATTTTTATTAAAGAAGTGTTTAAATCATCACCCGCTGCTGGTCCGATTGTCTTCTTTGTACTAAAGGGGGCTTTAGGTTATGGTTTATACGAATTGAGGAGAGGAGAAATGAACTGGCCATTCCCAAGTGCACCACCGATTGCGTTTAATAATTTAAAATTTGGGATGACTTTTACGTTTTAATTCGTACAAACATTCGATCATACATCCATACAAGAACATCGTGAGTCAGGAAACTTTTGTATGTGTGTGTGATTGAATGAGAATTAACTATTCAAATTTTATTTTGATATTTACTATTTCAGATTTGCTTCCGGTTCTGACTGGCGGTCCCCAAGTTCCAGCACCCGAAGTTACATAGTAATGAGTATTACCTTTTTTCTTGTAGCCCCAGCTAATCTCATAAATCATATTAGTAATGATATTTCCTGGCCAGATCTGTCCGTGATGAGTATGTCCTGATAATTGTAAGGCTATATTATTTTTTTGTGCTTCTTCTAATTTGTAAGGTGTGTGGTCAAGAAGAATCATCGGATAATTTGTATTATTTGATCCAATTATTTGCTGCAGAGTTTTTCTATGCTTACCAGTAAACTGAAACATCGTTGAATCTTCCCTTCCAACAATATAAAAGCTGCTATCAATTAATATGACGTCATCTTGTAAAACCTTTATACCGAGATGTTCAGCATATTGCACAGATTCTTCCACTCCATTTATAAATTCGTGATTACCATTGATTGAAAAAATGCCGTAATTAGGATTTAATTTTTTAAAAGACTCGCCAATTTTTCTTTGTTCAAGGATTTCAGCTTTATCATCAACAATGTCTCCGGATAGAAGTATAATATCCGGATTGAGGGAATTCATTTTATCAACTATCCGTTCCAATAATCTTTCACCATCAATAGGCGAAAGATGAATATCTGATGCTGCAACAATATTAAGTTCACTCAATTTACCATCTCTCTTAGGTAATTGAAGTTCAAGAGTTTTAATTGTAATATCTCTTTTATTCAGGTTTCCCAGGAAAACTATTAATCCCACAAGAACAATAATTATAATTGCCGTTATTTTTTTAGTCTGCTCATAATTGTCGTAAATGAAATTGGGAAGAAAATGAAAAAAAGATTGGAGCAAACGGATTATATCCAATCCCAAAAGAATAAGAATAAAATAAATCAGAAACGCAAACCATATTGCACCTACTCCGAGCCAAATATTATAACCTAAAGGTGGGAGAAATTTGTAAAATAGTTTTGAAAAAACATACCCATAAGCCACAATTATAAAAACGACTATATAATAAGGTCTTAGAAAAGAAATTGTTGCTAATGCCTGCCATCCCCTTATAAAAATGTAGTAATTAAGGGCAGTGTAAATAGTAAAGAATATTGTGAAGAATAAAGCCATTTTTCCTAAAAATTTACTTAACTAAACATTAAGATAGGACTATTAGTTCAAATGATGAATGATAGAAATCGGGTCTATGATTTGTGACAAAAAAACCATTGCGGACAAAAATAACAGGACAGTAATTAGAGGACAACTATTGCCCGCAATGGTAAGGAGGCTATGAAGTTTATTTATAAGAGTGCAAAACCTTCATATAGTTTGCACGTTCAAACTTTGCCGGATCATCAACATTCATGTAGCTCATACTTCCACGCATCTGCTCAACTGATTCGTATTCTTTTTCTTCCATCCATAGTTTCATTTTTGAAGTTACATCAGCAATGTGCCCAATACCGAACTTTAACAAGCAAGAGAGCATTTGTGTTACTTTTGCACCGGCCATTATCATTTTTAATACATCTTCGGCAGTATAAATTCCACTGGTTGCAGCAAGATCTGCATTTGTTCTTCCATAAAGGATTGCAATCCATCTCAAAGGAAGTCTCATTGCAAAAGGAGTGCTCAGAATTACATTTGGTTCCACTTCCAGAGTTTCAAGATTAATATCGGGCTGATAAAACCTGTTGAAGAGAACCAATCCATCTGCTCCAGCGTTGTTTAACTCTTTTGCCATATGAGCAACCGAACTAAAGAACGGGTGCATCTTTACCGAAATAGGTATTTTAATTTCAGATTTAACTCTCTTTACTATATGAACATATCTTTTCTCAAGCTCCTCGCTTTTCTGATCCATGTCAGTAGCCATAAAATAAATGTTAAGTTCAAGAGCATCGGCACCAGCTTGTTCTATCTGCTTTGAATAATCAATCCAACCACCAACTGATTTACCATTTAAACTTGCGATAACCGGGATATCAACTGCTTCTTTCATTTTTCTTATATGGTTCAGATATTCTTCAGGACCTAGCTTATACTCAAAGGGTTCCGGGAAGTAGCTTGTGGCTTCAGCGAAACTTTCAGCGGGGATTTCAGTATGATGCTGAAGCTCAAGCGATTCGTGCTCAAGCTGCTCTTCAAATAACGAATAAAGAACCACTGCACCAGCCCCGGCATCTTCCATTAATTTAATGTTGGATATTTCCTCCGATAAAGGACCAGCCGAAGGAACAATCGGTGATTTAAGTTTTAAGCCTAAATAAGTTGTTGATAGATCCATTGTAAACCTGCAATTTAAATTTTGTGATTTCTACTCTTCTGTTTTTTCGGGATTCCAGGAAGCCATTCTTTCATAATCTTTCCAAACTCTTGTTACATCTTCCTGTGCTTCTTTCATTAACAATTCAGCATTCTTTGGATGAGATTTTGTTAGCATCTTGTATCGTGTTTCCATATAAGCGTAATCTTTGAACGGAATTTTTAAACCTTTAGAATCCAGCTTGAATGGGTTCTTTCCTTCTTTTGCAAGGTCAGGATTAAATCTGTAAAGCTGCCAGTAACCTGAATCTACCGCAGCCTTTTGATTCTGCATTCCTTTGCCCATATTTATTCCGTGAGCAATACAATGGCTATATGCAATTATAATTGAAGGACCATCGTATGCTTCAGCTTCAATGAAAGCTCTTAAGGTATGCTGGTCGTTTGAGCCCATTGCAATTTTGGCAACGTAAACATTACCATAACTCATTGCCATCAATCCAAGGTCCTTTTTAGCAGAGGGCTTACCTGCGGCAGCAAACTTAGCAACAGCTCCGCGCGGTGTTGCTTTTGAGCATTGTCCGCCTGTATTAGAATAAACTTCTGTATCAAGAACCAATATATTTACATTCTTTCCTGAAGCAATTACGTGATCCAAGCCACCGATAACCGATATCGTAAGCCCAGCCGTCACCACCCATTATCCATACTGATTTTTTAACAAGATAATCAGCAATACTCAACAGATGTTTTAAATTACTTGTTTTTTCATTGCTTTCGGATTTGAGCATTTCATTCAGTTTTTTCTTCAATGATTCTACTCGTTCTCTTTGCTCATAAATTTCTGCTTCATCTTTTTGAGGTGAATTTAAAATTCCATTTACTAAATCTCCACCAAGTTCATTTGAATATTTTTGGAGAATCTCTTTAGCTTGAGAATTATGTTTATCTATGGCAAGCCTGAATCCGTAACCAAATTCAGCATTGTCCTCAAAAAGTGAATTCGACCATGTCGGCCCCCTACCGTCCAGATTAGTTGCCCATGGAGTTGTTGGTAAATTTCCGCCATAAATTGAAGAACAACCTGTCGCATTTGCAATTATTGATCTATCACCAAATAACTGGCTTACTAGTTTAACGTAAGGTGTTTCTCCGCAGCCAGAACAAGCACCTGAAAATTCAAATAATGGTTCAAGAAATTGCGAGTCTTTTACTTTTGTAACATTAATCTTTCTTCTGTCCAGTTCTGGTATTGAAAGGAAGAAATCCCAATTTTCTCTTTCCTGTTCACGAATTGGAATCTGTTCAGCCATATTTATTGCTTTCAGACGGGTTTCTTTTTTGTTCTTTGCAGGACATACATCGACGCAAAGTTCGCAGCCAGTGCAATCCTCAACTGCAACCTGCAGGGAATAGTACATATTTTCGCCGTAATCCTTTGCTTTGAACTTAGTGTATTTAAATGTCGGAGGTGCATCTTTAAGATCTTTTTCTTCGTAAACTTTTGCTCTAATGGTAGCATGAGGACAAACAATTACACACTTGTTGCATTGTATACAGACTTCGGTGTCCCAAACAGGAACTTCGAGAGCAATATTTCTTTTTTCCCATTTAGTAGTTGAAAGTGGGAATGTGCCGTCAACAGGAAACTTACTAACTGGAATATCATCTCCTTCAAAAGCAATAATTTTTGCTGTAACATCTTTTACAAACTCAGGTGCGTTTCGCGCTTACCGCAGGCTGCAATTGTAATGTGCTGGTAATAACTCCAGGGACTTCAACTTCAAACAGGTTGGCAAGAGTTTTATCAACAGCATCAAAGTTCATCTGAACAATTTTGTCTCCTTTTACTCCGTAAGTTTTCTTTATCGATTCTTTAATTAGATTCAATTGCTTCTTCTTTAGGAAAGATATTTGAAATAGCAAAGAAACAGGTTTGCATTATTGTATTTATTCTTGCTCCCATTCCAGTTTCGTCGGCAACTTTGTAAGCATCAATAATGTAAAACTTCATCTTCTTTTCGATGAGATCTTTTTGAACTTTTTCGGGGAGTGAATCCCATACCTGATCTTTTGGAATTTTTGTATTTAAAAGAAATGTTGCGCCTTCTATTGCTTCTTTGAGCATATCAAGCTTCTCAAGAAATACCGGCTGATGGCAAGCAATAAAGTTTGCCATGTTTATTAGATAAGTTGACTTGATTGGTTTCGGTCCAAATCGTAAATGAGAGATTGTCATCGAGCCAGATTTCTTTGAATCATAAACAAAATATCCCTGCGCATAATAATCTGTTCCTTCACCAATAATCTTTATCGAATTTTTATTTGCACCAACTGTTCCATCTGCACCCAATCCATAAAACTTTCCTCTGAGTGTTTCTTCTGCTTCCACAGAAAATTTCGGATCAAAATCTAAACTTGAATTTGTAACATCTTCTTTAATACCAACAGTAAAATGATTTTTTGGTTTGCTGTTATTAAGATTATCAAACACTGCTTTAACCATTGCAGGAGTAAATTCTTTTGAAGATAAGACCATATCTTCCACCAACAATTTTAGGATAGTTGAACTTAAGATTCTCCAGTAACAAATTTTTCTGAGATTGAATTCACAACATCCATATAAAGAGGTTCACCCGGGGCACCAGGTTCTTTTGTTCTATCTAATACAGCAATTGATTTTACAGATTTGTGGAAGTGCATTGATAAAATGATTCGATTGAAAATGGTCTGTATAATCTAACTTTTAATTAATCCAACTTTTTCCCCTTTGCAGTAAGATAATCTACTGTTTCTTCCGCAGCCTCTGCACCAGAACCCATCATTATAATTACTTTCTCTGCATCTGGAGCTCCAACGTAGTCAAATAAGATTATATTGTCTTCCAATCAGTTTAGCAAATTTATCCATCTGCTGTTGAACAATTCCCGGACAGGCAATATAATACGGATTTACTGTTTCTCTTCCCTGGAAAAATACATCGGGATTTTGAGCAGTTCCACGTAGAACCGGTTTATCCGGTGTTAACGCTCTCTTCCTATGAGCAATAACTAAATCGTCATCAATCATTGCATGCATATCGTCCAATGTAAGCTCTTCAATTTTCATTACTTCGTGAGAAGTACGGAAGCCATCGAAGAAATGGATGAAAGGAATTCTTGAATTTAAAGTGGCTGCTTGCGCAATCAAAGCAAAGTCCATTACTTCCTGTGGATTATTGGAAGCTATTAGAGCAAAACCTGTTTGTCTTGTTGCCATAACATCACTATGATCACCAAAAATTGAAAGGGCATGAGCTGCAACTGAACGTGCCGAAACATGAAAAACAGTAGAAGTTAATTCACCGGCTATCTTAAACATATTTGGTATCATCAGCAGTAAACCCTGCGAAGCAGTAAATGTAGTTGTTAAGGCACCGCTTTGCAAAGCACCGTGAACACTTCCTGATGCACCGCCTTCACTTTGCAGTTCGCTTACAGAGGGAATAATTCCCCAAATATTTTTCTTACCAACTGCAGACCAATCATCACAATGTTCTCCCATATTAGACGATGGAGTGATTGGATAAATTGCAATTACTTCATTAGTATGAAAAGCTGTATAAGCAGCTGCTTCGTTTCCATCAATAGTTACTTTATTCCGATTCATTTCTTTTCCGTTATTTTTATTAAAAAAGCGAGGAAATTTGACAACCCTAATCATCCAACTATTATACCAGCCAAATGCTTTCAATAACGATTTATTAAGTATTTTTTTTTCAAAATTGGAAATGAAAGCATCTATATAAAAATTGAATTCCCACTTTTAAGAATGTAATTATTCTTTGAATCTGAATCACCTTAACGAATTTATTGTAAAAAAATTTTTACGTCTGGTCAGGATCATTCATTTATTTATATTTGTTGTATTGACGCAGCAATTTCATCAGCTGTAGAGTATAAACTCTCAATAATTTTTCATCCATAACAACGGAGGATAGATGGACAATCAAAACTTACCAGGAAGAATTACAGAAGAAGTATCAGTAAAAGATTGGATCATTACAATACTGATAACTGCTATTCCGCTCGTTGGCTTAATAATGTTGTTTGTTTGGGCATTCGGAGATGGTGCTCAACCCAGTAAGAAGAATTGGGCAGTAGCAACATTAATATGGTACGCCATAATGATCGTACTTGTAATTCTTTTCTTCGTAGTTTTTGGCGCTATCATAGCTGCTATGTTTGGTGGAATGGAAGCTTATTCCTAAACCAGTTAAAAATATTCTTTATTATTGAGGGCTTTAAGCCCTCTTTTTTTTGATTATTGTTTTAACAAATGGTTTCTTATATGAATGCTTTAATAATCACATTTTAATTAACCATGGCGGATTATCATAAGATCCCCATCTTTAACTATATACTCTTTCCCTTCTAATCTCCATGTGCCCAAGTTCTCTAGCTTTAGCAAATGTGCCTGCAGAAATAAAATCTTCATAACCAACAGTTTCTGCTCGGATGAATTTATTATAAAAATCAGTGTGAATTTCGCCAGCTGCTTCCTGAGCAGTAGAACCTTTTTTAATTGTCCAGGCACGGCACTCAGTGTCACCACAAGTAAAGAAGGATTGTAGTCCAAGCAAGTCGTATGCTTCCCTGATAATGCTATTCAAAGCCGATTCTTTTATTCCGTATTCATTCATAAAAATTTCTGCTTCCTTTATCTGAAAGTTCAGACATTTCCTGTTCAATTTTTCCAAAAAAGAAAAGTGCTTTGGTATGTGTACTCAGTTTTTTCTTTGCAAGTTCGTCAAGATATTTTCCTGTTTCATTTACCTGTGTTTCATCAAGATTAAGAGCAATCAGCATTGGTTTTATTGAAAGTAGCTGGAATGAATTTAGAATTTTTAATTCATCATCTCTCAGATGAGTATCTCTCAAAGGTTTTTCTTCCTGAAGAAAGTTATAACATTTCTCAAGCAGTGGTAATTCGCGTTTCAACTTATCATCCTGAATTTTTTGAATCTGTTTCTTTAACCGTATCAATTCTCTTTTCAACTATTGCCAGATCCGAAATAATAAATTCTGTTTCGAAAGCATCTATGTCTCTCATCATATTTATCGAGCCATCAGGATGTGGAACTAGTTCATTTTTAAATAATCTTACTACCTGGATCAGTGCATCATTATTTTTAACTTTTCCGAGAAAGTTACTTGTAAACTGTGTTGAGCCTGAATCACCTTTGTGTAAACCAACAACATCCAACACTTCAATTGTAGCGCTGGTTTTCTTTTTTGGATTAAAAATTTCAGTCAGCTTATCAAGTCGTGCATCAGGAATTTTTATTATCGATTGATGAGTTTCAACTTTAACCATCGATGATGGATCAAGATGAGTCTTTGTAATTGTCTGAAATAATGTTGACTTTCCGGACTGTGGTAATCCTACTATTCCTATTTGCATTATAATCTCTTTTTAAATCGTTTTTATAAAACAAATATAAGCAACGTCATTTTAGAACTAACTAACTGATAAAAAGGCTCCTCATATTCGCCTAAAATATTTTGTGATTATAATTCAATTTGATACATTAAAGATAACCATTAATAATAGTTTAACAGGAAATATATGAGACAAATAATTATATCGATTGTCTATTCAGTAATAACAATTGTTTTATTTCAGACCTGCAGTTCAGTACCGTTAACCGGAAGATCACAATTAAATATGATTCCAAGCAGCGAAATGCTTTCTATGAGTTACCAGCAGTATGATGTTTTCTTAAAAGAGAATAAGCTTAGTACAAATATGGCTGAAGTGAATATGGTTAAACGAGTCGGTGGAAATATTCAGCAGGCAGTTGACCGTTATATGGCGGATAACAATTTATCAGTCAAGGTTAAATGGTTACAAATGGGATTTCAATCTTGTTGAAGATGATCAGGTAAATGCATGGTGTATGCCTGGTGGAAAGGTAGTTGTTTATACTGGAATTCTCCCTGTAACAAATGATGAAGCAGGACTGGCTGTTGTTATGGGTCATGAAATTGCTCATGCAATCGCTGAGCATGGGAATGAAAGAATGAGTCAGCAATTGTTGCAGCAAGTCGGTGCAGTTGGCTTAATGGTTGCAATGAAAGACGAACCAGCTCAAACACAAGCAATATGGCTCGCAGTTTACGGAGTTGGAACAACCGTCGGAGTTATGCTTCCTTACAGCAGAACACAGGAAAGTGAAGCCGATCATCTGGGCTTGATATTTATGTCTATGGCGGGTTATGATCCTTATGAAGCACCAGAATTCTGGAAAAGAATGGCTGCAGCAAAACAAGGCGGTGCACCACCAGAATTTCTGAGCACTCATCCTTCTGACCAGACAAGAATAAATAATATCACAGCTTGGATTCCTGAAGCGCTGACATATTACAAGAAATAATTATGGACATTTAAAAATCGTTTCGGTATTATTGAGTTAGAAATTAGTTGTTCGCCTTCTCATAACTAAATGAAAGGTTAAAACAATGGAATCTCACGAAGAAGAATATCAATGTTCTGATTGTGGTGCTACTGTTCCTGCTGATGCAAAAACTTGTCAAAAGTGTGGTGCATCTTTAGAGGAAACATCTGAAGAGGATGACGTTTCGAAGAAATTCCTGTCACGTCTCATCCTGCTAATCTTTCATCAATTCTTTCACTACTGGATGAAAAGAAAATTGAATATTTTATTAATGATAATGCGATGGAAAACATTTGGGGACCAAATTTTATTCAAGTTCCAAGATTATTAGTTCATAAAGAACAAGTTGAAGAAGTAAAAGAAATAATTAATAGCATTCATGAAGAAGTAGAAGTTATCGACAATGATGTCTTTAAAAAAGAAAATTCAGAGCAAGTAGCGAAGAAAGCACAAATTAAAGGTGTTGAAGGTTGGCTTCTGTTCTTTAGTATGATTCTTATTTTTAGTCCTATTGCATATATACCTTATAGCATTGATACTTATATAGAAATACCAAAAACTGATTAGAATGGTTTCCCCTTTCAAGATGCAGTAATCATATTGATCTCATTTTAGAGATCATTATATCTTGTTTAAGGTATTTACGCTGGATATAAAGCTTTGGAGAATTCGTCCGGATGCCATTAAGGATTGCAACCAGATCTTTATCTCAATCTTTTTTTGTGTATACATCAGTTAGTATTGTTTTCCTAATAACAATAATTTTTTCTATTTCTAAGATTCCTTTTAACACAGCAGCTCAATATGTATATGGTGATTTCATTAGGGAGACCTATATCATCAATTGCATTTGTAATGTTTGGAAACTTTATCTTAAAAATTCGGAGAGAGTAAAAAATACTTTTAGCGTTCAATGATAGAAGATTAGTATTTATTAAAATATACCCGTTACGTTAATCATTTCGAAGTTAAGTTATTGGTTTTCATTCCAACTTCTATCTAGTAGTCTCCCCATGCAATAAAATACTCTAACACTTTAATAAATCTTTAATAATTAGCCAAGGTTGAGTATTTTTGAAATTATCTTTAAATAATTTACTATAACCGAATAATTATGCGGGGATATTAAATGAAAAGTATTATTAATTGGACAAAAATTGATGAAGCTCCGGCTTTAGCATCATATAGTTTACTGCCAATAGTAAAATCCTTTACAAAAGGTATCTGGAATTGAAATTGAACTAAAAGATATTTCACTTAGCAGGAAGAATAATTGCAAACTTTCCTGATAATCTAACTGAAGAACAAAAAATTCCAGATTACTTAACTGAACTTGGCGAATTAACTCAACATCCTGAAGCTAATATTATTAAGCTTCCGAATATCAGTGCTTCTATTCCGCAGCTTCACGCTGCAATAAAAGAATTACAAGAAAAAGGTTATAAAATTCCTGATTATCCTGATGAACCAAAAAATGATGAAGAAAAAAAATTAAAAGAAAGATTTTCTAAAGTTCTTGGTTCTGCTGTAAATCCGGTTTTGAGTGAAGGAAATTCTGACAGACGTGCTGCTGCTTCAGTAAAAAAGTTTGCACAAAAACATCCACATAAAATGATGAAACCCTGGCCTGAATCAGGATCAAAATGCCGTGTTGCTCATATGAATCAAAAAGATTTTTATGGATCTGAAAAATCACTCACATCTAGATAAAGATGATGTTGTTAAAATTGAATTTGTTGGTAAAGATGGAAAGACTGAAACTCTTAAAGAAAATCTGAAGCTGCTGAAAGATGAAGTGATTGATACTGCTGTAATGAATGTAAAAGAATTGCGAAAATTTTATGCAGAACAAATTGAAGCAGCAAAAAAAGATGATGTGCTTCTTTCTCTGCATCTTAAAGCAACAATGATGAAAATTTCCGACCCGATAATGTTTGGTCATGCTGTTTCTGTTTATTACAAAGATGCTCTTGATAAACATGCTGATACACTGAAAGAAATCGGTGCAAATGTTAATTATGGTCTTATGGATGTTCTGGAAAAATTAAAGAAACTTCCTGATGAAAAAAGAAAAGAAATTGAAGCAGACATTAATAAAGTTTATGAAAACAGACCTCAGCTTGCAATGGTTGATTCAAGAATTGGAAAAACAAATCTTCATGTTCCAAATGATATTATAGTTGATGCATCAATGCCGAATGTTGTTCGCGACGGCGGAAAAATGTGGAATGAAAAAGATGAACTGCAGGATTGCATTGCTATGATTCCCGATCGCTGTTATTCAACAATGTATGGTGAAATTATTGAAGACGCAAAAGCAAAAGGACAATTTGATCCTTCAACAATGGGCGCAGTTTCAAATGTTGGACTTATGGCAAAGAAAGCTGAAGAGTACGGCTCACACGATAAAACTTTTGAAGCTAAAGGAAACGGAATAATCCGTGTTGTTAATTCTGAAGGAAAAACTTTACTTGAACAGCAGGTTGAAACAGGTGATATTTTCAGAATGTGCCAGGCTAAAGATGAAGCAATTAAAGACTGGGTAAAACTAGCTGTAAACAGAGCAAGAACTTCCAACACTCCAGCAATTTTCTGGCTTGATGAAAACAGGGCTCACGACAGAGAAATAATTGCAAAAGTTAAAAAGTATCTGCCGGAACATGATACCAAAGGACTTGAAATAAAAATTCTTAAACCTGTCGATGCGATGAAATATACTCTAGAAAGAACAAGAAAAGGATTGGATACAATTTCGGTTACAGGAAATGTTCTTCGTGATTATCTTACCGACCTCTTCCCTATTCTTGAACTTGGCACAAGTGCAAGAATGCTTTCAATTGTTCCTTTATTAAAAGGCGGCGGATTATTTGAAACCGGTGCCGGCGGTTCTGCTCCGAAACATGTTCAGCAGTTGCTGAAAGAAAATCATATAAGATGGGATTCGCTTGGAGAATACTGCGCTCTTGTTCCTTCGTTAGAAATGATTGCTGAAAAATCCGGTAATGCAAAAGCAAAAATTTTAGCTGAGACTCTTGATGCTGCAATCGGAAAATATCTTGAAAACGGACGAATGCCTTCGCGAAAAGCAGGTGAAATTGATAACAGCGGAAGTTCATTTTATCTTGCGTTATACTGGGCACAGGCTTTAGCTGAACAGGATAAAGATAAAGAAATGAAAGAACGATTCTCAAAAATTTATAAAGAGCTGAAAGCAAACGAAGATAAAATTGCTAACGATTTGATTTCTGTTCAGGGTAAATCTGTTGATGTTGGTGGTTATTATTTACCTGATGATAAAAAAGCTACAGAAGTTATGCGTCCAAGCTCAATCTTCAATAAAATAATTGATGAGATGTAAAATTAATTATAAGAATTTTTGATTTGCTGACGGATAGGAATAAAATTTCTATCCGTTTTTTTTATTACTGATATTCATCCCAACTTTTAATAGGCAATGTATCTATTGTGAATTGCTGCAATGCCTTAATAAATCTTTCCGTTGCCTGCACATTTGTAAAAAGTGGAATGTTCAGGTCAACTGCTTTTCTCCGAATGATATAATCGCTGTCAAGTTCAACTTTCTCAGCAGACTTCGGAATGTTTATCACCATATCAATTTCACCATTACCTAGGTATGTTAAGATGGAGGGTTCTTTTTCATCAAAAGGACGATAGAGAATATCAACTTCAATTCCGCTAAGCTTGTAATAATCCGATGTTCCTTTTGTACCGTAAAATTTTAATCCCATTCCTTTTAGTGCGGCGATATCCTCAAGCAGTTCAGCTTTATTTTTTGGTGTGCCGGTGGAAAGAAGAACAGCTTTCTGTGGAATTTTTTGTCCGGTCGATAATACACTTTTCAGAAATGCTTCGTTAAAGTCATCTCCGAGACAAGCAACTTCACCTGTCGATGACATTTCAACCCCCGTAACAGGGTCAGAACCTTTCAATCTTGTGAAAGAGAACTGCGATGCTTTGACTCCAACGTAATCTAAATCGAAAGATGATTTGTCAATCTTTGCTACTTTTTCACCAAGCATTAACCTGGTAGCAATATCTATGAAATTAATTTTTAATGTTTTCGAGACGAATGGAAAACTCCTCGATGCACGCAGGTTGCATTCAATCACTTTTACATCGTTATCTTTTGCAATAAACTGAATATTAAAAGGACCGGTTATTTCAAACTCACTTGCAATTTTCCTGGTGATGTTTTTTACTCGCCGCATTGTTTCAAGGTAAGTTCTTTGAGGCGGAAGAACAATTGTCGCATCACCCGAATGAACACCAGCATTTTCTACGTGTTCGGCAATTGCATAACAGAAAAGTTCGCCGTGATCTGCAACTGCATCAATCTCTATCTCCTTTGCATCAGTAATAAATTTACTTATTACCACCGGATGTTCCGTATTCAGATCAGTCGCTTTCTTCAAGTACGTTTCAAGTTCATCTACAGTTAAAACAATACTCATTGCCGCGCCACTTAAGACATAACTCGGTCGAATCAAAACAGGATACCCAACTTGCGCCGAAAACTTTTTAGCTTCAATCAAGTGTTGTAACCTCTGTCCACTCCGGCTGATCAATTTTTAACTTGTCAAGTATCGTCGAAAACTTGTGACGGCTTTCCGCATTATCTATCTGTATCGGTGATGTTCCAATTATTTTCACTCCCTCGTTATGTAATTTCATTGAAAGATTATTAGGCACCTGCCCGCCCATAGAAACGATTACACCTTCTGGTTCTTCAAGATCACATATATCGAGTACTCGTTCCAAAGTTAATTGTTCGAAGTAAAGTTTATCACAAATGTCGTAATCAGTGCTTACTGTTTCCGGATTACAATTAATCATTATTGATTTACAGCCAGCACTATTTACTGCCTGAACTGCAGTCACACAGCACCAGTCAAACTCAACAGACGAGCCGATACGATACGCTCCACTTCCAATCACAGCAATCTGGTTTTTCTCTTTTACTGATATATCATGCTCATTTCCGTGATAAGTTAAGTAGAGATAGTTTGTTTGTGCAGGATATTCCGCAGCCATCGTATCGATCTGCTTTACAACAGGAAGTAATACCAAGTGATTTACGTTTTTGCCTGACTTCATTTTCCGTTGAGTGAATTAACTCAGCAATCTGCAGATCTGAAAATCCATTTTGCTTTGCTTCCTTCATCAAAGCAGAATCTATTTCTGATAATCCGACTGAGGTGGATTGCTTCAACTTCAATTCCGAATCGATAATGTTCTTCATCTTGTAAAGAAACCACGGAGTGATTTTTGTGAGCTGATGAATTTTTTCAACTGAATAACCATTGTTTGAAATGCAACTGCGATTGCAAAAATTCTTTTATCTGTTGGGTGAGATAACTCTTTATCTAAGATCTTCAAACTTTAGATCGTTGCAGACAAATCCCTTCAACCCAACATCAAGCATCCGAATTGCCTTTTGAAGAACTTCTTCAAAGCTTCGTACCAAGTGACATAACTTCACCCACCGATTTCATTTCCGAGCCAAGCTGTGTGCTTACCTGCTGGAATTTCTGCAAATCCCATCGAGGAAATTTTAAAGCAACATAATCTAGTGCGGGCTCAAAGCAGGCTGATGTTTCTTGCGTTATACTGTTCTCAATTTCATTAATGCATAACCAAGTGCAAGTTTGGTAGCTATGAAAGCGAGAGGATAACCAGTCGCTTTTGATGCAAGTGCGGAGCTTCTGCTTAGTCTTGCATTCACTTCAATTATTCTGTAATCATCTGAATTCGGATCAAGTGCATATTGAATATTGCATTCACCAATAACACCGATGTGTCTTATTAATTTTATTCCTATTGATCGAAGCTTAAAATTTTCCTGTGCGGATAAGAGTTTGGACTGGTGCAATTACCACACTGTCTCCGGTGTGTATTCCCATCGGATCAATATTTTCCATCGAACAGGTTGTGATGCAGTTATCATATTTATCACGGACAATTTCATACTCAACTTCTTTCCAGCCATAAAGCGATTCTTCAATTAAAATCTGGTTCGTGTATCTGAAAGCTTTTTCAGCTTTTTCCTTTAGTTCCTTTTCATTATTGACGATTCCTGATCCCAATCCCCCAAGTGCATAAGCAATTCTAACCATAACAGGAAAGCCAATTTCATTTGCAACTTTAATTGCTTCCTCAACACTCTTTGCAGTTTTACTTCTCGCAACTTTAAATCCGATTTCGGTACACTTGTTTGAAAATAGCAATCTGTCTTCGGTATCTTTAATTGCTTCTACCGGTGTTCCGAGAACCTGGATATTATGTTTTTCAAGAATTCCTTTGTCGTACAATTGAACACCAACATTTAATGCTGTCTGTCCACCAAATTGCAAAAGAATACTATCAGGTTTTTCTTTTTCGATTACTCTTTCAACAAATTCTAGCGTGATTGGAATGAAGTAAACTTTGTCAGCAAAGTTTTCTGAAGTTTGGATCGTTGCAATGTTTGGATTAACAAGAATGGAAGTGATTCCATCTTCCTTTAGTGCTTTAATCGCCTGTGAGCCGGAGTAATCAAACTCACCTGCCTGCCCGATCTGCAAAGCACCTGAGCCGATAATACTTTTTTGGTTTTCTTTTTTTCATAATTCTTTATGCTGAATTTATTTCAGCATCTTCAATTTAACATTAAGATCCCGAACCAGTTCGGGATGATTCGTCACTTTAACGCCCTCACAAACATATCAAATATAAACTCGCAGTCATCCGGACCGGGAGAAGCTTCCGGATGAAATTGTGCTGCAAAAAATGGTTTTGATATATGGATTAATTCCTTCATTTGTTCCATCGTTATCATTTACAAACCATTCACGCCAATCCTGTGGTAAGCGTATCTGACTTAACTGCATAACCATGATTCTGCGAAGTGATATAACATCTTTTTGTTCCCATTTCATTGCACGGCTGGTTGTGTCCGCGATGACCATATTTTAATTTGTATGTATCAGCACCAGCAGCAAGTGCAAGTATTTGAGAACCGAGACAAATTCCAAGAATTGGAATGTTTGATTCCATTGCTCTTCTTTGTATGCTCAATAGTTGCAGTGTTCATCTTCGGATCCCCGGGACCATTTGAGAGCATAATTCCATTTGCTTTTATAGTTGTAAAATCATAATCATAAGGAACCCGGATAACTGAAATATTTCTTCCAAGAAATGCTCTGATAATATTGTTCTTCGTTCCGCAATCCACGAGAATTATTTTTTTACTTCCAGCTGAATATTCGATTGGTTCATTAACTGAAACTTCTTTAACCAGATCAGTTTGGTTTGGATCAATAAATCCGGTAGTCTCATTTTCATTTATGATGATCTTTCCAAGCATCGTACCTTTATCACGTAGTTTCCTTGTAAGCATTCGTGTATCAATTCCGGTTATTGCAGGAATCTTTTCTTCCTTCAGCCAATCACCTAAAGACTTTTTTGCACTCCAGTGTGAGTATTCGCTTGAATAATTTGAAACGATGAGTCCACGAACTTGAATAGAATCAGACTCAAAATTTTTTGAAACCCCGTTTAACTTTTCTTTTTCCGGAATGCCATAATTTCCAATAAGAGGATAAGTAAAGACGAGAATTTGTCCTCGGTAAGAAGGATCGGTAAGTGTTTCAGGATAGCCAACCATACCGGTATTGAAAACAACTTCTCCATTGGCATTGTCTTCGAATCCGAAACTGATTCCTTCGAATTCGGAACCGTCCTCTAAAATTAATTTAGTTTTTTTACTTTCACTCATTTCGTTCAGACAAAAAAATAGCCACTCAATGAGTGGCTGAAAAATTCAGACTTTTATTCAAGATGACTTTGGTCAAAATTTTATTTTTTATTTTCACTAATCCTTAAAAAATTTGAGACAAATATAAACCGTGTTACTAACTTATCCAATCGGCAATAAATAGAAATCAAATTTACTTTGCCAAACCGCTGTCAGTTGCATTTAATCCAAGATTTATTATTAATTGCAGTGAAAATTAATCTGTTCTTAACAAAGAGATATTTTTTGAAGATACTCTCATTAGTTCTACATTTAATTTCTGCATTCAATAAGACAACTTTCCATAAACTCTATTTAAACCATCACATTCAATCTAAATGAGTAAAAAACCAAAGATTTTTATTCATCGACACAAACGTAATCCTTCACGATTCATCCTGCATAAACCAGTTCCAGGAAAATGATGTTGTAATTCCTCTCACTGTTCTTGAAGAACTTGATCAATTCAAAAGAGGAAGCCAGGTAATAAATCTTAACGCAAGAGAATTTTCACGCACGCTCGATTCACTAACCGGACAGGATATTTTTAATGGCGGTGTTTCAATGGGTGAAGGATGAGGTCAATTACGAATTGCTATTTCGCGTGGACTATCACATGAAATTCGTGAAGTATTTAAAGAAGATACTCCCGATCACCGGATTCTGGGAACTGCATTTGAATGGCAAAAAAGATACAAAGATTCAAATACTGTTATTCTTGTTACAAAAGATGTGAACCTGCGGATGAAAGCCAAAGCTCTTGGCATTCTTGCAGAAGATTATACAACAGACAGTATTGGAAGTATTGAAGAACTTTACAGCGGCAAACAGGTAATTGAAGATTTTGATGATGATAAAATAATTGAATTATTCCAGCCACCGTTTGAAGTTCCTGCAGAACCTTTGCTTGATAGATTAAACGGCGAAGCGCTGTCAAATAAATATTTTATTCTCCGGAATGGAAATCGTTCTGTGCTTGCAAATTTAGATCAGAACAAAGAGCATTTAAGAAAAGTTGATAAGAATGTTATTTACGGAATCACTCCACGCAACGCTGAACAGACTTTTGCTGTTGATGCTTTGAGTAATCACGATATTCGATTAGTCTCATTAACAGGAAAAGCCGGAACAGGTAAAACACTTCTTGCGCTTGCAAGTGCACTTCACGTTAGAAAACATTATAGACAAATTTTTATTGCACGTCCAATTGTTCCTCTCAGTAATAAAGATATTGGTTTCCTTCCGGGAGATGTTGAAAGCAAGCTTGCACCTTATATGACTCCATTGTGGGATAATCTTAAAAGTAATCCAGGATCAATTTCCTGAGACAGATAAAAATCATCAGCTGATTGATTCATTGATTAAAGAAGAAAAGTTAGTCATTGAACCGTCTGTCCTACATCCGAGGAAGAAGTCTGCAGAGAATTTTCTTTATTGTTGATGAAGCACAGAACTTAACTCCGCACGAAATAAAAACAATTATCACCCGCGCTGGTGAAGGTTCAAAGCTTGTGTTCACAGGAGATATTTACCAGATAGA
Organism: uncultured Ignavibacteriaceae bacterium; assembly: GCA_963768365.1. Lineage (GTDB taxonomy): Bacteria > Bacteroidota > Ignavibacteria > Ignavibacteriales > Ignavibacteriaceae > IGN2. The sequence goes on along the minus strand of CAVYHS010000009.1, from coordinate 113,051 downwards.
TCATCCTTATCTTGATGGACAATCAAACGGTTTATCATATCTGATTGACCGCTTCAAAGGACAGAAATTATATGCACACATAAATTTAGAGAAAGGTGAACGCAGCGAGCTGGCTGAACTTGCGAGTAATCTTCTTTGATTTTTGTAGGGACAAGTCGCGACTTGTCCCTACGGTCATTTTATTTCAATAGAACCATCTTCCTCGTCTCAGAATAACCTTGTCCTGAGCTTGTCGAAGGATCACCTGCTTTCAACTGATAAAAATAAATTCCACTTGTAAGTGCACTGCCATCAAACTCAACTTCATACTCACCGGCAGGTTTTTCTTCGTTGACAAGTGTTGCGACTTCGTTTCCCAAGACATCATAAACTTTTAGAGTAACTAAACGACTGTCATTCCGGGCTTGACCCGGAATCTCAAATTTTATTTTTGTTACTGGATTAAATGGGTTGGGGTAGTTATTATATAACTTGTATTCAGTTATAACTTTTTCTTTGCCTTCAGGTTTAGGTAGTATGGGATAATTTGAAGGATAATATGTTATCCATTTAGTTGCAACAACTTTATTTGGATATGGTCTACTTAAGTCTCGTAATGTTATTTTTATCTGAACGGGATTTTTACCTGGATCCCAGCCAAAAGTTTTGGTATAAGTAAATTGATAACCGGCAGCATATCCCCCATTATAATACCAATAAAAAGATGTGAGTGGGTCTTGGGGTGGAATGGGAATATGGGTTTTAACTGTATTCCAAGTATAATAAGTAACACCTCCTTTTTGGCGAGGCGCATAAACCTCTTCGTCACCGGTAATGTAGTAACCATTATGACCCCATCCAAAAAGATCAATGTCATCTTCTAAAATAGCATTTCCAAAATTCCCCGAGGCATAGTAGGAATCTGAATTAGCAACCAGTAAACCTTCCTTGTGACCTACAAGGGCTTCAGTATATACATTTAAATTATTGCTTTGAATATTTGCATTTATCATACCATTTATTAAAATGCCCATATTACAGGTACACAAAAAATTACCTGAAGTATTATCATGAAAGTATGCCCCTGATCCTCTATCTGCATAATCATAAGGATACCTTGGATCAGTAAAAGCGCTTCTTGTTCCAACTGCTAAGACCACATCAATATGTGCTCTTGGACTCGTCCATATAAGATTATTATAAATCTCCGTTCCACTAAAATCATACAGTGCATGAGGTGGAGGAGGGTCGTGTCGTACCTCACCAGTTGGGTCGGCGACTAATCCCCAACCAGCACTGTTTCCAGTATTCACAATAATATTGTTATAAACCTTTGATTGCTGGTGAAAAGAACCTGTGGTACTACCCTTAAAGACAACAATACATGCATCTGTAGCGTCAATTATATTATTATCATAAACATACGTTTTATTAGTTCCAATACTGATACCATCAGCTAAACTTTTAGATGGAAGGGGAAGGCCTTTTTCCCAATATGTATAGTGATCATTAGCATAACAAGTAATTAGGTTTGAGCTTACTGTCGAGAAAGTATTGCAATATATTCCATCTTGTGGTCCGCTTAAAAGAAGATTACTAAATCCTGCTGGATCTGAAAGTCTGCAATTGTTAATAATGATATTATCTCCCATTGTATGAAGATTCGCCCTGACAGGGTGATAGTTTCCATATTGAGCTAATTGACCATCTATCCAAATGCTTTTCAACACAGAGTTACTGCTTAAATTTATTATGCGGTTGGTATCAGAAAAACTAATATCTCTGATTAGTCTTGCCATTAATGCGTATTGATTATGGATTGGAGTGCCAGATGTCTGGAGTGTTACCCCGTTTGGGATTACAAGCGGTCGAACCAAATGAACAATTACTTTTTGAGGAATATTAACTGGACTTCTACTGGCATTATTCAACAATGTTTCTAGATGATCTTGCGTCCATACACCACCACCAATATCAATTACTGGAGCATTACCCCAATAATAATATGGGTTTTCTGAACTGATAATTTGATTTGCTAAATTTGTAAACTCTTGACTTTCAAAAGTATCTGTAACAATCTGAGTCCATGTAAGTGTTCCATTATTCAATAATTCTAATTTACTATTGAAGCCATAAGCATCTGGTTCTCTGTTACAACTACCTCTATATAAGGAAAGAAGTCTTGCTTCATAATCGTACGGTATCGCCATATATTCTGGAGAAGTATAAAAAGCGATGCCTATTTCTCGCATTGTTTGAACTAAGTTTTGTGAATTTTGTAAAACTCCAGTCCAATAAGTCCAGCCATTTTGGTCGGGTGCTCTTCCGTGAGCCTCAGTATATAATTTTGCCAGAAATTGATAAGGAATGTTTTGAGCGGATACAACTATACCAAATATTAATAAGTATAGTAAAACGAAAAATATATTTAATAGGTTTTTCATTGTTCCTCCTTAAAGAAATTTAAATATATAAATAGCAATGAGTGAGGATTATTTTTTCTTCAATTCCTAAAAAAATATTAATATAAAATAGACTTAATAATTTGAAATATAAGTAATTTTTGTAATTCTTAGGAGTACCTTCATCTTTCATAGTTAATAAAATGATACCAACATCCCTAACAGCAATTGCTAAAGTAGAACTAAATATGTTTATTTCATTCTATTGATTCCCATGTAATTTAGGATTTGTCCATTCCCATTGTGCAGATATAGTAATCGAAAGAATAAAAACCAGGAGAGATATTTTAAGGGTTCGCATAATTTTACCCCATTAAAATTAAACTTAGCAGAAACTTAAGAAATTAAAGTGAGAAAGTCAGGTGGCAGAGTTTAAGTTTAGGTTCAAGATTAAGTTTAAGTTGCAATTACTTAAACTTGAACTTACACTTGAACTCTTTCCTTGTATTTCACTCATCAATCGATTATTTTGACGCCTCGATTTCTGACTAAAACAATCAGCAAAATTCACTTTTTAAGCAGAATTCTAACATTTTTATTAGATTAACTAAGGAAATTTATGGCTAAGGATTATAAACGAAATCCTGAAATTGAAGAACAAGAAACAAGCGAGTGGCTTTACTCGCTCGATTATGTTTTTGAACACGGCGGACCAGAAAGAGTAAGAGAGTTACTTCAGCAATTACAAATACGTGCACACAAAGCTGGTGTTCATATTCCTTTCTCTGCAAACACTCCGTACATAAATACAATTCCAAGAGAAAAGCAGCCGCCTTTCCCGGGCAACAGAGAAATTGAAAGAAGAATAAAAACTCTAATCCGCTGGAATGCAATGGCAATGGTTGTAAAAGCAAATAAAATGGAAGAAGGAATCGGCGGACATATTTCAACTTATGCAAGTGCAGCAACTTTGTATGAGATTGGTTTCAATCATTTCTTCAAAGGAAAAGGTGAAGGTTACGACGGCGATCAGATTTATTTTCAGGGACATGCATCACCGGGAATTTATGCACGTGCTTTTCTTGAAGGAAGAATTTCAAAAGAGCAGATACAAAACTTCAGAAGAGAATTTGCAAAAGGCGGCGGACTTTCTTCTTATCCTCATCCGTGGCTGATGCCTGATTTCTGGGAATTCCCGACTGTGTCAATGGGACTCGGACCAATTATGGCAATTTACCAGGCAAGATTTAACCGATATCTAGAAGATCGTGGATTGAAGAAAGATACAGGAAGTAAAGTCTGGGCATTTCTTGGTGATGGTGAAACTGATGAACCTGAAACACTCGGTGCAATTACTCTTGCATCAAGAGAGCAGCTTGATAATTTAATTTTTGTAATCAACTGTAATCTGCAAAGACTTGACGGACCGGTTCGCGGTAACGGAAAAATAATTCAGGAACTTGAAGCAGCTTTCCGTGGTGCAGGCTGGAATGTGATAAAAGTTATCTGGGGTGATGACTGGGATCCGCTTCTTGAAAAAGATAAAGATGGAAAACTTATCAAACGAATGGGCGAAGTTGTTGATGGTCAATATCAAAAATATACTGTTGAAGGTGGTGAATATATCCGTGAACATTTCTTTGGTGTAGATGAAGAGTTAAAAGATATGGTAAGTGATATGACAGATGAGCAGCTCAGTAAAATGCGACGAGGCGGACACGATCCTGAAAAAGTTTTTGCTGCTTACAATGCTGCTGTAAATCACAAAGGAAAACCGACAGTAATTCTTGCAAAAACTGTTAAAGGATACGGACTCGGTGAAAGCGGTGAAGGAAAGAACATAACTCATCAGCAGAAAAAATTAAATGAAGATGAGATGAAAGAATTCCGTGCACGGTTTGGTATTCCTATTTCTGATGAGCAGATTCATAATGATCCTTTCTTCAGACCTGATGAAGACAGTCACGAAATGAAATATCTAAAGGAAAGAAGACAAGCATTGGGCGGATATGTTCCTTCAAGAAAAACAGATTTGAAACCAATTAAAACTCCTGATGAATCAGTCTTTGAAGAATTTTATAAAGGAACTGAAGGAAGAGAAGTTTCAACAACGATGGTGTTTGTTAGAATTCTTGCAAAGCTTTTAAAGGATGAAGAGATTGGAAAAAATATTGTTCCGATTGTTCCGGATGAAGCAAGAACTTTTGGAATGGAATCACTTTTCAGACAGGTTGGAATTTATGCACACGCCGGTCAATTGTATGAACCTGTTGATAGAGATAGTCTTCTTTACTACAAAGAAGCTAAAGAACGGACAGATACTTGAAGAAGGAATTACAGAAGCCGGTTCAATGTCTTCTTTCGTTGCTGCAGGAACTGCTTATGCAACTCACGGAATAAATATGATTCCATTCTTTATTTATTATTCAATGTTTGGTTTGCAAAGAATTGGCGATCTTGCCTGGGCTGCTGGTGATATTGGTGCAAAAGGATTTTTAATCGGAGGAACTGCAGGAAGAACAACACTTAACGGTGAAGGTTTGCAGCATCAGGATGGTCATAGTCATCTTCTTGCTTATTCAATTCCGAATCTGGTCGCTTATGATCCTGCTTTTGCATTTGAGCTTGCGGTAATTATTCGTGATGGAATAAAAAGAATGTTTGAAGACCAAGAAAATATTTATTATTACATCACAGTGATGAATGAAAATTATGCAATGCCTGAAATGCCGAAAGGTGCAAAGGAAGGTATTCTTAAAAGGAATGTATAAGTTCAAATCTTCAACTATGAAGAATGCAAAATTGAAAGCACAGCTTTTTGGAAGCGGAACAATTCTTAATCAGGTTCTTGCAAGCGCAGGAAATTCTTGAGAAGGATTATAAAGTTGCTGCAGATGTTTGGAGTGTTACAAGTTACAAAGAGTTAAGAAGAGAAGCGCTCGAAGTTGAAAGATGGAATATGCTCAATCCTGACAAAAAGCAAAAAGAAGCCTATATCACTAAAACACTTTCAAAAGAAGAAGGAGTTTTTGTTGCAGCATCAGATTATGTGAAAGCATTGCCAGATTCCATTTCGAAATGGTTCCCGGGAACTCTGTATTCATTAGGAACAGATGGATTCGGAAGAAGTGGTTCGAGAAAAGCACTCAGAGATTTCTTTGAAGTTGATTACAGACATATTGTTTATGCAACTCTTGGTGCGCTGGCTAAAGAAGGAAAGATAAAAGATACTGTTCTAGAAAAAGCAAAAAAAGATCTTGAAATTAAATCAGATAAATTAAATCCGATGATATCGTAATATAACGAGCTGTCATTCTGAGTGAATCCGTTAAGGATTCGCGAAGAATCTCTGAGATTCTTCACTTCGTTCAGAATGACAATTAATAAAATGAAATAAAATATATAAATAAATAATGGCAACAGAATTTAAATTACCTGAACTTGGTGAAAATATAGAATCGGCTGACATAATAAATGTACTTGTCAAAGCTGGTGATATAATTGAGAAAGAACAATCAATTATCGAAATTGAAACTGATAAAGCAACGATTGAAGTTCCTTCAAATATTTCCGGAAAGATAACAGAAGTACTTGTCAAACAAGGCGAATCAGTAAAAGTTGGACAGACAATTATAAAAGTTGATGAAGGTGGAGAGACAGAGGCAAAGACAGATTGTCGAAGACTGAAACAAAGGCTGAGGCGAAAGCTGAGACAAAAAGGAAGAAAGGAAGAAAAAGAAGTTAAAGAAACATTAAAATCTGGTTCGGGAGAAATTTTTGAATTTAAAGTTCCTGATCTTGGTGAAAATATTGAATCTGCTGATGTGATAAATGTGCTGGTGAAAAAAGGAGATACAATTTTAAAAGATCAGGGTAGTAATTGAAATTGAAACTGATAAAGCTACCATTGAAGTCCCCTCCTCTGTTGAAGGAAAAATAGTTGAAGTAAATGTTAAAACCGGTGATAAAGTAAAAGTTGGTGATGTTCTTATAAAAGTTGAATCAACATCAGTAGCTCCGGCTGAGAAAAAGAAATTGATGAAGCTGAAAGAGAAAAAAGAAGAGTCGGAAAAAAAGCATGAATTTGAACCGAAATCTGAAGATGCGCAATGGTGAAGTTGGTGAAATGAAACCCGGTGAACATGATCATCAACCTCCGATTCTGAGAGGCTCGGCTCCTGCTGCACCATCAGTCAGAAGAATTGCACGCGAGCTTGGTGTTGATATAAATAAAGTTCCTGGCTCTGGTGAAGGCGGAAGAATTTCGATGGATGATGTTAAAGCTTATGTGAAAAAAATAATGGAAGGTAAAGATGATAGCTGTCGGAGTCGGAATTAAAAAAGAAACTTTACCCGACTTTACCAAGTATGGTGATATTGAACGAGTTGCTATGAGCAAGATACGTGAGAAGACTGCAACTCATTTAAGCTATGCCTGGGCAGTTACTCCGCACGTTACACAGTTTGATAAAGCAGATATTACACAATTTGAAAAATCACAGAAAAGAATTAAATGTTCAGGTTGAAAAAGAAGGTGGCAAATTAACTGTTACTGCAATCCTCATTAAAATTATTGCTGAAGGATTGGAAAAATTTCCGCAATTCAACACCAGTATTGATATGGATAAGAAAGAAGTTATCTATAAAAAATATTTTAACATTGGTGTTGCAGTTGACACAGAATACGGATTGCTTGTGCCTGTAATTAAAAATGTTGATAAGAAAAATCTAGTTGAAATTTCAGTTGAACTTGGACAATTAGCGCAGAAAGCACGTGACAAAAAACTTATCTCTTGAAGAAATGCAGGGCGGTTGTTTTACAATTACAAATCTTGGTGGAATCGGCGGGACATATTTTACTCCAATTGTAAATTCACCTGAAGTTGCAATACTTGGAATATCACGTGGCAACTATGAACCAGTTTACAATAGATATGGAAGTTTTGAACCAAGATTAATGCTTCCTCTTTCTCTTTCTTATGATCACAGAATTATTGATGGTGCTGATGCAATAAGATTTTTAAGATGGGTTTGCGAAGCTCTGGAAGCAACCATTAAAAATTTTATGAGTAGTAAATAAATGAATCAAAATATATGTGTTATTGGTGCCGGACCCGGCGGATACGCTGCAGCGTTTCTTGCAGCTGATCTTGGAATGAATGTTACTTTAATTGATAAAGAAAAAAATCCCGGTGGTGTTTGTCTTTACCGTGGATGTATTCCATCCAAAGCATTGCTTCATGTTGCAAAACTTCTAAACGAAACCGAAGAAGCAAAAAACTGGGGGATTGAATTTCAGAAACCTAAAATTGATCTGGATAAACTTCGTGAATGGAAAAATGGTGTTGTTGAAAAACTTACAGGCGGAGTAGGTACAGTTGCGAAGTATCGGAAAGTAAATTTCATTCAAGGAAAAGCAAGTTTTAAGAATTCTAAAACACTTCTTGTTGAAAAAACAGATGGAAGTAATGAAGAGCTTACCTTCGATAAAATAGTTATTGCAACCGGATCAAGAATTACAACTATTCCTTCATTAAATATTAAAAGCAAAAGATTACTTAACTCAACAACTGCACTTGATCTTCCTGCAATTCCAAAATCATTGCTTGTAATTGGTGGCGGTTACATTGGATTAGAGCTTGGTTCTGTTTATCAGGCACTTGGTTCCAAAGTTTCAGTTGTGGAAATGCTTGATGGATTACTTCCGGGTGCAGATCGTGATCTTGTTTCTCATCTTTCAAAAAGAATAAAAGAAAAGTTTGAAAGCATAATGCTCAACTCAAAAGTTGTTGAGATGAAGGAAGTGAAAGATGGAATACAAGTTAAGATTCAAGATGCTGAAGGAAAAACTATCGAGAATACTTACGATTATGTTTTAATGTCAATTGGAAGAAAACCTGATACTTCAGGATTGGGATTAGAAAACACAAAAGTAAAAGTGAACGAACGTGGCTGGATAAATGTAAACAATCAGATGAAAACCGATGACCCTGATATTTATGCAATTGGTGATATTGTTGGTGAACCGATGCTTGCTCACAAAGCTTCTCACGAAGGAAGAGTTGCTGTTGAAGTAATTGCCGGTCACAAATCTGCATTTGAACCGATGGCAATTCCTGCTGTTGTTTTTACTGATCCGGAAATTGCATGGGCAGGGTTAACTGAAAATCAGGCAAAAGAAAAAAAGATTAATTACGAAGTAACAAAATTTCCATGGGCTGCATCTGGCAGAGCAGTTACGCTGGATAGATCTGATGGTGTAACAAAAATTTTAGTTGATCCAACTTCACAAAGAATTTTAGGAATTGGTATTTGCGGTCCCGGTGCTGGCGAATTAATTGCAGAAGGTGTGCTTGCAATTGAAATGGGTGCTAACTTAACTGATTTGAAATTGACTATTCATCCTCATCCAACTTTATCAGAAACAATAATGGAAGCTGCTGAAGTTTTCTTCGGACAAAGCACACATGTTTACAGACCAAAGAAAAATTAGCAATATCTGCAGCCTTAATCGCATTGTTTAAATAGGTTTGTTTTGATAAGTTTCACCCTCAATTAATCGAATTTTAAGAAATTATAGAATTATAATATGACTAAACCACAGATTTGGGTAGCCGCATTTTTAGCAGTGTTTATTTTACTTTTTATTCTGCAGAAATTAACACAAAAAGAAGAAACTCAACGCGATTTATCATCTCAAATGAACAATCAGATGATGGAGGAAAACACAACCGAATTAACAGCTGACTCAGCTTATATCTAATTTTGGATGCACAAATTGTCATGGCGGTGATCTTGCCGGAACTAATCTGGCTCCGGCTCTAAAGAATTTATCTCAGTACTGGGGAAAAGAAAGTCTCCTTTCATATCTGAGGAATCCAAATGAATTTATGAATGATGAAAGATTTCAAGCTTATAGAGAAAAATATCCAAGGCAGATAATGCCTCCTTATGGAAATAAAAACATCAAAGACCTCGGTAAGATTGCTGATTATCTATTATCAAAATAATTTTTCTAATTTGAAGAATTTGAAATAATATCCTGTTCTCCTAATTCTCTCTATCCATCATACCAGTGATTAAATAACAATTCTTTAAGCTCACTTCGACTTTTACACCCAGACAGTTGACAATTTATTGATTTGCATTAAGGATTTAATTTACATAGTTTTGAGCATATGCTCATAACAAATTATTAAAATTTATGCCAAGACCAAGAAAACATCGAAGAGTATGCTGCAGCCCTGCAGCTTATTATTTCAAGCCAAGAGGAATACCAGTGTACGAACTTAGAAGAAATTACTCTTGACCATGATGAGCTTGAATCGCTACGGTTGGCAGACTTTCTAGCCTACTCTCATGAAAAAGCAGCAAATGAAATGAAAATATCAAGAGCAACTTTCGGACGAATTGTAGAAATCGCACGAAAAAAAGTTGCTGATGGAATCTTAAACGGAAAAGCAATAAGAATCAATGAAAGCTACATATCATAAACTTAAGAAGAACTTAAACATAAATTAAAAAGGAGAAGTATAAAATGAAGAACGAACTAAATAACTTTAAAGGTAAAATGCAATTGCAACAGATGATCAATCCCCACCCTATAATTAATGAAATTAACTCCTCATTCATTTCTTCACCTAAAGCTCACAATAAAAAAATTTAAGATAATATCCGCACCACTTTTAATTAATTATTTGCTATCTATACAGGTTTTATGCCGGTCCACTTTCTAACTTAAATACTACAGGAACCATTACTTTAACTTTAACCGGCTTTGCCTCTTTGCTTTCCCGGGGAAAACTTTGTATGCTTAACAGCATATTCAGCCGCTTCATCACAACCACCGCCTATACCTTTAATTATTTCAGTCTTTGTAACTGTGCCTACTTCATTTACATAAGCCAATACATATACTTTACCTTCAATTCCGGCTCTTCTTGCAATTTCAGGATATTTAACCAAATTTAGAATTGCTTGAACTCCGCCAATTGGATAAGGCATTTCTTCAACTGCTACGAAAGTAAACCGGTTCTTCTTCTATCTACTTTTTTCTCTTCTTTTGGAGGAGGTGGTGGTGCACTCAATTCCTGATCAAAATTTATTTCTGTTTCTCCAAACTCAATATCCTCTATATCCGCATCTGAGATCGCCTGGATAATCATTGGTGGTTTCTCAGGAGGTGGAGGTGGAGTATAATCCTGTTTGTTTGTTGAATATCCTCAACCGTAAATAGTTCTTGTGGTGCATCGTACTGTATTGTGCTTTTCTCTATTTGAGGAAAAAATTTGAATGCGAGAATAATTAATAACAGAGAGATAGATAGTGCTGCATTCAAACACAATTTGTAATGATACCTTATCACTGGTTTGCCGATGTTTTTTAGAAGTCCCATTTTTAATTTCCTTTCTGTTGTCGTTTCAAAATTAATTATGCAAAATAAGGACCAACAGTGAAATATGCACTTTCTGATTGTTTTTGAGACCTATTTTGAAAAGTATTGATATGCTGAGTTGCAATTGTGCAACCCACCTTTGTTTTAATTATATTTGTAATGCAACATTATAAATTTGAAACAGATCAATGAAAAATAAAAGCGAACAAAAAAGGGTTTTCAAAAACCCACACTGATATAATACTTGATAACATTAATGAAGGTGTTTTCACTGTTGACGAAAACATGATGATCACTTATTTCAATAAAGCTGCTGAGAAAATTACCGGAATTAAGAAAGAAGAAGCATTAGGTCAATTTTGTTTTGAGGTTATGCGTTCTAACATCTGTGAAAAAAATTGTGCCCTAAAATGCTCGCTTCAAACAGGGAAAAATGTTGTTGACAAACGCGTTAATGTTTTGCGTGAAGATGGAAAAGAATTTTTTGTTAGTATCAGCACCTCACCACTAAAGGATGAAAATGGAAAATTTATTGGCGGTGTAGAGACATTTCTGAGATTTAACCCCGATTGAAAAATTAAAAAAGGAACTAACAAAGAGTTATACATTTGAGGATATTATTTCTAAAAATCATCAGATGATAAATATTTTTGAAACTATGCCAATAATAGCAAAAAGTGATAGCACTGTTCTTATTCAGGGTGAAAGCGGATCAGGGAAAGAGCTTGTTCGCACGTGCAATCCATAGTTTAAGCAACAGAAAAGCAAAACCATTTGTTGCCGTAAATTGCGGTGCTTTGCCAGACACATTAATAGAATCTGAATTGTTTGGTTATGTAAAAGGAGCATTTACGGATGCAAAAAAAGACAAGCCGGGTCGTTTTGCCTTAGCAAAAGGTGGTTCTATTTTTTTGGATGAAGTAGAAAGCCTTCCTCTTTCAACACAGGTAAAGTTATTAAGAGTACTGCAGGAAAAAGAGTTTGAACCTTTAGGAGCAACTGCACCTGTTAAAGCAGACGTTAGAGTTATTGCCGCAACAAAAGATGACTTAATGAAGCTGATAAAAAAAGAAAAATTCCGGGGTGATTTGTATTACCGGTTAAATGTCGTAAAAATTGGACTTCCTCCTTTAGTAAAAAGAAGGGATGATATACCTTTATTAATAAATCACTTTTTAGAAAAATTCAATAAGAGGATGGGCAAAACAATTGAAGATGTTTCAAAAGATGTTTTGAATATTTTGATGAAATATGATTACCCGGGCAATGTGCGAGAGCTTGAAAATATTATTGAGCACGCATGTGTTATGTGCCAGGCTGCTAGAATAAGAACAGTTCATCTCCCCCCCGAACTTGTATCCGAAAAACGAAAATTTGGAACTTGAAGAAAAAGAAAGCCACCCGCCATTGCAGTCGTTTGAAAAGCAGCTAATAAAGGAAACCATAGAGAAACATAACGGAAACAAGATACTGACTGCAAAAGAATTAGGTTTACACCGCTCCACACTATGGCGAAAAATGAAAAAGTATGAATTAGTCTGATTTTTTGATCGTTTCATATTTGCAACCCACACACGAAATAAGTTTCATCCCAGCAACCATTTCATAAATAGTCCCTCAGGCGAAATCTTACTAAGTCATTAAATAACAACGCACTGTAACCACTTTATGTTAATGGCAGGCAATTTGAAATTTTCGATTTGAAATTCAAAATGTTTCAATGGGAAAAATGAAAACAATAGCCTTATCAACATACAGAAATCGTATCTCCTCACGACTAGATTCAGCCGATGAAATTACTTTTCTTTCTTTTGAAAACGGCAAAGAAAAGAAGCGTGAGAAAATTAGAATCATTCCCAGTAGCCCACTGGATAAAATTCAACAAATACTTGAGCTTAATCCTGATGTGTTGATTTGCGGCGGGCTCACTCAAATATGTGATAACAAATTGAAAAACTCAAAAATAAACGTAATCCCCTGGGTAAAAGGATATACGGAAGAAGTTTTAAAGGAGTTTTTAGAAGGTAGACTTTCTGAAACAGAATTAGCAATTGAAAAAACAAATTGATCTATAATGACAGGAATAATAAATAATGGATAAGAGAACCTTCAAATGTTTTGAATGCGATCATATACTGGCAAGTAGAATTTGGCCTCCCCAGGCCTGAAGAATGTCCTAAGTGTAAGAGTGAAAATCTTCATCGCGGAAAACAAGGAGATAATAATTTTAACGACACAGAAAACGACAGCGGGAAAGACGCAATGAAAGATCCTCGGAATAGAGATAGTGTATCAACCGGGTTTTTATTTTGCCCGCGTTGTGAGCTGAGAAAACCAAAAGAGGATAGTTCGAAATATTGTCCAAATTGCGGCATGAAGATGATAGAAGAAGGTTCTGTTCCTTACGTTCCAAAATCCACTAAAGATAAAAAAGATGTAAATAAAAATAGAATAAAGGAGGGAAACACTATGGACAGGAGTGATTCAATTTATGGGCTGATCCGGCAAAACCAATTTAACAAAAGCAAAAATGGATTTAAGCAACATTTCGGCAGTTGAAAAAGCAGACAGCGGGGATTACAAAGATGCTATAAATGAATTTACAGATGTAATACGTATAAATCCTAACGATGCCAATTCATATTTTGCAAGGGCTACCGCAAGAGTTAGAACCGGAGATATTGAAGGAGCCAGGCAGGACTTTAAAATGTGTGAGATTTGTCAACGCAAAATTAACTCTGAATATTATCCTTTAGTGTGAAACAACACAAATATTAAAAAATATAACATATATGTAAGAAAAGGAAAAAAATGAAAAATAAATTAGAACAAATCCAAAATGTTATTTCAGATCTTAGAAAAGAGTTGCCGGAGCAGATGAAAGCTTTTCAAAATTTTCTTGCTGCATCCGAAAAACCATCTGTGTTAGATACCAAGCAAAAAGAACTTATCAGTATCGCATTATCAATTTGTGCTCAATGCGAATGGTGCATAGCATTTCATGTTAAAAACGCTTTTACGGCAGGTGCAAACCGACAGGAATTACTTGATGCATCCAGTCTTGCAGTTTTAATGCATGGTGGACCTGCTTTAATGTATATGATCCCATTATTAGAAGCCTTGGATGAATTCGAACCTGTAGAAGAAAGTGTTGAGAACTAAATTCTGAGAATTGAAGCAGTCAACTAATGGCCGCTATTTTTTCAAAAAGGAGAACAAAAATGAAAATTGCTTTTGCAACAAACGATCAAAAAAGAGTTGCCGGTCACATTGGCAGATGCAAGGGAGTTGCAGTCTATGAAATTAATGAGGGCAAAATTCTCAATAAAGAAGTAAGAGAAAATCTCTTCACCCAGCATAGAAAAGGTGCGCAAGGTCATCAACATCATGGTGAAGGTGGAGGAAGACATAGCCACGAACATTTAATTAACGGTCTGAAAGATTGTAATTACCTTATCTCAAGCGGTGGCGGCTGGAGAGTTGTGGAAGATTTAAAGCAGCACAACATAGCAACTCTCTTTACCGATGTTGAATTAATTGAAGATGCTGTTAACAAGTTCATCAAAGGTGAGCTGAAAAATGAATCAGAATTGGTCTGCGATCATAATGAGCATTGAATTGCAGTTTTAGAATACTTCTAATATAAAATGAAAGAATGACCTTATGGAGAACAAGCTAAAAATAGGAATTATTATTTGCGACAGATACAAAAACTGTGCTGGCGGTAAATGCTTCAGATCAATTAAAGAAAGAGCAGGTGCTTTTAATATCTATAGAGATAAAGAAGTTGAGCTTGTTGGTTACACCACCTGTGGCGGATGTCCGGGAGGAAACATTGAGTATGCACCCGAAGAGATGAAAAAGAATGGCGTAGAAGTAATTCACTTTGCAACAGGAATGGTGGTTGGCTTTCCTCCCTGTCCTTACATAAATCATTTTAAAGAGTTTATCGAAACTAAGTATGGTTTAAAGGTAGTTGTTGGAACTCATCCAATTCCTGAAAAATATTTGAGTACCCATAAAATTCTCCAGACATGGGAGACACCAGAATGGCAGATACTAATTACTCCAACTTTATCTAATGAACAAACACGAATAGCTTATAATTAAATAAATATAAAATCTAAAGGTGGAAAGATGAAACACGTAACAAATATTTATGATGAGTTAGGTTGGAAGAATGCTAAAGGATATCCGGTTGGAACGAGAATTAAAACTTTGCGTGATGAAAATGATGCAAAGACTATTTTGTTAAAACTACCGGTAGGATTTCACCTGGATTCTCATACTCATATTTATAATGAGCAGCATATAGTGTTAGAAGGAGAATACGAAAGCGAAGGCAAAATTTTCTCTTCCGGAACCTACAGGTTTATTTCTGCTCATAAAGATCATGGACCGTTTACTTCGAAAACCGGTGCTGTTATTCTGATAATCTGGGATTCTACAAAATAGCTTAATGCAACAATAATAAAGTGATAAAATTATGTCAATTGTATTCGGACCAATACCGTCACGTCGTTTGGGCAGAAGTCTTGGAATAAATAATATCCCTCCCAAAGTGTGCAGCTACTCGTGTGTTTATTGCCAGATTGGTCTTACCGATTCAATGTCAATCGAAAGAAAAGAATTTTATTCTCCTGATGAAATATTAAAAGAGGTTTCAGAAAAAGTAAATCAGTTACGAAATGCAAACGAGGTAATTGATTACTTAGCTTTTGTCCCGGATGGTGAACCGACTCTAGATAAAAATCTTGGCAAAACAATAGATTTATTAAAGCCGCTCGGAATCAAAATCGCAGTTATAACCAATTCATCTTTACTCTGGGATAAAAATGTAATAGAAGATTTAATGAATGCAGACTGGGTATCTGTAAAAATTGATACAGTCGATGAAAATATATGGCATAAGATCGACCGACCAAATGGTAAGCTTGATTTTCAAAAGATAATATCCGGGATAAAAACATTTTCTTCCTCATTTAAAGGAGTAATGGTAACAGAAACGATGCTGGTGAAGGGAATCAATGATAATGTTGAATCAATAAAAAGTACGGCAGAAACAATAAAACAGCTAAATCCTGATATAGCTTACATCCTGGTGCCAACCCGCCCGCCAGCAGAAAAGTTTGTTGTAACGCCAGACGAAGAAAAGCTGAATATGGCCTACCAGGTATTTAATTCTTGTATAAACAAAGTTGAACTTTTAACTGGAAGCGAAGGAACCAATTTCAGTTATTCTTCGGATGCGGAAAAAGAGTTGCTAAGCATTCTTTCTGTTCATCCTATGCGTAGAGATGCAGTAGAATCGTTTTTGTTAAGAGCAAATGCTGACTGGAATATGATCAACAACCTGGTTGATAAAAATATTTTGAAAGAGGTTCAATATACTGGCAGCACATTTTTAGTTAAAAATATTAAATCAAAAACTTAGAGAAAGAAGAGGTGTCTTATGGCTATAACGAAAAAATATTCGAAAGATAAAAAAGCTTGCCGGGTAACATTTACGCTTCCAAAAGAAATTAGTGAAAACTTTGAAGAAATTTGTGTCGTTGGCGATTTTAATAACTGGGATATTCATAAACATAAATTTTCACATAAGAATTCTGATGGCTCTTCTTCAATAGAACTAGTGCTTGAATCCGGGAACGAGTATCAATTCAGGTATTTATGCAATGGTGAAACATGGTTGAATGAACCGGAAGCAGATAAGCAAAACCCAACTCATTATGGTGATTCAAAGAATTCAGTTATAACTATATAATTATAAGCCTAATATTTTAGTTTAGATTAATTCAAAAAATTATAGGAGGAAATTATGCCAAATTTAGATGGATCAGGTCCGCTAGGACAAGGAAAAATGACAGGTAGAAGAAGAGGACGCTGTCGTGATAGGCAAATAACAAAAACTGAAAAATCCGAGACCAAATCTGTTGATAATAATAAAAGTGTTTATGGATTAGGCCGTAGAGGTGGTCGTGGAAGGGGTCAGGGTGGCAGGAATTGATAGAGGGGAAAAAATTTTTAATAAAAAAAGTATGGTAGGAAAAAATGAAAATTGCAATACCGTCAATGGGTAAAGATTTAAAGTCATCTATAAGTCGCAAATTAGGTAGAGCACCTTTTATCATTATTTATGATAGTGTCTCCGGCAAATATGATTCTATTGAAAATCCGGGCTTTAAAATTCAGGATGGTTCGGGTCAGAAATCCACGGAAATAATTTTACAAAATAATTTAGATGTTTTATTAGTAGAGGAAATTGGTCGCAAAGCATATTCAGTTCTACAAAAAGAACACGTTAAAATTCAACTTTTGAATTCAGGCGGAACAGTTAAATCCTCAATAAATAGATATCTTAAAAAATCAAGAGATCTGAAGAACTCATTGAATTGTTGAATGAGCATTCAGAAAGAGAATATTAATTGAAATGGCTGCAATAGAAATTCTTCTCAAAGTAATAACAGAATCAGTTAAGGTAACACTTTTTGTTTTAGTGATGATGATAGCCGTCGATTTAATAAATGTTAAAACAAAGGGTAAGTTAGATTCTATACTTCAAACTGGTAGAAAGTGGAAACAATATTTTATTTCATCTATACTCGGTTCAGCACCCGGGATGCCTTGGGTTCCTTTGCCGGTGTTTCTCTTTACATTCACGGAATGATCAGCTTTGGTGCACTTACGGGTTTAATGCTTGCAACATCTGGTGATGAGGCATTTGTTATGCTGGCTATGGTTCCAGAAACGGCTTTGATTCTGTTTGGAACTCTTTTTTTGTTAGGAATTTTTGCCGGTTATTTTACTGATTTCTTTGTAAAAAAATTCAACGTACAAACCTGCACTGATTGTGCATTCAAACAATATCATCCCGGAGAAGAAGGATATAAACATTATTTTAAAGAACACATTTGGACGCACATTATTAGGAAGCATCTTCTAAAAATCTTTTTATGGACTTTCGGAGCCTTGCTTATTGTAGAATATGGGATGAGCTTTGTCGATCTGAAGAGCATAACTACCGAATATACTTTTTTAATCTTAATCTTCGGTGCTCTGATAGGACTAATCCCGGAATCCGGCCCACATTTAATTTTTGTAATGCTTTTTGCTAAAGGATTGATTCCTTTCTCTGTATTGTTCACAAGTTCTGTTGTTCAGGATGGGCACGGGATGCTTCCAATGCTTTCTTATTCAGTTAAAGATTCTGTTTTAATAAAGATCTTCAATCTAATTTTTGGACTAGCTTTAGGAACTATAATTTATTTTGCAGGGTTTTAGCATCAATAGATTGTTCAAGCAGATAAAAAAATAATCTATTAAATTGATTTTCATCACCAATAAAGTGATAGACCGGAACTAAATTAGAGTTATGAAATTAAAAATATTATTATTGCTGTTTACTTTTTTAACTCAATTAGCTTTTGGACAAAACTTCACATTAAAGGGGAAAATCACTAACGCTGAAAATGGATTCTCCAATTCAGGGAGCGGTAGTATTCATTTCGTACAATTATCTGACTTACACTAACGGTGATGGTGATTATAGTATAACTCAGTTAAGTAAAGGAACTTATGATGTTAAAATTTCCTGCCTCGGTTATAAATCGCTTTCAACTACAATTGAATTTGATTCCGTTTCAGCCACAAAAGATTTCGAACTTGAAGCCATCGATAATAGAGTTGGATGAAGTATTGGTAAGCACAAATAGAACTGATGATTACCTTCGTAATTCTCCCTTCGCTGAATTAATTGTTGACAAAGAAGAAATTCAAATAAGACCTGCAGTATCATTGGCCGATATATTACAAAATGAACCTGGCATTTCTTTGATTCGCGATGGTATCTGGGGAACTGAAATAAGTATCAGAGGATTGAATCGTGAAAATATTATTACACTAATTGATGGAAACCGGGTAGTTACTTCAACAGATGTTGCAGCAAGGTTATCAATGATAAACCTAAACGATATAAACCGGGTCGAAGTTATTAAAGGTGCTTCTTCTTCAATTTACGGTTCGGGTGCAACCGGAGGTATTGTAAACATCATTACAAAAGTCACCTCAATTTTACGATAAATTTTCTTTAACCGGGAATGTATTGGCAGAATATAACACAGTTAACAATCTATCCGTTTTAGGAGGATCAATATTCAGTGGTGGTTCTTTCTGGTCAGCTAAAATTTCAGGTTCCTACAGAGAAGCACAAAACATTCAAACTCCAATTGGCGAGTTAGAAAACAGTCAGTTTGAAGATTATACTTTTTCAGGTGCATTAAATATTTCACCGGTTGATAATCAGAAATTGAAAATTGATTATCAAAATTTCAAAGCTAACAATGTCGGAATTCCGGGTTCATCAGTTTTCCCTGATAATGCAGTTGTTCGATATCCTTTTGAATATCGTGAATTAATTTCTGCAGGATATGAAATTCAAAATATCTCTAAAGCTTTCTATAAACTTTCAGCAAAGTATTCTTACCAATTGATTGAAAGAAGCGTAGAAAACATTCCGAATATAGTTCAGAATATTCCTGCGTCTGGTGGCAATCCTGCAAGAAGAGTAAGTGTTTTAAAAATTACTCCATCTGCCGATCATAAAAATAACAATGCGCAACTACAGGGAAACTTCTGGTTGTTTGATAGTCACAATCTTGTGTTTGGTTTAGATTACTGGGATCGAAGCTACAACGGTCAGCGTGAAAAATATCAGTTAATTGAAGTGCTGGATTTTTCTGGAAATATTATCAATTCTACAAATAAGATTATAGGTGAGAAGCCTTTACCGAATTCCACTTATAGCAGCCTTGGGATATTTGCTCAGGATGAGTTCAAACTTTTCAAAGATAATTTATCAACCACGATTGGACTGCGTTACGACTTTATAAATATAACCAACGAAGAAACAGTAAATCCTGTTTATGAAATTGTTAATGGAGTATTAAACGCTCAGCCCGCAAATCAACAAATAATTTGGAATAGCACTAATACTAACAACTCATCTTACAGTGCAAATCTTGGATTTATTTATTCGCTCTTTTCAGGTCTCGATCTGACTTTGGGATTAGGCTCATCATTCCGTTCACCTTCTTTGGAAGAAAGATTTCAATACATAGATCAGGGCAGTTTTGTGAGAGTTGGCAATCCTGATTTACAGCCGGAGAAAGGTCAGGCAGTTGATTTGGGAATACGATATTATTCAAATAATCTAAAAATAATCTCAAATTTATTTTACAGTTATTACAATGATCTTGTGACTGAAGTACCGGGTACTTTTGAAGGACGAAATGCATTCATTAAAACCAATATTGGTGAAGCAAGAATTTATGGATTCGATTTCAGAACAGATTACAATTTCTGGAGTGATTATTTTTTTTATACAACAATATCTTATGTCAAAGGAGACGATCTTACAACGGATGGCAACCTTCCTGAAATACCAGCTCCGAACGGTAATATTGGTTTTAAATTTGGATTATTCGAATTATCTGAATACAGATATTTATGCAACGATATTTGCTGAGCAAAATAATGTTGCTGAAGGTGAAATTACAACTCCCGGTTATGCTGTTTTTAATCTTCTTCTTAATACAATCCCGATAAATTTTTCAAGTATCAGTTTCAGAATTTATTCGGGTATAGAAAATATTTTTGACAAAGCATATCGTAATCATTTATCTACAACAAGAGGAAGTATCACGATTGAGCCGGGTAGAAATATATTCGTTAAATTAGCAATGGATTTTTAATGTTTATTCGTATTGTCATTCTGATGAGCGAAGCGAAGTAATCTCATACTAAACGGAACAAAAGATTGCTTCGGTCGTTCCTCCCTCGCAATGACAATTTAGAAATAACTCAAATTAATTAATAAATATTTTTTCTAATGACCTGGTTTTTCATCGCACTGCTTTCTTCGTTTTCTATCAGCTTTTGCTGCAATAAGTCAGAAGAAGGTTCTGTTCAAACTTAATCCTGTTCAGTTTTCGTTTTATCTTTCAATTGCAAACCTTCTTCTGTCAATCCCGTTCTTTTTCTTTATCGATTACAACACAATAAATTCTTCTAATCTTTCTGTTCTATTTATAAAATCTATTGATCGGTGTCGCTGCGTTTTTATGTGTGATGACAGCGCTGAAGAATTTGCAAATCAGCAATGCACTACCATTGCTTGCCTTAACTCCAGGATTTGTTGCAGTATTTGCTTTTCTGTTTCTGGGTGAAGCATTAAAATTTTACGAGGTGCTCGGACTGATTTCATTAATTGCTGGAACTTACATTCTTGAAAGTAAAAACCTCAAAGAAATTCTTTTCCCTTTGAATGTATTTTCTGAAATCGAAGTATCATCAATACATACTTGCTGCATTGTTGTTGTTTACTGCCTCTTCCGTAATGGATAAACTATTGTTAATAAAATTAGATTTTACACCAATTTCATTAACAGCATTTCAACATTTCTATTTTGCTTTGCTATTTTTAATAATATACTTTGCATTTAAAGGTAAACTTGAAAATCATTCTCCACAGATAAGTAAAGCAGATGTTCTCTGGATATTATTAATTTCAGTTCTTACGATAGGATATCGTTATACTCAAATTGTTTCTGTAAGTATTGCTTCGGTTGCTTTAACACTTGCTGTAAAGCGAACTTCTGTTTTGTGGGCAACAATTATTGGAGGTAAGATTTTTAAAGATACTAATCTGCTAAAGAAAACTATTGCAGTTTTATTTATTCTTTTAGGTGCGATATTAATTTTGAGGAATTGAATAGTTTTCATCCCGAATTTATTTCGGAGATCTCAAGGTTAGTAAGTAAAACTAAAGATGCTGAAATAAATTCAACATAACTGAAATCAAGGAGCTAATATGAAATCAAAAGCAGTTCAGGATTATTATCCAGATGATGTGGCTCATTGCTACGGATGCGGAAAACTTAATGAGCACGGACACCAGATAAAAACTTTCTGGGAAGGTGATGAAACCGTAACACGTTTTACCCCGAAAGATTACCACACAGCAATTCCGGGTTATGTTTACGGCGGATTGATCGCTTCCTTAATTGACTGTCACGGAACAGGTACCGCTGCATTGGCTGCTTACAAAGCTGAAGGAAGAGAAATTGATACACTACCTCCCTTTCGTTTTGTTACCGCTTCTCTTCAGGTTGACTACTTAAAACCAACTCCGCTTGGTGTTGAACTTGAGATTACGAGGAAAGATTGCTGGAGTTAAAAGGAAAGAAAGTAATTTCTGAAATTACACTATCTGCAAATGGAGAAATTACTGCACGTGGGAAAGTTGTTGCGGTGCAAATGCCGGAGCACATGATTAAGAAATGAAAAATTTCAATCTATATGTAAGGCTGTTGTTAATGAATTCAAAAATTATTATGCAACACTAGTATTCATTTTTTTCAAATCGATCAATTATTCTATTAATATTTTTAAATATTTAAGTGTTTCATTACTGTCTTGTAAATTATCAATAGAAATTAAGCCACTATCTATTTCGCCTCTTATAACTGCCTCAACAATCAAATTCCCATTCTTAAGAATCATTAATGATTTCCCAATATTTTCCCTGGTAAAGTTTTTAAACTTTAAGGCACACTCAGAATTCATTTTAATAAATATTGCATATAGGGAATCAGGAGCCAACGAATAGGTAACTGATTCAATGCAAGAGTTCTCAAGATCATAATTTATCGATTGTTGTGCATAGCTGATGCACCCCATATAAACAAAAATTATATATAGAAATAATTTTCGATTCATTATATCTTAATCATAATTAATCGAGAAAAAAGGCTGTCACAGCCTGTTCCGAATTATTGGGAGTTGCACCATGACAGCTAAAAAAACTTACGCTACAGTTATCTCTTTTGTTAAATAAACATCCTGAATAAGATTAAGCAGCTTTACACCATCTTCCATTGGGCGCTGGAAAGCTTTTCTGCCAGAAATTAATCCCATACCACCGGCACGTTTGTTAATAACTGCCGTCTTGACTGCTTCAGCAAAATCATTTTCACCGGAAGCACCACCGCTGTTTATTAATCCTGCTCTTCCCATATAATTATTAATTACCTGGTAGCGTGTTAAATCAATAGGATGATCAGTTGTTAAATCAGTATAAACCTTTTTGTTTGTCTTTCCCGAATTTTATTGCATTATAACCGCCATTGTTCTCAGGTAAGTTTCTGTTTATTATATCTGCTTCAATTGTAACACCGAGATGGTTTGCTTGTCCGGTTAAATCTGCAGAAACGTGATAATCTTTATCTTTTTTGAATTCCGGATTTCTGAGATAGCACCACAAAACAGTTGCCATTCCCATTTCGTGAGCATACTGGAATGCTTCACTTACTTCAATTATCTGTCGTGCACTTTCATCTGAACCAAAATAAATTGTTGCGCCAACTGCTGCAGCTCCCATATCAAATGCCTGCTCAACTCCGGCAAACATTATCTGGTCAAATTTGTTTGGATAAGTTAACAGCTCATTGTGATTAAGCTTTAGTATGAAAGGAATTTTGTGAGCATATTTTCTGGAAACCATTCCAAGTACACCAAGTGTTGAAGCACAGGCATTGCATCCACCTTCAATTGCAAGCTTAACAATATTTTCAGGATCGAAGTAAATTGGGTTTGGTGCAAATGATGCACCTGCTGAATGTTCAATTCCCTGGTCAACAGGAAGTATTGAAACATAGCCTGTTCCCGCTAATCTTCCGGTGTTAAGAATCCAATTTAGATTTTTTAATACGTTTGGACTTCGGTCTGATTGCATATGAATACGGTCAACAAAATCAGGACCGGGAAGATGTAATTGCTCTTTTGGAAATTTAGCTTTATAGCTTAAGAGTTCATCAGCCTCTTTGCCTAATAACTCCTGAATCTTTTTTAACATAATAACTCCGGTTTAAATTTTAATTTTTGGATTATTTTCAATGAATAGTAGTCCAAAAATAAGGTTAAGGTGGGTGGATTTCAATGTTAAATAAAACAATAAATTATTTAAAATAAATAAGCCCCGAGGATTAATCGGGGCTTAAAAAGAAAGAATCTTAATTTAATCTATTATTTCGACTAGTGAGCTTGTTACGGTTTTGCCACGATCATCTAGCAAAAAGACACGGTAGAAACCGGGATCTTCAAATTCCATATCGCTTTCATCGTTTCGCTCAAAGAAAATATATTTCATATCACGATCAATAGCAAAATCGAATTTCTTATAGTACTCAAATTTACCTGTTCTGAAATTGTATTTATCATACTGAATAGTCACATCATCTAACCTTAGTGCATTATCAGATTTAACCATTACAGTTATATGCCCCGTAGTAAATCTATCGCTAACGCCAATTTCCCCATCGTAATCATCATATTCTTCACAGAAATATAACACTGGTTCTTCCTGAGCTGAAGCGTTCGATTGCATAGCAAAGAATGCAAGGAACATTGCAAACAAAAGTAGGTAATTGATTTTTTTCATTATTCTCTCCTTTATGAGTTTATTTAGTTAATTAGTTATTTGACATTACCATGCTAAAAATCTGTACCGTATTCTATGATTTAATTATCCATAAAATCGCAATAAAAATTAGATGCAATTAGATCGAACCATTTAATTTTTACCTGATTTTTACATTCCAAGCAAGAATTACAAACTTCTCTATAAACGACAACTTTTTCTGAAGTCAGAAATGTTATGAACCTCTACTTAAAAAATTGAATATTTATTAAATAAAAACAAGTGAATGCTGAAAATATTTTTTAAGAATTATAATCCAAAAGAAGGCGCATTGTTTTTATATATTTGTCATTAAGTAGTTATAGAAATAATAATCTGTTGAATAAAAATACAATTACACACGTCTGTTTTGATCTTGACGGAACTTTAGTTGACTCGAGAGATACTATTCTTAAAAGCACACAAGTTGCTTTAGACAAGCTTAACATACTCTCATAATATTCCCGAAGATGTTTTTACAAATATGATAGGAAAACACTTTGTTGATATTTTTGAAGAACTGAAAATTAATGTGCCTGATTTCGAAAAGTTCATTTCAATTTACAAGGCACTATATTTTGATTTTATAGACTCATCAATCTTTATCCTGGAGTTGAAAAAACAATCAAACATCTGAACAAGAAACAAATTAAAGTTTCGCTTGCTTACAACCAAAGGTCAGGACCAGGCAGAAAAAATTATTGATCATTTTAATCTTCGATCTTCATTTGATTATCTAATGGGAAGACGAGATGGACTCGCACACAAACCTTCACCGGAACCTCTTTTAGTTATTTGTAAAGATCTTCAGGTTAAACCATCCGAAACATTAATGGTTGGTGATACCGAACTTGATATTCAATGTGGAAAAAATGCAGACTCAAATACCTGCGGTGTGCTTTACGGTTACAGAACAAAAGATCAGCTTGAAAAAGAAAAGCCGGATTATATTATATCCGGCCTTAACGAATTAGTAAAAACTTTGAGCTAAAAAATTCTTTATAAATTTTTGCTTATTTCAGAACCACCATCTTTTTTGTCTTAGTAAAAGAACCTGACTTCAATGTATAAATATAAATTCCTGAGCCTAAATTATTTTTCAGATTTTCAATTGAAAATTCAACCGAATGAGTTCCAGCTTCTTTAAATTCATCAACAAGAACAGCTACTTCAGAGCCAAGCAGATTGTAAACCTTCAGGTTAACCTGACCATCAACAGGTATTGAGTAATTAATTAATGTTGATGGGTTAAATGGATTCGGATAGTTCTGCTCAAGTGAGTAATCTTTAACCTGTGTAAATTCAACCATCTCAGCATTGAGGATATTATACGTGCCGTCAAAATCAATCTGCTTTAATCTGTAATAAGAAGTTCCGTTAATTGGAGCTTCATCTTTAAATGAATAATCAGTTCTCTCAGTTGTAGTGCCGCTACCTTCAACATAACCAACCGTTTTCCAATCCAGATTATTTTGACCCGCATTTCCACTGGCTCTTTGTACTTCAAACATACTGTTATTGATTTCTGAAGCAGTTGCCCAGGAAACCAATACATTATTTGAATGAACAGTGGCGGAAAACGTTAGCATTTCAACCGGAATTATTTGATAAACAATTACGGCAATATCATCAACATACCAACCATCTCGTGTAACGGATCCATCTGTGTTAAGTTGAAATCTGATTTTATTCTGTGCTGCATTGTACGAAGCAAGACTCATCTCTTCCCTTACCCAGTTTGTACGCGAACCATCGTAGAGTGGTTCGCCATTTGGTTGAAAACTTCCAACACCTGGTTCTGTATACTGTCCCTGTAAGGGAAACCATGTTGAGCCGTTATTTGTTGAAATATCCACCTGTCCGTAATCCCAGTTGCTTTCGATATCGTACTTTGTCCAGAAAACAAGCCTTGGATTTGTAAATGATGAAAGATTTATTGAGTTTGTTAATGTCATCGTAACTGTTGAATTGCTAATGTAATTTCCAGTTTTACTGTCCGTATAAGAATTCGGGGCAGAGTAAAACGTGGTAGTTGTGGCTTCCCAATGAGGATTTGAAGATGGAGTGATAGTCCATAAATCAGTTGGATTATTAGTAGTATCAGCGAAAACAAAAACTGGTGTGCCAATTATCAAGCTAATTGTGTCTTTTCTAACAATGCTTGAGTTTAAACTAATTACAAATTCAAGTTTTATTTCTTCTTCAGCAGGTGCTGTTTGAGAAATAGTAAATATTAATGGAACAGTAACCTGTGCAGTAGATCTTGCCTGCAAAGAATCAAGGTTTGCACTACCGGAATTAATAGTAGCATACGTACTTAATGAATTAACCGTTACACCGATATTGTAACCAGTTGAGAGTCCCTTGTTCCTGAATGAAGGCAACATATTAACTACATCTCCCGGATTAAAATATTGTTGAGCAAAATTTGGATTGTCCAGATGAACTGACTCCCCAGCAACCCAGGCATAATACAAATTCGGTAATAAGTTTTCTATTGCCAGTGGTATAATCTCACTTTGTGAAGGCCAGAATCCTGTTGTACCTACTTCCGGCGTCATAGCAAAAATCTTCCCATTGTTAGCTATTACATCTCCATCGTAGAAATAATCATCACTTACTCCACGAACACCATAACCAACTGTTTGCAGCGCAGTTCCAGCTGAGTAGCCGTTGAATGAAGTCATATCTCCTGCGTATTCAAGGAAAGTTAACGAATCAGGTGTTAAATAAGGAAAAGCACCATATGGATAAATTAGATAATTGCCATAAGTGTGGTAGTTAAGAGTATTACTAAAGTTTTTGCCAGCGAGGAAATCTCTGATAGCAGCGGTTTCAGGTTCTGAGAATGGAGCTGTTCCTCTGTAAGTATCACTGCTAGGAGTTGTACTCGAGCCACCATATGGAGAATTCCAATACGCATAAGGACCATAGTTCCGGTTTAAATCAACACCATAACTTCCACCGTTGTTTCGTCTGTTTTTTCTCCACATTCCACCACCGCTCGGATTAGTATCGTAGTTATGCTGATAACCATCAGGATTAATAACAGGTATAAAATATATTTCCCTGTTATTTACCAAATATGTTGCTTCCGGGTCTGTTCCATAATTTTCTAAAAGATAAAACATATAAAATATCATCTGCTCCATACTTTCAGGTTCTCTTGCATGATGCAGTGCTGTATAAAGTACTTGTGGTTCATTTTCAGTAACTGTTGGATTATCGGAAATCTTGACCATATAAATAGGTCTTCCTTCAATTGAAGTTCCGATAGAAAATTTTTGTGTAATCAATGTTGGGTATAGAGTATACATTTCATCTAACTCAGCATTTACTTCAGCGAGTGTATAAAACCCTCCCATTGAACCATAGTTAAAACCTGTTATACCAAAATCCTGTTCGATCTGTTGAAGAGAAAGATTCTTGTCAGCCTCACTCATTTTGGGAATATTTTCATAATGCGAAAACCAATCTTCAATTAAAACATCATAACTAAACCCGCTGTTC
The DNA here is from genome assembly GCA_963768365.1 of uncultured Ignavibacteriaceae bacterium. GTDB lineage: Bacteria > Bacteroidota > Ignavibacteria > Ignavibacteriales > Ignavibacteriaceae > IGN2. The sequence goes on along the minus strand of CAVYHS010000009.1, from coordinate 85,252 downwards.
TGCAGAATTGCAAAATCATCTTCACTAATAAAAACATCTATTGTCTTATCCTTATTGAAATTAAGGTGATCGAACTCCATTCCCGCATTTATAAGAGTTTGAATATCAGAAGTATTATTCAGATATATTTTTACCTCTTTATAATTCTGTGGAAATAAGTTGAGCGTGCTGAAAAAGAAAAGAAATGTAAGTAAAAAATATTTAGTCATATTTGACCCCATTAAAATAAATTTATAAGTCTAATTTAAGTTTAATTTCCATTACTATTTAGTCGAATCTCATTTTTGAACTATTAAAATCGGTCAATATTATACAATATTTATGCAACTTAAATAGTTGGATTTACTTCCATTTGGTGACTTAAAACGGAATTGGATTCACTAATTTTGAGAAAATATTCAATTTTTGAGATGAATTAATTTGCCTCATTAGAATTTCCGGAAAGCAAATCAAAGGCAATATCCACAGCTTTGTGTGTACCTGTAATTACCAAAGTGTCCCCCGGTTGAAGAATATCTTTTGCTGATGGATTTGTTATTGTTGTTCCCTTTCTTACGATTGCAATAATTGTTGCATCAGTTTTACTTCTTAAATTCAACTCACCTATAGTTTTACCTGTAAACTGATTTTCTTCATTTAAATAAAAAGTATCCGTTAGTCTAGCCGAAAGTAATTCATCAATATGAGTGAAAGCCACTTCAGTGCCTGCTTCGGAACGCAGGTATTTATATGATTCACCTCTGAGAAGATTAACCTGCTGCATTATTACATTTAACGGAACATGATATTGTTCAAGCACCTGTCTGAATATTTGTATTGATGTTTCAAACTCTTCCGGAATTACTTTTGCTGCACCCATCTTTACAAGCTCATCTGTTTCCTTCACAAATCGTGTACGAACTATTACATGGATATTCGGATTTATTTCTTTAGCCTGCTTCAATGCTCTTTTGGATGTTGACCGATCAGAAATTGCAATCACAAGAATTTTGGCATTATTTATTCTAGCAGATTTAAGAACCTGGTAATTTCCGATGTCGCCAAAAATAATATCCTCTCCCTTGGATTTTTCCCTTTTGACGGTCTCCGGATTCATTTCTATAATAACGTACCTGATTCCTGTTTCCTTTAAAACGTGAGCCAGGTTTTTTCCATTTAATCCGAATCCGGCAATGATAACATGATCTCGAATATCTTCTTTTAATTTTTCTTTTGATTTATCCATACCTAGTATAGACGATTTTCCTGCAATTCTTGGTGCTAACTTGAAAAGAAACGGTGTCAGGATCATTGTTATTATGGTAGATGAAATAAAAATGTTAAACAACTCCGGTGATATCAGGTTTAAATTGAAACCTTGTTCGCCGACAATAAATGAAAATTCACCAACCTGAGCAAGACTTAATCCAACCAGTATTGCGATTCGCACAGGATACTTCAAAATTAATACTACAACGAAAATAATAAATCCCTTGATGAGAACAACGCCGAGTGAATATGCAAAAACAATTAACGGACTTTCAAACACAAAGCTCAGGTTTAGTAACAAGCCGACGGAAACGAAAAACAAACTATTGAATGCATCTCTCAAAGGAAGTGTATCAGCAACTATCTGGTGACTGTATTCAGATTCTGAAAGAATTAGTCCAGCAATAAAAGCACCTAATGCAAATGATAGTCCAAGAGAGTGGGTTAGATAAGCTGTTCCTAAAATTAATAGTATTACACCAACCGTAAAAATTTCTTTCATCCTTAATTTTGCTAACCTGTAAAGAACATGAGGTGAAAGATATTTAGCGATGAATATAATTGCAGCCACAGCACCAAAAGCTGTCAGCAATTGCAGAGAAACTTCTCCAAAGCTAATCTTATCGGAAGTACCTAAAAGGTTTACAATTATGAAAAGAGGAACGATTGCCAGATCCTGAAAAATTAAAATTCCTATAGAAATTTTTCCGTGCGGTGCATCCAGTTCATCTTTGTCTGATAATAATTTTAGAACAATAACAGTACTCGACAAGCTCACCAGAATCCCAAAGAAAAATGCCTGCTTGACCGGTAACCCGACTGTAAAAATTATTACCGAAGTAATTAGGATTGTTAACACCACCTGTAATCCCCCTCCAACCAGAAGGATTTTTTTCATGTCAACCAATTCTTTTAACGACAGCTCAAGACCCACAGAAAACAGAAGAAGGATAATCCCAATCTCTGCCATAATTTCAATTTGCTCGGGATTGCTAATAATCTTTAGTACTGAAGGTCCAAGAATTATTCCTGCAATCAAAAATCCTATAATGCTCGGCAAATGAATTCGGTTGAAAATTACAATTACCGGAATCGATAAAAGCAGAATGAGAACTATGTCTTTTATAATTGAGTAATCGTGCATTTAAAATTTGAAAAGGTTAGAGCTATCTGATTGTAATATTATTTAAAGGGAAAGATAATAATCAAAAAGCAAACTTGTAACAGATTTATTTAAAATACCATTAAGAATTTTTGAATGTTATTTATCTTAACACAAACTTTATTGGAATCACTATTTGGACGTTCACAGGTTTTCCTCTTTGCTTACCTGGAATAAATTTAGTTGATAAAACTGCATTAAGAGCTTCATCATCCAAACCTGCTCCAAGACCTTTTAAAACAGTAGCATCAACTACGCTTCCTTGTTTGTTAACTCTTGCCTGGATGTAAACTGTTCCTTCAACACCAGCTCTTCTTGCAATTTCAGTGTAATGAACATTTTCCTGAATAGCTTTGATTCCACCTATTGGTTCAGGCATCTCTTCAACAACTTCAAATATTCTATTATCATCAATTATCTTTGGTTGTGCTGGAGGCTTATCAGGAAGTCTAACAGGTTCGATATCAGAAATATCATCCAAAAAAATATCATCTGCGATATCATCAACTGTCGCTGCGATTATCTGGGGAGCTTTTGGAGGAGGAGGAACATCAGGTTTTTGAACAGTGTTTTCAATATCTTCAATCTTAATTATTTCTTGTGTCCCTTCAGATAAAAATTTGGTTTCTGAGGCTGGTGGTGAAAACTTAAAGGCAGCAATGATTGAAACTAAAGAAAGAATCAAGCTTATCTCAAAAGTGCGATAATAAACCTTTCTCAAATCGGCTTTAGGATTTTTTAGAGACGGCATCGTAACCTCCGGTTTAGTTAAAATCTAAACCTTTTACTTTGCCAGAAGGAAAATGTTCCTAGGAATAAAATAGATTAATGACTTCTGAAGAAGGAATAATGAGCTTTAGTTCGAAATTCTAAACCCAACCTCTCAGTTGACAGGCTTGCGCTACTCTTGCAACCCCGACTAACATTGCTGCAAGTCTTGGGTGAACTTTCTTCTCCCTGATTGCTTCCTGAACTCGTTTGTAAGCGAGAGTTAATTTTTTGTCAAGCTGTTTATGCACTTCTTCTTCTTCCCAAAAGAATAGGGATTTGTCCTGAACCATCTCGAAGTATGAAACCGTTACTCCTCCTGCACTGGCAAGAATATCAGGAATTACGTGCACATTATTTTTAAAGAGAATTAAATCAGCATCAGGAGTGGTTGGTCCATTTGCGAGTTCACAAACTACACGTGCTTTAATATTCTTTGCGTTTTTAATGTTGATTGCATTTTCTAATGCGGCAGGGTATAGAATTTCTACATCAAGTTCAAGAAGCTGTTCATGTGGAATTTCATTGCTTCCCGGGAAATTCAATACTGTTCCGGTTTTTAGTTTATGATGAACAAGTTCTTCAGGATCTAATCCATTCTTATTAAATATAGCCCCGCGTGAATCACTGGCAGCAATTAGTTTCCCTCCGCCTAACATTTCTTCATGTAGAAGCGCCGCCCGTTGTCCTGCATCACCAAATCCCTGTATTGCAAATTCTTTTGTCGGATCGAAACCGTATGTTTTGCAAGCTTCCCGAACAGTAATTATTCCTCCTCTTGCTGTTGCATCCCTTCTTCCTTCTGTCCCACCAACCTGCAATGGTTTATCGGTGAATACACCTGGGCTATGGCGCTTAGTAATTGTTTCATACTCATCCATCATCCAGGACATTGTTTGAGGATTTGTGTAAACATCTGTTGCCGGAACATCAATATCTACTCCAAGTAGTGGCGAAATTCCACGAATGTATTCCCTTGAGAGTCTTTCAAGTTCTGTTTCAGATAATTTTTTTGGATTACATCTTACACCACCTTTGCTTCCCCCAAGAGGCAGATCAACAACTGCAGTTTTCCATGTCATCCAGCAGGCAAGTGCACGAATAGTATCGACTGTTTCTTCAGGGTGAAAACGAATTCCACCTTTTGCAGGACCCCTGGCATGATTGTATTGAATTCTGTATGCCTGAAAAATTTTCGTAACTCCGGAATCCATTTTAACAGGGATTGTGAAGTTAACTTCTATTTGAGGTGCGCTCAAAAATTCTGTTGTTGCATCATCAAGGTTAAGTAACTTTGCTGCTTCCAAAACCTGCTGACGCGCTACTTTGAATGAGTTGTAGGATTCCATCAGTTTGAACCTTTATTCTTTGATTTTTCTGAATCTGTTTTCTTTGTAGATGGTATTACATCTAAAATAATCCTGTACCAACAGTTCTTACAAACAATTGCTCTGTCAGTTGCTAGAAGAACTTGCTGCCATGGTGATAGTTTATTACCACAGTGCGGACATGCACCTGGTACTTCTTCTCTATTTGATTTAATTTCTTTAGCCAAAATTATTACTCCAGTTTATCCAATCTTAGGTGGGTTTTAAAATTATACCTTTGTTTTCGTGTCCATTCATTTTAATTATGATCGGATTTTTAAATCTAATATGTTTTGTGTAAACCTTGCTTTCGATTGATTTCTGCTCAAGAAGCCAATCCCAATCAACAAACCCATTATTCTGAACTGTGTTAACAGTAAAATAACCTACCATAAACGAGGTGATGTTCTGAAAAAAGTGTGAACCCTGTGATGGTTCAACTGCCATATCTTTAAAGGATGTTTCAACGATTGCTTTTGCTCCCGCTATCTGTTCCCAAGTCACAGGAATTCCAAGCCACGGATCTAATGAACCCCATCTTCCAACTCCTACGAGCAAATATGGTTTCTTTTCTGAAATTAATTTATTATTAAGTGCGGAAATCTCTGCAGCTACTTCTCTACTTTTTGCACGATCAAATAAATTAAAATCAACAACAAGAGCATCATAAACATCTTGAATAATTCCATTGCCTAGTACCTGGTTACTCTGACAGATTAGTTTACTGGGTTCAATATCTTCAATTCTTAGTTCTTCAAATTCGTGGCTTACTACAAGTGGTCTCATTTGCAGCAAACCGAACTCTTTCTTTTTACCTGACGGATTTGAAATATTTACTGCAAATTCGATTTCAACAGGTGTTCCCATTCCCCAGTTACCCATTTCGAGTAGTAGTTCAAGCACATTTGCAAGCGGGAAAAGTTTATTCCTGAGTATAGGTCCAAATGTTACTAATCGAGTTCCGCTTCTTCCTAGTCCATCGTAAATAGCATCATTCTCAGGAAGATAAGTTGATCCGACAAAACTTAACGGGCCATCTTTTTCCGCAACACTTAATGGAAATGTTTTTACCAGTTTGTCGTATGTAATATTCCCAAAATCCGTTTTTTCATCAAGCTGCAAAGCAAAAAAATCCCTTTGGCTGCTATTAAGAGATTCTTTTACCGAATGAAACTGTATTAAATCAGTTGCATACTTCGGACAAAATCTTACTGTGTTGCCACCTTCAACAACCCATTTGCCTAAACCGAGTGCAGCAGATACAATTCCGTCAGTTGATTTTTGTGGCGGCAATGGATAAAAGTTATATGATTTAGCCACACCGGAAAAATCAGGATAAAATCTGTTCTCATGATTATTACCCACCATCTTCTGAATTATTACGGCCATCTTTTCTTCTTCAGAACGGTAAGAGGTGATTTTAATGTAGTTTTTTGCATTCTGATAAAATGTTGACGCATAAACTCTTTTAATAGTAGTGAGAAGATCATTAAGCCTTATCATAGGATTAGCATTATCGTTTGGAATCATATAAGTCTGATAGACACCTGCAAAGGGATGATACTGGGAATCTTCAAGCAAACTTGATGACCTGACGGCAAGTGGACTTTTGATAATATTGAGGAAGGCTGCAAGTTCGCCAAGAATTTCTTCAGGGAATTTTGATGCTTCCAAAAATTTTTGTGTTATTTCTTCATCATCCTCACTATGTAAAGCAAAACTTCTAAGATTGTTCATCTCAAGAAAATCATCAAACACATTTGTTCCAAGTACAACCGCTGGCGGCACATAAATTAACACATCCTCAAATTGCTCACGAAGCTGGTAATCGTTTATTAATGTGTTGACAAAACCAAGTCCTCTTGCTTTACCGCCAAGTGAACCGCCACCGATTCTTGCGAAGCTGCTTTCCGGGTCGAAAGTTTCTTTGTTAAAGTCGGTTATTATTCCACGTTGGCGCACCATCCGGTAATCATGAACAGAATGAACAAGATGTTCTCTAAGTGCCTCTCCGGTTTCGTAGTCTGAAACTTTTCTCGGTCTTAATTGATGAGCGAGCCAGAATTCAGTTCTCGCTTTAAACCAATTTGAAAAGTGATTCCTTTCAGCATGATATTTAATGCTTTCCATTGGAACATCTTTTAATTGAACTTCCATGCTTTTCAAATCATTAGCCCGACCAACCTCAACTCCATCAGGTGTTTTGAAAATAAAATCACCAAAGCCAAAGTTGTTGTTCATGAAATGCTGAAGCTTTGTTATAAGTATGGGTGAATCTTTTAGAATGAATGAGGCTCCTGCTTTTTTTGCATCAGATTCGTTAGCTGGATTGTTTGAGGTTAGTAAGATTGGAATATCAGAAATTGATTTTTTGACCGCTTTAGTAAACTGTATTCCCGCCGTCTCATCAAGCTTATCATTTTTCGGAAATGCAATATCCGAGATAATTCCAAGAATCAGTTCTTTATATTTTTCAAAATAATCCCACGCCTCTTCATAATTTGTGCAAAGAAGTATTTTTGGTCTGGCGCGCATTCTTAAATATTTGTGTGTGAGATTTATTCCTTCAGAAATTAATCTCTGGCTTTGTTTCAACATCTCAGTGTAGATTATCGGGAGAAACGCAGAATAGTATCTTACACTGTCTTCAATAACTATTACATTCTGAACACCAACAATTTTACTGTCGTGCTCAACATTTAGCCGGTCCTCTAAATATTTTATTATTCCGATTATAATTCTGAAATCACCGGTCCAGTTAAACACTTTATCGAATACAACACTTTCAGGATTCGTCAATAGAGATTTTAACTCTCGGTTATCGTGAGCGAGAAGAACAATTGGTATTTTTAATCCTGAATTTCTTACCAGTTTTGCAAAATTGAGGGCGGTCATATCTTCAATGTGCATTGTAGTAATAATTAAATCGAACCGGCCCTCTTCCTTAACACGACTCACAGCATCATAGCCACTTGAAACTCTGGTTAGTTCAGGTGAATGGCTGAGGTTTAATCCCTGGTATTCATTGCGGATAAGTTCATATAGTCTGCCGTCTTCCTCAAATAGATATAGATCATAAAGGCTGGAGACAAGAAGGATATTAGTTACGCGCAAGCGCATCAGGTTTTGAAAACCCTGGAAACGGGTTCCGTAACCGTGCTCTACCCAATCCGCTTCGGGATTACTTTTAAATTCTTTTATGTAATCCATTTGTCATTCAATCAATAAATTTGAATATGGAATCCGATCCAAATTTACAATAATTAATCATCAATTTCCTTTCAGACAATTAAAAGAGGCGAAGCAATATTAGAACTACTTCGCCCCAGAAATAATAATTTTGATAAATTTTACATTTCTTTATTGTTAATTATTTAAACAACACCTTGATCGATCATTGCATCAGCAACTTTTAGGAATCCGCCGATGTTTGCACCGTTTACATAGTTACCCGGCGTTCCAAACCTATCAGCCATTTCGACGCAGGTTTTATGAATGTTTTTCATTATTAATCGTAATCGATTATCAACTTCTTCACGTGTCCATGGCAAGCGCTGACTGTTCTGCGACATTTCCAAACCGGAAACAGCAACACCGCCTGCATTTGCTGCTTTACCCGGTCCGTAAAGAACTTTTTTATCCAGAAATATATTTACTCCATCAGGAGTCGTTGGCATATTAGCGCCTTCACTCACAACATAAACACCGTTCTTAACTAGATTCTGTGCATCTTTTGCATTTATTTCATTTTGTGTTGCACTCGGGAATGCGCAATGAGCTTTATGATCCCATAATGGATTATGATCCATATTTCGCATCGAGTTGAGTATATACTGCATTTTTATATTTGTCAGTATATTCTTTTATTCTACCTCTACGTACATTTTTCAAGTTCCATTATATAAGCCGAGCTTTTCTCTGTCAATTCCTTCTTCATCATAAATATATCCGTTTGAATCTGAAAGTGTAACTACTTTTCCGCCAAGATCAAGAATTTTTTCAGTAGTATATTGTGCAACATTTCCGCTTCCTGAAACCAAACAGGTTTTGCCCTCAAGTGTTTCATTTTTTGTAGTTAACATTTCTGCAGCAAAATAAACTGCTCCATAACCCGTAGCTTCTGGACGAATTAGTGAACCACCCCAGTTCAATCCTTTTCCCGTAAGAACACCGGTAAATTCATTTCTTAATTTTTTGTATTGACCAAACAGATAACCGATCTCTCTTCCTCCAACACCAATATCACCAGCTGGAACGTCAGTATTTGGTCCAATATGTCTGAACAATTCACTCATAAATGACTGGCAGAATCTCATAATCTTTAAATCACTTTTTCCTTTAGGATCGAAATCAGATCCACCTTTTCCTCCACCCATTGGAAGTGAGGTTAAACTGTTTTTGAAAACCTGTTCAAATGCTAAGAATTTTAAAATGCCAAGATTAACAGATGGATGAAATCTTAATCCACCTTTGTAAGGACCGATTGCACTGTTCATCTCAATTCGATAACCGATGTTGATATGCACTTCACCCTGTTCATCAACCCAGGGAACTCTGAAAATTATTACTCTTTCTGGTTCAATAATTCTTTCAAGAATTTTTGCAGAGCGATATTCGGGATGTCTTTCCAAAACCAGATCTAATGATTCGGCTACTTCCTGAACTGCCTGGTGGAATTCCGGTTGTGCTGCGTGTTTGGCTTTTACTTCTGTTATTAAACTTTTTACATAATCGGACATTTTTCCTCCGGAAAATTTGAAGTTAGAAATTAGTGTTAGGATTATATTTAGATAATCTTTGAAAGTAAACTAATCCAGCAAGCTGTGAAAATAAAGAATAGAATTTGTGAAAGTTATGTAACGGAAATTGTTACAAAATAATTTTGGAAAGGCAACTATTTATAGTTCAACAAGCTTATTACTAAGTACATACTGAGTAAGTTCAACATTCGATTTCATCGACATTTTATCTAAAATTCTGTTCCTGTATGTGTATACCGTATTTATACTTATTAACAATTCCTGCGCAATTTCTTCGGTGGTTTTTCCGAGAGCAATATTGCACATAATCTGGTACTCACGGTCAGAAAGTTTTTCGTGCAAGGATGTTTTTCCTGTCTCACCAAATTTTTCCGCAAGTTTTTCCGCAAGAGATGAATTTAATATATTTTCCACCTGAGACTATTTTTCTTATCGCTGTTACAAGCTCTGTTGGTGCACTTACTTTTTTAAGATAACCTGAAGCACCTGCTTTTATAGCACGAATTCCGTACTGGTCTTCACTGAACATACTTAGAATTAAAACGGGTAAATCAGGATATTGAAGCTTGATGTCTTTTAGAGCCTCAAGTCCACTTTTTCCCGGCATGTTAATATCAAGAACAACGAGTCTCCATATTTCTTTTTCAAGAAGCTCCATTAGTTGTTCTGAATTTTCGGCTTCACCAGCGACAAGAATATCTTTTTCTTCAGCAACAATCTGCTTCAAGCCTTCACGAACAATAGCGTGATCGTCGGCAATGAGTATTTTTATTTTTTCAGGTTGCATATTTCAATTAATCAATTGGAATTTCAACTTTAACTGATGTTCCTTTACCAGCTATTCCTTCAATATAAACCTGTCCGCCAAAAACCATCGCTCTTTCTTCCATTCCATGAATACCAAGAGATTTGAAAGCTTTTATTTGATCTTGCGAAATTCCTTTTCCGTTATCTTGAATTTCCAAAAAGATATTTGATTGATGATTCAACAAAGAAATTTGTGCTTTGGTAGCCTGTGAATGACGAGCAATGTTTGTTAATGCTTCCTGGAATATTCTGAAAATCGCAGTGGATTTATCTTTCTCAAGTACTAATTCTTCTTTAGGAAGAACCAGTGAACATTTGATGTTAGTCATTTTTTCAAATTCCTCTGTCTGCCATTCAATCGCCGCAATTAATCCGAGTTCATCAAGAATACCCGGCCTTAATTTGGCAGAAATTTTCTGAACAGATTCTACTGAGGCATCAATCATATCCGAGAGAGAATTAATTTTTTGCTTTAACGGTTCCTGATCATTATTAAGTTTATTTGCAAGCAGTGAAATCTGAATTTTCAATGCTGTAAGAACCTGACCAAGCTCATCGTGAATTTCCTGAGCTATCATTGTTCTTTCTTCTTCCCGAACTGACTGCAGATGAGTAGCAAGTTCTCTCAATAACTTGCTTGTTCGTCGAAGTTTTTCTTCAGCTTGTTTTCGTTCTGTGATATCTCTTGCTATCGAAAGAATTGTTGGCTTTTCATTATACAAAAACAAAAGAGAATTTATTTCAACAGGAATTAATTTTTTATCCTTTGCGCGGTGAACCAAATCATAAATAACGTGTCCTTCCTTGAGAAGTCTTTCCATATTTAAATTGAAATCATTAATGTTTTTCTGAGATACGATTGCTGATGGACTTAGTTGAAGAAATTCTTCTTTGGTATATCCTAATCTTTTACAGGCAATTTCATTCACTTCGATAAAATCACCGTAAGATTTTTCCTGGGAAAGCTGTGTTACAAAAACCGCGTCGTTAGCATTATTGAAAAGCATCTTGTATTTCGATTCACTTTCGCGCAGCTCTATTTCTGATTTCTTTCTTTCTGAAATTTCTTTAATAATACTGAGTGTTATTCTACTTTCATCTGGTAGAGTCAGGAATGAGTTCGAAAATTCAAACCACGCTTTTCTTCCATTCCACAAAGTATTCTCACGTTCGAACAATGTTTTAATTTTGTTATTACGGATATCTCGCTGAAAGGTTTTCAATGCGTCTTCCTGCTCATTCTTGTCATACACGATGGAAAAAGGTTTTCCCAGCAGCTGTTCCTTTTCCATTTGAAAGATCTTGCAGAAGGAATCATTCACCAGTAATATATTTCCGTCTTCATCAACGAGACGCATTCCATCGACTGAAATTTCCCACAGCTGACCGAACAACAGATCTATATTTGAAAACTCTTCTTTGATTAATAAATCATTCATTTTCTCAAACACCCGGTTTTAGAATAATGCCGATATTTTTATGTCCGTTTATTTTAACCGCAGCTGGTTGTTTAAATTGGAGATGCTTCGTGAACTCAAGCTCTTCAACAACTTTCTGAGACAGAAGCCAATCCCAATCAATAAATCCTATTTTGTGTGCTGCATCAACTGTAAAATAACCTACGCGAAAAGAAGTTATGTTCTGGAAAAAATGAGAACCTTGAGAAGGTTCAACTTCAAAATCTTTAAAGCCTGATTCAACAATTGCAGCAGCACCCGATATTTGATCCCAGGTTACTGGAATTCCAAGCCAGGGATCGAGTGAACCCCATCTTCCCAATCCGATTAAAATGTAAGGTTTGTTTTCAATAAGTAATTTTGAATTAAGCTTTGCAATCTCCATTGCTATTGCTTTGCTTTTTGCTCTGTCAAACTTATTGTTATCAACCATAACTAAATCATAAATACCATCTGTTGCACCATTGCCAAGTACCTGGCTGCTTTGGCAGATAAGATCCTTTGGTTGAAAATCAACCTTGAGTTCATCAAGTTCTTTACTGATGACTAAAGGTCTCATCTGCAGCATAGCAAATTCTTTTGGTTTGTCCGAGGGCATACTCAAGTTAACAGCAAATTCAATTTCTACCGCTGAACCCATTCCCCATGTTCCTAATCCTAAAAGCATATTAAGTATTTCAGGAAGCGGAAACATCTTGTGTTTTAGTATTGGTGAAAATGTTACAACTCTAATTCCATCGCGGGATATTCCATCATACACTGCTTCATTTTCCGGAGAGTATGTTGAACCAACTGAGAATAAAGTCCCGTCTGCTTCTGATTCAAGCAAATCATATATTTTAACGAGCGGATCTTTTGTAGAATCAGGATGATGATCGAGCTTACCATTAAGATCGAGTGCATAGAAATCCTGTTGTGCATGCATCAGAGTTTCTTTTGTTGAAAAGAATTGAAGAAGATGTTTTGGAAAGCGAGGACAAAATCTAACAGTGTTTCCACCTTCAACAACTGTTTTACCAAGTCCAAGAGCTACCAATGCAATTCCGTCATCAGATTTTTGAGGAGGGACAGGATAAAAGTTGAAAGACTTGCCAACTCCTGCAAAATCCGGGTAGAATTTTCCTTTATGTTCGGTACCAACAAGTTTTTGAACAATAACAGCCATTCTCTCCTCTTCCAAACGATAGGCTGTTGCTTTCATATAATCTTTAGCTTTCCGATGATATGTTGAAGCGTATACGGCTTTTATCGTCTGAAGCAGTTCTTCAAGTCTTACATTAATATCAGGATTACTGTTCGGAAGCATATAAGTCTGGTATACACCTGCAAAAGGCTGAAACTGTGCATCTTCCAGAAGGCTTGATGATCTTACGGCAACAGGTTCTTTTATTATTTCAAGAAAGTCATAAAGCTTCTGCTTCACTTCTTTTGGAAAGTGAAAGGCTTCAATAAACTTTTGAGTTATTTTAACATCGTCATTCTCATTAAATGCATAGCTTTCAAGATGGTTTTCACGCATAAACTGATCGAACACTTCAGTTCCAACCACAACTGCAGAAGGAACAGATATCTCGACGCCTTTAAATAAATATTTAATGTTATAGTTTGCAATTAAAGTATTAATAAATCCCAAGCCACGTGCTTTTCCACCAAGGGAACCACCACCAATTCTGGCAAAACTATTTTTTGGATCAAATGTATCTTTCCTGAAATCAGAAATGACACCTTTTGATCTTTCTTCAAGATAACTGTTAATAGCATTTATCAGATCTTTTCTTAGATGTTCAGGTGTTTCGTAGTCTGTAATTTTTCTCGGTCTTAATTGATGAGCAAGATAAAACTCCGTTCTTGCTTTCAGCCAACGGGAGAAGTGATTTCCTTCAGCATGATGAAGAAGACTTTCTTCAGGTATTTTAGCAATCTGATCAGCAAGCTCCATTAAATTTATTGCACGTCCGACTGCAGTTCCGTCTCTCAGTTCAAAAATAAAATCACCAAAACCAAAGTGCTCAAGCATAAATTCTCTTAAGTCGTGCAAGAGACGTGGTGAACTTTTATAAAGAAATGATGCACCGATCTTTTTTACTTTTTCTTCAAGATTTTGATCACTGGTTTGAATCAGGATTGGAATATCTTTGTGTATTTCCTTGACTGCTGTTGCAAATTTCAGACCTGCTTCCGTATCACGAACACCATAGTGCTTGAAGTTATTATCAGTAATAATTCCCAGGACATTATCTTCATACATTTCAAAATAATGCCAGGCTTCCTCATAAGTTGTGCAGAGAAGAATTTTTGGTCTGGCTCTCATTCTTAAGTATTTGTGAGTAATATTTATTCCTTCTGAAATCAGCCGCTGCGACTGGTTGAAAATTTCCGTATAAACAAGAGGTAGATAGGACGAATAAAATTTAACATTATCTTCGACTAATATTATTACCTGCACCCCAATATCCTTCGTGTCTTCAACAACATTCATTCTGTCTTCGAGATACTTGATAATTCCTATAAGAAGATGGTAATCGCCGCTCCATATAAAAATTCTCTCAAAGACTGAAGCATCATAATGAGTAGTCAGTTCTTTCCTTTCTTTATTGTCATAAGCCAGTAGAATAATCGGAAGTTCAATACCTATTTCCTTTACCAGATTTGCAAACTCAACCACGTGCATACCTTCAATGTGAAGTGTTGCAATAATCAGATCAAAATTATGCTCGCCTTTAAGCAGTTCTATTGCTTCTTCTCCTGTTGTAACGTGCGTTATTTCAGGTGCCTGGCTTAAGTTTAGGTTCTGGTATTCGCTTCTGATTAATTCGTAAAGTCTTCCATCTTCCTCAAAGAGATAGTAATCATAAATACTTGACACAAGAAGAATCTCCTGTATCTTGAAACGCATCAGCTTCTGGAATTTTTTTAATCTGGTGTGAAATACGTTTTCCAGCTTGATTTCTTTAATTGAAAATTCTTTATCCATTTTTTAAAAAAGGGTTGTTAAGATTTGTTTTCTCATAGGCTAATATAGAAAAAGGGTAGGTGAAATGCAGGAGAAGTAATTGACAATGAATAATTAAAAATGAATAATTCTTAGAATTACTACAAATAATAAAGGCGATTCATTGAATCGCCTATCTTTTAATCGTCAATTTAAAATTAGACTAATCCCTGGTCAATCATTGCATCAGCAACTTTAAGGAATCCAGCAATGTTTGCACCGTTTACATAATTGCCTGGTGTACCAAATCTTTCAGCAGTTGTTACACAGGTTTCGTGAATTCTTATCATAATTTCGTGAAGACGCTTGTCAACTTCTTCTTTTGGCCATGGCAGACGCATACTGTTCTGTGACATTTCAAGTCCGGATGTTGCAACTCCGCCAGCATTGGAAGCTTTACCAGGTGCATAAAGAATTTTTGCTTCTTTAAAAATATCATAAGCTTCAATTGTTGTAGGCATATTTGCGCCTTCGCAGACACAGAAACATCCATTCTTTAATAAGCTCTTTTGCGTCATCCGCATAAATTTCATTTTGTGTAGCACAAGGCAAAGCAACATCAACTTTAACTTCCCATGGTTTTTTACCGGGAAAGAATTCAACCTTAAATTCTTTTGAATAATCTTCAACTGCATCTTTATTGCTTGAACGTAGCTTCAGCATGTAATCAACTTTTTCTCCCTTCACTCCATCAGGATCATAAACATAGCCATCAGGACCGGAAAGTGTAACAACTTTTCCGCCAAGTTCATTAACTTTTCAACTGCACCCCAGGCAACATTTCCGAAACCTGAGACCGCAACAGTTTTTCCATCAAAAGAAGTCTTTCTTGTTTTCAACATTTCTTCAGCAAAGTAAACACAGCCAAATCCTGTTGCTTCGGGACGAATTAACGAGCCGCCCCAATTCAATCCTTTTCCAGTTAGACACACCGGTAAATTCATTTTTTAATCTTTTATACTGACCATATAAAAATCCTATCTCTCTTGTTCCAACTCCAATATCTCCTGCAGGAACATCTGTGTTCGGACCGATGTGTCGGAAAAGTTCTGATCATAAAACTCTGGCAGAAGCGCATAATTTCATTATCACTTTTTCCTTTTGGATTAAAATCAGATCCGCCTTTACCGCCGCCCATTGGAAGAGTTGTTAATGAATTTTTAAATACTTGTTCGAAAGCTAAAAATTTTAGAATGCCGAGAGTAACTGAAGGGTGAAAACGCAAACCGCCTTTGTAAGGACCAATTGCACTATTCATTTCAATTCTGTATCCACGGTTGATTTGAATTTCTCCCTGGTCATCCATCCACGGAACCCGGAACATAATTACTCTTTCAGGCTCAACCATTCTTTCTAAAATTTTTAATGACCTGTACTCAGGATGACGCTGAAGAACTACTTCAAGTGATTCAAGAACTTCCTCAACTGCCTGATGAAATTCCGGCTCATTTTGATTTTTTGCTTTTACATCTTTTAATATTTTTTCAATATATTCTGACATGTAAACCTCTATGTATAAATTATTTTACTGGATTGGTGATGAAATTTTTGTGAAGAACTAAATTATTTACTCAATTTCCCCAAATGAATTATTTGATAATTAAAAACTTTATTTATTATGCATAAGAAAATTACTAAATAGGGAATTCAAAACCTTAATTATCGGCAGAGGCAATTGATTATTTTGATAAATATCACTTCCGGCATCTCTATTTTTATACTTAAAAATAGAATATTCTGCGTCTAATTGATAAATTGCTATAGTTTTTCTTTCAATTATTAATGAACAGGAGTTTAATATGGATAATGCAATCCTAAAAGAAAAAATCCAGCAAGCAGTCGGTATTCTCAAAGAAAAAAATATTGATATGTGGATTACATTTGTCAGAGAAAGTTCAATGATGACTGATCCGGTGATGGATATGACAGTTGGAGTAAATTCAACCTGGCAGGCAGCTTTTTGTATTAGTAAAGATGGCGATACAACAGCAATTGTCGGCTCGATGGAAGAAGGAAATTTTAAGAAAGCAGGATTATATAAAAATATTATTACTTACCTCAAATCAATTCGTGAACCTTTAAGAGATTACATCGCCAGAAAGAATCCGGAAAAGATTGCAATTAACTTTTCAAAAAATTCTGTGCTTGGTGATGGTTTGACTTATGGTATGTATCAGATTCTTCTCGAACATCTCGAAGGAACTGAATACGCAAAACGACTTGTTAGCTCTGAAGAAATTATTTCAGCATTGAGAGGAAGAAAATCTGCGACCGAAGTTGCATTGATGAAAGAAGCAATAAAAGAAACTCTTAAGATTTTTGATGAAGTAACAAATTATATGAAACCGGGAATGACTGAAATTGATGTTGCAAACTATGTTAGAAAACTCCACACAGAAAGAGGTTACGAAGCTGCCTGGGAAGAAACACATTGTCCTGCAGTTTTTGCCGGTCCGAATCCAAATGGTCCGCACGAAGGTCCGAGCGATAAAGTGATTACAAAAGGAACTGTTGTTAATATGGATTTTGGAATTAAGTACAAAGGCTACTGTTCTGATTTGCAGAGAACCTGGTACATTTTAAATGATGGCGAAACAAAAGCTCCCGCACCAGTTCAAAAAGGATTTGAAATAATCCGTGATTCAATACAAAAAGTAGCTGATGCAACAAAACCCGGAGTTAAAGGTGTTGATATGGATACGATTGCAAGATCGTACATTACTGATAATGGCTATCCTGAATATCCACACGGACTTGGTCATCAGGTTGGCAAAACTGTACACGATGGTGTTGCAGGAATGTTTCCTGCGTGGGAAAGATACGGCAATGCACCATTTATGCCTTTAGAAGAAGCACAGGTTTTTACAATCGAACCAAGACTACCCATTGAAGGTTACGGTGTTTCAACAATTGAAGAAGAAGTTTATATAACAAAAAATGGCTGTGAGTTTATTTCTCCTCCACAGAAGGAATTGATTTTAGTAAAGCCGTAATAATTTGAAATGCCAGACTTTTAAAATCTGACATTTCTAAAAACATTTTTAACTTATTTAAGCAAGATTAATTTTTTTGTTAGGTTTTTGGTAGTAGTTCTTAAAGTGTAAAAATAAACACCGCTGCTAAGCAGGAAATTGTCGAAAGAAAGAATGATTTCGTGCTCACCTTTCTTTTCAAATCCTTTATCTATTGTTCCAACTAATTCCCCAAGCGTAGAATAAATTTCGAGTGAAACATAGTCACCTTCTGGCAGGCTGTATCTAATGGTCGTAACTGGATTAAAAGGATTGGGATAATTCTGACACAGCATAATATTATTTGCGATAGGTGTAGCGCCAAGTGTATCTGAGTTAATTTGTTTAATATAATTCTGAAATAGGTCCATGAGATCTGGCGAATTAAATTCATTAAACCCATACCCATCATTATTTATAACATCGGGATGAAGATATTGCCAGACTATTGTTGACTGAGTAGATGATCTTTTTACATCTTCAAGCCAATCAGTATAAACCGATAATTTATTTTCTTTTATTCCAAACTCTCCGAGCAAAGCAGGTTTATTAAAAACCTCGGCAATATTGTAATGATCTTTAATCCAGGTTTTACCAGCTTTTGCAGAAAGTCCCCATCCGTTTGGATAACTATGAAATGATATATAATCAATATTTCTTAATTGACTATTTTCATAAAAGCTTGTTCCTTTATATCCATTGACTAGGAAATAGGAACTGTTGTACATCAGATCAACATCTGAATAAAGTCTGGGATAAACATCATAGCCATTTTCACCAGTGGTAATTAAATGATTTTGATCTATTGATCTAACAAATGAAGATATCTCTTCATACCAATTTCTAATTATGGTAAAATTTTCATTTGGATTTTCAGCTTCATTCATTATTTCCCAGGAGAAAATAGTAGTATCATCTTTATACTTGGTCTCATTGAATGTATTTGTTCGGTTTAATAATAGTTCTATGTAGAATTTAAACCATTGTTTAATTGAATCATTTGCAAAAAAATCATTACGAGTGTGTTTATCAGAGCCATCTATCTTGAATTGATTAGCCCACTTAATGTATTGTGGTACTCCGCCATAATCCGAGTAATTATTTGAAAGAGTAAGTATTAAATAAATTCCGTTCTCCCTTGATTTTTGCAGGATGTAATCTAGCGCTATCAAACCAGATTCCTGTATTTCATACGGATTTTTCCTTATAACAGAAGGATTTGAAAAAGAAGAGCTTTCATAAAATGCCCACGTACGGATTACATTTACACCGATACTTTTTGTCGATTGAATTACATCATCAACTTTATATCTTTTACCAGTGTCACCAGCTTCACTCTGAAGGTAATAAGTATTAAAACCAAAAAAATCAAACTCATTGTTATTTAAAAAGAATTTATCTCCTGAGATTTTGATAAAATTCTCTTGAGTAAATGCAGTTAAGGATGTTATCAATACCAAGATAATTATTTTAAATTTATATCTAGACATTACGATTTAGTCTTCTAAAACTCACTTGCCTTAGCATAAGCCTTATGAAGCAGCTTGGTATACTCCTCAAAAGAAATTTCAACTGCACCAAACATTTTTAAGTGTTCGGTCATATACTGCACATCAAGAAGAACAAAATCTTTTTCCTTCAAATGTTTCAGCAAAGCAACAAGCGCAGCTTTGGATGCCTGCGATACTTTTGAGAACATACTTTCACCAAAAAATGCCCCGCGGAAAGTTACTCCGTAAAGTCCACCGACAAGGATTCCATCTTTCCACGTTTCAACAGTATGAATATCCCCACGTTTTCTTAATCTTCTGTAAGCAGATTTTAGTTCATCAGAAATCCAGGTTGATTCTCTGTCTGCACAACCTTCTAATACACCTTCAAAGTCTGTATTAAATTTTATCTCAAAATTTTCATCATCAATCACTTTTTTAGCTGAGCGAGGAATGTTAAAATTATCGATAGGAATGATCGTTCGTATTTCAGGGAGATACCAATTAATGCCTCCGCTCTTAGCATCAGCCATCGGGAAAGCGCCGCTTGCATAAAGCCGAATCATATTTTCAGGCTTTAATAGCTCTTTTGGATCAAAGTTTTCTTTACTGTTCAACGTTATAATTTCCTTTTGTCACTTATTAAACATAAATATTAACTTACTTTCACTCAAATCTATCCGGTCTGATTAATGTTTAATATTTATCGTTTTATTTGCGAATGCAGGTGCTTAAGTTTGTACTTCTTTTTTTGAAATTCTGTTTACCGATAATTAATTCAATATGAATAAAAAAATAGCAGTTGTAGCTCTTGGCGGAAATGCTCTTTTGAGAGGTAATGAAGCTGGAACAATCCAGCAGCAGGAGAAAAATACCTACGAGACCTGTGTTCATCTTACAAAATTAATCAAAGATGGTTATGGAACTTGTAATTACTCACGGCAACGGTCCGCAAGTTGGAAACATTATGTTGCGTAATGAAGCCGGTTACAGAGAGTATAAAATACCGCAGATGCCGCTGGATATTTGTGTTGCCGATTCGCAAGGTGGAATTGGCTATATGATTGAACGACAGATTAAAAATATTCTGCGCGAGTATAAAATCAGGAAAAATGTTGTCACAGTTGTTACCCAGGTATTAGTTGATAAAAATGATACTGCATTTATAGAGCCTACTAAACCGGTCGGAAGATTTTATTTGAAAGAGGAAGCCGAACTATTAGCAAGGTCAGGTGGATTAATCTTCAAAGAAGATTCGAGAAAAAGAGGATATAGAAGAGTTGTTCCCTCCCCTGATCCTGTTGACATTCTTAATAAAAAAGTAATTCGTGATTTAGTTAAACGCGGAAACATTGTAATTGCTGCCGGAGGTGGCGGAGTTCCTGTTTACAGGGATGAAAAGAAAAATCTTGTCGGGGTTGAAGCAGTTATTGATAAAGATCTTGCATCATCATTGCTTGCAAAAGAAATTGGTGCAGATGCATTTTTTATTTTAACTGATGTACCGAATGTTTATCTAAACTTTAACAAACCGAATCAACTGAAGCTGGAGAAAATAACGGTAAGAGAAGCAGAGGAATATTTTGAAAAAGGTGAATTTGCCGACGGAAGTATGGGTCCGAAAATTTTAGCTGCAATTCAATTTGTTAAAAACGGTGGCAAAGAAACAATAATAACTGATTCAACTCAACTGGCAAATTCTGATTCAGGAACGAGAATTATTGCAGATAATCTTAATGAATAATTTATTTAGAATAGATGTAATTGTTCAAAACTTCAACAGTTGTTTTGCAGACTGATAAATCCAGTTCGAGTAAATCCCGCATAGATAGCACACCAATTAATTTTTCATTTTCTATAATCAATATATGTCTGATCTTTGCTTCTTTCATTTTTGCAAGTATTGATTCATTAGCTTCATCAGTATGTGCAATAATTAATTTTGAGCTCATTACATCTTCAACTTTTGTATCAACCAGACTTTTATTTTCTGAAAGATTACACTTTTAACCAAATCCCTTTCTGAAAAAACACCAACTAGTTTTCCTTCATCCATTACAGGAACTAGTCCAACTCCCTTCTTAGCCATATAAAAAACTGCATCTTTAATCGTAGTTCCTTTAGTGATTGTATAAAGTTCACGATTGCCCAGAAGTTCTTTTATATTTTCCATGATTGATCCTTTTTTTTACTTAATATAAAATTATTTGTAGAACCTGCAAAAGGAAATGTTTGACTTTTGTGCGATATTAATTATTTTTACAAGTGTGTGAGGGTTAATCAATCTAAATTTCATAAATATATGGAGGCTTTATGAACAAAGTGCTTTTAACTTTGATTTCTATTCTGGTCATTTCATCACTAAGTTTTGCAGAGTTAAAACTTAAACTGCCATCTGACTTAACTGGTGAAACTAACTCAATCATTAGTTTATAAAGATATTGAGTCCAACCTAAATCTGAATATTTCCTCGGAAGTTGTTCCTCCTGGAGATATGAAGGAATTTGTTAAAGGGCTTGATGCTGCTTGGAATACTTGCAGATGTTTCGATTCCCGTATGGGAAGAGAACAACGGGATTTAAACACATTGCTGGAACAGGTTTTTCAGGTCATGTTGAATTTTCTTACTTCGTTTCACCTGCCTTCCGTCTTGCTCTTAGAGGTGGTTATATAAATTTCGGAAAGCAAACAAAATCTGGTTCTGAGGATATAGGATTTGGACAAACATTTGATTATAGTTATGAAGACACATACTCTCAAATTCCCATTTTAGTTGGTGGATATTACATGATTCCAACCGGGAGTGGCTTTAAACCCTATATTGGATTGGCAATTGGAGTATTTTTCGAGACATATGATGTTAACTGGACGGAAGATTTTGGTTTTGGAGAACCTTTTACTTTGGATGAAAGTTTTACCAGCACTGGGTTTGGTGTTGTGCCTGCAATAGGTGCTTATTACATAGCTGGATCAGTATTGGTTCAATTAGCTGTTGAATACACATATGTATTCAGTGATGGGCCAACAGTTGAAGACGATTATGATGATACTATTACGAATCCGAAAACTAAATAAGATTGCTGGTATTGCACAGGACGAATACGAGGAGTGAAGGCTCGATGATAAACCAAGTTACTTCTCTGTACTATTAGGTGTATCTTTTCCGTTAGGTAGTAAATAAAAAATATTATTCTTTAACGAAGGCGAAGTTTTCTCTTCGCCTTTTTTATTTTTACTCTGTTCTTTGAATAAACTCTTTTATGATTTTATCTTTTGAAGAAAGAAGTTCAGAAGGAGTTCCAAAAAAGTAAATTTTCCCTTCGTGCATCATTGCTACCTGGTCTGCAACATTCTTAACACTATACATATCGTGTGTAACTACAATTGATGTAGACATTTAATTTTTCAGTTAATTCTTTGATCAGATCATCAATTGAATCAGACATAATTGGATCTAAACCCGTAGTTGGTTCATCATAAAAAATGTAATCAGGATCGGTGATCAAAGCCCTGGCAAGACCAACTCTTTTTTTCATTCCGCCTGAAAGTTCTGCTGGTTTTAGTTTCTGAACCCCTGACATACCAACCATTTCCAATTTTTCAGAAACCTTTTTATCCATTCAGCAATCTGAAAATCTTTCTTTTGGATTCAACAAGCGGTAAAGAAATGTTCTCCTCAACAGTCATTGAATCGAACAAAGCAGAACCCTGGAATAAAAAGCCAAAGTTGGTTCTTAATTCTAGAGCTCTTTCATACTCATCTCATCGACAATTTTACCTTCGACTTTACAGAACCTTCATCAGGATAAAGTAGACCGACAATATGCTTTATCAAAACACTTTTACCACAGCCGCTTCTTCCAATAATGACTAATGTTTCACCGGTATCAATATCCAGATTGATACCTTGAAGAACTTTATTAGCACCGAATGATTTATGTAGGTTTTTAATTTCAATCATTTCTTATCTCTGATTGCAAAAATATGGAACATCCGACTCAGACGGAAGATTTTAAAATGTTTTAGGAAGAGTATACTTCCTTCCTTTATTTTGTTTCTTTAACCACGTCATCAACGGATCAAAATAATTTACCAGTGGTTTTGCTGTCATTTCTGATCCGATAGATTCTTTAAGAAGTTCTCTCCAATCAACTGTTGCACCGGGAGAAAGAACATCGTACATCCACTTGCCAACTTCTTTACTTCCATAATAGTTTGTGGCGTAAGGATCCTGCTTTAATATTTTACTTGCTATATAGTTATGAAATTGAAACAGAAGAACATTAGAAATTGCATAATCATAATATTGTCCTGCATCGTCATTGATGTGAGTTTTAGTTGCAGCATCACAATAATCTTCACCTCTTGGATTGGGAGGAACAATACCCTGATATTTTTTTACCAGCTCCCACCACATTTATATTGAATTGATCTTCAGGAAGATTTTTTGAGTAAAGTTCATATTCAAATTCAGTCATTACACCTGCACTCCATGGCATAAAAGGAATATAATCCAGTGCTTCATTAAGAAGTGCCTGTGTTTTATCAACTTCAAAATTCATTTCCATTAATTCCATTTCCTTTAAGAATGGAGATTGGAGTGATGCTAATCCAATCAGTGAACCAATAGCTTCATGAAATCCACGGTTAGCACCTTCGCGTAAAATTATGGGCACATTAGGATTTGAATAGCTGATGTAATAATAAATATGTCCCAGTTCGTGAAGTGAAGTTGACCACCATCTGGTATTTGGAACAACACTCATCAGAGATCTTACGTCTTTATCAAAATCCATATGCCATGCAGAAGCGTGTGTATTCTTTTTAAAATCAGCATCCGGTGGAACGGGATAGAGACTTGATAAATCCCAGAATGATTGTGGAAGATTCGGAAAGCCAAGACTTACATAAAACTCTTCTCCCTTTTTCACAACCCATTCGGCAGAATAATTTTTTAACTGTTCATCAATGTTTAATCCTTTTGCTTCTACAATTCCCTGCCAATCCTGTCCCCATCTATTTGGAAGCCAATGTGCCGGAAGCATGTCAGGAACTTTAGCACCATATTTTTTTGCAAGTGTGTATCGTGCCCACGTGTGAAGTTCGCGGTATAGTGGCCAGATATCTTTTATCATATTCTGGCAAAGCTGTCGCATTTCTTCAACTGTCATCCCGTAATCAGAAACCTGGTACTGGAAAAAATCTTCGTAACCAAGTGCCTGCACAGTTTCATTTCTTAATCTTTGAAGATTTACTAATCCGTCTTTTAATCCAACTCCGACTTCCTTACTTGCTTCCCATACTTTTAATCTTTCAGAAAGGTTTTTTTCTGTTTTCAACAATTCATCAATTTCATTTGTGAGTTATCGATTTGCCATCAAGCTTAAAATCATATCCGTAGAGAAGCTCTGTTTGTTTTGTGTCTGCAATAATTTTTTCTTTAACAATTTCACTAACAGTCTGTGGATTACTTGCTGCCAAATATAAAATTCTGTTTAATTGCTTTACCTGAAGTTCAGTTAGTTTATCTTTTTGCTTAAGATATTCCTGTTGCCTTTTCAATATTTTCCTTGCTTCCAGTGAATTTTGCATATTGTTCCTGAGCTTCCTCTGCATTTTTACTTGTAACAGTATCTCCTTCAACGATGTGTGTGTTAAGTGCCCATTCACCTTTGTTCCATTCATAAAGATATTTCTGAAATTCTTTGTTGTAATTATCAAGATATGACTGAACTTCATTCTGAAAATCTGATGAATCAGAACATCTTAAAAATGATAATAAAATCAAGATAATAATTATCGGGATGTATTTCATTGTTTTCCTCTGTTTTTTTCTGAATTTTATTTACTGAATATCTGTTTAAAGTGATGATCTAAATGATCAAAGTAATCCTTCATAAGTAAAAATAGTGTGTCAGCATTTTCAAATGCATCCTCGGGGTTTAATTTAGTTTCCAAATTTTTATCCGGAGTGTTCTGCATAATAAAAATAATGTGTTCGTTATAAACTATCCACAAGTTTAGAAGTGCCTGGCTATCCTTTTCATTGTATTTCTGAACCTGTACCCAATCGTTCTGAGCATAACCTTCCACAAACATTGGTGAAGGTAAAAATTGTGCTTTAATAAAGCGGTGATGATTGTTCGCTGCTGAATCAATAAGATGTCCAAGCAATTCTTTTTTAGACCATTTATTAGGTGCTGGTTTCCTTCTCAATTCTTCTTCAGGAGTGTTTAAGAATTTTGAAGACACATATTCGATGTTCGATTTCAAACGCTTTATAATTTTTTCTAATTCACTTTTCATACTGCTCCTTAATGGGATTTAAACTTTAATAATTGATCGCAACTGCAATAAAAAGAAAAATAAATGATAAAACTATGCAGGTAAGAAAAATTGGCAGGACAAATTTAACCCACTTAACGTAAGGTACTTTTGCAAGACTTAACACTGCCATAAGTATTCCGGAAGTTGGAATTATCATGTTCGAAAAGCCATCGCCACAAGTAAAGGCAAAAACCGCTGTCTGTCTTGTTATTCCAATCAGATCTGAAAGCGGAGCCATTAAAGGCATTGTAACAGCTGCCTGCCCGGAACCTGAAGGAATAAAGAAATTAAGTGTGGTTTGGAATACCAACATTCCGCCAGCTGCAACAAACTCGTGATACTGCTGAAGAGATGTAGCCGCAGAGTGAATTATTGTATCGAGTATTTGTCCATCCTGCAAAACAACCTGCACACCACGAGCAAATCCGACTACCAGTGCTGCAACAACCATTTCCTTCATACCCTTAACAAAAGCTTCCGAGGCATCAACTAAAGACATACGTGAAATAATAACTGCAAGAATTCCCATTAAAAAGAATGCACCTGCCATTTCGTTTATCCACCAGCCTAACTCCTGCACTGCGAAGATAATAAATGCAAATAATCCAATTCCCATAATCATTACCATCAAATGTTCTTTAGTGAATTTCACTTTTTCAAAGGAAATGTCTGACAGAGAAAAATCATCATCGGGCATTACAGATTTTGAAGGATCTTTTTTAACCTTTGCACCATATCTTAGCAGAAAGATAATTGCCACTATCATTGTGACTACAAAAAATATTAATCGAAAACCCAAACCACTGTTAAGAGGGACTTCGGCAATTCCCTGCGCTATCTGTACAGTAAACGGATTTGTAGTAGCAGCCGAAAACCCTACCTGCGCAGCAAGCCAGACAATACCAACACCAAATACTCTATCATAACCAAGCTTTTTTGAAACAATTAAGAAGAGTGGAATAAGTGGCAAAAATTCTTCTCCCATTCCAAGCGTACTGGCACCTATCGCCACAGCGATCATAAGGATGATTACTAATAATGTAGAGCTTTTTCCAAAAATATCCAGCAGTTTCTGGATGAACGCCATTATTGTTCCTGTTTTTTGCAGTATCCCAAATACTCCTCCGATCATAAAAATGAAGAAGATAATGTCTGCGGCTTCTTCCATCCCACGTGGAATAGAGCTAAGGAAACCAACAAGACTAACCGGCGAAGCTTCTCCTTCTGACCTCATCTCCAATAATTACTCCTTTGGCAGAAATATGTTTTGGTAATTCCTGATATGTTCCGGGAATTACAACAGTGCGGGTTAACGTGCCGACCTGTTTTGTTTCTCTTTCGTATTCACCTGAATTAATGAAATATGTTAAAATAGAACAAACGAATATTACACTTGTTAGAAGAATAAATACATGTGGAAGCCTGATTTTAACTTTCAATTTCTTTCCATTTTTAAAGTATCTTGCAGATTAGTGGTATTAATCGAATGAGCGTAGATCATAAAAAACAAGTTATAGAATGGTCATTAAATTTACAATTTCCTCGCAACAACAACTACAGTCTTCATTGATTCAACAACACCCACACCTTCGTTTATTGCTTCGAGAAAGATAATGTAAATTCCAATTCGCAAAGCCTGTCCGTCATCACCAATACCATCAAAAATAACCGAGCCGGAAGAACCGCTTGCCATATTATTTGAAAGTGTTCTGACTAATCTTCCTTTACTGTCATATATTTTTATTTGAACCTGCGAAGTTGCCTGTGTTAATTTATAATTTATTATTGTAAAATCTTCATAACCATCATTATCCGGTGAGAATGGATTTGGTGAAACAGAAATATTCGATTCGTTATTCAGATTAACGGTGTAAATACTGTTCTGCTCTCCTGGTGTTGCGCCAATTGAAGAAACAGAACTGCTCCAGTTGCTTGCATCATTAGAGCCAAGGTTTGGATTTATTCTTTCCAGAGAAATATTTTTTGTTGAAATAAAATTATCATTCTGCCATTTATCAGAATACCAAACAGAATCAATTGTATTTCCTTTTACATCTTTTAGTAATATCAATTCGCCGGTATTTACTAATCCTAAACTCGTAACACCAACAATGGTTTTTAAAACCGATTCGTCCAAACCATATTTATAAATTACGAGTGAATCTGCTGCTAATAAAAAGTATGAGTCAGGAGGCACTAATAAAGGAGTTGTCGAAAGTTTGAATTCATTTCCGTTCTCATCAACTATTTCCCATCCGCCAACGTTAACTGAATCACCACTTAGATTTAAAAACTCAATGAACTCACTGTTGTCTTCAGCAGGATCATACATAATTTCATTAATCACCATATCATTTCTTGAGTAATCCGGAACGTTTCCAATTGAATTTTCAGCTCCCGGAGTGCTGCCATTTGGGCTAAGAGAAGTTGTCCAGTTTGTGCTGTCGTTAGTTTCTTCTTCAAGTGAAATTCTTTCAAGTGAAAGTCCTTTTCCCCACCCCACGATGAACGATAAAATAAGCTGTCGATTATTCCATTTCTGAAATCATAAATCACAACTCCGTCTGATGTATTACCGAGGCTTCCAAAATTTGAGAAGAACACTTTTGCTGTAACTCCCGGATAAGCAGAATTGAACGAAGTATCTTTTGCAATTACGATATATTCATCCGGCTGCAAGAGTACATCTTCATTTGTAATAAAATCTTTTGTTGGAGTTGTAAGCACATCGCTGATTGACCAGTTTTTAATATTTATACTGTCACCTGAAACATTTACAAGTTCAACCCATTCAGGTTTATTTGTTTCAGTGTTATACATAACTTCATTAATCAAAACTACGTCGCCTGGAAATCCCGGCTCGACACTTTGCTCAAAATAATTATTAAGCGTGTCTTCATCTTCAGAATATACAATTCTTACTGCAGCTAAGATTTTTGATGTAATATTTTGAATCGGTGATGAAGATATGATATTTGCAGAATCTTCCGCTGCCAGATTTAGATTACTCACAACGCTGAGTCAGCTGATCAACAACATTATTTGAATCTGTATCAATATAAAACTCAACAGTAAAATTATTTGCAGAACTGCTTCCGTTATTCCTGATAAAAGCATTTATAAAAACATCATCACCTTCAACAGGAAAACGTGGATTGAAACTCATTTCTGCAACTGAAAGATCAAACTGTTTTGGAGTTAAACTGTTTATTCTACCGGGAGTGCTTTGCTCAATATCAATAGAACATCCCCAGTTTGCTGGAAGATTTGAGCTCGCATCAACTGAAACTCTTTCAAGTGAGTAACCGTTTGTTCCTCCCCACTGATTTGAGTAAAGAACAGAATCCATTTGAAGTCCGCGGTTATCTTTTAGAACAACTCCATCAACATCGTTGTTCAAAGTTGGAAGAGAGAGAACAAAAACTTCTGAAGGAATTACTCTATGGTAATCATAAATTGAAGTGCTTCTACTTAATAACCAGGTATGAATTTGGTTGAATGAAAACATCCTGATTTATTGTGGCAGTTACCGGGGTTGAAAAAATATCGTTAATTGTCCAGTCATTTAAATTTATTGTGAGATTTGTCTTGTTGAACAGTTCAATCCATTCAGGTTCACCTCCAACAGGAGTATACATAATTTCGTTAATAACAATTGACTGTGCTGGCAATCCAGGTTCAATTGTTTTGTAAAATTCGTTATTCGTTGTATCCTGATCAGCATTAAATACATGCTTTAACTAAAAATGCTCTTTCCGTTTGAATATTTTCAATAGAAAAACTGAAATCGAACACTGCCGAATCATCTGAAGCAACAAATAGATTTTGAAGTGTTTCCAACAATAAATCAGGAATTGAATCCAGATTCGTATCTTCAAAAAGTTGCAGGGAAAAATTAGCATCATTGTTACCTAAATTTTTAATCTTTGCTGAAATTGAAACTGTATCACCCTGTATCGGGAATTCAGGATTGAATAAAATGTCAGCAACAGCAATATCAAAATCTTTTTTAGTTAATGAATTTATAACTCCGGGTGTTGCTTTGAAAATACTTTCTGATGTTCCCCAGTTGGTAGGATCAACGCTTGAATTTTCAGTTGAAATTCTTTCTAATGATTTGCCACCTGTATTTCCACCCCACGATGGAAGAAATGAAAGCGAATCAATAATTACTCCAAGTGAATCTTTAATTACAACTGCATCACCTGTGTTGTTTAATGCAGGAAGACTAAATTCAATTATTTCCGATCCAACATTATAAAAATTCAGAATTGATGAATCCCTGCTGAGAACTATAAAATCATTTGCAGGAATAAATATTATCATTATTTGTAATTGTAACTGTTGAAGCAGCATCAGAAAATTTCCATTTTTTCAGATTTATTGGAGAAGCAGTGCGGTTATAAAGTTCAACCCACTCAGGTTCACCTGTTGAAGGTGCATACATTATTTCATTTACTACCACATCATTGTAAACAGCACCGGGCAGAAATACATTGAATGATTTAATAAGTTCATTGTTTGATAGGATTTTCATCCGGTGTGAATAATACTTTAGCAATGATCTGGTAATTCCCTGCTGCCAGTGAATTCAATATTGTGCTAGCTGTTATCGAATCACCCGAAGCAAGGTTTGAGTACTGCTGAGAAAAAATTATTTCGCCAGGATCTGCAGTAGAATCAAAATTAGCATCGTTATAAATCTCAATGAAATAATTGTCGGCAGTATTATGTTCCCAATATTTTTAACTTTTGCAAGAACAGTAACATCATCTCCTTCAAATGGCAAAGTAGGTTGAAAAGTTAAGTGATGCCATTTGTAAATCAAATTGAACGGGTGTTACTGAATTTTCAAATCCCGGAGTTCCATTTGCAACAAGTGAATTTGCCCAGTTACTTTGCGTGAACTATCTTTATTCAATATTATTTTTTCATCCGAATGCGTTTGCGAATTATTTGCTGAATAGAAGTATGATTCGAGCGTGTCATCTAAAGTGTTAATCAGCCAGATTGGTCTGTCTGATGTATTTGCCATTCCGGAAGTTCCGAATGAATTATTGGTTATTTTAACAACAAGAGCTTCCGGTGGAATTAATCCATCATAAATTCCTGACTTCCAATGGATAATCACCTTCTAGAATTATTGCAAATGATTTTGGCGGAAGAATTGTTCCTTCTCCTGCATCAATAATAAGATCGGGATTTGAAGTAGAGTATTTAATTTTATAACCGGTCAGATGTTGATACTTTCCGTTTCGCTGTAATTATACAACTCAATAAATTCGTTCGGACCGCGTTGCGGGTAAAACATTATTTCACTTAAAATCAACGTTGAATCGGATTGAGGAAGAATTGATGCAGTAAAGAGAAAGAATAGCAGTAATATTTTTTTAAACATAATCGTAGAAATTATTAATTCTTTCTTGGTGGAAGCGGTTTGCTCATTAAGATAATCAAACAAGCAATCAGGCATAAACTTAACTATTTTTGAGCTGATCACAGTTGGAAAAGGAAACTGAATTATCCTCTTCTCCTTTTTTATTCCATCAATAATAATCTTTGCCGCTTTATCAACATCCATCAGGAAAGGCATATGAAATTCATTTTTATCTGTCATCGGAGTTCTGACAAATCCAGGTTTTACAGTTATGACTTTTATATTGTAAGGCTTTAATTCAATCCTAAGACTTTCCAATAACAAACTGGCTGCAGCTTTGCTTGCATTATAAAAACCACTTTTAGGAAAACCTCTGACATCAGCCAGACTTGAAACACCTACAATCATTCCTTCTTTTCTTTGAATAAAGTCTGGAAGTAACTGCTCAACACAATTAATAATTCCAAAAGTGTTAGCATCGAAAATTTCTTTTGCAATTTCTGCTGAATATTCTTTTACATCCACCCTATGAGAAGCACCGGCATTCAGAATTGCAATATCAATTTTACCAAAATCTTTTTTTACCTGATCAAGAGTATTCCTGACTTCATCAATATTTCCAACATCACACTTGTAAGAAAATACTTTCACTCCCCCACTTTTTAATTCTGCATACCAGTTCATCCAGTATATTTTTTCTTCTTGATATGAGTGCAAGCGAGCAGTTTTCCTTTGGCAGTGATTTTGCAAGAGAATAGCCAATCCCGGATGAGGCTCCGGTTAAAAGAACAACTTTGTTATTTAGGTCCATTTATGTAAGGGGCATTTTATCGAAATACAGGAAGGAATTTAATCAATTGGAAAGAGTATTTAAACTTTGTAAAAAAGAATCAATTGTTTATCTTTTCTCAAAAATTATTCCAAGTTAATGGATAAGCAAATTTTACCGGTTGGAAATATACTTAGTCAGGCAGGAAATTGCGGAAATGCCATTCAAATGCGATTTATTGAAATGTAAAGGGTGCTTGCTGCACGTTCGAAAGTCATTACGGTGCACCCGTAACCTGGGAGGAAGTAAACCAGATAAAAGAGATACTTCCAACGGTTATTAAGTACGTTCCGAAGACACATAAAAATGAAATTGAAGAGCAGGGATTCTTTGAGATAAAAAAAGATGAACCATCTGCTCAAAAGTATTAATAACCGAGCTTGTGTATTCGTTTATTATGATAATGAAATTGCAAAGTGCGCAATTGAAAAAGCTTATCTTGATGGCAAGACTGATTTCAAGAAACCGATTTCCTGTCATCTCTTTCCAATCAGAGTTTCTGATTTTGGAGGAGATGTTTTGAGATTCGAACATATGAATGAATGTCAGCCGGCAATTGAACTTGGTAAAAAAGAAAATACAACCGTTGCAGAATTCTGCGAAGAACCACTGAACAGGTTGTATGGAAAAGAATGGTATTCACAATTTAAGGAAATAATCGGAAAGTAAAATGCTTACATTAAGTCAACGTTTATCACAACAGCAAAAACTTTCGCCGCAGCAGATTCAGTATCAGAAACTTCTGCAGCTTAATACACTTGCACTTGAGCAAAGAATTAAAACTGAGCTTGAGTTAAATCCAATTCTTGAAGAGGAAATGGAATTAACTCAGGAAACAGATGAAAAGGAAAAAGATGAAGAGTCAACTGTCGATGAAATAAAAGATCCTGATAATGAAGAGTTCAGCCTTGAAGATTATATGAATGATGATGACCATGATCATGAGAAAGTATACCGTGGCAGTGATGAAGAACAATTTCATCCTCTCGCTCCTGTAAGAGAAACTTTATCCGAACATCTCATTGAACAACTTAACATGTTGAATCTTGATGAAAATTCATTCAGACTTGGTGAGGAAATAATTGGGAACCTCGATGATGCCGGATATCTCAAAAGAGGTCTTGGTGAGATAGTAAATGAACTTGAATTGTTTGAGCATATAAAAATTGAACCTGATCGATGCAGAAAAGTTATTAATGAGAATTCAGCTTTTTGATCCATTAGGAATTGCAAGTAGAAATCTTCAAGAGTGTCTGCTCATTCAAATACGTAATATGAAAAATGCTGATGAATATTACAGATACATCGGTGAGAAAATGCTCATAGAATTTTATGACGATTTCACAAAGCGCAGATTTGATGTTTTGAAGCAAAAGATGAACCTGACTGATGAAGCTCTTAAAGAAACAGTTAACCTGATTCAAAGCCTTAATCCAAAACCGGGAGAAGGTAATATTGATTCAGCAGAAATGAACCAGATATCACCAGATTTTATAATTGAGAAAGTTGAAAACGATTATCGTAATAACTCTGAACGACAGAAGTATGCCTTCTGTAACTATCAGCAGACAGTATCTGGAAATGTTTGAAAGTAACAGAAAGCGAGGTAAAAAATCTTCCAGAGAAAAAGAGACTTATAAATTCTTAAGAGAAAAATTCGAATCAGCAAAATGGTTTATAGCCTGTATTCAGCAACGAAGAGATACACTAATGAAAATAATGCAGGCAATCTTCCAGAGACAATTCGAGTTTTTTGAGAAAGGACCAAAAGCTCTTACCCCGATGATCTACAAAGACATTGCTCAGGAAATTAATATGGACATCTCAACAATAAGTCGGGTTGTCAACGGAAAGTATGTTCAAAGCCCTCAGGGAATTCATGAACTAAAATATTTCTTTAGTGAAGGTCTTGCGACAGATAATGGTGAAGAGGTGTCCAATAAGCATATCAAAGAGAGACTAAAAGAAATTATCGACAAGGAAGACAAACTAAAACCGTTCAGTGACGATAAGCTGGCTGAGCTTCTTAATGAAGAAGGAATACACATCGCCAGACGAACTGTTGCAAAATACAGAGAGCAGTTAAGACTTCCCGTTGCAAGGCTTAGAAAAGAACTTTAATGAATCTGGTTCTTGATGTATTAATCATCATCTTTCTTTTTATAGTCTTCGGTTACACTCATTCTTTGCTTGCTTCTGAAAAAGTAAAAATTCAATTCAAAAAAATATTTGGTGAATTGATCGCTTTTTACAGAATTACTTTACAATATCTTCTCATTATTTTCCCTTTATCTCATTTACATATTATCACCAAAGCCACACATCATCATTTATGATTTACAAAATCCTTACGATTTAATTGTTCTTATTCCTCAATTTCTTATCCCTGGCAGGAGTAATCTGGGCATTTAAGTATATTTGTTTTAAAGAATTTTTAGGTCTGGATCAGATAAAAAGATTTTTTGAGAAAAGATACACAACCGAACTTGATGAGGAGTTTACACTTCGAATTGAAGGTCCTTACAGATATTCAAGACACCCCGTTTACTTCTTTTCAATAACCTTTTTACTGTTCAGACCAGTGATGGATTTGTTTTACCTCACATTCTTTGTGTGTACAGTCGTTTATTTTTACATTGGTTCTTACTATGAAGAGAAGAAATTAGTAAGACAGTTTGGTGAAGATTTATGAAAATTATAAAAAAGAAGTACCGAGAATTTTTCCGGTTAAGTTATTTAAACCTTACAATCAGAAAAAATTTGCTGAAGTTTGAAAAGGAAAATTTATGAGTGAAAAAATAAGATCAACAACAATTCTTGGAATTGTTCACAATGGAGTTGCTGCCCTCGGTGGTGATGGACAGGTTTCAATTGGCAATACAATAATGAAGCACAACGCATATGAAGATCAGGAAACTTTCTGATGGAAAAGTAATTTGTGGTTTTGCAGGAGGTGCTGCAGATGCTTTTTCTTTGATGGAAAGATTTGAAGATAAATTGCAGCAGTATCGTGGGAATGTTAGTCGTGCAGCAGTTGAACTTGCAAAAGAATGGAGAACCGACAAAATTCTCCGCCGACTTGAAGCAATGCTTGCAGTTGTTTCAAAAGATACTGCACTTATTGTTTCCGGTAATGGTGATGTAATTGAACCCGATGATAAAATTGTTGCAATCGGTTCAGGTGGAATGTATGCTTTATCTGCAGCAAGAATGTTAAAAAAATACAGCAAGCTTTCTGCAAAAGAGATTGCTGAAGAATCACTTAAGAATGCAGCAGAAATATGCATCTACACAAATGATAAAATTAATGTTGAAGTAATTGATTAAGGAGCTGAATAAAGATGAATGAAAAATCTATGCAGGAATTAACACCGAGCAAAATTGTAGAAGAGCTTGATAAATATATTATCGGTCAGAACGAAGCTAAACGTGCGGTTGCAATTGCGCTACGAAACAGATGGAGAAGACAGCAAATAGAAGATGTTCTCCGGGAAGAAATTCTTCCAAACAATATAATATTAATCGGACCAACCGGAGTTGGTAAAACTGAAATTTCCAGACGACTTGCAAAACTTGCTGCAGCTCCGTTTATAAAAGTTGAGGCTTCAAAGTTTACTGAGGTCGGTTATGTTGGAAGAGATGTTGAATCAATGGTTCGCGATCTTACTGACTTTGCAGTTAGTATGGTAAAAGCAGAAAAGACAAAAGAAGTTCAATCCAAAGCCGAACACCTTGCTGAAGAAAGAATACTTGATATACTGATTCCACCAGTTCGCAAACCTCATAAGCCTGCACAACCGGTTCAGGTTCAAGCGCAAACTGACACTGAACAAAATGTTGAAGAGATTAATTCTGAAGAATATCAAAACAAAAAAACGCGCGAATGGATGAAAGTAAAATTGAAAAATGGTGAAATGGATGATAAGCTGATTGAGTTTGATTCTCAGGCACCGCCGGCAATTGGAATGCAGGTAATGGGTCCTTTTGGAATGGATGATATGGGAATAAATATTCAAGAAATTGTTGGCAACATGATGCCAAAGAAGAAGAAAAAAAGAAAAACAACAATCGCAGAAGCAAGAAAACATTTAGCACAGGAAGAAGCACAAAAACTAATTGATATGGAAACCGTTCAGCGTGAAGCAATAAAGAGAGTTGAGGAATCAGGAATTATTTTTATTGATGAAATTGATAAAGTTGCCAGCAGCAGCGGTAAAGGACATGGACCGGATGTTTCCCGCGAAGGAGTTCAGAGAGATCTACTTCCTATTGTTGAAGGCACAAACGTTAATACAAAATACGGAGTAGTCAGAACAGACCACGTTTTGTTCATTGCTTCAGGCGCATTTCACATGTCAAAGCCATCCGACCTTATTCCTGAATTGCAGGGAAGATTTCCAATTCGCGTTGAGCTGAGAAGTTTAACCGAAGAAGATTTTGTTAAAATTTTAACAACACCGCAGAATGCATTACTAAAACAATATTCTGCTTTGCTTGAAACTGAAGGTGTAAAATTACATTTTGCAG
Organism: uncultured Ignavibacteriaceae bacterium; assembly: GCA_963768365.1. GTDB lineage: Bacteria > Bacteroidota > Ignavibacteria > Ignavibacteriales > Ignavibacteriaceae > IGN2. The sequence continues at coordinate 49,130 of CAVYHS010000009.1, read as the reverse complement.
AAGATGGAATTAGAGAGATCGCTAGAATAGCTACAGAAGTTAATGAAGCTGTAGAGAATATCGGTGCCAGAAGACTTCACACAATTCTCACAACTTTGCTGGATGAAATTTTATTCGATGTGCCCGATAAAATTCCAACTGAAACAATTAACATCACGGCAGAGTTTGTAAAAGATAAGCTTGATAAAATTGTAAAAGACAGGGATCTGAGTAAGTTTATTTTGTAAAAATTCATTAAATCCATTATTAAGGCGACTTCCAAAGTCGCTTTTTTTTGCTAATCACCAACAGTATTTATGCAAAACCATTTTTGGTTTTTTACTAGTATTTTTTGCAATTTAATGCCGGAATTTTTATCTACTCCGAGAGGGCAATAATTTAGAGCCATCTGGTTGTTAAACTCTGGAAGATGACATGTAGTAAAAACTCTCCCGAAGCAGAAGTTTTGGAAATAAATTTTTCAACTTCTAATAGGAGACTCGCGATGAAAACTATTCTACAAACTTTGTTTTTCTTTTTTCTGATAACGCAAAATTGTTTCCCACAGTGGTATCAGCAGAATAGCGGTACAACTAAATTCTTGCACGCTGTAACAATTACAGATGCCAATAATGGATTCGCTGTTGGCGATAGTAGTACAATACTTAGAACCACTAACGGAGGCACAACTTGGACACAACAAACAAGCGGAACATTAGAGGATCTATTTGGTGTCAGCTTCACAGATTCAGATAACGGTACGGCTGTGGGTTCTGATGGAACAATACTTAGAACTACTGACGGAGGTGCATCCTGGACACAACAAACAAGCGGGACTACAAAAAGATTACGCGGTGTGTCTTTTACCGATGCAAACAACGGAACGGCTGTTGGTGGTAATGGAACAATACTTAGAACCACAAATGGTGGCACAACGTGGACTTCACAAACAAGCGGAACGACAAATTATCTTATAGGTGTCTCATTTACTGATGCAAATACCGGAACAGTTGTTGGCAGTGATGGAACAATTCTTAGAACCACTAACGGTGGCACAACTTGGACACAACAAACAAGCGGAACATTAGAGGATCTATTTGGTGTCAGCTTCACAGATTCAGATAACGGTACGGCTGTGGGTTATGATGGAACAATATTAAGAACAACAAACGGGGGCAACATTTGGATTTTCCAGACAAGTGGAACATCAGGATCTTTATATGGTGTCTCATTCACAGATACAAATACCGGGACTATTGTTGGTGTTGATTTTAATATTAGTAATGGGGATATAATTCTCAGAACCACTAACGGTGGCACAACTTGGACACAACAAACAGGCGGAATTACAATGGGATTTTTATTAGGTGTCTCATTCACCGATGCAAATAACGGAACGGCTGTTGGGGCTGCATTTGACAGTTATGTTTATCAATATTCACTTATTCTCAGAACCACTAACGGTGGCTTATCCTTTGTTGAAGAAGAAGAGACTGATGAAACACCCATAGAATTTTCTCTATCACAAAATTATCCCAATCCCTTCAACCCGAGTACAAAAATAAAATACTCAGTTCCAAAATCATCTAATGTAATTATAAAAGTATATGACGTACTTGGAAGTGAAATTGAAACTTTAGTAAATGAAGAAAAACCAACGGGCAGTTATGAGATAACCTGGTATGCTGAAAACTTACCTAGTGGAGTTTACTTCTATCGAATCCAAGCAGGTTCTTTTATTGAGACTAAGAAGATGGTTTTATTAAAGTAGTGTGGTATTCTTCCCCTCCTCACTAGTGAAGAGGGGTGTCACTTTAGTGACGGGGTGGTGAGAATCTCCCTCCTCCCCTTAATCCCCTCCTCAGGCAGGAGGGGAAGATTTTTACTTCAAATATTTTTCGTACCACTTTCTTCTCATCTCATCAACTTCTTTCCGATGCTTTTTCATAAAGTGATCACCGCCTTCAAGCATAACAAGTCGGAAAGGAATTTTTAATTCAAGAAGTTTATATGATAGATCCAATGAATCGTGTGGTAAGACTCTTTCATCTTCGGTACCGTGAATAATTAATATCGGGGTGTTTTTGGAAAGCTTCTCCGGGAATTTTACAATCGAGCGGCTTTCACATCTTTTGTAAAATTCATTCTCCTTATATTTTCCCAAAGTAACTTCATACAATCTTCTCATAAAAGGACTCTCATCCGAACTGCAGCGAAGATTTGCAATTCCTCCACTAACAATAGCACATTTAAACCCACTCGCGGGATATACAGGAGAATTAGTTCTTGTTAAAGCAAGATAAGTCATCATTCCACCACGGCTCCATCCTTCAATTCCCCATTTGGTTGAATCGGTATTTTCTATTTCATCAGCTAAAGGAATTAAATTCAAAACATCGTTAACATCATCACCGCCAAATTCATCCTGACCTTCGCCACCATCATTACCACGATATTGAGTTGCAAATACAACATATCCCCAGCTAGCTATCTGACCAAATAATCCTCTCGCCGTGAATAAATCAATAGCGCCTTTGTTGCCAATTCCGCCACGGTTCCAGATGACACACGGAAATTTCTTTGATTTATCAATTGGATAGGAAATGTATCCCCTAACCTTCAAATTATCAGACAGATAAGTTATCTTTTCTGTCATTGTGTTATCCAGGACTTCCTGTCCCCAACCGCTGGCAATCATTTTGCTTTGCGATCTGATTTAGAACTATTTCTTCTCTTTCAAGAATTGCTGACTTTTCTTTACCCATATAAATTTACTTCTATTACCTATATTAATGCCTGCAAATATCGGGATTTATCCTATGGGTAAAAAGAATAGAAAAAAAAAGCAGGAAGAACCTGCACAATCAAAAAAAAATTTAAAGCCGTTAATCGTGAAAATCGGAATAGCAACTGCAGCATTAATTGTTGTTTTCTTTTTCATTCTTAATAACTGCACTGACGAGAGTAGTGAAATGCATTATTATAAATTTAAGAAAGAAGGCGAGTTAACTATTACTGACTCAATATCGAATCCAATTATTAAAATTGATATAGAAATAGCTGATAATGATTATGAAAGACAGTTAGGTTTGATGAACCGCCAGAGTATGGAAGAGATGCAGGGAATGCTTTTTATTTTTCCGGAAGAAAGATATCAATCGTTTTGGATGGTGAATACTATGTTTTCATTAGATATGATTTTTATTAGCAGTGGCAAAGAGATTGTCACTATACACAAAGATACAACACCGCTGTCAGAACAAAGTTATCCGTCGTCAGCACCAGCTCAGTTATGTTCTAGAAGTTAATGCAGGGTTTTGTGAAATGCATAATATAAAATTAGGCGATAAAGTTTTTTGGATAGGAAGCAAGCTTTCCATTACTAAATAAGAAAATGATAATCAGATAAATTCCATTATCTAAATCACAAATAACAAACAAATTCAAAAGTGAAAGTAATTCATTTTGAATTTGGAATTTGAAAATTAGTTGTGATTTGTGTTTTTAGCATTGCCGTAAATTTTCTCTTCTACAAGCTCACAAATGATATGTGCAATTGTGATATGTCCTTCCTGGATTCTCTGGACATTTGAGGAAGGAATAACTATTGGGAGATCAACTAGGTCTTTAAGTTTTCCGCCGCTCCCACCTAAGAATCCAACCACTTTCATTTTTTTATTGTGTGCAGTATGAGCAGCTTTGATTACGTTTGGTGAGTTTCCGCTTGTAGAAATTGCAAGTAGGATGTCACCTTTATTTCCTAATCCTTCAACATTCCTTGCAAAAATATTTTCAAAACCGATATCATTTCCTCCTGCAGTTAAATTGGAACTGTCTGTTGTAAGTGCAATTGCAGGTAATGCAGGTCTTTGTATATGATGACTTAATCTAATCATCAGTTCGGTTGCTATATGCTGGCAATCAGCTGCACTGCCACCGTTACCACAAAGCAAAAGTTTATTCCCTTCATTAAAACAAGCTGAGAACAGATCAACTGCTTTAATTATTTCATCAGAAAGCTGATCTTTAATTTTGTGTTTTGTGTTAGCACTTTCTGTTAAAGAATCAACTATGAATTTCTTTGCGTCCATATTTATTTAACTTACAAGTAAGTATAAATTAAGATGATGTTATTGAAAATTACTAAACTTCAACAGGTAATTTGTGATGAATAGCGCTTGCAAAATCTTTAATCATGTCCCAGTTATTTTCATTCTCAAAAAAGTTACCTGTTACAATTATTCTTGCACCGTTATCAACTTTTCTTCTGGCAGATCGCGGTGTCCGAATTCCACCGCCAACAATAACGGGAACTGAGCAATTTTCTGAGACAGTTTTAACCATTTCATCGGGAACAGATTCCTGAGCACCCGAACCTGCTTCAAGATAAATAAATTTCATTCCTAGATATTCGCCTGCAAGTGCGGTTGCAGCCGCAATTTCAGGTTTGTTTCTCGGCACCGGAAGGCTCCCGCTCATATAGACTGCTGTAGTCGTCACTCCTGATTCAACTAAAATATACCCGGTTGAAATTGGCTCAATTTTAGCTCTTTTAATTAGTGGTGAAGCAGTAACATGTTTACCAATGAGATGCTCGGAGTTTCTACCACTGATAACCGAAAGAAACAAAATCGCATCTGCAATAGGTGATATCTGATTTACGCTTCCAGGAAATATTATTAATGGGAGTGAAGTTTCAACTTTAACATTTTCTATAAATGAATCGAGGTCACCGCTCATCATAAGGCTGCCGCCAATAAGGAATCCGTCAACACCTGATTTTTCACAATGGTTAATAAACGGAGCAATTTTAGATTTCGATAATTTATCGGGGTCCAAAAGGATTAAATAAGCAGCTCCTTTTGTTCTGATAGTGTTTATGAGATAGTTATAAATTTTCATAAAAAGTAATGTTCTCGATTTAAATCGGGTTGAAATATAAAAAAATTGAGTTTTATTAGAAAGAAATGCATAAAATCATTTTACAACAGACTTTCGCTTTATTGCGTAATAGAATTCAGAAAGCCATATTTTAGTTAAGTTGATATAAAAATTTTCTTGAAACATCATTACTATTATCACTAAAAATATGGTTATATGGGTAAAATAATAGCAATCACAAATCGCAGAGGAAAGGTTGGTAAATCAACCACTGCTGTTAATTTAGCTATTGCCTTCGCTCTTTCGGGGAAAAAAACTTTATTAGCCGATTTAGATTCTGCCGGTTCGTGTGCTAAAGCATTTGGATTCACCAAACAGGATATTATCAATAATATTTTTGGTGGTGCCAAGCCTGATATCGCTTTTAAGAAAGCCACTTTAAAAACTGGAATAAAAAATCTTGAGCTAATACATATAAAGCGTTTACCCTACCTTGATGAAATGAGAGTTGGTGCGGTATCAGCAAACGAACATATCTTGAAAAGTGTTTTAAAACCTGCTTTAACTAATTATGATTATATTATTATGGACTGCCCCCCTTACCACACAGGCACTATCAATGCATCCCTTATCAGTGCTGACAGCGTTTTAATACCTGTGGCTTCGGGAATTTTTTCTACTGCTGCAGTAAGAAGCGTTGTGGCTCAGATAAATGAAATCCGTGAATACTACAATTCAGAGTTAAAGATTGAAGGTATATTAATTACCATTTACGAATTCAATAATGAAGACTCTTTTACCTTAAAGAAGGAGTTATTTAAGGAATATCCCAAACTAATTTTTAACACATCAATTCCTAAGAGTGAAGCAGTTGGCAAAGCCCTCGAAGAGAGCAAACCATTGCTCATTTACAAACCCGATGACAAAGCGGCCAAAGCATATATCAAGGTGGCCGATGAATTATTCGAAAGAAAAAATTTATTTGACTCTGAAAGAAAAATTTAGTTTTAATAAAGTCAGGGAAATTAAATGTCAAAAATTAAAGTTTATGAAAAACCCACCTGCACAACCTGCCGAAAGGTTGCTAAACTTCTGATGGAAAACGGAGTTGATTTCGATAAGGTAAATTATTACATAGAACCTTTCGCCAAGACAAAACTCCAGTCGCTATTAAAGAAGATGAAAATGAAACCTTCAGAAATCCTACGAAAGAATGAGAAGGTATACAAGGAATTGAAGTTTAAAGAGAAGAATTACACAGAAAAGCAGATTCTAGATTTGATGGTAAAACATCCTGACCTTGTTCAAAGACCGATCGTTGAAAAAGGTGCAAAGGCTATTCTTGCACGCCCGCCGGAAAAAACACTTGAACTTTTCTCATAGATTTTTGTTGCATAAAAAACCGTCCCCCCTCTTTCTCTTTGTAAAAAGAGTCCGAGTTTTACGGGGGACGTTAGGGTGAGGGACTTAATTTTAACAATAGTTTAGCAATGATGCAAATTAATTATTGTTTTCGGTTCCGAAAGATGATATAACTACTCAAGAATTATCTGCTCTATTACTAATTATTAGCAAGTTTTTTATCTTTACTAAAAGAAATTATGAGTTTATTATGATTAGTAAAGAACTTCTGGACATACTTTGCTGTCCCGAAACCAAAGCCGATTTGGTGCTTGATGGCAACACACTCGTTTCCACAGATAAAAATACGCGACGCCGTTACCGGATTGAAGATGATATTCCGGTTATGCTGATTGATGAATCAGAACAGCTTTCAGTGGAAGAGTGGAAGGAAATAATGAAACGTCACAACAAAGTGGTAGATTAGTCTAAAGTTATGTTTGTTTTTAATTTCTGACTACAAACCTTTCTCGTCTCCAACTAACAATCTTTTTATTTATATTTTCCTGAAAGTATTTCAGATTTTCTACGCAAGGTGAGAACATATGGATCCTATCAACATAATTATACTACTGAATATAATTGGGACATTCGGTGCAAACGTAACTGGTGCTAAGCGCGGATTAAAGTCAACAGTTTCAGAAATAAAAGAAAAACCAAAAACTTTTCTTCAAAAATTTCCACCAGTACTTTCAATGCTCTCTCTTGTTGCATTAATACTGGCTGTTTTTCAAATTGGCACGCTCGATTACACTGACGAATATAATGTAATCCGCTACATTGGTCTTGCTGTTTATCTTGTTTTTTCCTGGATGCAGGTTTGGTCATTTAAATCTTTAGGTGATAATTATTCACAGGATATAATGATAAAAAAGAAGCACGAGTTGATTACTAAAGGGCCATATAATATTATTCGACATCCACAATATCTTTGTCAGATTCTACTCGATCTGGGAGCGACTGCAGCAACATTCGGTTACGTTGTTGGATTACTTGCAATCATTGAAATACCAATTTACTTTATGAGAGCTTCAGTTGAAGATAAACTGCTTTATAAACACTTTGCTGAAAAATTTTCTGATTACAAAAAGAAAAGTGGTTTTATGATTCCCTTCATTGGATAGGTTCTACTTCTCAATGAAAAAAATATATTGTCTGATTCTATTCTTTGTTTCTACCATAAATTTACTTGCACAACAGGTTGATAATCTATTTATAGTAACTGAAAAAGGAACAAAGTCTGTTTCAGCATGGCAGCGTGAAGAAATTTTATACGTTCCGATTTCAGAAATTGCAGAAGCGTTATCATTAAACTATTTCGAAAATGACAAAACAGGAAAGGTTGAGCTTAAGTCCAATTATTTTCTACTAAAAACAACACCCAGAAGTCCGTATGTAATCGTAACGCCACGTTCAACCGGAATTCCTAAAGTCTACCAGCTTCCCACTTCAACATATTTAAGAAACGATAAAACATTTATTCCACTTCAATTTTCAATTGGTGCACTTGAAATCATAGTCGAGCACGAATTAAATTTTGAGAAGCCAAACAAACTTGTTTTCGGTAAAAAAATTTCTGTTCCACTCGAAGGCAAACAATGGATGTATGATATTCCTGATTTGCCACCAACAACCGGTTACGATATTACTGGAATATCAATTACTGAAAAAGTTAACGGAACTCTTATCCGGCTTCACTCAAAGACAAGAATTCCTTCTTACTTTACTTCATTTAATGATGATGAGCTGACAATTATATTCAGGAAGGTGAATGCTGATGTTCAAAAAATTAGCCGCGAAGAGATTGGTATTCTTATTCAAAAAATTGAAACCAGAAATGTAGGCTCGGATGTTGAATTTAAATTTATAGTCGGGGGTGATTATTCAACAAGCGAAGTAATGAATGTTCCGGAAAGCAACGACGTCATCATTACTATTCATAACAAAGTCTTCAGCAAGAGTGATCAGACAAAGAAGAATATGGATAAGTGGGATTTTGATGTTGTTGTAATTGATGCCGGTCACGGAGGAAAAGACCCGGGTGCAATCGGAATTAATAATCTCAAAGAAAAAGATGTTACACTTGCAATTGCACTCAAGCTTGGTGAGTTATTAAAAAAAGAAATGCCGAACATAAAAGTGGTTTACACAAGAAGTAATGACACATTTGTTGATCTGTACAAACGAGGTAAAATTGCAAATGAAAATAACGGGAAGCTGTTCCTCTCAATCCATTGCAATTCAACAAAGAAAAAACCAAGCGATGCCAGCGGTACAGAAGTTTACTTGTTGAGACCGGGAAGGACTGAAGAAGCAATTGATATTGCAGAAACAGAGAACAGTGTAATAAAATATGAAGACAATCCACAGCGATATGAAAAGCTGACAGATGAGAATTTTATTCTTGTCAGTATGGCCCATTCAGCGTATATGAAATACTCAGAGAAATTTGCGGAATTGCTTAATAAAGACTTTGATCTAAATTTGAAATTAAATTCACGGGGAGTGAAGCAGGCAGGATTCTATGTTCTGGTGGGTGCTTCAATGCCCAGTGTTCTCATTGAAACAGGATTCATATCAAACAAGGAAGATGCAAAATTCTTAAAATCTTCTTCCGGGCAAAAGCAAGTAGCTGAATCAATATTCAGCTCTATAAAAACCTATCGTAAATTCTATGAAGACGCAATGGAAGCTGAATTGTGAGATGATTCGACAAATTTGCCATAATTATTCAAATTAAGTGTGATTTTAATCAAAATATAGCTGAATCCTTAGTGGTTTACCGTTCATCTTATGGTTGCAAATTATTTATAACAATAAAGGTATAAGAAGTAATGAAAAATGTAGTCGAAGGAAATGATTTCAATTTTGAACAGGAAGTGTTAAAATCTGATACCCCGGTTTTAGTTGATTTTTGGGCTCCCTGGTGTGGTCCTTGCAGAATGGTTGCACCTGTTGTTGAACAAATTGCTAGCGAATACGAAGGTAAGTTGAAAGTCGTTAAACTAAATACAGATGAAAATCAAAACACTGCTTTGATGTACGGAATCAGAAGTATTCCAACTTTGGGAATATTTAAAGACGGTCAGGTAGTTGATGCCGTGATTGGTGCAGTTCCGAAACAACATATTGAAGAAAAAATAAAACCCTACTTAATTACGATTAACTAAAAAAAATGGCGGGCTTGACCCGCCTTTTTAATTTTTACTTTTCATTTACTGTTATATCACCGCCAGAAGTGTGTGCATTTAGTTTTTCCCCACCACCATTAATATCACCAGCTAAACTACTTTCATAAGATTTCTTAATATTACTCATATTAAGTGAGCAGGAAACATCACCACCGGAAGTAGATAAATCCAATGTTGCTTTAAAGTCTTCAGGCAGTTTAATTTCTATATCGCCACCGGAAGTTGAAAGATCAATTCCCTTGTTTTCACCGGTATACTCCAGATTTATATCACCACCTGAAGTCTCAGCTTTAATGGATGCATTATTACAAAATAGAAACACATCTCCTCCTGATGTTGAAGCATTCAGATTACCCGAAAATTTATCTGCCCACACATCACCACCAGAAGTATTCAGTTGGGCTGTTCCATTGATTCCACCGCATTTAATATCTCCACCGGCAGTATTAATATCCAAATTGAAATTAGAAGGTACTTTAATCTCAACTTCAACACTTATATTATTATACCATGAAGATGTTGACGATTTATTCTTACCTATCACCTCAACCGATTCTTCATCTCCTTTTAATTTGAAGTTCACTTTCTTATAAGCTTTTTCGTTACCGAAAATCTTTACATAAACTTCTGTTTTATCCCAATAAGTTACGGTGACATCTCCAGAGGATATTTCAACCAATAGATTCTTCCCGGGTGATATTCGGAAAGTCTTTTCCTGTATAAGTTGAAGGTCATCATCCGAATGCATGTGCATGCTTCCACATGCAGTAAAATTAAATGCTATAGAAATTATTAAATACGTAGTAAACTGCTTTACCAGGTTAGGTTTAGAAATCATAATTTTTCTCCTGTTATTTTTTTTACATAGACTTAGATTTCAAAGAAATGGTTACCACAATGATACAAAGTTAGCGAATAACAAGTTTTTTTGAGCTTACTTAATGATTAACGGTATAAAATTAGTGTTGAAGGTTGAAATAATTTAATTTTAACTTGTTGGTAAGATAGATTTTTTGTGAATAAATCCCACGAGGTGAAAAATGAAAAAACGTATTATTTTATTTCAATTCTTCATTTCAATAATCATCAGTTATTTGGTATTCAGCATAATCATTCCAAATAAAGATAATCACAATAAAAACGGAAAAAATATCGGGAGCTTATGAAGCTTTACAATTCTGGAATTCAATGTAAGAGCTTATCCAAATGATGATATTTCCTCTGACGCTTTCTTTAATGCATTTGAACAAATGCAGGAAGTAAGAATGAATAAGCAACTTTAAAATCGAAAGTAATAATCAGTGGCAGGCAATTGGTCCGCATAATACAGGAGGAAGAACAAACGCCATTGCATTCAATCCGCAAAATCCAAATACAATTTATGCTGGTTCTGCAAGCGGCGGGCTATGGAGAAGCTACACCGGTGGTGTTGGTGTTGATGCCTGGCATTATGTTTCAACAGGTTTCCGGTACTTGGGGTTAGTTCAATCACATTTGCACCAAATGATTCAAATATAATTTATATCGGAACAGGCGAAGTTTATAATTATGCAGGAGCTGGTTACGGTGCAGCTTATAGAAATTTGCGTGGAACTTATGGGATGGGAATTTTAAAATCTACCGATGGCGGCCAATCGTGGGTAAAAAGTTTAGACTGGGCGTACAGTTCAGAAAAAGGAATCTGGTCTGTTAAAATTAATCCGCAAAACCCGAATACTGTTTTTGCTGCTACAACTGAAGGAATTTATCGTTCATATGATGCTGGAATTAGCTGGCAGCAAGTTAATAATGTTATAATGGGAATGGACCTTGAGATTAATCCTGTTGATACTAATATCGTAATTTCTTCTCACGGAAATTTTGCAAGTACAGGATTTGGTATTTATCGTTCTTCAGATGGTGGAACTAACTGGACTCACATTACTGCTGGTCTTCCAACTTATTATGAAGGAAAAATTCTTCTGGATATTTACAAAGCTAATCCAAATATTGTTTATGCAAGTATTGGCAATGGATTTTCTTCAGCAAACGGTGCAAGCTGGCTATGTAAATCAACAGATGCCGGTTTAACCTGGAATATAATGTCTACAGTAGATTATTCACAATGGCAGGGATGGTTTTCACATGATGTTGCTGTTGATCAATCTAACCCAAATAACTTGATTATCATTGGAATTGAAGTTTATAAATCTACTAATGGTGGTACTACAGTTATTCAAAAATCTTCCGGAGGATTGGTCTTGGAAGACCACCAATTGGCGGGCAGGAAGGTGGAGCAGATTATCACCCATTCCGATGCACATGTTGTTACTCAGCATCCTACAGATCCCAACATATACTACATCGGAACCGATGGCGGAATTTTCAGAACTACGGATTTTGGAGAGACGTATCAATCGTGCAATGGAAGATTACAAACAACACAATTTTATAATGGAACTTCGAGCTCACTTTTAGATTCACTAAAAACCATAGGTGGATTACAAGATAACAGTACAGTTATTTATGATGGAGATCTTGCCTGGATAAGAGTGATCGGCGGTGATGGAAGCTGGACTTCAATTGATCCGGCTAATGACAATAATATCTATGCTTCCTGGCAAAACCTGAATATGCAAAGATCAACTAATGGAGGAAATAATTTTTCAACAATAACTCCGCCAAGCAGCAGCAGAACAAGTTTTATTGCACCATTCAGATCATTCATCGGTAACCATGCAATTATTTATGCAGGAAGAGATAAAGTTTTTAAATCAACAAACTCAGGAAGCAACTGGACGGCAACAAATGGTAATCTCTCATTAGATGGCAATCCTGCAATAGCAATGGAGATAAGTTTTCAGACGAGTGACAAAGTTTATGTTGCAACTGCACCATACGGAACAACGAGAGGAAATATTTTCAGAACAACAAACGGTGGAACAAATTGGTCAAATATTACAGGTATTCTTCCAGACCGATTTCCATCTGACATTGCAGTTGATCCATTCGATGATAGCATAGTTTATGTTTCTTTTTATGGATTTGGAAGCGGTCACATATTTAAATCAACTGACAGCGGAGATAACTGGAATGATATAAGTGATAATTTACCAGACATCCCAGCACCTTCAGTTATTGTTGATCCAAATAATGTTAACCACGTTTATGTAGGAACTGATGTTGGAGTTTTTGTTTCAACAAGTGGTGGTGGGAACTGGCAAGATTTTAATGAAGGATTACCAGATGTCAGTACAAGCAATGGATTTGAACTACACAACAGTAAATAATGTAATAAGAGTTATGTCACATGGTAACGGTGCTTTCGAGAGAAAATTCTTAAGTCAAATTGTTACTGATACAGAAGGTGAGACAATTACTGCTTCAGGATATAAGCTTGAACAGAATTATCCAAATCCATTTAATCCAACTACTAATTTAGAATTTAGGATTGAAGATCGCGGATTTGTGAGCTTGAAATTGTATGACGTATTGGGAAATGAGATTATAACTTTGATTAATAGGGATATGCCTGCGGGTACTCACAATATATCATTTGATGGGACAAGCTTACCAAGCGGAACATATTTTTATCGACTCGAAACAGGCAAATATTCCGAAACAAAAAAGATGGTTCTTCTAAAATAATTTTTTATTAACATTCAATAATTTATATGGGCGGTCATATTGATCGCCTTTTTATTTAAATTTGAAAAAGTATTCATAAAAAATCAATTAGCTATGCCAAAACTAAATTTCATTCCACTTAATAATTATAGTGAATATCCTGTTGATGAAATGCTAAAAAGATCTCAAGCATTTTACGAGGATATTAAAAGAAGAAGAACAGTCAGAGATTTTTCAGATAAACCTGTACGTAAAGAAATAATCGAGAACTGTATCAAAGCTGCAGGAACAGCACCGAGCGGTGCAAACTTACAGCCATGGCATTTTGTCGCTATTTCAAATCCTGAAATAAAAAAGAAAATAAGAATTGCTGCCGAAGAAGAAGAAAAAGAATTTTACAGCAAACGTGCACCAAAAGAATGGCTCGAAGTTCTTGAACCGCTTGGCACTGATGATAATAAACCCTTTCTTGAAACTGCTCCCTATCTTGTTGCTATCTTTTACAAAAGCTACGAAGTTCTTCCTGACGGAAGACAGGTTAAACAATACTACGCGATGGAGTCAACTGGTATTGCAACGGGAATGCTTATAACTGCAATACATAATTCTGGTCTGGCTTCGCTTACGCACACACCCAGTCCAATGAATTTTCTGAATGAAATTTTAGATCGACCGAAAAGTGAACGACCTTTTTTGCTTCTTGTGGTTGGCTACCCTGCTACGGATGCGAAGGTGCCGGACATAAAAAAGAAAGACCTTAAAGAGATTGCAAGTTTTATCTAAATATGAAGAACTTTTATTCCGTTACTAAGCTTGCTCAAAATTAGTAGTGTTTGGTGACAATAATTTTTTCATTGATATTAAACCTAAAATAGGGCCCACAGCAAGTATCATCAAAGCATACGAAATATTTATCACATCAAAAAACTGATATACAAACCAGAGACTCAATATTGTAATTGCAAAACCAATACTATTTACTAATGTTAATCCGGAGCCGACTAATTCTTTAGGGGCTGTGAGAGCGATTATAGCAGAATACTGAGGAGAATCCCCAATAACAACAATTCCCCAAAAAATTAGAAATGTTAAAAAGATTGGAGCTGAAGTATAAAACATTAGAGGTGAAATCAAACAACAAATACCAGAAAGAGCAAGCTGAGTAAATGCTACTTTTACACTTCCTGTTTTTTTTGAAATCATTCCGCCAATAATACAACCAATACTTCCCGAAGAAATAATAATGAAAGACCAGGTGGAGATATTCAAATCCACCGGATTTAGTTTTAAATAGTAAATAAGAATTATTGGGATAAATGCCCAGAATGTATATAGTTCCCACATATGTCCAAAGTAACCCAAAGCAGATGATCTTAATTCTTTGTATTTGAATATTGTAATGATTGCCTTCGGATTAAACTTTGTTCCTGAGGAAATATATGGACCATCAGCAACAAATAAATACATTGCTATTCCTCCCGCAAGAGAGAAAGCAGAAATAGCAAAGATGACCTGTTCCCAAGGTAATGAGCCTCCAAAACTTTTTATTAAATGCGGGAAAGCCGTTCCCAGAGCCAATGCACCGACAAGTAATCCAATAGCATTCCCCAAACCTTTTTTGTACCAGCCTGACGCTATCTTCATTCCAATAGGATATATGCCTGTAAGGAAAAATCCTGTGATGAATCTAAGAACGAGCAATGAAAACAAATCGTAAGCGATGAAATAAATTAGAAGGTTTGAGATAGCACCGAGTATTGAACAGATAAGAAATAACTTTCGGGGTGAGAATCTATCCGATATCGCAAGTAAAGCAAAAATTAGCGTGCCAGTTATAAATCCTAACTGAATTGCAGATGTTACGATTCCGGTATCATCAATTCCTACATTCATCGCAACCTGCAAATCTGCAATAATTGCATTGCCAGCAAACCAGAGTGAAGTTCCTGCAAACTGTGAAAACACCATTACTGGTAATATTCTTTTCGGCACTTTCATTAGTTCAAAACTAAAGAATGTAGTTGTGAATTTTATCTGATATATAGAAAACCCTCACCTAAATAATTAAGTGAGGGATAAAATAAATGACAATCTACTTTTAATTAAGCAGTTGGTTTTATATTCTGATTGACTCGGAATAAGTTCTTAGGATCATACTTAGTTTTAACTTTTACAAGCCGATCATAATTATCTTTATATGATGCCCTTACTCTATCCTCTCCCTCATCCATAAGCATATTGATATATGCACCACCCGCAGAATATGGATGAATGGCATCGTAATAATCTTTTGTCCATTTAGTAATCTTTGCATTGTTCGCAGGATCCGGATCAACACCCACCATCACCTGAGCCCAGTTTGCATCTCTGTATGCCCAGGGAGTATCATTTTTACCAACTTTACTTGCTTTCCCATTGATGGGATAAAGATGCATAGTTGAATGAGGTGTTGGTAATTCCTTACCAAACTTAACGTGCTGTCCAACTGCTTCGTCAGGAATATCTTTTATGAAATCCGCTCGCCAGTACCATTGCAATCCTGTGGGATAGAATACATCAAACATACTATTTAATGTTGGATGTGGTATTGGACCTACATGATCGAAATCAGGTTTAAGATCACGAGCCGGCTTCAATACTTCATCTGCTTTTTCATGTGGACCTAAATAGTTCCATACAACACCACACATTTTTTTACCATGCAGCTCTTCAGGAAAAGGTGGACCAGGAACAGTTAATGTTGCAAAAAAGCCATATATATCTTCATGAGCATTTACCATAAAGTCTCTGTACCATTTTAAAATCTGTTCTGTTTTATCAATATGCCAGAGTGTGGGTCCGCCAAAGCTAGTATTTACATGGTGTCCCTGGAATAAAAAGGATGTGACTATTCCAAAATTACCGCCACCACCACGTATTGCCCAGTAAAGATCCTCGTTTTCTTTTGAACTTACTTTAACGAACGAGCCATCTGCTAGTACCATATCAACTTCTAAAATACTATCGATGGTCAATCCATATTTACGGCTTAAGTAGCCAAGGCCACCACCGAGAGCAAGACCTCCGACACCTGTAGTTGAAATAATTCCAGTGGGAACTGCCAATTCAAATGCATGACCAGCGTGGTCAACATCTCCCCACTGGCATCCGCCGCCGACACGTATAGTTTTTGTTTTAGGATCAACGTGAGTATATCTTATTTGTGAAAGATCAATAACTAATCCATCATCACAAATTCCTAAACCACCAGCGTTATGTCCTCCGCCACGAACAGAAATAAGCATTTTGTTTTCGCGACCGAAATTAACAGAAGTAATTACATCAGCAACATCAAAACATTTTGCAATCATTGCTGGTTTTTTATCGATCATACCATTGTAGACTTTTCTGGCATCGTCATATCCCGGATCTGCCGGTAATATTAATTCCCCACGTAAACTTTCCCCAAACTCTTTGACAACTTTTTCGTTAAGCATAGAAACCTCCTTAATAAATTATTAAATAAATAATTATGTATAACCTAACCGATAGTTGTCCGGTAAAGGCTGGATCCAATGGGTGAAAGTGAAGAATGGAAAATGAGATTAAATTCACTTCACATAACAAAATTAAACTACTCAATATTTAGTTGAATGTCAATCTATAGTAAGTGCTGTAAACTCTTAACGTTGTTAAGGATTTAATAATAATGATCCCCACCGATTCACTTTCCGACCGGCAAGTTCCGGGCGGAGCCTTTATGACTGTCGAAACTTAATTTCATATGTGCCGACAGTTTTTTCTTCATTTACTTATGTTATCATCTCATTTCTTGGTCTAAAAAACACTTTTATTGTCCTGGCATTACAATATCATTCTTTGTACTTTCAAATAATTCAAATAATTCCTTCTGTTCCTGTTCATGAACACCAAACTTATCGAGTGTTAATTGGAATTCATCCAACATAGCCTGCCAATCAGCAGAAGTTATTTTTAAATGTTCGTGAGATTCCTTCATTCCAAGACCAGTATAAACACAAGGAGCCACCAGTCTTCGCACATACAAAAGTTGTAATTTGAAATTTAAGATACGGTACCGGTGAATGTTCACGTCCAGCCTTAATCATCGGGTTTGCTTTCAGGACAGGATTGGCAATGAGACGATCAACAAAATCATATACAACTAAAGAAATGGGTTTAATACCGCCAAGTCTTTCATACAGGGATTTCTCCTGAGCAATCGAAGGTGTTGAACTCAAAATAACAATAACAATTGATGCAAAAAGAACACTAATCCTCTTGGAACGATTCATACTTAACAGCATAGCAGTACTCCTTTTAATTTGTTTAATTTAATATTATTTAACCGTATCTATATTAGGGATGGTAATTATAATGGAAAAGATCTTTCAAGCTGTTATAGAATATTTAATGATAACATTATTTTTTTATTCTCAGCGAAAGATAAAATCATTTCTCACCATAGATTACAATAGCGCTTGAGTCCATAATAACATTTCCATCAGGATATTTTTCATTAACTACCTCATAAACTTCCGTCTTTATTTTTTCCCTCATAGCATCATCAGCATTGCTGAGAGCGGCAACAATAGGTGCACCAATCTCTGTCATCATTTCCCAGTAAACATCTGTTGTTTTGCTATTCAGTTTGCCGGCAATTTCGTATAGTGAAATATTTCTCAAACCCGCCTTTGAGAATAAATCAGACATAAAACCATCCTCAGCGCAGCGAAACATTCCGGGTGAACCAGCTGGTAATTTTGGTAATTCAATGTTTCTGCTAATTGTCCCCATAATTGCCGTAACCCAGAAATTTTTTTCAGGAACATTCCAGACTGATGCTGCAATTCTTCCTCCCGGTTTTAGAACACGCGCCATTTCTTTGGCAGCAATCAACATATCAGGAAAGAACATAAAACCTTTACGACAACTTATTGCATCAAATGTGTTGTCATCAAACGGAAGTTCACAAACATCACAAGCACGAATTTCAATGTTTTTAATTCCTCTTTGCGTTGCATTCTCGCGAGCAATTTCAAGCATACTTTCTGCAAGGTCGGTAATACTAACTTTTCCATCTGTTAGCATTGATGCAATAGTTAATCCTGGTTCACCCGTCCCTCCTGCCACATCCAGAATTACTTCACTATTTTTTGGTTTGAGCAGACGTATAATCTCATCACCCATTGGCTTCAAAAAATCCATTGTGAGATCATCCCATTTTTTCCAGCCGGGAGAAAATTTATTCCATGATTCTTTTTGTTGTTCACGGATTACTTCAAGTTGTTGTTCCATTTTAATTGATCCTAAATTAAATGATTAAAAATTATATTGTCTTAATGAGCTCTTTAAAGTAGGATTATTAGTTACGCAAACACAGAACTCATAAGAGACCTGCATCCACGCTCAAGGAGAAAAGATTATTATGAAGCGAGCGGGAAAAGCTTAGTTGTAGCTATAAGCCCTTCCTTAAAGTGTAGATGTGTTCTTGTGTGTTTAACATAGACTATTATCTGACCATTAACAAAAAGAATATTAAATGCTAACAGCAACTAAAAGCCCCGTCAATTTCCTGGCAGGGCTTAATAAAAGAGTGAGTATAAAAATTTCTACTTCAAAAGAATCATCTTCTTTGTTTCTAACAAATGATCCTGCTTGCAGCTTATAGAAATATATTCCGCTGGTCAGTCTATCAGCACTGAATTCAAACTCATAACTTCCCGCTGGTTTTTCTTCATTAACAAGTGTTGCAACTTCTCTGCCGAGAACGTCAAATATTTTTAATGTCACAAGTTGAGATTGCTTCGTTTCACTCGCAATGACAGATGGGATTGTAAATTTAATTTTAGTGCTTGGATTAAACGGGTTAGGATAATTCTGTTCCAAAGCAAATTGATGAATAGGTTTTTCGTCATTTGAAAGTCCGGTTGGAATCGAGTAAATAAGAACACCGATGTCATCAAGATACCAGCCATCTCTTGTAACCCCGCCATCAGTTCTTAATTGGAAACGAATTTTAAATTGAGAGACTGATATAATTTGCCAGACTGATATCTTTCTTTAACCCAATTTACTTTTCGAACCATCGTAAACGGGTTCTCCGGTTGGTTGAAAACTTCCTTCTCCCGGTTCAGTGTATTCTCCTTCGAGCGCAATCCACGTAGAACCGTTATTTGTTGAAACCTGCACCTGTCCATAATCCCAATTGCTTTCGATGTTGAACTTGGTTTAGAAATTGTAACCGTGGATTTAGTATAATCCGGTAAGATCAATAGGATTAGTAAGAGTCATCGTAACTAGTAGCGTTGTTTACATAGTTTCCATTTTTGCTGTCAGTATATGAGTTTGGAGATCGAATAAAATGATTTATAAGTTGAATCCCACTGCGGACTTGATGTAGGAGTTTTTGTTATTGTCCAATATGTTGTGGGATCATTCGAATTATCTTCAAAAATAAATATTGGAAATCCAATAATTATCGTTAGTCGTATCACTCGAAATAATGTCTCCATTATATTCTGGTAGTTAAAACCAGAGGAATTTCCTGCTTCAAGCAGGAGCTGAATTTGAAATATCAAATAACAGCGGCGTTGAAATTGTATCTGAAGTTCTTGCCTGAATTGAATCCAGAGATGCTGAGCCAATGATTAATTGTTACATACTGACTTGGTGAAGATAAGTTCAAAAGTAAGATTGTAAGCAGTTGCTAAACCTTTATTCCTAAACTCTGGTAAAAGTCCGATCACTATCACCGGGAAGAAAAATATTCTTGACTAAAGTTAGGATCGACAAGCTGCACATATTCACCTGCAAGAAATGACTGATAAATCATTCGTTCTTAAATTTTGTTGTGCAATTGGAAATATCTGGCTTTGACGATGGCCAGAATGCATTTCCTATTTCAATAGTGTAACCATAAATTTTATTTTTAGTCCGTCTGTTCACCGTACATCCAATCCCGTACACTCCCGTTAGAGTTATAACCGAGAAGTGTGATCCCGTATCCGTATGCATATCCACTATAAGATGTCAGTCAGTGCAGCGAATTCCCTGTACGTGAGTGAATCCGGTGTTTCCTCATCTATATATCCCCAGGGATACAGATAATATATCCACCGTAAGAATGCATATTAAAATGTGTTCCGTAGTTTTTCAAAATCGCTAAATCTCTTATAGCCTGAGCTTCCGGTTCAGAAAAAGCAGAGGGTCCCCTGTATGTGCCTGCAGCAGGGATCAGGACTTGAACCTATATTATCATAACCCCATTTGTAACCGAAGTTTCTGTTCAAGATCGATCCCAAAACATCCACCACCATTGTCTCTTCTATTTTTTCTCCAGTATACCACCGCCATTTGGATCTGTTTGTCGATTGTATTCGTAACCATCGGGATTAAAGCAAGGTACACAATAAATTTCCCTGTTATTTACCAAGATAGGTTGCTTCTGGATCCGTTCCATAGTTCTCCAGCAGATACCACATAAAGTACATTTGTGTTGCCATTGATTGGGGTTCACGTGCATGAACAAGTGCATCAAAGCCAACAGTTGGTTCATTTTCACTAAGATTGGGATTATCAGATATTTTAACTAGCCCAGATTGTTCTTCCTTCAACACTGGTTCCAATTGAATATTTTTGTGTTATTAGATTTGGATAAAGAGAAAACATTTCATCAAGATCGGCTTCAATTTCAGCAAGCGTATAGTAACCACCCATTGAACCAAAGTCAAATCCAGTCACTCCAAAATCTATCTGACTTTCCATTTTTATAAATTCTTTTTCAGCCTCGGATGGTATTGGAAGCGATTTGTAATAAGCTTTCCAGTCATCAATTAAGGATTTCATAATTTAAGTCCTGAAGTTGAAATCGCCTGGAATTCATTTTCATCAACGAAAAGAATTAGACCTCCTTCTTTATCAAGGACTAGAATGCTCAAGATCGATAGACAAGTGAATTCGCTTTTTGCTGATCGAGATTATTATTAATGAATAATTTAATCTGCTTAACATTTTGTGGAAAAACAGAAATTGTAAAAGCGATCAAGATTGAAAATAGATATTTCATTTTAACACCAAACTAAATATTATTATTAACTGATATAATTTATTATCCAATTAAACTTTAAGGATTTCGCCTTCAGTTTTTGCGATAGTTACTGTACCACACGAGTCACTCCACACGTTTACTAGTCGTTCTGCACATATCAAGAAAAGGATCAACAGCTAGAATTAATCCTACACCTTCTAATGGTAAACCAACTGCAGTCAGAATAACTGATATCATAACCAATCCAGCCATCGGAATTCCGGCTGCACCTATTGAAGCAAGTAGAGCAGTAAAAACAATTATTGCCTGCTGTATTATCTGTAATCTCAATTCCATATGCCTGTGCAATAAACATAGCTGCAACACATTCGTAAAGTGCTGTTCCATCCATATTAATTGTTGCACCAAGCGGAAGCACAAAACTTGATACCTTGTTTGAAACACCTGAATTATTTTCAATTGCATCAATAGTTAAAGGAAGAGTAGCAGACGATGACCTTGTTGAAAAAGCTGTCAGCAATGGAGTCGTCATTGCCTGAAATTGTTTCCAGGGATTTACCTTTCCAATTGAATCGAATTATTAATGGCAGTGTAATTGTAGAATGAATAATTAATCCAATCAACACCGTAACAAAATATTTACTTAGGCTGCCTAAAACTGCGCCAAGATTTTCTCTTTGCTCTGCCACCACACCAACAACAATTCCTAGAATTCCAAGTGGAGTAAACCGAATTATAAAGTGAGTTAGTTTCATCATCACTTCAAACCCGGAGTTAAACAACGTCGTTAAAAAATCTTTGTGCTTTGAACTCAAGCCTTGTTATAAAAAAGCCGAATAAGAATTGAAAAGAAAATGATTGCAAGAATATCAAAGGAAACCAATGCTTCAAAAATATTTGTCGGAATCATCCTGAAAATAATATCCCAGACATCACCCGATGCAGCAGCAAGTTCCGGCACTTCTTTCTTCAAACCGAGATCTGCACCAACACCCGGTTGTATTAGATTGACAAAAAACAATCCTGTTACAATCGCGAATAAGCTTGTGGTTATATAATAAGTGATTGTCTTTAGTCCGAGTCTGCCGAGATTTTGTGCATCACCGATGCTGGTTACACCTGAAATAATTGAAGTTAAAATTAGAGGAACAATGATCATCCTGAGTGCTCGAGGAACAAATCACCCATCCAGGTAACAATGTAGGCATAGTCTGCCAGAAACAATCCATAAAAAATAGCAATGAGTAAGAGCTATTAAAATCTGCCAGTGTAGTTTTATTTTCAGCATAAACAGAAATAAAATTATTATAAAATTTCTGAAAGTATTTCATCACAAACAGCATAACCTTTTGCAGTAAGTTTTATAATTCCATCATTCATCAATACAAAATTCTGATTCTTCAACAATTCAAAATAAGGATATTTCTTTTTTAACCATTCCTTACTCTCACTTCCAAACCGATTTTCAAACATTTTAATATTTAATCCTGAGCTTCTTAATTCAAGCATTACATATTCATTTAATGATTTTTCAAATCTAATTATTTCTGAACCTGCAACAGCATTTCCGGATTGTTCAATTTTATCAATGTACATTTTAAGACTTGATAAAATTCCACCATCTTTTTCCATCAATAAACGAATGAGCAGAAGTTCCAAAACCAATATAATCTTTGTAATGCCAGTATGCGTTATTGTGAATACATTCGAAACCTGGTTTGGTAAAATTAGAAACTTCATACTGATAAAAACCATTTGAAGTAATAAAATCAATCGTGGATTGGTAGAGTTCCGCATCGTAATCTTCGTCAGCAATTTTTACTTTACCGTCAAGAACCATTTTGTTTAGAATAGTTCCTCTTTCAAGAATCAAGCTGTAAGCTGAGATATGTTTGATTGGAAGTTTAACTGCCTGTTCTAAATTTTTATTCCATTTCTTTTTCGTTTGACCTGGCAAATTAAAAATCAAATCAAGACTGATATTTTCAAAACCAGCTTCTACTGCATCATTCACTGTCCTGATTGCTGTTTCAGAATTATGAATGCGAGTAAGAAATTTAAGTCATTATTATCGAAAGATTGAATACCAATGCTTATTCTATTTATTCCAGCATCACGAAACATTTTCAATTTTTCTAAAGACACTGTTCCCGGATTTGTTTCCAAAGTAATCTCTGCATCATTTCTAACTTCGGTAAATTTTTCTTGATGCTTTCAAGAATTTCAGAAATGTAGTCCGGTTCCATCAGTGAAGGAGTACCTCCGCCAAAGAAAATTGAAATAAGTTCTCTGTCTTCAGAATATTTTTCAGCATAATAGATTATTTCTTTTTTCAGAGATTTAAGAAAAGATTGAATATTATCGGAAGTAATAATCGAATAAAAATCACAATAAATACATTTGTGGTCACAGAAAGGAATATGGATGTAGCAGGCTGTTTTAAGCATACATAATAAACAGAGTGAAATTAATTATTATTAAGTTAACAGGAAGTTAAGAAGAAATGAAATCCGGAATTATTCCAATCAAAATCCGAAGCCTATTCCAAAGGTTCCGGTATTGGTACCACCAAATTTATAATCAAAATTAATTAGGAAAATCGAAAGATTTATTGACGTACCAATTGCAAGATTAACCGAATTATCACCATTGTAATCAATGTTTAGATTGCAATTCCTGCTGACCGGCGGGACTATCAAACTGATATTTATAATCTATCTGACTTCGTGAAGTTTCGTAAGTTAACCGGCGTAAGGTTCAATTGAAATCTATCCGCCAATTCTTTTACTTAGATAAATTCCGAACTGAGAAGCTGTATTTGTAAAAACCTCTCCAACTTTAAAGTTCTGGAAGTAATAACCAAAACCGATATCAATTGGTAAAGGATCGTCAAACCAATAATTAAAATTGTGAATAATTCCAGCACCCCAGATATTTACAACTCCAAGGTCATACAGATTTATTCCACGGAAATAACGAACAGAAACACCTGTTCCAACCACACTTCCCAAATCAAGCTGCAATGCAGGAGACGGCATTATATCAATATTATTCAAATAACCTTTTACATCTGTTACTTCAAGTGTGTAACTATCAATATTATATCCTTGAATTTCAGTTCCGGGAAATTCAACCTGTAGATGCTCATCGAGTCTGCCGATAATTGTTGGTCCATCGAATTTGACTTCCCATGACTTCGAAAGAATTTCATTTTTTATTGATTCATAATTCGGGATAGTACTTCGGATCATATCCCGATGATATAAGAATCTCATCCACCTGAGCAGAAGTTAGATTAAGGTTACCCACATAACTGAATCTTCTGTAATCATCGGTAAAGAAAGAGCCCACTGCAACGAATCTAAACTTAGCATGGATTCCATTTGAAGTTGCTGGTAATCCGGTAAACCAGCCTGAGTTCATACTTGAACCGAATGCGCTGATAACCGGCTCAGAATACTTTAGAACTGCATTCGAAGATAAATTTGAAAGTGTTTCACCGATTGATTGCGGAAATGCTCTCGTTGAAGCAAATAAAAAAACTAATAAAATCAGTGAAATTGTTTTTGAAATCTTGTTCATTAAATTCTTCATAATTAATGAAGTTAAGATTCAAAAATTATTCCCTTTGACTGATCAGTTCACGAGCGCTTTTTAGGCTTGCTTCGGTGATTTTTTCACCACTGAGAAGGCGGGCAATTTCCGTAATTCTTTCCGATTGCGGTAATTTTTTAATTGAGCTAATTACTCTCTCATTTTGAGCAATTTTTTCTATTGAAAAATGATGATCTGCCAGACTGGCAATCTGCGGTAAATGAGTGATTGAAATAACCTGATGATATACTGAAAGATTCTTCAGAGCTTTGCCAACTTTTTGAGCAATTCTTCCACTAACACCAACATCGATTTCATCAAAAATAAGTAAAGGAAGTTTATCATTCTTTGCAAGCGTTGATTTTAACGAAAGCATTATTCTCGATACCTCACCTCCTGATGCAACTTTTGCGAGAGGTTTCAAATCTTCGCCGGGATTTGTTGAAATGAAAAATTCCACTTCATCAATTCCTTTTGAAGTGGCTTTAATAATATTTTCCATCAATGAAAACTCCGGAATCTTTTTCTGCCTGATTAATTTTTATCTGTGTTTTGAACTGAGGTTCCTGTATTCCAAGCTCTTTTAGTGTTTCTTCAATCCCTTTCTTGACAAGTTTAGCAGCTTGTTCTCTTTTTTTCGATAAGCTTTTTGCCAGATTACCGGCATTTTTTCTCAATTCAAAAATATTTTTAGAAAGCTCTTTAATCTTTTCCGGAAAAATTTTCTGCAAGTTCAAATTCTTCTCCAATTTTTTTCCGGTAATCAATAATGCTTTTAACCGAGCCTCCATATTTCTTCTTCAGAAGATTTATTGCGCCTAGTCTTTCCCGTTTTCCTTCAACTTCTTCCTGATCAAGAATAATTTTTGAATTATAGCTTCTCACAAAATTTGAAATGTCCTGTATCTG
Source organism: uncultured Ignavibacteriaceae bacterium (assembly GCA_963768365.1). Taxonomy (GTDB): domain Bacteria; phylum Bacteroidota; class Ignavibacteria; order Ignavibacteriales; family Ignavibacteriaceae; genus IGN2. The sequence continues at coordinate 23,522 of CAVYHS010000009.1, read as the reverse complement.
TGCAAGTGCAGATTCTGATTCACTCAATACATCAGCAAAGATTTATCAATTTCATTTAATTTTTGCAACAGAGTTTTTACTTTAGCAAGTGCAGACTGAATCGAACTGTCAGATTCATAAAGCAACTGATAAATTTCTGAAGTTATTTCAGAAAGTTTTTCTGAATTCTCAAGAATTTTTAATTCTTCAATCAGCTTATCATCCTCATCTTCCTGAGGAGAAACATTATCAATTTCTTTTATCTGGAAAGAGTAAAAATCTTTTTTCTCTTTTATGCTGTTCTCTTTTCCCTGAAGTTCAGTGAGTTCATTTTCTTTATTAAGCAATTCAGAAAATATTTTTTTGTATTGCAGAAGAATATCCTGGTAGTCACCAAATTCATCAAGGTAATCTATATGAGTTTCAGTTCTGAAGAAGTGACTGATGTTCGTGCTGACCATGCAAATCAACCAATAAATTTCCAACATCTTTTACAAGGTTGAGATTTACAGGAGTATCATTAATAAAACATCGGTTGGAGCCTTTGAGTGAAATCTCTCTTCGAATAATCAGCTCATCAGAAAAATCAACATCATTTTCTTCAAGAAGGATTTTACTTTTTTGTTTGCCTTTACATTAAAAGATTCCTTCCACATAAGATTTTTGTGCACCTTTTCGCACCACTTCTGTGGAAGCTCTTTCACCTAGGAGCAGGCTCATAGCATCAATCAGAATTGACTTTCCTGCACCTGTTTCACCGGTAATAATATTAAGTCCGCTTCCGAACTCAACAGAGATATGTTCTATTAAAGTGTAATCTTTTACTTCGAATGATTTGAGCATAAATTAATTACCAAATAAAAATGCCACATCTCAAAGATATGGCATTTCTTTACCTTCTAAAAAACTATTATGATTTTTAACTGAATAGAGAATTTCTAGCGAGAAAAATTCCACAAATTGTTTTTCCGTCAACAATTTCACCGTTATAGATTTTTTCCTCAACTTCTTTAAGAGACAATTCAAAAACTTCCATTCCAAACTCACCTTCTTCACGGTTATGATCACCTGGCTTCAAATCTTTTGCAAGATAAATCCAGAGTTTTTCAGATGAATAACCGGGTGTTGTATAAATACTTCCAAGTTCTTTTACATTATCTGATTTGTAACCAGTTTCCTCTTCCAGTTCTCTAACAGCACAAACAAATGGATCCTCATCTTTATTCAGTTTTCCTGCAGGAAGTTCAAGCAGAATTTGATTCACCGGGAAACGATGCTGAGTTACCATAACAATTTTTCCATCGGAAGTAACAGGTACAACGACTGCGCCACCGGGATGTTCTGCAACTTCGCGGACAGCTTTGTTGCCGCTGTTATATTCTATCTGATCTACCTTTGTGTTAAAAACTTTACCACGAAAGATTACTTCGCTTTTTACGATTCTATAATTCATTTTAATTTACTTTTTAGAGTTAATGAAAGGAATGAAAAAGTGATGCAGCTTACGAAGCTAATAATAACTGACTCAGGTTCGATATTCTTCAGGATAGTATTGCATCAATTCACTGCCGAGATATTTCAAAAGTGCAGTTAATAACTCCGAGATCATCAAGATAACCGAATAAAGGTGTTATATCAGGAATGGTATCAATCGGAACAATAAAATATATAAGTGCTGCAACAACAATCGCTTTTCTATACCACTTAACAAGCGGATCTTTCATATAACTAGTAAAGAGCAAGAATATCTTTTGCAAATGAAATTCTTTTTCCGGATTTCTCAAGTTTTCCCCATAGATTTTCATCAACATATTCAATTTTCTTCTGAACATCTTCTTCATTTTGGATTTCCGATTTCTTTCCTTTTCTGTTTCCAAAATCCAGCTCTTTTAACTCGCCGAAATCTTCTAAAATATCATCTTCCAGATAATCTATATCGTTATTCATAAAAAAACCTTTTTGAGTATACTTTCAAATTAATAGATTATTTAAGCGAACATATTTAAACTTCAAATCAAAAATACTGCATACATTTCTTAAAGACAAAGCATAATAGCATCACTATTCATCAAAAAAAATATTGATTAAATTTGCCATGGTGAAAAAACAATTTTGTAAAGAAATCAATCCTGAAAGATAGCATTCAACTTCCCGGAGGAAACAGCCAGCTTGATCATCTGCTTGGGCAAAATATTCCCAAAGGAAGACACGCATTAATTATCGGAACAGTTACAGATGCAATCCATAATAAAATTGCTTGAGTATTTTACTGATATTAATATCATTGTTGATAATTATGATTCGTTAATTAATACCAGGATGAATCTGAAAGAGAACGACTCAATCAAAATTAAGATGATGGATTATGCTCACACCGATTTTGAAGATAAACATTTCGACTTAATTTATGCACAAGCATCGATTTCTGTTCCCGGCAGAAAAAATATCTTAAAAGAAATAAAAAGAATTTTGTCAGATGAAGGTTTGCTTTCGGTTAGTGAAATTGTATCACTAAAAGAACCCGTTGCCGGATTTATTAAAGATATCTGGGAACGAAGCGGTTTGGAACCTTTGACTTCAGCAGGAATAAAGACTTACTATGAAAGTAAAGGATTTGAGACTATAAGTGAAAAAGATCTTTCAGATACTTTAAGAGATTTCTACGAGAAAATCAGGTTTTCAGTTTCAAAAGTCGGTAAGGATGAAAAGGAACAGGACAAAAAATATTTCTCGCAAATGAAGCACGAGTCACATGCCTATCTTAAACTTGGCGGTGATAAATTTATAGGTTTTAAATCTTTGATAATGAGGAAGAGCAAATTGAAAAAGGGAGATATAATTCAGATAAAAGTTGACAAGTACGCCTTCGAAGGGAAAGGTATTGGAAAAGTAGATATTGATAGATCCTTCAGAAAATTCTGAACCAGATTCATTTATAGTTTTTGTAAATGGTGCTTATCCCGGCGATACAGTTTCAGCGAAAATTAAAAAATTAAAAAAAACTTATGGCGAAGCAAAAGTAGAAGAAGTTATTACTCCTTCGCAGCAAAGAGTGGATCCACGCTGCAAATTTTTTGGAACTTGCGGCGGATGCAAACAACAGGATCTGAATTATGCACAGCAAACAGCTTACAAGCAGGAACAGGTTGAAGATATTTTCAAGCACGATGGCGGATTTACAGATTTTGAAATTGAGAACATTCTTCCTTCAGAGAATGTTTTCTATTACAGAAACAAAATGGAGTTTTCATTTTCTGATTTGCAATGGCTGACTGTTGTCGATGATAAGACTGTTTCAAACAAAGGTTTTTTCGTCGGACTTCACGTTCCAAATAATTTTGAAAAAATACTTGATATTGATGAGTGCTTCCTCCAATCAGAACTAAGTTCTCATATTCTGAATTTTTCCCGTGAATTTTTTATAAAGAGAAATATTTCTATTTACAGCACAAAAACACATTCGGGATATTTACGCAACCTGGTAATCCGGCAAGCGCAAAAAATGAATGGTCTGATGCTGAACCTTGTTACATTTGAAGAAAATGAATTGCTGATGAAAGAATACGTCTCTGCAATCACAACTAAATTTCCTGAAATAACAACAATAGTCAACAACATCAGCAAGAAGAAAGCGTCTATCGCTGTTGGCGATTATGAAATAATTTACCACGGCAGTGGATTCTTTCACGATAAAATTGGAGATTACAAATTCAGAATAAGTGCTAACTCATTTTTCCAGACAAACACAATCCAGGCAGAAAAATTATACAACACTGCTCTGGAGTACGCTGAATTAAAAGGCGATGAAATTATTTATGATCTTTACTCCGGCGCGGGAACAATAGCGATTTATGTTTCTCAGTTTGCAAAAGAAGTATATGGTTTTGAATCGGTTGAGTCATCGATCTATGATGCAAAAGAAAATCTTGATATAAATAAAATTGAAAATGTATCATTTGTGCAGGCTGATCTTTACAAATCGTTTTTACCTTTTACGAATGTGTTACCGAAGCCAGATGTTGTAATTCTCGACCCACCACGAGGAGGAATGCACAGTAAAACAGTAAAAGATGTTTTGGAATTGAGTCCTGAAAAAATAGTTTACGTGAGCTGTAATCCAACAACACAGGTAAGAGATATTAAAATGTTAGTGGAAGGTGGATATAAACTAGTTAAGATAAGACCGGTTGATATGTTTCCGCATACTTATCATATCGAGAATGTTGCTTTGCTTAGGAAATAGAACACGGATCAATCGGATTCGCCGGGAATTAAATTGCGATTAATCCTGCTCACCTGTTTAATAAGATTTTTTATTTGCCGTTCCTTTACTTCCTAATTTGTGTGCGAGGAATTGATTCCAAAGACATTTGATATGATGCTGGTCACTATAGCTAGTCTAAAAGCTAACTTCAAAATTTTACTTCTCTTTTTTACTACCTGTTTTAGTAATGGCAGAAATTGTCTTTCCCGTAAAAAAGTTTTTACTGAATATAACGGTAATACAATTGGTGCACTTTTTCTTAGAATCCAGATCTTGAAACCTTCTTTGATCTTTTCATCTTCCTTTCCCAGCTTAATTTTTAATAACGTATTTTCTTTCATTAACATAAGCGCTGTAACCCATCCCAGAATTAGAAAAACGAATAGAAACAAAGAAACTACCGGTCTGATAAATTCATTAACCATAGCATTATAGTCTGGATACATTTTACTGCCCTCTATTAAACTTAATCCCTAAAATATTTTTTATCACTATGCTTCTTTATATATAAGTATTAAGCAAAGTGTGCCCTCAATTTGAAAGGTACTCTTGAAACCCAATTTCCATACCATTTAACGCTTAACTTTTAGCCGTAATATGAATAAAAAATTGTCTCTAAACGATAATCACTTTTAAACAATGAAAATTTATGTTTCAAATAAATACGCTGAATTATATGACGTTTTACAAATGTCAAATCAAGAATGAAAATATTCTAGTTCCATCAGTGGGGTGAGAATGAGAGCGTAGTTTAGAAAGTTAAAATGCCCTATAAAATTTGAGTGGAAAATATTATCAGAATAAAATCAGAGATGTTTTTAAAAGTGGTTAAAGGTTAGTTTAGATAAGACCTGTTGATATGTTCCCGCATACCTACCACATTGAAAATGTAGCACTATTAATAAAATGGCAAACTGATGAAGCTGATCTGCGCTGATCAGTCAAACCTGCCTTTGCCGGTAGGCAGGTCTCCGTCATCAGCGTTCTATTTGTTTTTTATTATCAACACAAACTCCCCTTTTAGATTTTCTTTCTCAACGTGATTTAAAATGTTACCAGCATTTCCACGATAAAATTTTTCTCTTTCCTTTGTAAGCTCAAATGCAAGAACACAGGGAATATTAGCTCCAAGAATTTTTACAATATCTTCCATCAAGGTTTTTAAACGGTAAGGAGTATCCATCAATACAATTGTTTCTTTTCGTTTCTTTCAAGTCCAGCAACTGCTTTCTGCGAATATCTTTTTTGGGAGAAAGCCAGCCGTAGTAATAGAATTTTTCAAAGTCCATTCCGCTGCCAACTAAAGCTGTAAGCAAAGAACTTACTCCGGGAACAGGAACAACATCAATTTTATTTTGAATGGCAAGATCAACAAGCAAATGTCCGGGATCAGAAAACAGTGGAGTTCCGCAATCTGAAATGAGTGCTGCGGATTTTCCTTCAAGCAGCATTATAAGAATTTCATCTGATGCTTCGTTCTCATTATGTTCATTCAGCTCAACTAAATCCTTTTCAATTTTATACTTTGAGAGCAGTCTTCGTGCTTCCCTGAACTCTTCGCAGATAATAAAATCTACTTCTTTAAGAACTCTTAATGCTCTGAGAGTTATGTCTTCGTAATTGCCAATTGGAGTTGAAACTATGAAAAGTGTTTTTTTCATAGAATAAAATTAGTTAAATCCCGATAAATGGACTCACTTAATCGAAGGTTAATTCTAACAACTTTATTAAATTTGTATATGTTTTTTGTAGAATTTTCATCAGTCACATCAAACACACATTATCAAAAAATTGAAATATCTATCAACTCTTTCACATTATTCATTTCATAAACAGAGATTCAAATGAAAACTATTAAAATTATCGCGCTGTTTCTTATTGCAGCTATCTCGATTTACTCCCAGGAAATCGGGCAGACATTTTTATCATTGGATGATACAGGTGTTGAAGAATTCTTAACTCTTCATCCTGAATATGACGGCAGAGGAACAATAATAATTATTCTTGATACCGGTGTGGACATTGGTGTTGATGGGCTTACACAAACATCAACCGGAGAAGTTAAGTTTATTGACGTTCAGGATTTTACACACCAGGGAGATGTTCAATTATTTGAAGCAGATGTTGATACGGATGAAGGTAAAACAATTTTTAAAGATGATGAAGAAAATGTATACTGTTATTGCTTCTACTTCACTTGAGTATTCACCAACAGATAATAATTATTTCATCGGTGGTTTTGATGAGAAATCGTTTAATGAACTCAGACTCTGGTGCTGGCGATCTCAATGGCGATGGTGATACGGAAGATGTTTTTGTTATGGTAGTCTTTGAAGCAAGTGAAGGAACCGAATCATTCTGGGTTGTGTATTTAGATTTAAACGGCAACGGAGATATTTCTGATGATAGACCATTAAGAAATTACAAAGAAAACAAGATGCTTTTGCATTTGAATATACCAGTGATCTTCCCCCACTAACAATGGGATTAAATGTTCTTCCGGAAGAAAAGATTGTCTCTTTCCATTTTGATGATGGCTCACACGGAACTCATGTTGCCGGAATTGCCGGTGGATACCAAATTGGCGGAATTGATTTTAATGGAATTGCTCCTGGTGCTAATATGATGAGTATGAAGCTCGGAAATAATCTTGTACTCAGGTGGCTGCAACTGTTACTGAAAGTATGAAAAAAGCTTATCTCTATGCAGATAAAATTTCTAAAGAAGCAGAAGTTCCTGTCGTAATCAACATGAGTTTTGGAATCGGTTCTGAGATTGAGGGACATGCAGATATGGAAAAGTTTCTTGAAAATCTTGACAGAGGAAAATCCATACCTGTATATTTGCGTTGGAAGCGGAAATGAAGGTCCGGGCATTTCTTCAGTTGGTTTACCATCAGCATCATCTGCTGTGTTTTCATCAGGTGCAATTCTTACAACAGGAAGTTGGTAGTGATAATTATGGTGCAACCCTAAACAGAGATATAATATCTTTATTTTTCATCAAGAGGTGGAGAAGTAAGAAAGCCGGATGTATGTTCACCAGGTGCGTGCACTTCAACAGTGCCTAACTGGTCCGGATGGGACAGATTCTGGGGAACAAGTATGGCTGCTCCATATTCTGCAGGAGTAATGTCATTACTTTTAAGTGCAGCATCACAGGAATATCCTGGAGTAAAAATTCCATCGCAGCTGTCTTTATAAAGCCGTTCGCGAAAGTGCAACTAAAATGGAAGGTTATACCAATCTCGATCAGGGACATGGTTATATAAACGTAATGAACGCATATACACTTTTAAAAAAATATATTGATGATGGTGAGATTAGAAAATTTGAAACATATTCGATTTCATCACTATCTCCAAATGCACCATTTGGAAGAGCACCTAATCTTTATTTACGAAATGGTTCTTATTTGCATAATGAGGATACCTTTAATTTTTCAATAAGAACGAAACGACTATCAAAAAAGTGATAAATTTTACAGATCATATAATATTGAAAGCGACAGTGATTGGCTTATTCCTATTCAGAAAAAAACTTATATAAGAAACGATCAATCAACTTTTGTAACTGTTAAGTTCGATAAAGAAAAAATGCAGGAACCAGGATTATACACCGGAAGATTAACTGGCTTACCGTGATGATAAATCAAAATTTCCTGAATTCGAAATGCAAGCAACGAGTAGTGATACCTTTCAGATTTAGTTATGAAGATAATTACAGCAGAAGCTGGAATTCTGAAAAAGTAGAACAGGGTTTATTTAAAAGATATTTTATTGAACTGCCAGCCGGACAAACAGGAATGAATGTTAAACTTGCTGCTTCAAAAAATGAATATGCTCGAGGCAGATACTACTTGTTGATCCGGATGGAAAAAGCATGATCGATCTCCTTCACATACATACGCTTGATGACAAAAACGAAATCGAGGAAACTTATTTCAATCTTGAACCGGGAGTGTATGAAATAGTTGTTGATGGAAGTTTCCTTGCAAAGGGTATTTCAACATATGATCTTTCAGTTCAATTCTACGGAATTAACAGGCTGGATGATAAAATTGTTGATGCAGAGTAACAACCAGATTGAAATAGTAAATTTATTTAATGTGCCTTCAACGTTATAATTTGAAAGGTCAGTTTACTGGCTACGAAGTGAATCATGAAGTTACAATAAGCGGCAGTGAAAAATTCAGAATGCCGTTTGTATCTAAGAAAAGGTGAAAAATCAAAAGAGTTCAAGCTTGAAATAAGCAAAACAGATTACAATAAATTCACAGACCTTGCTTTATTAATTTATGATACCGATGGAGTTGTAGTTAATAGTGATGCATTAAGTTACAGTACCGGAAGTCTCAGCGTTAAAAATTCATCTGATGCTGACTCAACTGAATATGTTTTTGAAATTGTGCCTGGATTTGCTCACGAATCAAGCTCTGCTAGATATTGATATCTAACAGAAGTCACAACTTTTAAAGCTGAATATAACTTTAAGTGATTCAAGCGAAAGAAAATCAACTGTTACTTTATATCCATCACTACCGAAACAACTGCAGATTATATTTTGAGATACCGAATGAATATTTTCCTGAGAATTCACAACCAGTTGGAAAAATTATTATTCGAATACTACAACATACTAAAAAAACAGAATATGAACTTCCAATTAAATTCAAATTCTAAAAGGAAACATTATGAGTGAACATACATCAGGAGCAATAAAAGGGCTTCCGGAAAATGCTTACAAAGAGTTGAAACCCGGCGAGGAATACACTCCATTAATGCCTGCAAATACAACTCCACAGGAGATTACTCCGTATTCCATAATTATGGGTTTGATTATGGCAGTACTTTTCTCTGCAGCAGCAGCTTATCTTGGTTTAAAAATCGGACAGGTATTTGAAGCAGCAATCCCAATTGCGATCATTGCAGTTGGTGTCTCAACCTTAATAAAGATTAAGAGCCCACTGGGACAAAATGTAATTATTCAATCTATCGGACAAAACTCCGGATTGATAGTTGCGGGTGCAATCTTCACAATTCCGGCATTATACATTCTGGATCTCGAAGCCGAATTTTTTCAAATATTTTTGGCTTCTGCTTTTGGTGGTGTGCTCGGAATACTTTTCCTCATACCATTCAGAAAATATTTTGTTGCAGAAATGCACGGCAAGTTTCCTTTTCCTGAAGCAACTGCAACAACAGAAATACTTGTTGCAGGTGAAAAAGGTGGGAAGCAAGCTTTGGTACTTGTTGTAAGCGGATTAATTGGTGGTGCTTATGATTTTATTATTGCAACATTTGGCTGGTGGAGCGAAGTATTTACAACCAGAGTAGTCGGCGTTGGCGAATTCCTCGCAGATAAATTCAAACTCGTCTTTCGGTTGAATCTTGGTGCAGCAGTAATGGGACTTGGCTATATCGTAGGACTAAAATACGCTGCAATAATAGCTGCTGGTTCTTTTGTATCCTGGTATTTATTGATTCCAGTTATTTCTTTCATCGGTGGTGGACTTACAGAAACTTTCGGTACCGGAGCAACAAAATTAATTTCTGCTATGAGTGCAGAAGAAATTTTCAGCCAGTATGTTAGGCACGTTGGTATCGGCGGAATTGCAATGGCAGGAGTTATTGGAATTATTCGTTCTTCCAAAATTATAAAGGATGCTATCTCTTTGGGATTCAAAGAAATATTTGAAAAGAAGCATGAAAACAGTACGTCAACTGAGAACACAGAGAGATCTTCCAATGAAAATAATTGTCGTTGGAATAGTACTTACAGCTATTCTTCTTTTAGTTTTCTTTTATATGGGTGTTGTATATAATATCGGATGGGCTTTAGCTGGGTTGCTGATAGTTCTTCTTATTTCATTTCTGTTCACAACAGTTGCAGCCAACGCAATTGCAATTGTAGGAACAAACCCGGTTAGCGGAATGACTTTGATGACATTAATTCTATCTTCTATCATTCTTACTTCTGTAGGATTGAAAGGTACTTCAGGAATGATAGCTGCACTTATTATCGGCGGAGTTGTTTGCACTGCTCTTGTCTATGGCTGGTGGCTTTATCACAGATCTAAAAATTGGCTACTGGCTGGGTTCATCTCCAATCAAACAGGAAAGATGGAAATTTCTCGGCGTGCTTGTTTCAGCACTAACGGTTGGATTTGTAATTATGATATTGAATGAAACTTACGGATTTGTTGGAGAAGGAGCTTTAGTTGCACCACAGGCAAATGCAATGGCTGCAGTTATTCAACCCTTGATGGATCAGCAGCCGGCACCATGGACACTTTATATAGTTGGAGCTATTCTTGCATTAGTGCTTACAATGATAAGAGTGCCTGCTCTTGCTTTTGCACTTGGAATGTATATCCCGCTTGAACTTAATACTCCCCTTTTAGTCGGTGGATTAATTGCACACTTTGTTTCCACAAGAAGTAAAGATGAAAAAGTTAACACAGCAAGAAGAGAACGAGGGACATTAATTGCTTCAGGATTTATTGCTGGTGGTGCTTTGATGGGTGTGATAAGTGCAATTCTACGATGGCAGGGATTAAACTGGGTTAATTTAGAATGGGCTGAATCTCATTCTGCAGAATTAATTGGACTGGTAATGTTTGCTATTCTTTGTGCTTATATGATATGGGATTCTTTGAGAGGAAAACCAGATACGGAATAATTGATTTCGTAGGGACACAATGTTGTCACGGTCCGACCGTGACAGCTTTTAATTTGTAGAGACGCATCGCTGATGCGTCTCTTTTTTTAAATCAATGAATTAATTATTTCTTTTAGCTTTGTTTCCAGATTAGTCAACTCAACATCATATCTCTCGCCTGTTTTCCTAACCTTCATTTCGCATTTGCTTTCTTTTAATTTCCTTTCACCAATTACAATCTGAACAGGCATACCGAGTAAATCTGCATCGTTGAATTTGAATCCTGCGGCTGCATCACGATCATCAAACAAAACTTCATAGCCAGCTTTCTTCAAATCGTTATAAATTTTTTCTGCTGAAGCAACCACAGTTTCATTTTTCATATTCAAGGCAATCAAATGAATATCAAAAGGCGTGAGAGCTTTGTTCCACATAATTCCTTTGTCATCGTGATTCTGTTCAACGTAACAAGCCATAATTCTTTCAACACCAATTCCGTAACTTCCCATAACTATCGGATGCTCTTCTCCTTTTTCATCAAGATAAAATGCTTTTAGTGCTTCAGAATATTTTGTTCCAAGTTTGAAAATATGACCAAGCTCAATTGCAGTAAAAACTTCAAGCTTGCCATCACAGTTCAGTGGGCAGCCTTCTCCGGATTGTACAACTCGCAAATCAGCATATTCAATTGAGGAACTCAGGCAGGTCACGTTTCAAATCTATTCCACCGATGTGGTAATCATTTTTATTTGCACCACTGAAAAGATTGTTTCGGTCTTTCAACTTTAAGTCAGCAATAATTCTTCCTTTAAATCCAATTGGTCCAATTGAACCAGCATCTGCACCAGTAATTGCCATCAATTCTTCGGGATGACCGGAACGAACATTACCACCCAATATTTTTGTCAGCTTTGATTCATTTACTTCATCATTGCCCTGCATCAAAATCAGTACGGCTTTTCCGTCATTTATATAAACTCTGGATTTTGCACAGACAGATTCATCAACCTGCTTGTCAGCAGGCGGGTTTTCAGAAACTCACAAAGCTCATCAATTGATTTTACATTTGGAGTGTGATATTTCATAAACAGTTTTTTCTTCTTTCTCTCTTTCAATCACATCAACTTTGGAAGAAGCGACTTCAGCATTTGCAGCATATCCGCAGGATGAACAATGAGCAACATTATCTTCCCCGGCATCTGATTTTACCATAAACTCTTCTGAACCTGTTCCGCCCATTGCACCACTTGAAGCACCAACAACAAAATATTCTAATCCACAACGATCAAAAATTTTTCTGTATGCTTGATCATGTAAACCATATGCAACATCAAGTGCTTCATAAGAAACATCAAGCGTGTAGGCATCTTTCATCAAAAATTGTCTGCCGCGAATAACGCCGCTTCTCGGTCTCGGTTCATTTCTGAATTTAGTTTGTATCTGATACCAAATCTGAGGCATATCTTTGTATGACTTCACAACATTGCGTGCATGATAAGTTATAATTTCTTCGTGAGTAGGTGCAAGAACGTATTCTCTGTTTTTAATATGAAAAAGAATATCTCCGAAAGCTTCAACTCTTCCTGTTTCATCCCAGATCTCTTTTGGACTAAGTGCAGGTAAATGAAATTCCTGGCCACCAATGGCATCCATTTCTTCCCTGATGATCTGTGACACTTTTCTGATAACCTTATAACCTAAGGGAAGAAAAGAATAAATTCCCGCAGAAAGCATCCTAATCATTCCGGCGCGAAGCATCAGGACGTGACTTGTTACAGTTGCATCGGTTGGGACTTCTTTTAAAGTCGGGACAAAATATTTGCTTAATTTCATATAATTTTATGAAACGTCGGGGTCCCGCCAGCAGCGCTTCGATCACAACCAGCGTCCAGCGATCGCCCACTTTGGAGAGTGCGATGCGCAACGGAGATTGGGGATCGGGCATCAACGACACGCTAGCTCCTGGACCGCACCCACCGGCAGAAGAGGACTATACTTGCTACTTGCAAGTTACTATTGATTTAACGGAGAGGTGAAAATGTTGACCGGAGTACAAGAGACAATCACCACTGTGGCCAACACGATCGGCGACGCCATTGTTGGCGTGGGGCGTCGGCGACACGTTGGGTCGGGTGTAGTTACTGCCCCGAACACGATCTTGACGAACGCCCACAACGTCTACGGCTCGCAGTCAACCGTGACGTTCGCCGACGGCAGCAGCGCGCTCGGTGACGTAAAAGGTATCGACACCGACGGTGACCTCGCCGTCATTGCTGTCGATACGGGAGAGGTCGCCCCCGTGGGCTGGGGAAGCGAAGTATCTACGCTCGGCGCACCAGTGGTAGGTCTGTCGAATCCCGGAGGCCGTGGCCTGCGGGTGACGGTCGGCTATGTCTCGGGTGTCGATCGGAGCTTCCGGGGTCCGCGTGGGCGTCGCATCAGCGGCAGCATCGAGCACACGGCTCCTCTGCTGCCCGGGTCCTCCGGCGGTCCCATCGTCGACGATGCCGGTCGCGTGCTCGGTATCAACACCAACAGATTGGGAGAGGGGTTCTACCTTGCGATCGCGGCGAACGAGGCGGTGCAAGAAAGGGTAAAGAGGTTGGCTGCTGGCGACTTCCCCCAGCGCCGTCATCTGGGCGTTTCAGTGGTGCCGGGTTTCGTGGCTCGCAAGATGCGTCGAGCCGTTGGTCTTCCCGACGCGGACGGCATTCTGGTACGCGGGGTCGCCACGGATGGGCCCGCCGCGTTTGCAGGCCTCGTCGAGGGCGACCTCATCGCGCAGGTCGGCAATCACGACATCAGAGAGGTCGACGACCTGTACGACGCACTGGATGGCGTGACACCGGGCGAGCCCTTCGGGGTGCGTGTACTTCGCGGAACCGAAGAGCTCGAACTCACCGTCACAATCCCCGACTGATCGGTTGATCGGAATCCCTACGAACGGCGACCGTCTCGGGCGAAGGTCGTCGCAACTATTGCGTAGGCATCAGACTGCGGTTCGCGACAGACCCCGCCGACTCGTGTGGGGGGCCCGTGGTTTGTCTCCGGGCCAGCCGTCGGGCCGGTTGCGCCGCAGGGGTCGCTTCGATTCTCGTTTGCGCAAGGCAGGCGGCGCGCTTGGCGACTTGCATCCCAACCCGGTCTGAGAAAGTCCGACGCTGCTGAAGTCATCACGGCTGGCGACAGGCGACCCCCAGAAGTACTCGGGCTAAGGGGCTGGTTGTGCCTTCAGCCGGTCAGGGCGGCGAGGCGGCCGTCGCTGTCCATCGAGACCAAGTCTTCCCACGAGCCGATGTGCTCGCCATCGATGAAGAGCTGCGGCAGGGCGCGTATGCGCGGCAGTCGCTTCCATGAACGCTGTCAAGTGCTCGGGCTGAGAGGTGTCGTACTCGACCCACTCCAGACCGCGTGATTGGAGCAACGCTCGGGTGCGGGCGCAATAGGCGCAGCCGGGCCCCGAGAACATTTCGATCTCGGGGGTCCGGCCGGCTTCGCTACTCATTTGCCCGCCGAGCGGTGATCAGTGCTCGACACGGAGGATTGGCTCGCCGCCGAGAAAGACGGGCTCGAGCACGACGCCCAGGGCATCACCGAACTTGCTGATCGCGATGTACTGGGTGATGACGTAGACGGCCTCAACGATCTGCGACTCGTCATAGTGCGCTTTGACCCTGTCCCAGGTGTCCTTGCTGATCCGGTTGGCGTCAACGCCGATCTGCACGGTGAGATCGAGTAGGGCCCGCTCGCCCTCCGTGTAGTGCGGGCTCGTCTGGTACCTGTCGCCCTCGATGTCGGCGATCTTCTCGGCCGTGATGCCGAGCCGCTGCGACACCGCTTCGTGCTGGACGACGCAGTATTGGCAATCGTTGCGGTGCGTCGCCTTGAGGATCAGGAGCTCCTTGGTCTTCCAATCGAGATACGAATCCTGGAGCATCTCCATCACCGACTCCGTGAAGATGGCGCCCGAGCTTCGGCGTGTGCCCGAACACCTTGAAGATGTTCAGCAGCATCTCGAAACGCTCTTCGGCGTCGTCGTAGAAGCTCTGAGTGAGTTCGTCTGCTTCTTCTCTCTCAACATACGAGACGGACATCCGTTCTCCCTTCTTGGCGAGGAGGGCGCTACGACCGCGCTCGACACCATCGCAACCATGCCCCGAAGCACCTCGAGGTCCTTGCCAGCCTTGACCATGGTTCGCAGGCCGCTCATGCCTGCAACCAGGTAATCGGCCACGAACTTCCGCCGACTCATCACGGCGCACACTGCCGTCCCCTCGCCCCCGCTGCGCGGCCGCGAGAAATATCGATCGATAGCGGTCGAACCCCTTCGGAGACGCGCTCGGCCACCTCGGCATCGCGCTGTGCGAATTCGTTGGCGGTGTTGACGACAAGACAACCCCTGGGGTCAACCGCGTCTCGGTAGCCTCGTCGATCGCCCACAACAGGGTGTCCTCGATGAACTCGCGGCCGGTGGCGGCGCTCTCGAGCCGCCAAGTCAGATCGAGGGCGGTCGCCTCCTGATAGCGGTCGAGGCAGATCAGAAACAGCCGGCGTTTGCTGCCAAACGCCTGGTAGAAACTGCTGCGGGCAAGCCCCATCGCCCCGACGAGGTCCTGCAGTGAAGTCGCGCCATAGCCATTGCGCCAGAACAGGTGCATTGCGGTGTCGAGCACGTGCTCCGAGCGATAACTCAGTGGTCGTCCTGCGGGCATGCGCCGAGATTAGGAACGATCGGTCCAGAAAGGCCAGCACACTGTCGGACTAGTGACAGGATTGCCAAGGTCCGCGTCCGGGCGCATTCGGCGGCGACCCAGAGAGCTCAACTCAAGCCGACGGGACGTCACGAGATCGGCTGAACAAATGGTCCTGACGTTGAATCGATTACTCAGGGCCACAATGCGGATGGAACGACGCTGGTCGAATGCAGACCACTTCGGCGCCGCGCCCGACCAACAGCGACCCGAGAGGCACCGACCTCGGCAGTCACTTCCGCGGCGCTTTCAACGCCGTCCTCGCCCGGACGAGGCACAGGATGATGCCTGTCGTATCGAGACCGACGGGGAGGGTGCGGGCCGATGTGACTTCTGCAACCGCGCCGCCCGACCAAGGGAAGACTCCGTGGTTCCTTGGGGCACGGTAGGCGCTCAATGCCCTTTGTAGTTGGTCTCCGGATCCGAAGGAAAGGACCAGAAAGACAATCCGACCCAGCTGAACAGATCGGCGTTGTGCTGCCAGACCTGATCGTGGTCGACTTCGATGGAGTTGTCTGCGAGCCAGTCTTCACTAGCTCGCATTTCGCGCATGACTTCCGTCAGTGCCTCTCTCAAAGCGTTGCATACCACTGGACGACCTCCCGCCGATGAGGTCGGGGTTGTCCTCCTGGATGAAGTGGAGGCCATCACCGATGTCCACGATCTGGAGATTCGCCAGGTTCTCTCGGCACCACGCGACTTCCTGTGCCCTGATGATGACGCCGGGGGTGCCGTGGAACAGGATCTTCGGCATCTGGGTCCGCGTGAGCCATTCCCCGTAGGCCTTGACGACGGCGTTGTTATCGGCCGGTTTCCCGCTGATGGGGATCTCCTGCGGCCACCGACGAACGGCCTTGCGGCTGGCAATGCTGGGGAAGGCCGCCGCATAGTACGCCTGGGCTTTGGGGCTGATTCGCGGGAAACCATGTCGGGCAACATCTTCTTTATGAACATGTTCCCGACGCTGATCATCAGCCAGCCAACGCCCGGCAATCGCATCATCCGAAACCCCGTGCGGAAGTCAGCGGGCATAAGCTCCCAGGTCAGGGGGGCGAGCATGGCTTCCATGAACGCAATCGCTCTCACACTGCTTTCGTGATCGTGCGCCCAGCGAAACCCGAGGCCGGAGCCCCAGTCGTGAATCACCAGCGTAAGGTTGGATCCGATGTCCAGGGCGTCGATGAATCCCGATACGTAGCGGTAGTGGTCGTCATAACGGTACGGAATGTCCGGGTGATCGGACTTTCCCATACCGATCAAATCGGGCGCTATGCATCGGCCCTGGCCGCTGAGATATGGGATGATGTTTCGCCAGAGATACGAAGACGTCGGGTTCCCATGCAGGAATAGGATCGGTTCCCCTTCTCCGATGTCGACGTAGTGCATCTTCGGAGCCGTGAACGTCGACGAACTTTGACTCGAAAGGGAACGCGGCAGAAATCTCGTTGGTGTCCGTCATGCTGGTCCTTCCCTGAGGGCGTCGCTAGAGGATGTCTTGCGACGCGCGCAACTTCACTCACGGTAGTCATGGAGATCCTTCTGGCCGGGCGATCACCTGGACGACTAGGCCAGGCGTTGAGTCTCGGTGCCGCGGAACGCTCCCCGACCGTATCACACCTTCGTTCAATCTTCCTGTCGGACGCTTCGCAGCTGCAGACTCGGATCGGGCACCGACGGGCGGTGCCCGTTCCAATCAAACGGGCTTCGTCAATCAAACGTCGCTGCACTAACCCTTCTTCTGATTGGCTGTGTTGTCGCTTCCAACCGGGTTGGGCTGGTTCATGCTGCAGGTGAGGTGGCCGCCGATGGTGTTCCCCCGGATCGTGGCTTGGCCATCGTTGCCCTTCAACACCAGACTGCCGCCGATGCTGTTCTCAGCGATTAGCCCGAACGGATCACCTGTGAACTCGTGGTCCTTGGTTCTTGAGATTCCCGTCGATGGTGCTTCCGGCCACGACCACCGGTCCCATGTTGCCCTCGAGGATGACATTGCCCGCGACGGGCCGTCTCGACTACCGGGTATTGCGACTCAGCGGGAGAATCGCCATCTCGGACATCATCCTGACCCCAAGCATCCCTCCTCTGATCCGCGAGCGCCTCCGCCGCCTCTTGGGCGGGATGCCTTGGAGGAGCAATCGAACACGACGACTACTTCCGTATCGTCCTTGAGGCCGGATTCACTCAACTTGAAGTCCTCACGAGCCATACGCTCGGCCCAGAAGGTCATAGGGCCATGGCAGGTTGTCCGGGCGCCGAGTTCACACCTGCTCCCGCCGATGAGGATGTCGCGGCAGCTGACGGAAAGGTGGCGAGCACGGAATTCACAGCGATCAAGGCCTTGCGATGACATCCAGATCAACCGACCGGCGTTAGCTTGTCAACGTCGCCGATCAGCAGAACCCGCGAAGCCGCGCCATTACCGACCCAGAATCGACACTCGGCTCGAGCGGGAGCCCGTTGAGCCCAGAAACGCATACCGGAGCGACATGTGGCCGAACACATGCGCCGATACGGGCTTGTGTTGGAGGGCTAGCCGCCTTCGGTTACGCGGCTCATGATCTCCGCGAAGTCCACCACTGGGCGAGTCTCGGCCCAGCCAATGTCGATCACCGGAGCAAGCGCCTCTTCAATCTGGCTTGCGGAGGTTGCGTCCAGCACCAGAAACGTGGTGTGACCCGGACCATCCACATAGGCCCCCACCAACTCCACGTCGGATTCCATGATTCCCGCCATTGCCTTCCCGAAGGTTGCCTTGGCCCGCTCGGGATCGTGATACGGGCACGTCTCCCAACTGTGGGTGTGCTTGACATGGAACAGCATCGACTCCTCCTCTGAACTCGACTCCCACACAAACCTACAGATGTGTATGTGGCGGCGGTAGGGTGAATGACTCATGGACTACGAGATCAGGACCATCGATCGTGAGGAACTCAAGGCCAAGCTTGAGCGTGGCGACGACCTCAAGCTGATCATGGCGATGCACGAGTGGGGCTTTCGTGCGGCCCATATTCCCGGCTCGCTGCACTACACCACGGTGGAGGAAGCGAACCAGGGTCTCGACCTCGACGACGAGATCGTCGTGTACTGCACCGACCCGGCATGTGTGGCCAGTCAATTCGCCTATAAGTGGCTCGTAGAGGCCGGCTACACCAATGTACGGCGATACGCCGGTGGGCTGTCCGATTGGACCGCCGCCGGATGGGAGCTAGAGGGCGACTCAGCCGGTGACGCAAAAGGTGGCGCGTTCTTCTTGCCAACCGAGGACCCGAGGTAGACCAACAGCCTTTCGCCGCGTTCGTGAATCGGAACCTTCCCTATGCAGAGGCACAAGTCGTCGAGCTCGATGTACCGATATGAGCGAGCCGTGGCCGCGGCCAACGGCTACACCTGTACGCTGGCGACGGTTCGGACTGCATAGACTCGGGTGGGTAAGTGTGCACCAACGCATCGTGAACCGATGGTACGTGCACCCGTCCTGGGAATTGGTGTCGCCCGCCGAGACAGAAGGAAAGAGCGTGCCCGGCAAAATCACAGACCCTGGCGAGTTGCAGACTGGGAAGAGCTACGAGGTAGTGACCAGCAGTGGTGGTGAGTCGAGGGCAGCCAAAGGGAGGTTTGTCGGCTTCGGGGGTTGGTTGTGGCCCAGTTCCGCAGATAGTGACACGGTCGAGATCCTTCACATTTCGCGGTTTCCCACCGCGCTCCGCATGTGCATATGCTCATCCGGATATCTGAGTTCGTGGAGGCCACTGAGTTGTGAGCCTGGGGGGGTCGAGCGGCGACTTCACTCTCATCGGCGCCAGTGTCCGGCTCAGTCATCACTTCGGTTCCGGGTCACGCGTCTCCCGCACAAAGTACCCTTTCTCTGCTGCACTAGCCAGCACAGCGCTGACCATTCAACGTCAGGTCACACGTAGCTTCCTCCTCTGGACCGGCGCGGACCGTGAACCCGCCACCCCCCGGGGGGTCAGTAGCGGGCACGTCCCCGGGAAGCATGTCAGCGTTCAGTCGATGCGGCGGCTTTGATCTGTTCGGCCGCGGGTGCTCGCATCGCTCTGGGCGGTGAGTGATATGTGCCCAATCCGAAACATCATGACCGGGGAGGAGTGCTCGGCTGTGCCAGGTAGAAACCGTTCGGAGCGAATCTCTCGGCGCCGATCCAGCCCCGTTCGGCTCATTGCGAATCGGTGAGTTGCTCTGTGGCTTCTTCGGGTTCCACCCGCCGAACTCGGACACATTGGTCGACGCCGAACAAGCGCAGGTTTCGCTGTTCTTTGGGTGCGAAATGGGTCGCGGCCGCTTCAATTGAAATGATCTTCGGCTGGTCGACCTGGTAGGGGTGCCCTTCGTCGACGATGGTGGCTTGTCCGTCCCCTTCGATGCTCCGAGTGACGTGGCTGTCCACGACGAGCAGATCACGAACCCCCACGGAGTGGACGGTGCGTAGTCAACGACCCGCCTCGCGTGGTGTCCGTCTGGTGTCCGTCAGACAACCCAAAACGATCAAGAACGACCAGATTGGACAAAAGACGAAATCCCCTGCCCGCATGGGATTCTCGCCGAATTGCCTGACGCGAAGGAGGATTATCTGCCTTCACACGGCAGAGGTCGGCGGTTCGAACCCGCCAGCGCCCACTGCTGGAGCCCTTGTGGTTGTTGGGTTTCCTAGCTCAGCCCCCTTCCTTGATTGCCGCGTTCGGGATCCGTGCGCGTCCACATTGCGTCCACATCAGATCGGTCCCAGGGTGGGTTGAGGGTGTCAGCGGCGTTGCGGTCGAGGCCTTCGTAGAGGTGGCCGTAGACGTCGAGGACGGTCTTGACGCTGGTGTGTCCGAGTCTCGATGCAATGACGGCGGGGTGGGCACCTTAGGCGATGAGGAGGGCGACGTGGCTGTGGCGGAGGTCGTGAAACCGCATCGGCTGGGCGACCGAGTCAGGGCGACGGCGGGGAGCCAGAAACGACTGCGGAACGTGTTGCGGCGGATGGGTCCGCCTTCGGGGGCGGTGAAGATCAGGCCGTCGGGTCCGGGCGGGTGGGTGTCGAGATGTTGGTCGATGATCTTGGGAAGCCAGGACGGCACCGAGACGGCTCTTCGGGCGGCGGCGGTCTTTGGTTGCCCAAAGCGGAGGTGGCCGCGGACTTCGGCGAGAGAACGCTCGATCCGGATGATCCTCTTGTCGGGCTGGTAGCGGTCTGTGTCGAGGGCGATGAGTTCCCGATGCCGACAGCCCGTGTACGCCGCGGTGATGACGAGGGCCGCGTATCTGGGATGGATGGTGTCGGCGAGGTGGGTGATCTCGGTAGGGGAGAGGAACCGCTTCTCGGTGTCCTGGATCCTGGGCAGGGTGATGTCGCGGCATGGGGTGTGGGCTATGAGACCGGCGGTGACCGCGTCGTTGCAGATCCGTCCGAGGAGCTGGTAGGCCTTGCGGATAGTGGCAGGGGCGCGGTACCGCCGTCGGCGTCGAGGCCGGCGACCCATTCTTGGACGTCGAAGGGACCGATAGCGCCGATTGGCATGTCGGCGAAGACGGGCAGGACATGACTGCGCAGATACGAATCATCGCGGGCCTTGGTCGAAGCGCGCGCAGGTTGACCCATCCGGGGGTGGCTTGTTCGGTGAAGTCACCGAGGCGGATCCTCCCAGACCGCGCGGGTCGATGTAGGCGCCGGCGAGCTTGCGGGACTCGACGGCAACCAGGAACCGCTCGGCGTCGATACGACGAGGGAAGTTCTTCGACCGTTGGACCCCGGCGGGGTCCCGCCACCGGGCCTGCCACGACATGCGGCCGGAGCCGTCGACGACCTTGCGGATCGACGTCACAGCACCTCCCATCAACCGGATTGGGGATCGATCTCAACGACGAGGATGCCTCGGCACCATGTCGCGAAAGTGTCAGCAACCCTCCAACTCGACGATCATCGCCAGTGAAGCCTGGTTCGACGACTCCCTGGTCAAGAGGCCCGGCAAGTGTTGAGTGTTTCGGGGAGTTGGAGGGTTCGCGACAGGGTTGTTGACACTCTGCGGAAAGGGTTCGACACGAGCGAGGACGGTGTGCTGAGGCATCTGGTGGAATCGGCGGACCACAGCCGGCGTGGGTGCTCGGAGGAAACCGCCACGGTTTGGCAGCGCCACAGACCGGCGAGAACGGCCGCCTCAGGGCACTGACGGCATCCTCGTGGCCGTCGAGCGCCGCCTCGCTCCGGTCGTGTACCTCCCTGGAGCGGCGGTCGATTCCTGCCGTTGGCGCCGCATGGTCACCGAATGACAGGGTCCTCATCGAGGATGAGCGGCGTAAGCCAGATGCGAAGGAGGAACCCGATGCCGACGCATCTTCGACACGACCGCACCGCTACCGATCCGCGAACTGCGCCGATGTCAGGCGAAGACGCGAATCGCGCCGAACCCTGTCAAACACCACACGCAGGTGCAACAAGTTGGTAGCGGGGTGTTGTGTTGACTTTGGGGTCAGGTCACGAGGCGGAACCGCACGTTGGGTTGTTGGGTGGCGGTGGGGTTCCATGGCCACCCGGGGTGATGATACTTGCGGGCGAGTTTGAGCATGAGCAGTGCTCGGCAGCCGTGGATGCTCCAGCGGACGCCGACGTCGGTGCGTCGGTTGAGTTCGCGCATGACGCGTTCGAGGACGCCGGTGGCCAGTTCGGGTCGGCCTTTGTCGCCGAAGAGGAGCCGGCCGGCGTCGGGGTGGCTGATGAAGGTGAAGACTTCCGGTTCGGCGGCTTTGAGGTAGCGGGCGGCGCGGAGCACGCCGCGGTGTTCCATTTCGTCGATGAGGTCGTGGTAGGCGTTGTGGGCTCGCGCCAGGTCGTGGTGGCGGTGGGCGTCGGCCAACACGTCGCTGAGGCGGGCTCTGAGTTCCCACCGGTGACCTTTCGAGGCGCCCTCACGCCACGCCGTGTAGGTCATGCCTCGCACCAGATGCCACAGGCACCGTTGCACCGGAACCTGGGGGAAGCGCTCTTGGACCATCTCGCTGAGCAGTCCTTCGCCGTCGACGAGGATCAGACCCGGCCGGACCCCGTCGAGGAGTTGCCCCATTGCTTGCCATGTCTCGTCCAAAGTGGCGGCAAGCAGCTGCACCGAACACACCAGGCGGCCCTGGTGGCGGCGCCGGGCGACCAGACCCAACGCAAGGTGGAGCTGGGTTCCCCGCAGCATGGGCCCGGCTCGTTCTCCGGTGCTGTCGAGCAGCAGGATCGGTATGTCGGTGATCTCGGGTCCAAGACGTTGCGGGGCGGCGGCAACGACGTCGTTGCGGATGGTGCGTGGCGACACGTCGATTCCGGTGAGGTCCGAGAGGAACCGGGCCGCCTTGGCGTAGGCGACTTCGGTGGCCAACCCGGCAGCCAACGCGGCGAGACGGTCGGTGCGTCGCTGATGGGGACGCAACCCCAACACCCCCAACACCGGGGCGAACCGGCGGCCACACGACAGACACTCCACCTGCGCCGTGCGGAACGTCACCCCGCCACAAGCGGCCTGCAGTTTCCGATCCAACGAACGGAACCCCCTGCGGCGGAAACCCCTCCGACTCTCACAACGTTGCCGGGTGCACGACCAGGGAGCCTCCGGCTGAGCGTCTGGAGCGGTCGGGGAACGCCGCCGACCGACCACGACGTCGAGCAGCGCCTCGGCGAGGTTCTCGATCGTCTGACCAACGAGCAGCCCCGGAGCGTGACGCGCAAACGCCACCGCTGCTTCCTCCAGCTCGGCCAAACCGGCCAGCCCATCGACCTCCACCACCACGCTACGGGTAAGTTCCAATACGGACACGGGAGCACCTCCTGCTCGGCTAAGGCGGTTGGTGCCCCGTGTCCTATCACGTCACCACCAAATCCCCATGTCA
>CAVYHS010000008.1:0-8650 GCA_963768365.1 uncultured Ignavibacteriaceae bacterium | reverse complement strand
CTTGCGAAGCAATTCCTATTCTTCCGCCGTTGAGTGTATTCATTGCAAAATTAAATCCTTTGCCTTCTTCCCAAACAATATTTTCTTTTGGCACTTTGCAATTTTCAAAAGTAAGTGAACAAGTATCAGAGCTTCTAATACCAAGCTTATCTTCTTTCTTTCCATGACCAAAACCGGGAGTTCCTTTCTCAACGAGAAAAGTTGAAATTCCTTTATGATCTTTGGATTTATCTGTCTGTGCCATAACGAGATGATAATCAGCGGTTGTTCCATTGGTTATCCAGTTCTTCATTCCATTCAGAACAAAAAAGTCACCATCTTTATCTGCCAGAGTATGCTGCTGTGTTGCATCGCTTCCAGCTTCTGGTTCGGATAGAGCAAACGAACCAAGCTTTTCACCTTTTGCAAGAGGAATTAAATATTTTTTCTTTAATGAAATCAGATCCGTATTCTTCCAATCCCCAGCAGACCAAGAGAATTGTTCACTGACATAATAACACCAACACTTGCATCTACTTTTGAAATTTCAATCATAGCTAGTACATAACTTATAGTATCCATTCCAGCACCACCATTTTCCGGTGAAACCATCATTCCCATAAAACCAAGCTCACCCATTTTTTTAATTATTTCTGTTGGGAATTCTGCTTTAATATCTCGGTCAACTGCAGTAGGTGCTATTTCATTTTGAGCAAAATCCCGAGCTGATTCCTGAATCATTAATTGTTCTTCTGTAAAGTCGAAATTCATTTTTTACCCCGTTAATTTCTGTGAATTGTTAGATGCACTAATGGAGATGAAATAATTTCCATTTCAAAAATAAGGTAATATAAAATCTAAGACAACGAATTTTATTAATAAGATATAGCAAGATTTTCAAAAATCTGGCTATATCTAAAGTTATAGTGCTCCTTGCTTGTCTTGTCAGACGAATACTGATAGACTATTTTTGGATTATGGTTAAAGAAAAAGTAAAAAAGACTATCAAGGGATTTACACTCCCCGAATTAAGAAAATACTTTATTTCTGAAGGTGAACCAGCATTCAGAGCCGAACAGGTTTTCAAGTGGATGTACGGGGATATGGTTGATAATTTTGATGAGATGAGCAATCTTGTCAAAATCGCTCCGTAATAAACTTTCAGAAAGTTTCAGTATTGATACACTTAGTTATTCAACAAGCGAAATTTCACTCAAGACACGAACTAAAAAATATATTTTCGAAACCGATGAAGGACACAAAATTGAATCGGTTGTAATTCCGGAAAAGAAAAGAACAACACTTTGTATTTCCACACAGGTTGGTTGTCCGCTTGATTGTAAATTCTGTGCAACCGGTTTGATGGGCTACAAAAAAAATCTTACAGCAGGAGAAATATTTGATCAATTCAAACTTGCAAGCAAAGATTACAAAGAGAGTGAGATAACCAACATAGTATATATGGGAATGGGTGAACCACTTTTGAATTTTAAGGAAACAGTGAAGTCACTCGAAATTTTTGCAGAAGAATTGACAACGGGAATCAATCCCAGAAAAATAACGGTGTCAACTGCAGGCATCGCACCAAAGATAAAAGAGCTTGAAGAAACAGGATTAAAAGTAAAACTTGCATTTTCACTTCACTCCTGTTTCGAAGAAATCAGAAATAAAATAATGCCGATAAACAAAAAGTATTCTCTAAAAGAAAATATTGAAGCACTAAAAAGTTATGCTGCAAAAACTAAACTCACGAATAACTTTTGAGTATGTTATGCTCGATGGAATAAACGATCGCGATGAAGACATAAAAGCTCTTACCCGATTGATGAGTACAATTCCAAGCAAGTTGAACATAATTCCTTTCAACTCTCTTGAACATATGAATCCATCCGGATTATCCGGCAAACTAAGATCAACTCCGATGGAAAGAATTCAGAAGTTTGCAGATAAGTTGAAAGAAAAAAATATTACGGTAATGCTGCGAAATACTCAGGGAGATGATATTGCTGCGGCATGTGGTCAATTAGCAACGAAAGTTCAGGCAATAATGAAAAAACTAACTCACGATGAAATAGCAAAAAACAGAAGTACTCTTGATTCAATTCACAAAGTAAAGAAACTTCCTGTCTATGTTGTGTTGAATAGTATCAGAAGTTCATACAATGTTGGTTCAATTTTCCGAACATCAGACGGAGCGATGATTGAAAAACTTTTCCTCTGTGGTTACACTCCATATCCACCTCATCCTGATTTGCCCTCAGGTAAAAAAGATGTTTTGAAGACTTCACTCGGTGCAACAGAAAGTGTTAAATGGGAATATGTGAAAGATCCGAAAGAAGTAATAAGAAAAATGAAAGAAGATGGAATAAAAGTCTGTGCACTTGGAGTTAACAGATAAAAGTTCTCCTTATTATGAATTGAAGAAAGATATTTTTCCTCTTTGCCTTGTTGTAGGAAATGAAATAACGGGTGTCTCGCAAGAGCTTTTGGATATGTGCGATTTTTCAATTGAGATTCCTCAGTTCGGAATAAAGCAATCGTTGAATGTTGCAGTTGCTTATGGAGTGACGATTTTCAAGTTGAGAGAAATATTTTGATAATTATAAATTCAAGCCGCCGCAGTAAAAAACTCTTCTCCGTTATCTTTGGTATGAATTAAAAGTAGGTTTGCCCGGACCATCTTCACAAGTGTTCTCGATGCTCTTCTTTCTGAAATGTTTACAAGATTACTTAATTCTTTAACTGAAATTCGCTCATATTTACCAAGATACTCAAAAACCATTTTTTCAGTCTGACCAATAGTATATTTCTTCAAAGAAAGATCTGCAGAATTTGCACGAAGTATCCTCACCATTTCTTTACTTGCCTGCACGCTTTTATCATTTAATCGAACCAGAACAACAGCTTTGTTGATGTCCAATTCATCCTGATAATCCTGCAGACGATGTGGTTTGTTATCCGATTCAGGAATGCTAACGACAACCAATTCTTTTCCGTACAATTCAACAAAGTCAATCGAATAATTGAGAGATGATTCACAATAATTTTCCGCTGCATCTTTAATTAATTCTGATTCTGATTTTTCGCTGTCAACTCCAACAATTTCTTTATCATCATCCACACCAATAATCAGATATCCGCCTTTTGTGTTGGCAAACGCAATCAACTCTCTGGCAATTTTTTCCGGAGTTGTGAAATGTCTTTTGAATTCACATTGAAGATTCTCCCCTTCTTCAATTAATTCCAGGAGGTGTTTACGGTTCATATTCAGAAAAATTCTTCCTTTAATTCTACAGCCGTATTCTTTTTCTTCTCTTACTATCTTTTGCGCGGATTCCAGACGGGCTCTTTTACTACGGTAGTCTTTTTATTTCCGTTGCCAGTCTTATTTCCCTGCTGTCCTGATGTATCGTTCTTCTACAGTAACAGCTACCTGAACAGTGTCTTTTGGAGTAACTGTTTCTACCGCAACCTGAACAGTATCTGTTTTAACCGAATCATGATGAGCCAATATATTCAGAGAATCCTGCGAAGCTAACTCTTCTCTTCTTTTTTCCTGTTTATAAAATGAAACTTTAGGAGCTACAATTCTAACATAATCAGAAGCAGGATATCTGGCGATTAAAGTATCATAATATTCTATGGCCGCTTCAGGATCGTCTAACTCATTTTCTTCTATCCAGCCGGAAGCAAAAATTGCTTTGGGTGCTACTGCTGATTTGGGAAAATCTTTCGGAATTTTTCTAAGCTCAAACAATGCTGAAGAATAGTCACCTGCAAATATTAAGTTTTCGGCCTGCGTATATTGCTCTAAAGCGGGATCATAGTTTAGATCGATTAAAGGTTTGCCTAGATTTACTGCAGCCGCATTAACGATACTTTCATTTTTATAATTATCATAAATAATATTGAAAAGACTATCGGCGCTTTTTTGATTATCAACTGTTAAATAATAACTACCCATTGCAAACATTGAAGAAGGGTAGTAGGAGTTATTAGGATATTCAGTCAGATTACTATAATAATATTTATAAGCTGAATCGGGCAAATCGAATTCTGATAAAAATAAATTACCAAGGTTAAGCTGATTTTTTGCAAGCAGCGTTTTCAATGAATCTTCAGAAATCTTCGGACGCTTCGGTGGGTTATTTTTAAACTTAAGTGTATCAGGCAAAGAGGCTGTTAATTGATTAGCCAGAGCCTCACGTTCACGTTTCTCCTGTTCAATTTTTTGTTTTGCATTTGGATCAAATGTTCTGTTAGTAAGCATACTATCAAATTTAGCGACCAAAAGTGAATCCTGCGGTTTCGGGTTTTTGACCCAGGAGAAAATTGAATCCCTATTTACATTTTCATACTCTAATGAATCTTTTAGAAAAGTAATCAATGTGTCCGCAACTTTCACTGAATCCTGGTAATAACCTGTTGTATCTTTTGTGCCCACTAATAAATCGCCTGAGTCCCGACCAACTTTCCTGAAGCTCTTTTGCGTTCGCAATCTCTTCACCAATTGCTAATGAATCCTGAACATATAAAGCTGAATCTTTTTTAAACTCTTCCGGATTTTCAAAGTAAAACAACTGTTTGTCATATTTGTTCAAATCATTTTTCAAAGAAATATATCTTGTAAAAAGTCTGTCTTTATCTTTTGCCGGACGGATATATTCTTTTGGCAATTGAGAAAGCTGCAGCTTTCTTATAATAAACAGCTGCACTGTCCAGTTGATTTAATCCATATTCATATACCGAGGCTATTTCATACTTAGCTACTGCAGAATTTGGTGTGTTCTTATAAGTTGTGTCAACAATTGTAAGTTGACTTATTGCTTTATCATAATTACCAAGAGTTGATTCGGTGATTCCTATTTCAAGATCAATCTCAGAATATTTATCTAAATACTTGTCCTCTGAACGCATATCCTCAAACAATGTAAGTGCTTCCTGATTTTCACCAATTTCTCTGAGCACTTTTCCAAGACTGATTTTTGCAGTTACTTCAAGCTCATAGTCCGGTGAATATTCAAATACATTCTGATATGCTTTGACCGCTGCCGGATAGTCTTCTATAGTAACATTAAGATTACCTACTTCATTCCAGACGATGGCATTAATTATCATCATCATCAGATACTGCAAGAAATTCATTAGCTGTCTGTATGGCAGTACTATAATCATAAACAGATTTATAGTAAACTATTTCCTCGATAAATGCTTCCTGCATAAATTCATCTTCGCCTTCTTTGATTGCTTTATCCCTAACATCTTTTAATATTGTCAAACCATACGTGTAGTTTCTTAATCTCATATCACATTTACCAATCCATAGACTTGCTTCCAGTATATAATCACTATTCGGTTGACTGGAAATAAGTTCTTCGAATTTTCGCTGTCCCTTTAAATAATTCTTCTGATAGTAGAACGACTTTCCCAGCATCATCAATGCATCCTCTACATACGACGAATTAGGACTGAACTGAAGAATATGAGAACACTTTCTCTATAACTTTTTGAAGGTCAGCACCTGCTGCCGGAGGAATTGTTGACGGTTCAGTTGAAAAGATATCTCTTTTCTGCTCAATAATTTGCTTTTCAGCTTTTTGGAAAAGCTTCATTAGCATTGTAGTAAAGATTGAAATACGTGGTAAAATTGTCCCACGTACTGCAACTGGTTATAAAAATTAGTGTGGACAGTAAAAGGAAAATTCTATCTTTTAAAAGATTGGTGAACATGGCACCTGAAGCTATTAAAGAAAAAATAAAACAAAAAGGTAAAATAATTTACAAAGCGTCCTTGCCAGATTCCCCGGTTCTGTATTCTGACCACATCTTCCACATTGTAAATGAATATCTTACCGTCTCCAACCTGACCGGTTTTTCCAGTCTTTAGTATTGCATCGACTATCTTTTCAACTTTGGAATCTTCAATTACGACTTCAATTTTTATTTTTGGGACGAACTCTATCCTGTATTCGCTTCCGCGGTAAGTTTCAGTGTGGCCTTTCTGTCGTCCGTAACCCCTGACTTCAGAAATTGTCAATCCGCGGATGCCCTCTTCAACCAGAGCTTCTTTTACTTCTTCAAGTTTGAATGGTCGGATTATTGCTTCTATTTTTTTCATAATGCTCTCTTATTTGCCGTGGCATTGTTTATATTTCTTACCGCTTCCGCAGGGACAGGGATCATTCCTGCCAACCTTTTCCATAACTTTTACTGGTTGCATTTTTCCCGCTACCTGTGGAGAACCTTGTCGTGGAGCTTGAAGTCCGATGTTAGTTGCTACCTGTTTGCTTTCAGTCATTCTTGTTACAGGCTGTCTTCTCTGCTGCTGAACTTCACCCGGAGCGTGAGGGAAAAATTTAAATGAGAACGAAACCACATCATTTCTTATCTCATCAAGAAGTGAAACAAACAGCTTGAAGGATTCAGCCCCCAGCGCCTGGGCTTTCTCGATTCCCTGCCATACGCGATCAAACTCATCGGAACCTGTTATTTTACGATATTTCTTGCGGTTTAGGGTATCCAGGCTGACATTAATTCTTGTAATGCCGGCGGATTTAATTTTCAGGAGATTATTTTTCAACAGGACACCGTTTGTTGTCAAGGACACATCTTTAAGACCTTCAGTTGCTATCAGTTTCTCAAAAAAATCGTAAACCCCTTTTCGAACCAAAGGTTCGCCACCGGTTACCCGGACTTTTGATATCCCCAGGCGGGTGGCGACTCGTACGACTCGCAAAATCTCTTCATAGGTTAATATTTCACTTTGAGAAAGTTTGGGGATCAAAGTCATGCGGCACACAATAGCGACACCGCAGGTTGCAGCGGTCGGTAATGGAAATGCGCAGATAATTAAGATGACGGTTACAATTGTCGATGAGCTTTGAGTCGTTCACAGTTTAGATTTCCATTGGAGCACAAACCGGGTTTATACGTTCGGATTTTCGAAAGAACCGGGAATTGCCACTGCCCGGCCGGCGTTTGCGAACCACTATTTGTATGCGGCACACACGCAGGCAGCGGTGATTTTAGGCCTCCTGAAGATTGCGAATATGCTCCTGGTCAATTTTAAACTTTTCACGGTATTCGGGAATCTCAACGATGGGGGGCCGTTCGTGGCCTTCAATTTTAAATATATCCGCCTGATATTTGTTGTTAACGAGATTGTACTGGATCATTTCATCAAAAAGCTCGTCCTTTAGGTCGATTAATCCCAGCCGAATTTTGCGATTGATAAATGTCTTTAAAATAGCTGAAGGCCATCCGGCCCAACGCTTTCGTATCCTGATTGCGGTGAATCCTGCGGTCCAGATCAACCTGGGCCATGACATCCAGGCCCCACTTTTCATAGATATCCATATTCATACTGGTTTCAACACCGTAACCGATTGGAAATGGGATACGTTCGAAAACTTCTCTGAAACCGGCATATTCGCCGGAAAGGGGCTGAATTAACTGGGTCAGTTCCGGAAAAAACAGGGAAAATAGCGGCCGAATAACAAGTTCAGTGACCCGCCCGCCGCCGGTCGGGCGCATTTTATTTTTGCCGATCGAAATCGGCCGGTCATAAAATGCTTTTACGAATTTAATATGATCATACAGCAGCAAGGGTCCGAGCAGGCCGTAAGCGAATCGGTGATGAATATTTTTAATATCCGCATCCAGATAAATAATGATATCACCTTTGGTGATATAGAGCGCCTTCCATAGATTTTCGCCTTTGCCCTTATATTGTTCCAGGTGCGGCAAAATTTCTGCAGCATCATATACATCGGCGCCGTATGCGCGTGCAATTTCGGTGGTCTTATCTGTTGAACCTGAATCCACCACTACAATTTCATCCAACAGCGGATAGCGGGTCATCAGTTCGGACTTCAAGATGATGATTTCTTTGGCAATGGTTTTTTCTTCATTTAGGGTCGGCAGACACAGGGAGATTTTAAGGTTCTTTTTGGCCTTTTCTTCGACCAGCCGATTAAGGTCTTTAAAATCTGAATAATGAAAGGTGTTTTTTTCAAGCCAATTATTGTTCATCACACACTCCACTGTCGATCGCCTTTAGAACGCCGATGATCTGGGCGATCCCTTGATACATCGGTTCAATTTCCATGGTGGCCTTTTCCTTATAATAATTCACCCCATGGGTAATGCCCAGAGTAACCGCCGGTATTTTGTTGGAAAGAAAAATTGACAGTGAAGATTCGGTCGATTTGCTAAACGGCTTTATTCCCAATGTCTCCAGCACCGCCGCCGCATTTTTGACCAATGGGTGCGTGTACTTCAAGCGTGAAGCTCTTAAGTTACTGATGGTTTTTATATTTAGATCGACCTCATTTTCGTGACTGATCCCTTCAACGATATCTCTGATTTCACCGTAAATTTTTTTGACCATCTTATAGGAGTCACTGCGTATTTCAAATCCGATTTCCGCCTCATTTGCGATCTTGCCATGATTGGCACCACCTGATATTTTACCGATTATAATTCGTGATCGGGGTCTTTGGGGAATCTTTAAGCTCATAATTTGATTGATGATCTCGTTTAGAATGAGAATGGCATTGGGCGCATATTCATCCAGCTTGCCCCTTAGATCGGAAGTGCTGCACCCAATTTCTCCTCGAATCATTCCGTCCGAATAGTAATTTAGTCGGCCGAGTTCGACACCTTCGACGCA
>CAVYHS010000007.1:0-215411 GCA_963768365.1 uncultured Ignavibacteriaceae bacterium | reverse complement strand
ATGCATCTTACTTGGTTCAGACACGTATTGTACTAAATCCCATAGTTTCTCCTATCTGAAATGCCAGTAACTATAAATTGTTGAAAGTTTAATTGTATCTGTTTTTTCTGCATTACCAATATTTGGGCTGGTAACTGTTACAGTCATCTTCTTATGCCAGGATCGGGTTGATAATTTTCCATCCGGATTGCTGGGGTTTATATAACAAACTTCGCAGGATACATCGAATATAGCCGATGGTAAATTTGTTATCTGATCAGTGTATCCATTAAAATCGTCAAAGTCGTTACAAGCATCTGGTGCACTTTCACCGGTTCCAGGACCCAGGCCACTTGCCTCAGTCAATTCGTTTAAGTTGGAAACACCATTTTCAAAAGTATTTGCATCGAAAGCTTTTTTACTTGCTTTTTCAATTAATGATGTTGCAATAGATGTAGCCAGAATACCAAACTTTGAGTCCATCATAACTGAGTCTGTTGTTAGAATGCTGTTGTTCACTCTTAGAATAGTCAAGAGAAAGAAGAAACAAAGCTCCAATGCTTAAAAGTGATTGTCCGGTATTCATGATTTCTATCTCCTTAAATATTGTTTACCACTGTTCAAATCATTCAACTATTGTGCAACACTTTTATTCTTTGAAAATCTGTTCTATTTGATGTTCTTGATCAATTGCGACATACAGACGACAGTCATCTGTGTCGTTGCCGACAGAGATTCACAAGTGGAAAAAAGTATTGATTATTAGTTAAAGAATCGAGGAATGCAAGAATTTGTTCGAAAGATTTGAATTTTTTAAAGGTCAGAATGTGTCGTCTACCTGATTCTTAGAATCAAGATTATGGTAAGCAAGAAATGGAAAGTAATTTTTTTATAAGAAGAAATCTTTCGATTAATAATTGATCTTTATCTAGAAACTACCATCAATAAAGCAAGAAGTACTGATATCACCACTACAATTTTTGTAAGGCTCATAATACCACTGTTCTGTTTGGATGAAATGAATCCTGAGAATTCAGAAAAATCGGCTACTCCGCCTTTGTTTGGTTTTAAGTGCATCATATGTTCTCTCCCGAAAAGTAATATTTAACGAATTAAGTATTTAAGAATTTTTATCTTTTATTCCCACCAGCTAACGACTGTAAATCGTTTGGTTACAAGTAATAACTGGATAAGATCTTAATGCTTCCTGACTATAAATAGAGTCTGAAAATTACCACTGGCTACATCAACATTTATTTCGTTACCAGCAACGATCAGGCTTCCTATAATTGATCCATTGCCATTCAGTTTAATATCTAATACTCTGAATCTCTTTAAAGGCAATCACTATACCCATGATAATCAAAACCACCATTAATTTCCAAACTACCATTAACAACTAAAATACCGCATCCGCCTGCAGCTGTGAATTATTTATATGAATATCTCCATTAATAAATGTTACTTTTGGCTGAGCCACAGTTCCCCATTCGTTAACGGATTTTATTTTGTCCTGTGTATCGATTACTATATCTGGATTATCTGCAAGAAGCTGCGCATAGTCTGACCAATCAATTTGATTATGATAACTAGCACTACACTCGGTGTTCCACCTGAACCTAATACCTGATCAATCCTATTTTTTGTTATCATATCAAGAACGGATGTTTGTTGAGTTGCACCATCCACAGCAATACCAGGATACAGATCCACCACCGGTAAGGTTTCCATTTATGTCATGATCATTTCCATTTATTTCTATACTACCATTAATTGCATTCTTTTTCAGACCTGCAACAGTTCCGGAAGATAAATACATTGCTCCTGGTCCGGGGATGCAAAGGAACTCTATCAGCAGCAGCTTCTACAACCGTAGTATGCTGAACACCCATAAAAGTTGCAGTTGAGGTTACTCTTACCAGACTATCCGGTCCTGAAATTACAATATCATAATTACCTCCAAACAGATTATTGTTCGAAAAACTACTATTCATCATTGTCCTGTCGTGTTTCAGTCTTTCCAGGTAAACTTCAACACCCGAATTGGCAATCAACCTTGCCTGCGTCTGCTCGAACATATTTACAGTTGTTGATAAATTTTCCTTGGAGTTTGAATTCAGCTTAAGTAGTGAAGAAGCTGATAATAACAGAAATCCCCAATGCGATAATTAATAGACCTTTACCCATTTTATATATTCCTCGGATTTATTGTTAATTCCCAATATGTAAATTGTGTTGAATCTGGTTGACCTGTATGTATAATCTGAAACGTATTCGTACGGTTCAACCCAGAACTCTGCTTTAACGTATTTTATACTATCTAAGAATGCAGTTGCTATTCCGTGTGCATCCAGATATGAAAACTTTAAATCAACCAAACCTAAAGTTGGACCACCAAGTGTATCTGTATGGTTAACTATTCTGTAAAGAACTTTGTCTCTCTGGTTAACAGTTCCAGTTGCTTCAGTTGAATCACCGAGATAATATTCTACAAAATCAATAACTCCGTGTCCAGATGTTCCTGGTGCTTCAAGATCAGCATAAAATTGAATTCGAGTTGGTTGAGCAGTAACAATGGCAGTCGAATCATACTTGTATCCTATTTTACGTAAATCATAATTAATTACTTCAGCAAGTGTTTTAACATTCTGCTGTAATCTAAGCTCATTATCAGAGTAGTAATTTGCGGTACTTGAGTAAAGATTGAGTTTAAAGATGAGCAGAAATATAATTCCTGCAATTAAAGATGAACCCATAAGATCTAATAAAATATTCATATTACAATCCTTACTTTGAGTGTAGAGTAAAAATAAAAGCTAGTGTTACAGCGTGGCTTAAATAAGGACTAGTCACCCTAACAGTAATTCTCTTAAAATAGGTTTGAGATGAGCTTGTAACATCCGGATCAGAAGCAGATACATAATCAACTGTGCTCATAACAGAATAATTTTCAACGTGAGGAAGTGACACAGCTTTTTGAAATCCATGATAATCATCAATATCATCGAAAGTATTTACAGTAGATTCACCGGGATCAAAAGATCCGAATGAGGAGTAAGGAGAAAGCTGGTCAGCTGGAATAGCTTTCCATTCAACAGTTTCTTCATCAAAAGCTTTCTGCTTAATTTCTTCGATGAGATCGTCTGCTAGAGAAAAAGCAGTGAGATAAACTTTATTCTCTATCTCAGTTGTCCTGTTCTCTAGTAAAGTTGTGTTAAATCTCAAAGAAATAAGAGCCAACAAGGCTATTGCTCCGATGCTCAAGAATTGATTGTTTCCCATAAGTTTTCCTAATTTACTTGTTCTTTTTTTGAACTTGCTTAGTATGTTCAATCGCTATGCTAAAAGGAAAAGCTTAGTTTTCGGAAAGAATAGAAAGTTTCTATTGAGGGGAAATAAAAATGGCGACATTGCTGTCGCCATTAATTTCGTTTGACCGGAGAGAGTTTGAAAGTAATTTTTTTTAGGAGATTTACTTTACTCCCACCAGGTTAATATCGAGAATCGTTTTGTTATAAGTAGTGATTGAATTATATCTATCGCTTCTGTGCTATATTTGGTACTAAAATTACCATTAGAGACATCAATATTTATCTGATCACCAGCCCCTACCAGGCTACCAATAATTTCTACGTCGCCACTAAGTTTTATATCTATAGTGGTATTTTTAAAGGCAACTACCATTCCATTAAAATTAAAGCCGCCATTCACATCTAAGTTCCCGTTTACAACTAAAATACCACATCCAGTAGCCGACATTGAATTATTGAGTTGGATATCACCATTTATAAATGTTATTTTAGGTTCAGCAAGTGTTCCCCAGGTGTTTTCTGTTTCTATTAGATCTTGAGAGTTGATGAGAATGTCAGGATTATCAGCAAGAAGTTGAGCATATTCACACCAATCAATTGTGTCGCTAACAACACCCACACTCGGTGTTCCGCCTGCACCTAAAATTTTATCAAGTTTAGCGTGGTTAATCATATCAATTATAGCTAATCTTTGAGCTTCACCATCAACAGCAATTCCCGGAACAGGGGTACCAGCGATTGGAATACCATTAATATCATGGTTATTGCCATTAATTTCTATACTACCTCCAATTGCAAATTTCTTAAGACCAATAAGAGTCTCAGAGGATAAATACATAGCTCCTGGACCAGGAATAATTGGGACCTTATCAGCAGCAGCCTCCGCTACTGAAGTATGTTGTACTCCCATAAATGTTGCTGTAGAAGTTACTTTTACCAGGCTATCTGGACCAGAAATGTTAATATCATATGTTCCTCCAAACAATTCATTGTCCGGGAAACTGCTATTCA
The DNA here is from genome assembly GCA_963768365.1 of uncultured Ignavibacteriaceae bacterium. GTDB lineage: Bacteria > Bacteroidota > Ignavibacteria > Ignavibacteriales > Ignavibacteriaceae > IGN2. The sequence continues at coordinate 211,110 of CAVYHS010000007.1, read as the reverse complement.
TCATCGTGCGGTCTTGTTTCAATCTTTCCAGAAAAACTTCAACACCCGAGTTGGCAATCAATCTTGCCTGTGTCTGCTCGAACATATCTACAGTTGTTGATAGATTTTCTTTTGAGTTTGAATTCAGCTTTAATGTGATAAAAGCCGATAATAACAGACATCCCCAATACGATAATTATTAAACCTTTACCCATTTTATATATTCCTCGGATTTATTGTTAATTCCCAATATGTAAATTGTGTTGAATCTGGTTGACCCGTTGCATAATCTGAAACATTTTCATAAGGTTCAACCCAGAACTCTGCTTTAACGTATTTTATACTATCTAAGAATGCGGTTGCCATTCCGTGTGTATCCATATATGAAAATTTTAAATTAACCAAACCTAATGTTGGACCACCAAGTGTATCGGTATTATTAATAATTCTGTAAAGAACTTTATCTTTCTGGTTAAGAGTTCCTGTTGCTTCAGTTGAATCACCCAGATAATATTCTACAAAATCCATAACTCCGTGTCCAAAAGTTCCTGGTGCATCCATATCAGCATAAAATTGAATACGAGTTGGTTCGAGCGGTAACGATGGCTGTTCCATTGTACTTGTATCCTACTTTACGTAAATCATAGTTCATTACTTCGGCAAGTGTTTTAACATTTTGCTGTAATCTAAGCTCATTATCAGAATAATAATTTGCATTGCTTGAGTAAAGATTGAGTTTAAGGATGAGCAGAAATAAAATTCCTGCAATTAAGAGATGAACCCATAAGATCTAATAAAATATTCATATTACTATACTCACTTTGAATGTAAGGTGAAAATGAAAGCTAATCTAACTGGATTGCTTAAGTAAGGGCTGGTCACCCTAACAGTAATTCTCTTAAAATATGTTTGAGATGAGCTTGTAACATCCGGATCAGAAGCAGATACATAGTCAACTGTGCTCATAACAGAATAATTTTCAACGTGAGGAAGTGACACAGCTTTTAGATATCCGTGATAATCATCAATATCATCGAAAGTACTTACAGAAGATTCACCAGGATCAACAGGTCCGAATGAGGAGTAGGGAGAAAGCTGGTCAGCTGGTATGGCTTTCCATTCAACAGTTTCTTCATCAAAAGCTTTCTGCTTTATTTCTTCAATTAGGTCATCTGCAAGGGAAAAAGCAGTGAGGTAGACTTTGTTCTCAATTTCCGTTGTTCTGTTCTCGAGCAGCGTGGCGTTAAATCTTAATGAGATTAAGGCTAATAAAGCCATGGCTCCGATTGCTAAAAATGAATGTGTTCCTGACATATGTTTTCTCCTTTTTGTTCTCCGGCTTTACATTATCAATAGGTATGCCTGTTAGTCGTCAATGTTGACGCTAATTAACTTTGTTTTTTTGGGATAAATTGTGAAAACGATGGAGAATGAAGCTTTTTAAAGACAAAAATTACCAGTTATGAGTTATTAACATATTGGTAATAAAAGTGAATTCAATTGTACAGACAATTGCAGAGACAGAAATGTCGAAATTATTAATTTCTTCTTTCTCTGATTGCTTTTAATCTTCTTTGAAGTGTTCGTTCGCTTACTCCGAGTAATGGTGCAGCTCTTTGCACACTATTACCCACTGTTTTCATTACACTCATAATATGTTCTTCGGCAGCAAGATTCAGGGTTGTGAGTTTAGGTTTACCATTTCCGGGTTCTAGTGGTTTAATGTACTCTTTAGGTAGATCAATTGAACTTATGTGGGATTCTCCATATGTTTTTGCTACGGCATTAAGTATGATATTTTCCAGTTCTCTGACATTCCCGGGGAAAGTATAGTGTTTCAGAGAATTAAGAACACTATCTGAAAATCCCTGAATATTTTTATTATAATTTCTGTTACCAACCTCAAGAAAATGTTCGGCAAGCAACACTACATCATCACCTCTTTTATTTAGAGGAGGCATATAAATAAAGCCGCGATTCAATCGATAGTATAAGTCGGCTCTGAATTCCTTTTTGTTCACTGCATCAAGTAAATCTCTGTTAGTTGCTGAAATAATTCTAATATCAAGCTGAACGGGTTTAGCATCACCTATTCTATAAATTTCATTGTATTGTATAGTCCTTAATAATTTTCCCTGGAGTGCTATTGGTAATTCACCAACTTCATCAAGAAAGATAGTCCCTCCTGTTGCAGCCTCAAAGTAGCCGACTTTATCTTCAATTGCACCGGTGAATGTTCCCTTCTTATAACCAAATAATTCACTTTCAAATAAGCTTGGAGAAATTGAAGCAAGGTTTACCGCAATAAATGGTTTATCTCTTCGCGGAGAAAGATCGTGAATCTTTCTTGCGATCATATCTTTACCCGTACCAGTTTCTCCTGCAATAAATACTGTTTCGTTTGTCGGTGCAAAAATTTCTACAAGTTCAAAGACCCTGTGCATCATAGATGAATCAGTGATTATATCTGAAAAGATTCTTCTGCTGGGTTTTTGTTCTAATAATGATCTTCTTAGTGAGTCTCTTTCAGATTCAAGAAGTTTAGTATCTAATGCTCTTCTAATTGTTAACAGTAACCTGTCTGTATCTGGTGGTTTGGTTATGAATTCGTAGGCACCAAGTTTTATTGCTTTTAATGCAATCTGAACTTCATGAACAGCTGTTATAACTACGACCGGAATATTCGGATACACTGCATAAATTTTTTCAAGCAGTTCCAAACCATTCATCTCAGGCATAAAAATATCCAGAAGGATAAGATCAATGTCTGTTCTATCAAGCAGTGGTATTACATTCAAAGGGTTTGATTCTGTAATGATGTTGGCGTAGCCTTCCTGGTTAAGGAAGTCTTTCATTAATTCTAAATAAGACGGTTCATCGTCAACGATTAAAATTGGATTTTTCTCCACTTGAATAATTCCCGCAGTTTATTTCTTATTTCGACTCGTATTTATCTTTAATTGCCTCTTGGCGTCAAAAACCGTGCAGACAATCTATGAATGACGTAATAAAGCAGATTTCTTTGATTTTCTGTATTTTGGTGTATGAATATTTTATTATTGCATAAAGTAAAGGGCTAAAAATGACAGCAAATTTAGATATGATTAAATCCTCATATAATAATTACCGGGAAAAATTGACCGACATAAGAAAGGTTCTGAATAGACCACTAACGTATGCTGAAAAAGTTCTTTATACTCATTTATGGAATAATCCGACTAAAGAATTTCAGAGAGGAAAGGATTATGTTGATTTAGCACCTGACCGTGTTGCAATGCAGGATGCTACTGCCCAGATGGCACTTCTTCAATTTATGTCTTCTGGAAAAAAGACTTCCGCTGTGCCTTCAACAGTTCACTGCGATCACTTGATTCAGGCACAAGTTGGTGCTGCTGATGATTTGCTCAGGGCAACTGAAGAGAATAAAGAAGTCTATGATTTTCTAGAAAGCATATCACGCAAATTTGGAATTGGTTTTTGGAAGCCAGGTGCCGGAATTATTCACCAGGTTGTTTTGGAAAATTATGCATTCCCGGGTGGAATGATGATTGGAACAGATTCTCACACTCCTAATGCTGGGGGACTTGGCATGATTGCAATCGGCGTTGGCGGTGCAGATGCGGTTGATGTTATGGCTGGAATGCCCTGGGAGTTAAAGTGGCCTAAAATTATAGGAGTTAAACTAACGGGTAAAATGAACGGCTGGACTTCGTCCAAAGATATCATACTCAAGCTTGCAGGTATCCTTACAGTTAAAGGTGGAACCGGAGCAATTGTAGAATATTTTGGTGAAGGAGCTTCTTCTATCTCTTGTACTGGTAAAGGAACAATTTGTAATATGGGTGCTGAGATTGGTGCAACAACTTCCATCTTTCCTTTTGATGAAAAGATGTCTTCATATCTTAGAATTACTAAAAGAGTAGATGTCGCCGCACTTGCTGAAAGTCTTGCAGATGAATTATGTGCAGATAAAGAAGTTTTTGCAAGTCCTGAAAAGTATTATGACCAGGTAATTGAAATTAATCTGAGCACTCTTGAACCACATTTAAATGGCCCATTCACTCCTGATAAAGCATGGCCCATTTCTCAAATGAAAGATGCTGTGAAGAAAGAAAATTATCCTGATAAAATTTCTGTGGCATTGATCGGTAGCTGTACAAATTCCAGCTATGAAGATATTGATCGCTCCGCCAGTATTGCAAAACAAGCGATTGCAAAAGGATTAAAGACTAAATCACAGTTTACAATTACTCCCGGTTCTGAGCAGGTAAGAGCAACAATTGATAGGGATGGACAGTTAAAATCACTAACGGATATCGGAGGATTGATTCTTGCAAATGCGTGTGGTCCCTGCATTGGAATGTGGAAAAGGATGGATATAAAAACCGGTGAAAAAAATACAATTGTTACTTCATTCAATAGAAATTTTGCAAAACGAAATGATGGGAATCCCGAAACACTTGCATTTGTTGCATCACCAGAAATTACAACTGCGCTTGCTTTAGCTGGAAGCCTTTCTTTCAATCCTATAACTGACGAACTTGTAAATGAAAAGGGTGAAAAAGTAAAACTTAATCCACCGACAGGAGAAGAACTTCCTCCAAAAGGATTTGATGAAGGCAGCAGTGGATTTATTCCTCCTGCAAAGGATGGTTCTTCAGTAGACGTAAAAGTTGATCCTAAGAGTGAACGACTTCAGCTTCTAACTCCATTTACTAAATGGGATGAAAAAAATTTGGTTGATTTGCCAGTTCTTCTCAAAGCAAAAGGGAAGTGCACGACTGATCATATATCTATGGCTGGTCCATGGTTAAGATTCCGTGGACATCTTGATAATATTTCTAATAATTTGTTCATTGGTGCAATAAATGCATACTCGGGTGATGTGGGAAAAGTTAAAAATATTTTTTCCGGTGAAACTAAATCTGTTCCTGAAGTTGCTCGTGAGTATAAAGCAAAAGGAATTAACTGGGTTGTTATTGGTGATGAAAATTATGGCGAAGGTTCTTCACGCGAACACGCCGCAATGGAACCAAGATTTCTTGGCGGTAGAGCAATCATTGTAAAAAGTTTTGCACGTATTCACGAAACTAATTTAAAAAAACAAGGAATGTTACCTCTTACATTTGCTGATCCGAAAGATTATGACAAAATAAAAGAAGATGACAAAATTGATTTACTTACTACTCAACTTGCACCGGGCAAGCAGTTGAAAATGATCGTCAAGCATTCAGATGGAACCAAAGATGAAATTATGCTCCATCATACAATGAATGAAACGCAAATTGGTTGGTTTAAAGCAGGCAGTGCTTTGAATTTAATTGCTAAACAAAATTCGAATTAAAATTAATTTTTATAACAACTGAAATCAGAAGAGAATCCAATTGGATTCTCTTTTTTTAAACTTATTTATTAAAAGGTGCTTCGATGGATAAATCAGTTATTAAAACTTTCCTCAATAGAATTGAATTATTTAAAGAATTGAATGATGAGCAGATTCAGGTCGTTATTGATAAAATTTCAGTAGAAAGTTTTCCAATGAACAGCATGGTATTCACTGAAAATAATACCAGGGAAAATCTTTCGATAATATATGAAGGAGAAGTTGAGCTTTTCAAAGCTACACCATATGGCGGAGAAAAAAGGTTGTCGATCTTTGGGAAATATGATTTCCTTGGTGAAGGAGCTTTGATGGATGACTCGCCTCATTCAACATCAGCACGGGCAACTGTAAATTCAACAATACTCAGGCTTTCGAGAAACAAATTTAAAGAGCTGATGGTAGATCACAACGATGTTGCGATGGATATACTTGCCAAGATTGCGAGAGTTATTTCACGGCGAATGAGTTCGGCAAACACAAGATCTGTAAACCTTGCGGCGCAGTATCAATCAGGAAGAACAAGAAGCGAGCATGACTTACTTGGAGACAGGGAAGTGCCGAATGAGGTTTATTATGGAATTCAAACACTACGTGCGATTGAAAATTTTAATATCAGCGGATTGACACTCAACTTTCATCCGGTGATCATTCAGGCTCTGGCAATAGTTAAGATGGCTGCTGCAAAAGCGAATAATGAACTTGGGCTTCTTTCTAAACCTGTTACCGATGCAATTGTTCAGGCTTGCACCGAAATTATTAATGGGAAACTACACACTCACTTTATTGTGGATATGATTCAGGGTGGTGCAGGAACTTCAACAAATATGAATGCCAATGAAGTAATAGCAAACCGTGCGCTTGAAATTCTTAGCTATGAAAAAGGTGATTATAAATATTGTCATCCAAATAACCACGTTAACCTTTCTCAATCAACAAACGATGCTTATCCGACAGCAGTTAAAATTGCTTTAATTCTTGCTAATGAAAAGTTAATTGAAGTGTTGAAAGAATTAATTCTATCATTCCACATTAAAGGAAATGAATTCTCGCATATTATTAAAATGGGAAGGACTCAGCTTCAGGATGCTGTTCCGATGACACTCGGTCAGGAATTTGAAGCATACGCAGTTACACTTGCAGAAGAAGTGCAAAGACTGGAACAAAACGCAAAACTTTTTCTCGAAGTTAATATGGGTGCAACTGCAATTGGTACAGGAATAAATTCTCATCCGGATTACAGTAAAAAAGTTGTAACTCATTTAAGAGAAGTTATAAAGCTTGATATCGTTCTTGCAGAAAATTTAGTCGAAGCTACTCAGGATACAGGCGCATTTGTTATGTATTCATCTGCAGTAAAAAGATTAGCTATTAAGCTTTCAAAGATTTGTAATGATTTACGTTTGCTTTCTTCTGGTCCAAGAACCGGAATAAATGAAATAAATCTTCCGCCAATGCAGCCGGGCTCATCGATTATGCCGGGGAAAATTAATCCTGTAATTCCTGAAGTAGTTAATCAGATTGCATTTAAAGTTATCGGAAATGATTTGACTGTTACTCTTGCAGCAGAAGCAGGGCAACTTCAATTAAATGTATTCGAACCGATCATTGTCGAAAGTCTCTTTGAATCAATTGAAATGTTGAAGAACGGAATGATGACTCTAAAACAAAAATGTGTCGACGGAACGACTGCAAATGAGGAAAGATGCCGATCACTTGTTGAAAATAGTATCGGACTTGTAACCGCACTTAATCCAGTGCTTGGTTATGAAAGATCAACTCAACTTGCAAAAGAGGCACTCGAGACAAACAGAGGAGTTTATGAATTAGTACTTGAGAAAAAGCTTATGTCAAAAGCAGAACTTGATGAACTACTCAAACCTGAAAATATGATAAAGCCTAATTAGAAAAGAATTTCAAATCTTTCAGTGCAAAAATCCTGTATGGTTTAAGGATTCACATATTACTATTTTCAAAGGTCAAAATTAAAACACTATATAAACTAGCTAATGACGTTTCTTAATCCCGCAATTTTATTTGGACTCCTGGCCGCATCAATTCCGATCATAATTCACCTGCTGAATCTGAGAAAGTTGAAAAAAATTGACTTCAGCAGTCTTCAATTTTTAAAGGAACTTCAGAAGAATAAAATTAGAAAGATCAAACTAAAGCAATGGCTTCTTCTTGCATTAAGAGTATTAATTATACTTTGTATCGTAACCGCGTTTGCCAGACCAACATTAGTCGGTGTTTCGATTGGTGGAACAACCTCTGCTGCAAAAACAACAGCTGTTTTTATTCTCGACGATACATTCAGTATGTCAGTTGTTGATCAGAACGGATCTTATTTTAACCAGGCAAAGGAATCAATTAAAAATATTTTAACTCAATTCGAAGAGGGAGATGAATTCGGGTTGGTACTCGTTTCTCATCAGCCGAATGAAATTGAAATGACATCCAACCTAAATAAATTTAAACAGGAAATAGATGCCACAGAAATTTCTTTTGCATCAGGGAAATTGAATACTGCAATTGTTAAAGCAGCTCAAACAATTGGCGAAGCAAAAAATTTCAACAAGGAAATTTATTTGCTAACCGACTTTCAAAAAGGAAGACTTGCATCGGATATTGAATTAGCAGATTTGAAAGAACAGCTTGGCGAGTCGGTGCGCTTGTATTCTTTCAATTACGGTGGTAAAGAAGTATCCAATTTTGGGATTGATGACGTTAAAATAAACACTCAGATTTTTGAGAAAGATAAACCGGTAAAGTTCGAAGCAACAGTTAAAAATTATTCGGAGAGAGCAAAAGATAATCTTGTTGTTTCTTTATTTATCAATGGAGAAAGACTAGCCCAACAGAGTATCAATCTGAATCCGGGTGAATCTAAATCTGCAAATCTCGAAGCCACAGCCAAAAATTTTGGCTACAACCATGTACTTTTTGAAATTGAGGAAGATGATGTTCTTGAAGACAACAAAAGGTTTACATCTTTCTTTATACCAGAAAAAATTCCCGTGCTGATTCTCACTGATAACTTGCCTGACATAAAACTTTTTGAAGCCGCATTGAAATCAGTTTCTGAACAAGCATATTTCGATATGACTATAAAAAAAGTTGAACAGGTTTCAGGCACCCAGCTTAAAATTTATAAAGTAGTAATACTGATTAGTGACAATTTCGTAAATGGTTCGGATAAATTAAATCAGTTTATAAATTCAGGTAAAGGATTAATTGTTTTTCCATCATCTGATTCTAACTCTTCAAATTTTATAAACTCAATAAATTCAATAAATATTTTGATATCAGGCGGATTTGTAAAAACAGATAAGTTACAACCAATTCGTTTCAATGAAATTGATTTCAAACATCCATTATTTGAAAATATTTTTATTGAGGAAAAGAAAATTCAGGTAGAGTCGCCGGATTTTTATTCTTATTATAGAATAAATCCTGCCGGAAAGGGGAAAACTGTAATTAGCCTTGAAGACGAGAGTAGTTTTTTAAGTGAGTATTCTGTTGGTGAAGGGAAAATTTTATTGTTTAGCTGTTCACCGGTTTTTTCGTGGAGTGATTTTCCTATCAAAAGTATTTTTGCACCTCTGGTCACTAAATCAGTAATGTATCTTTCATCGCAAAAATCTGGTGATCAAAATTATCTGGCGGGTGAAACAATTAATGTTAACATCTCTGAGCGAACTCTTCCCCAAATAAAAGTAATAAAACCAGATAATAATCAAGATGTTATTAATATTAATGTGCAACAGACAACTAATTTTATTTCGTACGAAAACACTTTTACCACAGGTAATTATGAATTTTTTTCAGGAGAGAAATTATTATCGGCTGCAACTGTAAATATTGATCCCGCTGAATCTGTTACAGAGTATTTAACTGAAAACGAATTTGAAGATTATCTTGAAAAAATAAATTTTGGTGGAAGATATATTTCAATTGAAAAAAATGAAAATCCAATTCAAATGATTTTGCAGGCAAGGTTTGGATCCGAGTTGTGGAGATATTTTGTGATACTTGCAATTCTGCTTGCACTTATTGAAATGACAATTGCCCGAAATGCAAAAAAAGAACTAGTTGAAGTTACAAGCGGATGATTGAGATATCTAGAAAAATAAAAGAACGCGCAATGCTGGTTGCTCTTCAGACGCGAAACCTGAACAAAGATTTAGTTGAAGAACATCTTTTAGAGCTGGAAGAACTTTCCGATACAGCGGGGGCTGATACAGTCTTCAAAATCCTGCAAACAAAAAGTAACATCGATCCGGCCTTTTACATTGGTAAAGGTAAAGCTGAAGAATTAGCACAACTTGTGGAGTTGAATGATATAGATCTCGCAATATTCGATGATGATCTTACACCTGTCCAGGTGAGAAATCTCGAGAAACTTTTTAACCGTAAAATAATTGATAGAAGCGGATTGATACTTGATATCTTTGCTCTTCGTGCAAAAACTAAAGAAGCAAAAACCCAGGTTGAGCTTGCACAACTTGAATATATTCTGCCAAGATTAACCCGGGCGTGGACTCACCTTTCAAAGCAGTACGGTGGAATTGGAACTAAAGGACCCGGTGAAACACAGATTGAAACTGACAGAAGAATGATTCGTACACGGATCAGTCATTTGAAAGAAAAGCTTAAAGGGATTGAATCGCAAAGACAAACACAGAGTAAAGGAAGAAAAGATTTTGTGAGAGTTTCAATTGCAGGTTACACGAATGCAGGCAAATCAACTTTGTTTAATCTTCTCACCAAAGCTGAGGTGTTTGCAGAGGATAAACTTTTTGCAACTCTTGATTCGACCACTCGAACAATCAATTTCAGTTCGAAAGATAAAATTTTAATTAGTGATACTGTCGGGTTTATCCGAAAGCTTCCTCCGCATCTTGTTGCTTCTTTCAAAAGTACTCTTAACGAAGTTAGGGATTCGGATATTATTTTGCATATGATTGACCTTTCACATCCGTACTATGAAGATCATCTTAAAGTAGTGGAAGAAACTTTGAAGGAATTTGGTAGCCAGCATAAAAAAGAAATAAAAGTATTTAATAAAATTGATTCAGTTAGTGACAAGAGTATCATCGAATACGTTGGAAATAAATATGCTGGCAGTGTAATTATATCTGCCCAAAAGGGAATTAATATTTCAACACTCATTAAGTCAATAGAAAATGTAATTGAGGAATCCTTTGTGGAGGAAGAGCTAATTCTAGCGATTGAACAAACAAAGCTCGCATCCCAAATTCACGATTTGGCAGAGGTTACGTCAGTTAAATACAACCATGATAAGTGTACTGTTTAAATTTAGAACGAACAAAGAAAACTCTGATAAAATTAAGAAACTAATTTCGAAAGTTTAATCTTAGAGTTACTATTCTCGATATTTCTTCTCTGATTTCTCCTGCCTAATCTTTAATTTTGTGCTCACAATTCATCATCTTTTTTACCGGAGGAATAAATGTCTATCGTTTTGGATGGATCAGGATTAACCGTTGAGAAAATTAGTCCGTATAGCTCGCCATAAAGAAAAAGTAGAACTCAACAAAGACGCTCTTGAGAGAATAAAAATTTGCCGTGCTATGCTCGAAGAAAAAATTAAAGCACACGAAATTATGTACGGAGTTAATACCGGCATTGGTGAATTTTCAGAAGTTGTGTTAAATGATGAACAGGTAAAAGATTTTCAGAAGTATCTTATTTACAATCACGCTGCCGGAATTGGCGATCCAATGCCAGTTGAACATGTTCGAGGTGCAATTGCCGGAAGAATAAATGTTCACGCTCACGGAAATTCAGGATGCAGACCGGAAATAACTTTAACTCTCGTTGAAATGTTAAACAAAGATTGCATTCCTGTTGTGTGTGAAAAAGGTTCTGTTGGTGCTTGCGGAGATCTAGCTCCGATGTCGCAAATAGCGTTACTGATGATGGGGGAAGGGGAAGCATTTTACAAAGGGGAAAGACTTCTTGGTAAAGTTGCCTTTGAAAAAGCAGGGATAAAAGTACCAGGGCTTATGGCACGTGATGGCTTGGCTGTGATAAACGGAAGTAACTTTATGACGGCTATCGGTGCACTACAATTGTATGATATAAATCGCTGGCTTAAGCAAGCTGAAATTGCCGCTGCAATGTCTCTCGAAGCTCTTCTTGCAAATATGAAACCTTACGATGTCCGCTTGCATAAACTTAGAGGATTTTCCGGAGCTGTTCGTAGTTCGCAGGCGATTAAAAAATGTATTGAAGGAAGTGATCTTTTAACAGGGAAACTGAAACAGAAAGTACAGGATGCATATTCAATGCGTTCTACTCCACAGGTAATTGGTGCAGCACACGATGCAGTTGCCTATGCAAAATCACAAATTGAAATTGAGTTAAACGGAGTTGGCGATAATCCGATTTTCATTCCTGAAGACAAAATAGCTTTAACCGGTGCAAACTTTCAGGGAACTCCTGTTTCTCTTCCGATGGATATGATTGGTGCTGCCGTAACTATGATTAGTGTGTTGTCAGAACGAAGAATGAATCGACTTAATAATCCTGCACTGAGTGTTGGGCTACCTGCGTTTTTAACTAAAGGTGCAGGAATGTTTTCAGGATTAATGCTGAGTCAATACACTGCTGATACATTAATTGTTGAACAAAGAATTCTTTCAACACCTGCTTCAATTCAGTCAATTCCCGCTGCTGCAGACCAGGAAGATTTTGTCTCGATGGGAATGAACACTGCACTTAAGAATCAACAGATTCTTGATAATGCTTATGGAATATTAGGAATTGAATTTATGGCTGCTGCACAAGCACTTGATTTTCGCGAACATAAAACAGGCAAAGGTGTTGCAAAAGCAAAAGAAATTATCCGCAAGCACGTAGAATTTCTTGATGTCGATCGTCCGCTTTATAACGATCATAATAAAATGAAAGCGCTTGTAAAATCCTGCGAGATACTTGAGGAAGTTGAAAAAGATATTGGAAGTTTAGAGTAGGACAATGATATTGTGCGGATTAATCAGTCATTGCGAGGAGTTTACTACGAAGCAATCTGTTAACTATGTAAGTATTCAGATCACTTCTCCCAACTAAAGTCGGGATCGTGATGACAAACTTATCTTATTTCTCTTTTGGTTTTGTTCCTTCTTTTCCTTCCCCCATGTTGTTGTAGAATCGAGTTGTAGGATATGCAAAATCAATATCACTGCAATTATGAAACTCTTCGAGCACTTCTTCTAAAATAATTTCTTCAGTTGAGCGTCTCCTTCTTGGCTCACAGAGAAATCTCATTGTTAAAAGAACTCCGCTGTCTTTAATAGTTGTATAAACAATAGGTGTTAGCTTTGCGTAGAAGATCAAATATTTTTTTGCGGCAGCTTTAATTTGTCTTTCAGCTTCAGTACTAATGTGCATTGCATGCTTGTTTGCAATATCAGTTAATATTTTTTTTGCTTTCTTCCAATCGCTTTCAAAAGTGATTAGCATCGGTATTTCGTGCCAGATATGTACAAATCCTGCGGTATAATTAAACTGCGGTTGTGTAAAGACAACTCCATTTGGCATATGAATAACTCTTCCTGTGCTCTGATCGGCATCGACCCAGTTACCAATTTCAATTAGTGAAAACTGGAAGATTCTAATATCAATTACATCACCAGCGCTTTCACCGATTTGTATTCTATCTCCAACTTTGAATGGCTGACGTACTAAAATAAAAAACCACGCAACTATGTTTACAAGCGGATCCTTGAGAGCAATTGCAATGCCAGCAGATACCAACCCGAGAAACGTTCCTACTGAACCAATAAAACCAAGCCAGGTGCTTAAAAGGAAAAGAAGAACTATAAATACTGAAATGTAGAGGGAAATCTTTCTCCATTGGTATCGTTGATTTAAATCATCGATCTTTGATATGAATATTCTTAAAACAACAATCCGTATGATCCCGATGATTAGTATTATCAGGAGAGAAGCGAAAAGTTTTATCTGTACGTCATGAGATATACCGAAGTTGCCTTGAATCCATTCAAGCATTTGAATTTTCTATAGTCTATAGTGAGATGAATAATAATTGTTGCAAATATAAACTCTAATAATGAATAAATCCTCTTTTTTTTATTGCTTTAAGAAATTCAAATAAGGGTTAATTATATTAACAACTAGATATAATTACTTTAGGTAAAAATGGAAATTCTCTTTTTAATATTCGGATTAATCATAGGTGCGGTAACTGTATGGTTCATTGCTTCCTCTAAATATAAAGGTGAATCCAGCCGTGTAGAAGAAAGAAGTAGAATGCTCGAACAGGGTAATGGCGAACTGGAAGCGAAATTAAATACAGAACAGCAAAAAGTTCTCGATCTTAGTTCAAAAAACTCTTCACTTCAATCAGATTACTCAAACCTTCAAACAAAACTCACAGAGCAAAAAGCCGAGATAGAAGAACTTCAGCAAAAGTTTACCAAAGAGTTTGAAAACCTTGCAAACAAAATATTCGAAGAGAAAACAACAAAGTTTTCAGAGCAAAGTAAAACCAACCTGGCAGAAATCCTTAATCCCTTAAAAGAAAAAATATCTGAGTTCCAGAATAAAGTTGAAGAAACTAATAAAGAAAGTATAAAGGGTCACGCATCTTTAAGGGAACAACTTCAAATGCTGAAAGAAATGAATCAGCAAATAACACAGGAAGCAAAGAATTTAACGACTGCATTAAAAGGACAATCAAAATCACAGGGCAATTGGGGTGAGTTTATTCTTGAAAGCATTCTTGAAAAATCAGGATTGGTTAAAGGAAGAGAGTATGTTGTTCAAGAAAGTCTTACTGCTGAATCAGGAAAAAGATTTCAGCCTGATGTAATAATTAAGCTGCCGGAAAATAAAAGCATAGTTATTGATTCTAAAGTATCGCTGGTTGGTTATGAAAGATTTGTATCATCAGAAGATGAGGACGAAAAACAGCTTGCTCTTCGTGAACATATAAATTCCATCCGATCGCATATTAAAAATCTAAGCTCGAAGAATTATCAAAACTTGTATCAACTGGAAAGTCTAGATTTTGTTTTAATGTTTATGCCTGTTGAACCTGCTTTCGCACTTGCTGTTCAAAATGACCAGTCAATTTTTAACGATGCATTTGAGATGAACATCGTTATAGTTAGTCCATCAACTTTACTTGCTACTCTTCGAACTATTTCAAGTATCTGGAGACAGGAAAAGCAAAACAGGAATGCTCTTGACATCGCAAAACAAAGTGGAGATATGTTAGATAAGTTCACAGCGTTCGTTGAGGATTTGCTGACAGTTGGTAAAGGTTTAATTTCAGTTAAAGATAATTACGACAAAGCAATGAATAAATTGACAGATGGGCGAGGAAACCTGATAAGTCGTGCAGAAAAAATTAAAGCACTTGGAGCAAAAGCGAGTAAGCAGCTTCCTCCTTCAATCATAAATCGGTCTGATGAAAATTGATTTACTGACATATTCTAAACTTAAGAGCAGAATTAAATTAAACATGTAGAATAGTTATCGTTAAATTTTTTAATCATCATATATAGGAGACGCTATGAAAAAAATAATTATTCCTTCTCTTCTGGCAGCAGTTGTTGTTTTTATCTGGACTGCAATCTCGTGGATGCTTCTTGGATGGCATGAGGTTGATATGAAAGGCATCACAGATAGTTCACTTGCTAAACAAATGCAAACCACAATGACTGAACCTGGAATTTATATTTATCCGGGTTATTCGGAAACTGGTGAAGCACTATCTATGGAGGAATGGAACGAGTTGCGTAAAGCAGGTCCGATGATTCACTTCATGGTCTACGATCCTGCAGGTGCCGAATGGAATATGGGCGAATCTATGATAAAAAGTTTTATAATTAATTTTATCTCAGCATTTATCGCTGCTGCGCTATTGATGATGACTCTCGCACAGAATCCATCGTTTTTACGAAGAGCAATTTTTGTAATGATGCTTGGTTTATTTGCTGGTTTTGTTGTTCATTTTATGAACTGGAACTGGTGGAATATGGCAATTGGTTTTACATTAGTGAATGTTATTGATGTTTGTGTTACGTGGTTTCTTGCAGGTTTAGTTTTAGCATGGAAGATCAAACCTGATTTAAAAACTGCATAATCAACTTAGCATAATTATAAGCTGTCACAGATTGTCTGCGGCAGCTTTTTTTTGATAAAACTATGAATTTTAAAAAATATTTTGAAGCAAATAAAAAAGCTTGGAATAATAAAACTTTATTCCATATTAAATCTGATTTTTATGATGTTCAAGGATTCAAAAAAGGTAAATCATCTTTACAGCATATTGAGTTGGAAGAACTAGGTGATGTAAAAAATAAATCTATGTTACATCTGCAATGCCATTTTGGCCTGGATTCTTTGTCATGGGCAAAGCTTGGTGCTAAGGTTACTGCTGTTGACTTTTCAGAGGAATCCATTAAAGCTGCCAGAAAATTAAATGATGAACTAAATCTTAATGTAAAATTTATTCATTCAAATATTTATGATATAACAGATAACCTGGAAGAAAAATATGATATAGTTTTTACTTCTTATGGTGTAATTGGCTGGCTGCCCGATTTAAAAAAATGGGGAAAAATTATTTCTCATTATCTAAAACCCGGCGGAACTTTTTATATGGTTGAATTCCATACAATGCTCTGGATGTTTAAGGACGAGTTTGAGCAGATTAAATATTCATATTTCAACAAAGGAGTGATTGAAGATGATATTAGAGGTACTTACGCAGATAAGGAAGCACCACTATTTCAAAAAGAGTATGGTTGGAATCATCCGCTTAGTGAGGTGGTTAACTCGCTTATCGAAAATAAATTACAGATTGAATTTATTAATGAATTCCCGTTTAGTGTTTATAATGTTTTTCCGAATACTGTACAGGGAAAAGATGGTTGGTGGAGGATAAAAGGACTGGAAGATATTATCCCGATGATTTTTTCTGTTAAGGCTAAGAAAGTTTAACCAGTCATTTCCAAAATCTCATCCCACTCGACTTTT
This sequence comes from uncultured Ignavibacteriaceae bacterium, assembly GCA_963768365.1. GTDB lineage: Bacteria > Bacteroidota > Ignavibacteria > Ignavibacteriales > Ignavibacteriaceae > IGN2. Next base: position 194,717 of record CAVYHS010000007.1, on the reverse strand, counting down.
GTAACAGGCTGAATAGATAATCTCTGCCCTCGTTGAATGAGTTTCATACTTTTTAATTTGGGATTTGATTTTATGGAATCAAGTGTAACATGTTTACTAAACTCTTTCACAAGTTTGATATCAACCATAAACCAGGTTGGATTTTTAGGATCTGCTTTTGGATCGAAATGATCATTTCTTTTATCATACTGTGTATGATCAGGATATCCGTCCTTTACTACTTCACAATATCCTACAACAGCTAATGGCTCAGTACTGCTCTGATAAAATAAAACCCCGTTACCTTTCTTTATTTCATCACGAAGAAAATTTCTTGCCTGGTAATTTCTTACACCATCCCAGAAAGTTGTTTTGTTTTTACTTTTCTTTAAATCCTCCCAAGAAAATTCTGATGGCTCAGATTTGAAAAGCCAGAATTTTTTAGTCATTGCTATTCCTATTCTTCTTATTTGGATTAAATATTACATTTTATCAAGAAAAACCGTTTTATAGATTGCTAATAAAATTAAGTGAGAATATATTTCAGTCCAAATTAAGCCTGATAAATGAATTTATTAAAGATTTATTGTATAATATTATTTGTTGGAATAACCTTTCCTCAGTCGAAAGGAGATTTCCAAATTGCACGTCTGAAATATCAAGGCGGTGGAGATTGGTATAACGATCCTTCAGCCGAAGTAAATCTTCTTAATTTTATACAGCAAAACACTAATATTAAAGTGAATGCAAAATACCTCTTTGTTGATTTATCATCTGATGAAATATTTTCATATCCGTTTCTATTCATGACGGGTCACGGAAATATAGTTTTCTCAAAAGATGAAGTTTATCGTCTGCGGATTTATTTAGAGAACGGCGGCTTTCTTTATATTGATGATGATTATGGTTTGAATAAGGCTGTTTGGCGAGAAATGAAAAAAGTATTCCCTGAATATGATTTTGTAGAACTTCCATTTAGCTATGGACTTTATCATTCATTTTACAAATTTGAAAATGGTCCGCCAAAAACTCACGAGCACGACAAAAATCCTCCACAAGGATTAGGTATTTTTATCAATGAAAAATTGGCTGTTTATTACACTTACGAATCAAATCCCAGTGATGGATGGGCAGATGCTGAAGTTCATAACGATTCCCCGGAGAAACGGGAAGAAGCTTTGAAATTCGGAACTAATATTGTTGTATGGGCTTTATCACAATAGTAAATGAAAAGTAAATCAAAATATTATCTTGAATTACTGAAGAAGCTGGAAAGATTCATTCGGAAAGATAATTTGCAGCTGCTTCTTTTTGGAGCTCAGGCTTTTCTTGCAGTTATTATTGCACTCTTCACTTTTTACACTTTCATCGAATTGATAGCAAACTTTGGTTCCGCAGTACGAACAATATTATTTGCAATTTACATTTTGTCAGCAGCAAGTTCGCTCTTTTTTTTGTTGATAAAACCAATACTTAAATATATCGGCAGTATCCGGAAAGAAACATATTTTAATGCTGCCATAAGAGTTGGCGCAAATTACCCTGAAGTGAAAGACGAACTTATAAACACAATGCAACTTGTCTCTGAGGATGAAAAAGAAAATCTGTATTCAGAAAATCTCATCGATGCAGCATTTAAAAAAGCTTATGAACGAATAAAAAATTTAAACTTTCAATCATTGATAAATTTTGAGAGGGCAAAAAATATACTGCCATACTTTGCTGTGACAATAATAGCATGTGTATCAATTATTATTTTTGTACCAGGGATGAATGCTGCATCGCACAGGATATTAAATTTTAATGATGAATTTGTTCCGCCTCCAAAATTTATTTTTGAAATTAATCCCGGTAATAAAGAAATAACTAAAGGCGATGGATTAGAAATTTCGATTAAAATTAAAGGTTCTAAACCTAAATCAGTTTATCTTGCATCACGAAAAGAAGAAGAAGCAGAATTTCAAATGCAGCAGTTAATTCCCGATTCTTCGGGAAATTATTCTCTGGCAATGAATTCAGTAAAAAGCTCGTTTAAATATTTTGCCCAAGCTGATGACTTTAATAGTGAGTATTATGAAATTCTTGTAATTGACAGACCAATTGTAAAAACTCTTGAGCTAGAAATTAATTCTCCATCATATTCAAACATTCCGAAAACTGCTCAGAAAGATAATGGTAATATTCAGGCTCTTGTCGGTAGTAAAATTTCTTTTAACGTCTCCTCAACAAAAAAACTTAAAGCAGCAAAACTTGAGTTTTCTGATTCTTCAGTAGTTGATCTTAAAGTTGATGGCGAAATCGCTTCTGGAAATTTTTCCATCAAAAAAGATAACAACTACAAAATTAAACTGACCGATGAAAACGATAACAGTAATCTTGCACCCATTACTTACCAGATAAAAGCACTTTATGATGCTTTCCCTGAAATTGAACTGGTCTCTCCAAATCAAAATACAGCTCTTGCAAATGATAACCGTGTTGTTCTAATTGCTGACGCTTCTGATGATTACGGTTTTTCCAAACTTCTTTTGAATTATAGATTATCAGCATCAAAATATGAAGCGCCTCAATCAGAGTTCAGTTCAGTTGAAATACCAATTAGTAAATCTCAGTTAGAGCTTGACATCAATTATGTCTGGAACTTAACTCAAATGTATCTGGCAGTTGATGATGTGGTTACTTATTACCTTGAGATTTTCGATAACGATTTTATCAGCGGACCAAAATCAGCAAGAACTCAATCATTTACTATCAGAGTCCCTTCGCTTGATGAAATCCTTAATAATGCAGATCAACTGCAGGCACAGAGTGAAACAGATCTTGAGCAAGTTCTGAAAGAAACTGAAGAATTGAAGAAAACTCTTGATGAGATTGATCAGGAATTAAAGAAAGATGATCCAAAACTTACCTGGGAAGAAAAACAAATAATTGAAGACGCTCTTGAAAAATTTGAGGAGCTGCAGGATAAGGTAGATAAAATAAATGATCAGCTCGGCGATATGAAAGAGAATCTACAGGAGAATAATCTGCTCTCGAAGGAAACAATGGAGAAGTATATGGAACTCCAGAAACTGATGGATGAGATGACAAGTGATGAAATGAAAAAAGCTATGGAAAAGCTGCAAAACCTACTAAAGGATATGAACAGACAAATGACTCAGGATCAACTACAGAACATGAAGCTTGATGAGGAACAATTTAAGAAAAGTATCGAGAGAACTCTCAACTTAATGAAGAGAATCCAGATTGAACAGAAGATGGATGAACTGATGAAACGTACTGAAGAGTTAATTGAACAACAGGAAAAACTTTCAGAGCAGACCGAAAAGAGCGATCCTTCTGATCAAAAAGAAATGAATAACCTTAGCCAGAAACAAGATGAAATAACCAAAGATCTTGAGAAGCTGAAAAAGGAAATGGAAAACCTTGATGAAAAAATGAGCGAAGTTCCTGATATGCCTAAAGAAGATATGGAAGAATTGATGGAGGAATTTCAGAAACAACAGAACCAGGAATTGTCACAGCAAGCTTCACAGGAGATGCAGCAGATGCAAAAACAGAAAGCAAGTCAGAATCAGAAACAGCTTTCTCAGAATATGCAGCAGATGAAACAGATGATGAAAGAGATGAAAGATTCAATGCAGCAGCAAAATCAAATGCAGACTTTAACTGATATGATGAAGATACTTGACAATATTATTTCTCTTTCTAAACAGCAGGAAGATTTGAAGAACGAATCAAAAAATCTTGAACCGAACTCATCAATATTAGATGATATGGCAAAGAAAGAAAATGATCTCTCTAACAACCTGAACAATATAATGCAGCAGATGTCTGAACTTTCACAAAAGACATTTGCAATCAGTCCTGAAATGGGTAAAGCGCTTGGTGATGCAAAAAAACAAATGGATAATTCAGTTCAAGCAATGAAAAACAGGAATGGTTTACTTGCTTCAAACCAGCAGGAAGAAGCAATGAAATCCCTTAATGAATCGGCAATGATGATGAAGAATTCAATGGAATCAATGATGCAAGGTGGTGGACAGGGAGGAATGATGTCGCTTATGCAGCAACTTCAGGGATTATCAGGTCAGCAAATGAACCTTAATAATCTGACCCAAATGCTTCAAAAAATGCAGCAGGGCGGAATGTCACCGCAACAACAACTTGAAATGCAAAGACTATCACAACAACAACAGTTAATTCAAAAATCTCTTGAGCAGCTAAATCAGGAAGCCAAAGTTTCCGGTCAATCAACAAAACTTCCTGCTGATCTTGATAACATCTTAAAAAGAATGCAGGAAGTAATAACCGATATGCAAGGGGAAAAATTGGATGATAATCTTATTCAAAAACAGGAAAACATTCTTAGTAAACTCCTGGATGCACAAAGGTCATTAAATGAAAGAGATTATGAGAAAGAAAGGGAATCCAGAACTGGTGAAAACGTTACTAGAAATTTTCCCTCTGACCTAAATTTTAATTCTACAAATTCATTAAATAAAATCCGCGATGAATTGAACAAGGCTGTAAAAGAAGGATACTCAAGAGACTATGAGGATTTGATCCGGAATTATTATGAAATCCTGCAAAATGAAGTAATAGAAAATAGATAGTCTGTTATTCCTGCCATAATCATTATCTTAAATAAAAAATGCTTTGAGCTAAAAAAGGCTCTTTTTTTTAATTTTTTTAAGGTAAATCTGTATATTTTTGAGAATCGAAAATAACACAATGAATGAATTAATCGAAAATACTCTAAACATTATTTCTAAGATAACTTCGAGCAGGCAGGGTTATTTACTTCAGCTTGGTGAACAGAGTTATAACATTTTAAATATCTGGGGAGGAAAAAACGAAGACTTTACTTCACTGAACGATTTACTTTTTCAACTGTTAAAATCAGGCGGAATCGATACTGAAAAGGTTGCAAGTCTTCCATCAGTTATGAAGATTCTTAAAGAAAGATTTTCCTCTTCATTTTTTATAAAGGATCTTATTTATTTCTCTGAACGAAACTTATTCGTTTATATCCTTCTGTTTTCTGATAATCATGAAGAATTTAAAGAAGATTCAAAAAATAGAATTATGCCGGTCCTTTCTATTCTTAGCCACCAGGTTAAGGAATGGTTTGAAAAGTTAAATGAAAATAAATTATTATCACACGGTCAGCATTTCATTCCGACAGACAGAAAAAGAATAATTGATGAATGGGAAAATAAATTTAACCTACTTGTTAAAACCTCACCTGATCTAATATTTGTTCTAGATCATTCTGGAAAAATTATTCTGATAAACGAAGCCGCAAAAAATTATCTGGAATATTCTCCAGAAGAAATGAAAGGTAAACATTTTTTAGATTTTGTAAATAAAGAAGATACATCAGCAGTAAATATCTCTTTCAAGAGGGTTCTCTCCGAAAAGAAATCAATAAAATTTAAAACAAATCTGCTTACCAAGTACGGTCATGTGTTCCCATTTGAATTGAGCTGTAATACCATAGCAGAAAATAAGAAAATCATAGGGTTGCTGGGAGTTGGTAAAGATTTGAGTGAGAAATTCAGATATGAAACCGAACTTGAGAAGATCAAACCAAAATTAACAGAAATAAAAAGGATGTTAAATATTGAGCGTGCCAGAACCTCTCCCCAAAAATCTGTTGTTGAAGAACTTAATAGGTTAAAGTATGATTTTATATCTGGCATTTCACATGAATTCAGAACTACTTTAGCATCTATTATTGGTTTTTCTGAAACGATAGTATCTGATCCCGAAATAACTGATTCGATGAAGGAAGAATTTGTTAATGTAATCATGAGCGAAGGTAAGAGGCTGGCTAAGCTCATAAACTATTTTTTGGATACTTCGAAAGATGATGAAAGAATGATAATGATTAATAAAACGGATATTGAACTAGTAAAATTAATTCAGGAGGTCATTACCGCGAATATTGAATTAGCGACTTTCAAAGAAATCGTAATTAATTTTGACCATCCTCAGGAAGAAATCTATCTGGAAGCGGACAGGGACAGTCTTTTCCAGGTAATCAATGCATTGCTTAATAATTCAATAAGGTATACTGATGAGCTTGGAAGAGTGAAAATTATAATCAATAATTATATATCAGAGGTAGAAATCATTGTAAGTGACACCGGAATTGGTATACCCGATGAAGACCAACCCTATATTTTTCAAAGGTTCTTTAAGGCAAGCAGGAGAATGAGTGATATACCAAGTGTTGGGGTTGGCTTGGTTTTTGTGAAACAAATAATCGATTTGCATAAAGGTTTAATATCAGTTCAAAGTGAAACCGGTAGTGGTACCGCTTTTCTGGTAAAATTGCCTAAAAGAAGTAAAATTGAAAAAAATGAGGTAAATATTGAGTAAACAGGTATTCATAGTTGATGATGAACAATCCATTGCAAAACTCCTATCGTTCTGGGTTAAAGATAAATGGGGCTATGAAGTTGAAATATTTTCAAACAGTGAATCTATGTTTAAAAAACTTAGCACAAAGCCCGACCTCATTTTACTTGATATTATGTTACCAGGTATAGATGGAATCGAAACGCTGAAAAAAATAAAACAAATTGATGAACACCTTCCTGTAATAATGCTTTCTGCACAGGGAAGAATTGATGTTGCAGTCGATTCTATAAAGTATGGTGCTTATGATTACTTCTCAAAACCAATAGATCAGCAAAAGCTCGAACTCTCTTTAAAGAATGCCATTCGTAATTATGATTTGGTCAAAGAAATTCAAAATCTTAAAGAGAATGTTAAAAAAGAATACAGTTTTGATAATATTATTTCTGCTGATGGTAAAATGCAAGATGTCTTTAAACTTGTTTCTAAAGTACTCGATAATGACATCACAGTTTTAATATATGGTGAAAGCGGTACAGGAAAAGAACTTATTGCCAGAGCTATTCACTACAACGGTAGAAGGAAAGATAAACCATTTGTTGTTGTAAACTGTGCCTCCATTCCAAGGGAACTTCTTGAAAGTGAATTATTCGGACACGAGAAAGGCTCATTCACAGGTGCTCATCAAAGAAAGCTTGGCAAATTCGAGCTTGCAAAAGACGGCACAATATTTCTCGATGAAGTCGGTGAACTTGAAATGCTTTTACAAGCAAAACTTCTGAGAGTTATTCAAGAGAAAGAATTTGAGCGGGTAGGCGGGAATGAACTGATAAAAACCAATGTCCGCATTATTTCAGCCACTAACAGAGATTTAAAACAAGCAGTCGAGCAAAAACAATTTCGTGAAGATCTTTTTTACAGATTGAATTCTTTCCCAATATCTATTCCTCCGATCAGGCAGAGACGTGCAGATATTCTTGTCCTCACTGAATACTTCCTGGAAGAATTCAACAAGAAGCTTCAAAAGAAGGTAAAAGGATTCAGCAAAAAAGCTTTAAAACTTATTTATGAATATGACTGGCCCGGAAACGTACGTGAGATGGAAAACACCATTGAACGCTGTATGATTATTTCAGAAAAAGATCAGCTGGATATAGATGATTTACCGCAACATATCAGGGCTGCTGATACTTCAGTTACTGCTGATCAGCAAAGCGTCATGTTTACTGATGACAATATTATTGCTTTTGAAAAAATAAAAGAGAAATCAATCAGACACGCATTGAAAGTTACCGGAGGTAATATTGTTGAAGCTGCAAGAAAACTACAACTTGGTCGAGCCACAATTTATCGTCTTATGGAAAAGTACGGCATCGAGAGCTGAGTTTTATCAAACAATCTTCCAAAAAGCTGGTCACACTTTAGATGAGTAGTGAAAAAAAATCAATACTGGTCATTGATGATGATATAACTATCCGCAAGCTAATTTCCCATCATTTAAAACTTAACAGTTATAAAGTTTACGTTGCATCCAATACTGAAGAGGGTTTTAATCAGTTATTTAATAATAATATTGATCTGGTCTTATGTGATATTATAATGGATAAAATGGATGGCTTTACATTTTGCAGGTTAGTTCGCGAAAATGAAAAGTATCGCTCTCTTCCATTTGTGTTTGTTACTGCCAAAAATACTTTGGAGGATAAATCAAGAGCCCTCGAGGTTGGAGGGGATGACTTTATTACAAAGCCATTTAATGTTGATGAACTAATCTTAAAAATTAAAGCTCTGATGAGGCGCTCTGAAATTCATCTTATATATGGTACCCGAAAAAATCTAGAAAAAGTATTTTCAAAAAGAATACCGAGAATAGTAATTATAGATGATGATAAAGCTGCTCTAACAATGTATCAGGCGGGATTGAATAAAACAGGTATCGATTGTCAGGTTGCTTATAATGCTTTAGATGGTCTTAAACTCGTTAATGCATTCCAGCCCGATTTAATTGTTGCTGATGTAATGATGCCTGAAATTGATGGTTTTGAATTTCGTGAGATGCTTTTACGAGATACGAATTTAGCTTCTATCCCTTTCGTTTTTCTTAGCAACTTAGGCTCTGACCAGCAAATTCTTCAGGGATTCGATAAGGATATTACTGATTACATATTAAAGGCAAGTGGCTACAAGATTGTTATCGCCAAAATCTCAGCATTATTAAAGAGCCTTAATAATGAGAGAACTAAGGTTGTGAAAGATTTACACGAAGCTTCAGACTTTCTTAAAACGAGTGTAGTGCCGGAAGAGTTTCCTGAATTTGAAAACTTTGCGATCGAATATTGGCATGTTCCTTATACGGGGATACCGGGTGGTGATTTTATTGATCATTTTTTACTTGATGAAAATCACCTTACCATTATACTTGGAGATGTAATGGGGAAAAAATGGGGGGCATGGTATTTCGCTTATGCCTACGCTGGTTATATTAGAAGTGCTATTCATTCCGTTATTCAGGATGGAGATGTAACCTCTCCGGGGAAAATTATTAGCAAGGTAAACAATCTGGTTTATCAGGATTCCAAGATCTCAGAAGTATTTTCGACTCTATCCGTGGTTGTAATTGATAAGCAGAATATGACACTGAAATATTCCGGCGCCGGGGATTTACCTATTATTTATAAAAACAAATCAACTGGCGAGATAAAAAGAATAGACTCCCGCGGCTCACTATTAGGATTTAGTAAGAAAACAGTTTTTGAAGATGCAAACATTCAAATGAATTCTGGTGATACTGTAATTATGGCAACGGATGGTCTGGTAGAATGTCGTGATGATAAAGGGGATCATTTTGGTGTGAGTAAGTTAGTAACGTCAATCCAAAAAGATGATTTTCTTGATTCCCCTCTAAATGTTATTAAGAACGATTTGCTTAGCTTTAATCAGCAAAAATTTGATGACGATATTAGTATGATTTCTATTTCTGCTTCGAAGTAATTTTATCTTTTTATCTATTCCTATTTATTTCCTCTCTAAAAAACAACAATATTTTAATTCTGTTTTTTCGAAGAATGATTTTATTCGGTTGCCTGCAGCTTTTCTGCCTTATCGGCTATTTTAAGCTGCTCAATAAGTTCGTCGATTTGACCCTCCATTATGTTGGAAAGGTTGTAAAGAGTTAATCCTATCCTGTGATCAGTCATACGGTTTTGTGGGAAATTATAAGTTCGGATTTTATCGCTTCTGTCGCCGCTTCCTACCATTAATTTTCTTTGAGCAGAAATTTTTGCGTTCTGTTTTTTTAACTCAAGATCATATAATCTTGCCTTCAAAACTTTCATTGCTTTTTGTCTGTTCTTCAATTGTGATCTTTCATCCTGACACTGGACAACAATATCGGTAGGCAGATGTTTTATTCTTACAGCGGTCTCAACTTTATTTACATTTTGCCCTCCGGCTCCGCCAGCACGGAAGATATCAATTTTCAAATCATTCTGGTTTATTTCGATTTGAACATCTTCAGCTTCAGGAAGGACTGCGACGGATGCCGCTGAAGTATGAACTCTTCCACTTCCTTCAGTTTCAGGAACTCTTTGTACTCTGTGCACACCACTTTCAAATTTCATATCACCGTAAACGTTGTTACCAGTCACAGAGAATACTACTTCTTTCACTCCACCAAGTCCTGTATCATTTATATCTATCAATTCAATTTTCCATCCTCGTACTTCTGCATACCTGCTGTACATTCTAAAAAGCTCTCCGGCGAATAATGCGGCTTCGTCTCCTCCGGTTCCGGCTCTAATTTCCATAATAATATCTTTATCATCATTAGGATCTTTGGGAAGAAGTAATAATTTAATTTCTTCTTCGAGTTTATCTCTTTCAATTTTGAGCTCTTCGAGCTCTGTTAATGCCATTGAAACCAGTTCGTCGTCGCTTACAGTGTCAATAATTTCTTTGTTCCCTTTAATATTATTTAAAACCACTGCATATTTCGAGTATGCTTCAACTATTTCTGTAAGATCACTTCTCTCTCTGGTTAATGAAATCAGCTTTTCTCTGTCGGCGGAAATTCCTGGATCTGAAAGCTGTTCATTAATGCTTTCAAATTTAATTTTTATTTTTTCTAACTTATCTGCTAAATTCATATTGTATTTCTGAAAATTGTGTGCAAATATATAAAAGCACTTCTTGAAAATCTAAAAAACGCAAGGTATTAGTGGTAATGGATACTTCCGAAAAACCTGAAATACAAAATCAAAAAAGAATAACCAACATAATTTATATCTCCTTAATCTTTGGCTTGCTATTATTTTTCATCATCGCAATGATTCTTATGCAGGATAAAAAAGCTGAAGGAAGTGAAGAACTTGATAGGATATTTACTTTTCTAGTACCTCTGATCGGATTAGTGATAATGTTTATTTCCAGATTGATTTACAACAAGAAGATATCAAAATATGATTCCACTTTCAGCCTTCTTCAAAAAATTTCCTATTATAGAACTGCTAAAATTATTTCCTGGGCAATGATTGAGGGAGGATGCTTTCTGGCGCTGGTAGCAACAATCTTAACTTCGAATTATCTTTACGTTGTCGTTTTTATTTTCCTTTTTGGCTATTTTCTTTTATTGAGACCATCAAATGAATCTATGATAAGAGATATGCGTTTAAATTCTGAAGAAAGTGATTTAATACTTAAGAGTTAATTATGAAAAAGTTTGATATACCGGTTCACTACAAAAGTTCATTCATTACACAAATAAAGAACAGTCGGAAACTTGAAGACCCGAGGAAAAAAGATTTCTCCCCAACACTTCTGGATTTTGGACCAGTCAAATTTTACCTCGCCCGGCATTTCGGATTTTGTTATGGTGTTGAAAATGCAATTGAGATTGCATACAAAACGATAGAAGAAAACCCCGGCAAGAGATTTTTCTTGCTTAGCGAGATGATACACAATCCGGCAGTGAACCACGATCTTATAAGTATGGGAGTGCGTTTTATGATGGATACTTCCGGTAATCAGCTTGTTGCATGGAAAGAAATTAAAAGTGATGACATTGTTATCATTCCGGCATTCGGAACAACACTTGAAATTGAAAAGAAGCTTAACAAACTTGGAATAAATCCATACCGCTATAATACTACTTGTCCTTTTGTTGAAAAGGTTTGGAATCGTTCTGAAGACCTGGGGAAAAAAGGATTTACAGTAGTAATACATGGAAAGCATTATCACGAAGAAACAAGAGCAACTTTCTCTCACTCCACGCAAAGTTCTCCATCAGTTATCGTGCGCAATCTAGAGGAAACAAAATTCTTAACCGAAGTAATTATGGGTGATAAAACCGAAAATGATTTTTACGAGTTCTTCAAAGGAAAACATTCTAAAAAATTTGATGTTAAGACTGATTTGAACAAGCTCGGCGTAGTAAACCAGACGACGATGCTTGCTACCGAAACTCAGGAAATAGCAGATTTACTTAAAGAAACTATGATAAAAGTTTATGGTGTTGAAAACCTGAATGAACATTTTGCTGATACTCGCGATACTCTATGCTATGCAACGAATGATAATCAGGATGCAACTTACGGCCTACTGGAAGTAGATGCAGATTTTGCATTAGTAGTTGGAGGATATAACAGCTCGAATACAACTAACATCGTTAAAATCTGTGAAGAAGAGATTAAAACTTATTTTATTGACTCTGCAGAAAGAATATTATCAGAATCTGAAATCAATCATTTTGATATTTTGAAGCAATCAGTGGAAATTTCAAATAATTATTTGCTGGATAAATATCCTGTGGAAATCCTGATCACTAGCGGTGCTTCCTGTCCAGATGCCACTGTGGAAGCAGTGATACGAAAAATCATTTCATTTTACGATAGTGCTAAGGATGTTGATTCAGTTGTTAATGATGTTCTTGAAACGTTTTGAGTAATTAAGAAATTATTTTATCGCTTCTTTTCTTCGTTTCCGAAATATCCAAGAGCAACTTTTGAAATAATTCTTTAACAGTTAGGATGTCCTCTACCAATCCTGAACTTTGACCTGCTTCAAGCTCGCCTTCAGTTTCATTACCTTCAAAAATGCCGAGCCTTTCCCGCTTATTGCTGAGAAGTTCCTTTAGTTTCAATTCATCCCAGCCCTCTCTTTCAGCGGTGAGTGCACGTTTCGCAAAATCGTTTTTTAGCATTCGAACTAATCCAATTTTTTTGAATGCAAGTACAGTCCCATCATCTTTGGCTTCAACAACTTTCTGTTTATAGTTTTGATGAGCAGAAGACTCAACTGTGGCTGCAAACCTTGTTCCTATCTGAACACCTTCTGCACCAAGTGATATGGCAGCCAGAATTCCTCTGCCATCAGCAATTCCTCCTGCTGCAATTACCGGAATCTTCACCGAATCAACAAGTTGAGGAATAAGAGAAAATGTAGTTGTTTCATTAACGCCATTGTGTCCACCTGCTTCAACTCCTTCACCCACAATTGCATCACATCCAACTTCCTCTGCTTTAACACCGTACTTTACTGAGGGAACTACATGAACAACTTTTAAGTTATTCCTTTTAAGCAAATCAATAAATTTACCCGGATGTCCTGCAGAAGTGAATACGATTTTCACTCCTTCTTCGATTATTGCTTTTACTAGTTCTTCAGCGTCTTCCCGATGTTGGGGAATATTTACACCATAAGGTTTATCAGTGACTTTAAAGCAGTTGCGGATATGCTCTCTTAATAAGTCCGGCTTCATCGAACCTGAACCGATTAAACCAAGCCCACCTTCATTTGATACGGCTGAAGCTAACTTCCATCCTGAAACCCAAACCATTCCGGCCTGTATTATTGGGTATTCGATTTTAAATAGTTCTGTAATTCTGGTTTTAATCTTCAGCATTTTCTTCTAATAAAATATGAAAGAAATAATTTCAACATTTAAAATTTACATAAAGCTTGTGTGATTTATATGAAAAGGTTCAGTTGAGCTCAATTTTCAATAATATTTATTAGCATAATTTTTGAAAATTCTCCGAGATAATTTTCTATCAATCGAGTTAAGAGAAAGAAAAAATTATGAAAGTAGATGTTCTACTGAACAATAATGATTTCAGAAAGTATACTGCATCGGCAATCAAATTCTGGTCAAAGAAGAAAAAGAGAAAATTTAACCAGGTTGATGCAATCCTCTATGTGGGATTATTTTTCATTCTTTTGTTCTATACTTTAGGGAGTTGTTTACAGATAAACTGGTTTCATTTTCTTACCGGAATTGTCGTAGGAATTATTTTATTATTTATGCTTCTGAATGAACAGAAGAAAATTCTTGAACCGAAAGAGAACGGATTTGTGTTTGGCCCAACTGTTTATGAATTTACAGATAAAGGAATTAAGGTTGAAAAGGTTAATAGCGAGTCATTTACGAAATGGGAAGTAGTTGAAAAAGTTTTCGATGCCAAGGATTACTTTTACATTTTTATTGATTATAATCTGGCATATATAATTCCCAAAAGATCTTTTCTTTCCTCTGAAAAGTTGAATGAATTTGTTTCGATTTTAAATCAATTTATTCCTGGAAAAATATTAACTAAATAATCCGTTTTTGGTCTTTATCATAAGTAATTTGCTTGTTATTAAAACCCCCTTTTCCTAAGTTTGTAAGCCTTTTTTCAAAAAGCATCTTATAAAATTTTTCATTTCATAAAGGTAAAATCATAATGTCGTTTTTCTTTACATCAGAATCAGTTTCTGAAGGTCATCCGGATAAAGTTAGTGATGCGATATCAGATGGAATACTTGATGCAATTTATGCTCACGATCCTTATGCAAGAGTAGCCTGCGAAACATTTGTTACCACGGGTTTAGTTTTAGTCGGTGGCGAAATAACTACAAAAACTTATATCGATGTTCCGGCAGTTGTAAGACAAACAGTTGAGAAGATTGGATACACAAAAGCTGATTACAAATTTGACTCAGAATCTTGTTCGGGTACTTAATGCAATTCATTCACAATCACCGGATATTGCAATGGGAGTTGATACTGGCGGTGCAGGGGACCAGGGAATTATGTTTGGTTATGCATGCGATCAAACCCCTGAACTAATGCCGATGCCAATTGTATTTGCTCATAAGCTTGTAAAAAAACTTGCCGACATTAGAAAAAGAAATAACGGGTTAATGCCTTACCTGCGTCCTGATTCTAAATCACAAGTAACGATTGAATACAATGAAAATGGAAAACCGTTAAGAGTTGATGCAGTTGTAATTTCAACCCAGCATGATGCAAATGCAAAACAAAGTAAAATAAAATCTGATGTTATACAGAATGTTATTAAAAAAGTTATTCCTGCTAAATATTTAGATAAGAACACTAAGTATTTTGTGAATCCCACTGGAAGATTTGAAATAGGCGGACCTCATGGCGATAGTGGCTTAACCGGAAGAAAAATTATTGTTGATACTTATGGTGGTTGGGCACCGCACGGTGGTGGCGCTTTTTCAGGTAAGGATCCTTCTAAGGTTGATAGAAGTGCAACTTATGCTGCACGACATATAGCTAAAAATGTTGTCGCTGCAAAACTTGCCAATGAGTGCCTTGTACAGGTTTCTTATGCAATAGGAGTTGCAAAACCAATTTCTGTTTTTGTTGATACAAAAGGCACTGGTGTAATCCCGGATAAGGCGATATCTAAAATGATCCAGAAAGAAGTTGATCTTACACCAAAAGGAATCATTTCAAGATTAAAATTAAGAAGACCAATTTATCAGAAGACTTCCGCCTATGGACACTTTGGAAGAAATGATAAGGACTTTACCTGGGAAAAACTAGATCTTGTTCCAATATTTAAAAAGTACTTAAAAAAATAACTTATATGTAATGAACTTTTTATATATAATTAATTGTTCTGTTACTGTTGAACATCTTAAAGAAATTATCATAAAAATTAAAAAGAAAAGGTAATAAAATGAGTGAAGTGTTAGAAAAGAAAATAGATTTTTCATTAAAATACAAAGTAAAAGATATTTCATCGGCTGAATGGGGAAGAAAAGAAATTGAACTTGCAGAAGCAGAAATGCCTGGTTTGATGGCATTAAGAGATGAATATGGGAACAAAACCACTTAGAAGGTGCTAGAATTGCTGGCTGTCTACATATGACAATTCAAACAGCTGTCTTAATTGAAACGCTGATTGAACTTGGTGCTGAAGTTACATGGTCATCATGTAATATTTTTTCAACTCAAGATCATGCAGCTGCAGCAATTGCTGCTGCTGGTATTCCTGTTTATGCCTGGAAAGGTATGAATGAAGAAGAATTTGACTGGTGTATTGAACAAACATTATTTTTTGGTGAAGAAAGCAAACCTTTAAATATGATTCTTGATGATGGTGGTGATTTAACAAATATGGTTTTTGATAATTATCCTGAATTAGCAGCAGGAATAAAAGGTCTGTCTGAAGAAACAACGACAGGTGTTCATCGATTGTATGAAAGAATGAAAAAAGGAACACTTACCGATGCCTGCGATCAATGTGAATGATTCAGTAACCAAATCTAAATTTGATAACAAGTACGGATGCCGAGAATCCTTGGTTGATGCAATAAGAAGAGCTACCGATTTAATGATGGCGGGTAAAGTAGCTGTCGTTGCCGGATACGGTGATGTTGGTAAAGGTTCTGCAGAATCGCTTAAGAATGCAGGGTAAGAGTGATTGTAACAGAAATTGATCCGATTTGTGCACTTCAGGCAGCAATGGAAGGATTCGAAGTTAAAAAGATGACGATGCAGTTAAAGAAGCGGATATTGTTGTAACAGCAACAGGAAATAAAGATATTATTTCTGAAAAGCACTTTAAATTGATGAAAGATAAAGCAATCGTTTGTAACATTGGTCACTTTGATAATGAAATTGATATGGCATGGTTAAATAAGAATTATGGTAAAACAAAAGATACAGTTAAACCTCAGGTTGATAAGTACACAATTGATGGAAAAGATATCATCGTTTTAGCAGAAGGAAGATTAGTTAACTTAGGATGTGCAACTGGTCATCCATCATTTGTAATGTCTAACTCATTTACAAATCAAACACTTGCTCAACTCGAACTTTGGAATCATCCTGAACGATATGAAAATAAAGTTTACACTGCTTCCGAAACATCTTGATGAAAAAGTTGCAATGCTACATCTTAAGAAGATTGGTGTTGAACTAGAAGAGCTGACCCCAGATCAAGCTGAATATATAGGAGTTGAAGTGAAAGGACCTTTTAAACCTGATTATTACAGGTATTAAGAAATAATCAATCTGCCAAAATGCCGCTTAAATTTATAAACGGCATTTTTATTTTAAATACACTTTAATTTGTAGTTGTTCCTTTATATCAAAATTAATAATGATAAAAAGTAGTATTCTCTAAGCAGCCTAAATCTACTATATTCTTGAATCTGTATTTTAATTTAAGCAGTTGAAGTTCATATAATTATACAGAAGATTTTGTGATTAACTCATTTAGTAAATTTGTAGAGTTTTTCTTTTGGCTTGTTAATTGAGTGCTATTTAATTTTTACAAAAGAAAGGGATTAGCTATGAAGTTCATATCATTTTTTATTTTGCTGGTAGCAGCTCTCATAATATCTGCTTGTGAATCCACCGTTACAGATTCGCCAATATCCAATCGAAGTAATGCAACTCTGGAGTATAGCGGTGGGCTTAATGTCACGTTTGATAAAGGCATTCAAGAATTTAACAAAAGTATAAGAATTATTAATCAAGAAAATGATTTTTATTTATTAGACATACAGTTTAACGTAAAAACTCTTGATGAGTTTCAAAGACAACAAGCATCCGTTCAATTTGATATATCCTTCACTTCTGGAAATGGAATTTTTCCTGTCGGCAATTACGTTCTGACAAACGAACAAATAGAATCAGCTTATGGAAATTATGAGCTGGTGAAAAACAATGGTGATTTTGCTCGTTATAATTTTGAAGGTGTTTCAGCAACTCTTGTAATTGAGGAAAGTGATTCTGTGCATATTAAGGGCAGTTTTATTTTGAATATGGAACAACTTTATGGCAAGCGAATGACTGATGGACAATTGGAAGATGTTATACTAATTTCTCCAATCAGATTACAAAGCCATTTTAATCTAAAGTTTTAGCTACACAAATCGTTCAAAGCTTCTCCCAGGTTTTCAAACTTAAACTCATAACCAGACTTAGTAATTTTTTCTACGGAAGTTCTCTGACTCATAACTGCATATTTTCCCAGCTCACCAGCAACAAGTTTTAATGCAAATTTAGGAACAGGAAAGAGCGATGGTCTTTTTAAAACTTTGCCAAGCGTTTTTGAAAATTCCTTCATTGTAACAATTCCTGTTGAAGCTCCATTGATGGCACCAGTTACATTCGGATTGTCGATTGCATGTAAATAAATTCCAACAATATCATTAACGTGAATCCAGGGAAACCACTGTCTGCCGTTTGCTAATGGACCACCAATAAAAAGTTTAAATGGCAAAAGCATTTGTTTTAGAACTCCATCATCCTTCATTAAAACCAATCCTGTTCTAACAGAGACCCTTCTGATTCCAATCTCTTCCACCTTCTCTGCTTCCATTTCCCAATCTTTACAGAGTTTAGCTAAAAAATCGTTTCCAAGTGAGCTTGTCTCATCAAGTACCTCATCGTACCTGTCACCGTAAACACCAACAGCAGATGAACAGACAAACGCTTTTGGCTTTTGCTCAACAGATTTAATTGCCTCAACTAAATTTCTTGTGCTGATTATACGGCTATCGTAAGCAAGCTTTTTATATTCTTCGTCCCACCTCTTTGCACCAAGGTTTGCACCTGCAAGGTGTATTACTGTGTCTATACCATTGAGATGTTCTTTCCATTCAACTGGTTGGTTGTAATCCCACTCTACAAATTTCTTTGCACCCGGTAATTCCTTTTTTGCCTTTTCCGGACTGCGGGTGAAGACAATAACCTCATCTCCACTTGCGGTTAATTCCCTCACAAGTCTTTGCCCGATTGAGCCTGTTGCGCCAGTAATGATATATTTTTTCATTGTAGCTTAATGATAATAATTAGTTGAACGGTATTATCTTGTGGTAATTTAATAAAATTTAGTCTATGTTAATATTACTAGCAATCGTAAGTGCATTTTTAAATTTATTGAATACCAAACTGTTTGATAATCCCAAATAATTATTATATTAATAATGGTTTTGTTGTTATTCTAATAAATAATAAGGAGATGCTACATGAAAATAAGTCAATACAAATTCAATAAAACCATCAGATGGTTAAGCTATGTACCATTATTGCTGTTTATTCCTTTTATTTCATTCGCCCAACAGCAAATAATTAACACGGAAGAAACCGAAATTTCTGGGGGTGCTGAGTATAATATTTTTTTACAGAACCAAATAAACGCGGGTAATGGATGGAATTATCAGTTTAATGGTGTAATACCTCAAGATCCTCAATTTTATACCGATGCTATTACTACTTTTGATGGAATTACCTTTGATGAGGATGCATCTAATTCTGGATTCTATCATATCCCTCCAGATCCTATAGGTGCAGCTGGGCCTAGTCATCTCGTATCCGTCGTCAATACTTCTATAGAATGGTTTACTAAAGCTGGCGTTCTGCAAAATAGCCAAAGTTTGGCAAGCTTCTTTTCTAGCTTAACCCCAGTGACTGGTACTTTCGATCCTAAAGTTATTTATGACCAATATGCAGGAAGATTCGTAGTGGTGACGTTAGAAAGAGTAGGAACTGTAGATAATGATCCCGGTAATATTTCACGTATTCTCTTAGCCGTATCGGACGATAGTGATCCAAATGGCACCTGGTATTTCCATGCTATAGATTCTAAACTTACTATAAGCACTATTGATTCCTGGGCAGATTATCCTGGATTTGCAGTTGATGAAGAAGTTGTTTATGTAACAGCAAGCATGTTTAGGTTTAGTGGTGGCTTTTCATTAGACAGCAGAGTTTGGATAATTGATAAGGGTTTGGCTAGCGGTTTTTATAGTGGCAATCCAGCAACCGTTGCGGTTTATGCTCATGGAACGTTAGCTGGCTTAGGAACTTTACCCACTACTCAGCCAGCGCATATGTTTGGCACACCTTCCAGCTCAACTCTCGGAACTTTCTTAATTTCAGCTGGTTGGGAATCACCACCAATAGACTTTCTTAGTGTAATATTGGTCGATGATCCATTAGGCACAATTACTTTTACCAATACTTTTGTAAATCTTGGTGATCTTTTCTCAACTTTCTCTTTTCCTGACGCACCTCAATTAGGTACAAGCACCTTAATAGAAACAAATGATTTAAGAGCTTTACAAGCTGTGTGGCGAAATGATACTTTATGGGTTGTTAACTGCATTATTCCTCCATCAGGCCCCGATGCAGGTCAGGTTACTGCTCATTGGTATAAAATTGAAACCGTCGGCACTATCTCATTATCCGATCAAGGGAATATTGGCGGAGAAACTATCGCAACAGGTTGTTACACTTTTTTCCCTTCAATCGCTGTTAACTCAACTAATGATATCTGTATTGGTTTTTCTGCTTCTGCATCTACAATATATCCGGGCTGTTATTATACAGGTCGTCTTTCATCTGATGCTGCAGGTTTTACAATTCCTCCGGACTCAGTTCGAAAAGGTAGAGATTTTTATATAAGAACTTTTGGATCTGGTAGAAATAGATGGGGAGATTATTCGGGAACTTCAGTAGATCCATCTGATGATCAAACCTTTTATGTTTTTAACGAATACGCACTAACAAGAGGTACACCAATAAGTGGAGAGGATGGAAGATGGGGAACTGCTTTTGGTGTTGTTCCGGTTGGTGTACTTCCCGTCGAACTCTCCTCCTTCACCGCAAAAGTTTTACGAAGCGGTGGAATCCAACTCGATTGGCGGACAGAAACTGAAGTTGATAATTATGGTTTTGAGATTGAAAGAGTGCAAGATTACAATATTGAACAATTACAAGAGTGGGAAAAGATTGGATTTGTTGAAGGGAATGGAAACAGCAACTCACCAAAAGAATATTCTTATACGGATGAAGGAATAGATTATGGAAGTTATGCATACAGGCTTAAACAAATTGATACCGATGGTCGATTTTGAATACAGTAATGTAATTGAAGTTGATGCTGGAAATATTCCTGATGGATTTGTGCTTGAGCAGAATTATCCTAATCCATTTAATCCAATCTACCACAATAAAATTTGCATTGGCAGAAACACAAAACGCGGAATTAAAAATTTATGATGTTCTTGGAAATGAAGTTGCAACTCTATTTAACGGAATTGCAGATGGCGGCAAAGTTTACGAAGCAGTGTTTAATGCAGACAGTTTCTCAAGCGGAATATACTTTTACCGTCTTGAAACTGAGAACAAAGTAGAAAACAGAAAAATGCTTCTTTTAAAATAATCAGAAATTTTCAACTAAGAATTAACAATTTACCCCCGGTTTTCGGGGGTTTTTTATTTCTTATAAAAAAATTTAACGTACAATCCGCCGTTGCGGTCTGGCGAGTGAATTTTACATTATCAGTTAACATTTGGTGAGTTTCCCAACACAGAAGAAGCTCTTACAGATAAAATAATTCTAGTTGAAAGTAAAAACCGAAAGAAGTATTTTTAATCTCGAATTTCAATATTTAGTTAATAACATAATCCTGGAGAACAAATGAAAATCGTAATACATTCTGTGGTGCTAGTATTAATCTTTGCTGTTAGTACTCTTATTGCACAACCAACTATCAATGGTGATCTAACCGACGTAGAATATGTTTCAATAGCAACAAAGCAAAATTCAAATGCAGGTTTTGGTGGTAATATAGATGTAACTCAAATTGTATATCATCCAGATTTTATTAATTCAATACTATATCTTGGTGTTAAGGGTAAATTGGATACCGGAAGCGATAATGGACTTGGGGTATTTATAAACATCAGTGGAACGGGTTCTCCTGTTGGCGCAGCATCAGGTACAGATTTGGGTTTTAATGGTGCAGGACATTATATGGATGGTGAAGGTGGTGGCACAAACGATAACTTTAAAGCTGACTTTGAAGTTGACTATATGTTTGCCTTCAATCCTGGTAACGGGAATACAAATGTTTATTGGGATGCATCATCACTGGTTGGGGGTACCACTGCAGAATACCAGGGAACCTGCGATCAATCTGGAACGGCTGCTACTAATTCAAATGCGGCAGGTGTTATTTTCACTCAGAACAGTATCACTTTCGCTTATAATAACAGTGGCGGCGCGGATAACGGTTTAGAAATTAGTATACCTTTTTCTCAGCTTGGAGCTAGTGTGGCAATGGACATTAATGCTTTTGCATTTATCGTCAGCTCATCAGGATTTTTCTCTGATGTTACCGTGCCCGGCAATGTAACGGGAGGCAATCCAGGTTTTAACACTGACTTTTTAACACTTTCTGGCGGTCCCTATAATTCTGGTAACCAGGCATTACCTGTTGAGCTTACCTCATTTAATGCTTCTGCTGATGGAAAAGTGGTAACGCTTAGATGGCAGACAGCAACAGAGTTAAATAATTATGGTTTTGAGATCCAACGTAAGCATAATAATGAAGAATGGATGGAAATAGGCTTTGTTGAAGGTGCAGGGAACAGCGAAGCAACACAAAATTACAGCTACATTGATAACACTGTTTTTTCCGGTATTTATTCATACAGATTAAAGCAGATTGATGCAGGCGGCAGTTTTAAATATAGTACTGTAATTGAAGTTGATGCTGGTAATATTCCCGAAGGATTTGTACTTGAACAGAACTACCCTAATCCTTTTAATCCATCGACAACAATAAAATTTGCATTAGCAGAAACACAAAACGCAGAATTAAAAATTTATGATGTACTTGGCAATGAAGTTGCAACTCTATTTAACGGAATTGCAGATGGAGGTAAAGTTTATGAAGCAGTGTTTAACGCAGTCAGTCTCTCAAGCGGAATATATTTCTACCGTCTTGAAACGAAAAACAAGGTAGAGAACAGAAAAATGTTGCTTCTTAAATGATTGCAAAGCAATCATCCTGATCCCGTTTTAGCAGGAGAAGGATCTTCAAAGAATCACTAAACAATTCACCCCCGGTTTTCGGGGGTTTTTTTTGTTTTTTAGTGGCATTCTTGTTGTTAATTGTTAATACTTGAGACACATCATCATTTTAAGGATGCTCAGGTAATCACTGTAACTATATTTAATAAAAGCAGTTAGAAACCTAATACTGCAATTTGGAGAATTTTATGAAAAAAATTTTACTAGTAATATCAATATTTTTAATGCAAAATCTGCTCACTGGTTCAGTAAATTTTGCACAAAGTTATGGTTCAATGTATGCGACAAACCCCGGGACGCAAAGTATAAGCGCAGGTGTATGGACGACTGTAACAGGATTTACTGCAGGTGATGCAAGCACAGATATCACATTTGCATCCAATACACTCAATAAAATATCAACATCCGGTATTTACCTAGTCAGTTTTTCAACAAGTTTTTCAGGATCTGTAACTGGAACCTATGAATTGGGTATCTCAAGAAATAATGCTGATCCAGCAGAAATTAGAGTACTTAGATATTTGGCAAATAATGATGCAGGAAATGCATCTGCCACCGGGTACCTAACCTTAAATTCCGGCGATTTAATAAACTTAAAAATTTTTCCTCCCTCATCAGCAGATTTAACGATTAGAAACGCATCAGTAAGTTTAGTGAGGCTTGAGGATATTTCTGCATATAACTCCTATGCAGAAATGGGATTTTATAGTCAACAGCAATCCTATAACTTTAAGTACAAGTTATTCAACAATTACAAATACTACTCCCGCTTACTCTATCAACAAATAATCAGAATTGGACACACTCAGCTGGTATACTAACCGCAGGAACAGGGTCCGCAGGTGTATATCTTGTATCAACCTCTATGAGTTTTAATGGGGCAACAGGTAATACCACTTATGATATTGGTGTCTCAAAAAATGATGGCACACCTTCACAAATTATTGGTGAAAGAAAAACTAGTAACTCTAATGATATTGGTAACATTTCAATTTGGGGGCTTGTAACCATTACCGATGGAAATACTATTCGATTAAAGGCTAAAGCAGATGGAAATAATAAAGATCTTACTGTGAGATACTGCCATATCTATTTAACAAAAATTAGTGGCAGTGGAAATACACCAGAGAATTTTCCGTATGCCAGCATGAGTATTTCTACAACTTCACCAACCGCAATTCCTATTACTGCTGCAACCAACAACAAAATAACTGGCTTTGCAAATGATGTTACTGATATTAATTATTGGTCTTTTAGTAATAGTGAATTTTCACCAATAGGAATTTCTGCAGGATATTATAGAATAAACTATTACATTTCCTGTGTCACCAGTTCAGCTACAACGCTAACATTTAGAGTATTAAATAACGGCACACCTATTCCGCAATTAACAAACATACGTACAACATCATCTTCAACAGATAGAGGTGCTGTAAGTGGTAATGGAATTATTTTGATATCGAATCCTACGGATAAAATAAGTTTAACTGCTAATCCTCTTGCCAATGTTGATTTAAGTGTTTATAGATCTCGCCTAAGCTTAAGTAGGATAGAAAAAACGAGTGATGATCCTCTCCCTGTAGAACTTTCTTCCTTTTCGGCTGTTGTTTTAGACAATGGTATTAAGCTTAACTGGAGGACGGAGACAGAAGTAAATAATTATGGTTTTGAGATAGAAAGATTGCAAAATTACAATATTGAAAAATTCCAAGATTGGGGTAAGATAGGTTTTGTTGCAGGAAACGGAAACAGTAACTCACCGAATGAATATTCGTTTGTTGATGAGCAAGTTTCGGCAGGGAAGTATTCATACCGTTTAAAGCAGATTGACACAGATGGTAGTTTCGAATACTCAAAAGTAATTGAGATTGATCTCGAGTTGCCGGCAAAGTTTGAGCTAAGTCAGAATTATCCAAATCCATTTAATCCATCTACAACTATACAGTTTTCATTACCAGAGTCAGGTAATGTGCGACTTAACGTATACAATATCATTGGTGAACAGGTAGCAGAACTTGTTAATGGCTTAAAAGAAGCAGGTATTCACACAATTAAATTCAAAGCGGAAAACCTGAACAGTGGATTTTATATTTACAGAATCGAGGCAATGAATGGTTTTGTGGAATCGAGAAAGATGGTTTTACTAAAATAACAGAATCAAATAAATATTAAATCAAACAAAAAAAGGGAACACTAGTGTGTTCCCTTGTAATTTTAAAATAAAGTAAATTTACTTACCCAGATCTCCTTTAAGAGTTGGTACATATTCTGCACCCGTCGGAACAGTGATACTGGAATTCTCAAAGTCATTTCCGATAGGCTCTGACCTTCCTCCAAGAAATTGAGAGAGAAATATTTCAGCAACTGCATTAAATGACATACGGTTTTCAGGTCTTGCAAAACCATGTCCTTCATCCGGAAAAAGTACATATGTAACAGGAATTTTCTTTTGTTGCATTGCCTTTACAATCTGGTCTGCTTCAGATTGCTTAACACGCGGATCATTTGCACCCTGCCCGATAAGCAGTGGTTTTTTGATACTATCAACGTATGTAAGTGGCGAAATGGAATTGAGAAACTTTCTTCCTTCTTCCGTCCGGTGATCACCAACTCTC
Source organism: uncultured Ignavibacteriaceae bacterium (assembly GCA_963768365.1). Taxonomy (GTDB): domain Bacteria; phylum Bacteroidota; class Ignavibacteria; order Ignavibacteriales; family Ignavibacteriaceae; genus IGN2. Next base: position 169,636 of record CAVYHS010000007.1, on the reverse strand, counting down.
GAAGTAAACATATTTATCATCGGTGTCCAGTAGGGAGGAATAGTTTCAAGCAATGTTTGCAGGTTTGAAGGACCGACAATATCAACTCCGCAAGCAAAGAATTCTGGAGTAAATGTTAAACCGACCAATGTTGCATAACCTCCGTAGCTTCCACCCATAATTGCAACTTTATTTTTGTCTGCTATTTTTTCATCGACAGCCCAGTTAACAGCATCAATAAGATCATCATGCATTTTATGACCCCATTCCATATTACCGGCGTTAATAAAATCTTTCCCGAAACCTGTGGATCCTCTGAAATTTACACTGAGTACGGCATAACCACGATTGGCGAGCCATTGATGATAAGAATGATAACCCCATGAATCTCTAGCCCACGGTCCCCCGTGCACAAAAAGAACCATCGGAAGAGGTGAATCAGGTCGTCCAATATTATCTGGATCTGATTTATGTGGCAAAGTAAGATAGCTTATAAGTGTTAGTCCGTCACGGGATTTGATTTCAACAGGATACATTTTTGAGAGATGAACCTTCTCGAGTTCTTTCCTGTTTGTAAAAAGAAACTTGGCTTTTTTATCAGGACGATCGTAAATATAATAGTAGACAGGACCATCATCTTTCGTATAAGCAACCGTCCATACATTGTCATCCAATGAACGGCTTGTAACATTCAGGTCGCCATCGGCAACACTTTTCAGATAATCAAAATCAGGTTCAATTGAATTGTCTAATATCGTCCATTCAGTACGGAGATAATCAGTTGCAACTGCCTCAATTGTTCTTTCAGTAGGATGAATCATTGCATCGCTGAGATCGGCACGCGGGTCTTCAAAAATGACTTTTTTATTCCCTGTTTCGAGATTAGTTGAAGTAAGAGCTGCAGTGTTTCTTCCGCGGCTGTCAATCATATAGAGAATTTTTCCTGTCTTATCGAAAGCAATCGGCCAGGTGGTGAGTGCGTCTTCCATCGGAATTTTATCAAATGATTTCCAGCCGTCTTTACCATCCGGTACGAATATTTCATTTCCACCATCGGGTGTGTTTTCCATTGCATACCTAATGTTGTAGTCATCGTCAGTCTGGAAACCTAGAAACCTGTCATTCTGCTGAATCATTTTCAGGTCACCGGTATTTATATTAAGATGGTATATATCGAAGAATTGGGGATTGCGGGTGTTCAATCCTATTAATATTTCATTAGGATATTTATAACTTACATCCTGAATCTGAGCTCTTGGTCTGAGAATTTTACCGTTAGGCATTGTAACAGGTTTACCGTCTGGTCCCATTATTTCCTCGAATGGAGTAAGGTTTTTATCTTCTTTGGTATTCACATTAACAGCGTGAACCTGCCAGTTTTCATCGCCTCCAACATCCTGCAGATAAATTACCTGTTCATTATTATAAGCCCAGAAATAAATTCGTATTCCGCGTAGGGTATCTTTTGTTACAGCAACAGCATCTTCGGGTTTATCGAGCGGTGCAACCCAGACGTTAAGTACATCATTAACAGGTGCTAAAAAGCTTATCATCTGGTGGTTCGGACTAATTCTCAGTGAGGCTTTATCAGGGTTTCCGAATAATGTTTGTCTTGAAATCAATTTTTCCTCCTTCGAACAATTAGTCAGTAAAAAAACCGATAGAACCAGCAAAGTGACAGTAAAAATTTTAATAAGTGAAGTTTTCATAACATCCTCTCTTGAAGTGAAAAATAATTCGTATAGTAATTTAATGCTAACGATATTAAATAAGATAATATATTTTATTTAGTGCCATTTTTCTTATCAAATGGTTGAGAATAGTAACTAAGCGGCAATATTTAGAAATTTTAAAATTCATTTAACTGAAAAAATTGTGGCATTCTACAAATAGTCACATATTTTAACCTGAATGGATTAGTTCAAACTGGAATTATCCAAAGATATTATTTAGTAAAATAACAATTTTTTAATACCAGCTTTATCAGCTCAACTTTATACTTCGACTTTTTTTCTTAATCTTTGTGGTAGATTTTTGAATCAATATTGAAATTACCGCAACTTTCTGAAAAAATTTAAATCCCGCTATGAAAACCAAACTTATAGTACTTTTCTTCTTTCTTACTTCTTTTATGATCGGCCAGAACGTGATAATCGTTGTGATTGATGGAGCAAGATACTCCGAGACCTTTGGCTCAGATGGTAAATATATTCCTCATATTTATAATGATCTGGCACCGTTGGGTACAGTCTTTACTAACTTTAGAATTGCAGACGAAGGAATCAGTTCAACAAATCCTGGTCAAGCATCAATCTTAACCGGTACTTGGCAGATAATTGAAAATGATGGTTCAGAGCAACCAAATAAACCGACGATATTTGAATATTTCAGAAAAGAGTTTTCAGCCAAAGCAACTGATTGTTTTATCGTTGCAGGCAAGGAGAAAATAGGAGCTTTATCCTACAGCACTTCCACGGGTTATGGATTAAATTATGCGGCTTCAACAAACTGCTTCGATGGTAATGATGATGAAGTGTATGACAGTCTTGTTGTTGTTATGGATGCCTATCATCCAAAACTGATTTTGGTAAATTTTCCAACTACAGATATAGAAGGGCATTCAGGTGTTTGGAATGAGTATGTGAGCGCCTTAACAAATGTGGATAGAATAGTCTATAATTTGTGGCAAAAAATTCAGAACGATCCTTATTACAAAAACACAACTACAATGTTTGTAACAAATGATCATGGAAGACATTCAGATAATTTTAAAAACCATGGATGTAATTGCGATGGTTGCCAACATATTATGCTTTTGGCTATTGGTAAAGATATCCCTCTAGGACATATAAACGCTGACCTACATCAGCAAATTGATATAGCTGGAACTGTAGGAAAATTACTTGATTTTAATATGCCTTATGCTGAGGGAATTGAACTCTTTACGGCTGATTTTATCAAATTAAGCAAATAACTTGAATTGCAATTATAGGCTAGTTAAATAATTATTAAATTCTCGTTCACTCATCTTTTATCTAATTTTTGGAACTCAATACTTTTCATTCTCTTTTATATTTTCATTATTTTAATACCCGAAATCCAGTTCAAATTAATTTAATTATTTAACAAATCTAATTGGAGGATCTATGAAAAGAGGAACTATTTTACTGTTCGCTATATTTTTTATCTCTGCACTATCCTTAGCCCAAGATAATTCTAGCAGAACCATCATGGTTGATACCTGGAAATCCATAAATATTTCTGCAGATAACCCTAATGCCATATTTATTGATGATATGAATGGAGTAAATTCAGTTGCTGGGTTAGAAGCAAGAGGCTGGGTGGTTCTTAATGAAGATGGTGGCGGAACCCAACCGCCTTTCGCACAAGGAGACCCAACTGTATTTACGGCATATGAAGGTCCTGATACTGGTTATACTTTCACAAATTTTCAAGGCGCAAATGGTTTTTTAATTGACCAGTGGTTAATATCACCTGAAATTACAGTTTCGTCAGGCGACACTCTAAAATTTTGGCACAGATCACCTGACGGAAATCCATTTGATGATTCTGTTTATGTTAGATATTCTACAACTGCAGGAATTACTCCTGGTGATTTCGATCAAACTTGGGGAAGATATCTCGTATCAGAAATCGGATGGGCACAATGGATTGGCACATTTAATAATAGTGGAACGATAAGATTTGCAATTCAATATTATATTACAGATGGTGGTCCTTCAGGGAATAATTCAAACTATGTTGGATTGGATTACTTTGAGGTGACTTTCAGCTAGTGGTGGTGGGCAGGTCGATAAAGTTACTTCTCACAGAATTTGTTGTTACTCCCACTGCAGCAGAGTTTATAGAGATACATAATCCAAATGCTTCACCTGTCGATTTATCTGACTATTATTTATCAGATGTTGCTTTCGATGGTGGTCCCGAGTACTACTACCATATTGTATTGGGATTATACGAGGGAGGATTTGGTGACTTCATGTCCAAATTCCCAGATGGTGCAACTATCGGCGCCGGGGAACATCAGATTATTGCACTTAATGGAGACGCTGATTTCCTTAGCACATACGGTGTAAATCCCACTTATGAAATCGATCAGGCAGAATTTCAATCAGGACCCCCAGATGCTATACCTGATATGATGGAAACTCACCCGGGAAGTATATATGGAGCAGATAGCACGCACAATCCGGGATTAACAAATGGCGACGAAATGATTATGTTGTTCTACTGGGACGGAATGTCCGACCTTGTAGGTGATGTTGATTATGTTCTGTATAATTCTGGCTCACCGGTTCCAAACAATGAAGCCGTTGACAAGACAGGTGTAACTATAGATGGTCCCGATCCTGGTACGACAGGTTCAACTTACTTGAATGATACACCTGTGGCTAATCAGTTGTCTGCACTTAGCCCCACTTCAGGATTCTCAACACAAAGGTTTGATTATACTGAGGGCGCACAGGTTATGTCTGGTGGGAATGGTGTAACAGGTTCGGATGAGACTAGTGAGGATATGAATAATACTTGGATTGTTGATGTACCAACTCCATTCGTTCCTATTCCGGTAGAACTAACATCATTTTCTGCCGCATCAAATGGCAACAGCATTACTCTTAGTTGGTCAACTGCTTCTGAACTGAATAATCAGGGCTTTGAAATTGAAAGAAGCAATGGTAATGATTTCCTTACCATAGGATTTGTTTCAGGAAACGGAACAACTACAGAGATCAATAACTTATTCATATGCAGATAGGAAATCTGACTGCTGGAAGTTATAACTACAGACTAAACAAGTTGACTTTGATGGATCATTTGCATATTCGGAAGTAGTAAATGCTGATGTCACTGCACCAGTGCAATTTGAACTTTCACAAAATTATCCGAATCCATTTAATCCAAGTACAACAATTAACTTCTCCATTCCTCAGAGTTCAATTGTAACTTTGAAAGTGTTTAACACACTTGGTCAGGAAGTAAAAACTCTTATAAACCAGAATATGGAATCTGGCGTTCATTCAATCAGCTTTGATGCAAGTGAATTAAACAGCGGAATTTATTTCTATAGACTCGACGCTGGCCAATTCTCTGAAGTACGCAAGATGACTTTGATTAAATAATCTGTAACAAAGTTCTTTTATTTGCCCCTCATCCGAGGGGCTTTTTTTTGTAAGCAGTAAACTTTGAATTGAAAGACAGGTAAAATCGAATTGACTAATTATTTATTCATTTTCAATTTTGATTTGATATTCAACTTATCTGCCAATATTTCAGAATACTAAAATGGGCACACAGATTGTAACTGCATTTGTGTTAAAATTTAAGTAATATTAGTATCCATAATAATTATAATTAATAAAATGATATTTGGATTTGTAAAATTAAACGGTAGAAATAAATTAGAACGAAGTATTCGTCGTGATCATAAAATCAAAAAGATTATCTTCAACATTATTTATGGAACAATTGGCTTTCTTTTATTGAACTTCATCCTTTACGCGCTTTCCTCAAATTAATCGTCCCTATAAGTCCTTTAATTATCAAGAATTTAGATTGAACCGCAGGCGGTAATATTTTATATTAGACCATCTTTTTCAATCATAATATGAATAAAAATAAAGTTTACATAGAAACCTACGGCTGCCAGATGAATCTTGCCGATACAGAAATTGTGCTCGGGATTCTTCAGAACAATGGCTATAGTGTGACCAAACAACTTGAAGATGCAGATGTGGTTCTTGTAAACACTTGCAGTATAAGAGAAAATGCTGAGCAGAGAATTTATGGCCGACTCGGAAACTTTAAAACTATTAAAGATCAAAAGACCTGATTTGGTTGTCGGTGTTCTTGGTTGTATGGCAGAACGGTTACGATCAGACCTTGTTGATAAGAAAAAAATTGTTGATGTTGTTGTTGGTCCGGATGAATACCGAAGATTGCCTGAACTAATTGACGTTGCATTCAATGGAGATAAAGGAATTGGAGTTAAACTTTCCAAAACCGAAACTTACGATGATATAATTCCTCACAGAGAAGATGGATCTGCAAGCATGGATTTCAGTAATGCGTGGATGTGATAAGTTCTGCACTTTTTGTGTTGTTCCGTTTACTCGTGGTAGAGAACGTAGCCGGACGCTTGACTCGGTTGTTGATGAAGTAAAACAATTATCACAAAGAGGATTTAAGGAAGTAACTCTTCTCGGACAGAATGTTAATTCTTACAGAGATGATGATTCAACAATCGGTGGTGATTTTGCTGACTTACTTACTGCTTGTGCACAAGTAGATCGTTCAATGAGAATTCGCTTTACAACATCTCATCCGCAGGATCTTTCTGATAAGCTGCTTTATACAATTGCTCAACACTCAAACATTTGCAACTACATTCATCTTCCAGTTCAATCAGGTTCTAATAGAATTCTGGAATTAATGAACCGGACTTACACAATTGAGCATTATCTTCAACTGGTTGAGAAGGCAAGAAAGATAATTCCGGGGGTTAGTTTTTCAACAGATATAATTGCTGGCTTTCCAACAGAAACCTTTGAAGATCATATTATGACTCTCGATGTAATGAGAGAAGTAAAATTCGATGGTGCTTTTATGTTTAAATATTCTCCGCGGGAAGGAACAAAAGCATTTAGGATGAATGATGACGTTCCGGAAGAAATCAAAAGCAAAAAGACTTCAGGAAATAATTAATCTTCAACAGCAAATATCTTTCGAACTAAATCAGGAATTGATCGGTAAAGAAGAAGTCGTTTTGGTAGAGGGTTTCAGTAAAAAATCAGATAAGTTTTTATCAGGCAGATCTGACACAAATAAAGTAGTTATTCTTGCCTGCTGATGATAAAATAAAAGTCGGTGACTATGTAAAAGTGAAAATAAACCGTGCAACTTCAGCAACTCTCTTTGGTGAATTTACAGGTTTCGTAAATTTGGTTGAAGAAAGTTTATCTTTAACCGGTTGAATTTTTAATCTTTAAATATCCGTCTGATGACGGTAAAATAATGCTAAATCTTAAACTAAATTTTTTCCCATTTCTGATTTTACTAATCGTACTCTGCTCATCAGTAAAATTATTTTCCCAGGAAGTAGATATTGTCCCATATTTAAAAGCCATTGAGAGTGGAAATATTGCGGAATCAAAGGAAGCACTAGCTGATCTGAAAATAAAATATCCTGACGATCCATCAGTTATGTTTCTCGATGCAGTTTTGAAGGAGAACGGACAGGAAGCAATTGTTATTTATCAGGATATTGTTGATAATTATCCAAAAAGTAAATACGCTGATGCAGCTCTATACAGAATATTTTCTTACTACTATGCTCTTGGACTGTATGACACAGCACGGGAAAAATTAAAACTATTAAAAACATCTTACTCTACATCGCCATATATTCAGGTTGCTGATCAAAATCTTTCGTTGCTTGAAAAATCTGATGTTCAGGAAACTGTAACAAAAACTGAAGAAACTAAACCTAAGAGTGAAGAAAATTATAAGTTTACAATTCAAGCAGGTGCATTTACTAATCTTGATAATGCAAAAAAGCTTATCAGGTGAATTTGAAAACTCGGGTATTTACACAAAATTGATGATAAAATTGTTGGCGGTACAACCTTTCATGTAGTTTATGCTGGAAAGTTCGAAAAGATTGAAGATGCTGAAAGTTTCTTGCAGGTTGTAAATTCCCGGTATAAAGTTAATGGAAGCATTGTTTCAATTCCTCCAAAATAGTTGTGAAAATTACATTTATTGGAACAAGCTCTGGTAAAGCTTCTGTAGAACAGGTTTCATTCCTCGTTATTACTTTCATCTGAAGATTACAATTTACTCGTCGATACCGGCGATGGAATATCTCGTGCTCTGCTAATCAATAGAATTAGTTTTAATTCAATTAATGGAATTGTTTTTACACATCTCCACCCTGATCATTTTTCCGGATTGCCTGCGTTAATTGTCCAAATGAAAATGTTGAATAGAAAAGAGCCTCTTGATATTTATGTCCATCAAAGTTTAAAAATTGTCGTTGAAGATTTTTTATTGCACTCTTATTTACTCCCTGAAAAAATGAAGATTGAAATTCGTTACAAAACTTTTAAGGATGATGACCCTGTAAAAATTTCAAATAATTTTTCTTTGCTTGCCAGAAAAAATTCACATCTGGTTGAACTTGAAAAATATAAAGTTAATCATCCCTCAATCAGTTTATATAGTGCCAGTTTGCTTTTCGAAACTGAAAGAAAAAAAATTATCTATACTTCGGATATTAGTTCAGTGGAAGATTTGTTTCTGTTTAAAGAAATTAATTCGAATATTTTTATCAGTGAGGCAACTCATCTGCAACCTTCAATTCTTTTTGAAGCACTGAGTAAAATAGAAGCTGAAAAAATCTATTTAACTCATTTCTCTGATGAAGATCTGTTAAAGATAAATGAAATTTTGGCAACCATGCCGAAATCGCTAAGAAGTAAAATTATTATAGCCAAGGATGGCTTATCCTTCGAAATATGATGAATAATTAAGCTTTTCATCCCAAAATCATTCTGTTTCAATTGAATCTTTAATTAGGTATTTTTACAGCTATGACAGTTTGTCATTCAATATATTATTAAAATATTTCAGTGAACAGAGAAGAATTTAAAAAAAAGCACGGGATTATTAGTCAATCCAGCGAAATAAACGATTTGGTTGATGTTGTAATGCAGGTTTCCTCTTCAGATATCACAATGCTTATTTTTGGTGAAAGCGGAGTTGGGAAAGAAGTATTTGCCAGAGCTATTCACAACTCAAGCAAACGAGCAGATAAAGAAATGATAAGTGTTAATTGTGGAGCTATTCCTGAAGGAATTCTTGAAAGTGAACTTTTCGGCCACAAGAAAGGTGCATTTACAGGTGCATTTGAGGGAAGAAAAGGTTACTTTGAAATTGCTGATGGCGGTACTTTGTTCCTCGATGAAATTGCTGAGATGCCGCTAACAACTCAGGTTAAAGTTTTAAGAGCAATTGAATTTAAAGACTTTATGAGAATCGGTGCTGAGACTGTGACAAAAGTTGATGTAAGAATAATTGCTGCCACAAATAAAGATCTGCAGGAAGAAGTCAACAGCAGAAGATTCAGAGAAGATCTTTTTTTCAGACTAAAAGCAGTTAGTTTAAATATCCCTCCGTTAAGAAAAAGAAAAGGAGATATTCCATTACTCGTAAATTACTTTCTTGAAAATTATACTTCCTTAAATAAAATATACTCCGCCAAAAATTTCTGATGAGGCGATGGATATACTTTTGGAATATAACTGGCCGGGAAATGTGCGTGAACTAAAAAATGCAATTGAGACGGCAGTTACTTTGAATAGAGATGGTGTTATTGATGTTGATTCATTTTCAGAATTATTTGTTCGTAAAGATGAAAATTTTGCTTCCAGAAATCTGCCTGTTTTCTTAAGAAAAACTCCTGAAGATGCGGACAGAGAAATTCTTTATCGAGCACTATTTGAAATAAAAAAAGACTTAATCGAGTTAAAAGATCTTGTCCTCCAAACAGGGACGGAAAATGCATTGTAAAGGAGAAGAACCTAAAAAGAATCTTTTTTCTCTCGATATCATCGAACGTGATACAATAAAAGCTGCACTCGATAAAACACGCGGGAATAAAAGAAAAGCATCAAAACTGCTCAATATTAGTGAACGAACTCTTTACAGGAAGATAAAACAATACGATCTTGTTAGAAGAATGATTTCGAACCGAATAAATAAAAATAGAATTAAAGCACTGAGATCGATGATCTTTATTCTTTTGATAGGTACGATTGCAGTAGTTAATTTTGGATGTGGTGCTTATTCGTTTACTGGATCATCAGTCCCAGCGCATTTAAAAACGATTTCTATTCCTGTTGCACAGGATAAAAGCCCTGCTGCCATACCAGGATTGAGAGAGTTGCTTACGGATGATCTTATCCAGAATTTTATTAATGACAATTCGCTTCAGGTATCGGGAGTAACTTCAGCAGATGCATCTCTTAATTGTGTAATAACAAGTGTAACAGATGTGCCTGCAATAGTTAGTGCGGGTGAACAGATATCAGCAAGAAAGTTGACGATTACGGTTAGAGTATTGTATAAAGATCTGGTTATGAAAAAAACAGTTTTTGAAAAAGATTTTTCAGGATTTGGTGAATATGTCCCTGCACAAACGACGAATGAGCGGGAAGACGCAATAGCAATAGCAGTTAATAATATATCAGAAGATATTCTTCTGGCGGTAGTTTCAGGATGGTAAAAAGAGGAAAATAATATGGATAATGTTGTTTTAATAGGATACTTTGTTTCGCTGTCAATACTTTTCATTTTTGGCCTTCACGGGTTTGTTCTACTTTTCTATCACCGGAAGTATAAAGATGTCAACATTAATTCTTCAAAAGAATTTGGTGAAACTCCTTTGGTTACTATTCAGCTTCCTTTGTATAACGAGTTATATGTTATCGAAAGACTAATTGATAAAGTGTGTGAAATTGATTATCCAAAAGATAGATTGGAAATACAGGTACTTGATGATTCAACCGATGAAACCGTGGATGTAGTTGCAAAAGTTGTTGAAGCAAAAAAGAAAAAAGGCTTTAACATTGAGCATGTCACGAGAAGTAATAGGGAGGGATTTAAAGCTGGTGCATTAAAAGAAGGACTAAAAATTGCTAGTGGTGAATTTGTTGCAATATTTGATGCTGATTTTATTCCTCATTCTGATTTTCTTGAAAAAACTTTAAAGTTCTTTAGCGATGAAAAAGTTGGAATGGTCCAAACACGTTGGGAACATCTGAATGGTGATCATTCACTTATTACCAGAGCCCAAGCACTTGCTCTTGATGGTCATTTTGTAATTGAGCAATCTGTTCGTAATAAAGCCGGCTTCTTTATAAATTTTAACGGAACCGGTGGTGTCTGGAGAAAGTCCTGCATTGAGGATGCCGGTAACTGGCATGCTGATACTTTAACTGAAGACCTTGATTTAAGTTACAGAGCGCAGCTAAATGGATGGAAGTTTGTCTTTCTAAAAGATTTTACTTCACCTGCAGAACTTCCTTCAGAAATAAATGCTCTTAAATCTCAGCAATTCAGATGGACAAAAGGTGCAATTGAAACTGCTAAAAAAATTCTTCCTCTTGTCTGGAGTTCAGATGTTTCTCTAAGAATAAAACTTTACAGCACATTTCATTTGACTAATAATATTGTCTTTCCATTCATCCTGCTTGCAGCAATATTAAATGTGCCATTAATCTTTGTTAAAAACAGTGGTGGACACGAACTCTATTTTGCATTTATGTCAGTGTTCGTGCTTGCATTCATTAGCTCATTTATGTTTTATCTTTACTCGCAAAAGGATATTCATCCTGATTGGCGGAAAAGAATTGTGCTCTTCCCGATATTTATGGCAGGAAGTATGGGCTTTGCTCTCAATAATTCCCGGGCAGTTTTTGAAGGATTACTAAACCGTAAAAGTGAATTTGTTAGAACTCCTAAATTCAAATTAGTTTCTGAAAAAGATACTTGGGTGGGAAAGAAATATAATAACAAGAAAATAGGTTTTGCTGTTATTGTTGAATTAGTCCTTGCCTTTTATTGTTTAATTGGTGTTGTATCAAGCATTTACTTTATGGAAATAGCAAGTCTTCCTTTTCAACTATTGTTCTTTATTGGCTTCTCTTTTGTTTCAATCACTTCGATTAAACATGCTTTTGCTAAAGATGCAGCCATTTGATTGAGTGTGAATTGTGGATGATAAGTTAACGGAAAGAGCTAAATTAATTTACGAACGAGATAAAAACTCTCCCTTGTTTTTAAGAGTAGCTGATTTTTATCTGCGAAATAATGATCCTCTAACTGCAGTTTCAATTCTTGAAAACGGATTGATGATATATCCAAATCACCCATTAGCTTTTATTTTAATGAGCTAAAGCTCATGTATCCTGCTTGGTAATATTGAGATGGTGGAATCTTTTCTGAAAAAGGCAAGCGAGATTTTAAATTCCAGACCTTACTTTCGACCACTACAAACTTGAATTCAAATTGCCCGATAAACAGACATCACCATTTGATTCATCAAGAGGAAATATATTTTTCAATTCATCAAATGAATTCTATTTTAAAAGAAGAAATGTAATGAAGATCAGCCTAAATCTGTCGATGATAATCTGCCGCAGATAGCTGAAAAACTCATAAACACAAAGCTTGATCAAAGTAATAATAATTCTTTGAGTGAAACCAATCAGCAGTCATACGCTCCTGATAAAACTAAACTGGCTTCAGAAACATTTGCGAATATTTATCTCTCTCAGGGACAGAAAAATGAAGCCATAAAAATTTATGAATTACTTATTCAACGTAATCCTGAAAAGAAAGAATATTATTCTGAAAAAATACGCGAGTTAAAATCGCAATAGTACATCCTATACTTTATATTTTTCCTGACACATTTTCATTTCGAATGAAAGATTTTCTAACAGCCAACAAATTAAAAAAAAGTTTTTATCGAAAAGAATTACTTGATGTTGCAAGAAGTTTACTTGGTAAAATCCTGGTAAAAGTTGATGGTAAAAATATTCTGGCAGGAAAAATTGTTGAGGTTGAAGCTTATCACGGAGACTTTGATGAAGCAGCACATTCATATCGTGGAATTACCAAAAGAACTGAAATTATGTTTGGAACAGGTGGATATCTATATGTTTATTTTACTTATGGTGCTCATCACTGTTGCAATGTAGTAACCGGAAAGAAGGGACAGGGAACTGCAGTTTTAATACGAGCAGTTGAACCGCTATCCGGAATTGGAAAAATGATTAAGAATCGATTTGGGAGAAAACTGAAAAACAACAAGGAGATATTCAACTTAACAAGTGGACCCGGAAAAACCTGTCAGGCGTTTGGAATAAGTAAAAAACATTCCGGGATAGATCTGACTGGAAATAAAATATTTATTTTAGATGGTGAAAAAATTGTAAGCAAAGATATCGGTGTTTCTAAAAGAATCGGAATTTCCAAATCAGTTGATTTGCCCTGGAGGTTTTTCATCAAAAATAATCCATACTTGTCACGCAAATGAAACCACATAAGAAGATTCTCATTGTTCGGACTGATAGAATCGGTGACGTAGTCCTATCAATTCCTTTGGCTGATCTTGTAAAGAATAAATATCCAGATAGTGAAATAACTTATTTCATTCGGCATTACACTCGTGCATTGCTTGACGGGAATTCTTTTATTGATGATGTGATCATTGCAGATGAAGCTGATGGAGAAATTCTATTAAAAGAAAATCTGAAAAAAATAAAACCAAGAAAGTTTGATACTTGTATTGTAGTAAATCCAACTTTCAAAATATCCTTGATGATGTTTTTGGCTAGAATTAAAAACAGGATAGGAACGGGTTATAGATGGTATTCAATCTTATTCAATAATAAAGTTTATGAACATCGAAAGTATGGTGATAAGCATGAGCTTGAATACAACATAAACCTTCTTGCCAAATTGGGTATTTATGTAAAAGATATTTCAAAGGAAATAAAATTTCATCTACAAATTGATGGTGACAGTTCCGAAAACGATTAATTTAATATTAGCTCAGAGGGGATTCAAATCCAGAAATAAAATTATTATCGTTCACCCCGGTAGTGGTGGCAGCTCGGTTGATCTTCCGAAAGAAAAATTAATTGAACTTACAAGGATGCTGAGCAGTCTCGAGAATGTATCAATAATCATTACAGGAAGTAAAAACGAATCTGAGTTGTGCGAAGAATTTGAGATAAGTAATTCAGTTATAAATCTTTCCGGGCAACTGGATCTTTCTTTATTAAAGTCACTGATAAATAAAGCAAACATATTTATTTCAAACTCTACGGGACCGATGCACATTGCAGCAGCATTGGGAGTTCACGTTATTGGCTTTTTTCCTAAAATATTGGCTTGTTCACAAAAAAGGTGGGGACCGTATACAGAAAAGAAAACAATTTATGTCCCAACCCTTGATTGCAGCAATTGTAATCGTGAACAGTGCGAAAAATTGAACTGTATGAATAGTATTGATATTGGCAAAGTATTTGACGAAACTAAAAAAGTATTGAAAATTCTATAATAATCGAGAGACCGTAAATGTTTATCAATAAATGGATGTATGTTTTATTATTCATTTTGTCAGGCAATTTTTTAATTGCTCAACAAACTTCTAAACCTATTGAAGAATTCAGAACATTAGATAATAAAGCCTTCAAAGAAGGAGAAAAGCTGATATTTGACCTTAACTATGGATTTGTTACTGCTGGGATCGCAGTGATGGAAGTTCCAAAAATTAAAAAAATTTCAGGCAGAGAGGCATATCACGTTATCTTTGAGGTTAATTCAGTTCCAAGTTTTGATATGTTTTATAAAGTCAGAGATCGCTATGAAACTTATATTGATGTTGAAGGATTATTCCCTTGGCGATTTGAACAGCATATCAGAGAAGGTGGGTACACAAGAGACTTTTCCGCCTTCTTTGATCAAAGAAAAGGCAAAGCGAAAACCAGTGAAGGCGAATATGAAATTCCATTATATGTAAACGATATTGTTTCCGCATTCTATTATGCAAGGACATTTGACTACTCAGATATGGAAGTTAATGATTTAATTCAATTACAAAATTTTTATAAAGACAGAGTTTATGATCTCGATGTGAAATATTTAGGAAAAGAAACTATTGAAGTACCGGCGGGAAAATTTGAGTGTATAATTGTTGAGCCTCTTGTTAAAGAAGGGGGACTATTCAAGCATGAAGGAAATATCATTGTATGGCTTACGGATGACGAATTAAAATTGCCTGTTAAAGTGAGAACAAAAATCATTATAGGTCATGTTGAGGCAAAACTTTCAACCTATGAAGGACTTGCCGGAAAATTAACCTCAAAACGTTAAATCAAGCTCTAAGTTTATTAAATGAGGAGGCTTCTGTCTCCTCTTTTTTATTAATCACTCTATAATTTGTTAACTTTGCTTCAAACAAATATTCAAGAAAATTAGAAGATTAAATTGGAAAATAATAACCAGGAACAAAATCAACTTGAGCCTGAAACACCGGAGGAACAGAACAGAGTAGTTGAAGCGCACTCTCCTTATCCACTTATTTCACCTGTTGCAGCTGCATTTCTTGGTCTGATCGGTGGATTTATTTTATATCAGTTTGTCGGCGGGTTAATTACTTTACTGATTTTTGGTTTTGATCTTGAAGCAGCGCCAGTTAATGGTTTAAGATTTATGACCATCGTAGGTCAGATTTTATTCATCTTTCTACCTGCTCTGTTTTTCAGCAAATGGATTTATGGTGACATTAGTAAAATTATTTCAGTCAAATTACCTAAATGGAAAGAATTATTGCTTTTTATTTTGGGTATAATAATTTTAACTCCGTTACTGCAGAGTTACCTATACATTCAAAATTACTTAATCGAAAGATGGGCTGAATCTTCACAATTTATCAACTCAATAAAATATTTGCTCGACTCTTTAAATGAGTTAATTGAAAAAACATTTGGTAATCTTATTCATGCTGACAACCTCGTGGAAATGCTGTTAGTTATTATTACAATATCTGTTATACCTGCAATATGTGAAGAGGTAATGTTCAGAGGTTACATACAGCGAAGTTTCAGTTTTAAATTTAAGTCACATACTGCTGCCTTACTTACAGCTTTGTTTTTTGCGTTATATCATTTTAATCCTTATGGACTTATTCCCTTGGCCATAATAGGATTTTATTTGGGATTTGCAGCATATAGCAGTCAGTCGCTGGTTATTCCCATTGTATTGCATTTTCTAAACAATTTTTTTGCAGTTATGCTTTACTTTATAATTGGTGACGATGAGTTGTTTAAAAGTAATGTTTCAGATGTAGAATCGTTAGATGCTAATATTATTTATTTTTTCTTATTGCTGTTTATGTTTATCGTTTTAATTTATCTTATTAAGAGTTATTATAAAAAAAGTAGAATTGAATTGGAGGTTTAAATGCCTATATGTCCAAGTTGTAAATATGAATATATAAAAGGGATAGTAATCTGTCCCGATTGTAATACGCCATTGGTTGAAACAATTGAACTGAACAATTATGAAGAACTTTCTGAAGAAGACTGGGTTCTTGTTTATACTTCTTTTAATGTAATTGATGTTGATATGCTTAAAGAAAACCTCGAGAGTGGTGGCATTTCTGCTTCAATTTTATCTCAAAAAGACTCCAGCTTTCCGGCGCCAGGCGATCTTTCAACAGTAAAATTGTTTGTTAAGAAAGCTGACGTTTCTGAAGCACTTGAATTTATTCAGAAGGTAAAAAGTAAGTCAGTGGATGCAGAAGAAAATGGCGAAGAGTGAAAACTTTAAAAGAGTGATAGTTTCGATTTTTGCGGTACCACTGATCCTAATTGCAAGCTATTTGGGAAGATATTATTTCCTTACTTTTGTAACAATAATTAGTCTGTTCTCGTTCTATGAATTTGGACTTCTTGTTAAGAACAAAGGTGTAAAAATAAATTTTCCCCTTGGGGGTTTAATTATTTTTATTTTGCTTCTTAATCAATATTTAGGTTTTGATGATCTCGAACTCATAATTGTGTTATCTTCATTATTGCTGTTAACAGTTGAGCTTTTCCGAAACAAAGGCTCGGCAATCTACAATCTTGGTTCAACTTTTCTCGGCATATTTTACATAGGAATTTTTGCAGCCTCTCTTATTGCTCTGCGTGATTTACATTTTTTAACAGTTGAATCAAATGAAAATGGGGCTTATCTGATAATTTCTATTCTTGCTTCGATTTGGATTGGTGATTCAGCTGCTTATTATGGAGGTATTACATTTGGCAGACATAAATTATTCCCTCGTGTTAGTCCGAAGAAAAGCTGGGAAGGGGCAATTTTTGGATTTATTTTTTCAGTTGCGGCGTTAATCTTAGCGAAGTTAATTGTGCTTTATTTTTTAAGCTGGACGAATGTTTTAGTTATTGGAATTATAATTGGTACAATTGGCCAAATCGGAGATCTTGTTGAGTCAATGCTTAAAAGAGATTCAGGGGTGAAAGATTCCTCATCGCTTATTCCTGGACATGGTGGTTTTTTTGACAGGTTTGATTCTTTGCTTTTTAGTGCACCTGCGATTTGGCTTTATCTTAAATATTTTATTTGATTTAGATTCTAAAAATGAAAACAAGAGAAAAAGTTAGTTTAATTACTTTAGGTTGTGCCAAGAATACAGTTGACTCTGAGAGACTTCTAAGACAGCTTCAACTTAATAATCTTGATCTTCGATCAAATCCATCGGAAGCGGATACTGTTATAATCAACACCTGTGGTTTTATTGAAGCAGCAAAAGAAGAATCAATCAATACAATTATGAATTCAGTTGCCAGCAAGAATTCGGGAATGACAAAAAGAATTTTTGTCGCCGGCTGTCTTTCACAGCGTTATAAAGATGATCTTAAAAACGAAATTCCCGAAGTGGATATGTATTTCGGAACTGAAGATTACGAAAATATTATCAAAGAGCTTGGTGGTGAATTAAAACAAAATCTTTTAGGTGAAAGGATTGTTTCAACACCTTCGCATACCGCCTATCTAAAAATTTCCGAAGGTTGTGATCATCCCTGCTCTTTCTGTGCAATTCCATTGATGAGGGGATTGCATAATTCAAAATCTATTGAAGATCTTCTTAGAGAAACAGAATTTCTTGCTCGAAATAATACAAAGGAATTAGTGATCATAGCACAGGATACTACCGATTATGGAAAAGATCTTTACAATAAGAGAAATATTTCAGAACTTATATGCAGATTAAGTAAGGTTAAAGGAATAGAATGGATTCGGCTGATGTATGCTTATCCATCGAGATTCCCGGCTGAGTTGATAAATGAAATAAAAAACAATGAAAAGATCTGCAAGTACATAGATATTCCTCTCCAGCACATATCCGATAATATTCTCAAATCAATGCGCAGAGGAATTACCGGCAGACAAACAAGAGAACTTTTATCAAAGTTAAGAGAAGAAGTTCCTGACTTGGTTCTCAGAACAACTTTCATTGTTGGATATCCTGGTGAGACAGATAAAGAGTTTCAGGAACTTTGTGATTTTGTTGAAGAATTTAAATTTGAGAAGATGGGAACCTTTACATATTCACTAGAAGAAAACACAGAAAGTTATAAACTTGGTGATCCAGTCCCTGATGAAGTTAAGAAAGCTAGGCAAAGTAGACTTATGGAAATACAAAGAGAGATTTCGGCAGATAAAAACAGGGAACTTATCGGCAAGAAACTAAAAGTGTTAGTAGAATCTAAGGAAGGAGATTTTTATATTGGGCGCAGCCATAGAGATGCACCCGAAGTGGATGGTGAAGTCCTGATTAATTCAAATAATAATGATATTACTCCGGGCAATTTTTATATTGCGGAAGTATATGATTCAGATGAGTACGATCTTTTTGCAAACGTAAATTAATATACAGGGAATTGAAAAATGAATAAGCTTATATTCTTTTTTTTAATAATAATATCGGGAATTACTTTTTCTCAGATAGAGAATTATTCACGGAAACCAGAATTAAAGGTTAAATATTATCAGGACTTCATATGCTTCAAAGGAGAAAAAGGTAAAACCCGCCTGGATGTTTTTATCCAGGTTCCTTATGATGCTGTTCAATTTATAAAAACCGGTCAAGGGTTTGAAGCTTCTTATTCAGTTACAGTTTCGGTTTATGATGAAGAGAAGAAAAACATTATAACAGAGAAAATATGGAATGAAAAAATTGTTGCAATCAGTTTTGAACTTACCTCTTCACCGGAGAATTTTAATCTCGGTCATCGTTCATTTGAGTTGACACCAGGATTATATTCTATTCATACATCCTTATTAGATAACGATTCAAAGAACCAGTATGATTCAGAAAATATGTATGAAGTAAAGTCGTTTAATAAAGTACCATCATTAAGCGATATTATGCTCGTTGCAAAAAAAACAATAGTCGAAGGTAATACGAAGATAATTCCGAATGTTTCAAGGAATATTCTAACAGACCGCGATGATTTAGCAACATTTTTTGAAGTTTATACTGATACAACTCGTTCTTTAATAGTTGACTACCTGATTTTAGATGAAGAGGAAATTGAAATCAAAAAAATAACGATGCAGATTGATGTAAATAAAGGAAACAACCAGGTGTTTAATAGCATCGATTCTTTATCACTCAATCTTGGAAGTTACTATTTAAAAGTTACCTTACAAGATTCAAGTGGAAAGGATTTTGATTCCTCAATAAAATCTTTCGTATCGAGATGGTATGGTGTACCAAATTCAATAACTAATTTGGATAAAGCGGTTGATCAAATGATTTATATTGCCAATCCGGAAGATGTATCTTATATAGAAGCAGCCGAAAATCGCCTTGAAAAAGCAAAACGCTTCGTTGCTTTCTGGGGTAAATATGATTCAAACCCTGCTGATCAATATAATCCTGTGTTTAATGAATATTTTAGTAGAGTTGCTATGGCAAATGCAAATTTCACTACATATTCTCTTGAAGGGTGGAGATCAGATAGAGGAATGGTATTTATAATTCTTGGTGCTCCTGACAACATTGAGAGGCATCCGTTTGAATATTATGCAAAGCCTTACGAAGTTTGGCAATATTATAATCTCAACAGAAGCTTTTTGTTTACAGATAACACAGGATTTGGCGACTACAGACTTTCTCCAGATACTCCACTTTATGGTGATCTTTACAGGTTTAGGTATTAAATTTTCTTTAGATAAGAGTTATAACTTATCCTGAATAAAAATCATATTTTTAAAGGAATATGTTTAATTGTTTTATTGTTAAACTGTTGAGCTATAGCGCTAATGTTAGAACAACATAGCAATGTAACAATTTAGCATTTTGATTCAATGATACTTACCGTCACAATAAATCCACTTCTTGAAAGAAGATACTATTATTCAACTCTCGACTTACAAGCAGTAAACAGGAATGGAAAAGTTATTCTAAAGGCAGGTGGCAAGGGTATCAATATTAATCGACAGCTCAACAAACTAGGTATACAGAATATTGCTTTACTTTTTACCGGTGGAAATAATGGCAAGCTAATACGGGAATCACTTAAAAACGAAAAAATTATTTTTTCTGATATTAATACGAAAAATGATACTCGGGATGCTTCAATAATTATTGATCAATCTTCAAAAAAAGTTTACTCCTTCTTCAGATCGGATTCTGAGATTTCTTCTTCCGAAGTTGATAATTTTATTTTGAAAATGGAAAAGATGATTCCGACCTGTGAGCTTGTTGTATTCTCGGGAAGTTCTCCATGCAGGGAAACAGATGTTATTTTTTCTGAAGGAATCAAGATGGCAAACAAAGTGGATAAAATTTCTGTCTGCGATACTTATGGTAATCATCTTGAAAAATGTTTAGCTGCATCTCCAACTATTATTCATAATAATGTTGAAGAAATACAATCATCGCTGGGCTCAAATTTAAATAGTGAGAATGACCATCTTTCCTTGTTAATTAAACTCTACAGTGAAGGGATAAAGCAAGCATTCATAACAAATGCAGAAAAACCATTTTACGCTTCAAATTTTGACTTTCATTATAAAATTACTCTGCCTAAAATTAACAGCATTGATTCAACAGGAAGCGGCGATGCCTTCACAGCCGGGATTATCTATGGATGGCACAACAAGTTGAATTTTGAAAAATTACTCCGATTTGCTTCTGCACTTGGAGTCTGCAATGCCCAATCTTTTGAAGTCTGTGATGTTGATACAAAAATTGATCCATCACTAGTTGAACAAGTGAAAATAAATTCAGTAGGTAAAAAGTTAAAAGAAATTAATGACCTGCCCATGTAAAAATATTCTGATATTAATAATAGCATTTTCTGCTTTTGCTTTCGCTCAGAGGGTTGACAACATAGAAATAAAAAGCAGCAAAGTCTTTAGTGATGACGAAATAAAAAAGTGGGCCGGACTAAATGTGGGACAAAATTACTACCCGGGAATTCTTGATACTTCTCTCTCCCGAATTACTTCCGCTTTAGGTTACAATGGATATTTTAATTTTTCATTTGAAGGTTCAAATGTTGAATTTTCTAACGACTCTCAAAAAGTTACTATTCTAATAAATATTAATGAGGGTAAGCCGACGGTCATACAAAATATTTATTTTTCATCTTCAGACTCTATAAACGTTGACGATTATATATCCTCGTTTAATTATTTGAAAGGTGAGATTTTTAATCTTTATGAAATTGAAAATATAATCAATAACCTTTTAACTGATTTTGAGAATGAAGGATTTCCATTTGCAGCGGTAAAAATTCAATCAGTTTATCTTTATGACGATACCACAGGCGACGATCATCTTGCTGATATCTATTTGTCTCTTGATGAGGGGAAAAAAAGTACAATTGATAAAATAGAGGTAACAGGAAATACGTCGACAAAAGATTATGTTGTGGTCAGAGAACTAAGAATTGAACCAGGGGAAGAATACTCACAGGTAAAAGTTGAAAACCTTCCACGCAGACTAAACAAGCTCCGTTTTTTTGATCCTGTTCCTGTCCCCAGTTTTTATTTAGACTCTAAGAATTATGGCGTGCTTCAGATAAACGTCAAAGAGCGCAATACAAATAACTTTGATGGAATAATCGGTTATATCCCACCACAAAATGAAAATGAATCCGGTTACGTAACTGGAATGGTGAACATAACACTTAGAAATATTTTTGGCACAGGTAGAGCAGCTGCAATCAGTTGGGAAAAACTCACCCGTGAATCCCAGGAATTAGATTTGAAATATTTAGAGCCATGGTTGTTTGGATATCCTTTTAATTTAAATGCACACTTATTTCAGAGGATACAGGATTCAACTTATGTTCAAAGAATTATTGGCGGAGGAATTGAATATCTTGCGACTGAGGATATTTCTGCGACCGCGTTCATATTAGCTGAACAGGTGATACCATCTACAAGAGAAGTTCAGGTATTCACAGTTTATAATTCTTCAAGTATCACTACAGGTGTTGGATTGAAGATCGATTTGAGAGATGATCCACTTGCGACATTAAGCGGGTTTATTTTCGAAAACAGTTATTCTTACAGTGCAAAAACGATTAATGGGCCTCCGGAATATATTTCCGAGGGATTGAAAACTGAAATTAACTTACAGAGAATTACAGCAGGCTTCGGTGCTTACTTTGAAATTTTTCCTCGTAATGTGGTTGCACTTAGAGTGAATGGTAGAGAACTGAGCGGACCTTTCTTTGAGCAGAGCGATCTCTGGCGATTTGGAGGAACTAAAACTGTACGCGGTTACAGAGAAGAACAATTCCTCGCATCACGTATTGCGTGGACAAATCTTGAATATCGATTAATGCTTTCTCAAAGAACATATACATTTGTCTTTTTTGACTCCGGTTATTATCTGCTTGAACCTATTCCTGAAATTGGAATATTACGGAGTGAAGATTTTATTTTTGGTTACGGTTTAGGAATAGCCTTGGATACAGCCATCGGCATACTGGGTGTTAGTTTTGCATTTGCAGATGGCGATACTTTTAGTGAGGGGAAAATACATTTTGGAATTATTAATGAGTTTTGATTGTTTTAATATAAAATATTGGAGGAAAAGTGTCTGAAAGACAAAAGAATTATTCAAATGAGGATATATCCGTAATCTGGAAACCTGATGTTTGTATTCATTCAACCAAATGCTGGAAAGCATCGCTGGCAATCTTCAATCCAAAAAGAAGATCCTGGATTGATATGACCGCAGGTACAACAGATGAAATAATAAAAATAGTTGATAACTGTCCCTCCGGGGCGTTGTCATATGAAAGGAATAAAAAAATGAGTGAGCAAAAAGCACAACCTGCACAAAGTCAGCAATCTCAAACTACCGTTCAGGTGAATAAAGGTGGTCCATATCTAATAAAAGGGAAATTTGTATTCGTAGGTGCAGACGGTAAAGAAGAAATAAAGGATGGTTCAGTGGCGCTTTGCCGTTGCGGTAGTTCAATTAATAAACCATTCTGTGATGGAACCCATCGTAAAATTGGTTTTGATCAGAGTTAGTATTATTTCTTACAGAAACTTAGTGGATTATGTGACTTAGAGAGAAATTTTTCTCTCACTACATAGACACTAAGAGTACTAAGAATCACTAAATTGTAAACTTGAGATACCTTATTAAGTCTTTTTCTTTTTGTAAGTTTCGGCGAAACTTTCAATAATATTTTAATAGAATTGACAGAAAAGCTGACAATTACAATAAAACTTATTCGATCGGTAAACTTTTTTATCACTTTTGTTTCTGTAATTGTTGCAGCAATTATTTGCCAGCCTTATAAAACTCCCGAACTGGATATTTTTCTCGCAGCATTTGCAGCATCATTTGCTTTGGCATCCGGTAACATAATAAATGATATCAACGATATTGAGATTGACAAAATTAATAAACCGCTTCGTCCACTTCCATCAGGAAAAATAACTCAAAAAGAAGCATATATTTTATACGCACTATTTGCTTTTATTGCGATATTATTTTCAATTTTTCTGAATGAAATGGCAGTTGTAATACTTCTTTCCGCCATAATATTACTTTTAATTTATTCAAAATATTTGCAGCAAATTCCACTCCTTGGAAATATAACTGTAGCATTTTTAACCGGGCTCGTTTTCATTTTTGGTGGAGTTGTAGTTGAAAATCCTTCTGCAGCAATTATCCCAGCCGTGTTTGCCTTTCTGATTAACCTTATCAGGGAGATAATTAAAGATATGGAAGATGTTGAAGGCGATAAGAAAGCAGGTTTGATTACTTTTCCGATTAAGTTTGGTTCTCAGAAATCTAAAATTATTATTCTACTAATTGCCATTTCCCTTATACTTTTTACTCTGTTCCCATTTCTAAGTAAACTTTACAAGATTGAATACTTTATTGCCGTGATGGTTATTGTAAATCCGATTCTTGTCTACTGCATTAAAATTTTATTTAAAAGCACCTCTACCTCTATTGAAAACTTGAACAAAATTAGTAATCTTTTAAAATTGAGTATGGTGTTTGGACTTATTACTATTTATCTTGGTGTATAAACCAGAGCATATTAAATGAAAGCATTCGATAAAAAATATTTCAACAAAAAAATAAAATACATAGCTGGTGTTGATGAAGCTGGCAGAGGACCACTTGCCGGACCAGTTGTGGCTGCTGCAGTTATATTTAGCAAAAAAACTAACATCAAAGGTATAAATGATTCGAAGCAGTTATCCGAAAAACAAAGAGAAGAATTGTACACTAAAATTATTTCTTCGGCGCTTGCATATTCCGTTTCAATCATTGAACACGAAGTAATTGATAAAATAAATATTTTAAACGCAACGCTGTTTGCAATGAAACAGGCTGTTGAGCAGCTTAGATATTAAACCGGATCTCGTTTTAGTTGATGGCAATAGAAAGTTTCAGTCTGACCTTCCGGTTATCTCAATAGTGAAAGGAGATTCAAAATCTTTCTCAATCGCCGCTGCTTCTATTCTTGCCAAAGTAACGAGAGACAGACTGATGAAAAACCTTGCAGCAGAATATCCGGTTTATTTGTGGGCACAGAATAAAGGATATCCGACCAAACAACACAGAGAAATTATAAAAAAGGTTGGACCAAGTCCTCTTCATCGAAAATCTTTTCTAAAAAATATTTTAAGGGAGCAACAAGCGCTTGATTTTAATACTGACTTAATTAAGACAAAGTAATTATGAATCTCGATAGAAAAGAACTTGCAAAGAGAGGGGAAGATCTTGCAGCTAAAATTCTTACTGATCAAGGATATAAAATTATTGAACGTAATTACAGATACAGCCACGGTGAAATTGACATAATTGCAATTGACCCGAAAGATAATTGCACTGTTTTTGTTGAAGTCAAATCAAGACAGAATCTTGAGTTTGGGGCACCCGAATATGCTATAACGAAGAACAAGCAAAAGCAGATCAGAAAAATGGCTGAACTTTACTTGTTTGATAAAGAAATCAGAGAACTTGATTGTCGTTTTGATGTGTTTGCAATTTTGTTTGAAGATTTGAAGAATCCTGAGGTCAACCATTATGAAAATGCATTTTAGTTTTATGAAAAATCTTTTCTCAATTAATAATTCCTTTCAATTCTACGATAAAAATCAGTAAACTAAAGTCATTGCTCTAATTTCTATTAACAATCATTTTCCATATTTTTACATAAAGCTAATCATTATTTGATGCAGAAGATTTGAATAATTTCATAACATCCGGCAAACTTTTCAGCAAGACAGAAAAGAGACTTACCGAATTCTTTACAATGATAGGAGGATTAAGTGCTTTTTCTGTAAGATTCCTAAAGGAAGTTTTTATTCCTCCCTACGAAATTGAGCAAATCAGGAAACATATGATTGAGCTTGGAATGAAAACACTTCCCATTGTTGGAGTTACCGGCTTCATAATCGGATTAGTAATTGCAATGCAGCTTAGTCCGGTTCTTAAAAGATTTGGTGCTGAAGCCTTTTTACCGGGTTCAGTTGGAATTTCAATTGTCCGGGAACTTGGTCCTGTAATTTGTGCGCTGATTTTTGCCGGAAGAGTAAGTTCAGGTATTGGTGCAGAACTTGGCTCTATGCGAGTTACAGAACAGATTGATGCAATGGAAGTTTCCGGTGTCAATCCTTTCAGATATCTTGTTGTGACCAGAATCTTTGCAACTACTTTTATCTTGCCTATTCTTACTGTATATGTAATTTTTATTTCCCTTATCGGTGCATACATTGCTGTTGTTCTCGTTCAAAATATGACCTGGGCTTATTATATAGACAGGGTGATTTTTGCAGTTGAATTTGGCGATGCCATTCCCGGTGTTGCTAAAACTTTTGTGTTTGGGTTTATTGTCGGACTCGTCGGGTGTTATAAAGGATACACAGCAGAGAACGGAACGGAAGGTGTCGGTCAGGCATCAACAAGCTCGGTGGTTGTATCCTCTTTGTTGATTTTAATTTTTGACATGGTTCTCGTAAAGTTAAGTCTGTGGATTTGGCCAACGGTGAAGTGATGATTGAGATAACTGACCTACACAAATCCTTCAACGACAATAAAGTTATTGACGGAGTTTCTTTTAATGTTGATGAAGCAGAAAATATGGTTGTTTTTGGAAGAAGCGGAACGGGTAAAAGT
This sequence comes from uncultured Ignavibacteriaceae bacterium, assembly GCA_963768365.1. Classification (GTDB taxonomy): domain Bacteria; phylum Bacteroidota; class Ignavibacteria; order Ignavibacteriales; family Ignavibacteriaceae; genus IGN2. The sequence goes on along the minus strand of CAVYHS010000007.1, from coordinate 143,382 downwards.
GTTCTACTAAAATGTATGATAAGATTATTGGAGCCAGATTTAGGCAATATTAAAATTCAAAATAAAGATGTTCTGAAATTAGATATTAAAGAGTTAAATGAACTAAGGAAAGATATTGGATTTCTCTTTCAGGGTGCTGCGTTATACGATTCGATGAGTGTCAGAGAAAATCTTGAATTTCCATTAATCAGAAATTTTAATTATTGATAGAAAAGAAATTGATGAAAGAATTCATTTTGTACTGGAAGCAGTTTCACTTCTAGAGGCAATTGATAAAATGCCTTCGGAACTTTCTGGCGGTATGAGGAAAAGAATTGGATTAGCTAGGTCTATAATTACAAAACCTAAACTTATGTTTTATGACGAACCAACAACTGGGCTTGATCCAATTACTTCAAAAGAAATAAGTGTTCTGATTATTGATTTGCAGCATACTTTGAAAATGACTTCTATTGTGGTTACACACGATTTACTTTGTGCTAAAATTATTGCAGACAGAGCTATTGTACTTAATGATGGTAAAATAGTAAAGGAAGGAAGCATCAACGAACTGATAACTTCAGAAGATATATTACTTAAAAACTTTTTTAGTGATGAAATATTTGAAATTAATGGGAGTGAGAAATGAAAGCCGGATTATCTGGAGCCAAGCTCGGCATATTTATATTTATTGGAAGCACGCTTCTTGTGATTGGAATTTTTATGCTTGGAAATAAAGAAGCTTTGTTCAAGCCAACTTTTACCGTTAAAGCATACTTTCATAATGTTGAAGGATTACGAAACGGTTCGCCGGTAAAGTTAAGCGGTATTGATGCAGGTGCTGTTCAGAATATTAAAGTTGTTGGTGATACGGTTAGTCTCATTGAAGTTTCAATGAGATTGTTAAAAGAAATTGATCATTTTATTAGAGTTGATACACAGGCAGAAATACAAACTGAAGGATTAGTTGGAAATAAATTTGTTTCTCTAAAGATTGGAGATAGTCAATCAGAGCTTGTTGGAGATGGTGGGATTATTCAGGCAAAGGAACCGGTTAGTTTTGCTGATATTATCCAGGAAACACAGGGCATAATGGGCTATACAAAGGAAATGACAAGAGATCTTGCTGATATAATTAATAAAATAAATGCTAGGAGAAGGAACAATCGGAAAGATATTTACAGATGATGCCCTTTATTATGCTGCTACGGATTTAACTGTGTCGGCTGATAAAAGTCTTAACGCTATCACCGCAGAACTAAATATAATTACAGCGCAATACAAGTTATTAGGTGAATCAGTTAAATCCGCAGTTGAGAATATCAACAGAGTTGTGGTCCGTGTTGATACTCTTCTGGACAATACTGCTAAAGGCAAGGGTGTGCTTGGTTCACTTTTAGTTCAAGGAACAAGTGCTGATTCAAACTTTCAGGCTTTGATAGTAAATCTTAAAGAGATATCTGAAGAATCGAAAACAGCGGCAAGCAGTCTTTCCGAAAATATGGAAGCATTGAAACATAACTGGTTATTTAAAAGTTATTTTGAAGAACGCGGTTACTGGAATTCCGCAAGAGTATGAAGAGGAAATCGACCGAAAAACTGAAGATTTGAATCAAAAAATTGAATTACTTGACCAGAAAATAGAGGAGCTCAAATCGCTGGAATCAACAAATAAGTAATTTTTCAAATAAAATTTACTGGTACAAAGTTCGGGGAGGTTGACATCTATCGGTAAAAGTTATAAATTCATTCCAAAATTAATCTGAAATCAAAACAGGAGGCTCCCATGAAGATAATCAGAATGAATCCCTTAAAGTCCGAAGGAGGAGGGAAAACTGCTGCATTCCTTGATGTTCAAACTGAAGATGGAATAACTCTGAAAGGATTTCGATTTGTGAATGGTTGCAACGGACTGTTTCTTTCCTCGCCGGACCAGAAAGGAAAAGACGGCAAATATTATGAAACTGTCATCCTTCCAAAAGAAATGAAATCTGATCTTGAGCAAATTGGCATTAGAGGAGTATAATAAAACCAAGCAATAAAAATTACTTAATTGAAATTTATAACATATTAGGTCACGGATAATTTCGTGATCTTTTTAATTTTAAAAATTAATTACTCACATTTTTCCCTCCTGCGTATCCAATAAATTCTTAAATTACAGTCTGGATTTACAAATCCTTCTTTTTCTATCTGACATTCTTAAAAATGAAAAACAATAAATCATCTGTAAATAATAAAAAGATAATTGTAAAAGGTGCACGAGAGCACAACCTGAAGAACCTCAGCTTTGAGATTCCAAGAAATAAATTAGTTGTGTTTACTGGTGTAAGCGGCAGCGGTAAATCTTCGCTTGTCTTCGATACAATTTATGCAGAAGGACAGAGAAGATATGTTGAAAGTCTTTCTTCATATGCACGACAGTTTTTGAAAGAATGAACAAACCGGATGTTGATTTAATTCAGGGAATTTCTCCAGCTGTTGCAATTGAACAGAAAACAGTAGCCCGTAATTCACGCTCAACTGTTGGAACAACTACTGAAGTTTACGATTACCTGCGGCTTCTTTTTGCAAGAATTGGAAAAACAATCTGCTTTCAATGTGGAAAAGAAGTAACAAAAGCAACTACAACAACTGTTGTGGATTGGCTGGATACTAATCCTGATGGAACAAAATTTTATCTCGGCTTTCCACTTCATCAGCATAAAGGACATACTGCAAAAGAAGAAATTGATCTGCTAAAGAAACGAGGCTTCTTCCGTATTTATTCAGCTAAAAAACTAATTGATTTGAATGAAGAAAAATTTTCTGCAAAGAAATTGAAAGATATTCGTGTGATTATAGAAAGATTTAAAGTTGAAAAAAAAAAAATTCGTGAGAAACTTTCCGATTCAATCGAAGTTACTTTTAAAGAAGGTGAAAACAGGCTTGTAATAATTAACGCAGAAACCGGTGAAGAAAAAGAATTTAACAAATATTACGAATGCTGTGGAATAAGATACGAAGAACCTGAACCCCGATTTTTTTCATTCAACAATCCATTTGGTGCTTGCCCCGTTTGCCAGGGATTCAGCAAGACAGTCGGTATTGATATGAACCTTGTAATTCCTGATCCAAACCTGAGTATTATGGATGGTGCTATTGCACCTTTCCGTGGTGCAAAGTACAGTTCATTTCTAAGAGATCTTGTTCAGAATGCAAAAGCATTTAAAATTCCACTCCACGATTCCCTTTAAACAATTAACCGAAAATCAGGTTGAAATGGTAAAAAAAGGTTTCGGAACATTATCTTGGAATTGATGGCTTCTTTGAAAAGTTGGAACAGAAAACTTACAAAATGCACGTCCGTGTTATGCTAAGCCGATTCAGAGGATATACAATTTGCAGTGCGTGTAAAGGTTCTCGTTTAAGAAGAGAAGCACTTCAGGTTAAGATTGCTGGTAAATCAATTTATGATGTTGTTGCTCTTCCAATTGAACACTCACTGATATTTTTTGAAGAACTGAAACTATCTGATTATGATTTACTTGTTGGTGAAAGAATTCTAAAAGAGATAATTAAAAGATTAAAGTTTTTGAATGATGTTGGAATTGGATATCTGACAATGGATCGTTTAAGCAGTACACTTTCCGGTGGCGAGACACAAAGAATTAATCTTGCAACCTCACTTGGTTCATCACTTGTCGGAACACTTTACGTTCTGGATGAACCAACCATTGGTCTTCATCCGAGAGATAACAACAAATTGATCAGCTTATTAAAAAATCTTCGCGATATTGGAAACACAGTGATTATTGTTGAACACGATCCTGAAATGATGCGCAATGCTGATCTTATTTTTGATATGGGTCCAAAAGCAGGAATCGGTGGTGGTGAAATTGTTGCTCATGGAACAGTTGAAGATATACTGAAAAGTAATAGTTCAATAACAGGAAAATATCTTTCAGGAAAATTAAAAATTCCTTTTCCTAAAAAAAGAATCAATAAAAAAACTAAAAGTATCGAAATAATTGGAGCAAAAGAGAACAATCTGAAAAATATTAATATTGAAATTCCGCTTAATAGATTTGTAGTTATAACCGGAGTGAGTGGTTCAGGAAAAAGTACACTTATTCACGATGTTCTTTATGCCGGAGTTGCAAAATATTTTGGAATGGCACCATCACACATTGGAAAATATGATGAAATACTTGGTGCAAAATACATAGATGGAATTGAGATTGTTGATCAGTCACCGATTGGTAAATCACCAAGATCAAATCCAATAAGCTATGTAAAAGCTTTTGAGCATATCAGAGAACTTTTTGCATCAACACATCAGGCGACGGGCGAGAGGCCTAAAACCCGGATACTTTTCTTTTAATGTTCCCGGAGGAAGATGCGAAACCTGCCAGGGAGATGGTTTCATTAAAGTTGAAATGCAATTTCTCGCTGACCTTTATTTGACCTGCGATGATTGCGGAGGAACGAGATATAAAAAAGAAACTCGTGAGATTACTTACCATGGAAAAAATCTTGTTGATGTTCTTGAAATGACAGTGGACGAAGCATTACCTTTTTTCAATGGACACAGAAAAATTGAAAAAATACTTCAGGTACTTTCTGATGTGGGTTTAGGTTATATCAAATTAGGACAGCCATCAAATACACTTTCAGGTGGTGAAGCACAACGGGTAAAGCTTGCTTCTCATCTTTCTGCTAGCAAGGAAAATAAGCATACTCTTTTTATTTTTGATGAGCCAACAACCGGACTTCACTTTGATGATATTTCAAAACTTCTAAATTGTTTTAATATGCTTGTTCAAAGAAACAATTCAGTGGTTATTATCGAACATAACCTGGATGTAATTAAATGTGCAGATTACATAATTGATCTCGGTCCCGAGGCTGGAGAAAAAGGTGGAGAAGTAGTTGCAACCGGCACACCTGAAGAAATCATTGAAGTTGAGAAATCCTGGACGGGAAAGTTTTTAGCTCCATTCATTTAAGAAAATAAGAAATTATAATGAAGATAAAGATTTGCTGTATTCAATCAGTTGATGAAGCGAGACTAGCAGTAAAATATGGTGCTTTTGCAATAGGATTGGTTTCTGAAATGCCTTCTGGTCCTGGAGTAATTTCAGAAGATATGATTTCTGAAATTGCTTCACTAGTTCCGCCGGAAATAAAAACATTTTTACTTTCAAGTAAGCAAACCTCCAAAGATATAATTTCGCAGTTGAATAAAGTGCAAAACAAACACTGTTCAATTAGTTGATTGGGTTAATGTAACTGTGTATGAACAGATAAGAATCCAACTCCCTGATATTTCAATAGTGCAGGTAATACACGTAACCGGAGAGGAATCAATTCGCGAAGCAATAAAAGTTGAAAAATATGTTGATGCAGTTTTACTTGATTCTGGAAATCAAAAATTAAAAGTAAAAGAACTTGGTGGTACGGGCAGAACACATAACTGGGAGATCAGCAAACAAATAGCTAAACAACTAAAAATTCCAGTTTATTTGGCCGGAGGTTTAAATGCTGAAAATGTTATAGAGGCTTTTCAGTTTGTAAATCCATACGGAGTGGATTTATGCAGCGGTGTAAGGACTAATAACAAACTTGATGAAAATAAATTAAGGAAGTTCTTCAGTGTTTTATGCTGATTAAACTAATCCACTTTAACTACAATCTTCCCAATTGTCTTTCCTGATTGAAAATATCTTAAAGCCTTTACTAATTTTTCAAATGGATAGACCTTTCCGATAAATGGACGATTTATTTTAATCTTTAAAACTTCCTCAGCCATACTCGTTAACTCATCAGGTCTATCCCACAAATAAATTAAATTAAATCCCATAACTGACTTGTTAATATTTGATAGTGAAAGTGGATCTACTTTTGGTCGGGTTAAAAATTTATACAAAACATTCAAATAATTTGGTCGTGATGAGTGAGACATAAATTGTGCGCCTCCATAAATAATTATTCTGCCGGATGGTGCAAGTGCTTTGAAACTATCCTCAAAAATATTTCCTCCGATTGACTCAAGAACAATATTTAACTTTCTCTCTCCGAGTGCTTTTTTCAATCGTCTGTCAAAATTCTTATTTCTAAGTATTACATCATCATAGCCCTCATTAAATAAAAAATTTCTTTTTGATTCTGAGCCAATCGTTCCAATTGTATATGCGTTAAACTTTTTGGCAATCCTGTTTGCGTAAATCCCAACTCCACCTGCAGCGCTGTGAATTAATACCGTATAATTACTTTTAATGTTTCCAAGTTCTACTAAAGCATAGTAAGCTGTTAGTGCCTGAACAATAAAAGCAGAACCTTCCTCAAAACTCCAATCTTCAGGCAATTTTAAAATATAGCGTGAATCAATATTCAAATGTGTTGCATATGCACCAAATCTTATTGCTCCCATAATTTTATCTTCCAGATTGAAATTCTTTTACATTTCTTCCTGTTTTCAAAATAATTCCGGAATATTCAAGCCCAGGTATAAAACTACCTTTCGGAGTTGCACTATAAAGCCCTTGAATTGCAAACAAATCAGCAAAGTTTAATCCGATAGATTTTACTTCTACAGTAACTTCATTATTTCCGGGCTCAGGAAGATTTTCTTCTCTCAATTTTAAATTATTGATTGAACCTGCTTTATTTATTCTGTAAACTTTTCTTTTCATAATGCGATATCGTCTGAGATTTTAATAATTTTGTAAAGGCAATATATAATTACTTTGCATTTTTATTCCTCAAAAAAAGGAAGAGTGTAATGAAGAAAATAATCATTTCAATTAACTGCTTCTTGTTTCTTTATCAATTTACAGTATCTGCACAATCAAATTATTACGGAATTGATTTCGATACTGTTAAAGCTCAAAAGTTTGATATGGGCAAGATGTGGACATTCGAAAATCCACCACTCGAATACTTTGAGAAACTTTACAATTTCAAACCCTCAGAAGAATGGCTGGATAAAGTTCAGAAATCAGCTCTGAAATTTGGCAGGGGCTGTTCAGCTTCATTCATTTCAGAAGATGGTTTGATAATGACAAATCATCATTGCATCAGAGGAATATTGAGAGACTTGAGCACTGATGAGTTGGATTTATTGAAATATAAGTTTTATGCAGAGAAGCAGGAAGATGAGTTTAAGATTCCCGGATTATTTGTTCGCCAGTTGATGATGATTGAAGATGTAACTGAAGAAATAAAAGCTGCTATGAGCGCAGTTGTTTCGGATTCTGAAAAAGTGGTAGTAAAAAATCAGACAATTGAAGAAATCAAAACCAGATATTATAATCAGAATTCAGAACTTAGTTATGAAGTTATCTCTTTGTATTACGGAGGTAAATATTCTGTATATGGATACAAAAGATATAATGATATCAGATTAGTCTTTGCACCTGAGCTAATAGTTTCCAAACTTGGTGGTGATTATGATAACTTTACTTATCCTCGTTATGGTTTGGATTGTGCTTTCCTTCGTGCTTATGAAAATGACAAGCCAATAAAAACCAATTACTATTTTAATTGGAGTACAGAACCAGTTTATGAAAACCAACCTGTATTTGTAGTTGGAAATCCTGGCAGCACAAACAGATTATATACAATTGCACAACTTGAATTTTTAAGAGATTACGATTATGGACTTCAAACTCCAATGCGGAAAGATCTTTACAAAATTTATTATGATTTAGTAATGCAATCAAATGCCGAAGATATGAAACTCGTAGCAACTTTGTTTAATGTTGGAAATGGTTTGAAAGTTTATGAGTCAACTTATCTCGCACTTCAGGATCCGTTTTTCATAGCGAGGAAAAAAGATTTTGAGAAAAAATTTAAACAAGCAATTTATTGTGATCCTGATTTGACTATTAAATATGGGAACCTCTGGCAGCAGATTGCGGAAAACAGAGAAGCAAGCTTCAGAGTATTGCAAAAGAATTGTATGCTTTAACCATCAGTACAACTTATTCACCAAAATATTTTTTTATCGCAAGAGATTTGATAAAACTTGCTGAGCAACTTAAATCTCCCGGAAGAAGGAAAGGGAAGAATCGTATAAAGGTGAAAAACTTGACAGTTTAATAGAAAATATTTTTCCTGTAAATTTTGATAAACAAGTGGAGGATAAAAAACTGCTCGTGCAATTAAGTGTTTTAAACAATAATCTTCCTTCTGAAAATCCATTAGTTCAATCTTTGTTTATGGGGATGGAATTAGACGATGTGGCTGAGAATATTATTATTGAATTCATCAATTACAACTAAAGAAAATGTAATTGCACTGGCAAAGGCAGGTCCAGATTCAATTTTAAATTCAGATGATCCTTTCATCAATTTTATTCTTAGATTCACGTGATCAGTCTGAAAGAATTGCAAAGCATTGATAAAAAACTAGATGATTCTGATGTGATTAATAATCAGCTACTCGGTGAAGCGCTATACGAAATATATGGTGATGCAATTCCTCCGGATGCCACAGGCACACTTCGTATTTCCGATGGAATAATAAAAGGTTACGAGTACAATGGAACAATAACTCCAGTTAAAACAACTTTTTATGGATCGCTGGACAGGTATTATTCATTTAATAAAAAATTTCCTTTTAATCTTCCTGATTATTGGGAAGATTTACCAGATGAGTTTGATCTTTCGACCACTTTAGATTTTGTTAGCACCTGTGATATAATCGGAGGAAATTCAGGAAGTCCAACACTTAATACTAATGCAGAAGTTGTTGGTTTAGCTTTTGATGGAAATATGGAAAGTCATTCCGGCAGATATATTTACACAACTGAAGCAAACAGAACAGTAAGTGTAAGTGCCGAAGGAATGATTGAAGCAATTAGAGATCTTATATAAAGCTGAAAATCTTGCCCTGGAAATATTAAATGGAAGAATTGAATGAAAACTAAGATTTTCTTAGTGAATTAGTTTTAATCCGGTAGGATTATTCTGCCTTTAAAACTTTCCCAATTTTTGCTGCTTCAGTAAAAAGTTGTTCGGTTAAGTATTATATCATCTTTAATATCCAAGCCTGACTGCTTTAATCCTCTTGCAAGCCAGGTATTGCAGGTGTTGAACAGATGATAACTTCCGTTTGCTTTAAAAAAATAAACATCGATTTAAATATTGCGTACTTAAGATTTCGTATCTGCCGTTTTCATCTTTCCAAACAGTATCGGAGATATACTTCAATAAAATTCTTAATTGTTCATTCTTAATTTTTAATTCAATTACTATCTCCGAGATATCAAAGTACTGCTGTATGGTGATATAAATTCCTTCAATTCTTAGTGTGCTGGGTGTTGAATAAAAAAGAGCCTGATAAGCTAAATCCCAATCAAAGTCAGGATACTGGTAAAACGCTTCATCACCCCAGCCAATGTCAATCAGTTCAGCTTTCAGAAAATATTTTACTTCAGGTAAAATCATTGAATCCACTTCTGCTGTATTAAAAACAACTGCTGTATGCCATCTTTGTTTTATCAGATAAATAGTCTTTAAGGAGTCATCCTGAATGAAAATTTTTTCAGTCATTTTTTGAAAATCCGTAGCACTCCCAATCTATTGGATCAACCTGCAGTTCAGGTGAAGTATGCAGAAAAAAGAAAATTACCGGAAAGATTACTATGTTATTCATGTAAATTTTTTAAAGTTCTGCTTAATTCTAACTTAAAAGAAAATTTTATGAAAATCCTCTGTAAAAAACACACAGTTTTCATTCATTCTTACTCTTTTTATTAATCCTAATCGTGGGAAATAATTATTGCTCAGGAGACCAAACGGAAAATATACGATTGTAATCCATGGTGGTGCTGGTAGCATGAATCCAAATATGGAGGAATCATCAAAGCAAGCTTATCTTAAATTCTTTAACTGAGGCACTTGAAAATTGGTAAAGAAATTCTTGCAAATGGCGGAAGTAGTCTTGATGCTGTTGAACAGGTAGTTAGATTTCTTGAAGATGATTCATTATTCAATGCAGGAAGAGGTGCTGTTTTTACTTCAGAAGGAAAGAATGAATTAGATGCATCAATAATGGATGGAAGAGATTTATCTTCCGGTGCTGTAGCAGGAGTGACCATAATTAAAAATCCAATTTCTATTAGCAAGATTAGTAATGGAAAAAACTCCTCATGTTTTATTTGCCGGAAACGGAGCTGACGAGCTTGGAATTGAGTTTGGAGTTGAAATTGTTGATCCTTCATACTTTTTTGTTTACGAAAGATATGAATGAGCTTGAAAGAATGATAAAAATAATTAAGGGAACTGTTGGATGTGTAGCAATTGATCAGTTTGGAAATATTGCGGCTGCAACTTCGACCGGTGGAATGAACAGGCAAAATGCCCGGTAGAGTTGGTGATTCCCCATTGATAAATGCAGGCACTTATGCCAATAATAAAACTTGCGGTGTTTCGGCAACCGGGACTGGTGAGTTGTTTATTAAAAATACAGTGGCATATCAGATTTCAGCTTTAATGGAATATAAAGGATATTCTTTGAAGCAGGCTACAGAAGAAGTCATACATAATATTTTACCGGATGGTTCAGGAGGAATTATTTCAGTTGATAAAGATTATAATTATGAACTTACTTTCAATACTCCAAGTATGATGCGTGGTGTTGCTACTTCTGATGGAGTTTTTGAAGTGAAAATTTGGAAATAAATTTAATTAGAGAGGGAAGAAAATGAGACCAGAACAAGGCGATTATGCACCTTATTACGAAAATTATATAAAGCTTGTTGAAGGCGATGACATCCTAAAGATACTGAATGATCAAAGTAAAATAACTCAGGATGTTCTGAACTCATTTTCAGAACACAAAGGAAATTACCGTTACGCTGATGGTAAGTGGACGGTGAAAGAAATTGTTGGTCATTTGCTCGATACTGAAAGAGTTTTTGCATATCGTGCTCTATGCATTGCAAGAGGAGAAAAAAAATCCCTGCCGGGTTTTGAGCAGGATGATTATGTAAAAGAAGGCAATTTTAACAGACGCGAATTGTTTGAATTAAATTATGAATTTCGATTACTCAGGGAATCAAATCTTCTTCTGTTCCGAAGTTTTACACCGGAAATGCTGCTGGAAGAGAGGTTTTGCAAGTGAAACTTCTGTTACAGTTTTAGCAATTCTGTTTATGATTGCTGGGCATGAAAAACATCATATGAAAGTATTACGTGAAAAGTATATGTAAAAGAAATCAGGTAACTAAAAATTTCTTTAATTATCCGATCAGTAGTTCCGACATTTTTGTGAACAAACTCGAAGATTTTCTTCCACATTCTATCAATCAATTCTTCATCAGAAAATAATTTTCTCAAAGACCTGTAAAATGATTTTTTGTCTTTGATCATTATTCCTCCACCGGCTTCCACTAATTTGTTTTGCCTCCTGCGAGTTTTCAATTTTTGGTCCGAATAAAACCGGCACTCCATAAACTGCCGCTTCAAGAACATTGTGAACATTAATTTTAAAGCTGCCGCCAATAAAAGCTACATCGGCATAATTGTATAGAATTGATAGCACTCCGATTGAATCTACAATTATTATTCTCTGATCAGTATAATTATTGATGTTAGATAGTCTTATGAATGATGCTTGACCGGCAAATTCGTGTTCTAATTTTTCCAGATGCAGAAGAGTTGGTTCGTGCGGCGCGATTATCATTACGGCACTCTTATCGAATTTTAATAATTTAAGAAATGAAGGAATGATCACATCCTCATCCTGTGGCCAGGTACTTCCGGCAACTAACACTTTGCTGCCCTTTAAAACTTCTTTGTTGATGATTTTACTTTCTTTGGATGCAAGGCTTCTGCTGTAAACTCTATCAAATCTCGTGTCACCAACTACTTTTATTTCAACTTTCTTACAATTAAAACTTCTAAAACCTTCAGCATCCTCTTCGGAAACTGTTAAAATTTTTGTAAAATCCTCAAAGAGGTATTTGTGGAATGATTTTATTAATGGCAGTTTCCGAGGGGAATTTTTCTTCATGGTTGCATCAACTAGTAAACAGGGAATATTCTTTTTCTTCAATGTCCATATATGATTCGGCCAAATATCGTATCGCATAAAAACAGCCATACTCGGTGATATCAACCTCGATAAATCTTTTTGCTCGCCATTTTGAATCAAATGGCAAGTAAGTAATTATATCAGCGAAGGGATATTTCTTTGAATTTTCATAGCCTGAAGGTGAGAAAAAGCTCACAACAATTTTTACATCAGTTTCTTTTTTTAGCTTTTCAATGATTGGTTTTGCCTGTTCAAATTCTCCTAGGGACGATGAGTGAAACCAGATAGTTTTTTTTGATACGTCAAGTGTTAGCCGACTTAATATTAATTCTTCAAATATTCTTTTTCTGCCTGATATTCCGGAACGAATCTTTTTATTAAATAATAGAAATGAAAATTAATATTACATACAAAACAGGAATGAAAAATATATTATAAGTTATTTGCCAGATTTTTTTCATCATACTATCAGCAGTCTTGTTTAAACTATTGAATGCAAGTTCAGGTCGTAATGTCCTTCATACATTTGAAATGAATCAGCGGGCAGGACTTTCTTCCAATGTGAGTGCATGGTCGGCAGGGAAGATTTTCTACGTCGAGTTCTATGCTATGTGCCTTGTAAGGAAAAAATCCAAATTCTTTAACCGTTGATCCAAAGAAAGCAATTACCGGGACTTTCACAGCACATGCAAGATGCATTGCACCTGAATCATTTGTGTAGATAGCTTTGCACATTTTCATATTTGCAGCTGCCTGTAAAATACTATCACCGCAAAGGTTTACCGGATTAGAAAGTTGATTTGCTATTTCAACAATGAGTTCTTCTTCATTCAATCCACCAAATAGAACTATTTTATAACCATCAGATTCCAACTGCTTTCCCAATTCAATAAAATATTCTTTTGGCCAGCGCTTAGTAAAATGTTTTGCACCAGGACACAAACCGATATATTTTTCATTTAAATCTAACCGTGGATCAGAAACATTATCTGTAAAAATATCTAGCCCTTCATCATCTAAGTTAATTTCGGCAGCCTCAGCATATCTCACAGGAATTTGGGAAGCGTTTTTTAACCTGTTAATTTTAAAATTTACTAAAAGAAATTTTTTAACATCATTCTTTTTAAACTGCAATGTTTGACAGTGCAGCGATTTTGTTATTTCTTTTGATCTAATATTATTCTGCAAGTCGATTACGATTTCATAATTGTTTGATATCAGAGTATTAATCAATATTTGTTTTTCGAAACTTTGCTTTGAATATGTATGAATATTCGTTAGGTGTGGATTATTTTTAACTAACTCAATAAAATTCTTCTTTGAGTACAAAATCAATCTGAATTGCCGGATTTTGTTTCTTGAGTGAGCGGATTAATGGGGTTGTTAGAAGTATATCACCCATCGAGCTCAATCTGATTATGAGTATTTTTTTTAATTCAGATATATCTTTTACCATTTTAATAGCAAAATTTGCTGTAAAATATAAACAAATATTGGCTTCACTTAAAAGAATTATTGATTTTACCTTATTTGGATTAATTTGGTAAGTAAAATTTGAAAGTATTGAGATGACAACATTAACACCTCCCGGAACCATTGAATTTCCCGAATCTTCTTTGGAAAAGAAAGTATATAATATTGTTGAAAGCTTTAGTGAAAACATTCCAATTACAAATGACAAGAATAGACTTGGATACTGTCTATTCAAGTTTATGAAAGGAGAGGGAGATCCTCCTAAAGTAGCATTGCGTAGTGCAAAAATTAAAGTAGTCGGCACTTCCATAGATGAACTGGCGCAAAAAATAGATGCCGAACTAAAAAAGATATCCGAACAAAATTAATTTACGGGCACTTCAGCTTCAGCCATAAATTTTTCAACCATCTTTACATCTTCTTCGCTTCCAATAAAAATTGGCATTCGCTGATGCAGCTTGTCAGGTTGAATTTCTAATATCCTTTTCTTTCCATTTGAAGCTCGACCGCCAGCCTGTTCAACAATAAATGCCATAGGATTACACTCGTATTGCAGACGCAGCTTACCATTGAGGATTTCTTGAATCGGCAGGGTACATAAATATTCCACCGTATAAAAGATTTCGATGAATATCTGCAACCATTGAACCAATATATCTGGAAGAATACGGACGGCTCAGTTGCTTTATCTTCATCCTGTAAATACTTAATATATTTTTTCAAGCCCGGATGCCAGTAAAGATAATTACCTTCGTTAATGCTGTAAATCTTTGATTTTTTAGGTGTCTGGATATTTGGATGTGAAAGAATAAACTCTCCAAATGCAGGATCAAGAGTAAAACCATGAACACCTGCACCTGCAGTGTAAACAAGCATTGTGCTCGATCCATAAACAACATAACCGGCAGCAACCTGTTTAATTCCGGGTTGAAGACAATCTTCCATAGTTCCAGGTATCTCCATCAGGTGAAACTCTTCTATAGATTGAGAAAATAGTTCCTATGCTGATGTTAGCATCAATGTTTGATGAACCATCTAAGGGATCAAATAGAAGAACATATTTACCAATATTAAATTTATGTGGAATTTGAATAATGTCTTCTTCTTCTTCCGAAGCCATTACGCAAAGATGTCCGCCATGATCCATAGCTTTAATTAACATATCATGTGCAAACATATCGAGCTTTTTTACCTGTTCGCCATGAACATTATTATCCCCGGTAAAACCAATAATGTCTACTAATCCGGCTTTATTAACTTCCAGTGAAATGACTTTTGCTGCAAGTGAAAGATCGTGAAGTAATTTTGAAAGTTCACCTGTTGCCCCAGGATATTTTGATTGTTCTTCAATGATGTGACGACCGAGGGTCATAAAATGAATATTGACTCCATTTTACTTCTCCCTGCTATTGATTGAATTCAGGATGCCAGAATTTCCTGATCTTTATATTGTAACTGATACAATTTATAATAAATTCCTTTTTTTGCAAGTAACTGCTGATGATTTCCTGTTTCTCTGATTTCTCCTTTGTGTAAAACAATAATTTTATCAGCATTTTGTATTGTCGAAAGCCGATGAGCAATTACAATAGCTGTCCTGTCCAACCATCAGTTTTTCAATTGCCTGTTTAATAAGAAGTTCAGTTTCAGTATCAATACTTGAAGTAGCTTCATCAAGATATAAGGATTTTGGGATTGTAAGCCAGAGCTCTTGCAAATGAAATCAGCTGTTTCTGCCCAACACTTAGATGTTGCTCCGCGTTCTTTTACTTCTTCACCATACTTTTGAGGAAGTTCTTCAATAAATTTATCCGCACCAACTATTCTGGCAGCTTCAATAACTTCTTTCGTAATCTGTCTCATTATCCTAAGATTTATATTTGATTTTATATCCCCCGAAAATAAAAAAACATCCTGTAGAACCATTGAAATATATTTTCGTAATTCACGTTTATCAAGCTTTTCAATATTAATACCATCAAGCAGTATTTCTCCTTTGTCTGATATCATAAAATCTGGTAAGAATATTAATAATACTCGTCTTACCTGCACCGGTGTGCCCAACAATTGCGATTCAGTTTCTCCGGGATTAATACTGAATGAAATATCTTTTAATACATACTCATCATTATTATAAGCAAACCAAACATTTTTAAATTCAATTTTTCCTTTAACAATTCCCAGCTTTACTGGATTTTCAGGATTGCGAATCAATCGTTTTGATTATCAAGCAATTTAAATATTCTTTCCGATGAAGCCATTGCGGTCTGCATTATATTGTATTTTTCAGAAAGATCACGGATTGGTCTGAAAAACATTTCAGTATATTGAATGAAATGCAAAAAGAATTCCGATAGTAATTGTTCCCTGGATTATTTCACCTCCGCCGTACCAAATAATTAATCCGATTGCAATTGAACTTAGTAATTCAACTGTTGGATAAAATACTAGCATAATAAAAAATTGATTTTATGTTTACTGTTCGGTAATCACTATTGATGTCTGAAAATCTTTTTAAACTCATCTTTTTCTTTGTTAAAAATCTGAACAACGCTCATACCGGTTACATGTTCCTGCATATAAGAATTTAATCTTGCAAGATGAAGTCTTACATCTCTGTAGCTTTCTCTTGCTTTTCTTCTGAACAAAAAGGTACCATAGATTAAAACAGGCAGCACAGAAAGAGTTACAAGTGACAAGACTGAAATCCATAAAGAACATAAAACCAAGTATCCAAAGGATGATGAATATATCACTGAAAACCATCACAATTCCTGATGAGAAAAGCTCACCTAATGCTTCAACATCATTTGTTGCGCGGGTTACAAGTCTTCCGATTGGTGTCTTGTCAAAGAATTTTAATGCAAGTTTCTGGATGTGATTAAAGATCTGTGTTCTCAAATCAAATAAAGTTTTTTGTCCAAGATACTGAGTGAAATAAGTCAGGAAGTATTGAATAACAGCCTGAAAAAGTAGCGAGCCAAACAAAGCTAAACTTATTAGCAGCAATCCATTATAATCTGAATTTGCAATATAGTCATCAACAGCAATTTTGGTTAAATAAGGACGAATTGGTCCAAGTGCAGCAACAACAACATTTAGTAAGATTGCAAATATTACATAATTCTTATAAGGCTTTATATAGCTGAGAAGTCTTTTCATCAGCTTAGCATCATAGGCTTTACCTAAAATTTCTTCTTCGCTTTTATAATCACTCATCTATTATTTTATCTCTTCAAGTTCCTGTTCAAGTAATTGTTTATAATGCAAGTCAGCGTAAATACCTCCTTTAGCCACAAGTTCTTCGTGTGTGCCTTCTTCAGCAATCTTGCTGCTAGCTAACACTATTATTTTGTCTGCATCTTTGACAGTAGAAATTCTATGACTGATAATTATGCTTGTTCTTTCTCCCATAAAGCTTTTGAGATTGCTCAGAATTTCTTCTTCGGTACTAGTATCAACTGCTGAAAACGAATCATCAAGAATTAATATTTTGGGATCAATAGCTAATGCACGGGCTAGACAAGCTCTTTGTTTTTGACCTCCTGAAAAAGTTATTCCTCTTTCTCCCACAATCGTTTCATACTTCAATGGAAATTCCTGTACATCTTTATCAAACTGTGCAATTGAGGCAACTTGATTTACAACAGACTGATCAACTTCACGTCTGCCATAAGAAATGTTATTGAGAACTGTGTCCGAGAATAAAAATGATTCTTGCTGGACAACTCCTACATTTGTACGAAGAACATCAAGCGGTAGTTCTTTTACATTAATTCCATCAATTAAAAGTTCACCTTCTGTGCATTCATATAAGCGGGGAATCAGATTTATTAAAGATGTTTTACCAGAACCAGTATAACCTATTATTGCAAGCGTTGAACCAGCACTAACTTTTAGATTTACATTATTGAGTATGAAAGGACTATTTTTATTATAGCGGAAAGAAACATTTCTGAATTCAATTTCCCCTTTAATATTTTTGATAGAATTATTTGTTCTTTCAGTTTCTGTAATTTCATATGGTTCTGAAAAGATTTTGTTCAACCTTTTCATACTCGCTTCGGCTTGCTGGATAATATTAATAACCCAGCCAAAAGCGATCATTGGCCAAATGAGTATGCCGAGGTAAACAATAAATGCTGTAATTTCACCTAATGTTAGCTCACCATTTATTACTTTTGTGCCACCCAACCAGATTACAACTATAATAGACAAGCCCGTTATCAGAAAGAGGATTGGCATAATGAGCGCTTGGGTCCGCACTAGATTCATATTCTTTTTTAGATAGTCCTGGCTGTGTTCTGCATACCTTTTCATTTCACTTTCTTCACGAACATAAGATTTGATCACCCGAATACCGGAAAAATTTTCCTGTGCAAGAGTAGTAAGCTGTGCAAACTTTTCCTGGATGACTGTAAACTTTGAGTGAATTAGTTTTCCAACTTTGTAAACAAGTACAGAAAGAAGCGGCAGTGGCAAAAGTGCATAAATTGTTAAGCTTGTGTTTAACGATAGCATCAAGATTAAAACCATTATCAGTCTTACAGAAGTATCGATGGAATACATAACCGAAGGACCAATAAACATTCTGACAGCATTTATATCATTCGTTGCATGAGCCATAATATTTCCAGTGGCAGTATTCTGAAAATATCTGAGTGGAAGCTTTTGAATATGTTTCCAGAAATCTCCACGCAAATCGTATTCAATTTCTCTCGATACTACAATAATGGTTTGTCTTATCAGAAATCTGAAAATACCAGCAAATAAAGATGCACCAACTATCATTAAAGCATATTTAAGAAGCAAATTGCCTGCTGTATTGTTAATTTCACTTATCTCGCTTCGAATAGATCTTATTGAGTCTTGTAAAGCAGGTTCATCAGTTGGGTGGACTTGAAGAGTGTCTGTTAATTCATTAAGAACTTTTACCTGTTCTTCCTGAGATTGAAGTGCGTCAATCGAATCTTTCATGAGCAATGGAACGTAAACAGTTCCAATATTTGAAAGAAAAATAAAAATGAAACCGAATAAAAGTTTCTTTTTATAGCGAACGAAATATTTTTTTAGCGTATATAGATTCTTCAATGAATATTCTTAATATTTATCTTAATCTCACTTTAAATAACGTCAATATCAAAAACGATTGGATGAATAATTCTTAATGATTATGAAAAGTAAAATGCTTACTTGATCTCTGTAAATCCAGTGTATTTTTGCAGCACTTCCGGTACTTTTATTGTTCCTTCTGAGGTTTGGTAATTCTCAAGGAGAGATACCATCAATCTGCTTGTCGCCAAACCGGAACCGTTAAGTGTATGAACAAACTCTGGTTTTTTCTCACCTTCTCTTTTAAAACGGATGCTTAGCTCTTCGTGCCTGAAAATCCTCAAAGTTGCTGCAGGAAGAAGCTTCAAGCCATCTTTCTTCAGCTGGCGACCAGGTTTCAATATCATAACACTTCGCAGCAGAAAAACTTAAATCTCCACTACAAAGCATAACTATCTGATAAGGTATTTTTAGTGCTTGTAAAATATCTTCAGCGTCTTTAACAAGATTTTCAAGTTCATCATAAGAAGTTTCCGGTTTAACAATCTTTACCATCTCTACTTTGTTGAACTGATGTACACGCAGAAAACCTTTTGATTCTTTTCCATAAGACCCGGCTTCTCTTCTGAAACAGGCTGAGTATCCCACATAATTTATTGGCAAATCTTTGTCAGCTAGCATTTCATCACGATGAAGATTTGTAATCGGGACTTCCGCTGTTGGGATAGGATACAAACCATCCTTCTCTATTGTATACATATCACCTTCCATCTTCGGAAGCTGACCGGTTCCCTGCATTGATTCTTTATTTACTAGAAATGGAGGAAAGACTTCATTATAATTATGATGAGCTAAATGATAATCAAGCATAAAGTTGATTAGTGCTCTTTCAAGAGTTGCACCGTTTCCAATGTATACCGGAAAACCAGAACCGGATACTTTTGCACCTCTCTCAAAATCAAGGATGTTCAGCTTCTTCCCAAGCTCGATGTGATCCAGAGTTTTTTCTTTCTTTTTGTATGAAAATCCTCCTGGCTCCCAATTCCTCACTTCAACATTTTCTTCTGGAGTTTTACCAGCAGGCACAGATGAATGAGGTAAATTGGGAACGAACATTAATAATCCATTTAATTCACCTTCCACATCACGAAGTTCTGAATCAAGCTTTGAAATACTATCGGATACTTTTTTCATTTCGGCAAATATTTGAGTTGTGTCTTCACCGTTTTTTTTCAACTGAGGAATTTTTGAAGAAACCTGGTTCTTCTTTGCTTTAAGTTCTTCAACTTCTGAAATTATTTTTCTTCTTTTCTCATCAAGTGCCAGAATCTCATCAACACGATCTTTTTCGTTTTTATTTTTTACCCCCTGCTTTACTAAATCAGGATTTTCTCTTATGAATTTAATATCGAGCATATGTTTTTATTTTACCACTATGTTGTAAATCTTATTCTTTACGTAAATCTCTTTAATTATGTTTTTATCAGCTGTGTGCTTTATCACTTTATCTTCGCTGAAAACCAGCTTCTTCACTTCTTCCTGTTTGCAGTCAAGCGGAATATCAACTGTGGCTCTCACTTTTCCGTTAACCTGAATTGCAATGCTTACTATATCTTCAACAAGAGCAGATTCGTCAACTACAAACCAAAACGGTTTCTCAAAGAGGGATGTTGTATTACCAAGCAGACTCCAGCACTCTTCGCCAAGATGAGGTGCAAGTGGTGAAATCATAATTGCAAATCTTTGTAAAGCATACAATATAATTTCATTTGAACAAGAGGATAAATCTTTAAAGTTATTAAGCAATTCCATAAGTGCAGCTATTGCAGTATTGAAGCGGAAATGGTTTATCTCTTCATCTACTTTGTGAAGTGTCTGATTAGTTTTCCTGTAAATAAATTTATCTGTAACCGACAAAGAGTTCAAATCGAATTTTTCTTTTGAAGTAATTTGATTTTGCAAGTCTTTAAATTCATTAAACAAATCATAAACTCTATCAACAAATCGATCAGTACCTGAAATTCCCTTGTCGCTCCAATCACCACCCATATCATATGGTCCCATAAACATCAAGTAAAGACGATATACATCCGATCCATATTTAGAAGTAAATAAATCGGGGTTTACAACATTACCTTTGGACTTTGACATTTTTGCACCCTGATTCGTGATTGTTCCCTGGTGAACAAGGTGCAGGAATGGTTCATCGCCCTTTGCTATTCGGAGATCTCTCAAAAATTTATGAATGAATCTTGCATATAAAAGATGCATAGTTGCATGCTCGGCACCACCCACATACATATCAACAGGCACCCAGTTATCAGTAATTGATTTGTCAAATATAGCTTCTGAAAATTTAGGATTAAGGAATCTGAAATAATACCACGATGAATCAACAAAAGTGTCCATAGTATCCGGATCTCTTTTTGCATCTGCTCTGCACTTTGGACATTTTACATTTATAAATTTTTCGTTTCTGGCAAGAGGTGATTCTCCACCTAACTTAAAATCAACATCGTATGGTAGCTCAACTGGAAGTTC
This sequence comes from uncultured Ignavibacteriaceae bacterium, assembly GCA_963768365.1. Classification (GTDB taxonomy): domain Bacteria; phylum Bacteroidota; class Ignavibacteria; order Ignavibacteriales; family Ignavibacteriaceae; genus IGN2. The sequence continues at coordinate 122,316 of CAVYHS010000007.1, read as the reverse complement.
ATTTTCGCTAACAGGAACTTCGCCACATTTTTCACAATGAATAATTGGGATTGGCGTGCCCCAGTATCTCTGCCTAGAGATAAGCCAATCTCTCAAGCGATAATTAATTGTTGCTTTACCAATTCCATTATCCTCGAGCCAAATATTTATTTTCTTTATTGCATCTTCAACATTCAATCCATTTAGGAAATCACTGTTAATTGCATGACCATCACCCAAATATGCTTTCCCCTTGAAATCATCAGGTGGCTGCACAGTTCTGATGATTGGCAGATTGTATTTTTCGGCAAACTCCCAATCTCTTTCATCCTGACCGGGAACAGCCATTATTGCACCTGATCCATACGTCAACAAAACATAATCAGCAATCCAAATAGGAATATTTTTATTGGTAACCGGATTGATTGCATACGCACCAGTGAAAACTCCTGTTTTCTCCTTTACCGTTGATGTTCTTTCAATTTCCGTTAATGATTTTATAGATTCTTTGTATTCTTCAACTATGGTTTTGTATTCACCTGTTGTAAGTTTATCAACCAGCGGATGCTCAGGTGCGAGAACCATATAAGTTGCACCGAAAAGAGTATCAGGTCTAGTAGTGAAAATTCTAATCACATCATCATTGCCATCAACCTTAAAATTCACATCTGCGCCAATACTTTTCCCAATCCAGTTACGCTGCATAAGCTTTGTTTTTTCCGGCCAGTTAATTGTGTCCAGACCTTGCAGCAACTCTTCGGCATAATCCGTTATTTTAAAGAACCACTGATGAAGATTTTTTTGAATTACTTCTGTTCCGCATCTTTCACACTTTCCATCGTGAACCTGTTCGTTTGCAAGTACTGTCTGGTCTTTGGGACACCAGTTAACGGGAGCTTTCTTTCTGTATGCCAATCCTTTTTTATAAAGCTGAAGAAAAAGCCATTGATTCCATTTATAATATTCCGGTGAGCAGGTCATCAATTCTGCCTGCCAGTCGTACATACAACCGATTTTTTTTAACTGCTCTTTTATGTCTTTAATATTTTTTAGTGTGCTGTCCTGCGGATGAATTCCTGTTTGAATTGCATAATTCTCAGCAGGCAATCCAAAAGCATCATAACCCATTGGCTCGAAAACATTGTAGCCCTTCAATCTTTTGTAGCGTGCCCACGAATCAGATGGACCATAGTGATACCAGTGCCCTGTATGCAATTTTGAACCGGATGGATAGATGAACATATTTAAATGATAAAGCTTTTTATCGAGGTTTGAAAAATCAGTTTTATATACTTGTTTTTCTTCCCAGAATTTCTGCCATTTTGATTCTATTTCGCAGTGCGGATATCTCATTAATATTTCGTTTTTTGGTAGAAAATGTCCAAAGGACTCCTTCGGAGAGGGCAAATTTAGCCAAAAGGGGAGGGAATTCAAATTTGAGATTAACAGTAAAGTCAAGAGCTCTTTGTCAGAAGTTTGAACAAACTAAATTAAATACTATAACACTTATTACTTGTCAAATGTTAATGATTTTTAACGCAAACCCAATATTTTGATTCATGATTGTTTCATTCATAGAAAGTTATATTATTGATAGGATCAATAAATGATGTAATCAATGCTCTGTAAGTTGAGTTGAATTGGCACTTATATTGATTCTATACAAATACGTTCATAAAAATCCAAAATTGTGAGGGTATTGGATTATGCATGAATTATAAATCAATACAATCTTCGACATTATGGTTGTACGATACAACTAATAATTGCCAACAATTGAAATTGATTTGTTATCTCACTTGAGTCTAAAAGCAAATATCATTCAGTACCCCCATTGAAGAACATTTATTTTAATTAGGGATTCTCGATAAACTGAGAAAAACACCTCCCATTCAAGAAAACTATTCGGGGGTTTTATTTGCTATTCGTTTTCCACTCCTTACTTCTACTATATGAATAAGCAAACTAATTGAAGATGTTCTGTTCGCTGGGGGAAAAGTGAATAAGAAAGAGGGCAAAAAATAGTATAAGGAATTATAACTAAGAATAATATTTCTATTCACATCTAAATAAAAGAGGGGTAAATATGAAAAAGTTATTTCTATTAACTTTATTGATGTTTATAACATCAATTTCATTTTCTCAAACAATCAATGGTTGTTTGATAGAGTATACACCAAACTCAAATCCTTATGATTCTACTTTATTTGTAACATTACAAATAAAATTGAATACTAATGAAAACGAAGTATTAGGGCACGCAAATTATTTGAAATTTGATTATAGTGCCTCAGGACTTCAGTTTGTTCAAGGTACGTATGTTAATTTTAATGAAAATGATGGTTACGAAACATCTACCATAACATGTCCTAGTGGTAGTAACACTATAAAAAATATCCAAGCACTATTAGATTCTGGACCTGGTCGTGAGGTAACTGATCAATATATTGATTTTATAGTATTTGAATTTAGAATAATCGATTTCAGTCAGTTAGCCTGGGTGTGTCCACGCGACAGTGCCCAATCGTTTTTTTTCCGTCCACCATACACAACAGAAAGCAGTCCAGATTGTGAATGGGCAATAGGTGAATGGTTATGTTACGAAGAATATGTGCCTGTTGAATTAACATCATTTACGGCTACATCCAAATCTGACAATGTCATACTTAACTGGTCTACTGCTACTGAGTTAAACAACCAGGGTTTTGAAATAGAAAGAAAGTTGGATAATTCTGAGTGGGAAAGAATTGGTTTTGTTGAAGGACACGGTACAACAACTGAACCAAGAGAATATATCTATTTAGATGATATTTCTGGAGTTACTTCAAATACAATTACGTACAGATTAAAGCAATTAGACTTTGATGGTAGCTTTGAATATAGTGAAGCAATAAATGTTGAGAATTTTACACCATCAGAATTTACGCTACAGCAGAACTATCCAAATCCATTTAATCCAGTTACAACAATTAGTTTTTCAGTTCCACAAGCAGAGTTTGTAACGATTGTTGTTTATGATGTAATTGGAAATGAAATTGCGATTCTTGTTAGAGAAGAAAAACAAACTGGCAACTATACTGCTGAATTCGATGCTACAAAGTTGCAAAGCGGTGCTTATTTCTACAGAATTCAAGCAGGAAATTTTAGCGAGACCAAAAAGATGGTTTTAATGAAATAGTTAAGTATCACCTACCTATTGGTATGCAGGGAAGAAGAAATTTGGTTTAGCCCCGAACATTTCGGGGCTTTTTTATTTGCCAATCGCCATCAGTTGCTTTTTTTGTAAGCATATTTTTTGCAAATTTAATTAGTTGTTCTGCCCCTTGAGAGAAACGTATTGAATATCGTTACTCTTAAATTCTTTCCAGAATATTGTGCTTCCCCCAAGGTGTAGAGTGGATTGAAATAATTAATTATCAATTACACTTATTAATGGAGGTTGCTATGAAACATATTGTATTATTCTTTTTTATATTCTTTTTAATTCAAATAATTATGTCCTGTGCATCCTCCCAGGAGACAGTAAATTATTCTTACCAAAAAATGGATGTAAAAAAACAGGATGCTTATACCGAAGTTTGGAACTATAGGTATTCTGTGGCCGATGGTCCTTGGGAAGACATCAATGTTTATATCAGATATGACAAATTAAATTACATAATTAATGTCGATACAGATCCTGGGCTTGTTTTAGCGAATTGGCGAGGTCCTAAGGAGAATGAATATGTATATAATACTATGAAGCATCCACCTACCTTAAATTTTGCTAGTCAGACCAGGGCTGAGCAAAGAAGTGTAAATTCATTGGAAGAAGCTGTTAAAGCAGCCCTTAGCTGGTTTATTGAGGATAATGAAACAAGATAAGATAGGAGTTTAACTAAATTTGTTTCGTGCTTAGTCTATCAAAGTATTTAATCTTCTCGGTGATGAAATTAAAACTTTGGCTAACAAAGAAAAAGCCGCAGGCACTTATGAGTTACCACGGTATGTTGAAAACCTTACTAAGTGGTATCTATTTATACAGATTAAAGGCCGGAAGCTATATTGAAGCTAAAAAGATGATCCTCCTTCGATAATCCGCCTCAGCGGATGGGAGGACAGGATTTGATTGGATAGTATTGCCATAGTGAAGTAGAACAAAAAGATTATTCGTAAATTAGGTCAGCATAAAATTTCAAAACTTCCAAAATCCAAATTTGGAGCCTAATATGAAAAAGATTTTTACGAAGAGAAGATTATATAAATTTACCAAGTTAGTTTTCTGGACGGTTATAGTTTTTCTCATTTCACCAAATCTAATTTTTTCTCAAACAAATCAACAAAAGAAACATAATCCACCAGATCCGACTCAACATCATGAGGTTAAGGATGATGATTATATTCCGGATTTAAGGGGAAGTCAGGAAAAATCGCCCGGTTATAATTATTCAATGAGTAATATTACTACTGTTCAGGTTAATGTTGACGTGAACGGACAAAACATTATCGGAGATGCGGCAAATGAACCTTCAATTGCTGTTGATCCAAATAATCATAATAGAATGGCAATAGGATGGAGACAGTTCAATACAATAACAAATAATTTCCGCCAGGCAGGATATGGATTTACCACAGATGCTGGGCAGACCTGGACATTTCCGGGTGTAATCGAGCCTGGTATATTCCGCTCAGATCCGGTTTTGGGTGCAGATGCCGAGGGAAATTTTTATTATAATAGTTTGACAAATAACCCTACATTTTTGTGTGATGTATTTAAATCAAGCGATGGGGGTTCCTCCTGGGATGGTGGAACTTTTGCACAGGGAGGAGACAAACAATGGATGACCATAGATAAAACTAATGGTCCGGGAAACGGACATAATTATTCCTTCTGGACTTCCAGTTACAGCGTCTGTTCTCCTGATTTTTTTACACGTTCAACTGACGGTGGTGAAAGTTTTGAAGATTGTATTTCAATCCCGAATGATCCTTTTTGGGGTACGCTTACTGTTGGACCCGAGGGTGAACTTTATATTGGTGCAACAATCGGATTTGATTTCCAGGTTGCAAAATCTACAAATGCACAGGACTCCAGTCAAATGGTAGCGTGGAATATGACGACAGCCGTAAATCTGGATGGATCTATTTCATTTGGCGGTGGTCCTAATCCAGGTGGCTTACTCGGGCAAACTTGGATAGCAGTTGACACTTCCGGCGGTCCTTTTCAAGGCAATGTTTACTTATTATGCTCTGTTGAAAGAAATTCTAATTCTGATCCAGTTAGATGTAATGTTTGCCCGCAGCACAGATGGGGGTGTTAACTGGAGTTCAGCAATAAAAATTAATGATGATCCCGGTACTTCGGCATATCAATGGTTTGGTACGATGTCGGTTGCTCCAAACGGACGCATTGATGTAATATGGCTGGATACCCGTGATAATCCTGGAAGTAATATTTCAGCTTTATATTACTCAAATTCGAATGACGGAGGCACAACCTGGTCACAAAATGAAAGACTTTCGGAATATTTCGATCCGCACGTTGGCTGGCCGCAACAGCAAAAGATGGGAGATTACTTCCATATGGTTTCGGACAACAACGGTGCAAATCTGGCATGGGCAGCTACATTTAATGGTGAACAGGATGTTTATTACAGTTATATCGCCGATACAACTATTGTTCCTGTAGAACTTTTGTCATTTTCAGCTTCTGTTGCAACGAATGTTGTTACTCTTTCGTGGTCAACAGCAACAGAATTAAATAACCACGGGTTTGAAATTGAGAGAAACTCTGATAAATCAAATTGGAGAACGATTGGTTTTAAAGAAGGAAATGGAACAACATCGGAACAACATCAGTACACTTATTCAGATATATTATCCGCTGAAGAATCATCAAAATTTTATTACAGATTAAAACAAATAGATTTTAATGGCAGTTTTCAGGTACTCAAACATTATTGAAGTTGAAATTGCTCCATCAGTATTTTCACTTTCGCAAAACTACCCAAATCCATTTAATCCGGTAACAATTATCAAGTATCAATTACCAATTAGCAATTTTGTTTCAATAAATCTTTATGACGTTCTTGGGAATGAAGTTGTAACATTAGTAAATGAAGAACAGCCGGCAGGGGAATATGAGATTGAATTTGATGGAAGCAGATTGCCAAGTGGAATATATTTTTATAAACTGTTATCAGGGAGTTTTGTCGAAACAAAGAAGATGATTTTGCTGAAGTAAAACGAAAAATGTAAATAGTAGGGGTGTGATAGATCACGACCTTATTCAGAAAATATTATTTGAAAAAGATTCTTTCGTCACTCTGTTCCTCAGAATGACAGTAGAGAGATTTAAATTCTGGTATATCTTATTTTCCAATTGAGCTTCCATGTTTTACCATTGTCTGTAGAAGATTCCCAGTTCCAATCAAATGAATCTTTTTGCATATTATGAAATACCATTCTTTGTGTTAAAGAACCCTTGGGTGTTTCGACTGCTCTTGATAAAATCATTTTATCGTCTTCCATACCACCAGTAAATACCATATATCCACCTGTGTCATCAACCCATGTCTGCTGCCAGATTTTTTTGTTATGATTATAAACCGAAAAACTCTTTCCTCTAAAATCCATTCCCGTATTTCCATCAAAATTTTCTTCAATAACACAACCGTCTAAAATTGAATTAACTAAATTTGTCCCTTCGCTAATGGTACTGTCCTGGTTTTCCCATTCAACTTTCCATTCACCAATCCAAAAATCGAGTTGATGGCATTCTGCGCAATCACATTTAGATAAATCCTGATTGTCATTTTGTGCGGATAGAAACGGAGTTGATAAAAATGATATTACAATAATTAATAAGTATTTTATTTCCATTTGATAATTATCCTTAAGATTTTTACAAATATAAAGCCCCGACTGCAAAAAGCAAGTATCACGGGTGGCACAATACCAGCTTTCTTTAAAGCAGCGAGGCTATTATAAAAACGGTCAGCAACTTTATTTTTCTTCCATAACATAAAATCAAGGATTTATTTTTTCACACCATAAATTTAGTTCGCATAATTCAGGTGTTTTTTTAAATCACCTTTAAATCAAAGGGAGAATCTTTCAACAGAATGAATTAAGTTTGATTAGTATATTCTAAAAATATTGGGAAAACTATGAATTCTGTCTTTCAGGATTACTTCTATCCAAAATCAATCTCTGTCGTGGGAGCTTCTTCAAAACCCAATTCCCTTGGTTATGAATTAACTAAATCAATTAAACAATACGGTTATAAAGGAAAACTTTTTCTCATCAATCCAAAATCTGATGAGGTGTTAGGCTACAAATGTTATCCTACGATCGAGTCTATTCAGGAAAAAATTGATCTGGCAATTATTATGGTTCCAAAACAGTTCGTTGAAGATTCAATCAAACAGCTAACAGACAAAGGAACAAGAGCACTAATTCTTATTACCGCAGGATTTAAAGAAACTGGAAAAGAAGGCGAGCGGGAAGAAAAAAGAATTCTTGAACTTGTTAAGAAATCAGGTGCAAGATTAGTCGGACCAAACTGCATGGGAATAATAAACTCCCTTCCTAAAATTAAAATGAATGCAACATTTGTAGCTGAAGAACCGCAAAATGGAAAGATGGCATTCTGTTCACAAAGCGGTGCAATTGGTGCCGCAGTTTTAAACTCGTTAAGAGAAACTGATATAAGATTTTCTCAATTCATCAGTGTGGGCAACAAAGCTGATGTAACTGAAAATGATCTTCTTGAATTCTGGGAAAAGGATAAAAATGTAAGCGTTATAACTTACTATCTCGAAAGCTTTGAAGCCGGAGAAGAATTCATTAAACATTTTATTGATGAGAAAATTTCAAAACCTGTCATAATTTTAAAAGGCGGCAAAACTTCAAGCGGTATTAAAGCAGCTTCATCGCATACAGGAGCTTTGGGAAGCAGCGATAAAGTTGTGAATGCAGTAATGAAACAATTCGGAATTATTCGTGCAGATGATTTGAATGATATGTTCAATACTGCAAAAGGTTTTGAAGATTTTCCTATGCCGAAGAGAAACCGAATTGCAGTTGTTACAAATGCCGGCGGACCTGCAATACTCACTGTTGATACTCTTGAGAAAAATAATTTGAATTTGGCAGCACTCACTGCTGAAACAAAATCTAAACTCAGAGAAATTGTCCAAGCGCAGGGAAGCGTGAACAATCCTGTTGATCTTCTTCCAGGAGGAACGGCTGAACAATTTAAGCAGGTAAATGAAATTTTAATTGAAGATAAAAACGTTGATGCTGTTATTTCCGTTTTTGTTGAACCAATTATGGTTCCTGCAATGCCTGTGATTGAAGGAATAAATGAAATTCAAAGTGATAAGCCGATCTTTCAAGTTGTAATGCCATTACCTGAATTTTGGGATAAGTACAGAAAAGAATCAAAAACTAAAAGATCATTATTCAGAAGACCGGAAGATCCTGCAGTTGTAATTGGCAATATGCTTAAGTTCAAAAACAAACCGGATAATAAAAATAGACTTCATTGCAAAGCAATTAATTCTAATGAAGTCAAATTAGAAAAAAATAAATTTCTGTCACAAGATGAAGTCGTAAAAATTTCAAAACACTACAATCTGCCAGTCATTATAACACAAATTTTAAAATATAATGAATTGAAACTCACTGACTTGAAATTTCCGATAGTTCTGAAAGCTGTCGGTGAAAAAATTATTCATAAGTCAGAATTAAAGGGTGTCGTTCTAAATATAAAAGATAAAAACGAGTTGATTAAACAGGCTGACGAAATGGTTAAAAACTTTAAACAAAAAAATATTATGCTAGACTCTTTCCTCATTCAACCATTCATCCAATTAAAGTTTGAACTTCTGGTTGGTGGTTTCCGTGATCCCAGCTTTGGTCCAATAATAATGTTTGGCACGGGAGGAAAATATGTTGAGTTTATTGAAGACACCATTATCCGCTCAGCGTATCTGACTAATTTTGATGTTGATGAGATGATAAACAATACAAAAATCGGAAAGATTATCCAGGGTGTTCGTGGTGAATCATCTGCTGATATGAATAAAATTAAAAGCACAATCAAATCGGTTGCCCAGATGATTCTCGACTATAAAGAAATTACTGAGTGCGATTTAAATCCGCTTGTTGTTACAGAGGATAATAATATCTTTGCAGTAGATATAAGAATAAAGAGTTAAATCTATTTTAGTGAAACGCCGAAACTTCATAAAAACAATATCTGCTGCTTCTGTTGCTGCGACTGCATTTCCCAAATCATTTTCAGATAAGACAGATGTTCAAATAAAAATTCGTATCAAACCCCCCAGACTTAAGCAGGGTGATATGATCGCATTAGTAACTCCCGGCAGTTATATAACCGAGGAAGAAAAAGAAGAATCGATAAAAAACTTGCGAAGTCTAGGTTTTTATGTTACTTATTCAGATAGGTTGATGCAGAAAAAAGGTTATTTCTCTGCAACAGATAAAGAACGTGCTGCAGATCTTAATAAAATGTTTGAAAGAAAAGACGTGCAGGGAATTATGTGTGCCCGCGGTGGTTACGGCGGTGCAAGGATTCTTCCTTTCCTGGATTATGACCTGATAGAAAATAATCCCAAACCGTTGATCGGGTTCAGCGATGTAACTGCAATTCAGTACGCGATTTATAAATACAGCAGCCTAATTACTTTTCACGGACCTGTTTCGATATCGACTTTCAGCAAATTCAGCATAAGAAATTTTGAGAAAGTATTAATGGATCCCACCTTCGAACTGGAGTTAACAAATTCAACAGCCAGAAAGAATTATAATCCCTACGGGATCACTGTTATTTCAGAAGGAACTGCAGAAGGGGAGTTAATCGGAGGGAATCTATCTATTGCTGTTTCTTTGATCGGAACAGAGTATGATGTTGATTACTCTGGAAAAATAATTTTTCTTGAAGAGTTTCTTGAGGAACCCTATCGAATAGACCGAATGCTTACTCAAATGATTCAGGCTGGTAAGTTTAAGGATGCAGCAGGTATTGCACTTGGTGTATTCAAATTATGTGAACCAAATAAAACCAATCCGTCCTTCGCTGGTTCTTATTCATTGATGGAAGTTTTGCAGGATAGATTAGGAAATCTTGGAATACCGGTAATTTATGGATTATCGTTTGGACACGTTATTGATAAATTTGTATTACCTGTTGGAGTTAAAGCGGAATTGAATACTGAAACCGAGCAATTGAAATTGCTTGAACCTGGAGTAACCTGAAATTAAAAATCTTTCAGCTGCGCTAAATTTTTCTTCTCACCTATTGCAATTAGTTTGTTACCTTCATCAACAATAGTATCACCCTTAGGATTGTATACAAAAATCCCTTTTTCATCATTCTGAATCGAAACGATAATTGCATTAAATTCTGTTCTAATTGGAAGTTGAGCCAGTGATTTCTGATGCATCTTAGATCCTTTCTTGACAACTATCTCCTCAATCTGCAAGTCAATATTTCTATTTGCTGCCACGATTTCAATAAAATCTGCGACACCAGGACGAAGCAACAAAGAAGCCATTCTAACTCCGCCAAGCTCGTAAGGTTTAACAACTCTGTCAGCACCGGCTTTTAATAATTTTGGTTCAGTTTCATCTTCAACTGCTCTCGCAACTACAAATATTTTTGGATTAAGAAACTTGGCTGTAAGTGTGGTAAAAACGTTTTCAGCATCATTAGATAATACCGCGATTAAACCCTTGGCTCTTTTCACTCCGACTCTTTCCAGAGTACTGTCATGCGAAGCATCGCCGGTATCATAAACGTAACCTGCTTCATCCAATTTTTGATGATTAGCAGGATTATTCTCAATCACAACAAAATTTACTCCATCGTGTGCGAGCTCTTCGCAGATGTGTGTACCCATTCTCCCGTATCCACAAATGATGCAATGATTGTCCAATTTATTAATTTTCTTTTCCATTCTTCTTCTCCTGAAGATTTTGCTTTCAATAAGAATATGAATTCCTATTCCACCGATGTAAAAAACAGTTCCAAAACTTACTATAACAAGAAAGAGGGTAAAAATTTCCCCAGCACCGGATAATGGATGCACTTCCTCAAAACCTGTAGTGGTAATTGTTATAATCACCATGTATATAGAATCTCTCATGTCCCAACCTTCTATAAGCATATATCCAGTTGTCCCAATGCAAATTAAAAGGAGCAGAACAATAAATGCATTTCAGAGATGTTTTAACGCGCCTTGAACCATTTTAAAATTGTTTTTATTAGCTTTTTGTTAAGATAATTAAGTTATATGAAATTTGCTTCTTGGTTAAATCGACTTGTTGAAATAAATCTTAACTTTTTTTTTAAGGATTACCGATTTAGCTTTACAATGTTAGTTAATTTCAAATAAAGGATTTATAAATGATGAACATTAAAAAACTTTTAAGTCTGATTTTTTTAACAATGTCAATCCAGGGCTGTCTGGTTTTCAATACCGTTTCTTATGAAATAAATTTAGATGATGAAAAATCTGGTACCGTTGCTATGAGAGTAACTGATATAAAATCTGATGCGGCTAATGTTTCCGAACTGGAAGAAGATAAAAACCAGTTGTTTAATTTCATTTTGAAGAGTGATGATTTCGTTCAGCAGATGAAAGATGAAGGAAAAAATATTTCAGACAGACAACTTTTTGGTTCAGAAGGAAAATTGAACGGTAGCTTGACTTATTCTTTTTCCGATATATCCAAAGTTGAAGGTATCCAGTACCAGGAACCTTTTTATTTCCTCACACTGGGTCTTGAAGACAGCATAATTTCAACGAACGGTGAAGTTATTGTTTCCGAAGGTCTCAAAAGAATAATGTGGGATAATTCAATAAAGACATTGAAGTTTGAAATGTTCAGTGCTGATGTTGAAAATGATATTCTGGTTAGTCTTAGTAAATATCTAAAAGATGAATAATCATATAAATTTAAATGTATGTTGAATTAGTTTTTCCCCTACCATTTCGAAAAGCCTTTACATACCTTGTTCCCAAAGAACTTGAAAAACAAGCAAAAATTGGTGTAAGAGCGGTTGCTCCGTTCGGAAAGCGAACACTTACCGGATTTATAATCAATCGACTAAAAACCCATTCTGTTAAAGATAAAATTAAACCAATAATTGATATACTTGATGAACAGCCGATTATAGATAATTCAGGTTTAAAGTTTTATCATTGGTTGGCTGATTACTATCTCTGCTCATTTGGTGAAGCTTTGAAGCTTGCTGTTCCGTATGGTTCCGAGGTTGAATCAAAAAGAAAAATTATTCCTGACCAAAAAGTCTGTGCTCATTTTTTTTCTAAAGAAAAAAATAAAACCTCGACGAGGGCGAAGATTCTTAAAATCCTCTCTAAAAAAAAAGAAATCAGTCTTCATCAGCTTCAGAAACTTGTAAAGAAAAAAAATATTTATTCCACCCTCAGAACCTTACAGGAAAATGGTGTGGTTACTTTGCTTGATCTGCTTCAGCCGGCTAAGGTTAAATCAAAATCTATTAATTACGTAAAGCTGAATAAATCGGTTGGGGAGGTTTATTCTATATTCCCTGAAATAGAGAGACGGTCTCCAAAACAGATTAAGTTGCTTTTAGAATTGGTCAATGCTAAGGGAAAAGGATTGCCTGTCGCTGAATTACTCAGTAAAACATCCTCTTCAAAATCTTCACTTGATTCTCTTGCTGCTAAAGGATTTGTTAAAATTTATGAGCAGGAAATTGACCGGAGATATGTAGAGCAATACAGGGAAGAAAAAACAAAATTTTCTCTTTCAAAAAAACAGGCCGAGGTGATTAGCGAAGTTTCAAAAGTAATTGATGATGAGATTTACAATACTTTTTTACTGCACGGTGTAACAGGGAGTGGAAAAACTCAGGTTTATATTGAACTAACAAAAAAAGTTCTTGAACAGAAAAAAACTGTACTGATACTTGTTCCCGAAATATCACTCACTCCTCAAATTACCTCCCGATTCTTTAATTTTTTTGGAGATGAAGTTACTGTGCTACACAGCCGGATGTCTCCGGGTGAAAGATACGATTCGTGGCAAAGAATATTTAAGGGAAAGTCAAGCGTTGTAATTGGTGCGAGGTCTGCACTATTTACTCCATTGAAGAACATTGGACTTGTCGTTATTGATGAAGAACATGATGCAAGCTATAAACAGGCGGACATGGTTCCGAAATATAACGCCCGTGATTCTGCTATTATGTTGGGAAGCATTGTTAACTGTCCGGTTTTATTGGGCTCGGCTACACCCTCAATAGAAAGTATGTATAATGCAAAAACAGGAAAGTATAAGCTGCTCGAACTTCCTGAAAGAATCGATAATGCAAAACTCCCTGTGATCACACTTGTTGATGTAAAAAAGGAAAGAAAAAAACAGAGGATGGAAAATATTTTTTCGAAAATCATGCTTGATAAGATTGAAAAAAGAATTAAGAGAAGTGAAGGAGTAATTATTTTACAGAACAGAAGGGGTTTCTCAACTCAGATTTATTGTACGGATTGCGGTGAAGTTGAAAATTGTGATAATTGTTCAGTCCCGATGGTTTATCATATAAATAAAAACAATGTCGAATGTCATTATTGTGGATTGATAAAGGATGTTCCCCGTGCATGCACTCATTGTGGGTCGATTCAAATAAAATATTTTGGAACTGGAACTGAACGGGTTGAAGACGAACTGGAATTTTATTTTCCGAATGTTAAGATGAGCAGAATAGATTCTGATTCTATAACGAAAAAATCTGCATTGAGCAGATTACTTATATCTTTTGGTTTAGGTGAAATAGATGTTTTAGTTGGAACGCAAATGGTTTCTAAAGGTTTGGACTTTTCACGTGTGACACTTGTTGGAGTAATATCTACTGAGACAACTTTATGGCTTCCTGATTTCCGTGCAGATGAAAGAACGTTTCAGTTGCTTACACAAGTTTCCGGAAGAGCAGGAAGAAGCAAATCTCCCGGCGAAGTAATTATACAAACACAGAATGAAAAACATTTTGCTCTTCAGATGGTATTGAACAATAATTATAATGGCTTCTATCAAAAAGAAATTACTGACAGAGAAAAAACGGACTTTCCTCCTTTTACAAGAATTGCTTTAATTGAAGCTAAAGATCAGTCGAATGATAAAGCAAAAGGAGCAATCTCATCATTTTACGCTGAGTTAAAAAAATATAGTAAGTGGTTAAAGATATCACAACCCACTCCAGCAATAATATCAAAATTAAAGGGACAATTTCGTTATCAAATATTAATTAAATCTCCGAAAGAAACTGATGCTGGTGGAAAGACCTTAAGAAAAGCTATTCTCGATTCTTTCACTGAGTTTAACAGGAAATCGAGATACAAAGATGTTAGATTGATCTATGATGTTGATCCACAGAGTGTGATTTAATGAGGTAATGCCACTCAAAATAAATTAAGTGGCATTAAATTAAATCTATTGTATAAAGTTCTGCAGGAATGGAACTGCCTGTGCAATCTGGAATAAGATAAACATTCCAATTAGCCATACACCGAAAACTAGTGCATAATACTTTCCAGTTGATTCGGATTTAAACATCTTTGCAAGTCCAATTGATAAAACTATATACGCCCAAATACTGATTGGATCAATTTTAGAGAAAAACCATCCCGTTAGCGTCATTTTATCACTACCCATAAGTGAAGCCAGACTGGTATCCATAATCATTTTTCCTAAAAGCATCGTCAAAATACCAGCAACTATCATTTGGAGAATGCTGATATAAATCGTAAGTCCATTAGCAACAAGAGCTGAAGAAAATGTTCCTTCACCTTTCAATAAAAATTTGACAAGCAGATAATAAATGCCAACTATTATTATTATCACTATAAAACCAAAAATAAGTGTAGTTGCGATTGTGATAACCCAACCAACAGGTCCATTCATAAATTCCATTTGTTGGTCAACTGCATTTATAGCTTCATCTCCCTGTTCCTGCGTCAGGGTCCCACTCTCAACCATTTTTTCTATGCGTTCAATTCCTTGTTTCTTTGCATCGAAATAAACTTCTTCATTCGTCATAGCAATAATTCGTACTAAAGCAGCAACAAAGAAAAGAATGAAAACAGGAATAACCCAATCTTTAGTTCGCGGAGGAAATTTTGAAGTAAGGAAGAACGTCTTTGCTGGTTCAGTAAATACCCCGATCATTTTATCGGAATGAGTGAGTTCACCGTTTTCGCCAGGGGTTTCCTCAACTGGTGTGATAGTTTCGTTCGAATCCATAATGCACCTCACTAATTGTTGAAAATTCTTGAGTAAAAGTTATTCTATCTTATTACCAAAGGCAATATTATTTTGTTGATCGGTATACAGGGATGTCATATAGCTGTAAATTAAAATTCTCAATGAAATTTGGCTAATTTGATTTAATGAAGAAAAACCAAACAAAGTAGCTTTTCATTTTGTAAATTTGCATTAGTAATTATCACCAATCTATTTGAGATAAACAATGAAACCAAAAACCATCATCGAACCATTCAAAATAAAATCAGTTGAGCCAATCCGCTTTACCACACGGGAAGAGAGAGAAAAAATTTTAATTGATGCTGGCTACAACCCGTTTATGATCCACGCAGATGATGTACTTATTGATTTACTGACGGACAGCGGAACTTCTGCTATGAGTGCGAAACAATGGGCAGGAATCATGGAAGGTGATGAAGCATACGCTGGCTCTAAAAGTTTTTATCGATTTGAAGAGGCAGTAAGAAATATAACTCATATGAAATATATTATCCCGACTCACCAGGGTAGAGCGGCAGAAAAAATTTTATTTTCGATTGTTGGCGGAAAAGGAAAATATTTTCCGAACAACACACACTTCGATACAACAAGAGCTAACATCGAGTTTACAGGTGCGGAGGCTGAAGATCTTCTCACTGAAATTGGAAAACATCCGGAACAGAGAGCCGACTTCAAAGGAAATATGGATGTAGAAAAACTTGAAGCATTCATTAGAGAAAAAGGTGTGGAAAATATTCCTCTTTGTATGATGACAGTTACAAATAATTCTGGTGGTGGCCAGCCTGTTTCGATGCAGAATATTAGGGATGTTAAAGCAGTGTGCAAAAAATATGGTATACCACTCTTCCTTGATGCATGTAGATTTGCAGAAAATGCGTACTTCATAAAGAAAAGAGAAAAAGGTTTTGAAAATAAATCAGTACTTGAAATTGCTCAGGAAATGTTCTCTTACGCTGATGGCGCAACAATGAGTGCAAAGAAAGATGCTCTGGTAAACATAGGTGGTTTTCTTGCAGTAAATGACGAAGAACTTGCAATGAAATGCAGAAACTTACTCATCGTTACAGAAGGTTTTCCGACTTATGGAGGATTAGCAGGAAGAGATCTTGAAGCAGTTGCCCAGGGATTGGTTGAAGTTGTTGACGAACATTATTTGGAATACAGAATCAGAAGCGTTGAATATCTTGGAGAAAGATTAGTTTCTGCCGGTGTTCCGATCATTGAGCCCCCGGGGGGACACGCAATTTATATCGATGCAAAAAGATTTTTACCTGATCTTCCTGCAGATCAATATCCCGGTCAGTCGATTGTTTGTGAACTTTATCTTGAAGGTGGAGTAAGAGGTGTGGAAATAGGAAGTGTGATGTTTGGAAAATACGGGAAAGATGGAAAACTAATCCCGGCAATGATGGAACTTGTTCGTCTTGCTATTCCAAGAAGAGTGTACACACAAAGTCACGTTGATTATTTAATTGAAATAATCATTGAAGTGTATAAGAATAGAAGCAAACTAAGAGGATATAAAATTATTTATGAAGCACCTATGCTACGGCATTTTACAGCAAGGTTTCAACCTTTGAAATAAGATGAAGCTAAAGAAAAACTATCACTTTGATAATAAAAGACAAATCTGGAGAATCATTCCTACCGAAGAAGGTAAGCTTATTATTGAAGAGCGTGAACTTGAAAATAAACAAACATACTTTCATTGCCTTTCGCTCGATTCAGGTAAAAAATTATTAAACAGCTTTCAACTCGACGATAAATTCTGGGTTGGTATTGAAGCAGTGCAGGATGACATTATTTTCTTCCATAAGTTTGCCAAACCCGATATGCCGAAGCACAGAGGTATCTTTGCTTATGATGTATTGAAGAAGGAGTTGGTCTGGCAAAATCCGGAGTTAATTTTCCTTTTTATATTTGATTATAAATTATATGCATACAAAGAAAAGTTTGAAGGGAGAAATTATTATTGCCTCAATTCTATTAACGGAGAGATACTGGAAGATATTGGCGAAAACTATGAGCAGGTTAATAATCTTCGCAGTGAATCTATGGTTAATGAAAGTAACAACAGCTACTTATTTCCTGAAACATTCGAATCAGATTCTAGCGATCAAAATCCGGCAAGTGAATTCATTAAAACTTTGAGGAATGATTTTGTGATTTCGGGAAAAGTCGAATTTATAATAAAAAATCATTTATTGATGATGAGTTTTCACGAAGCTAATTCTCGCGGGTCTTTGACCAATCTATTTAAAGCAGTTGATTTATCCACCGGAAAGTATATTTTAGAAGAGGTAATCAATAAAGAAACGAGTCTGTTTTTAACCGATTCATTCTTTGTTAAGGATGAACTTCTGTTTCTTTTGTTCGGAAAGACCAGGCTTGTAGTTTACAAGATTCTTAATTAACAGGTGATAAAATGGAATTATCAACCGAAGAAAAAGAAATACTACTTAAAGCTGCACGAGAATCAATTCTGGAAGAATTCAGTGAATGTGATGTAACTAAGATTGATTATAAAGCTTATCCAAAACTGAAAATGGAACTGGGTGCTTTCGTTACATTGCACATTAACAATGATCTCAGAGGATGCATTGGTTATATAATTGCTCAGAAACCTTTATTCGAAACAATAGTTGAAGCAGCTAAACATTCTGCTTTCGGTGACCCAACGTTTTCGCGGAATTAAGCAGAGATGAACTTGATGAAGTTTCAATTGAAATTTCTGTTCTCTCACAATTTGAACCAATCAAAATTTATGATGAAATTGAAGTCGGCAAGCATGGACTTTTGCTGGAAGAAGGAGGAAGAGCAGTTCTTCTTCCGCAGGTTGCAACAGAACAAAATTATAATCGCTCACAATTTCTAACAGCTCTTTGTCATAAAGCGGGGCTGTATGGAAATTACTGGAAGGAAAGAATGTTGAATATTAAAGTCTTCACTGCTCTTGTTTTTTCAGAAGAAGAAAAAGGAGGTTGAATATGAATTATATTAGACCCGCTCAGGTTGCAGGACATTTTTATCCATCAAGTCCGGATAAGCTGAGAAAAGATATTGGACTTCTCCTTGATGTAACTAAACCAAAAGAAAGAGTAGAAAAAGTTTTTGGAATTGTAGCACCTCACGCTGGATATGTTTACTCAGGAAAGACAGCTGCCCACGCTTATAATCTTTTAATCGGAAAAAATTATAAAAGAGTCGTTGTTATTTCTCCAAGTCATTCAGAATATTTTCCGGGCATCAGCATATTTGAAGGCGATGCTTATGAAACTCCTCTCGGTATTCTAAAAGTTGATAAAGAATTTCGTGACAAACTTCTTACAAATGATGGTGAAATCTTTATAGGCTATGAAGGACACAGAAGAGAACATGCGCTTGAAGTACAACTTCCTTTCCTGCAATCGGTACTTAAAGATTTTAAGATTGTTCCTGTTGTGATGGGAGATCAAACAAAAAGAAATATTGATACTCTTGCTAAAAAACTAGCTGAAATTTCTGATGATGAAACATTGATTGTTGCAAGCTCGGATTTATCGCATTTTTATAACAAATCACAAGCTGATAAACTTGATTCGGTAGTTGAAAAGAAAGTCCGGGAATTCGATTTTGAATCTCTTCAAAAGGATCTTGAAAATCACACTTGTGAAGCATGTGGAGGAGGTCCAATTG
Organism: uncultured Ignavibacteriaceae bacterium; assembly: GCA_963768365.1. Taxonomy (GTDB): domain Bacteria; phylum Bacteroidota; class Ignavibacteria; order Ignavibacteriales; family Ignavibacteriaceae; genus IGN2. The sequence continues at coordinate 103,350 of CAVYHS010000007.1, read as the reverse complement.
TGGTATTAATGAAAGCAGCGAATCTTAAAAACATCCATCATTCTATGGTTCTTCACAGAAGTGATTCAGGTGATGTTACAGGTGATAGCTCGGAAGTTGTTGGATATCTTTCTGCCGTTTTTTATGGAGATTAGTACCGATTGATAAAAAAAAGTATTGCGATAATTGGAGCCGGTAAATTTGCTTATTCCATCACTCCGGCACTTGTCAAATCAGGTTACAATATTGAATGTGTAATTAGTAGAAAGCTAAGTTCTGCCAAACTTCTCGCAAAAAAGTTTTCAATTCCCCTTCACGAAAACTCTTTAAGCAAAATTCCTAAAGAAGTTGATGTTTTCTTTTTAACAGTTCCCGATGGTGAGATAAAAAAAGTTGCCGAAAAATTATCAAAGTTAAAACATGATTTCAGCAAAAGCATTTGCGTTCATTTTTCCGGGGTTGAAAATATTGACGCATTAAAGTCTTTGGAAAAGAAAGGTTGTGGAACTGGTTCTCTTCATATTATCAGACCATTTCCATCAAGAAATACAGTTGATATTAAAAATTCTCCCGCATCAATCGAAGCGGAAGATAAGAGGGCCAAAGAGTTTTTAAATAACTTGTCAACGAAACTAAAATTAAAACCCCACATAATTGCTTCTGATGAAAAGATCTTTCATCACCTTGCAGCGGTTCACAGTTCAAATTTTCTGGTCGGAAATCTTTTTAACGCTTTCTCTCTGATATCTTCAAAAAGTAATCTGTCAAAAAATATTCTCAGGCAGACAACTCAATCTGCGCTCGATAATGTTTTCAATTTATCAACAGCAAAAGCACTCTCTGGCCCAATTGATCGCGGTGATATTTATACAATCAAGAAACATATTGAAGCATTAGATATAAAAATCAGGAAGCAAAGCAAAAAGACAAATTTAAGCTTGTTAGGATGAATTATATTATTCAATCACTTGGTTTGCTGGATGTTGTAAAAGCTAAGTACGGAAAATTGAGTAAGAATCATTTAATGATTAAAGAGTTCTTAAAAAGTAAACTTACCTGATTTTTTTCAGTTCCACCTTTAGACATTACCATACTTTTATCCCTTTCTTAACAATTTCTTAACACTATATTATAATTCTCCTCAATTTCTTACTGTATATTTCCTTATTCATTTCTTAAAATTTATTTAAAGGAGATAGAAAATGCTTAAACAAAGTATCATTTATTTACTTGTGTCATTCCTGATAATCACACCTATTTTATTTTTCGGCTGTAAGAAAAAGGAAAACGAGGTAGAGAAAACTGTAATCTCAGTTAAGGGTTCAGATACAATGGTTAATCTTGCACAAAAGTGGGCGGAAGTTTATATGCAGAATAATCCAAACGTATCAATTCAGGTTACAGGTGGTGGATCAGGAACAGGCGTTGCTGCTTTGCTAAATGGTACACTTGATCTTGCAAACTCTTCAAGAGAATTAAAAAGCAGTGAATTCGAAACTGCAAAACAAAAAGGTGTTACCCCGGTTGTGTATGAAGTTGCCCTGGATGGAATTGCATTAATTGTTCATCCGGATAACAAGATAGATAATCTTACAGTAAAACAGGTGAGTGATATATTCAGCGGGAAGATTACCAACTGGAAACAGCTTGGCGGTCCCGATATGATGATTACATTATACGGAAGAGAGAACAGCAGTGGCACTTATGAATTCTTCAAAGAACATGTTCTTGGGAAAAATGAATCGGGCAAACAAATTGATTATGCAACTTCCACACAAGTACTTCAGGGAACAGCAGCATCTAGGTGAAGCAGTTGCAAGAGATGTTAAAGGAATTGGTTACGGCGGTGTTGGATATTTTGCTGAAAGAAAAGATGTAAAAATTCTCCATATAAAGAAAGACGATTCATTCACCAGCAATTTCACCAGCTGAAAATGGAAAAGTAAATTATGAAGCAATTTGGAGTGGCGATTATTCAATTTCCAGGTACCTGTATTGTTTTACAAATGGTCAGGCAACCGGTGAACTGAAAAATTATATTGATTTTATCCTCTCACCCGAGGGGCAAAAACTAGTTGAATCGATGGAATACATTCCATTACCTTCTAAAGGTTAAATCAGAATTTAAAGCTTCCTGAATGAGAGAGCAGGAAGCTTTTTTTTTATTAAAAAACAAGTCGAAACAAAAGGAGAGAGAAAATGAAAAAAATCATTCTTACAGGATTTTTATACCTGCTTATATCAGCACCAAACTTTTCTCAGGAAGTTGGCGAAGGAAAAATTTCCGGTAACATGTTCGGGGATTATTTTTACAATATCTTAAGAGATTCAACCATAGATAATTTGAACAATACCGGTCTGTCGGGAATTCAGGATCTTCAGGGATTTGATTTCAGAAGAATTTATTTTAATTATGACTATACAATATCAAAACAGTTCAGTACAAGATTCAGACTGGAATCTCAAACACTTGTAAGTGTAAACAACACTCTATTTGTAACGTATGTTAAAGATGCTTATCTCAATTGGAAAAATATTTTTAAAGGCAGCAATTTTATTTTTGGTATTCAACCAACTCCGGCTTTCGATGTTTCAGAAAGTTATTGGGGCTACAGATCTCTTGAAAGAACAATAATGGATTTAAGAAGAATTGTAGGCTCAAGAGATTTAGGTGCATCTCTTAAGGGAAAATTGACCTCTTCCGGAAGTATTAGATATTGGTTGATGTATGGAAATGGCAGCTCCCTGGCATTTGAGGGAGATAGATTTAAAAGATTATATTCACAGATAGATTTACAACCAAGTAAAGAGTGGAGATTAACTCTTTATGGTGATTATAGATTTAAAGCTAATAAAGAGTACACATTGGTTGATCAGAACTTTAATAACGATGCACTAACAACGGATCTTTTCTTAGGTTATCAGGAGAAAGATAAATTTTCCAGTTGGTGTCGAATCATTCTTGGCAGGTTACATTACAATGATGCAATTGAAATCACAGGAAACATGATTATGTAATCCAAAATAGAAATGCTTTAGGTATATCTTTGTTTGGATGGTACAAGTTTACAGATATGCTTGTGGGTGTCGGCAGATACGATTATTACGATCCGAATATTTCAGGTGATTTTAGAGGTGATGCAAGGAATCTGTTCATTGCAGGTTTAAGCTTTGTTCTAAATGAAAAGGTTGCAATAACTCCAAACTTTCTCTTTGAAACTTATGAACAGCCTGAAGATGGTATAACCATTGATCCATCATTAACTGGCAGAATTACTTTTTACTTTCAATTCTTATAGAACAGTTTGATTTATTATTTTTGATGTCATAATGGAAGAAAAAGATTTTTACTCTAAATCGGCTAATTCAAAGTACGCTAAAAAGATAAAAAAGTTTACCAGGGTAAAAGAATCAGCAATAAAATTCTTTTTTGCTGTGAATGGAACGATGGCGCTGATTTTTATTATCCTGATATTCATCTTTCTATTTAAAGAAGGATTTCAGAGCTTTAGATCATATCGGTCTTTTGGATTTTCTTTACTTTGATAGAGCAGATGCATCCGGAATCAGTAGAAAAAGTTTTTGAATGGTATCCAACATCTGAAGAACCAAGATACTCACTGATTCCTCTTTTGATAGGAACATTTCTTACGGCTTTTCCGGCAACAGTTATTTCAACTTTACTTGGTGTTGGGGCAGGTATTTATCTTTCTGAAGTTGCTAACCCTAAGCTTAAAGAATTCCTCAAACCAATGATAGAGTTGTTTGCAGGAATACCAACGGTCGTACTTGGGTTTATTATGTTGGTTATTGGTGCATCATTTTTCAATGATCTTTTAAATCCGGCAAACAGGTTAAATGCATTCGTTGCTGCAATCGGGTTGTCGTTTGTAATTATACCCATAATTGCATCACTAACTGAAGATGCGCTGCACTCAATTCCTAACGAACTCAGAATGGCTTCTTATGGATTAGGTGCCACAAAATGGCAAACCATCAGCAAGGTGATTTTGCCCGCTGCATTCAGTGGTGTTTCAGCAAGTATTATTCTTGGATTTGGTAGAGCAATTGGAGAAACTATGATAGTTCTTATGTGCGCCGGTAATGCTGCTAATATTACTTCAAATATCTTCCTTAGTGTTCGAACGATGACTGCTACTATTGCCGCAGAGATGGGTGAGGTCTCGCAGGGTTCAGATCATTATTTCTCATTATTCTTTATTGGAATTGTTTTATTCACGTTTACTTTTTTCCTGAATCTGATCGCAGAAATTATTATTAACAGGATGAGAAAGAAAAACACGTTTTAGTTTAAATGATATGGAACTAAAGAAAAGAAAAAAAGATTTTGTTGGTGCTTTTTCACTGGGAATTGTAAGATTAATGTTCATCTTCCTCGTTTTCATTTTAATTCTCTTGCTTGGTAAAATATTTCATTGAAGGCATTGGGGTTATCTCTCTTGAGTTTCTGATTGATTCACCCAAAAATAATATGACTGAAGGCGGTATTGGTCCGGCGATCTTTGGAACTATTGCTGTAACATTATTAATGGTGATTATTACTGTTCCCCTTGGTGTGTTCTCTGCAATTTATCTAAATGAATATGCAAAGAGATACTTTTTTCACACGTATAATCAGAACTTCAATTAACAATCTTGCGGGAGTTCCATCAATTGTTTTTGGTTTATTTGGATTGGGATTTTTTATTTTGTTTATAGGTAAAGGTCTGGATGATGTTTTACAAACCGGTTTACTATTCGGTCAACCAGCTTTGTTATGGGCATCAGCAACATTAGCTGTTTTAGTTTTGCCAATCGTTATTGTTTCCACTCTTGAAGCTTTAAACTCAGTTCCTAAATCCCATAGAGATGCGTCGTACGGACTTGGCGCAACAAAGTGGCAGACAATTAAAAATGTTGTCCTTCCGCAAGCGAGACCTGGAATTTTAACAGGAACTATTCTTGCAATTAGTCGTGGAGCGGGAGAAACAGCTCCAATATTATTTCTTGGTGCAGCATTCTTTCTTACCCAATCTTCCAATCGCAGATATTTGCATTGGCGGATATTGTATCCCTATGATCAATCCAACAGAACAGTTTATGTATCTGGCTTATCATATTTTTATTATGGCAACACAGTCGTCAAATCCAACAAAAACATTACCAATACAATATGGTTCAACCTTGGTATTAATTGTTTTAACATTCTTTCTGAATATTACTGCAATAATTTTCAGATATCGTTTTAGAAAAATTTTAGGAAGATTATAATTTTTAATTAAATAGCCTATGAAAGAAACTAAAATAATTGTAAAAGATTTAAACCTGTTTTACGGAGATAAACAGGCATTAAAAAACATATCCTTGAATATTCTGGCAAAGAGAGTGACTGCCTTTATTGGTCCTTCCGGTTGCGGGAAATCTACCTTTCTCAGAGTTTTAAATAGGATGAACGACCTGATAGATAATGTTAAAACTAAAGGGGAAGTATTTATTGATGGAGTTAATATTTACGATAGATCACTTGACATCGTTAATTTAAGGAAGAATGTGGGTATGGTATTTCAAAAATCCAACCTATTCCCTAAAACTATTTATGAAAATATTGTTTATGGTCCTAAGATAAACGGGATAAGAGATAAACAATTACTTAATGAAATTGTCGAGAAAACTTTAAATCAAGCTGCCATCTGGGATGAAGTCAAGGACAGGCTAAATGAAAACGCACTCAGTCTTTCAGGTGGTCAACAACAGAGGTTGTGTATTGCCCGTGCACTTGCTGTTGAACCTGAAATTATTCTGATGGATGAACCTGCCAGTGCATTGGATCCGATTTCAACAGCGAAGATTGAAGAATTAATACATGATTTGAAGAAGGAATATACTATAGTTATTGTAACTCATAATATGCAGCAGGCAGCAAGAGTAAGTGACCAAACAGCATTCTTTTATCTTGGAGAACTCATTGAGTTCGACAGAACCACAACCATTTTTACAAAACCTTCGAAGAAACAAACTGAAGATTACATAACAGGTAGATTTGGTTGATTCATTAGCTTATAAAATTAAATATTAAATGAGAAGGAGAAATGATGGAGAGATTATTAGACGAGCATATTGAAAAACTTAAGACGAGAGTTATAAAAATGTGCAGCCTTGTTGATGAACAGGTCCAATCAGCCATCAGATCGATTGAAGAGGAAAACCTGGAATTGGCACAACAAGTTATTGAGAAGGATACTAAGGTTGATAAGTATGACAACAAGATAGATAAAATCTGTCAGAAAATTTTTGCGTTAACTCAGCCGGTTGCAATGGATCTTCGCTTGATTATGTCTTCATTAACAATTAATAATAATCTCGAACGTATTGGCGATATTGCTGTAAACATTGCTGAGTATTGCATTATGATAAAAAATAAACCAGCATTTTTCCATCAAACAAAACTTGAGGAAATGTTCAAGGTTTCCAAGCAGATGCTAAAAGATGCTATTGATGCTTACATAAGTGGTAATGAAGCACTAGCAAAAACAGTAATTGCAGCCGACGATAATCTGGATCAATTAAATACAGATAATCACAAAATTCTGGTGGACATAATGAAACAAAGCCCTGACAATATTGAACCTGGAATTGCATTGTTAGTGATGTCAAGGCAACTGGAGAGATTAGGAGATCATTGCACAAACATAGCCGAAGATGTATTCTTTATTGTTGAGGCTCACCTCGTTAAGCATAAGTATGAAAAATATCTTTTTGCTGATGATAAAGAAGACGATGAGGATTAGTTTTGAAATTCTCAAATGAACTATAAATAAAATGTTTTTGAAAAATTTATCTAGATTAGCAGAACAGAGAGCTAAGTAAGTAACTATTTCGTATGTGATCATTGCAAAAATGGCTGAGAAAGGAATAGTTAAAACCCACGCCCATAAAATATTTTTTGCCACACCCCATCTGACTGCCGATAATCCCTTAACTGCACCGACACCTATAATTGAACCGGTTATTGTATGAGTTGTGCTTACAGGAATTCCTAAGATCGTTGCACCGACAATTGTTAATCCGGCAGAGGTCTCTGCACTAAATCCTCCGAATGGATTTAACTTTGTAACTCTCATTCCTAATGTTTTAATTACTTTCCATCCACCTAACAGAGTGTCCTAAATGCAATTACTGAATAACTTAAAATGATAATGTAGAACGGTATGTAAAAAGTGCTGCCCAATAATCCGTTTGTAAACAAAACAATGGTTATTATCCCAATCGTTTTTTGTGCGTCATTTGAACCATGACTTAAACTGTATAAGGCGGCGGATACGAACTGTAACCGTCGGAAGTATTTATCAACTTTTCGGGGCTGCTTGTTTTCTTACTATCCATAAAGTAATTACTGAAAATAAGTATGCCATTACCATTCCGATAAGCGGCGCAGCAAATATGAATATTATTATTTTAGTATAACCAGAAAGAATAAGAGCATCAAAACCTGCTTTTGCTATAGCAGCACCACCGTAACCGCCAATTATTGAATGAGAAACACTTATAGGTAAGTCCGAAATGTGTTGCAGTTGCAGTTAAAACAATTGCTCCAACAAGTCCTGATAAAGATTACATAATTATCAACGATTGAAACGTCTACTAAACCTTTACCAATTGTTGTAGCTACACTCACACCAAATAGAAATGCAGCAGCAAAATTGAAAAACGCTGCCCATGCAACTGCCTGAAAAGGACTGAGCACTCTGGTTGCAACTACGGTAGCAATAGAGTTTGCTGCATCGTTCATTCCATTGTAGAAATCGAAGACAAGTGCGAGGAGTATAATGAAGATTACAAATTCCATAGATGATCAGGCATTCTTTATGAAAATGGAAAGAATAACATTTGCAACAGACTGACACCGGTCGGAAGTTCTTTCCAATATATCAAGTATTTCCTTTTTCTTAATTAATTCTATGGCATCTTTTTCATTCGAGAAAAGATCCTGAATTGCATTTCTATAAACCTGGTCTGCTTCCGACTCAAGATCTTTCACTGCTTTGGTTTCATTTATTCGTCTTGCTTTTAAATCCTGGATGGCAATTCCAAGCTCGTGCACCTGTTTATTAATTATTGATGCAAGCTTATCGGCAAATGCAATTTTTTTTGTAATGTTGAATGTCTCAATACGTGCAGCAGCACCCAGAAGCATATCGCTTATATCATCCAATTTTTTTGTTAAAGCAAAAATATCTTCCCTGTCGAATGGAGTAATAAAAGTTTTGTTTAGTCTTTTAACAACCCGGGATGAAACTTCGTCACATCTTAATTCGAGCGGCTTAATGTTCAGGTAGTGATTTTTATCGATTAGTTCATCAGCAAAAAGCTGCTCAGTATATTTTGCCATCTGCTGGATATGGGAAATCATTTCCCTGAAGTCGTCAAAATACTTTTCTTCCTTTGGTATAAGTGCTTTTATCATTTCTCTCTCTTTTTTTATTTGAAAAAATAAGTAATTGAGAAGACATTGTTATACATGCTATCTGAATAAGTTCGATAACTTTATTACTAATTTCTCTCACATTTCTTTGCTATATTCACACGCAAAATTTTGATTATTAACGGAGGATTTGACCATTTCCAGCAAAAATACCAATCAGGATAACCTGTTAGAAAAAATAGTTTCCCTTGCCAAAAGAAAGGGATTTGTCTTCCAATCAAGTGAAATTTACGGCGGTCTTAACGGCTGCTGGGATTATGGACCGCTCGGTGTTGAACTTCTGAACAACATTAAAAACGAGTGGTGGAAATCAATGACTTACCGTGAAGATGTTGAAGGACTTGATGCATCTATTTTAATGCATCCGAAAGTCTGGGAAGCTTCCGGACACGTTGAAAATTTCACTGATCCGATGATTGACTGCAAACAATGCAAAGCACAGATTCAGACTTGATGTGCTTGGCGATTCGTATGCTGATAAAAAGAAAGACAAAGCAATCCAGGAATTGAAAGAGAATTTGAAAAGTGATGAAAGACTTTTAAAGAAAATTGATGAAAAGCTGAATAATCCTGGTGATGAAAATCCTTTCACACTTTTACTTGAAGACGTAGAAATTTCAAAACTACTTCTTGCACAATTAAACTGTCCTCAGTGCGGTAACAAAGGAACTTTCACCGATGCAAGAAAATTTAATCTGATGTTTAAAACATTTATTGGTCCGGTTGAAGACACAGGTTCAGTTGTTTATTTAAGACCGGAAACTGCACAGGGAATTTTTGTTAACTTTTTAAATGTGCAGGGTTCATCACGACAGAAACTGCCTTTTGGAATTGCACAAATTGGTAAAGCATTCCGTAATGAAATAAACACAAAAAACTTTTTATTCCGCACACGTGAATTTGAACAGATGGAAATGCAGTTCTTTGTAACACCGAAAGATGATAAGCAATGGTACGACTACTGGAAAGCTGAAAGACTTGAATGGTTCAAACGAATGGGAATGACGCCGACTAAATTACGATACCACGATCATCCTGCAGATAAGCTTGCACATTATGCAAAAGAAGCAGTTGATATCGAATACGAATTTCCTTTTGGCTGGGGAGAAATTGAAGGAATTCACAACAGAACAGATTTTGATCTAACTCAGCACGAAAAATTCTCAGGCAAATCATTAAAGTATTTTGATGAGCAGGCAAAAGAAAAATTTATTCCATTTATAATTGAAACATCTGCTGGTGCAAGCCGTTCGTTTATGGCATTTTTAATTGATGCTTATTATGAAGAAGAAGTAAATGGTGAACTAAGATCTGTTCTTAAATTTCATCCAAGACTTGCACCGATAAAAGCTGCGATCTTTCCTCTGGTTAACAAAGATGGTATGCCTGAAATTGCACGGAAGATTGAAACTGATTTGAGAAAATCATTCAGAGTTTTTTATGATGACAAAGGTGCTGTCGGAAGAAGATACCGCAGACAGGATGAAGCCGGAACACCTTACTGCATTACAGTTGATACACAAACTCTCGAAGACCAAACTGTAACTGTTCGTGAAAGAGATACAATGGTGCAGGAAAGAGTTGGGGTTGATAATCTTTCTGTTTATTTATTGAATAAACTTCATCAAGCATAACTTATGAAATCAATCACTCTTTCGGTCTTAACACTTTTACTTTTTTTTCACAGATATCGATGCTTACTCGCAAAAAGCCAAGTTACGATTCTCTTGTAACTGCCGGCATCAATCAAATCTACAGCATAAAATTTACTGAAGCAGAAAAAACTTTTCAGCTATTAAAGAAAGAATATCCAACACATCCTGCAAGCAGATTCTTTTTTGCTATGATCGACTGGTGGAAAATTATTCTTTCAGAAGAAGATGAAGAAAAAGATGATATCTTCTATGAAAAGATTGACGAGACAGTTGACTTCTGTGATGAAATACTTGATGATGATCCGGAAAATATTGATGCACTTTTCTTTAAAGGAGGTGCAATTGGTTTCAGAGGCAGGCTGAGAGTAATGCGCGAAAGCTGGTTCAAAGCTGCTAATGACGGCAGGGAAGCACTTCCTTTAGTTGACTATGCTTACGAACTCGATCCGAATAATGTGGATGTTAAACTCGGTTTCGGAATTTACAATTATCTGGCAGCAGTTATTCCGGAAAAATATCCGGTTGTAAAACCTGTAATGATTTTCTTCCCTTCGGGTGATAAGGAACTTGGGTATAAAACAATTAAAAGAAGCTGCAAGCTCAGGTAAGTATTCAAAGTATGAAGCGAGATACATTCTTGTTACATTCTTTTACTATTTTGAAAAAGATATGAACTCCGCAGAGGTTTATGCACAACAGCTTGTTGAATCATTTCCTAACAATCCTGTGTTTGAAAGATGGCGTGGCAGAATAGCAGTAAGACAAAAAGATTTAATTTTAGCAGATTCTATATTTAAAGATGTTCTAAACAAGGCAGATAAAAATTTTGAAGGTTACAATACTCCGATGGTTAGAAAGAGAAGCAAACTACTATCTTGGGTATCAATCTGAAGAATAAAGGAGAATTTGAATTCAGCTCTGCAATATTTCAAAAACTGTATTGAAGAAGCAAAGAAAATTGATGAGGAAGGTGAAGAATCAGGATTTCAAATAAATGCTACACTTTACTCAGGAACCATTTTTCAAACCTGGGGAAACTAATAAAGAAGCTAAAAAATATTATGAGAAGGTTTTGGATATGCGAGATTTCAGAGATTCACATAAAAATGTAAACTCATATATCGAAACGATGAAATAATTTTGATATAAAACTTATCAGAATGAAGTTGATAAACTTATACTATGCAGGGATCCAACAGAACCAAGTGATGAATATGCATAACTGAATTTGTATTCAGAAATTGTTACACCCAGACCGCCGTTAAATCCTGCAATGCCTGCACTTGAACCAAGTTTGAAATCTTCTCTGCGTTCATTATCGTAACCAAAACGAAGAGTGAAAACTTCACTTAAATAAAATTCTGCACCGATAGTGAATCCTTTAAAATGCTGATAAAATTCATCCCGTTCCTGGTTAAGGTTGTGAAAATCGAGAGATAATCTAACCGGAAGTTTTTCTAATCTTTTTGAAACACCAATGAGAACATCAAGAGGCAAATCTTCTTTTACATCAGTGTAAGATGATAACTGTGTTCCAATGTTAAGAACAGATGCACCAAGATTTAGCATTATATCAGGGAATTCATAATTTAATCCAAGGTCAAGTCCGATAGCGCTTGAAGATTGATCAGCAATACTTGAGTAAATAAACTTTCCAGTAGCTCCGTAGTAAAAGTTTGCCATAAATTTATTCGTGTAACTTAGCAAGGAATGCCAGTTCGCCTGCACCAAACTCACCAGTTATATTTCCATTTGCATCTGCTTCATCAAATGTTCCGTAGTTTATGTATTGAACACCGGTTCCGAATCTGCCAATGTTTTCAAATTCAGTGGAATAGGTTACGCTGAAAAGGTTTATATCCATAAGGTGTTTAACAAATGAAAAGGAAACAGGATCTTTTTCAAGAAAACCCAAGCCTGCAGGATTAAAGAAAATCACATCAACATCATCGTTGTTTGTAACAAAGCTTCCGCCGAGTCCGGCAGCACGGGCACTCATATCCAATCGTAGAAAATCATACGTAGTAGTTTGTGCAAAAGTTGATTGAGGCAGCTAAAATAAAAACGATGAATAAAGATGAAAGTAAGGTTCTCATTTAGTTAAACTCCTTGAAAAATGCTGGTATCTATTTAAGTAATATGACAAATAAAGGCAAGGGGAAGAAGATGGGATAATTTTTATTTTGGATTGGCGATTTCGGAATATTTCGGATTGTAAAGAGCTCTCAATCAAAGCCAGAACCTCGAACAACTCAAAATTTAACTATTTGAAACCAACCCACTATTCAGTCATCCCACTTGCTGTTGAAACGAAACTTTTAGAAGTATAGATTTGTTTCCCAAATATAAAAGGAGATAAAAATTGAACGCGGTTAAAACAGTATTCTTAATGACATTAATGATGGTTCTTTTTCTGTTTATCGGCTACCAGCTTGGCGGCAATACAGGAATGACTATCGCACTTGTATTTTCTTTGATTAATGAACTTCGGCTCTTACTGGTTTTCTGATAAGATAGTTCTGAAAATGTACAGAGCAAAAGAAGTTAACAGGGAATCAGCACCAAAGTTTTATGATATGATTGAAAGATTGGCAAGACAAGCTAACTTGCCAATGCCTAAAGTTTATATTATTAACGATCCGACTCCGAATGCATTTGCAACTGGAAGAAGTCCGAAGAAAGCAGCAGTTGCAGCAACAACCGGAATTCTTCAAGGATTAAGCAATGATGAACTTGCAGGTGTAATGGCACACGAACTTGCACACGTTAAAAATCAGAGATACATTAATCAGCACAATTGCTGCAACTTTAGTTGGTTCAATTTCATACATTGCTCAAATGGCTGGCTGGATTTTTATGTTTGGCAGAAGTGATGACAGAGAAGGTGGGGGTATTGGTGGATTAGTATTAATGATTTTATCACCAATTCTTGCAATGCTTTTGCAAATGGCAATTTCACGTTCGCGTGAATTTGCTGCTGACAAAGGCGGTGCAGAAATTACAGGAAATCCAATGGGACTTGCATCTGCTCTTCAAAAAATTGCACGTGGTAACCAGATGAAACCTGTTAATCATTCTAACCCTACAACAGCACATATGTTTATTATCAATCCTTTGCGTGGTGGTGGAATTTCAAAACTATTCTCAACTCATCCACCAACTGAAGAAAGAATAAAAAGATTAGAAGCAATGGCGAGGTAAGAAACAATTATAAGTAAGAAGTAATGTAAGCTGTCATTCCGGCAAAGTCTGGAATCAGACAGCTTTTTATTGATCCAGAACAAGTCATCCAGAATTCAGAAAGTCTTGAAACTCTAAACCATTCTCCTGATATTAGTATTGTAATGCTGATTAAGTTTGTAATTAAATATTTATTCAATTCAGGGAAAATTCTTCTTCCTATTATTGTAATCATATTACTCAGTTCTCTGAAAGTTAATTGCCAGACAAAAACCAATCTCGAAGTCTTTTACTCACTTACAGATTCACTTGTTGATAAAATAAATTCTGAAATCCCTTCCGGTGAAAAGAAAATTCTGCTAACATTAAATCTTGGTCAAAGTTATTCTCTTTTTTCAAATAGTATAAAAGAAAGATTTATAAAGAACGGAAAAGAAATTCTTAATCAGCCTCCCGATGAGCTGAATATTCCGACAGTTGATATTGTAATGGAAGGTGCCGGAGTGGAATATGGTGAGATGTTCAGAAGCGGATTTTTTGGAACACACTACATTCAAAGATACTCGACAATTTTTGGAAACTATCTGCAAACTTTCTCTGAAAAAGGAAAACAGAGAATTTGAAATTACCATTCTCGATACAGTTAAAGTTGAAGACATAAATTCTCTTGAGAACGAATCATATCCATTTACTCAAGCTGCAGTGCCACCCGAGCCATTTGTGTCTGGATTAGCAGAGCCTCTAATTGCAATCGGAACTGCAGCACTTGTTATTGTACTCTTTTTTACAATTAGAAGCGAGTGACTGCTTTTACCTTTGAAGCAACTGCATTTTTAACTAATATTGCGTGTTAATTTTATGAAATTAAAGCACTTATGAGAAAATATCTAATAATTCCTGGCTTCTTTTTACTGCTAATTTGGGGCTGCAGTTCCACGCGTGATGTTGGCTGAAATGACCGCTGATGAAAGGTTGCAATATGCAATTAATTTATATAACGACGAAGACTATGAGGAAGCAGTAACCGAGTTTGAGGCATTATTACTTCAATATCCCGGCAGCAGCATAGTTGATGATGCACAATATTATTTAGGAATGTGTAAATATCAGCGTGATGAATTTATTACTAGCAGCTTATGAATTCAGTAAGTTGATCAAGAATATGCCTGCAAGTGAATTTGTTGCTAAGGCTCAGTTTATGCTTGCAGAAAGTTACTACGAGCTTTCACCAAATTATACATCTGGATCAAAAATACACCGTGAAAGCAATAGAAGAATATCAGGCTTTTATTGATTTCTTTCCGCTGAATGAAAAAGTTGGCGAATCTGAACAAAAAATTACAGAACTGAATGATAAACTCGCACATAAGGAATATTCTATTGCATATATTTATCAGAAGATGCAATATTATACAGCATCTTTAAAATATTACGATGCAGTTGTTGAAATATATCACGATACACAATACGCACCGATGGCAATGTACAGTAAAATAATGTTATTGATGGATAGAGAAAGAGAAGATGAAGCACTCAGTGAAATGAAAAAATTCGTACGTATGTATCCTGATGATCAGAATTTTCAGGAAATTGACGATTTGAAAAACTCGCTTGAAGCAAAGTTAAAAGGAGGATATTCTTCTAACTGATGACTGCCCGTAAGGTAAGTGAATCACAAATTACTATGACCGAGCTTGTGTTGCCTAACCACACAAACCAGTTGGGTACACTTCTTCGGTGGACAGTTGATGTTCTGGATAGATATTTGTGCTTCGCTTAGCGCTGGTAAACATAACCAAAGAATTTGTGTAACTGCTTCTGTAGATAGAGTTGATTTTCATCATCCCATAAAACTTGGAGATGCAGTTACACTTGTTTCTTCAGTTAACAGAGTTTTTAATACTTCGCTGGAAGTCGGGGTAAAAGTTTTTGCACAAAATTTCAAAGAGGGCATAGTAAAGCATACGAATTCAGCTTATCTTACTTTTGTAACTGTTGATTCGGATGGTAAGCCTGTTAAGGCTATCGAAGCTTTACCTGAAACAAATGAACAGAAAAGAAGATTTAATGAGGCACTCACCAGGAGAGAAAACAGACTTAAAAGCAGATCTGTTGAAAAATAGTTTCATTTTATTTTTTTTATTTTTTTCGTCGCTATCCTTTAGTCAGATTCCTATCAATGGTTTTTGCTCCCAAAAGAATTATCCTCTTCCGAAAGGTTATCAGGGAATAATCTCTGCTGATTTAAATTCAAACGGAAATGATGAATTAATTTTTTATTCAGCAACCACAAAGCGTATTGGAATATATTCTGGCATCCCCGGTGAAGAATGTATTCGTTAAAGGAATTTCAAATAAGATCAGAAATTTCACAGATGAGACGCTTAAAAGATAAATCCGGGAGTTCCAATTTATTTGCAGCAGTTGAACGCAAACACAGAAAAGTTTTGTTGATGGATATTTTCAGTCGATTCAATTGAGATTCAGAAAAAAACAAATTGAGTTTGACTCATATCCTGAAAATATTTTTACCGGCGATGTAGATTTAGATGGCAAGGAAGAAATTCTTGTTTCCGGAAGCGGATTTGATGGTTTATCAATTATTTCAAGAGCTAATGACGGTATCGGTGAGAGTAAGATAGTCACCGGTACGAGTTTTAGCGAGGCTATATTTATTGATTTTAACAATGACAGTTATCCTGACGTTCTTGCTTTCAATATTCTTGACAATTCTCTCCAATTTTTTTCTAATAATACTAAAGGAATTTTTAGACTTTCACGTTCAGTTCAATACTCTGAAAAAATAAGTTTTCTTCAGACAAGGGATTTGAATAATGATGGCATATATGATATTATTTATGCAATTGGTAATTACATCGAAATTTTAATTGGAGATTTCCAGACTACTTTCAAAAATAAAAGAACTGTGAAGCTTGAAGAAAAACCAACTGGAATTGCTTTCGGCGATTTTAATGCGGATAAATTATTAGACCTTTCATATTCTCTTGCGAAAGGCACAATGAATATTCTCTTTGCGAAAAATGATTCAGATTTTTATGAAAGCATCACTTATCTTAAAAATTCTACTTCTGGACCGATTGCAAAATTTAAATTCGGAGATAGAGATAATATTGCAAGCCTCTTAGAGACAGGTGAGATCAGCGTAATAACATCGGTAAAAGAACTAGGTAAAGCCCTGAAACTTGTTCCCGCTATACAGGCTGGCGCTGTGAAGAAATTCGATTATGGAAACGATAATATCTCTGATATAAGTTTTGTTGATGAGTATGATAATTATTTAAAATTATTTCTTTTAAATAAATCCGGAATTCCATCATCCCTTTATTATTTTCCGGTAGCTGAGAATCATAAAGAAATTATTGTTGATGATTTCTATAATCAGATGAAAACTTTTTATTGTTACATTGAAGGCACTCCGTTACTTGAAGTATTTAAATATAATTTCAGAACTAATGAACTTAACCGTAAGCAACTATATGCGCCAGGAGAAATACTCGATCTGAATCTGCAAAGGGTTGATAGCTCACTCGTAAATATTTTCTTAGTTTACAATAAACAGTCAAAACTTCATCTGGGAAAATTTGAAAATCGTGACTTGAGTATAACGTTCAAAGAATATCCTTTTATTGATAGGAACGTGAGTTTGGCTAAAATTCGTATTAAGGATGAGCCCGAAGTTTTTTATTGGAAATCAGAAAGAGATACTCTTTACCTCAAAGTTGCTGATATAGAACCTGGTCCAAATATTTTAAAGACATACTTTAAAATTCCTAAATCAAATGAACTTGAGATTAATTTATACGGTGCCAATAAATATTATACTGAATATCCTAGTGTTGTCAGTTTCGTTCAAAATTTATCTGAAAAATATATTTTTGTGTTTTCAGGAAGTAGATTTAGTATGTCGACACAATTTTTTAATAATCAGCTTGATGTAAAAAAAGAATTTGGCAGGGGTTTCTTTGGCGAAACTACAACGAAAGGGATAATTAATTTCACCGTAAATACTGTTGATGATTATTATATTAACACAATGATTTATAGCGATAAAGGAAAAAAATATTTACTAAGTAAAACTATTTCCGCTGATAATGTTTATGATTATTTCTTTATTAAACCTGACCAGAAAAATTATTATTTGGTTTTTTCAAATACAAAAGGTGAGTTATTAATAACATCAGTAAAAAAATAAGTTTTTTAATTACAGTACTGATATTGAATCTGTTTTTATCAGTTCAGATTTTTCCACAGGAATTTAATCAGTCTCAGCTTGATTCGCTTTACATCAAATTCCTTCAGCTCAATGGACCGGAATTCTTGAAACAAACTGATCAACCTACTGAGCTGACTTTAGAAGATAGAAAATGCGGATTTGGAATTGTAACGAATATTAAATCTAATATTGATCTTTTCACTCCTGAACAACAAGTTGTACTTCAAAAAATTCTAAGCAGACCAATACTGCAAACTAGCATCGTTTCACCGTCAGGATTTTTCAGAGTTCATTATGATCAAACAGGATTTAATCGTCCATCATATATTGCCAGTTTATCGGCAGATCAGAATGCTGCAGAAGTGGCGGAAGCATTAGACTCGGTTTACAGATTTGAAGTTAATTATCTTGGTTATCTGTCTCCTCCTGGCGATATCGGTGCTGGCGGCGATGATAAATATGATGTCTACATACAAAATCAGAGTGCTGGTCTTTATGGTTACACCGAACCAGAAAGTAAAGTCGGGACAACTAACTGGACATCGTTTATTGTGATAGACAATGATTATATAGGATATTATAGTAGTGGAATTGACGGTATGCTGGTTACGGTTGCTCACGAATTTCATCACAGCATTCAAGTAGGAAATTATTCCGTTCCCGATCCTAATTCTCCTTACCGGAGTTCCGATGTATATTTTTATGAGATCACATCAACTTCAATGGAAGAATTTGTTTATGATACTGTAAACGACTATTACGCTTATATGCAATCGTATTTTCAAAATCCGCAAGTAGCAATGCCCAATCAAAATGGTTACAATCTTGCAATCTGGAACATTTATATCTGCAAGAAAATATTTGGTTTTGATTTATTGAAACAACAATGGGAGTTAATTCCAAGTACCAATGCTATTTTGTCCATAAATAATACAATTCTTAATGCAGGTTCTTCATTTCCAGGCGAACTGAATAAGTTTGGTATTTGGACTTATTACACAAATATCAGAACAATTCCAGGATCCTATTTTGAAGAAGCAGCTAATTATCCTTTAATTAGACCAACTTCAACTTTAACTTTTACTCCACCTCAACAAACAGCAGATATGACATCGTCACCAACAGCCAATAATTTTGTTAAGTTCAATATTCCTAATGCAGGTGATACACTTTACGCCATAGTTACAAATGGTGATGCATTCGCAAAAGCCAATCAAGTCTTTGATTTTGACTACACTCTTTATTCTGATACTCAACAAGTGGTACAAGAAAATTAACAAATAATTATTCATCGACTTTTAGTACAAGTAATCCAAGTTATTGGTCTGTTTCGGAAATACTGAACGATCTATTAGTAAGATCAGATTCTGTATTAATTCCTATTGTTGAGGTCAATGAGAGTTTGTCTTTCCAAATCCTTTAGCTATTCATCATCAGGAAATGGTTCTGAATCATACATTAATATAGTTCTGAATATGCAAAGCGGAACAGAAGTAGATTTCAATGTATATTCATCAGGACTCGAACTTAGTTTACTCTGCAACTAATAAATCCATAGGACCGTTGAAAAACAATTCTCCCGGCATTTACTGGAGATGGATTAGATAATAATAATAAAAAAGCTTGGTTCAGGTGTTTACATTTATGTAATCAAGCAGGGAGACGAAGTTGTTAAAGGAAAAGTTGTGATTTTCAATGAGTAGTTACTCAATCCAATCTCAAAATCTTTCCAAGCTCTTCGGTAGAAGATTAATCTTCAGGAATATAAATTTTAACTGGTCAGAAAAAGGAATTTTTGGTATTTCAGGTCCAAATGGTTCTGGTAAATCGACACTGGTTAAAATTGTTGCAGGACTTATTGCTCCTTCATGCTGGAAAAATCATTCATAAAAATTCTGATGGTGAAATAATTCCGGAAAAACTTCACAATCATATCGGTTTTGTTTCGCCTTACCTGGTTTTATATGAAGAATTTTCAGCGTGGGAAAATCTGAAAATATTTGCGAAGATTCGAAGTGTTACATTTAATGAAGATAAAATTGTTAATTACATGACTCAGTTCCTCTTGGAAAACCGGAGAAATGATCTTGTAAAAACTTATTCATCAGGAATGAAACAGAGATTAAAATTTATTTTTGCACTTATGCACTCACCTGATGTGTTAATTTTTGATGAACCAACTTCCAACCTTGATGAAGAAGGAAAAAAAGTAGTTTATAATATTGTTCGCGAGGAAGGGAAATCGAGGATTGTGGTTATTGCTTCAAATGAATTGAAAGATCTTGAATTGTGCGATGAAGTTTTATTGCTGGAGAAATTTAAATGATTGCAGAATCATATTCGTTATTCAAAAAAGATTTTCATTCTGAGTTAAGAACGAGATACGCAATTAACTCGCTGGCGATGTTTATTATTGTTGCAATAAGTGTTATTCTTTTTTCAATTGGCAATGAGACAATTACCGAAAGCTTAACCGGCGGACTCTTCTGGGTAGTTATATTTTTTACAGCAATGTCAGGCCTTGCCAGAGCTTTTGTTTCTGAAGAAGAAAGAGGAACTACACTTACTCTTCAACTAGTTGCATCCCCCACAACAGTATTTTCAGGAAAACTTATTTTTAACCTGATTCTCGTTTTTTGTATGAATCTTGTCATAGCACTTCTTTATTCTGCTTTGTTCGAAAAATTTGTTGTACAGAATTTTTCTCTCTTTTTAATGACGTTTATTTTAGGCAATATCGGATTAGCAATTTCTTCAACAATTATTGCCGCCATTATTGCAAAAGCAGGTGCAAAAGGCACACTTTATCCGGTACTTTCTTTTCCGATTTTATTACCTTTGATTCTTACCTGCGTTCAATTAACTTTGTTCTCGTTTGATGGTACAAGCTTTGAAGAAGCTCAGTTTGAGTTGGCAATAGTTGTTGGATACGATATAATTATGTTGACTGCTTCGTATATGTTATTTGATTTTATCTGGAAAGATTAGTCGTTTTCAAAGGTTTTTTGAATTAAAATTATATGATCTGGAAAATATTCTTATTTATACTTTTAGCATTTGTTTCAATAGCAGGAATTGCGTTTCCAATTGTTGAGAAACCAAGTGTCTGGTACGAATTTCCATTTATTCCGGGATTAGAAGAAAATGCTAAAATTATTTTCTTTCACGTACCAACTGCGTGGCTTACAGTAATCGCATTTCTTTTGTCAACAGTTTTTAGTTTCAGATATCTTCGGAATAAAAATCTTGATGAAGATGCCAAAGCTTATTCTGCAGCACAGCTTGGAATGATTTTTTGTATTCTTGCAACTGTAACTGGTGCTGTCTGGGCTAAATTTGCCTGGGGACAATTCTGGAGCTGGGATCCAAGACAAACAAGCATTTTTGCAATATTATTAATTTATGGTGCACTGTTCGCACTTACGCTCATCAATTGAATCCGAAGACAAACGTGCAACACTCTCTGCAGTTTATTCATTGATCGCTTTTGTTACTGTTCCATTCTTCATTTTTGTTATGCCGAGAATAATGAAAGGACTTCATCCCGGTTCTGCAGATGATTCAAATGCTGGACCAGTTGTTGATTTTCAAATGAATTCAAACATGCAGCTAATATTTTTCCTTTCATTAATCGGATTTACAATATTATTTTTCTGGATGTGGAGAGTTGGTTATAAATCTATTATTATAAAAGATAAACTTAATAAACAATTAATAAGCCCGTTGGCAGGATAGGGAGTATAAATTTTGGACGGTCTTTACAATTTTCTTCAGAACAATGCAATTTACATTGTGATGATAATTGTTCTTATAGTATGGGTAGGAATATTTTTCTATATGTTCGCCCTTGATAAAAGATTAAAAAGTATTGAAAAAGAAATAAGCGGAGATAAAAAATGAAAAATAAATATATATTCGGTGGAATTATTATTGCTGTCTTTCTTGGATTGATGGGGTATTTATTCACTCAAAGTAATATTGAGTACGTTGATGACTTTAATAAAGTGATGTCAACAGAAAAGATTGTTAAAGCTACCGGAAGCTGGGTAAAGGAAAAAAACTATCAGATCGATAATCAGAATAAAACCTTCGCTTTCATCATGACGGATGTAAATGGAAATCAGATGAAAGTAATTTATGAAGGTACAATTCCAAATAACTTCGAAAGTGCTACAAGCGTTGTAGTTACCGGCAAATATCAAAACGGTTACTTTCACGCCAAAGACATTCTAACTAAATGTCCAAGCAAATATGAAGAGAAGACTGCTAACTCTTCATTTATAATTAGCATTTACAAAATAACATTCAGACTTGAGGTATAAATGGTAGGAAGTATTATACTCACACTTGCTCTTGCATTCAGTATAATCTCAATGATTATGTATTTCCTGAATTACAGAGGATACAAAAACACTCTGAATTATGGAAGAATTGCATATCATGGTATGGCAGTTCTGGTTATTGCTGCATCAGTGTATTTATGGTATGCGATTTTAACACACCAATATCAATATAATTACATCTACAGCTATAGTAATAACAGCCTAAGAGATCTTGGTATTTTTCAGCTTGCTTCTTCATTCTGGGGAGGACAGGAAGGCAGTTTTATGCTGTGGCTTCTGCTAACCTCAATCGTTGGAATAATACTTCAATCTTATGCTTCAAAAAGAGGCGACCTTGAACCAAGAGTGATGGCTGTATTTACACTTGCCACTACATTTCTTTTAGTAATGGTTTCACCTTGGTTTAAAAATCCTTTTGAATATATCTGGATGAATGATGTATTTGTTAAAGTTGAACACCTTAACTCACAGTTTTTTAATCTTCCATTTATTCAGCAATTCTTTTTTACTGATCAGAGCACTAACCAGGGATTTATAAAAATAAATTCAGAATTCGTATCACTACTTCAACAAGCAGGCGTTTCAGTTAATCAATTTATAATTGATGGCAAAGGATTAAATCCACAACTTCTTAATTTCTGGATGCAGATTCATCCTCCGATTTTGTTTGCTGGCTTTTCAATGGCAACTGTTCCTTTCGCATTTGCAATTGCTGCTTTGATGAAGAATGATTACAAAGATTGGGTTAAACAAGCATTCCCATGGATGCTTGCAGGAATGGGAGTTCTTGGATTGGGAATAATGCTCGGCGGTTACTGGGCTTATGAAATGCTTGGTTGGGGTGGTTACTGGGCCTGGGATCCTGTTGAGAATTCAAGTCTCATTCCGTGGTTGGTCGGAGTTGCAGGAATTCATACTCTATTAGTTCAAAAGAGAAGTCAAGCACAAGGTGGTATTGGAAAATATGCAAAGACAAATTTGATGCTGTGTGTTCTTACTTATGTTTTAGTTCTTTACAGCACATTCCTAACACGAAGCGGTGTTCTAGGTGATGCTTCTGTTCATTCTTTCGTTGATCCCGGAATGATTATTTATCTCTTCCTGGTTTTGTTTATCGGAACTTTTATAGTGCTCGGTTTCGGAATGATAGCATTTAGATGGAAAACTTTAAATGAAAATATAAAGGACGACTGAAAGTCTGCTATCACGTGAATTAGCTTTATTCACAGCGATGATAGTATTGATTGCATCTGCAATAATTGTTCTTGTTGGAACATCAGCTCCAATTTTCGGACAATCTGTTGATACATTTTTCTACGATGAAATGCATCTTCCACTTGCAATTATAATAATGTTTTTGAATGGGATCAGCTTGTTAATCAAATGGCAAAAATCTGATTTGAATGAACTTATAAAGAAATCAACCTACGCGGCAGTTGGTGCAATCTTATTTACAATTTTACTTGTTGTTGTGGGCGGAGTTCACGAGATAATGATAATGCTACTCTCTCTTACAACTGCATTTTCTCTTTTTGTTAATCTTGACATAGCAATAAAAATTGTAAAAGGTAATTTTAAAATGCTTGGTGCTTATGTTGCACACATTGGAATAGCGTTATTTATTTTAGGCGTAATAGGTTCCGCTGTTTATAGTGAACAAATGAATGTTGATCTTGTTAAAGGCAAACCTGTAACTGCATTTGGTTATGAAATGACTTTTACGGAAATCTATCCAATTGCAAATAACACAAAGTATGCATTTAATGTTAATGTAAAAAAAGGAAACTCTGAGTACAAAGTAACCCCTATAATGTATATAAGTGAGTTTAACAACAGCTTAGTTCGTGAACCAGCTATACTCACACTATTAACAAAAGATATTTACCTTTCTCCATTAGGTTATGATGAAGGTGGGCAGACTCAAAGCCAACATTCGCATAATCATATTTCACTTGAAAAAGAAGGATCAACAGAGTTTGATGGAGCGAAGATTACTTTTGTTCGATTCAATATGGCACCAGAAACAATGCAATTGATGAGTGAGGGAAAAGATTTTCAGATGGGTGCGGTGCTTGAAATTGAAAAAGATGACAAGAAAACAGAAACAGAATTATTACGAAAACAAACTGATGGTAAAATTGAATTCACATCTTTTGAATCGAAGAATTGAACTTGAAAATTGACCTAGAAAATCTTTCTGCAGGCGTAATTGAAATTGCTTTATCATCTTTAGATGGCTCTGATAATCAAACAGCTATAGTTCAAAAAGAAGGGAATGAAATATTAAGTGTTACAGCAAGCATAAAGCCTTTTGTAAGTCTTGTTTGGGCTGGAGTATTTATTATGGTAATTGGTTTCTTTATTGCTATGACGAGAAGATTAAAAGAATCCAGAATAGTATCATAGTATTAATGTAAATTTTATTCTAATAAGGCCTGCATTAGCGGGCTTTTTTATTTTAAAGCTTACTACTCGCCAGTTATATAGGGGTAATTTTGAATATTTATCTGCTAGAAAAAGCATAACTTGATTAACTCAGGATCATCTAATCAATCCGCTGTAAAATAATTGGTTTAGCACCAAACAATAACACCTTTACATCATAACCCAGAACTCTTAAATAGGCGGTCATACAAGCCCCAAGCTGACCATCATAATCATACAAAAGAATTTGTTGCGTAGTTGGTAGTGTTTGAAGATATTTAACACTTCTTAATTCATATAATGGGATAATCAGTATATGACCTGGTATCGACAGGATGTCCCATTTCATCAAATACACCAAATTTCCGAGCGTTATATAAATTAGTCTTTCCATAACAAATTGGATATTTGTCCAGTAGGTTTGGTAGTGTTGGAAAATATTCTTCACCTTGATTAAATCCATAGAGAAATGATTTGCTTAATTCTGCTCTTAATTCTATTTTCAATTGGATCATCAGGATTTACAAATGAAATTTGAGGTAGGGAAGTATAATCATTTTTATTAAAAGTATTATCCGTGAAATTATTAATGCCGCTATAATCACCTAACTCGCTTAACCACTCTACAGCAAAAACTTCATTCCAGGATGCCATTCCGAAATTCATTGTATAAACATTATTAAATCCTGCAAGTCTGAGTAAAGCAAGTGAAATAAGCTGAACTTTGTCCGTTATTACTAATAATTACAATTTTGGGATAACCCGAATTAAATTTTGTTTCGACGAAATTGAACAACGAATCAATATTTATATTCACTGCGTTCTCGACATGACCAGAAGAATATTCTGCATCGGATCGAATATCAATGATTAGAAAAGTATTCAGGTTTGCATATACTTCTTCAGCCTCAATGAGTGCAGGAGCCAGATAACTGTTTGGGAAGTCGCCATTAGATTCAAAGTAAACTAGCATTTCCGCAACCGGATTGAGATCTCCAGTTAACGGTGGAGTAATGTTATCTTCAATACAACTGATTAAGAAAAATATCATTACAAAAATGAGTTTGAACGAATTATTTACTAATAAGTTTTTCATTTAATTAACTTGTATAACATCCCCTTTAGCTACACCAATAAACATTCCGATAACATTTTCACCTTGCATATTCCATTCAACTACACCACCACCCTGGATAAAAGGGTCGTTGATTTCATTACCTGATGTCCGGCTATAAAAATAATCTCTGAAAGATTTATCGAAAGCAACAACCTGGATATTTCTCCGACCGGAATAGATTTGATTTCTATACTCTTCTGGCAAAGATGTCGATCTGACACTTACAATCTGATTTATTCCTGTTGATGTTTTACTGACTGAAAAGAAATCATCTGCTTTTGCTGGTGGTGTTCCTGTAACAATCCACAACGCACCGTAAACTTCGTTTACTTTACTTACAACCTCAGCTTCAAAATAATAATCGCTGGGATTAAAGTTAACTGAAGAAACTGATGGTTCGAATGGAATAGTTGTTTTACCATAAATAAATTTTCCATCTCTCTCAGCATAAATTTCATATGTATCTCCCTCGTCCACATAAAATTCATACTTAGGTTTATATAAACCATCATTGGTGTACACTAATGGAATTACCTGCACATAATTTTTTACAAGGTATGCAATTACATTTTTTAATTCAGCAAGCTTTATATCGTAAGAAATACCAAGCGGAAGTGTTTTTGTTATTCGTACAGGCAGGAAAAATCTTTCCTGATTGTATTTCTGCTTGCACCACAGTGTATTCCACAAATGTAATATCAGGATTCAGAATTTCTTCACTTTCACAAGCAATTAAAATCAGAAAAAATGATAAGTAAATTATTTTAGAACTTTTCATTGCGACCACTAAAAATTTACTACTATACCAAAAGAAGGAATAAATGGAAACAGTGTAATCCTTTTTACTACCGGAACCTCTTCTCCATTTTCGTCTTCAACAAGTACAACATATTGTGCAAATGCGTTATTCCTGTTGTAAACATTATATAGGTTAACATATGCTTCAAAATCTAAGTTGAATGATTTGAACGCATAGTTAAAGTTAAGATCTAATTTATGATAATCGGGAAATTGTGCTGTATTTATAGCTGAATAGTTGAAAGCTAATTGTTCATTTCCACCTGTTCCAATCGGATCGAATATATATTGCCCGGGAGGTAAAGTGTATCTTTGGCCAGTCGCATAAATCCAGGTTAAGCCGAAATTTAAATTTTCAATAAGCGTGTAAGTTAACACCAAAGAAAAATCATTTCTTCTATCGTACTTTGAATAATATACTCTACCACCATTTAACTCATCAAACTGACTTGCAGACCATGCTAATGTATATCCTATCCAGCCCGAAAATCTGCCCTTTCTTTTGTTCAGAAAAAATTCGACTCCATATGCTTCTCCTTGTCCTGGAACAAATTGGTCTTCAATTGAATTATCCAGAGGATTAAGCTGAGGTGCATTTTTAAATTCGTAAATATTATCCATATACTTATAAAAACCTTCAACAGAAAATAAATAACTCCGGTCAAACCAATAAGTATCAAATCCAATTACGTACTGAGTTGAATTACTTGGTTGAATATTCTCAGTGGATGGATACCATAAATCAGTTGCTAAAGTAATATCATTTCTTACAATGAGGTGCAGGAATTGATGAGCGATTGCGAAAGCGCTCTTAAATATTAAATCCGGAGTTAAACTGTATGTAGCTGAAACGCGAGGCTCAAACCAGAGCTTTTGCAGATTTCCGAAATAATAAAATCTTACACCAATATTCGTAAATAATTTGTCTGAGAATAACGATTCATTCTGAAAATAAAGTGAGGCTTCTGAAGCCGTGATATCAGTTCCGGCATAAGCATCAACTTCTAACGCTTCATTGTAAGCATCGCTATAAAGAAGATCATAATTATGCAAGGCAATATCGAAGCCGAGTTTGAATGTTTGGTCCTGTTGCCATTTCATCTCAGCATTTTGTCTGAAATAAAAATCTGTAAGATCCGGATTTGAGAAGTATGTGTATGAGCTGACCGTTTCAGGGTCCACACCGATCTTTGATGAAAAATCATATTTAATAAAACTGACTATTGAATTAAGGAGAAGCGATTTTTTGTTGACCTGAATCCAATTCAGACTCAGATTAAAATTTTCCCATTCGATGTCATAATCGGTATTTGGTACATTGTCGGGACTGTAAGCGTGATCATGACTATATAATCCACTAATTGAAATAATATTATTTTCAGATAATATGTAATTTATTTTGGCATTTAGATCATAAAAATTGTATTGTGGAACTGTCGAAGTATTATTGAAATATTTCTGTAACACATCATAATACATTACTCTGCCAGATAACATGTAAGTTGAATTTTCACCCAATGGTCCTTCGAAAGCTGCAAAGGAATTAATCATTCCCAAACCGATAGTACCTTTCTCACGTTCTTTTGTTCCTGAACGAAGTTTTACATCAAGAACACTGGAAAGTCTACCACCATATTCCGCCGGGAAAGCTCCTTTAATTAATCTGACATCGCTGATTGCGCCTGTATTAAATGTACTGGCTATGTTGCCGAGATGTGCAGGGTTGTACAGGATTACACCATCAACCAAAGTAAGAGTTTGATCTGGCGAACCACCTCTTACGTATAATCCGCTGGATATTTCTGAGGGATTATTCACACCAGGTAACAACTCCAGAGATCTAAATAAATCAACTTCACCACTTAATGTTGGGAGTTTTGACAAAACCTCAGGTGAGATATCTACTGTGCTAACAGTTCTTCCTTCTTGTTTTTCACCTTCAATTACAACTTCCTGTAATAGGATTTCGGTTGGGATAAGTTCAATCGAAATTGTTTCGCTTGAATTATTTCCAGTAACTGTTATTTCAGAGATATTAGTCTTATAGCCAATATGCCGGGTAATTAGATAATAAATCCCCATAGGAATTGAAGGTATGACATAATATCCAAATTTGTTTGCAGCTGCACCGCTGAAAGGTGGAGAGTCTAAGCTTAAAGTGTCTTTGTATAAAAGAAGATTTGCTCCAACCAGTGATTCTCCGGATTGTGCATCAGTTACAAAACCGGATATAGTAAAGCTTTCATTTTGTGCGATTAAGAAGGAATGCAAAATGAAAATCAGGAAAATAAATTTTGTAACTATTGAGTTCACTATCTTAGTGAAAAAATTACTGTAATAACATTAAGTACTTACCGAAAATAGTTGTCAAATTCAACAATGAAAATTTCCTGAAAATAAAAAACCGGCTTCTGGCGAAGCCGGTATATAGTGGTTGTGGTTGAGTCGAGATAGGAAGAGTTTGAAAGTTTTTTTATTTCCCCTGTTATGTGGTCCCCTATATTAAATTCCTTAACAGTAACTGCTTATGTATGAATAGTAATATTCAATTGGTATACCATCTAAATAGGAACCCGATGTTATGTCTCATTTAGTGAATTTAAAAGTCATCTTTGACGGAGTGAATAAAAATTATTTTAGTATGAAAATATTTTCAAGGAAGTGCAGCGATTTCATTCTAAAACAAAAATTGTCGTCTCGAAAATTATTCCTGTAAATATTACCCGGAGGAATTTTTGAATGTTTAATTTATTGTAAAAAAATATTTTTAAAGAATTGTCTCGCCGAATTTGGCGTAAGAATTTTATGGACTAAAAAGTTAGTCCGTACCCTCCTTAAAATGACAGGATTATTAATTCAAATATTCGCTTTTTATTTCGAAACTTCTGTGATGAGATATGCGACTAATGGTTACTAAATGACATTAAAATAGATAATATTCTAAGAATAATTTTGAAAATGATTTCTTGACATGTGTTCACTGAGTCGTTAAATTTGACCCTCAATTTCGAGAAATTCCGCAGTAGCTCAGTTTGGTTAGAGCACCTGACTGTTAATCAGGGTGTCGTAGGTTCAAGTCCTACCTGCGGAGCTAAAAAAATTCCCCGAAAATTCTTCGGGGATTGTTTTTTTAAAGGAAAAAGATTAAAAGATATGAATACAGGAATCGTATACGATCGGATTTTCTTGAAACACAACCAATCTGGTCATCCCGAAACTGCAAAAAGGCTTGAGTCGATTTTAACAGGATTGAAAGAAAATAAATTAATAGAAAATCTTATTCAAGTAGAAGCCCGGGTTGCTAAGATTGATGAAATTTCCATATGTCATACTAAAGAATACGTTAAATATGTAAAAGAGTTTTGTGAAAATGGCGGCGGCTATTTTGATCCTGACACTTACTCGAATAAATATTCTTATGCTGCAGCCGCTACAGCTGTTGGAAGTTCTATTGATCTTACAAAATCAATTATAAGTGGAGAAATAAAAAACGGTTTTGCATTGCTTCGTCCTCCCGGTCATCATGCTTTAGCAAACAGATCAATGGGCTTTTGTATATTTGGAAATATTGCTATTGCGGCAAAAGTTGCATTAACTCAGCCAGGAATCAGGAAAGTTGCAATACTTGATTTTGATGTTCATCATGGAAATGGAACTCAAGACCTTGTTGGTGAAGATCCGAATATACTTTTCATTTCGACACATCAATATCCTTTTTATCCAGGTACTGGCAGCATCAGAGAAATGGGACACGGAAATTCTGCAGGAACAATTGTAAATGTTCCTCTCCAAGCCAAAGTGGGTGATGAGGGATTTAAAATTGTTTATGATAATGTCATCATTCCTTCTCTGGAAAGATTCAATCCTGATTTGATACTTGTCTCTGCAGGTTACGATGCTCATTGGGATGATCCGCTAGCTGGTTTAACTTTGAGCTTGTCAGGATACGATTGGATATCAAGAGAATTAATAAAAACTGCTGAAAGTGTGTGTAGTGGAAAAATTGTATTTTTTCTGGAAGGGGGATACAATCTTCAAGTTTTGAATAATGGAGTTGCAAATACACTCAGCAGATTACTTGGAATTGATACCTTTGATGATCCGATCGGAAAATCACCACAACCTGAAGAGGGAGTAGAAAAAATGATCAATGAACTCATAAAAATTCATAATCTCTGAAACCTGTAGAGTAACATATTATGAAAGAGTGTCACTTATAAATCTGTTAATTGAATAATTAGCTTCTTCGAAGAAATAATAAGTAGTTTCGATTGATTCATTTTTTAATGCACAGGCACCGACAAGGTCTTCCTGTAATTTGAAAGCTTCAACTGAAAAATTTGCTTCACGATTTTTTACCCGAAGTTTGTATCTGTAAGTCTCACCAATGTTCAACGATTTTATTTGTACATCAAATTCTTTAAGTGGATATGAGAGCCCTTCCCCGGACAACTTGATGAATGCTTCTTTTCCTGTCCAGCAGGTATAAAAACCTTCCAGGGCTTTCTCTTCCGGAAAAGATTTCAATTGTATAATTTCAGAATCCGAAAAGAAATTATTTACCACATCTAGGTAGTCATCTATTGGTTTTATAAATTCAAGGTCTACACCAATTTGTTCGTTTTTTAGAATTCCAATACATAAC
Source organism: uncultured Ignavibacteriaceae bacterium (assembly GCA_963768365.1). Taxonomy (GTDB): domain Bacteria; phylum Bacteroidota; class Ignavibacteria; order Ignavibacteriales; family Ignavibacteriaceae; genus IGN2. Next base: position 72,493 of record CAVYHS010000007.1, on the reverse strand, counting down.
ATGTTATGACTATGGGACATATTGAAATACAGATTGTTTTTGTTTTGCTTACTGGATATTTCAGGTTTTCCAAAATTATTATACACATAGGAAATTATTTTTGGAGAAATATTTGTATATAGATAAATAAATAATCTTAGTAAACCTAAGCCGCCAATAAATCTTTCCCTGTCTATATCAAAGCGAAACTTTGAGGCCCTTAATAATTCATCTTCCGATAATATTCCTTTCAATACTTGTTTGTTTTCATCAGTAATATTATTCATGTCGAAGTTCCAGATGTGTGCTTTCTTTTCACTCAGAGGTATATCTTGATACTTTGGATTGTATGTTCGCCTATTCATAATACTTTTAATTTAATTAATCTATACTAATCTAATAAATATTACGCACGTAGTTACAAAATGATTTTAGTATTTTAAGTAAGCATATAAACTGAATGTTACTTATTTTTGATAGGGTTATTAATGAATTCTTAGCTTAATAAATAATCATCTTTATGAAAAAAATAACAATAGTAATTGTGCTTTTACTCGGAATTGTATTTCATTTTTCCTGTGAAAATAAGAATGATGGTCCGACCGAAAATAACTTAAAATATAAATTTGTTAAATATGAAAAGCAATCCGAAGGGTGTGATAGTTTCAGAGGGGACAATTGTGCAAAAGTCAAAATTGAGTTCCCTCAGATTACTAATTTCGAAAACGAAGCTATTAAAGATAAAATCAATAATTCAATTGAATCCCTTTTCTCAATGAATGAGGACTTTACTTCAGACTCAATTGATATTAATGATGAAATGGAAAATTTTATTTCAGATTATGAAGCATTTATTTCAGAATTTCCTGATGCCTATCAATCCTGGTTTATTGAAAGAACTAGTGAAGTTAAATTAAACAAAGGTAATATTTTTTCGATAGACTTTATGGAATATTCCTATACCGGCGGAGCACATCCAAATACTGTTGTTGTATTCAAAAATTATAATTTGTCCAATGGCGAAGAAATTACTTTGGATGAAATAATATTACCGGATAAGCAAGCCGAACTTACTAAAGTTGGCGAAACCGAATTCATAAAATTAAAAGATTTAACTTTCCAAGCTGATCTTGGACAGGCTGGATTCTGGTTTGAGAATAATGAATTCTACCTGAATGATAATTTTTTAATTACAGATTCTAGTTTAGTTTTTTATTACAACAATTACGAAATAACAGCATATGCTTTTGGTCCGACTGAATTGAGGATACCATTTTCAATAATAAATCTTCTCATTGGAGGAAAAAGCTTATTAAAAAATTTAATAAATTAATTATTTATTCATTTATCATTTATCTATAACATCATACGGAGAAAAATATGAAATCTCTTCCCCTCGCACTTGTCTTAATTATTTTTTCACTTAGCATTTATGCACAGGACTCACCACCTGAGAAAAAAGATACACTTTGGACTCCAAGCGGTATCATTGGTCTCAACTTATCTCAGGTTGCTCTATCTAACTGGTCGCAGGGAGGCCAAAGCTCTCTTGCTTTCACTTTCTTTTCTTTACTTGGGCTTGATTATATTGGTGACCCCTGGAAATGGAAAAACAATTTGAAGTTCGCTTACGGCAGAACGAAATTTGGAGATGAGGAGTACAGAACAAACGAAAATGAAATATTTTTTGAAAGTACTTTAATATTTCAACTGGATTGGGCAGTTAGTCCATATGCTGGCATGACAGCACAAACTGCAGTTGCTAACGGTTATAATTATACTATTGTTCCTACTGAACAAATCGTTGGTTTTGCTGATCCGTTTTATCTCACTGAAGCAGTTGGTTTTATTTATGATCGAATTCCGAATTTTTCAACAAGACTCGGTGTCGGACTGAAGCAGACATTTGCTGATAAGTATGCACCTCAGTTCTCGGATGATCCTGATACTCCTAATGAGATAGAAAAATTTAAAAATGAAACAGGTATTGAATCAGTTACAGAATATAAGTGGGAGTTCCTTGAGAATATGTCTTTTTACACATACCTGAGACTGTTTGGTACTTTCGATGATCTGAGCGTGTGGGATGTTAGATGGGATAATATAATTGCAGCTAAAGTAAACGATTATATCAGTGTTACATTTAATGTATTGTTGATTTATGATGAAGATCAATCTCTTAGCAGACAGCTTAAAGAAGCCTTGCAATTAGGAATCTCTTATTCTTTATTTTAAATAATATAATGATTTGTCCTGTTTGTAAAAATTCTATGGTAGTGCTCGAGCTTGAGCAGGTAGAAATTGATTACTGCACAAACTGTGAGGGAATCTGGCTCGATGCTGGTGAACTGGAGCTATTATTGGAAACTGAACAGGAAAGAGCGAGGTTTTCAAACCTTTTAATAGAAGACAGTTCAGTAAAGGAAAAAAGCTATCGTTGTCCGATCTGCAGTAAAAAAATGGGAAAAGTATTCGTTGGTGAGAAAAGAAAAATTCTTATTGATAAGTGTAAGAAAAATCATGGTCTCTGGCTGGATAAAGGAGAGTTGGAATCAGTAATTAAACTTAGCTCTCAGAATAGAGATAGTAAAATAATCCATCTCTTTAAACAAATGTTTGAAACATCAGCCGGAGGCAGATGAGCTTCAGGCTCAAAAATATCATAATAAAATAATGGAGGAAATAAATGACCGGTTTGATAATATTACTGGTTGTAATCGCGGTTGTAGTCTTGTTTGTGATTTCTATGTACAACTCACTGATCCAGTTGAGGAACAGGGTAAAGAATGCCTGGTCTCAGATTGATGTTCAATTAAAAAGGAGACACGACCTCATACCAAACCTGCTTGAAACCGTAAAAGGTTACATGAAGCATGAACGTGAGATAATGGAAAACATCACCAAGTACCGCAGCCAGGCGATGGATGCATCATCAGTTGGTCAGAAAGCGCAAGCAGAAGGTTTGTTGAGTGGTGCATTGGGTCAGCTTCGTGTCCAGGTAGAAAATTACCCCGACCTGAAAGCAAACCAAAACTTTCTTGCATTGCAGGAAGAGTTGACGTCAACAGAAAATAAAATTTCTTTTTCAAGACAAAGCTATAATGACCAGGTTCTCTTTTATAATAATAAAATCCAGATGTTCCCATCGAATATAATTGCCGGGATGTTCAAATTCAACGAAGAAGAATTCTTTGAAGTTGAAGATGAAAAAGAAAGAGCTTTACCTAAAGTTGATTTTTCATCTTAGTATAAATTGAATTTTAGTTTTTTATGTGGGAATTAATTGAAGCCAACAGGCGTAAGTCGTTAGTGCTTTTTGTTTCACTTGGTCTGACGCTAATACTTCTTGGTTATTTTTTCGGCAGTGCTTACTATCCCGATGGCGGTGGGTTCATCGGGATTTTCTTTGCAGTGTTAATCTGGGGAATCCTTTCTCTTATCAGTTACTTTAGTGGAAGCAAAATTCTTTTGGCAGTAAGCGGAGCAAAAGAAGTTACAAGAGAAGTTCATCCCCAATTATTTAATGTTGTTGAAGAGATGAAAATATCTGCCGGACTTACTACTATGCCCAAAGTTTACATCATCAACGAAATAGCACCCAATGCATTTGCTACTGGAATCAAACCTGAAAATAGTGCGGTAGCTGTTACCGCTGGTTTGCTGGCAAGATTAAGCAGAGATGAACTTCAAGGAGTAATTGCCCACGAAGTATCCCATATTGTCAACCGCGATGTTTTGTTTATGACATTTGCCGGAATTATGCTTGGAAGTATTGTACTCATCTCTCAAGTATTTCTTAGAAGTCTTTGGTTTGGCGGAGGAAGGTATAGCTCAAAATCTTCCAAGAGTAGCGGACAGGGACAGATGATAATCATGATAATTGCAATTGTTTTTGCAATACTTGCACCGATACTTGCTCAACTTCTCTATTTTGCTATTTCAAGAAAGAGGGAATACTTAGCTGATGCATCTGCTGTTCGATATACAAGATATCCCGAAGGATTAGCTTCTGCATTAGAAAAAATTTCTGATAATTCCATCGAACTGAAAACTGCAAACAAAGTTACCGCACCGATGTTTATTGTAAATCCACTTAAACCAAAAGGACGAAAACTTTCTGATTTAACGAGTTCCTCATCCACCTATTTCTGAAAGAGTAAGAATTCTAAGAGGCATTTCAGGTGGTGCAAATTATATCGACTATCAGCATTCATATAATAAAGTGAGGAGGGGAAAGAAAACTATCATTCCTTCATCCGGTTTGGCTGATCAAACTGCAATCGGATTGAAAGAAGTTGCTGCGATTTCTGCACCATTAGGTTTAGATAAACAAACGAAAAGAGATACTGGCGATATAATGATGAAAGTGAACCAGTATTCCTTCATTAATTGTTCCTGCGGATTGAAAATTAAAATCCCACCCGACTTCAGTAAGAATGAATTTTCCTGCCCAAGGTGTGGCAGAATTCATTCTTTAGAAAATTAAACCCACCTTTTAATTGGTAATTACAAACTTTTACCTAATCATAACTTTTGCTGGGGAAAAGTAAGTTTCCTGCCTGAATAGTTGCCATAAGAAATTCTCAATATTGCCAACTCACATTTATTTATTTTTCACAATTAAGAGATGATCTTTGACTACTTATCTGCTTGTTAAAATATTCCTTTGAAATTAAGGTTTTTTTGAAGTATTCCCCATCAATTTAGAGTATAATAAATGATCAAACATTGGTACGATTTTACATATTTCAAATATTAATAAAGAGATTATTAGCAATACTAAATCTACGAAGTGATAGGTTATTGAAGTTTTTCTCGGTGGTTCATTGATGCTGGCAGGTTGTTTTTATAGGCTAAAATACAGAGGAGTTCAAATCACATGGTCGCTCTAATAGTAATCCTTACAATTATAGTATTTATCATCGTAGATTTTGCGTTGAGAACATTTATGAAGCGTCTCAGTGAGAAAAAGATACATAAAGAAAGACAGGGAGCACTAGATGATGGATTAAGATTGGATTATTCTGATGAAGCTAAGTCATTAAAACGAGTTCTAATCGAAAATCCCAAGGCTAAAATCTTAGCAGTTGACGATGAAAAAGTAATTTTGGATAGTTTTAGAAAAATTCTTGTGTTTGGTGGTTATAGCATAGACACTGTTGAATCCGGCAAAGAAGCATTGGGGCTAATAAAAAAATATGATTATGACTTTGTATTTACTGATCTAAAAATGCCAGAGATGGATGGTGTAGATGTAGCAAAAGCCGTTAAACATTTAAGACCGGATATTGATGTAATTGTAATAACGGGTTACGCTACAATAGAATCAGCTGTTGAAACAATGAAGTATGGGGCAATGGATTACGTACAAAAACCATTTACCGAAGATGAATTATTAGATTTTGTAAATAAATCGCTGCTAAAGAGACAGGATAAAATTGAACGTCAAATGAAGCCAAGAATTCGTCTCGTTACTTCTTCAACACAAGAATCTGGATCAAAGCATGAAATTAAGTACCTGCCGGAGTATTTACTGCACAAAATCATCTTTGGGTAAATATTGAAATGAATGGAACAGTACGTTTAGGTATAGATGATTTTGTTCGTAAAATTATTGAAAATATTGATGAAATTATTTTGCCGAAACTAAATCAGAAAGTGAATAAAGGCGAATTACTGTTCTCCATAAAACATAACGGTTCTGCAATTGACTTTCATACACCAATTAGTGGTAAAATTAATTTAGTGAATTCAGAGCACGCTGAACACCCGGATTGGTTTAAGGCCAAACCCTTTGAACTAAGTTGGGTCTGTTGTATAGAGCCAATGAATCTATCTGAAGAATTATCTTCTTTGAAGATTGGTAATCTTGCAGTTAATTGGTATAAAGATGAAATAAAAAAGTTCAACGAAATTATGACTAGAGTACAAAAAGAAAACTTGGATACAGAAGGTACCAATCAAAAAATAATAAATGAGTTTTGTAAAATATTTTTTAATCAAACAAAAAATTAAAGTTGTTTTGTTAAACTAGTTTTAATCTTTATATAGAGGTAACTATGGCGAAATCATTCCTCATAATCTCGGTTTTAATCATTCTTTTCGTTTTCATTTCTGAGTTAAATCCTAGTTATCCTGAGAATATAAAAACATCAAACATTATATTTCAACAAGATAAACTAGCACACTTACCACAGGAAGATACATTAGATATTCCTGAGGACATATCATTTCCCTCAAATGTAGGTGAAGTAGTATTCCCACATCAATTTCACATTGAAGATATTGAAATGGAATGTGTTGAATGTCATCATCAAATTAATGCCGAAGTACTATCAACACCGCATCCTGAATATTTTAAATCTTCATGGATTTATTGTGAGATTTGTCATAAAGAATCTGGACAAATTGAGCAAAGAATCTACACTTGTTCTGAATGTCATCATCCAAGTCCTGAGAATATCGCAGACGAAACTCTTAGCTCAAAGGTAGTCATTCATAAAAGTTGTTGGGCATGTCATGAAGTAGGTACAGGAACTGAAGCAAGTGAAATCTGTAGTAATTGTCACTCAGGTGATAAAAAGAAAGATTAAAATTATAAAACTTTTAGAATTCTTACTGGAGTAATTATGAATAGAAGAAATTTTCTTAAAACCACAGCAGTTATGGGTTCAGCAGCGCTTCCTATAAAAAATCTGATGGCGGATGAACCTGTTGATAAAAAGGAATTTTTTGGAGTTCTTGTAGATACAACCCGATGTATTGGTTGTAGATCCTGTGAAATAGCTTGTTCAGAAGCACACGACCTTTATGTCCCAGATGTTAAAGAAGATAATGCACTTGATATTTTAAGAAATACAAGCGAAAAGCAATGGACAATTGTAAATCGTTTTGAAACTGATAAAGGTGAGGTCTTTGTGAAAAGACAATGTATGCATTGCTGGCAACCAGCATGTACAGCAGCTTGCCTAACTAAGGCAATGTTCAAAACTGAGGATGGCCCGGTAACCTGGAATGGAGATAAGTGTATGGGTTGTAGATATTGTATGGTATCCTGCCCATTTGATATTCCCAAGTTTGAATATTTCGAATGGAATCCTAAAATTCAAAAATGTAATATGTGTTATGAAAGATTACAGGAAGGAAAGAAACCAGCTTGTGTTGAAGCTTGTCCAACAGACACCTTGATGTTTGGTATGAAAAGAGAACTTCTGGAAATAGCCAGACATCGTGTCTACAACTATCCCGAAAAATATGAGCGAAAAATTTATGGTGAATATGAAGTAGGTGGAACAGGTTGGCTTTACCTTTCGTCCGTGCCTTTTGAGCAGATTGGATTCAGGACAGATCTTGGGACAACCCCTTACCCCGAGTACACAAAAGAATTTCTATTTTCTGTCCCACTTGTTCTTTTTGCAGTGCCGGCTTTCCTTCTGGGATTAAATTTGTTAACAGACAGAAAAAAAGAGTTAAATGAAAAAGTGGGGGATGAAAAGTGAATAACACAGCAGTAGTAACAAGTGAATTTAGAAAATTTATTAAATTCTTCATCAGTGAGTTAAAGCCGAGAGGGAAGTGGCTTACACCATTTAATATTATATCCATCCCAATTATAATTCTCGGAATTATTATTCTTTACGTTCGCTTTACGCAAGGTCTTGGCTCAGTAACTAATCTCTCACAACAATTTCCTTGGGGCTTCTGGATAGGTTTTGATGTTGTTACTGGTGTAGCCTTTGCGGGCGGAGCGTATGTGATTACTTTTGTTGTTTATGTGATGAGAGTTGAAAAATATCATTCTATTGTTAGAGTAACAGTACTAAACGGATTATTGGCTTACATTTTTTATGCTGGTGCTTTGGTGCTTGATTTAGGAAGACCATGGCACATAATAAATCCTATCATAGGAAACTCATTCGGATTTAATTCAGTTCTATTTTTAGTTTCCTGGCACTTCCTGTTATATATGATTGCAGAGTTTGTTGAATTCTCACCAGTAATTGCTGAATGGGCACATTGGGAAAAAGTAAAGAAAATTGTCACCGCTTTAACTCTTGGAGCTGTGATTTTCGGTATCACACTTTCTATGCTTCACCAATCCGGCCTCGGTGCTCTGTTCTTAATGGCAAAACCGAAAATACATCCACTCTGGTATAATGAATTTATTCCACTGTCATTTTTTGTGTCGAGTATTTTTGCTGGATTGTCAATGATAATTTTTGAAGGGACTATAAGCCATAGAGTCTTCAAACATATGATTGGTGAAAAGAATCATCATTCCTATGAAGAAATTATTCTGGGTTTAGGTAAGGGTGCAGCCATTGCAATGTTTGTCTATTATTTTTTTCAAACATTAATTTTTATTCACCAACAACACTGGACACTGATTAATGATTTCTGGGGTTATTGGTACCTTGTAGAAATAATTGGTTTTGTACTAATACCGTGTTTTATGTTTGCATACGCAGTTAGAAATAGAAGTATTGGTATTATTAAAGTTGCTTCAGTATTAGCGTTACTAGGTATCATTCTTAACAGGCTAAATATTTCAGTAATTGCATTTAACTGGGATGCAGTTAATAAATATTATCCTTCCTGGCAAGAAATAGTTGTTACTCTTATGGTAGTTTTTTCTGAGATTTGGGTATTTAGATGGATAGTTACCCGTATGCCTGTTTTCGAAAAAGAAAAGTAAAATCATAGAAGGAATATTAAAATGGAATTTTATTACTATGTAAATATTTTTGAAACAAAAGGTCTTGAATATCTTCTTTTAATTTGTTTCTTAGTACTGTTTATTCTGTTAGTAAGGTACATATCGCCTTCTCAAAGAAAAAAATAAGGTTCCTTGCTAAAAGGAAAGCTTAGCTTTAGCATTCATCAAACGAGTGATATGGCATCAATTATTTTATAACTAATATCTATATCAATGAAACTTAGAAATTTTCTTACCAAAATAAGTTTAAAACTCATTATTACCGTAGGCATTGTCACAATAGCAATAATCAGTGTTAATTCCTATCTAAGCATTCAGGCGCAACGCAATGAACTACTTTCCCAGGCAGAGATATATGCCAACAAATTAAGTGAGACAATCAGAAATAGTACTCATTTAAGTATGCTTGAAAACAGGAGTGATCAGACACATCATATTATCAATACAATCGCGCAGGAACCGGGATTACGCGAAATAAGAATTTTTAATAAAGAGGGAAGAATAATCTTCTCTTCACAGAGGGAATATATTGGACAAATGGTTGATAAAAATGCAGAAGCCTGCTATGCTTGCCACACTGCCAATGAACCTCTTGAAAAACTTCCCATGGAAGAGCGCATGCGGATCTATCAGGTACCTCAGGATTCTTCGCGTATCCTTGGAATAATAAACCCAATTTATAACGAACAATCTTGTTGGGAAGCTGGTTGCCACGTTCATCCAAAAGAACAAAAGGTACTTGGTGTGTTAGACGTAAAACTGAGTTTAAAGGATGTGGACACTCAAATTGCAAGTAGTGAATTTCGTTCGATAATATTTGCTGTAATTGCAATTGCAATGTTAAGCTTAATTATAGGAATATTTGTAAGGAGATGGATTGAGAAACCGGTTAACGAACTGGTGACTGCAACTGAGCAGGTTGGAACCGGTAATTTAAATTATATAATTAAAGATTTAGGCTCGGATGAAATGGGCTTGCTTGCAAAGTCTTTTAATAATATGACACAAAAATTAGCTGAAGCACGGTTGCAGCTTTTTCAATCGGATAAAATGGCTTCGATGGGAAGGCTAGCCGCAGGAGTTGCACACGAAATTAATAATCCATTAACTGCAGTCTTAACCTACAGCAGCTTTCTGCTTAAACGAGTAAATGATTCTGAACTACAGGAAGATCTTAAGGTAATTGTTAGGGAAACTAAAAGAAGCAGAGAGATTGTAAAAAGTCTATTGGATTTTGCACGTCAGTCTGTTCCGAAAAAAAGTAATGCAAACATAAATGAAATAATTAGTAATGCTTTGGCTGTGGTTGACAATCAGCTTTCAATGAAACAAATAAAGCTTGATAAAAATCTTGAAGAGAATTTCCCACTATTTAAAATTGATTCGAACCAGATGCAGCAGGTATTTATTAATTTACTTGTTAATGCTTCAGATGCAGTGAGAGAGAAGGAAGGAAGAATTTCTGTTTCGTCAAAGATTATTAGTCTTTCACCATACGGAACTCTGCAGATAAAAAATGCAATATGTTCAAAGAGACATTCATTGATGGATGAAGAAGTAAAAATTGATGGGAAGCCAAGTGTTAAATTAAAACTTGCTCAGAATGGCAAGGAAGGTTTTGTTAATCTTGATCCAATTTATGGAAAGAATAAAGATAAATATAGTTTTAAAGTAAATCCTCCTGAACAAGTTCAGATTTCATGTCCAAAATGCAATATATCAGTTGTTGACAAAGATGAACGTTGTTCTAAGTGTAAGGGAACTATTTATTCTTTTGAAGTTCCGCCGCAAGGGATGTTTGAAGGCTGCATTAATCCAAAATGCAATTGGCAGCAATGGACGTATGTGGATGAGGCTGGTGTGAGCGACTACATTGAAATAAAAATTTCTGATAACGGTACTGGTATTGCAAAAGAGGATCTTCCAAGAATATTCGAACCTTTCTACAGCACAAAAGACCAGAAAGGAACAGGACTTGGATTAGCCGTAATCTGGGGAATAATAGATAACCACGACGGCACAATAAACGTTGAAAGTGAAATTGGAAAAGGAACAACATTTACACTTCTTTTACCCATAAGTCATCACTAATAAAATCCAATGATGAAAGATGAAAAAATATTAGTTGTTGATGATGAACAGGTGATACTTGATGCTATTTCAAGGATTGCTTCAGCAGAAGGATTCAATGTTGATTCTGAAAACGATGCATTATCAGCACTGAAAAAACTTTCACATAAAGAGTACTCATTGATACTCTGTGATATAATGATGCCGCAGATGGATGGGTTTACTTTTCTGGATGAGATGCAGAAAAGAAAAATTCTTACGCCAGTCATTATGATAACCGGATATTCGACTGTTGAGAATGCAGTCAAATCACTTTATAAAGGCGCGATTGATTTTATTCCAAAGCCTTTTTCATTTGAAGAGCTGAACAGCTCAATTAATCGCGGTATAAGATTTTATAGAATTCAAAAAGAAGTTGAGGATGCAAAATCCCGAAACGACAAATCATCGCTCTTGTATGTTACTGGACCACCGAAATATAAGCGTCTGGGAAATCTGAGTTGGATGAATCTCAAATTTGAGGGAATTGCCGTTATCGGTGCGACGGATTTGTTTCTTGAAACAATTGAAAAACTTACCAGCATTGAATTGATGGAAATCGAAGACGAGATTATTCAGGGAGATTGCTGTGCAAACCTTATAACTGATGATGACCTTACCCATCGATTGCTTTCCCCGGTAAGCGGAAGAATTATCGAGAGGAATGAAAGAATACTTAATGATATAAACTTACTTGAAAAAGATCCTTATTTCGAAGGCTGGATTTACAAAGTAATACCATCAAATTTTGAGTATGACTTGAAATATCTCGTTCCTTTTGCATCCGACAGGATGTAGAAGATTATATTTGAGAAATCGAAATAATTTTTTATTAGAATTTAATTTCAATAGGGAGTTACAATGGCACTATTCGTTCTAGCAGTAATCGTTTTCATTATTGCCGATATAACAATAAGGTATGTTGCGAAAAAAATACGTGAGAAGAAAATAGTTCAGGAAAGGGAAGAAGCTTTAAAAGTAAGCTTGAACCTGGACTTCAGCCGTGAGGCTAAAACTCTTAAACGGGCTGAGGTGGAAAATCCCAAAGCAAGAATTCTTTGTGTGGATGATGAAGCAGTTATTCTTGATAGCTTTAGGAAAATTCTTGTTCTCGATGGTTATTGTGTTGACACTGTTGAGCAGGGAAAAGAAGCTCTTGGTCTGATTCAAACTCATTCATACGATTTTGTTTTTACTGATCTGAAAATGCCTGAGATGGACGGTCTCGAAGTAACAAAATCCGTTAAACACCTTCGTCCTGATATTGACGTGGTTATTATTACAGGATTTGCAACTGTTGAAACTGCTGTAGATTGCATGAAATTTGGAGCAATGGATTATGTTCAGAAACCCTTTACGGAAGACGAACTTCTCGATTTCGTTAAAAAATTGTTCATCAAAAGAGATGATAGAATAAGTAAAACGCTTAAACCCAAGGTTCAAATTACACGTTTAAAAGAAGCTGTAGGAGCTAAAACTCCTGAATTTCAGATACCAGGTGGAGTATTTATTTCCGATGGACATTGCTGGGCAAACATCGATGAAGAAGGCACAGTTAAAGTTGGATTAGATGATTTTGCGAAAAAGATAATTGGCAAAATTGATTCAGTTGGATTACCCAACGTAGGCATGGTTGTGAAGAAAGGGCAATCTTTGTTTACAGTCAACCAGGGACAGAGAAGTATTTCTTTTAAATCGCCCCTAAGTGGTAAAGTTAAAGAGGTAAATAAATTTATTAATAATGAGCTCGACTCATTGAATTTTACACCTTATGATATTAACTGGGTTTGTGAAATAGATGCAGATGAGCTCGATTCTGAACTTCCGACTTTGAAAATTGGCAAAGCAGCGGTGTCATTCTATCAGGAAGATATTGAAAGACTTCAGACTCTTAAGAAGAAAACTAAAACTGGTAAAGAGACTGGACTTGAACCAGAAGGAGTAATTTTCGCTGGCGAAATGGAGAAGCTTGACGACATTATTTGGAAAAGATTTGCAGAAGAATTTTTTGAGAAATAGTTAACTACCTAAATTTCAAGCTTACATTTTAACTTATATTTGCTTTTTTATAACTGTTTTTAAGCATAACATAAAATGTAATTGCTAACTAGCAATCAACACTAAATTCTCACCACCTGCTAATTTATTAATCGCAACTTGATGCTTCTTTAAATTAAAAGTGTTAAGTTGTAAGTAAAGTTTAACAACCGAAGGTAAACTTCACTCTGGTATAATGAATATTTTTACCAAACAAATGCATTTCTCTAATGAAGAAAATTTCTTCACTTATCTAATCACATCAATAAATAGGAGGTCGCTATGTACAAAAAACTACTTTTAATATTTCTATCTTTTTTGATTTTGGGTTTTATTTCAAGCTTTGCCCAGGAAGAAGAGGCAGAAGATATTCAGGCATTTGCTAATCCTGCATACCAGCAGTCTGCCGGATATAGCATTTTTGATTCTCAGCCAATCTATGGTTCGGATTGGGAATGGATGCACGAGCAACCAAATGGTAATACTTTGCGACAAGTAAAAATGTGGGATGCCAATAACTGGTACGCTGTAGGATTCGGTGGAACATTTTTGAAAACGACTGATGCAGGTGCCACGTGGTTAGTGCAAAAAACTGCTAATGGAGTTGATAACAATGGTTCGAATGAAGCAATTTACGATTTCCATTGGTGGGATATGAATACAGGTATTATTGGTGGTGGTTATGGCAGTTGCTATAAAACTACTGATGGGGGCGTAACCTGGGATTCTCTTTACAGCTTTCCAACTGCTGCTTTTTTAAATGATTTTTATTTTGTTGATGACACTTTAGGTTTTGCTTGCGGATCTACCTCGATGCGTATTTATAAAACTACCGACGGTGGTAACTCCTGGTCCCAGATATGGGGCGATATTCCAAGTACAACCTGTTACGAAGTTTACGCTGTTGATGAAAATAATATTAGGCTTGCTACCAGCTCAGGTAATTTCAGATATACAACTGATGGTGGCACAACTTGGATAGCAGTAAATGTTGGTGTGACCGGAACACTTTATGATATGGAATTTACAGATCAAATGAATGGTTGGGTGTGTGGCTCAAGTGATAACCCAGCCTACACAACTGACGGAGGATTAACATGGACTGTTACTTCTGCCGTTCCTACTGCTTCAACTCAATATGATATTGATATTATGTCCACAATGTCATATACATTAAATGAAGGTTTTGAGGATGTTGCCTTCCCACCAGCAGGATGGCATACTAAAAATATTCTTGGTGGAGTTCTGTGGATGAGAGCCAGTGGCGTAGCTCACTCAGGTACAGGTAGTGCACTAATAGCTTGGCAAACCACTGGGGGCGAGGATTGGTTAGTAACTCCACAAGTACCGATAGTTGCCGGAGATTCATTAACCTTCTGGGCAAGAAGATTTTTTAGTCCTTCCTATCCACCCGATTCACTTCTAATAGTAGTATCAACAACCGATACTGCAGTGGCAAGTTTTACTACTGTATTAGCTGCTTATGATGTTAATTCTTTTCCCTATCCAGATTTTGCTGAATACAAAGTTGATTTGAGTTCACTAGCCGGTCAGAACGTTTATATTGCCTTTAAGCACTTTGATGTAGATGGAAATGGTATGTATTTAGATGACGTTTCAGTCGGTGAACCAGTGATTGCTTCCCAGGTTTATGTGACAGGGGATCCGCAAAGCATATTTTCAACAACAGACATGGGAACTACCTGGACTCCAGTTAGTTTCTTAGGGTCCGGACAGCCCTGGACAAGTACTTATTACTCAACAGACTGGATGGCACCAAACAATTTTGTAACCGTAGGTGCATTCGGGCTTATAAATTCAGTAGATCCAACAGATGCTAACATTGCACATACATTATTTGTAAAAGGAGGAATTCTTTACGCCCTTTGGGCAGAGAGTGCAAGTGGAAATGTTATTGCTGGTGGTTCAGCAACTGCAACCACAGCATTTGACCAGGCAATGTATTCCACAGATGGTGGAGATACTTGGACTCCTTCAACGATGCTGGACTCTGCTGATTTAGACTTTAATGATATCAGTATGGTAAGCTCTACAATAGGATACTCAGCTGGAGAAGATTACCGCGTAATGAAAACTACCGATGGTGGTACAAGCTGGTTCAGGGTAACCGACCCAGTTACATCTACGTCAGATGCTGAATGTCTATTCTTTGTTGATGAAAATATTGGCTACGTTTTCGGAGTTTTAAACGATGGTTATAAAACAACCGATGGCGGAACAACCTGGTCAGTATTAACAACTGGTGTCACACCAACATTTAGAAAATGTTATTTCACTGATGCAAATACAGGGTGGGTTGTTGGCTCGAGCGGTACTTGTTTGTATACAACAGACGGTGGTACAACCTTCACCCCTCAGGATCCAGGATTCACTTCCACTATCTATGCTATTTGGATGGTAAATGCTAATTTAGGATACCTCAGTGGATCCTCAGGTACAGTTAGGAAAACAACTGATGGTGGAACTACCTGGGTTAACATCGATCCAAACCTTTTCACTTCCGATCCTGCATTATATGACATTGAATTCAGAAATGAGGATAATGGAATGGCTGTCGGAAGTACAGGTCGTACTTATTATACCAATGATGGTGGTGCAACCTGGACATTTGAAAATACAGGTATGAGCACGATATATGAAGTTGCTTTAGAATCTACAAGCCCTGATACAGCAGCAGCTTATGTAAGTGGTACAAATGCTTATGTTCTGAGAAATCACCACGTTATTGTTCCGGTTGAACTTGCTAGTTTTTCAGCATCAGTAAATGGCGATGATGTTACCTTATCCTGGATGACAGCTACTGAATTAAATAATAGTGGATTCCAGGTCGAAAGAAAAGCCGTTGATGAAGACTGGATTGTCCTAGGCTTTTTACAAGGAAAAGGAACAACTACTGAAACTCAGGTTTATACATTTATTGACAAAGATCTGGCTTCAGGAATATATAATTATAGAATCAAGCAGATTGATTTTAACGGCACATACAAATATTATGACCTGAAAGAGGAAGTTGATATTTCTACACCAAATAGTTATGATCTATCTCAGAACTATCCGAATCCATTCAATCCTGCAACTAAGATTAAATATTCAGTTCCGGTTGAGGGATTCGTAAACATTGCTGTATTTAATATTCTTGGTGAAAAAGTAGCTGAACTAGTTAACAGCATCCAAAAGGCTGGCAACTATGAATTGACATTTAATGCTACAAATTTTGCTAGTGGAATGTATATCTACAGAATGGAAAGTGGAAGCTTTGTTTCGATTAAGAAAATGATGATTCTAAAATAAACATCATTTCTTTTGAAATGTTAAGCCCCGTTTCGACGGGGCTTTTTTATACTGATTTTTTATTTCGGTTTTTTCGCTGTGGCAGTGATATTGATTTCCCCGGCTTGTTTAAAGTGAAGAACAAAATTTTCTTCATCACCATCATTAATATCTTTTTTAAGTTTCATCAGCATAACATGGTATCCCCCGGGCTTAAGTTCAAATGAGCTTTTTCCTTTAACAGCAATCATTTCAACTTTTCGCATACCCAACATTTCGCCTTGAGAGTAAGTCTCGTGAACTTCAACTTTTTTAGCAATATAAGAGTCAACTTGAAATAAAGTGTCAGGTGTCGCACTACTATTCTCGATTGTAAAATAAAGAGCTGTTGCCATGTTCTGAGAAGATGGTCTCATCCAGGAATTTTTAATTTTTATTTTATCTTCCTGTGGAAATAAAACGAAAAGTATTACAAGTAATATGTACATCATTTAATCCTCTAATGTTTTAATGTCTTTTATTAATTCTTCTATATTCAAAGTGCTGCCTTTATAATTTTTTCTCAAAATACCATTTTTATCGATTAGCGAAATTCTATCTGTATGCATCATTGAGTACTCGGGATTACCTTCCTCATCAATGTTTTCATCAGTTTTGATTGCCTTCACATCAAATCTTTTCATTAGCTCATTAACTGTTGTTTTTTCACCTGTTAATAAAGTCCAGCTATTAAAATCAAGTTCTCTTATATCGGCAAATTTTTTCAGCACTTCTGGGGAGTCTCTATCAGGATCAAAGCTGAGTGCAACAAATTTCACATCTTTTATACCTTCTTCTCTCAGTTTTTTTTCTGTTAAATACATATTATGTGTTGTCATCGGGCAGATGTCAGGACAATTAGTGTATATAAAACCCATTGCGGTTATATGTCCTAAGATATTTTCTGGAAAAATTACTTCTGTGCTATCTTGGTTGATAAGTGTATAACTTTTCTTTGTTAAATCTTTGTCGAGTGGAAGCTTATCCTTACAGGAAATTGAGAACAACAGAATAACTGATAAAGTTATTAAAAGTAGTTTTTTCATTAATTATCAAATGGAGAATAGTTGAAAATTTTAATAAGTCAAAGTTATTAAAATCCTTCTAGTGTATAAAGACAAATTCATTTCTTATTTTTCTAATAATTAAATTTATGAACTTGTCCGTCGACAGGTGGATTGGTGGCAAAGTAAAAAAGCCACGAACCTGACTGCCGTCAGGCAGGTTGCACGAATTATTTAACACCAAGAGGAAATACTATGTCAGATATGCCTTCAGAAGAATTTCGAAAAAATGGACATCAACTCGTTGATTGGGTCGCTGATTATTTAAAAGATATTGAAAAATACCCAACTTTGTCACAGGTTAATCCTGGTGATGTATTCAAAAGAATTCCTGAAATTCCACCACAGAAAGGGGAAGCAATTGAAAATGTTTTAAGTGATGTCGATAAAATTTTAATGGATGGGATTACTCACTGGAATCATCCCGGATTTATGGGTTACTTTAACTCAACTTCAAGCGGGCCCGGAATTTTAGCTGAACTATTAACTGCTGGATTTGGAATAAACGGAATGCTCTGGAAAACTTCTCCTGCTTTCACTGAACTTGAAAAGGCTATGATGAACTGGTTCAGGCAAATGGTTGAGCTTCCTGAAAATTACTGGGGAATTATTTACGATACGGCTTCAACAAGTTCAATGCACGCAATTGCTTCTGCTCGTGAACAGCTTAATTTTGGATTTAGGGAGAAAGGAATGGCAGGAAGAAGTGATGTCCCAAGACTTCGAATGTATTGTTCAGAGCACGCTCATTCATCAATTGAAAAAGGAGCATTAACCCTGGGAATTGGTCTGGAAGGAATAAAAAAGATTTCTGTCAATGATAAGTTCGAGATGATTCCTGAAAAACTTGATGAAGCAATTCTTGCGGATATTAAAAATGGATGGAAACCTTTTTGTGTTATTGCGACTGTCGGAACAACATCAACAACAAGTGTTGATCCTATTGAAGATATAGCAAAAATATGTGAGAAGCATAATCTCTGGCTTCACATTGATGCAGCATATGCCGGTGTTACTGCAATGATTCCAGAAATGAAATGGATTACGAAAGGATGGGAGAGAGCGGACTCAATTGTTATAAATCCACACAAATGGATGTTTACTCCAATGGATTTAAGCATTTATCTTACTCGTAAACCAGAATTACTTAAACAGGCGTTTAGTCTTGTTCCCGAATATCTGAGAACAAACAAGGATGATGAAGTAGAAAACTTAATGGACTACGGAATTCAGCTTGGCAGAAGATTTCGTTCACTTAAGCTTTGGTTTATTATTCGGTATTTTGGAGTTGAAGGATTGGCCGAGAGGATTAAGAATCATATTGAACTGGCTCATGAATTAGCCGGATGGATTGATGGTGAAAAATATTTTGAACGAATGGCACCGGTTCCGTTTTCAACTGTTTGTTTCAGATATAATCCTGGAGATAAAACAGAGGAAGAGTTAAACACAATGAGTGAAAAATTACTAGAAAAAATAAACTCCTCAGGAAAAATATTTTTATCTCACACTAAGCTTAACGGAAAATTTGTAATTAGGTTGTCAATCGGAAGCATAAGGCATGAGAAGAGACACATAATTAAAGCTTGGAAATTAATAAAAGATTGCTCAATAAAATTGAAATAAAAAACCCCGGATCATCACTCCGGGGTCTCTTCATCATCCACATAGGGGGTTATTTTGTAGGAGGGAGTAAAACTGTATCGATTACATGAATAATCCCGTTTGATGCCATAACATCTGCACCAACTACCTGAGAATTATTAACCATTACTTTTCCATCATCAATTTTTATCTTTATATCTGAACCATTAAGAGTTTTTGCTTCATTAAGCTTTGTTATTTGCTTTGATGTAATATCACCGGACACTACGTGATATAATAAAACATTTTTTAATGCTTCTTTGTCCTTTAATAAGCCAGCAAGCGTACCTTCAGGTAATTTCTCGAATGCTTCATCTGTTGGTGCAAATACTGTGAAAGGACCTTTACCCGTCAATGCATCTACAAGCCCCGCTTCAGTTAAAGCAGTTGCTAGAGTGGTAAAATTCCCAGCATCAATTGCTGTTTGAACTATATCTTTCTTAGCTACTTTCGAAACCATTTTAGTATCATCTTGAGCGAACAAAGATGTAGTCACAAAAAGGACTAATGCGATTAAAGCTAACTTTTTCATTTTATTCTCCATTTTTAAGTGTTTAATAATTACAATGTTGAAAACGCAAATTAAGAACCGATAGTTCCAAAAGATTAAAAAAAATCTTGCTATTTTGAAGTGACCTATTCAAATACCTACTCTTTATTTTATTCGAGAGGTTAAAAATGACTTACCAAATACTTGTAATTTGAATCGTATTTTCAAATAAAGCATCATATTTTTGCGAATTCATAAAATCTTAAGAAAGGAAGAAATGGAAACAAAAAAAGTTTACCTAAAACAAGTAAAAGGATTAACACTTGCCGCAAAAGGGGAATCAAATCACTGGATTACAATGGATGGGCCTGAAAAATTAGGTGGAAATGATGCTGGTGTTAGGCCGAAAGAATTAATCTTAATGAGTTTAGCTGGTTGTACCGGCAGTGATGTAGTAAGTATACTGCAAAAAAAGAGAGTCAAGCTACAAGATTTTGAGATTAATATTTCGGCACAACAAGCAGAAGAGCATCCAAAAGTATTTACTGATATTGATTTGGAATATGTTTTCTATGGAAAAGATATTAAGCCAGCTGACGTAGAGCGAGCTATTGAACTTTCTACAACTATTTATTGTGGTGTCTCTGCAATGTTAAAGAAAGCAATGAAAATTAATCACACTTACAGAATAGAAAACGTGGATTAAAAAATTATCTCCCCCTTACTAAGGGGGAGTGTCCGAAGGACGAGGGGATTAATATTATTTAGTGGCTTAATTAACTCTTCTGATACAATCCAATGCTATTTCCGTCAGGATCAGATATTACTGTGTACCAGCCGATTGCAGGGATTGTTGTTTTTCCAACAATGATGTGTCCACCAGCAGATTTAGTTTTTTCAATTACCGGGTCAAGTTTATCGACCGTAATGTGGAAAACAGTGGTGTTTCCCTTTGCAACAGAGTCTACTTTTCTTATACCTGCCATAATCCCCTGATGATTATTGTAGAGTAAATATCCTTTCCCAAATGGTTTAAAGTCCCAGTCAAAAACTTTCTTAAAAAATTCAGATGATCGGTTTAAATTTGTAGATGGAATTTCAATGTGTGAGATAAGTGGATTCGGCATATTAAGTTCCTTAAATTTCTTTATGTAATAAATAAACTATTATCATGACTGTGTGCAAAAATAAAAATATATCCGAGAACCCGAAAACGATTTTTGAATGATGGAAAAATTGGCTGACAATAATACTTTTTACGATGATATTGCTGCAGAATATGATGAAATGATTTCATATCATACTGCAATTGACAAAAAGAAAAACATTCTCAAACGTTTTATCAATCAGAATACGAAGACTGCCGCAGATATTGGTTGCGGAAGCGGAGTTGATTCAATTGCTTTATCTACAATGGGAATAAAAGTTACGGCCTTCGATACTTCAACTGAAATGTTGAAAGTTGCAAAAGAAAATTCTGAGAGAGAAAAATTGATAGTTACATTTCATAATAACTCAATTGATTCTATATCCAAAGAATTTGATTACAAATTCGATCTGGTTGTTTCGTTAGGAAATACATTTGCCAATTTCGGTAAGGAAAGATTGATAAAATCGTTACAAAGATGCAAACAGATATTAAAACCGCAGGGCAACTTTATTAATTCAAGTATTGAATTACGAAAGGAATTTTAATGGAAAGAACAACGAATAGTCAATATTACAGAAGGTGAGGGTAAATACTTTATTCGCTTCTACGATTTTATCGGTGACTGCAAATCATTTTTAACATTTTAATATTTGATAAAGAAAAACACTCTAAATATAAACTCATCATCAACCAAATTATTTCCACATACACAGGATGATTTTAATACTCTTCTGAAAAAATTAGAATTCAGAAAAGTTGGATACTTCTCAGATTTTAACCTAACATTTTTTGACAATGAGCAATCAAAAGATCTCATTATTAAAGCGATTAAGGAGTAAGTTTTAATTTCGGCTCCGACTTAATTGTGATACAAATCAATTTTAAAGACCACTCATAAAAATACTGATTGACATCCACTAATTAATGACTTATGTTTTGAACAAACGTTCAGTCAAAAATGTCACCACGAACAAAACAACAATACGAACAAATACGAAAAAGCAGCAAAGGCAAAATAATGTCGGTTGCGCTAAAGCTTTTTGCTGAAAAGGGTTATCACGCATCATCTATTTCACAAATAGCCACAAAAGCAAAAGTCTCCAAAGGATTGATGTATAATTATTTCGATAGTAAAGAAAAATTACTTGAAGAAATTATTCTGGAAGGATTTAATGCACTCACAGAATTAGAATATGAAGCAAAAAGAGGTAACACAGCAGAAGAGCAGCTTAAGAATTTTATTGATTCGGTCCTTAATAATCTTTATTCAAATTTCAATTATTGGCAGTTGTATTTAACTTTATTGGTTCATCCGGCTGTGCAAAGGAAATTTGAAAGAAGAATAACTGAGTTTCGTGATGAGTTTGTTAGATATCTATCCAATATTTTTAAGAGGCTTCGAAGCAGGGAACCGGAGCTGGATGCATTTTTATTAGGAACTTTCTTTGATGGATTGGTACTTAATTTTATTGCTGCAGAAGATGCCTTTTCAATTGAGAAAATAAAAAAAGCACTTTTAAGTAAATACATTAAAACAAAACCAAAAAGTAAAAAATGATTAAAACTGATTTTAGTATTTGTATTGCTATTTAATTTTGCCTCAAACATTTGCACAAGATGCAACAGAGATTGTGAAAAAAGCAGATGAGTTGATGCGGGCAAAATCAAGCTACACAGAAATTACAATGAATATTGTAAAACCTGATTGGTCGCGTGAAATGGGAATGAAAGTCTGGGCTCTGGAACCGGATTATTCAATGATTTATATAACAGAACCAGCAAGAGATAAAGGTACCGTAACTCTCAAAAGAAAAACTGAAGTCTGGAACTGGCTTCCATCAGCACAAAAAGTAATAAAAATTCCACCTTCGATGATGCTGCAAAGCTGGATGGGATCTGATTTTACGAATGATGATCTTGTTAAAGAATCATCTGTTATTAAAGATTATACCCACAAACTTATCGGTGAAGAAAATATTGATGGAATGGATTGTTATAAAATTCAGCTTACACCCAAACCCGATGCAGGAGTTGTATGGGGAAAAATCATAGCCTGGATTGCAAAAGACAGTTACCTGGAACCGAAGGTAGAATATTACGATGAAGATGGTTTCATGGTTAAGCAATTCATTGGCAGTAATCTTCAGAAGATGGATGGAAGAAATATTTTCACTCATTGGGAAATGATTCCCGAAGACAAGCCCGGCAACAAAACAATTATGGATTACAATAAAATTCAATTTAATATCGATACCAAAGAATCATTTTATTCCGAACAAAATATGAAAAGAGTAAGATGAGCACTTACATCAAACTTGCGTGGCGAAATCTATGGCGTAACAAAAAGCGAACTTTAATTGCTGCAGCATCAGTTTTCTTTGCAGTTCTTTTGGCTTTACTGATGCGTTCAATGCAAACAGGTTATTATGATTATATGATTGATGCTTCAGTTAGAATGTATACCGGTTATATTCAGGTTCATGGAAAGGATTACTGGGAAAAGAAATCCTTAGATGAAAGTATGGTGCTGGATCAAAAGCATTTAACAGAATTAAAAAATACTTCGGAGTAAACTTAATCGTTCCAAGATTCGAAACTTACAGTCTTATTTCTTACGGCAACAAAACTAAAGTTGTGCAGGTAACTGGAATCAATCCGGAACTTGAAAATCAATTAACTGATCTTAAAAAGAAATTAGTTAGTGGAAAGTTCCTTGATGATTCATCAAAAGGAATTATTCTTGCTGAGGGATTAGCTGAAATTCTTAAAGTTGGAGTTGGCGATAGCGTGGTAATTTATGGGCAAGGCTATCACGGGGTTACAGCAGCCGCACAAATTCCGATTGTTGGTATCGTAAAGTTTACACTTCCGGATTTGAATAAATCATTTACTTATCTGAGTCTGCCTTATGCACAGTGGCTTTTTTCTGCACCCGAAAGATTAACTTCGTTATCGATAATGATAGATAATCCAAAAGATCTTGATAGAGTTAAATCAGATATTCAAAAAGTTTTTGATGCTAAATATGAAGTGATGGATTGGGAAGAATTATCTCCGGAACTAGTGCAATCAATTCAGATTGATAATGCATCCGGAATTATTATGCTTGGAATTCTTTATATAGTAATTGCATTTGGAATTTTCGGCACAATTATGATGATGACTGCAGAAAGAGTAAAAGAATTTGGAATTCTTATTTCTGTCGGAATGAAAAAATGGAAGCTTGGACTAGTTACTCTTTACGAAACACTTTTCGTTTCGTTTATTGGTGTTTTTACAGGAGCGATAGTCAGCATCCCGATTCTTCTTTACTTCAGGGCTAATCCAATTCCGTTAACCGGAGAATCTGCCGAAGCAATTCTTGCATTCGGGTTTGAGCCAATCTTGCCATTTGCAATTTATCCCGGAATGTTCTTTGCACAAATCTGGACAGTGCTAGCAATAGCTATGGTTTCAGCACTCTATCCGATTATGTTTATCAGAAAATTACAACCTGTTGAAGCTTTGAGAGGTTAATATGCTTTTAACTTTAGCCTGGAGAAATATCTGGAGAAATAAAAAACGAAGCTTGATTATAATTTCAGCAATAGCAGTTGGTTTGTGCTGCGGTTTGTTTTCAAGTGCCACAATGTTTGGTATGTGGGATTCAATGATTAACACTACAATTGATCGGGATCTTGGACATTTTCAAATTCATTCAAAAGCTTTTGAAGATGAAAAATTAGTAACAGATACAATCCCAAATTTTGAAAATGTTATATCAACAATAAAAACAAATAAAAACGTTACAGGTGTTTCATCAAGAATTCTGATTGAAGGGTATGGCATCTTCTGCAACAACTTCTAATGGAGTAAGAATACTTGGGATCAATACTGAAACCGAGAAAAAAGTTACTTCTGTTTATAAGCATATCGTTAAAGGAAGTTACTTTGAAGAAAACTGGAAAAATCAAATTGTAATTGGTGAGAAGCTGGCAGATAATCTTGGAATCAAAGAAAAATCTAAAATTGTTTTGGGTTTTCAAGGTATCGACGGCTCAATAATTTACGGTGCATTCAGAGTTACAGGAATATTTCAAAACAGAATCTTCCATCTTCGATAAATCAAATGTATTTGTAAAAGAGGATGACATTTTAAGACTTATTAACTCAGATAAAATCTCAAATGAAATTGTTGTTAGACTTAGCTCTGTACAACAAGTAGATTCTGTTTACATTCCAATTAAAAATAGAATTCTCAAATCTTTCTGTAAAGTATTGGGGAGAACTTGCACCGGAGCTTAAGTTCTATTATGACATGCTTATCGTGCAAATGAACATTTTTGTGGGAATAATTTTGTTTGCACTTTTATTTGGAATAACAAATACAATGCTCATGTCAGTTATGGAAAGAGTGCGTGAGTTTGGTGTGCTTATGGCTGTAGGAATGAAAAGAAGTCGTGTGTTTTTTATGATAATAATGGAAACTATCTCGCTTTCATTTATTGGTGGAATTATTGGGCTAATACTTGCACTAATTCTTATCCAATACTTTGGAAGTGTTGGTATTAATCTTTCAGCATTTACAGAAGGACTTATCTCAATGGAGCCTTGGAACAAGACTTTATACAAGCTTACCATTTTCATTTTATCCCCCGCTTGTATTAATGATTCTGGCAACAGCAATAATAGCCGCTTTCTATCCGGCACTTAAAGCAATAAAATTAAAACCGGCAACTGCAATAAGAACGTATTAATGGAGTAACAATGGCGTTAATTGAATTAAACCAGGTATCAAAAATCTATGATGAAACAATTGTTCCAATTCATGCAGTAGATAACGTAGATTTAAAAATTGAAAAAGGTGAATTTACTGCAATCGTTGGTCCATCAGGTTCAGGTAAAACTACGATGCTAAATTTAATTGGAGGATTGGATCAGCCGACTGATGGAAAAATTACTGTTGATGGAACTGATATTTCAACCATTGAAACCGGATGCGCTAATTAATTTTAGATTACATCACATTGGTTTTGTTTTTCAGGCTTATAATTTAATTCCTGTTTTCACAGCAAAAGAAAATGTTGAATTTATTATGCTGCTGCAAAATATTTCAAAAGTCGAAAGAGAAAAAAGAGCAATTGAATTTCTTCAAGCTGTTGGATTACAAGATAGAATTAATAGTAAACCAACCGAGCTTTCTGGTGGACAGCAGCAAAGAGTAGCTGTTGCACGAGCGTTAGCATCAACTCCATCCTTTGTTCTTAGCTGATGAACCTACTGCAAATCTTGATTCTGTCAGTGCTGAATCACTTTTAGATTTAATGGAAGATTTAAATCAGTAAACACAATATGACATTTGTATTTTCTACACATGACTCAACGAGTAATTAAAAGAGCTCACAGAGTTGTAACTCTTCGGGATGGTCGCATAGAATCTGATGAAATTACGAAATGAACTGGCTGCCCAACAAAAATAAACTTGCAATATTTTTCTTCTTAATTTTGGTTAATCCAGTTTGGGCTCAACTCTCTTCTTTCGATTATAACGGATATGCAAAATATTTATTCAGTTCAACAAAGATCCCGGAAATTGATGACCGGCTTTACGATCATTTACTTCATCTCAGATTGAATACCAAGTATTACGCAACTCAAAATCTTAACAGCAGGACTTGAACTTAGATTCCGCACATTCTATGGAGAATCAGCATATAAAATTCCAAATTATCAGAGAGCTAATTCAAACTGAACGCGATTTTGTTGAGCTTGATTTTTATCTCTGGGAAACAAAATATTCAATTGGTTATTTGGAAGTAGATAGATTATTTCTGGATTTTGTTAAAGATGACTTTCAAATAACAGTTGGTCGACAACGAATTGCATGGGGAACCTGCTGGGTTTGGAATCCAACCGATCTTTTTAATCCCTTGGAAGTCTTGGATTTTGACTATGAAGAGCGGCCAGCCACTGATGCGTTAGAGTTCAGTATTACACCGGTCCGGTTACTAAAATAGAAGTTTCATATAAACCGGCTAATAACCCTTACGATCAAATTCTTGCCGGACTTTTTAGTTTAAATAAATGGAATTATGATTTTAACTTTATCGGAGGAATGAAATACAAAAGATGGCTAGCCGGATTTAGTTGGGCAGGGGATATTTATGGTGCTGGATTCAGAGGCGAAATTTTAGTAAGTCAATCACCTAATTCAACTGACTCAAATTTCACCTATCAGCAGTATCCTCAACTTAATATTTCTTCTGATAAACCTATATCAAGTTTTACTCTTTCAGGTGACTACACATTTCCTAATACTTTTTATATTCATACAGAACTTCTTTATAATAATATTGGTGCAACTGCTAACACACTTCTCTATCAACCTGAAGCTGGCAGTTTAGGATTACTAACTGCTGCAAGATGGTCTATCTATCAGGAGTTTGCTTACGATATTACACCTCTGCTGAGAGGAACACTGTTCGGAATTTACAATCCAAATGATAAATCGTATGTTATTGTTCCTTCATTAAGTTATTCGGTAATCACAAATCTGGATTTATATTTCGTTGCATTTTTCTTTGAAGGAGCACCATTAACAGAATATGGTGATTATGGCACAACAATTTATGCAAGAATTAAATATTCATTTTAGAAAATCAACTCAATAACAAGCCTCAAAAAATTAACTACTCTTGCTTCGGACACCTATTTTCATTAAGTTTTGTGCGCATTAAAAGAAAAAGGATTTTACTTTTAATAACTGTATTATCCTGATGAAGCCAGTGAGGGCAAAACATCTTCAAGCTAGCAAATAATAATTCATTCTAAAGGAGGTAAAGCGATGGCTAAAATTATTTCTACACTACTTCTATCTGCAATATTTATCCTTTTTGGTTGTGGAAAAGGGGACGATAACCAACCTAATGAAGAGCAAAAATCTGACGAAAAAACCGGCATAAAGAGTATGGATGATTTTGTTGATAACATGAAAGAAGTTCAGAAAAGTATGAAAGAAGGGCAAAAATATGAGGTCGTAGATTTCAGAGAATTTGAAAGCATTGCTTCCAGAGTCTATCGGTGACCTGAAAAGAACAAATGCCGTGGGAGAAAAAAGCGGTGCAATGGGCTTTACAATTTCTAAAGCAGAAGCAGATTATAACAATGAAGATTATTCTCAAAGTATCGATATTGAAATTACTGATCTTGCCGGAGCAACTGGATTTGCTGGCTTAGCTGCATGGGGCTGGGCTATGGCAGATATCGATAAAGAAACAGAAACCGGTTATGAAAAAACAATAAAGTACAAAGGGCACAAAGCTTATGAGAAATATGATAATGAGTATCAGAACGGGAGTATTGAAGTATTAGTCTCAGGCAGGTTTATGGTTTCTGTAAATGGTAATAGTGTTCCAATGGAAGTTATTAAAAATGCAATTGATGAAATAGGCATCGGTAAGCTAGAAGCAATGAAAGATGCCGGTCCAATTTCCGAATGAAGATTAACCTATATCAAAATTATCAACATATAAAAGGAGTAGCTTATGAACCTTGTAGAACGGGCCAAAAACATTATCGTAACTCCTAAAACTGAATGGGAGGCTGTTGTAGCGGAAGAACCTAATACACAGCAGATTCTTGTAGGTTATGTACTTCCCCTTGCTTTAATACCTACGATTGCGAACTATTATCGGCTGGGGAGCCATCGGTATGTTTGGTTTTACATCTTTCACCTATGGAATTGCTATGGGACTTGTGCAGCTATTTACTGCTTTTCTCTCAGTTCTCTTAGCCGGTTTTGTAATTGATGCTCTTGCGGGAAGTTTCGGTTCGACAAAAAATATGGGTAGAGCAATTCAACTTGTCGCTTATTCCTTGACCCCTCTTTGGGTTGCAGGAATTTTGAATATTTTACCGGCTGTTGGATGGATTTCCTTTCTGGCGGGTTTTTATTCATTATTTCTTATGTATCTTGGTCTTTCACCTTTGATGAAAACCCCGGAAGATAAGAAGGCAGTTTACCTTATAATAAGTATTGTTGCATTTGTAGCTATTTATTGGATAATAACTTTAATATTGACAGCTATTTTAATGGCTGTATTTGGGTTAAGTTTTCTCTCCGCTATGAGTTCTTATTAAAAGATTACTATTCGAAATAATTCCTGCCCGGTAAACAGGGCAGGATTTTATTATTGTAAAATTTAATTTTATCAGACAATTTACTCTCATGAATTTTTTATCTGAAGATATAAACAAAAAAATTAGACTGGCTGTTGAGAAAAATTTTGAGTCAGTGATAGATGAAAAAATCGATAGATTTATAGATTTTTTTAATTCGTTGACAGAACTTCGTGAGGGTTTTCCTGATTATGATGAGAAAACGATAATTGTAAATGTTGAAAATGCCCGGAAAATTTGTGAAAGTATTAATATTCTTATAGATAAACAGTATCAAAGAAATGAATCTTTAGCTTTTGAGGACCTTTTCCCTGGTTTGATAGATGAACTGGATAGTTCTATATCACAGCTTGAGCTCACCGTTAAGGTAGAACAATCAGAAGAGAGATTTAAACCTTTAACGATTGATAAAAAAGATAAGCAAATAGCAAAAAGAATTAAGGGTATCACTTTAAAGGCTCATCAATCAACTCTAAAATTGGTAAATCCTATCCTCATCAAGTTTAAGAAAAATCCTTATAATATTAAATATTGGAATCAAACAGTACCATTGAGAAATGTAGGATATTATTTCCTTCTGAATGAATTGTTAGGAGAGCTTTCTTTAGTGTATGAAAATGTTAACAGAAAACTGAGTAATAGCTCAATCTCTTTCTGGAATTATGATGGGAGCTATGATGATGATTTTATTTCCAATTTTGTTAAAGGATCTGACTTTATCTCAGTTAAAGATTCAGTCGATAATCCGGAAAAAATTATAGCGGAACTTGAATCATTAAAAGATGAGGTTAAAAAAAACTCATTAACTTCAATAGAGAAGAGTACTGAGGCTTTTTACAATGCTTGCGAGAGAGTGGGAACAATTGAACTCAAAAAATCTAAATTCAGTAATGAGAGAATAAAAAAGCATTTTAATAACGAAAAAAATGAATTCAATAAAATTATAAAAGAATGGGATAATACTTTCTATGCATTAGGTGAAGACTGGGAGCTTAATAGTGATCTTGAATTGGTGCGTTATTCCGCAATCAAGGTATACTTTGAATTTGAAAAATCTCTCTCTGTTAAAAACAGGATACAAATTCAGCCACAGTTCAAAGAAATTTCTGGAGCACTAAATTTTATCTTAGAAAAGCTTGAGCAACCTGCAGCTGGTGTACAAGAATTAGAGCGCATGATTGCACTTTCTAAGGAGACTCTGGAAAAAATTCTTCTCTCCTCAACATTGCCTAACTTGATTAATTCTATTACTGATTTAAAATTACCCGAGATGATTGATGAAGCAGCTTCAGAAATTAAAAACCAAATGGATTCTATAACCGAAGTGCGGGCATTCGTTAAAACTATTACCTATGATAACAAAATTAAATCTTCTGATATTGATAATATCTATCCTCGCGAATTTGTTTTCTTTAATGCATTGCCAAAGCTCTCTGCATCTTTTGAAGGAATAAAAAAAGATAATATTGTTGAGCTGCAAAGTATCCAGTCGGAACTAATCAATTTAGGGAATATGGCAGATTTTGGTCTGGAGTCAGCAATTTCGGCTGTAGCCACAGAGAAATTATCTGAGGCCGATCCCAGAGAGATAGCACTCGAAGGCATAAAGATCAGCAGGGATAGAAGAGAACAATTAAATAATTCTTATGATGAAGCTTGTATCAAGGTACTTAATAATATAAGGAGTTCAATTACCGATTACAGTGAAGAAATATTTAGTTTCTCACAAAGTTCAAAAATTACGGAAATTAAAATTCAACTGGCAAAAGCAAAGGCAAAAGCAAAAGCCAAAGAGGCCAGAGACAGGTTATTATCGGCAGTTAAAAATTTTATACCTGTTGTTTTTGAAAAAACCAAAGGTTACTATAAAAAAGGAACCAGGCTTTACACTGACACAAGAAAACAGTTTGGTCTTACAGATTCAAAAGAATCAATAACAAGCGAAATTTCTAATTTCTTATCCAGGGCAAACGAGTCAGTTGAAAAACTACCTTACATTTATCGCAGACTATTCCAGCTATCACCTTTGGAAAATGACAGGCTCTATAGTTCAAGACAGGTGGAAGAAAGCCAGCTGGAAATGGCTTACAATAATTGGCTAAGCGGAGGATACGCACCCGTGATCATTTCCTCTGAAAAGGGAGCAGGAATAACTTCATTTCTGAATATTTTCCTAAAAAAACTGCAGAGCAAAAATAAAATAAATCGATTTAGTATTAAACCATCTATTTATACTCAGCAAGATTTATTGAACGCAATAGGAGAAAAATTTTCACCAGAAAAGTTTTTTAATTTTGACGAAGTTATTAATTTTCTGAATAATGAAGAGAACAAGCAAATTATAGTTGTTGAAAACTTACAGCACATGTATTTAAGAAGTGCTAAGGGCTTTATTTGCTTGAAAATTCTTACTGATATCATTTCAAAAACAAGCAAAAATATTTTTTGGATTACATCTTCTACTGTATATGCAGATGAATTTCTAAATAAATCTATAAGGCTTAATGATATTTTCGGTTATCATATTTCTCTAAGAGATTTAGAAAGTAATCAGATAATAGACCTCATTAAAAAACGTAATTCAATTAGCGGGTATAATCTTGAATATGAGCCTGATAGTAAGGTGCCGAGAAAAAAGGATTTCGAAAAGCTTTCTTATGAACAGAAACAAAACTTGCTTGAAAAAGAATTTTTTAACCTAATGAATAAATTTGCCCAAAGTAACGTTAGTCTAGCACTTATTTTCTGGCTTAGATCTATCAGGGAAATAAAAGAAAGAAAAGTATACATAAATATGGACTTTGAAATCTCCAGTACAATATTGAATTATCTTACACCTGAGAAAGTATTTGTATTGCAATCACTTATTCTTCACGATGGACTTAGTACACCTGATTTGGCCAGAACAATCAACTATTCTTTCGATGAAACAAATCAATTGACACAAATTCTTTATGATGATGGTGTGCTTGTGAAAAATAACGGAGTGTTCCTGGTTAATCCTTTACTTTATAGGCAAAGTGTTACTTTATTAAAATCAAAAAATCTAATTTAGTGTTATCAATGAAACGATTTACAATCTTATATATTTTAACTATTTATCTTTTAGCCTATGTCTGTTTGAGTGAATATAGCCAGGTATTTGCACAGCAAGACAGTAATGCTGTTATAACCGAAACGAAAAAGATTCAGGATACTGCACAGAAGAATAATAGTAGTCAAGATAGTTCCCAAACAAAATTACTTGATGAAGTAAGTATAGACAGAATTAGAAACTTAATTAGTTTTCAAAAGATAATAGTTTCATTGATTGTTCTCTTACTAGGATTTTTCTTATTAAAGATAGCAACAAAGATTCTTCAATATATAGCTGAAAGAAGTACTCGTTACAGAATTTCATATAAAGGTACTATACCTATTGTAAGACTCGTGGGATGGACAGTTATTATTTACATAGTAATTGGAGTAATTATAAAACCTCCTTTTGAAACCATAATTGCAGTATCTGCCTCCCTGGGTATTGCAATTGGTTTGGCAGCTCAGGATTTAGTAAAGAGTGTTTTCGGCGGTATTATGATTCTCTTTGATCGACCATTTCAGGTCGGCGACAAAATTGAAGTTGGTAATAATTATGGCGAAGTTTTAACTATTGGCTTAAGGGCTACTCGTATTGTTACCGCGGATGATTCTATAGTAAGTATTCCTAATTCTGATATAATGAACCAGTCTGTATCCAACTCAAATTCAGGAGAAGCAAACTGTCAGGTTGTCGCAGAAGTTTATCTCCCGATTGATGTTAATACTATCGCTGTCAGGGATATAGCTCTTGAAGTAGCCAGAGTTTCTAAGTTCGTTTATCTGGATAAGCCTGTCAGTGTACTATTTTTTAATGAAATTAAGGAAAGAAGGTCTTTCTTAAAGATGAGGCTTAAAGCCTATGTACTGGATATCAGGTATGAGTTTGCTTTTAAAAGCGAAATGACTGAATTGATAATTAGGGAATTATTGAATGAGGGTGTTTTGAAAAAGGAAGATGTTTCTTAAAAACCTTTAATCCTGAGTGCATAAATTTTTTTGAGGTAAGAAATTACAGATTAATTAATTTCTCAAGTTCCTGAATATCAGCTTTCGAGTTGATTTTTCTAAAGTAACCAAGAGCTTCATTGAGGTATTGATTGCTCTTTTCAGTTTCACCTTTCTTCTTGAACAGTATTCCAAGTTCACAGGCAACCTCTGCAAGGTTTAGCTGATTGTTAAGATCTTTATTGAGTCTGTAACTTGTAAGAAGAGAATTTTCTGCGTATCAATATTGTCCTTATGCCTGCTAATTATTCCTTTAATCTTATAAACCTCAGCGATTGATAATTTATCATTAATCTTATTTGCAATTTCCATTGCTTTATTTGCAAATGCACCAGCCAGGTCAAAATCTGCCAGCTGTAAATAAACGAGAGCTTTATTAATATATGTAATTCCTAAATTCTGCATGTAATTTGATCTAATTGATTGATCAATGCTTTCATTGAATTCATTAATTGCAGTAGTGTACTCTTTCTTCTTAATGTAAACCATTCCAAGATTCTGTTTTATTTCTGCAGTCCTTTTAAGATCTCCCACCTTCTCAAAATTCAGCAACGCTCGTTTAAAATAAGAGAGAGCTTCATTATAATTACCCTGCATATTATTGATGATACCGAGATTTATTTCAATTTTTCCAATGAGAGATGTATCTTTTATTTCCTGTAAGGCAGCTAAGCATCTTCAAAATGTTCTTTGGCTTTGTTCAGGTTACCCTGGTCGCCATAAATAGTACCAAGTATGTTCTGACAGTGTATATTACCTTTGGTATCACTTTCATCTCTGAAAATTTTTATTGATTTATCAAGATAGTTTATACTTAGTTCCCATTGTGCCTGACGGCTGTATACTTCGCCAATTGAGAGTAAAGCGTTGGCCATGATATTTGTCATTTCATGGTTTATCACTGCAGAGCCTGATTAATTTCTCATAAATTTCAATAGCTATTGAGTTTTCCCCAGCGATTATTGTATGCTGTCCAAGATAAATTAAAAACTCTATATACTTTTCTTCTGATAATTTGATTTCGGCAAATGTTATTAATTGATCAAGCTGATAACGAGTTTCTGCACTTGTGCTGATTTCAAAACCGATATGATCTTTCTGGCTGCTGTCTTTGGCAGGTTTCTGAGGTTTTATTTCGCCAGAAATTTTATTGAGGAAATCTTTTTTTGCTGACTTGTCAAAAAAATTTTTGAGAGCTTCCTCAACAATCGGATGTGTATTTGATATTGTATTATTCAATCAGTTACAGGTTCAATGCTGTCAAATCATTGTTTTTCAATATCAAGTTACGGCAAGCCTTGTGCCATTATCGCACTTCACAGCCACTTGAATACCGAATTTTTTCAACACTTTTTTAGTAAAAATTACATTGGACTTTCAGAAATAGTAGCAAATCGCAATGTTTTTTTGCTGTCATAAAATTTAACAGTTGTGGAAAGGAAGGAGGATTTTAGTTGGAGGAAATGAGGGATAACTAGTCTACTTCACAATTTTAGAAATGTCTTTAAACTGGGGAGTTCCACAGACGTTTAATAATTCAAACAGAATTGATTCAGTTGTGGTTACTTCAGCACCGTGATGTCTCATTCTATCTGAGTGCCGTATTGTAATCAATTTCTTTGCGTGAAGAAACTGCATCGGCAGCTAAGTTGACTTGAAATCCATTTTCAATTAAATCCAGAACTGTCTGCTGAACACAAACGTGCGATTCAATTCCACAGACAACAATCTGGGATAAATTTTTCTTTTTGAACTCTTCAAACAAATCTGAGCACCTGAACAACTAAATGACATTTTATCAAATGGTTTTAATTCACCAAGTTCTTTAGTTATTGAACTAACTGTTGGTCCAAGACCTTTTGGGTATTGCTCTGTGTAATATATTGGTAAACCAATTACCTTAAATCCTTTGATAAGCTTCAAAGTATTTTCAACGACTCGCTTGTAATTGCTAATGACAGGTAGAATTCTTTCCTGGATATCAATGATCAGTAACGCAGTCTGTTTCTGGTTTAAGAAGCTTTGCTGAATCTTTTAACTTCACTCATATTCATTCAAAATTTATAGGTAAATTTTTTCCATTCCATACTTGCCGCAGGCATACATCATCAGAAGACTTGTGATATCAACCAAGAGCTTTTTTGTGTTCATCAATGTAGATGACAAGATTATAAACATCCGCAATGAATTTCATTTTGTCAACAATTTTTTTCAACTCATTGTATGATGGATCTCCATGCCAGTAAGCAACTTGCTTCAATCATCATCTTCTCATATCGTCTTAAAAATTCACCGAATGATATTGTATGAATTGAAGTAGCAGTTCGCGGTTTACAAATTGCAATCAGGTCATTAAAATAAGTATCCCAATGTTTTGCAAGATCACTGTTCTTTTTTTGCATTACGTATCTTGCTTTTGCCAGCGTAAACTTAGCCCTTGTCTCTAGGTTTAAAATTTGGAATAAGAGCATAACCATCAAAACTTTTAAATTCATCATCCGGATCAATGTATTTCCATCTGTTGATAAGTTGCTGAGCTGAATAAATATTAATAACTTTTTTCATTGAACTGTCGATGAGAATAAATTTTCCCTGCTGCCAGTTGATAACTGTGATCCAGTGTCCCCATTTATCAACACTTAAATATACAAGGGTAACCTTTTTTCAAATGTTGAATTAGAACCTTTATAGCATCAATTCCAGTTTCTCTACGGAAATACTTTAAACGACAATCATACGCTTTTGCAGCACGTGCAAGACCTATTTCATCTGTTCCAGACCACCACGAGCTTCCTGCTCTTTTTGCAATTGATTTTTCGCTTGCAAAAACTCCAAGCATTACAAGTGCATACTTTAATGCAAATGGTCCGCACTGGTATTTATTTGGTTGAGGGTAAAAGCTCATAGGTAATAATTATTTAGGGCACAAATGTAATTAATCATAATGAATTAGTCATCATTAAATCTTCAATTGCAGAAAAAAATTCTTTAAATTTGGTGTATGAGAAAACCAAAAATAAAAGTAGCTGTTGTTTACAACGAACCTGAACCAGAAATGTATATAAAAACCGATAGTAAAGAAGAAAGGAACCGGAGTTTAAGACCTATTTTGAGGTAGATAAAACAACACCGATGGAAGAGTTTGATTATATTGCACAAAAGCTTGAAAACGTTGGCTTTCTTGCTTACACGCTGAATATCAAGGATAGTCTTGAGTTGATGCTCAGTAATTTAAAGAAAGAAAAACCAGACGTAATCTTTAATTTTGTTGAGATTTATAAAGAGAATTCCCGGCTGGAAATGAATATTGTTGGACTATATGAATTGCTAGGAATTCCGTATACAGGGGCACCAGCACTGGCTCTGGCTAATTGTCAAAATAAGATTTTAGCAAAGAGACTTCTTAGTTCAGGCGGAATAAGAATACCCCGTTTTTATATTGTATCTGCCAAATCAGCCAGATATGTCCATAATCTGAAATTACCCACTATTAGTTAAACCTGCTTTTGAAGATGCCTCCGTAGGAATTGAAAATGAATCTATTGTTAATAACAGCAAACAGTTGAGGAAGAGAATAGAGTATGTACTAAAACATTTCCAGCAACCGGCGCTTGTCGAAGAATTTATTGAGGGCAGGGAACTTAATGTTGCAGTTATGGGGGATAAAAGGCTGCGTGTTCTGCCAATCAGTGAAATTGATTTTTCTGCTATGCCCGATCATCTGCATAATATTGTAAGCTATCAGGCAAAGTGGGATCCCCATCACGAGTCCTATCACAAGACAATTCCAATATGTCCTGCACCGCTACCAAAAAAAATTGAGATGAAAGCAAAGGAAATTGCTTTCAAAGCATTTAAGGTTATGGGCTGCAGAGATTACGCAAGAGTGGATATAAGATTGGCTAAAGATAACAAGCTTTATGTGCTTGAGGTAAATCCTAATCCTGATATTACAGAAGGCGCAGGTTTTATGAGATCAGCAGAATATAGCGGGATGACCTATGCTCAAGCTTTGAAAAGAATTGTGAACTATGCGTTGGGCAGGAAATAATATGAAATCTAGTATTGTTCCTTCTTAAGAATTGAAATCACTTCCTTCAGTGATTGGCTTCGAAATCCGGTTTTATTTTGATGTTTTTTTCAAGTGGAAATTTTGTTTTTCCAGTGTAAATTAGAATTCCTTTACCACCAATCTCCTGTGCAGCTTTGATATCATTCTCAATGTCATCGCCAATCATAAAAAAGCTTTCTTCTAATTTAGCACCGATTTTTTCAAGTGCAGCTTTAAAATAAAGAGGTGAAGGTTTACCAATTAATATTGCTTCTTTTCCTGAAGCAAATTCAATTCCGTTAATGAATGCGCCTGCATCGATCAGTAATTCTCCCTGAGGATTCCAGTATTTATTTTTATGCATTGCAATAAGATCAGCACCTGCAAAAACTTTTTTAAAAATATCGTTTATGATTTGATAATTCCATTTGTCCTCAATATCTCCAATAACAACTGCTTCAGGGTTTTCGTTCATCAATCATTCCTTCA
This sequence comes from uncultured Ignavibacteriaceae bacterium, assembly GCA_963768365.1. Taxonomy (GTDB): domain Bacteria; phylum Bacteroidota; class Ignavibacteria; order Ignavibacteriales; family Ignavibacteriaceae; genus IGN2. Next base: position 35,194 of record CAVYHS010000007.1, on the reverse strand, counting down.
AAGTGATGGATTAAATAATCACGACAGTAGACCTGTACTTTTTTATAATTCTTTTTTACAAATGAAAGTGTAGCATCGAATGCAGTAATAGCAGGAATTGAAATGAGTAATTCCGTGTTCATTAAAAAAATCCTTAACCAATTCTCCGGTTCTTAAAGTTGAGTTACTCAGTATACAGGAAGGAATTTTGTTTTCATTTATGAACTCGAAAAAATCTTTTATATCAGGAGCAGGGGAGTCACCTAATTTTAGCACACCATCAAGATCGATTAGGAGAGGTTTAAATTTCATTTTTACATCTAAAAGAAAGGCGGCTTTTGTGCCGCCCTCATTAACTAAACTTTTGATTCTGCTAAAACAGGAAATTTTATTTTTACTAAATGATATGCATCCAAAAAGTAATCCGACAAAAAATAAATCACTTAATAATGTCTGGTGAAAGAATGGAATAGCCGCAGTGTAACAAGCTGCAAGTCCGGCGCCGGTCTTTGCGTAATAACTTGTTGAAAGCCATAGACCAAAATTAGTAATGATGAAAAAGCTCACCGAAGAAATTACTGAAGCAAAAAATATGTTCCCGACCTTTTTCTCTTTCAGCATAAGCATACCTATCACAACAATAAGACGCAAAGCTTAAATAAACGGCCCACATTGTTTCGTGAAAACCAAGGATCAAATCGGTGATAAACATTGCCGCAATCGGGAACAAGAAAGGCCGCCCACTTTTTACTAAAGTACGCACCTCCGAATAATGCCATTGCTGCAATTGGTGCAAAGTTGGGTGGGTGAGGAATTAATCTTACAAATGCGGCAGCAAATATCATTAAAGTAATTACCCAGAATTTTGGCGTCATTTTTTCCATGATTACTATCCTTTCATATTAAAAATTTTTGAAAATATTTTCAGTTTATAATTGTTCAAAGATAAAGTTTATTAATATTAAAAACATGTCCCTTCCGGCTTTGCAACTTTATTGCACTCTCAGGTTTATCCCACCATAAAAAGAAAGTCCCGCTGTGCCATATCCATATATTTCCTCATACTGTTTATCAAGAAGGTTTTCAATTCTGCCTTGTAATCTTAAAAATGAAAACAAGTCATAGTATGCAGCAAGATTGATTAAAAAATAATCGGGCATTACAATTCTTGAAGACGGATAAGTTGCAAAATCAAGCTCATCTCGCTTTCCAACATACATAATATCTACATTTACATTAGCAACGTTGTTAAAAGAATAACTTACATATGCATCCGGCTTTGTTTTCCGGTCTCCTGATCAGCTTTTGATTATAATCCAGAGTGTTTTCACTTTTATCCCTCGCGTTGAGGTAAGTGTAATTAGCTTTTATTATGAGTCCATCTATTAAATCAGCTTTTGCAAAAACCTCTACTCCGTTAGTTTGAGCTTCATTGATATTTATCGTTTTGAAATTTGAATCGAAGCCGAACATATCCGTGAAATTATTATAAAAGTAGTTTGCACCGATTGAAAATTTCGCAGCCCAGAAGAATTGTTCAAACCCTGCATCCCAACCGAAACTTTGTTCGGGCTTCAATTCAGAATTTCCATATACAGGATCGTAAAGATAAAACAATGAAGGGGCTTTGAAACCGGTTCCAACAGTAGCTTTTAATTTTGTTCCGGTTTCCCAGATAATATAAGCTGGTGCAATACGATAAGTGAATGGATATGGCAAAACAAATTCTACTGACTGATCGGAAATTAATCCAAATTGACTATGGTAATCGTATCTTATTCCAACTGTAGCGAAGAAACTATCTCCAATTTTTATCTGGTCTTCTAAATAAATTCCAAATGTATTTACAGATTTTTGTGGAAAGATACTCGCAACATCTGGTGGATTTAGGTAGGTGGACAGCATAATATTCAGACGAGGTTTCTTCCAGCTTCGAATTCAATTCCGGCAGTTATGAGATTATTTTCAAGGAAATAAAAATCATTTTGCCAGTCAACTTTATATTTTCTCCCATCATAATTACTCCGTGAATAATAGATACTTGCTGCAGAAGTATCATAAGAATAATTTCTGATATTTCTTAAAGAATGATAATCCGAATTTCTGATTCCATTTTTTATCCAATAAATTCAAATTTCCATGAGCACGGATAAAAAATTCTTCCTGGTCAAAAATATATGTTGGATCATCCCAGATATTCGGTGAGCCGAAAGATTGGTCAAGATTTGTTGACGAATTATTGTAGCGAACTACTACATCCGCATCAAAGTGTTTCCGAAAAATCATAACCGAGAATTGTATTGAAATTATCAAGTTGAAATCCATCTCTTCTCAATAGTTGTCCATTACTTAGTTCCGAAGCTGATGAATAACCATCACTCTTTGTTCTGCTGAGAGCAACTGAGTAATTAAAATTTTCCACTGCACCAAGAGAATTGATCGTTCCTCTGTAGCTATTATAGCTTCCACCTTCAAATCCAAAATTAATGACAGGCTTACCTTTACCTTTTAGTGTGATAATGTTGATAACTCCGGTAAGTGCATCTGAGCCATAAAGAGTACTTTGAGGACCGCGAAGAATTTCTATCCGACTTGTGTTGTCAAGTGGCAGACTAAAAAAATTGTAGAAGTTTGATGGATCATTTGGCATATTTACTTCAACACCATCAATAATTACCAGAGACTGCGACGGACTACCTCCACGAATGTAAATATTAGAAACTGAAGCTTTACCACCTTGCTGGGTAAAACTAATTCCGTATTCGTTTTTTATCGCATCAAATGTATTGAATGAATATTTATTTACGATTTCAGCTGAGTCAATCACAGAAATTGAATTCGCCAGCTCAATTGTGTTTGAGGCAGTTCGTGTTGCAGTGATCACGACGTCATTTAATCTGTAGAATCCGGCAGTATCCGATTTCTGAATAATGTTTTGTTGTGAAAACAGCATTGCCGGTTGAAGAAAGACTGCAAATAAGAAAATGTATTTGGTTTTTACCATAGAAGTTACTCCGTTAAAAAATTACAAGTAACTTCGCGGGTTAAAAGTTGAAAGTAAACGATTGATGAAATTAAGTGATCGTTAAACTAACCTCTTCTCGCGAAGGTTGATTAAGTTGTATCTACGGCAGGTCTCCTGGCTTTACCGCTAAAGGCGGATTCACAGTTGCGCGACAGCGCCGGAATTTCACCGGACTTCCCTATAATTTCCCTTGTCCCAACATAATCAGGATGGGAACACCGTAAACTTTTGAAAGAACTAACTTAACTTAATTTCCTGAATTGACTATTCAAAATCGATAAGTAAGATTTATAAGCAATCTTCTAAAAGTCTAAGCTTTTACAGATGGTGAAAAGCCATTAGATTTACCACAGAAATAGTACAGAATTAATAAAAGTCGTTAGTCCCATAAAAATTGATTTTATTACTTCTTATTGATAATTTTGAATAGCAATTTTCTACTTACAAATACTGCATTTCTAAAATTGTTGACAATTCTTTAAAATAATCTATCCGCAAACTTCTGAACTAAATAAATTTTTTATGTGTTCAATAATTAAGTTCATTAAATAACAGGTGAAGAGGGAGTCTGCTTATGAGTTCATTTATGAAATTCCTTAATTCTTCAATTGGTAAAAAGCTAATAATGGCAATAACTGGAAGCTTCCTGCTAATCTTTCTGATTATACATTTGATTGGAAATATAACTTTGTTTTTCGGTGCCGGGGCATTTAATGGTTATGTTAGCGCACTTGATGTTGTTAAACCACTAATCCGTGTAATAGAAGTCGTCCTTCTTAGCAGCTTTTATATTTCATATTTTTAATGGTATAAAACTGTGGCTGGAAAATAAAAGAGCCCGAGGTGTGAATTATAAAGTTAATAGCTCATCTGAAAACAGTGATCTTTATTCCAGAACAATGTTTCTTACAGGATCAATTGTTTTCATATTTCTGGTTTCACACCTTGGTACTTTTTTCTGGAGATTTAATGTACACGATCCAATGGGTCTAGCAAATCATCCACCAGTACTTTGATATAGTTAGTTTACTTTTTTCAGAATTTGGTGGTATGTGTTGCTTTATGTTATTGCAATGGTGCTTCTTGGATTTCATCTTAATCATGGATTTCAAAGTGCATTTCAAACTTTTGGATGGAATCATAAAAAATATTTTCCTCTTGTTAAAAAAATCGGAACTATATATGCAATAATTATGGCTCTTGGATTTGCTTCTATGCCAATTTACTTTTTCTTATTTTATGGAGGTAACCAATGACAAAGTTAGAATCAAAAATTCCTGAAGGACATATTTCAGAAAAGTGGACAAATCATAAATTTAATATGAAGCTGGTTAATCCGGCTAATAAAAGAAAATATACGATAATTGTTGTTGGAACAGGATTAGCAGGAGCTTCTGCAGCAGCTTCATTTGGTGAACTGGGTTACAATGTTATTAGCATTTACTTATCACGATAGTGCAAGAAGAGCTCACAGTATTGCTGCACAGGGTGGAATAAATGCAGCAAAAAATTATCAGAATGATGGTGACTCTATTTACAGATTATTTTATGATACTGTAAAAGGTGGAGACTTCAGAGCACGTGAAGCAAATGTTCATCGGCTTGCAGAAGTTAGTGATAATATTATTGATCAATGTGTTGCTCAAGGTGTTCCATTTGCAAGAGAATATGGTGGTTTACTTGATAACCGTTCTTTTGGTGGTGCTCAGGTTTCAAGAACTTTTTATGCAAGAGGACAAACAGGTCAGCAACTATTACTTGGTGCTGTTAGTGCATTAAACAGGCAAATTGAAAAAGGTACAGTAAAATTATTTACACGACGTGAAATGGTTGATGTTGTTGTTATTGATGGACAGGCAAAAGGAATTGTATGCAGAAATCTTTTAACTGGAGAAATTGAAAAGTATTCTGCACATGCAGTTTGTCTTGCAACAGGAGGTTATGCAAATGTATATTTTCTTTCAACAAATGCAATGAACTGCAACGTAACTGCTGCGTGGCGTGCACACAAAAAAGGAGCATTTTTTGCAAATCCTTGTTTTACTCAAATTCATCCGACCTGTTTACCACTTCATGGTGAATCTCAATCCAAATTAACATTAATGAGTGAATCATTAAGAAACGATGGAAGAGTTTGGGTTTCGAAAAAGAAAGAGGATATGCGAAATCCAAATGATATTCCTGAAGATGAAAGAGATTATTATCTTGAAAGAAAATATCCTTCATTTGGAAATCTTTCTCCAAGAGATATTTCTTCACGAGCAGCAAAAGAAGTTTGTGATGAAGGTAGAGGTGTAAAAGGTGGAGAAGCTGTTTATCTTGATTTCAAAGATGCAATTAACAGACTTGGTAAACATGCAATCGAAGAACGATATGGAAACCTTTTTGAAATTTATGAAACAATAACTGGTGAAAATCCATATAAAGTTCCGATGATGATTTATCCTGCACCTCACTACACAATGGGTGGTGTGTGGGTTGATTATAATTTAATGAGTACTGATTCCGGATTATTTGTTCTTGGTGAAGCAAACTTTTCAGATCATGGTGCAAACAGATTAGGTGCTTCTGCTCTAATGCAAGGATTGGCAGATGGATATTTTGTTATTCCTTACACTATGGGAAATTATCTTGCAGCTGATAAACCAACTTTGGTTAAAACGGATCATCCTGAATTTGAAAAAGTCGCAAATGAAGTAAAAGAATATAACTAAAAAACTTCTTTCAATTAAAGGAAAAAGAACTGTTGATGATATCCACAAACAACTTGGTAGAATTATGTGGAATAAAGTTGGAATGGCACGAAATGAAAAAGGATTGAAAGAAGCAATCAGTGAAATTAGAGAATTGAAAGAAGAATTCTGGAAAAATGTTACAATTCCTGGAAGCGGAGATGATGTGAATCAAACTTTAGAACGTGCTGGCAGATTAGTTGATTATTTTGAACTTGGTGAACTGATGGCACTTGATGCACTTGACAGAAATGAATCCTGCGGTGGACATTTCAGAGAAGAATATCAATTCGAAGATGGTGAAGCAAAACGTGACGATGAAAATTATTCATTTGTTTCTGCATGGGAATTTGCAGGAGAAAGCAAGTGGAATCTTCATAAAGAACCACTTGATTTTGAATATGTAAAACCGGCAATAAGGAGTTACAAATAATGGAAGCAAAAAAAATAAACTTAAAACTTAAAATCTGGAGACAGAAAAATTCCAATACCGTTGGAAGTTTTGTTGATTACGATGTTCAGGTTTCTCCCGATGCTTCTTTTCTTGAAATGCTTGATGAACTAAACAATACTCTTGAGTTGAAAGGAGAAGAAGCAATTCATTTTGAAAGTGATTGTCGTGAAGGTATCTGCGGAACTTGCGGACTTGTAATTAATGGAAGACCACACGGACCACTTGCTAAAATTGCAACTTGCCAGTTACATATGCGTAACTTCAAAGATGGGGATACTATTATGGGTTGAACCATTTCGGGCAAAAGCCTTTTCAATAATTAAAGATTTAATGGTTGATCGTTCAGGATTCGACAAAATACTTACAAGCTGGTGGTTATGTCTCAGTAAATACAGGTGGTGTTCCAGATGCAAATGCAATCCCGATTCCAAAAGATGTTTCCAGTCTATTCAATGGATGCTGCAGCGTGTATTGGATGCGGTGCTTGTGTTGCGGCATGCAAAAATGCATCAGCAATGTTTTTGCCTCAGCAAAAGTATCACAATATGCACTGCTTCCTCAGGGTCAACCGGAACGATATCAAAGAGTTGAGAAAATGGTCAAGGTTATGGACGAACTTGGTTTTGGTAGTTGCACTAATACATATGCCTGCGAAGCTGAATGTCCTAAAGGAATTTCAGTTACAAACATTGCAAGAATGAACAGAGATTTTGTAATGGCTAAAGTAAAATCTAAAGAAGTAGAAGTATAAATTAACCGATTTGTTTAAGTTCTCTTTCAAAAATCCCGCTTTATGCGGGATTTTTAATAGGCCTAAATTTTGGGCAATTTTGCTCAAAAACTTGTCTATAGTATTAAGGTTTCTTAATTTGAGACTTGAAATTAAGAGAGAAAAGTGATGTTTGAGAAAGAAATAAAATTCATTGGGGATTTTTGTTTTAATCAGGTGAAGAGTCTTGGTTCCAACTTCACTCTGGATAAAATAACAGACGCTGGTGTTCATCCCGCCGTAGTTCAATACATTTCCGCTGAACTCGAATTTATGATTTATTCCGATAGGCGCAAATTATTGCAGCAGTCCTACTTTGATTACGCTGGAAAAGAAATTTCAGATCACTTTCAAAAAATTTCCGGTGAAATAAAAAAACATAAAAAGATTTCAATTGAAGATTCTAAGAAACTGATTTTCCAGGCGGTTTCGTTTAACATTAATTATCTCGTTCGACCAAGATGGTCTTTGATAAAATTAATTTTTAATGATCAGCCTGTTATTTCCGTTGAAGAAATGAAGATGATGCTTAATTATTTGTATTACTATGAATACTTTAAGAAAGTACTAAACGGATATATCTCAAAAAGAAATCTGGTTCAAATATCTTCAACTGAGTTTGATATTCTTCTAAATAAAATTGATAATGAACTAATCAATTCTAATCAGCACCAGGTTATTACAAATTCATTTACATCTATGGGTGACTTCTTTAACGTAGGTGGTGTTGACAAGAACAGATTGCCTTTATCAGCTGTAGAAATTTTTTGTAAAGAAAAGAATCTGGTCGATTTGATATTAAAACTTCGAAAAGTTATACCCAATGAAGTTAAAAGAAGGTATGATAAAATTGAAATTGAAAGAATATTGTTCTCGCCTGATGTAATTCAAAAAACTGATGAAGAAGCTGACATTGAAACAGAAACCACAACCGAACAAATGATAGAAGCTCTTGATGCAGATGAATTAAGAACCGAAGTTGACGAATCTGATGAGAATAAGTCAGATGAGTTAGATAAGTCTGATATAGAAACATTCCTAAGTGCTGAAGAAGAGGAAGCACTATTATCACTCTATAGTGAAGAATCCACCGATGACAAAGAAACTGATGTTGAAAGTCTAAAATCTTCTGAATCAGAAATTACAATAGAGGATTTGCAAGAATCAAAAGCTGATGGAGTTAAAACAGCATTAGACGAGATGCTTGAACCAATCGATTCAGAGTCAGAAATAACTGAAGAAAATGTAAACTTATCAGATGTGCATGACTCAGAGGAGATTGAGGTAGAATCGATTGAAGTTTCAGACGAAGATATTTCTGAAAATATTGTCGCCTCTGATGAGGAACTTGAAGGAATTGTTGACGCAATTGCTGAAGATTTACCGGAAGAGGAAATAGAGATTGATGAGAACATTATTGTTGACAGTGTAGAAGCATTAGATTCTGAAATAGATAATCAATCCGAAGACGTTGAAACGGATTTGCCTGATTCAGGAATAGAGAAAGAAATCGTTCAGGAGATGATTGAGGATTTTTATGTTGAGAACAATTCTGATAATTCAACAGAAGATGATGATTTTGAGCCAGAAGAAATGGCCGAAACCATTGCTAATTCAAGTGAAGAAGAAGAAATAGTAGAAGTAGAAGAAAAAATTACTTCACTAGAAGATGATTTGCTGGACATTTTTAAAGGACTTGATAACGAAGAATTTAAATTACCAGAAAAAGAAAGATTTAGTGTTGAAACTCCTGAACCACAGACTTTGGATTTGCAGGAAGAGAAAAAAGAAGAACCTTCAATATCAACTGAAGCCACAGATGGTTTTGATGAGTATCTAAAAAGTATTGATGAGGTAATTTTCACTGATAAACCAGCTGAACAAGTTGAGGAGAAGCAGCAGGTTGAAGTAGAAGAAAAAGTTGAAACTCCTGTCGAAAAAAATACCGAGGTTAAGGAGCAACCTCCGACTGCTCCTTCTAATGACAAAAACGAGAAGGCTTCTGAGAAAACCAGAACTCTCCGGCAAAAGGATATGTTCAGTTATTTAAGAAGGAAAGAAGTCAAAAAAATCGTCTCATACATTTTTGCGAATGATGAAGAGGATTTTACAAATACAGTTGAGCGAGTAATGGATTGTCATTCTTATAAAGAAGCTTCCGAAATTTTAAAAGCAGTTTTTACTTCCTACAAAATCAGTCCTTATTCAAAAGAAGCTATAACATTCACAAACGCAGTATCTAATTACTTCCGGCAAGCCTGATGTTCGTTGACTATTCGCTTATTGAAGTGAATTCCGGCAAAGGCGGAGACGGTGCTGTTACATTCCGGCGTGAGAAATATGTTCCCAAAGGTGGCCCATCAGGTGGAGATGGTGGAAATGGAGGGAATGTAATAATAAAGGCCAATTCCAACCTTCACACTCTACTCGATTTCAGATACAAAAAAAAATATCAAGCCGGCAACGGAGATAAAGGTGGCAACTCGCGGAAAGATGGTAAGAATGGAAGTGATATTATTATCGGAGTTCCTGTGGGAACCAGTTATAAAAGATGCTGAGACGGAAAAAATAATTTTCGACCTTGATGAGAATGCTAAAGAAGTAATTCTTGCCAAAGGTGGAAAGGGTGGAAAGGGTAACAGTAAGTTTGCTACTTCAACTAATCAAACTCCAAGATTTGCTGAAGAAGGAAAACCAGGTGAATACAAAAAAGTAATTCTTGAATTAAAATTAATTGCAGATGTTGGACTTGTTGGTTTTCCGAACTCAGGGAAATCAACTTTGATTTCAAAAATATCTTCTGCAAAACCTAAGATTGCTGATTATCCCTTCACTACTCTCAAACCTAATCTGGGAATTGTCAAGTATAAGGACTTCCAAAGTTTTACAGTTGCTGATATTCCAGGTATTATTGAGGGAGCTTCACAGGGCAAAGGTCTTGGTCATCAATTTTTAAGACATATTGAAAGAACAAGAATAATTTTATTTTTAATCGAGATTACTTCTGAGAATATGAAGAATGATTTTGAAGTCCTTTTGAATGAATTAAAAAGTTACAGCCCAAAATTAATTCAGAAGAAAATGTTGGTTTCGCTCTCAAAAGCAGATTTGATTGATCCCCAAAAAGTAAGTGAAGCTCTCGATATAAATTTAAGGGAATTAAGGATAAACCAATTATTTTCTCATCAATCTACGGTTTTGGACTTAGTGAGATGCTGGATATTTTATGGAAAAATCTCCAAAAAGAAAAGCTCTGACGAATAATGAAAGTAAGCCTGCATTTTAATTGGAAATGTGATTTTTTGAAAATACAGGGGTTTGTGGCTATATTTGCGTCCCGATTTTATTAGGATCAAGTGGGGCGGGGTAGCTCAGTCGGTTAGAGCAGTGGAATCATAATCCACGTGTCGGGGGTTCGAATCCCTCCCCCGCTACAAGTAAAAAAGTGTTTACAGAATAAAGGAGAAATTTAATGTATAGTATTTTAATTATTGGCCGCATCAATTGCAGCGGTATTATTAATAATTGTTGTGTTAATGCAGTCAAGTAAAGGTGGCGGATTGGCTGGAACATTTGGTGGTGCCAGTAATATGGGATCAATGTTTGGAACAAGAAGAACTGCTGATTTTTTAAGCAGAGCAACCTGGTGGTTAGGCGGAATTGTAGCTGCGCTTGGCGATCGTAGCTAACTTATTCTTTTTACCCGGTAAAGTTACACAGGAACAAAGAAGTATTATTCAGGAATCTGGAAGACAAAATATTCCCCAAACACCAACACTTCCACAACAGACTCCACAGCAAATACCTGAGCAGGAATAAAAAACTTTATAAAATTTAATTCAGATTGAAGCCCTGAAATTTTTTATCAGGGCTTTAGTTTTTCCAGCGAGCAAGAGTTTCAATAATTCTATCCTGAATCTTTTTGTATTTACTGGCTCCACCTCTATTAAATTCAAACATCATGCAAACAATAATATCATCTTCATCTGCATTTGTTACATAACCTGAGATAGATGAAACACCATTCAGAGTTCCTGTTTTTCCCTCTAAAATTATTTTCTGCTGCCGTTCCTATCATTCTCTTGTGCAATGTCCCATCAACTCCTGCTATACTGAGTGAATTATTAAAATCATCAAATTGATTTATGTTGAAATATATTTTTTCGAGTAATCCTACTAATGCCCCAGCAGTTACCTGATCAAATCTTGAAATGCCTGAGCCATCAACTATTTTGGTTCCGGTTGAATAAGATTCCGATGTCTTCAATGTAATTTAAAATCGCCTGTGTTGAGAAAAATGAATTACTTTGCTTGCCGCTATAAACTGCACCAAGATTTTTGAACAAACATTCCGCATAAAAATTGTCGCTATTTTTATTTATCAGTTTCATCAGATTCGCGTAATTCAATTGCTGACTCAACCAGTGCAGATTGCACTATCCGGTGTTTGTGAAGAAACAGCATTACCAGTTACTTCTATACCGTAAGTATTTAATTTTTCTCGAAATTTTTTTGCTGCAAACAATGGAGGATTATCCACATTAACAATATAAGTTCTGTATCTGCCCTCTTCTTTTTTTCCTAACCGTTGTTCTGTTCCGGTCAATTACTAATGCTGAAATTGGTGGAAGTTTTACATTTGCTCGTTCTTCGCTTATCCAATCATCTCTTGAATAGATATCGTCAAAGTAAGTATCATCACCAACAACATTTCCTGTTATTTTTCGAAGTCCTGCTTGATAAAGCTGGTTTACTAGGTCTTCCAGATCATCAGTGGTAAAAGTTGGATTTCCGAATCCTTTTATATAAATATTCCCATCAATGGTTCCATCAGAAAGATCATCATCGTCTGAAAGTATTACTGTTGAAATAAGATATTCACCACCCATTAATTCAAGTGCAGTTGCTGAAGTAAACAGTTTAGTGTTTGATGCGGGAATCATAGATACTGTGTGATTAATGCTGACAATTGTATCCTGTGTAAGAGGATTGTAAATAAGAACTGCCATTTTAGTTCCGGCAGGAACTTCTGCAATCAATTCATCTAATTCCTTTATTAATTCTTCCGGAACTTGCAGATAAGATTTTGCATCGAGCAAATACCAACAACAAAACCGTAATAAGAATTTTCATTAAGATATTTTAATATTTTTAGAAACTTAAAATGAGAATGACTCGCAATATATTTATATTGCTTTTGTGAAAAACAGAAATAATTATTCCCTACAAATAAATCACTCTATTATTAAACTATCAACAATAAATTTACTAAGAAATAACTTATAAGGTAAAATGAAAAAAACTGTCAAAGCTTATCAGGACGCTGATTTCCTTAACTCATCAGATGGTAGAACAATCAGAATAATCACGGAATATTTACAGCCGAAAAGTAAATTTAAAAAATTTAAGGTGATGGATACGATTGTATTTTTTGGCTCAGCAAGATTGAAATCTAAAAGAGATGCTATAAAGGAATATAATACAATAAAAAGATTCTAACCCGAAACAACTGAAAATTTTGCAAAAAAACTTCGAGAAGCACAACTTTCTCTTGATATGTCAAGGTATTATGAAGATGCAGTTGAACTTTCAAGGAGATTAACTGAATGGTCATTAAATCTTGAAACGAATGCTAATAGATTTATTGTCTGCACTGGTGGCGGTCCAGGTATAATGGAAGCAGCAAATAAAGGTGCAAAGAAAGCAGGTGGTTATTCAATTGGATTAAATATTAGCATACCTTTTGAACAGTTTGTAAATAAATATGTAACTCCGGATTTAAGTTTTGAATTTCATTACTTCTTTATGAGAAAGTTCTGGTTTGCCTATCTTATCAAAAGCTTTGATTGTATTTCCAGGTGGATTTGGTACCATGGATGAACTATTTGAAATTCTAACTCTTGTTCAAACTGCAAAGGTCAGAAAAAAACTTGCGGTGATTATTTATGATAAAAAATACTGGAATAAAATTATAAACTTTGATGCACTTGTTGACATTGGGGATGATAAGTAAATCTGATTTGAGTCTATTTTCTATGTGTGATACTATTGATGAAGCTTATAATGCAATCATCAAACATTTGAAAAAATACTATTCAAAACAAAAAGAACCGAAAATTATAGAACCTGTTCTGCACATAAAATAATAAAAAACCCCTCAGAGAGGGGTTTAAAAATTAATAATTCATCGGATCGCTTGGCGCGCCGGGTGGCTTTAATTTTTTCCATTCGCTTTTTTACTGATGGCTTCACAAAGAAAGTACGTTTTTTATATTCCTTAAGAATTCCAGATCGCTCGTATTTCTTTTTGAAACGTCTTAAAGCTTTATCAATGGATTCATTTTCGCCGACTGATATGCCAACCAAATTATTTCACCTCACTTCTTGGTTATTTAGTGATTCAATAAGTTTTTTTAAACCTGATTTTTGAAAATCAACTGAGATTGAGCTTTTTCCGTTTGAAAGAGTTTCTTTAGAAAGCACTCTTCCGAAATCGTCCCAGTTTTCATGATATATTGTTTCTCCAATTTCAAAAGTGTTTAACGGAGAATATTTTTTACATTCTTCATTTTCAATTCCTTCCAATGTAGCACTATTGTTTTTTATAATGTCGCTTATATCAACGATCATTACTTGTTTACAAGACTTGCATTTTGCCCACTTTTTGAATTCTGATTCTTCGCCGGTAACGCTGCTCGTAATTTCCATCTTCTGTATTGTCCCGCAGGAATTACAGAATGCTTCTATATTTTTTATCCTTGCCATAACTTAACTCTTTATTTTTTCAGGTTACAAATTTAAGGTTAACCATTCCGAGAATCAAATTCCAATACTAAAAATGTCTTTCTCTAACTTATAATACTCTGATTATTGATTAAAAAGGTAGTTTTGAGATAAATGAAATTAATAGAACTAATGAAATAATAGGTGGTTCTTCAATGTTAATTGAATTTTTTACCAGCTTTTCTTTCAATTTTTGATTGTAATCTGGCAATTGAACTATCATCTGATGAACAATTTTTGAAGAGTTTCTTCATAGTTCTCCTTGAATCAATATTTCATTCTCATAGCGATCTATTATTTTTCGTTGATTCGATGAATGCAGTTTTTGTTCCTGCGTCAATTCATCATCCACGAAAAAAGCACATTTCCTTAATTCGAATATCTGTTTTGTTGATTCCCTTTGCTTCCATTTTCTTTTTTCATCTTCATAGTAAAAGCTCATGTTAAAAGAAAGAAATAATAATTTTCTTGCCCGGTAAATTCTGGTTGCGATTACTCCAACTGGCACATCAATCAGCTCAGCAATTTTTTCGTAATTAAACGAATGAATTTCTTTCATAATCATTGGAATCCGAAGAACAGCAGGCAGCTTTTCAAGTGATTTTATTAATTCATCTTCACTATTACCCGATTCAATTTTATTAGAATTGATGATCGAGACGATGTCCTTCGAATCAAGTTCTGCATAATCAATAAAATCAAAAATTGTCTGGGTGTCATCTTCTCTTCTAGAATAGAAATCAAGAATCTCCCTAATCCAAATTCTAAATATCCAGCTTTGCCAGTCAGCTGAAGCTCTTAGTTACATTACAATTTTCAATTGCCTCGAATGAAGGTTTGCTTTATAATCTTTTTTGCAGATTTTTTATTAAGCAAAATCCAGAAGGAAGTATTATAAAGATTTTTTACAAGTGACAGAGCTTCAGAATTGAACTCTTCACCAAGTTTTGTCAACTCTTCTTTGCTTATTTTAAATCGTTCAAGTTTAGAGTGAGATTGCATCGGATTGGTTGATTACTTTCTGTAAACGATTGTGTTGCCACTCCAGTCATTCACTTTTTCAATATCGACTAAGAAGCCATTTACGACTGCATATTTAACCTCATCATTCTTCCTGATAATGAAATTCGCTGCATCATCCGGTTTAATTAAACTCATTAAGTTCATTTTTTCCATTTAGAATTATATTGAAAGGCAAATTAGAATATTCTCCACTGAATTCACCATTGCTTAATAATAACGTTTGTATATCCCTGCTTGTAAAGTTCAACGGGATATAATTTTTTCCAAATCATCGAGTGAATTATAGGCTTCAGGTTTTGTTTTTCCGGGTTCAATAAAATAGCCAGATAAATCAATTTCATCATAACCTGAAAAACAGAAAGATCGCCAATATCTTCAATTGAGGCTTTAAGATAAAAATCTCTTGCACCATTTATATTCTCTTCTTCAAAGTTAATTCCGATATCAATAATATATTTCATGACCATCCCTTTTTAATCTTAAGTTTCTTAAAATAAAATCCATCATAAATTTTTCGTTTTGAGGAATAGATTCGTAAATGCTTAAATCTGTATTTACATAGCTGTCACTTGCAATACTGTTTAATGCTGAGAGGATTGCAATATAATTTATTTTACGAAGAAATTGTTTCTCGCGATCTCCACGCCAGCCACCACTTTCCAGCAGAACAACTCCGGTTCCCCATTTTGTAAAATTATCTCCGAATGCACGCGGTTCATAATCATCAGAATATTTTGCCAATATGACCGGGAATAAATTCATTTAAAACATTGACCATATTTCCAATAAGTTTCATTGCTTTTTCTCTTGGTGCAGTAATGCTTTTTTCGTAATCAGGTGAAGGAGCCAAGAAATGAAATCGATGCTGGATTAAATGAATTACCTGCTGAATAATCTCTTCCCTGATCGTGAAGGTTAAAACCAAAATCAGCTTTTAAACTATCAAAAACATTTTTTAGAATTTGTGCTTCGGGAGTTTGCTGTCTTACGACATCACGGTTCAAATCTATCTCAACTATATTTCTTCGCTGAAATACTTCGGCACCATCAGGATTTACCATCGGGATTATGTAAATGCTCAGGTTTGAAAGCAAAAACTTTTTCAACTCAGGGTAAGCATTATCATCCAGGAATAAATTAAAAATATCAAATAATGCAGCAGTTGCTGTTGGTTCATCGCCGTGCATTTGCGACCATAGAAAAACTTTAGTCTTACCTGTCCCCAAAGAAATTAAATAAATATCTCTTCCTTCAATTGATTTACCGACTTTATCCACCTTGAAAATATTTTTATTTTGTAGCTGTTCAATTAATGGAACAATGTCAGAATGTTTAAATCTTCTGTTTTCGAGAGATTTTTCTTTGAAGCTTTCGTATGAATTGTAAAGATCCCAGGCAAGCTGTTTTTCCTGTGCCATTATAATTCCTGATAAAATAATTGTAAAAAGTATTCCGAATAAAGGAATCCCGCTTTGCGGGAAAGTAGATTTTTTCATCCTGTTTTAATTTAATTATTCGATGTCTCAATTACTAAAAAATGAAAAGGAGATTTTAACTTGGCTACAAATAATTTGAAAATTGGTTCACTTGCACCAGAATTTAATCTGGAAGGTGTTGATGGTAAAAAATATTCACTCAGCTCATTTACTGATAAAAATGCACTGATAATAATTTTTAGCTGCAACCATTGTCCTTATGTTCAGGCTTACGAAGGCAGAATGAAACAAATTCAGGAAGATTACAAAAGTAAAGGAGTAACCGTTGTTGCAATAAATTCAAATGAGGATGTTAACTATCCGGATGACAGTTTTGAAAATATGAAGAAGCGTGCTGCTGAACAGAAATTTAATTTTCTTATATCTAAGAGATGAAGATCAGTCAGTTGCCCGAGCATACGATGCAACACACACACCTGAAATTTTTCTTTTTGATAAAGAACGAAAATTAGCTTTCCACGGAAAGATTGATGATAACTGGCAGGAACCGAACAAAGTTCAAAATCATTATTTGAAGAAATGCACTTGATGAACTTCTTGCAGGAAAAGAAATTTCTGTTCCCGAAACTTTTACAATTGGTTGTACGATTAAGTGGAAGAAGTAAGAGGGGATTTTAAAGTATTGCCTGGTAGTAGTTCTTAATACATAAACCCAAAATTAATTGTAATGTAAAAACCACCAAGGTAATCTTTATATCTGTCCTTGAGGATTTCAACGCCTTCGTCAAGAAATTGCGTATAATAATAACGCATATTTATACCAATTAGATTTTTCGTATCGACTCCGAAATTTGCACCAAAGCCAACATATCCACCAACTGCGTAATATGGTTTAGCATACGAGAATGCTTTGAAAAATTCCTGATCATAGGGTGTTGTTAATGCTATTGTCGGACCAATTCCCAAATTAATATATGGACGAAGATTATCTGTTAGTTCATTTTCGAACAACCGGAACTGTGCCCCGAACGCGAAAGGTATCTGGAATACACGGTTCTGTTTTCCCACTGTAAATGTCTGTCCGTAAATGTCAACATATTCAATTTCTCTTTCATCTTTTGCTTCAGAAATTGAAACATCAGCAAACACAGTAAACTTTGTACTCAGTTCTTTTCTAAAAAATCCGCCAAATCCAAATCCACTTTCACCAATCAACAAATCGAAGCCCCACGCGTTAGATGGAAATACCATCGGTGGTTTTGGAGGGGCCAGCTCTCCAATGTCTTGTGCAAATAGCAAAGAGGTTGGAATTGTTAGCAATATTAAAAATATTAAACGGCGCATATATTCTTTAATTTTCAGTACCTAAAATAATCAACCTTTTTTCAGAAGCAACAGATTAATCATTAGACGGCTAAAAAATACATTAGTAGCTGTAAAATCAGATAATCGGTATACTTACAATAATAAAATGCTAATAATATTAATACTAAATCAACACAATAATTTAGTATAAAGGAAAATAAAGTTGATTCTCACTAAGCAAAAAATAGACAAGATAGACGTCGATCAGCTTATAAATGACAAACTGAAGAATGACCAAATCAGTCAGGTTCTCTTCATTGTTCCGACGAGGAGAAAAATCCGATATCTTACCCGCGAACTCATTTCTCTTAGTCCACGTAAATCTGTCTCGGGATTAAAAATCGAAACAATTGGTTCATTTGCTGAAAAGATGCTTGAGGAAATCAAAGGAAATATTAATTTGTTAAGTGAAGAGGCTTCAATTCTGTTATTGAGCCAGAGCTTCAAAAAAGTAAAGTTGAAATACTTTTCTCAATACAAAGATAAAATTCCTTTCGGCACACTTGAACGAGTAAAAAATGTTATCACAGAATATAAACGACACGGAATTACCACGAGGAGATTAAAAGAGGAAGCAGAAAAATTATCCAGCGGTGAAAAGTTGAAGGCGTTGGATATCGCAGCTACATTCGATGAATATCAGAATTCATTAAAAAAAAATAACTTAAATGGAAACCGGGGATATTTATTTCTCCCTGATCAAAAAAGAAAAAAAAATAATTGACGAAGCTTTCACTATTTCTTTATCCCGACACTCAATTTGTCTTAATAAATGGTTTTGATGAATTCACCGCACCTGAGGTTGAAATTATTAATTCTGCTGCCGGAATCAAAAATGTTGAGCTGTTCGTTGTGTTTGATTATTATAAATATAACTCCGCGATATTTTCTCATCTGGATTCTTGTCACGATCGTTTAACAGCAAAAGGCTTCAAGGAAGTAAAAGATACCTCACCAGCTTCTCAAAATAAATTTCGGAATATCGTAAGAGAAAGACTTTCACTAAAAACATTAAAGAAAAAAGAAAAATATTTTCAAGATGTGATAACACAGATCAACGCACTAAGCAGGGAAGAAGAAGTTGAACTAATTGCAAAAGAAATAAAGAGAATTTTAACAGGATAAGAAAACTGAACCCGAGAGTATATGCATTGTCTTCAACCTGATTGGAAATTACTCGACGATAATTCGTGACAGGTTTAATGTTTATGGTATTCCCTTCAATCTTACGGACAGGTTTTCGCTTAGCACTTCACCGCCAATCAAAGCATTGCTTGGTCTTGCTTGAAATTCTTGAGAATGATTTTTATTATAAAAATATTTTTCGTGCATTTCAGCAGTGGATTTTTGGGATCAATGGGAATAGATATTTCTGATCTGCTGAAAACATCAGTTGAACTGAAAATAGTTTCCGGATATGAAAATTGGTTGAACAAGATTGTAACCGCAATTGATGAACTTTCATCACCAGATGAACAATCAAATAATAATTATGAAAAACTTCAATCTTACAAAAAAGCAAAATCTGATCTCGAAAAAATAAACTCGCAGCTTAAACCATTTGCTGGTAAACTTACTCCGGAAGAGTTTCGTGAAAATATTTTAGCATTAATATACAAGCTGAACTTACCTTCAATTTTATTGCAAGCCCCTTCAGATGTTGTTGAGAATGATGCAATCGCTTTTAACTCTTTTATAAAAATGTTAGATGAAGTTACGAATCTAAACAAGATTGAATACGGAAGTGAAGAAAAATTTTCACTTCATTTTTATCTGAATCAGCTAAGAACGACGTCTGCATTTACCAGATACAACATTCCTGAAAAACCTGGTTACGGAGTGCAGATTACAACATTGAATGAAATACGTGGGCTAAGTTTTAATTATCTGTTCATCGGCGGATTAAATGATGGAGACCTGCCGACGAGATTTACTCCTGAAATTTTCTTTTCCGGTTCGTTCGCAAGAGAAGAAATTCGGCACCAGGTTGAGCAAAGATATTTGTTCTATCAGTCTCTGTGCACGTGGACGAAACAATTGTATTTATCATTTCCACAAACTGATGATAAACGTGAATTGGTTCAATCAAGTTTTTTGCAGGATTTCAACTCACTGTTTGAGACTAAAGAGATTTCAAAAGAAGATTTTAAGAATGAGATTTATTCGAAAGAAGAATTACTTGAACTGCTTGGTAAAATTTCCCCTGAACAGAGAAGTGAGTTTAAACTTCCAAAAGAAATTAATGTTGATATTGATAAAATAAACCGATCGATAGAGATTGATAAGAAAAGAATTGAAGATCCGTTTCGGAGAATCTGAGTTTAGCGGGTTTATTTCTAAAGACATTTCGGATGAGTTAAAAAATAAATTAAGTGAAATATCTGAAAGGGGAGTTCTCTGCAACTCAGCTTGAAAATTATGCAAAGTGCCCATACAAATATTTTGTTGAGAATGTGCTCAGACTTGAAACCATTGACGAGCCTGTTGAAGAATTGGAAGCATTTGAATACGGAAGTCTCATTCACTCATCCTGTATGAATTTTACACAAAGCTGAAAGAGCAGGGAATTGTTCTTTTTAATTGCAGTGAATGAAGAATTTAAAACTGCATCTGATCTTCTCTTTAAAATTGCTGAGAAGAAGATTTGATGAGTTGAAACTTAGTCCGGAGTTTTCATTTTACGAACGCGAAAAACTTCTGGGTATTAATGGAAAAAGAAGACAGTCGCTGCTTTACAAATTTCTTGAAGAGGAAAGAAAAAGCGACAGTGGTTACATACCTGAATTTTTTGAATTGAGCTTTGGTAAAGTAAGGCACGAAGAAAAATTCTCCAAAAAATTTAAAGAAGGAGTAACTGCCGGAAGAGTTAAGCTGAAAGGAAAGATTGACAGGATTGATATTAATGAGGAAGAAAAAACTCTTAAAGTTATTGATTATAAACTTGGTGGTGTAAAACCAACTGCAGAAGATCTTGCAACCGGAATATCTCTGCAATTGCCACTTTATCTTTTTGCTGCAAAGGAACTAATTAAAAGAGAATTGGGAAAAGAATACCAGCCAGCCGGTGCACAAATATTTTCTCTTAAATTCAATGAGAAGGATTTTGGCAAAAAGAGTATCAGCTTAAAAACGCGAAGATCAAAAACTGAAAATATTGAGGAAGAAATTGAAGCTGCCGAAGAAATGATAAAAATATGTCTTGAGATGGTGAATAAATTTACTGAAGACATTTCTCAAGGGAAGTTTCATCTTTCAACGTTGAAGAACAGGGAAGCAAAAGTCTGCCGGTTTTGCGACTTTCAAGAGAATCTGCAGAATTCAGGAAGTGGATTGAAGAATGCTTGCCATTTGTTAATTGAACTTTAATATCATTTCTGTTAAGTTAAGCAGGTATTTCTTCTTAATATTACAAAGAGGTTATGTTATGAAAAAAATAATCAGCCTTCTTCCTGCTTATCTTACTTTTCTCCTGCAGCACAGAAAACTGGGAATCTCTCAGAACAAAAACCGAAACAGCATTCAATAATAAAAATTACTCTGAAGCATATGGAGTATTTAGATAAAGCTGCATTCCATGGAACCGCAAAATGCAGAAGTGCAATATTATCTCGGTCAGGCGTACCGGCTGATGCTTTTTGCGGATGGTTGGAATGCTTAACGAAGTCTAAGCTTACCTTATGCAGAAAAATCTTCGGAACATTTTCGTAAGTGTATTGAAATCTCTCCAAAATACACGGGCAAAAAATTTGTTGTCGATCCTTATTCAAAAATTCAAACCATCTGGGGATCTGTAGCTATGACTTATTTATACAGGAACAATCCGGATTCTGCAAAGTGGGCATTCAACCGCGGACAAATTGAAGGAGGTTTTTATCCGGCAATACTAGAATACAATCGGAACATTATGGCTTCCTGCGAAAAGAATGCAATACTTTTCACCAACGGTGACAACGATACTTACCCAATGTGGTTTCTTCAGCTAATGGAAAATTACAGAACGGATATTACTGTAGTTAATGTGAGCTTGTTAAACGTTTCCTGGTATATAAGACAATTGAAGAATGGATATCCTTTCGGAGAAAATAATTTATTTATGATGTCATCCGATGCAGAAATAGACAGCCTAAGACCTGTATATTGGGAAGAGCAGGTAGTGGAAATCCCTGTTAAGAACGATCCGCTTAATAAATCTGGAAAAATTGAATGGATAATGAAGCCTACTATTCAATGATAAAGCTATTCGTGTTCAGGATAAGATGTTGTTAGATGTTTTGAAATCAAATAACTGGAACAGACCAATTTATTTTTCAACAACGGTTTATAGTATGAATAAAATTGGGCTGGATGACTATCTTGCACTTGAAGGATTGGTATTCCGGTTAAATACTTATAATGGTGAAATCGATCCAGAGAGCCTATATCGCAACCTTACTTTCGTTTACACTTATGATGGTGTGAACGATAAGCATCTTAGTAACATCGATGATGTGGCAAATCTTTATCAAAATTACCGTGATGCATTTATTACCCTGGCATCATGGTACGATAAAACCAGAAATAAAGAAAAAGTTAAAGAAATTTTAGATTTTATGGATGAAAAATTTCCTGAAACTCTCCTGCCTTACACAAGTAATGAATTGCTAAATAAATCGGATAGTTTGTATAATAAAAATTTGTAGTGCATACAAAAGATTTTAAGTAAAAGTTAATTCCCCTCCTTTCGGGAGGATATGCCTGTCCGGCAGGAGGGGAATAAGGGGAAGATTTATTTCATCAATACCATTTTCTTTGTTGACACGAAAGAACTACCATCAACTCCGGTTGCATTAATTGTGTAATAATAAACTCCATTCGAAAGTTTTGAAGCATCAAAATTTACTTCGTGACTGCCAATACTGTAATCACGGTTTGTAAGTTCATCAACTTTTTCACCCAATGTATTGAACAGTTCAATACTTACATGAGAATCAACTGGCAATGAGAAACTAATCATAGTAGAAGGATTGAAAGGATTCGGATAATTCTGTGAAAGAACAAATACCTGCGGTCCTTCAACTTCACTCTCAACTACCCTTGAATAATTAACTGAACCATCAAAATCAATCTGCTTTAATCTGTAAGAATATTTACCTGGTTTTGAAATTACATCTGTGTATTCGTAATCAGTTACATTGGTTGTTGTTCCTTGTCCATCTATAAAAGCCACTTCGTTGAAATCATTTTTATTTGAACTTCGCTCGATCATAAAACCTGAATTGTTGGTTTCAGTTGCAGTTGTCCATTTAAGGAGAATACCTTTTTCTGTAGTCAAAGCAAAGAAAGCAGTTAGTTCAACAGGAATAAAATCTTCGATTGTGAAATTGACATTTGAGAGATCGAAGAAAACATTTCCAACAGCTTCAACTTTTATTCTTGCTTGTGTCGTCGGAATATTCGGAAGGAAGATATCTTCCGCACCATCATTCTGAGTATTTGACGCAAGAACTTCGGTAAAATTATTTCCGCCATCTGTTGACAGAAGAATATTTACCTGAGTTACATTTACAGGAGCAACACTTGTATTTGCAACATCCCAGGTGACAGTATAAGTTGTATTTCCCAACCACGTAACATTTGTGTTGGGTAGAGTAACAAGGAATGGTCCCGCAGTGTTTGTAACATTTATTGTTTGCATTTGAGCATAATTAACTCCACCGCCACCTGCCCTATTATCACGAACCGTCAATCTGAATGTTAATGATCGTGTGTAAGTTGGGAGAATTTCCCCGATAGTCTGCGTATTATTTAAAATGTTTGAAAGTCTTGGAAAATATCTGTAAGGAACATCTACCGGATCAAACGATCTGAATATCGGTGCGTTGCCAGAGGGCGAATTTGGGTGACCGGCTGGTCCGAGATCAAATTCTTCCCAGCAATATGTTAAAGGATCGTTATCAGGATCAGTTGCGGAACCTGTTAAGATAAATGGAGTGTTAATTGGAATTGTAAATCCTCCTGCAGGAACAGTAACATTCGGTTCATTGTTTCCGGTGTTGGTTATAACCGGGCAGGAATTTCCGTTTCCGTTTGTTGTGTAATTTACTATTTCCACAAAGTTGATGTTGTGAAAATAATCATCACTATTGTTTTGCAAATTCTGACTTACCACAAATTCCTGCATAAGCCATAATGGTGCTTCCGCTTCCAGGTTCGTAAGCTGTTGCTGGATTTCTATTTCCTCCGCTGCAAGCACCTGCACTTCCGTTAAATGAATGATTTCCTCCGTACTGATGTCCTATTTCGTGAGCTACATAATCAATATAAAATGGATCACCAATTGGTTGAGGTAATCCTGTAACCCCTCGGGCTTTAAATCCGCCTGCACAGACAACTCCCAAAAATGCCACTCCGCCACCGCCAGGTACTGAAGACATGTCCGATATCATAATTTGCACTACCGATAACTGCATCAATATTGTTTTGATTTTCAGTCAACATGGTAAATCCATTGTTGTTCGTGTAAGGATCTGTGCTTGGATTAGTGTAAATGATTAAATCGTTATTCGGAATTAATTCCAGTCTTACAGCAAATTCATTCTCATAAACTCCGGTTACTCGGTTGACTGCCGTTACAACAGCTGCAAGTCCCAGAGCAACTGTTCCACCATGAAAAATTGTATACTCTCCGGTCGCAGCGCAAGCTAGTCTGTATGTTCTCAACTGTGGACCTGTCATCACAAATGGATTATCTTCAACTAATTGCTTAATGTGCTGACCTAATTCAGAATCAGTTCCGAGAAGTGTGCATTCAATATTTAGTTGCTCTTCAGTTGGCGAATAATCTTTCTTGAAATAAGAGATGTAATATCTGGTATCACCGACTGAATATGGATCAATATAAATTGTTCCTTCGCTTGAAAAAATAATTGCGTGAAAACCCTGTGGTGTAATATCAAAACGAACGCGAGTGTTTACATTTTCATCGATACCTTGCCCAAAATAGGTTCTTATCTGCGGAAATTTTGCAGCAAGCTCTTCAGCTATTACTGGTGATTCAACAATTTTGAAAGTAATGACATTGTCATCGGGCGTTGGTAAAGTCAATAAGAATTCTGAGTCACCAACTCGTGTCGTACTTTCATTTGGAGCCTGATTTAATGTTGATGATAAACTTTGAAAATCAAGTTTAAGAGTACGGTACGATTGGGGAATTATATATCGAGTTCCCTGTGTATCCAATCCGACTTCAGAGATATTATCCCAGAGATCGGCATAATTAGATTGAGCGCTTATTGTAGATGAAAAATAAATTGTGATGCTGATGAGTAAGGATAGAAAGCACGTATCGGAAAAAATTCTTTTCATAGCTGTTCCTGCTTATTAGTTAATGTTTAATTATATCTAAAACATATGGAAAATACTTATGATTGAGTTTTTTAACAATTAGCAAATGAACTTAATTTGAGAATTTGGAAAATACGGGTATTTAATTAGTAGTTTATATTAGCATTCCTTCCGTTATATTATCTCATAATCTTTTTAAGAAAATAGGAATATTAAAATGGTCAATAAACTATTAGCCCTTGTATTGCTTATTACTACAATTATCTCTGCACAAGAAGACTACAAACCCTGGATTAAAAGTGAAAGGGAAAGACATTCAAAATCAATTCAACTTCAGAAAGTCCAGTATCCGGGTGATTCAAAAATTGATGTAACTTATTATGGACTGGACTTAACAATTACATACAGTCCAAACTACCTGAATGGGATTGTTACTATTGGGGTAAAGACAGATACAACCGAGATCAACGAATGTTTCTTAGACCTGAAGAATTCTCTCACTGTTGATTCAGTTCTGATTAAATGGAAACTCTGCTTCCTTTACTCACTCAAGTAATAAAATTAATATTACACTTGATCATACTTATACTTTGGGTGAACTATTTATTCTCAAAGTATATTATCAGGGTGTACCAACCGGAGGCGGTTTCTATTTTGGGACTCATCAGGGAACACCGGTAATTGGCACGCTTAGTGAACCTTACAGTGGACCAAACTGGTGGCCGCAGAAAGACACACCAGCCGATAAAGTAGATTCTTCCGATGTCTGGGTTACAGTTGCGGACAATTTGATTCCTGTTTCTAATGGTACGCTCGAAAGTATTACTCCAAATGGAAACGGAACTCACACCTATCATTGGAAAAACCATTACACAATTGCTAACTATCTCATATCACTTGCTATCACAAATTATACACAGTACGATACTTACTACCGTTACAGCCCATCAGATTCAATGGTGATAACAAATTTTATCTATCCGGAAAACTTCAACTATGTTAAAGCCTCTGGTTGATGAAACTGATGAAATGATTGAAGTCTTTGCTGATCGTTATGGTGAATATCCATTTATAGAAGAAAAATACGGACACGCTGAATATCAGATGGGGTGGAGCAATGGAACATCAGACTTGTTCTTCAATGGGATTTTGGGGAATAGGTGTAATTTCCCACGAACTTGCACACCAATGGTATGGAGATATGATTACCTGTAAAGACTGGCATCACATCTGGTTGAATGAAGGATTTGCGACATATTCGGAAGCAGTCTACTTGAAGCAAGAGACGGGCAAGCTGCTTACGACTCGCAGATTGCGAGCGAAATGAGTTATGCTAGAAATGCGCAAGGAACAATTTGGGTTCAGGATATCACTGATGTAGGGCAAATATTTAACGGTAACAGATCTTATGCTAAAGGTGCCTGTGTATTACATATGTTGAGAGGAATCGTTGGCGATTCTACTTTCTTTGATATTATGAGAACTTACAGTGCAGATCCATCAGTTTCATATGGTGTGGCTACTACTGAAGACTTCGAGGCAATTGCTGAAAGTGTATACGGACAGACTCTTGATTACTTTTTCCAGGAATGGATATGGGGTGAGAACGAACCAACGTATTCAATCGGCTGGAATAAATCTCTTGTTAGCGGAGATATTTATGAAGTTACTTTAAACATATATCAAACTGTGAATACTAATCCGGCATACTTCACAATGCCTGTACAAATAAGGCTTAATACTTCATTGGGTGACACAACAGTAACACTCTTTAACAATGCACAAAATCAAAACTTCCAGTTCCAGGTAATTGGGGAGCCTCAATCAATTGTTTTTGATCCCGGAAACTGGATATTGAAAAATAATACGATCATAACGGAAGTTGAAGATTTCACAATTCCATTACATTACAGTCTTGAACAAAACTACCCTAATCCGTTCAATCCCTCTACAACTATAGAATATACAATACCTCAAAATGGATTTGTTTCACTGAAAGTATTTAATGTTTTAGGAAAAGAAGTAGCAACGTTGGTAAACGGACAGAATGAATCCGGTAAGCACGAAGTTGATTTTGATGCAACCAGTTTGAACAGTGGAGTCTATTTCTACAGAATTGAAAGTGGAAACTTTGTTGAGACAAAGAAGCTGGTTTTACTAAAATAATCCTAGCCTTGACATCGTAAAGGCAAATCCTTAATTTTGTTCTGCCACTGTCTCTTTTATCGGGACGGTGGCAATTTTTTTTATAAAATCAGGAAGAAGATATGGCTGATGGAAACTTTGTTTATCTCACAAGAGAAAGAATAATGGAGATAGAAAAAGAACTGAAGGAAATGAAAATCAGAGGTAGAAAGGCTATGGCTGAAAAAATTGCCGAAGCTCGTGCTCATGGCGACCTTTCAGAAAATGCTGAATATGATGCTGCTAAAGAAGAGCAGGGTTTGTTTGAGCTTAAAATTGCCAAAATGGAGGATGTACTATCTCGTGCCCGTGTAATTGATACTTCTCATTTTGAAGAAGGCAAAGTTCACATACTGTCTAAAGTCAAAATCAAAAACCTGAAGAACAAAAAAATCTTCGACTATCTTCTTGTCTCACCCGAGGAAGCAGATTTTCAGGCAGGTAAAATTTCTGTTACATCCCCGGTCGGAAAAGGGTTGCTAAATGCCCAGGCTGGTGACAAAGTTAAAATCCAGGCGCCAGCTGGTATTCTAGACTATGAAATTATTGAAATAAGTTAAAAAGTAAAGATAAGGCACTGTCTTTGAATCCATTAAAATGGTTGAATGTTTGTTATCAATTTATTTAGCCCTTGACTTAAGTCATAGGCTATTGTTAGTCATAAATCATCCCCTTTAAATGACAAAAACCATCGAACAAAAAGCGATTAATTTCATTGATGAAAATCATCTTATTAAGAAGGGAGATAAAGTACTCGTTGCGCTAAGCGGTGGTGCCGACTCGGTTTTTCTTCTTCATTTTTTAATAAAATTTAGAAAAAGATTTGGAATTGAAATGGCAGCCTTTCATCTTAATCATAAACTTCGAAGAAAAACTGCTACATCTGATGAAAAATTTTGTGCTCAGTTCTGTTCAAAAAACAATGTTGAGTATGTTAGTGTTGCAAAAGATGTGAAAGCTTCTACGAAAAAAATGAAGGTTTCAGTTGAGGAGGCCGGCAGGGAAGTTCGTTACGGTGAATTGAATAAAGCTTTAAAAAAAATGGAGTGCACTCAAATTGCTACTGCTCACAACTCGAGTGATAATGTTGAAACTGTTCTTCTGAATTTTGTAAAAGGTACCGGCGTAAAAGGTTTGGCTGGAATCCCGGTTCGGAGAAATAATATCATACGTCCAATCCTTTGTTTAAGTTCCGAAGAGATTAGGAAATATCTTCAAGCAAACAAAATTCCTTTCAACGTGGATGAAAGTAATCTTAATTCTGATTACGAAAGAAACTTTCTGCGTAATGAAATTATCCCGAAGCTGAAGCAAAGATTAAATTTGCGGCTTGAAGAAAAAATCAGCAACACATCAAAAATCCTTTCGGAAATTAATTCGTTTATTGATAAGCACATTCAAAAGATCAGTAAAGGAGCTATTATAACTGATGGTGAAGAGCTTCGGATTAATTTGCAGAAAATTTCTAAACTCGATAAAAGTCTACTTAGTGTCTTTTTAAAATCTGTAATAGGAAATAATTTTAAGGTTGAGCTGTCCTCAGAAAACATTTTTTCATTGATCGACCTTTTAGTCTTACAAACCGGCAGATCAGTTCATCTCAAAGAAAACGTAATTGTGACCAGGGAGAGAAATGAGTTGGTAGTTAGAAGAATTAATGCTTCAAGATTTGAAAAAACCAACTACAAAATAAAAATTGGTCAGAAACTTAGAGTTGATGGAAAAATTATTTCCGTTAGTGAGGTCAAGAGAAAAATGTTTAAGCTCAGTCCTGATAAATCGGTTGAGTACGTCTCTGGAGATGATCTCAGAAATATTTTTGAAATCAGAAAATGGAAAGGCGGAGATAAATTTCAACCGATTGGGATGAAAGGAACAAAAAAGATTTCTGATTTTCTTTCAGATGAGAAAACGTCTTCAAGCAAAAAAAAAGAATATCTTGTTCTAACTAATTCGGGAAAAATTATATGGGTTATCGGTCTCCGAATTGATGATAGGTTTAAAGTAATGTCAGAAACTAAAAAGATTATTAAATTAACCGTACTGTAAAATGAATTCACCTGAAAAATTAATGATAGGCGCAGAGGAATTCGTTCCATTGCTTACTGAAGAAATGATTCAAATGAGGATAAAGGAACTTGCTGAACAGATTTCTTCAGAGTATAAATCATCGGTGCCCGTGTTCATCGGGGTATTAAATGGTTCATTTCTTTTTATGTCAGATCTCATTAGATATCTCAAAATAAATTGTGAAATTGATTTCTTCAAACTTTCAAGTTACGGTGACAAAAAAATTTCGACCGGAAATGTGAAACTTCTCAAAAAGCTGAACTGTGAAGTGAACGACAGAGACATAATTATTGTTGAAGATATTGTCGATACCGGACTTTCAATTAAGTATATTGAGGAACTTTTTGCTGAGAAAAGACCTAAGAGTATAAAGGTTGTATCTCTTCTGGTGAAGCCCAAAAGCATTAAATATGATGTCAAAATTGATTATATTGGCTTTAAAATTCCTGATAAGTTCGTTATCGGATATGGTCTAGATTTTGAACAGAAGTATCGCAATTTGAGAGGAATTTACGTTTTAAGTGAAAAAGGAGATTAAATTTTTTAATGGCTAACAATAACAACAATAATAAACAGTCGAAAAATCCTAAAGGCTCTGGACCAAACAGACCAGATGATAATTTTGATTGGTCGAAAGTGCTGAGAATGGTTTTTGGTTGGGGTGCAGTAATTGTTGCTGCAGTGATTGTTATGCAGGTTTTCAGATCCAACCAGGAAAATTATGTTGACATTCCATTTGCTGAATACCGCAGATTGGTTAGCGAAACCGATAAAATAAAAGACGCAACGATAACTAAGTCAGACATCAATGATTATTTCTTCCGTGCTGATTTAACTTCAGAAACTTCAATTGATATAAATGGAACTGCCACTAACGTAAAAGCTATTTCTGTTTACATTCCTGAGCCGATTATAAAGGATGAAGAAACTCTCTGGAAAGAAAAGGGAATCAATTATTCGTTTGATAAACAATCCAGCGAATGGCTTAATATACTGATTGGATTTTTGCCCTGGCTCCTGATAATAGCGATCTGGATAATAATAATGAGAAGAATGCAGGGGCAGAGCGGTGGTTCGAGAGGAATTTTTTCTTTTGGAAAAAGCAAAGCAAAATTGATGACACGAGCTGAACAGAAGGTAACTTTTAGAGATGTAGCCGGTACCGATGAAGCTAAAGCAGAGCTCCAGGAAATAATAGAATTTTTAAAAGAGCCTACCAAGTTCCAGAAACTTGGCGGAAAAATTCCGCGTGGAGTCCTGCTTTTAGGTCCTCCGGGAACAGGTAAAACTTTATTAGCCCGGGCAGTTGCTGGTGAAGCTGGTGTACCATTTTATTCTATTAGTGGTGCAGACTTTGTTGAGATGTTTGTTGGTGTCGGTGCAAGCCGTGTTAGAGATCTTTTTGATACTGGAAAGAAAAATGCACCCTGTATTATTTTTATTGATGAAATTGATGCTGTTGGAAGGCACAGAGGCGCTGGTCTTGGTGGTGGACATGATGAACGTGAGCAAACTCTTAATCAATTGCTTGTTGAAATGGATGGATTTGAACAAAATAGTGGTGTTATAATTATTGCCGCAACTAACCGTCCCGATGTTCTTGATCCTGCATTACTCAGACCAGGCCGGTTTGATCGTCAGGTCGTTGTTGATCGACCGGATGTAAAAGGGAGAGAAGGAATTTTTAAAGTACACACTACGTAATATTCCTCTTGAAGAAAAAGTAAACCTGGAAGTTCTTGCAAAAGGTACTCCTGGTTTAGCAGGTGCAGACCTTGCAAATCTTGTAAATGAAGCAGCACTTCTCGCAGCAAGAAAGAATAAGAAAAAAGTTGAAATGTCTGATTTTGAGGATGCAAAAGATAAAGTGATGATGGGAATGGAAAGAAAGAGCCTGATTATTTCTGAAGAAGAAAAGAAATCAACTTCTTACCATGAAATCGGTCACGTTCTTGTAGCCAGGATGATTCCGGAAGCTGATCCTGTTCATAAAGTAACTATCATTCCTAGAGGTCGTGCGCTTGGTGTTACCAGTTATCTCCCGATTGATGAAAAACATACTTACTCAAAAGAATATCTTGAAGCCGTAATTACTTACGCACTCGGCGGAAGAGCTGCTGAGAAGATTATTTTTGATCATTACACAACTGGTGCTGGCAACGATATTGAGAAAGCTACAAACATTGCGCGGAAAATGGTCTGCGAATGGGGAATGAGTGAAAAGCTTGGTCCGATGAGTTATGGTGCAAAGGAAGAAGAAATATTTCTTGGCCGGGAAATTCAAAAGCATCGTGATTACAGTGAGAAAACAGCAATTGCAATTGATGAAGAAATCCGCGGCATTATTAGTCAGGCAATGAACCGGGCTGAGAAAATTTTAAGAGATAATATTGGTTTGCTTCACAGTTTATCAAAGGAATTGCTTGAACGCGAAATTCTTGATTCGGATGAGATTGAAAGTATTATTAAAGGTGAAGAACTTCCGCCTGTTCCGGTTGTAGAAACTCCAAAAGAACAGGATGTACCCGAACACGTTAAAGCTATGATGCAGCAGCGCAAGCAAAAAGATGCCCCAGTAAAAGATGACGCCAATTGATAATGGTACGATTCAATATAAAGATGAATTATTCCGTAAATTAATTCACCTTTTTTCGCTCTCAATTCCGATTGTTTACTATTTTATCCCAACGGAAACTGCCGCCATAATTCTTGGAATACTTGCTGTTATGGCTCTAATCATAGATTTGGGAAGATACCTTCATCCTGAAACAGGAAAAATTTTCTATAAGATTTTCGGCTTTCTTCTCCGTGAGCATGAACTAGATCATAAAAAGAAGAATCTCAACGGTGCAACTTATGTCCTGATTTCCGCACTCATAAGTGTACTAATTTTCCCCAAAGTTATTTTTATCTCTGCCTTTTCAATTCTGATAATCAGTGATTCTGCCGCTGCATTGGTCGGAAGAAAATTCGGCAAGAGAAAATTCCTCTCAAAAAGTCTGGAGGGAACTTTAACCTTTTTTATTAGTGCATGTATTGTGATTTTATTTACTCCAAAAGTCAGCGGATTTTTCGAAGAATATTTAATAGGATTCATTGCTGCATTTGTTGGAGCTATTGTTGAAAACGTTTCCTTTAATTTAGTTGATGATAATTTATCCATTCCGCTTTCTGTTGGATTTACAATGTGGGGCTTATACCTGGCGCTTTTGCCAAATCTCGATTTAACACTATCAAATGTACCGAGGTAGTCATGAAAAAATTTTTAGTTATTCTGATAGTATTTCTTTCGCTGTTGCTAATTTCTTGTGATTCAAAAAACAAACCAGCAAAAGGTTTTGAAGATGAAATAATCGTTGTTGCAGATTCAGTTGAATACGAGGAAATACTTGCTTCTCTTCAATCCGTATTTGAAAAGGAAATCTACACACCTCAGCCAGAAAAATTATTTACTTTGAAAAGAATGAGTGTAGCTAAATTTCAAAATAACCAGCGAACTAAGAACATAATTATAGCTGCTCCTCTTAATTCTGGCAGCCGGACTTCAGATTATATTAAAGCAATTGTAGATTCCTCTGTTGAAGCAAAGTTAGCATTGGATAATAATTTCGTTGTTTATAAAAATGATTTATGGGCAAGAAATCAACAAGTTGCTGTAATAGCCGCACCAACAATTGAAGAGCTAAATAAAAAGATTCTGAACAATTCAGATAATCTACTTTACACTTTTCAAAAAAAATCTGATGAAAGATTGTTCAGCAATCTTTACAATCCGACTTATGAGAAAAAAGATATTGAGGGAAAATTTTTGAAGGAATACGGCTGGGTAATTTATGTTCAGGCGGATTTTGTTGTTGCACTTGATAAATCTGAGGAAAAATTTGTCTGGCTCCGAAGATCGCCTGGCAGCGATATGGAACGGTGGATTTTTGTTCATTGGATTGATAATGCAAATCCTGATTATCTCGTTCAGGATTCAATTAAAGCAATACGCAACAGGGTTACAAAAAAATTCTATCAAACTTCTGATGATGCTTCCTACGTTGTGGTTGCTGAAGATTATCTTGTAGTTAATGAAGTTAATTTTAATGGAAGATACTCTTTATTTACTCAAGGATTATGGGAACTTAATATTAAAGGAATGGGTGGTCCGTTCGTTAACTATTTTTTTTATGATGAAAAACTTCAAAGAATTTATATGATTGACGGTTCAGTTTATGCACCAAAATATTATAAACGAAATCTCATACAGCAAATGGATGTAACGCTTCAGTCGTTCAGAACGAAATCAGAACTTACAAAAGAAAGAATAGAAGATTTACTGGACGCAATTGAGAATTAATTTCTTAAAACATCCTGCAATGCCGGATGTAGTTGAAAACCGGGAAGGTCATTTAAAATTTTCTTTAAATATATTTTTGCGCGATCTGCCCTACCAAACTTGACTTCATAAAATGCTCTGTTGGAAAGCATCCTGCCGATAATATTTTCAATGTTTTCTATGTAGATATTTTTGTTAGAGGCTATCCTTACAGAAAAATCGGGATCTGGTGCGTGAATGTATTCATTTCCCTTAACCACTTTATAAAAGAATAAGTAAGGAACCAGAAAATAACCTTCCGGAAGTCTGAATTCTCCTCTTTTCATTTCCTGTTCAACTAACTCCGGTGCTATGAAGTAATCTCTTTCGTTAACATTTGTTTTTATAAGACTGCTCATTATCTCTCGGTATAAGTTTTCCAGACGTTTTGAATCAAACTTTTCATCCCGTTCAAATGGCTGAAGCGCTACTAGAAACTGGTCAATCTCATTATTGATACCTACTAAAACTTCTGAGTCGTGATTGTTGATCTGATTATAATACCATGATCTTCTCAACAATTCTTTATCAATAACTGTAACGTCTGTTCTATAATCTTCCACAAACTGATAATAGTAAGACTCAGAAATAAAATAATCCCATTGATAACTAAAGATGATTGAATTTTCAGGAACGGTATTAAGAACCACTTTGGTGTAGTCTTCAAATGTGTAAACACCGCTTTGATTAACTTTTATAAAATTGAAAAATAGTTGAATGACTAAAACAATTGCTAACCCGATTAGTCCGTAATTTTTAGGAAGACTTTTCATTTCCAGAATTTTCAGAGCGCCAAATGCTGCAAAGAAGGCAAGCATAACGAATGCTAGCAGGAAGTATGAATCAATATCATTAATGTCGTAATTAATTGAGTAAAGAACCGTAAATACAAACGAAATCAAGATAAACAATCCAAGTTTTCTTGATTTGAACAACGAAACGAACAATCCAACAATTACCAAAATCAATCCAACAAAAAACTCAAAAGGTAGAATACTCCAGAAGTAACTGAATTGTTTTCCCGCTGAATCAAATGAAGTAAACAGCCAAACCTGGTACTGTCTACCTGTTGCATGACGGTAGATTCGTTCCCAATCGATGGGGTTTCCCCAGTTTATCACTGGATTTTGCGCGGCTCTAATCGGCAGATATGAATACACAGCGACGACAACAACGATGAAAAGTAAAATCATCAGAGCCAGTTTCACAAAACTTGCCGAAGTGAATTTATACCTCGAAAAATAAAGGTAAGCTGTTGCTGGTAGTATCATCAATGTGGTTAAATGATTTGTAAAACCGAGTGCCAGAAAAAATGCAAACGCCAGCCAGTGTGTGAGCTTGTCATTCTCAAATGACTTTACATATGCTTTTAAAGAAAAAGAATGATAAGTGTGATTAAAAGTAAATGAAACGAATAAACTTCAACTGATGTACTTTGGAACCAGAATGTTCTGCTGAATGCAAGAACCAATCCTCCAAATACTGCAGTGATTAATTTTATATTTTCAGAAAGCTCAACCAGCTTATCAGTTTTTTCTATCTGAAATTTGCCCTTTTTCTTTCCTTTTTTAGCAGCCTCTTTTTGAATTGAAATTTTCTTCTTGAATACAGCAAGATTATCCATACAATATTTTATTGTGTATGTAAACACACCAACTGCGGCGCTGCAGTAAATAGCTGCAAGAATATTA
>CAVYHS010000006.1:0-326063 GCA_963768365.1 uncultured Ignavibacteriaceae bacterium | reverse complement strand
TGTAAACCGGTGAAAATATTTTTTCTACAAGTATAATTATAATAGGAGTCAACAAAGCAAAACCAACAATAATGGGTAAGATTCCAAAGTAGCTAAGCCAAATATTTTTTGAAGGGATAATCAGAATTGTTGCGCCTAGAATAATTGCGATTATTCCAGAAATATTCATCAGTGGTATTTTTTTTAGCAACG
This sequence comes from uncultured Ignavibacteriaceae bacterium, assembly GCA_963768365.1. Classification (GTDB taxonomy): domain Bacteria; phylum Bacteroidota; class Ignavibacteria; order Ignavibacteriales; family Ignavibacteriaceae; genus IGN2. Next base: position 325,871 of record CAVYHS010000006.1, on the reverse strand, counting down.
ACGATTCCTGCTCAGAGCGAATCATTGCAGAACGAGGATTAACTTTTGATGCTTCTTTTGATGGCTTAATGGCTGAGAGCAAAGTTGCTATTACTCCTAATGCAATTCCTTTAATAATTATTTCGGGAGAGACATAAACTTCTCTAACAGAGACCACGTAATAGAGATCATTAATAGTTTGAGAAACAATAACAAGTAAATATTTTGAAATGAAATAAGCGGCCCCAAATCCGGCAATCGTTCCCAGGATTCCCATTATTAAAGCTTCTTGAATAATGATAGTAGAAATTTCGCTGGAGGTAACCCCGATTGAGCGCAATCGTCCCAATTAAAACTTTTCGCTGAACCACCGAAAAAGTCATTGTGTTGTAAATCAGGAACAAACCAACAATTAAAGCTAGCAGGCTTAACGCAGTTAAATTAATATTAAAAGCTTCGAGCATCTGTTCCGCTGTTTGAGATCGTGATGCAGATTTTTGTAGAATAAATCCTTCCGACAACAAGCTCTGTATGAATTGCTCTTCGAAATTATTTTTAATAATTACATCTATATAATCAATACTATTATTCTTTTCGGTCAACTCCTGCGCCGAGGCAATATCTGTTATAAATAGATTTTCTAGTGCCGATTTGTTTTGCTCATCTCCAGTAATTAACCCAACTATATAAAGTGTTTTTCTTTTTCCGTTGATTAAAACTCTTAATGAATCACCAACTGATTTACTTAATCTATACAAACTTGCTTTAGAAATTATTATAGCGTTTGGTTTGGTAAGAAAGTCTTTTAATTCACTGTTGATTGAAACACCGGAGTTTGCCAGATAATTTCGAAAAGGCTGTTCTGCGAAAAAATCTACCCCTAATAATTTAAAAACTCTTTTGTTTGAATCAGGAATGCTGACATAGGCTTCAATTACCGGAGCTATATTTTTTACACCTTTGTTTATACGCATGTAAGTATAAAAAGAATCAGGTATGCCTTCGGATGTTCCTAAAATTTGGTGAGTTGCTTTACCAGCTACAGCATTCATTGAAAGATTGAACGCCTTTGCAGAACTGAAATTTGCAATGTCTATCGATACAACGATTGCAACGCCCATTGCAATGCCAATAATAGATAAACCAAATTGCCAGGGACGTTTAAATAAATATCTAAAGCTAGATTTGGTTAGACTATTCAACTACAGAGTCCTTTTGCAGTTCTGAAAGCTTGCCTTCTTTAAGTGAAAAGATTCTATCTGCCAGTCCAATTACATCTTTGCTATGAGTAACCATTATCATGGTCTTTCCTTTTTTCTTTACAACTCGGTCTAACAAATCAACAACCTGAAGTCCTGTTTCGTAATCAAGATTCCCTGTTGGCTCATCTGCAAGAATGATGTCCGGATTATGAATAAGTGCGCGGGCAATTGAAATACGCTGCTGCTCTCCACCGGAAAGTTTGTCCGGATAAGTGTTTGCTCTATCAGCAAGACCAACTTCTTCTAATATCGAGTTAACTTTTTCCTCTCGCTCACTGATTCCGGTTAGCTCAAGAGGGAGAAGCAGATTTTCTTTTACAGTAAGAGTTGGAATTAAATTAAAAAACTGAAAAATAAATCCAATTTTATTTCGGCGAACTAAAGTTCTGTCTTTTTCAGAAAGCTTTGTAATATCTGTTTGATCAATAGTTACCGAACCGCTGTCTGGAATATCGATTCCGCTGATTATATTAAGCAATGTAGATTTACCTGATCCGCTTTTACCAAGCAGAATGATGATTTCCCCAGTTGATATTTTCAGCTCAAAATTATTCAATACATTGTGCTTCGTATTACCCTCAAAATAACTTTTACTCACATTTTTTAATTCAAGCATAGTATAAAACCTTAATATCTAAATATATTATAACAATAATAAACCCATATTAGTTTACTTATGAATTGACTTTGTTATTTCAAACAAGAACATTTGATTCTTTATTGTCTCTTTCTAATAGTTGTCTTATGCCATAGAAATATGAGATAATAACTTAATAAGCGTTCAAAAAATTAGCGGGAGTAGGACGAACATTTAAGCGAGAAACTGTTCTTGGTTTGATGCTTCAGGCGGAATTCCTGCTCGCATTAATATTACCGTAAAGTGAACGTCTGACAATCTTTTCATATACAGATTTATTACTGGGTCTTTTTCTATTTTCTGTAAAGCGTATTGTTGAATTGTTAGCAAGGGTATAACTATCTTTTCTCTGATCTCGATTGAGCTTTTCGTTACCAATTCTTCTTCCATTAAATTTTTATAACCCGAAATAAGCAATACCATTTCCTTTGAAAGATTATATTCTTCAAATAAGATATTCCAGAATTCCTTATAGTCAGCATCCTTTGCAATATAGGCTGTCAATTCAAAATAACATTTTGACAAAGACATCATGCTGTTAAGAATTAATGCTTTAAAAAATGGGACCTGCACAAATAATTTCTTCAGATCATTCAACCTGCCAGCATTCTACTAATTTTTTTAATGCTGTTCCGATTCCAAAGTAACCCGGAACATTCTGCTTCAACTGGCTCCACGAACCCACAAAAGGAATTGCACGTAAATCACTCAAATTTAATTTATTTTTATTTCCTCTTCTGTCAGGTCTGCTGCCGACATTTGTCTGGCCATAGTATTTAAGTGTGCTTTTATTTTCCAGATATGGAATAAACATCTTATGATTTTTTAATTCAGTATATTTTTCAAAAGATAGCTGGGCTAACTCTTCTATTAATTTCCTTGAGCTGTCTGCAATTATATTTTCTTTTTTTGATAAGCTGTGAGATATTCCAGCGGTAATTATTTGTTCACAGTGATGCTTGAAATGTTCTTTTGAACCAAATTTGCTGGAGATAGTCTGGCCCTGTACTGTTAATTGAATTTCATGGTTAGCAATTTTTCCACTTTGCGATGCATAGAAACGATGTGTTTTTCCTCCACCTCTCGCAGGTGGTCCACCGCGTCCATCAAAAAATATAGGTTTAATATTAAATTGTGAACTGAGGCGGGAAAGATTTTCTTTTGTTTTAAAGATAGACCAATTTGCCTGTAAGTAGCCTCCGTCTTTTGTCCCATCAGAAAATCCGAGCATGATAGTCTGTTTGTCGCCCCTGTTTTTCAGATGTGCTCTGTATTCTGGAATTGAATAGAGCTCTTTCATAATAACTTCAGAATTTTTCATCCCGTTCATAGATTCAAAAAGCGGAATGATATCAAAAGAGATTGGTTCATTCCGCCAACCACAAGTTCTTTAATAGGAAAAAGACAAATAATACAGAATATGAATCTTCGGCATTACTAATTATATATCTGTTACAGCCATCTTCCCCATTTTTTCTCTGAATATCTTTAAGTTTTGAAATCGTTTCAATAGTATCTTTTTGAACATCATCATCGAATTGATTCGCTGTAATGTTAATATTTTTGTTGATCAGAATAGCTGTTAATTCGTCATTCTTTAATTCATCCAGTGTTTGATCAATAATTTTTTCTTTCTTTAAAATTATTTCAATTATCTTTTTATGCACGCTGTGATTTTGTCTTATGTCCAGTGAGGCAAAATGACTCTTAAATATTTTTACCTTATCCATGAGAGATTCAAGTTCTTCAACATATAAATTGTTAAACCTGGTTGTGAGCATACCTTGTACATTTACCAGCGTTGTAAGTATAGCATCATATTCTATACTCTTGGAGGAATCGAACATAGCTAAGTATAGGCTTTCCCTGAGATTTTCTATAATTTCTTTTACTCCTTTAAAAGTTAGCTTTCTTTCAAGAGCCTTGACATCCTGGTAATAACACTTCATCAGCGTCATACGAAGTTCGTCTGCAACTTTAATTGTTATGTCAGAAGTAACAAAAGGATTCCCATCTCTATCACCGCCTGGCCAGAAACCAAGCTGGATTAATCGAGGATTATCAAATTTATCATCAAGCATAGTTACTTTTTATGTGTGAGTATAGCTCCCCTACAGCGTCATAATAAAAATTCCGAATGAAATAAATTACATTCTTTGCTTCATCAAGTGGTGTAGGTTTTTCTGAATTAATTAAAGATGTAAGACCCAATTGTTGTAATATAATCTCTATGTTATTAATATCGTTCTTCGCAATAAATGATCTTAACCGACTGATAATGTCAAGAACTGCTGGTGTATAAAATTGTGTCGGATGAGATGTAAATACTATTCTTACACTAAAATTTGAAAGTTTTTTTGCAATTTCAGTATTAACATTACCAACTATTGGTTGAGGGATATAATTTTCAAGAGTGAATTCATTCTCGAATTTCTTCAAGTTTGCAAAAGCAGCTTCCTCAACGCTATCAAAAAGCACAATTTGTCTTTCAACGTATTGTATAAACTTGAACATTAACTCTATTTTTTCGGACTCTGAGGTTACGCTGGTGTGGACTTTAAAGAAGGAATCAAGAATATCAATCGGTTCTTTGCCAGCATCAAGTCCACTTTTGCATTCCTGCTGCAATATTGGAATTAACATTCCGACCTTTTCTATCCCTTGAAACGGAAGGTTAAGGAATAGACTGTTGTAAATGTCGAATTTGTTCCTTACTGATTTTTCAAACTCTTTAATCTGAATTGGTTTGTTCATCTTACTAAATAGTCAAAATGTTAAGTGTTCAAAATTAAAGATAATATTTAGGACTTTGGTTTTTCCAGCTATCATATTACTATAATTTCAGTGTTAAATATTTTAAACGGGAACTATCTTGCTGCTAAAAAGTTCATGCCATTAAATTTACACATTAGTCACCTTATTTTTTCAATCGCCTAATATATCCTCTAAGCTTGAATCAGAAATTAAAAATGATTTATTACAAACTTAAAATGAGATAAAAAATGAAAAGATCAATTTTAACTGTGGCTGCACCTGGCACAATTCAAGATTGGTATGTCGGATCTTGTTCAAAATTCAGGATAATCTCTTATTTTCAAGTACTCACAATAATAATTTTATAAATGAATTTTACACCATCATATAAAAAAATATCAGAAAGCGAATTTTCTTTACGATTAGCCCGTGCAGATGAAATTCTAAAAAGCTGTACATTCTGTCCGCGTGATTGCCATGTTGATCGAACAAATGGCAAGCTCGGGACTTGCCAAAGTAGTGACAAACCAATTGTTTCTTCCCACACTCCGCATTTTGGTGAAGAGCCTGTTTTATCTGGAACAAGCGGAGCGGGAAATATTTTCTTCGGTAATTGTAACCTGAGATGTGATTACTGCCAGAATTTTGAAATAAGCCAAAATCCAAATACAGAAAGATTGAATGAGGTTACAGTTGAAAGACTTTCAGAAATTATGCTTGAAATTCAGAATAGGAATTGCCACAACATTGGATTAGTATCTCCAACACACTTTGCCGGGCCAATTCTAAGATCAATAAGGTTTGCTAGTGAAAAAGGATTGACGCTTCCTATCATTTATAATACAAATGGATATGATTCAGTTGATGTTCTAAAATTTTATAAAAATGTTGCTGATATTTATCTGCCAGATTTTAAATACGGAAATAACACTGATGGAAGAAGGTATTCCAAGGTAATTGATTATTTCGATATGTGTAAGCTTGCAATCAAAGAAATGTACACCCAGGTTGGCAGTGAACTTATTTATGAAAACGGCGTTGTTGTAAGGGGATTAATAATTCGTCACCTAGTTTTACCAAACGGGTTAGCTGAATCAGAAGAAGTATTTAAATTTATCAGTAACGAACTAAGCCAAAAAGTTCATCTTTCCGTAATGGCACAATATCATCCTACCAACCGTGCAGAAAAAAACATTTTGCTAAACAGAACAATAACTCGCAGCGAATACGTACGAGTAATTGAGCTGCTAAATAAATACGGATTAGAAAACGGCTGGGTTCAAGAAATGGAAAGCAACGATTATTATCTCCCAAACTTTGAAGAAGACAGAAAAGATCCCTTTGGTAATGAACAGATTTTCAGCTCATCGAAGATTTCAACATAATTAAGATGTCTTTATTAATTTTTTGTTCTAATAATTTAATACCGGACCCAACCATCTCTCTGTTTCTTCAATGCTCATACCTTTTCTCTTATGATAATCCAATACCTGGTCTTTTCCGATTTTTCCCACCGTAAAATATTTTGCTTCGGGATGTGAGAAATATAATCCGCTTACACTTGCTGCTGGATACATCGCTAAGCTTTCTGTAAGTTTAATCCCGGTATTTCTTTCAGCATCAAGTAATGAAAATATAATCAGTTTTTCGGTATGGTCAGGTTGAGCTGGATACCCTGGTGCCGGACGAATACCAATATATTTTTCTTTTATCAATTCTTCATTAGAAAATTTTTCGTCTGAAGCATATCCCCAATATTCTTTTCGAACTAATTCATGAAGGTGTTCAGCAAATGCTTCTGCGAGTCTGTCTGCGAGTGCTTTAACCATTATACTGTTGTAGTCGTCATGTTCTTTTTCAAATTTTCCAACAAGCTTTTCAATTCCAATGCCAGTTGTAACAGCAAACATTCCGATATAATCTTCAACACCAGTTTCTTTTGGTGCAACGAAATCTGAAAGAGCAATATTTGGTTCATTTTTTGATTTTTGCATTTGCTGTCTTATTGTGTGTAGAACTCGTTTGACACCGTTTCTCGACTCATCTGTATAAATTTCAATATCATCATATCCTACTGAGTTTGCAGGAAATAAACCGAAAACTCCATTTGCAGTAAGAAGTTTTCCGTTAATTATCTTATCAAGAAGTTTATTTGCATCATCAAAAAGTTTTTTTGCTTCTGCACCAACGTTTTTATCCTCAAAGATTGACGGATATTTTCCTTTCAATTCCCAGGTCATAAAGAACGGTGTCCAGTCAATGTAATTTCTTAATGTGGCAAATGGAAAATTATTAAGGACTGTTACGCCGAGTTTGTTTGGTTTTTTGATATCTGATTTTGTCCAATCAATTTTTAATCTGATTTTCTCTTGCTTTTTCTAGAGAAATAAAATTTTTTTCGGATTGCTTCTTTGCATAATCTTCTCTTAAGCTGTTCATACTCATTCTTAAAAGATTGAATATATTTATTTCTTTCTTCTTCATTTTCATTAAGAAGATTTGAGACCACCGGAACGCTGCGTGAAGCATCGAGAACGTGAATAACTGCATCCGCTGTAATTTGGAGCTACTTTTACGGCTGTATGAATACGAGAAGTTGTTGCACCGCCAATCAGCAAAGGAAGTTTCATTCCTCTTCGTTCCATTTCTTTTGCAACGTGAACCATTTCATCAAGCGAAGGGGTAATCAATCCACTTAAACCAATAACATCAACTTTTTCATCAATTGCTGTTTGAAGAATTTTTTCTGTGTGAACCATAACACCAAGATCAATTACATCATAATTGTTACAACCAAGCACAACACCAACAATATTTTTACCAATATCGTGTACATCGCCTTTTACAGTTGCCATTAATATTTTTCCACGTTCGCGCGTATTTTGATTTTTCTCCTTTTCTGCTTCAATATATGGAATTAGTATCGCCACCGCTTTTTTCATCACTCTTGCACTTTTTACAACCTGCGGTAAAAACATTTTTCCTGCACCAAACAAATCACCCACTACATTCATTCCAGCCATTAATGGACCTTCGATTACTTCAATGGGTTGAGAATATTTTAATCTTGCTTCTTCGACATCTTCATCAATATAGTCAACAATTCCTTTTATAAGTGCAGTGCTTTAATCTTTCTTCAACCGGTGAGCTTCTCCAATCTTCTTTTTTCTCCTCCGTTTTATCTTTTTTCTTAATTGTTTCTGCAAATTCAATTAGTCTTTCAGTTGCATCCGGTCTTCTATTAAGAATTACATCTTCAACTTTTTCTAAGAAGATCTTTGGGAATTTCTTCATAGACTTCTAGCTGTCCGGCATTAACAATTCCCATATCCATTCCGGCTTTTACTGCATGAAATAAAAATGCTGAGTGCATTGCTTCACGAACCGTATCGTTTCCACGGAAAGAAAAAGAAAGATTGCTTACTCCACCGCTGACTTTTGCAAACGGAAGATTTTGTTTTATCCATCTTGTTGCCTCTAAGTAATCAACCGCATAATTATTATGTTCTTCAATTCCTGTTGCAATTGCAAGAATATTTGGATCAAAAATTATATCCTGCGGTGGAAAGCCAACTTCTTTATGTAAGAATATTATAAGCTCGTTTACAAATTTCTATTCTTCTTTCGAAATGTATCTGCCTGACCTTTTTCATCAAATGCCATTACAATAACAGCAGCACCATAACTTAAAACTTTTCTGTGCATGTTCTTTAAAAACTTCTTCGCCTTCTTTGAGCGAAATTGAATTAACAATTCCTTTTCCCTGCAAACATTTTAAGCCGGCTTCAATTACAGACCACTTAGAAGAATCAATCATAATAGGAAGTTTTGCAATATCAGGTTCAGCTTCAAGAAGATTTAGAAACTTTGTCATTGCCGCTTCTGAATCAAGCATTCCTTCATCCATATTAATATCAAGAACCTGAGCTCCGCCTTCAACCTGGTCACGTGCAACAGAAAGTGCTTCATCATAATTATTTTCTTTAATAAGTCGTGCAAACTTTTTTGATCCGGTTACATTTGTTCTTTCGCCGATATTCATAAAATTTGAATCAGGACGAAGTATAACAGGTTCAAGTCCGCTTAATCTTAAATAAGATTCTTGTTTCTTTAGGAATTCTTGGTTTATGATGTTTTAACAATTTCAGAAATTGCTTTTATGTGATCGGGAGTTGTGCCGCAACAACCGCCAACAATATTTACAAATCCGCTTGCAAGAAAATCTTCAAGAACAGTTGCCATTGTTTGCGGAGTTTCATCATATCCGCCCATTTCATTTGGAAGTCCGGCATTTGGATAAACAGACAGAAACTTTTCTGAAACATTTGAAAGATCTTCAACAAAAGGACGCATTTGTTTTGCACCAAGCGCACAATTCAATCCTACACTTAATGATATTCTTAGCATGAGAAATAGATATATAAAATGCTTCAACTGTTTGGCCGGATAATGTTCTTCCGCTTTGATCAACAATAGTTCCTGAAATCATTAATGGAATTTCAATTCCTTTTTCATCAAGATATTTTTGAACAGCTATTATAGCTGCTTTTGAATTAAGCGTATCAAAAATTGTTTCGATAAGAATAATATCTGCTCCGCCATCTACAAGTCCACGAGTTTGCTCATAATATGCATTAACCACTTCATCAAAAGTAACTGCACGATAACCCGGATCGTTTACATTTGGAGAAAGACGATAGTGATTTATTTGTTGGTCCTAGTGCTCCAGCAACAAATCGATTGGTACCTGGATTTAACTTTGTTATTAAATTCATCAGCAACTTCTTTTGCTATTTTTGCTGATTCAAAATTAATTTCATAAACAAGATTCTTCAGTGTGGTAATCCGCTTGAGAAATTGAGTTCCATTAAATGTGTTTGTTTCAACTATGTCGGCACCGGCTTCAAAGTAAGCGCGATGAATTTCTTTTATTATTTCCGGTTGAGTAATCGAAAGAAGATCATTATTTCCTTTTAGATCATGTGGATGATCTTTAAATCGTTCACCACGAAAATCTTCTTCAGTTAAATTATGGCGCTGGATCATTGTTCCCATTGCACCATCAATAACAAGAATTCTTTCTTGTAGTAAATTATGTCAATATTTCATATATTAGATTTCATATTCTTTGTCTTTAAAATGAAAAACCTCTTCAGATGATATGAAGAGGCATAAAACTAATCTTCATCTCATCTTTCCCCGCCGATGGCGAAGGCAGGATTTAGCACCCGACATCCGAATAAATCCGGACCGGCTGCTACGGCATCAACGGGCCTGTTCCCTACGCCGTTCTTGATAAGAATTAATCTATAAAAGAACTAATAAAAACTGCTATAAATATAAGAATTATTGATACTTTGTCAATAATTTATTCAATCAAGAACCTAGGTTATCAGTAATCTCTTTTCTTTAAAACCCGGGCAAATATAGCTAAATTGCTTCGTCCAAAAAACAAAGGATTTCACGATATGATAGTAGTTACTGGCGGTGCGGGATTTATCGGAAGCGCAATTGTTTGGAAGTTAAATCAGCTTGGCGAAACAAAGATTATTAGTTGTAGATGAGCTAGGTACAGATGAAAAGTGGAAAAATCTCGTCCCGTTAAAATTTGAAGATTTCATTCATAAAGATGATTTTATTTCGATGATTATTGATCGGGATGTTCCTTTGAAATTGATTCTATAATTCATATGGGTGCAAATTCTTCAACAACTGAAAAGGATGCGGATCATCTCTTTTCAAATAATTATCTCTACACAAAAGAACTTGCTCTGTATTCTTTCGAAAAAAATATTCGTTTTATTTATGCATCTTCAGCCGCAACTTACGGTGATGGTTCTTTGGGGTTTGATGATGATGAAACAAAATTAGAAACACTTCGCCCATTAAATATGTACGGCTACTCAAAACAATTATTTGATCTTTGGGCAAAGACGGAATGGTGTTTTTGATAAAATTGTTGGTCTAAAATATTTCAACGTTTATGGTCCGAACGAATACCATAAAGGTGATATGCGTTCTGTTGTTCACAAAGCATTTGAGCAGATCCGTGATACTGGAAAAGTAAAATTATTCAAATCACTGAATTCAAAATATAAAGACGGTGAACAGCTCCGTGATTTTATTTATATAAAAGACGCAGTTGATATGACGCTGTTCTTCTTGGATAAACCAAAGGTTAATGGCTTGTTTAATTTCGGAACAGGAAAAGCACGGACCTGGAATGATCTTGTAACTGCAATATTCAAATCGCTTAAAAAGACCAGTGAGTATCGAATACATTGATTTGCCCGAACACCTACGCGAAAAGTACCAGTATTTTACAGAAGCGAATATGGATAAAATAAAAAAAGCCGGCTTCAACTCTTCTATTACAAGCTTAGAAGATGGTGTTGCCGACTATGTAAAAAATTATTTGCTGGGTAAGCAATATCTGGGAGACTTAAATCCTAACGAAACGAATCCTCGTCCTCCTCAAATAGATCATCTTCGTCATCAGGAAAATCATCTTCTATTAAATCATCCTCTGAAGGTTCTACGTCGAATGGATTTTCTTCTTCCTCTTCTTTTTCATAAAAATCGTCTTCTTCATCATCAATATCATCTTCGTCTTTATCTTTTTTCTTTCTTCTTAGCAGCATTAATTGAGTAGTATGGTCTTCTCAAGACTAGAGCCGACCAAAATTAAATTCATTAGCAAAATCTTTTTCCGTTAATTCTCTTTCTATATAACATCCATCGAACATTTCTCCAAAATTTAATTTTTTCTTTCGGGTTGTTTTTGAAATTCTAACTTAATACTTGTAATAATTATTTGTACACAAATGAAATTTTTGTTCCGTTAAAAGATAAAATTTCCTTTTTAATCTGCAAATACATATTTCCGTCAAAGCATTATTTTGGGACAGGCTAATAAAAATTTAAAGGATAATATGAAACTAGCAACTCTATGTTATGTTATTGATAAAAAGAGCAATTCCACACTAATGATCTATCGCAACAAAAAGAAAAATGATTATCACGAAGGAAAGTGGAACGGGCTTGGCGGCAAAATTGAGCCTGGTGAATCGCCAGAGGAGTGTGCAATCAGAGAAATTGAAGAAGAAAGCGGATTACGTGTTAACTCTGTTAAGATGAAGGGTTTTATTACTTTCCCGATGTTTGATGGAAAGGAAGACTGGTATGTATTTCTTTTTACTTCAGATGAATTTTCCGGTGAACTAATTGATTCTCCGGAAGGACATCTTGAATGGATACCAAACGAAACACTCACCGAAATAAATCTTTGGGATGGCGATAAAATTTTCATTCCCTGGTTATTTGAACATAAATTTTTTAGTGCAAAGTTTAATTATAAAGAGAGGAAGTTTGTGGACTATGATGTCGTGTTCTATTAAACAAATATTAACCGCTAATTCACGAATTTACATTAGCAATTTATAACATCAATAATTTATGATTTCATCGTAATCTTTCTTATGTCTTTTTCAAATAGAGCGAATAAATATTTTTGCAATCTCAAAACACCCGATATAAAAAATTCCGGTGTCAAATTAATAAATCCATATGAATCAGATGAAGCAAAGAAAATCGTTAAAAAGTTTTATAAAAAATTTTACAACGACGACAGGAAACGTACATTTATCATAGGAATAAACCCGGGACGCTTTGGTGGGGGGCTTACCGGAATCGCCTTTACTGATCCCGTTGCTTTAAGAGAACAATGTGGAATAGAAAATAATCTTGGTCACAGGAAGGAGCTCTCAAGCAAATTTATATACACAATTGCTGAAAGGTTTGGTGGTACGGACCTGTTTTTCTCAAAGATCTTTCTGACAGCGTTATATCCATTTGCTATTATCAAAGACGGTAAAAATTATAACTATTATGACGATAAGCTTCTAAGAGAAATGCTAAAATCAGAGATTATTCAAACCTTAAAATCTCAAATTATATTTGGTGCAAGCGTGGATAGGGTTATTCTACTTGGAAAGAAAAACGCGGAATACTTTGCAGAAATTAATGTAGAGCATGGGTTCTTTAAAAGGATAATTGCACTTGAGCATCCGCGCTTTATTATGCAATATCGATTGAAGAAAATCGATCATTATATTAAAAAATATTTAGAAGCAATTAGTAGTTAAAGGCTTGTTTAGCAATTATTGGTTTAGGAAAAATCAGAAATAATAATTAATAAGATAGCCCCAAAGTATCGCCGCAGTCAGACTGATTAACAGTGCTTGAAGTGCAAACTTTAGTTTTCCATCCTTAAACAAAACAATCGGTCCAAAACCAGCACCGGTACTTAATCCTGCCACCGTTGCCCCGATTGAAAGCCCTGTATGCAGAAATGCTTCAGCAATGGCTATTGATGCGGCACAATTAGGAATCAGTCCGAACAAGGCTGCAACAATAACCTGAATGTTTGGGTGTGATTGAATTGAATTAACCAGGCGTTCACCATCCGTAAAGTTTAAAATGAATGATATTGCAATCGTAATAAGTAAAACCCAAAAATAAATTCTTAGAGTACGCTTTATTGTGTGAAGTGCTATTTCCTTATACTTTGTTTTTTCCAGCTCGTGTTTGATTTCAACAGCGTGTGAAGATCTAACTTCCGGTGACTCGCCTTCATACTGTTTTTTATTCATCACCAGATCAACAGCATAGCCAGATACTATTCCTATTAATAATTTTAATCCTACTATATAAAGAATTGCGCTTTCCTGGCCACGGTTTGCAATCAAAACCGGAAGAGCTTCATCAGAAGTTGCCAAGTATGTTGCAATAAGTGTCCCAAGTGTTACTCTTTTTGAAAGATACAGAGTAGTTACAAAAACCGACATCCCGCATTGTGGTATAATTCCCGAGCAAAGTTCCTGCAAGAGGACCGAGCGGACCTGATATTTTTAATTTTGATACAATATCAAGTTGCTTTGTGTGTGAGAAATACTCAAGAATAAAGTATAAAACAAACAGAACCGGTATCATTAAATACGTGTCTGCTAGAGAGTTTAAAAGTATCTCTACTATTCCAGATGGCTGATGTTGATGCATTTTTAAATATTATATTCTAAAGAAATCAACTAATTGATAAATCTAAATCCTGTTCTTTGTAAGAAAGTTTTTAATGGCCTTGGTTAACAACGCTGCGGAGATTCAATCGGTGTCATATGTCCGGCGTTATTAACCAAAACAAATTCTGAGTTCGGTATTTGCTCTGCCATTGGTTTCATTATGCTCTGGTGGTGAAAGCTTGTCTTCGCTGCCGCAAATTATTAAAGTTGGTAGTTTTATTTTATAAAGGGTGCTAGTTGTGTCAGTTCTGCTAATCATTGCCAGCAAACATCCTTTAACACCGATTGGGCTATTCTTCTTTGATCTGTTTACAACGGAATCATACTCGTTTCTTTTTTCCTTAACAAACTTCTCTCCAAAACAATTTAAGACAAAGGCATCAATGAATGACTCAAAGCCTCCTGAATTTATCTGTTTGATTGCTGCTGCCCTTTTGAGTTTTCCTTCATTATCATCAGCAGATGATTTTGTGTCGCACAAAATAAGTGCGCTGAATTTTTCTTGCATTCTTTCAATTGCTCGTAAAGAAATATAGCCACCCATTGAAAGTCCACATAAAACCGGTCGGTTTAGTTTTAATTCGTCAATTATTTTTTCCAGATCATCAACAAAAGATTCCATGGTAAACTGTCCGTCGCCAACAGTGGACTCTCCAAGTCCGCGAATATCATAAGTCAACACATAAATATTCTTTGCTCAATCTCCTCCACCTGCGCCTGCCACATTTGATGATCAAACGGAAATCCATGAACAAAAACTATTGCTTTAGATTCATTTTTCCCTGATAAAAAAACCGAAAGCCCATTAATAATTTTTTTCATCATTGTGCCTTAAAATATTTGTGATGTTCGAATGAAATTTAATTCTTTATGTCTTATTATTCATATAAGAAAATAAATTTTTTACAATTTAAAGGATAAAGCTATTTTGGCCAAGGGTTTAAAAATGAAAATCGCCTTTGTGGCAACTGAATGTGTTCCTTATGCAAAGACTGGTGGTCTTGCCGATGTTGCCGGATCTCTTCCGATTGAACTTGCGGAGCTTGGATGCGATGTTAAAGTTTTTATACCAAAATACGCTCGGATCGACGAAAGAAGCCACGGCCTGAAATACAATTGGGATATTGGTGAAATGCCAATAAGAATTAATGGAATAATCAGGTCAGTTCACGTTCACCAAAGCAAACTTCCGAATACAGATATTGATGTATACTTCATTGATTGTCCGCATTATTTTTATCGTCACATAATTTATACAAACGATCCTGATGAAGATGAGCGATTTACTCTTTTCTCTAAAGCGGTGATAGAAACCTTGCAAAGAATGAAATGGGTGCCTGATGTTATTCATTGCAATGATTGGCAGACAGGCCTGATGCCTCTTTTCATCAGGGACAATTATAACTGGGACAGATTTTTTGATCATACTGCCACGCTTTTTACTATTCACAACATCGGTTACCAGGGAAGATTTTCTAAGTCAGTTATGCTTAGTGCGGAAATACGCGGTGATCTTTTTTATCCCGGGGGACCGCTTGAACACAATGAAGCGGTTTCGTTCATGAAAGCAGGAATATTTTATTCGGATATTATTAATACAGTAAGCAACACATATGCACACGAAATTCTAACTTCAGAATACGGTGCTGGAATGGAATCAACACTACAGAAGCGGAAGAATGATTTGTATGGAATACTAAACGGCGTCGATTACAATACCTGGAATCCGGAAACGGATAGATATCTTCCTTATCACTACACTATAAACGACTAAAAACGGAAAATATCTTAACAAAAGATATCTTCTTAAGCACTTTGATATTAAGCCTGACGAAAATATTCCTTTGATTGGAATTGTATCAAGGATGGTGCTGCAAAAGGGCTTTGATATTTTTGCGGATTCAATAAACGAATTGATGGGTCTTGATGCACAATGGATAATTCTTGGAAGTGGTGATAATATATTTGAGAGCTTATTCCGCCAGCTATCAAATCAACTCCCCGGAAAGGTTGGTGCGTACATCGGTTACAACGATGAACTCTCACACTTAATAGAGGCCGGCTCAGATATGTTTTTAATGCCCTCGCAGATACGAGCCCTGCGGGTTAAACCAGATTTACAGTTTAAAATACGGAACTGTTCCGATCGTTAGAAAAACTGGCGGCCTTGCTGACACAGTAAAAGACTGGGATGAGCAAAATCACTATGGATTTAAAGATGGAAATGGTTTTTCATTTTTTGATTATTCCGGATTTGCTCTTTTTAAATCTGTTGAGCGTGCCGTAAATACTTTTAAGCACAAAAACATCTGGAAGAAAATTCAAACCAATGGTATGAGATTAGATTTTAGCTGGACCAGATCTGCTGAGAAATATCTGGAGCTTTATAAACTGGCTAAAGAAATGAGGAGATAATTGCTTGACGCGTGAGAAGATTGCTTTTTTAATAATTTATTATATATCCTATTGAAAAATAGAACAGCACATCACCCCAGACAAATGAACCTGACTGCAGCCCCTGGCTGATAAGAAAACTTCTTCCGATAGAGAAATCCGCAGGACCAACCGGTGTGTCAAAAGATAAGCTACCACCAATGACCATGTTGTAGGTCTTTAAATTTAATTTTCTCCTGCACTTCCCATGTTGAACCAACATCATATCTGAACCAGGTGTAAGTGTCAAAAAATATTTTAAATGGAAGTTTGTACTGGTACATTAAAGAAGCGAGAAAGATTTGTCTTCCCCTATATTCATTTTCGTAGGCTCCAAAGAAGGAATATTGTCCACCCAACGAAAACTGTTCGCTCAAAGGAAGTGTTTTATCCCCAAAGCCGACATGTATTCTTGGAGATATCACACTCTGTGATCCAAGACTAAAGTAATACTTTAAATCAGCATTTAAGAGAATGTAGCCGTCTTCGCTACCTTCAATGCCTTGGGCCGTTTCATAAAAACCATTAAAATAAAGTCCGTCTTCCGGGTATGGGTATTTGTTCTGGTTGTCAACAACAGCTCCGATCTTCAGACCTATTAAATTTATGGTGTATGGATTAACCACATTACCAATTACATTTCTAACTTGGTCAACCTGGTACTTTCCGGTAAAAATAAGCTTGCCAAATTTTTCGAGTTGTGTTCCAAGTGCTAGTGAGGCACCATAAAAAATCTGCTTGTATTCACCAACCTGATTGCTCGTGTAAGTATTTCCGGTTGAAGAAACTATGTTAGAATAAACCTGAATATCGTTAAACTTATAATATGCGCTAAACTTGTAAGTATAATACGTGTTGAGAATTCGATAAGCAGTATAATCCAGAATATATGCCCCATTGCTTGTCCCACCAAAAAGGAAAAGTCCAAGCTCATTTCCGCTTTCTAAAAAGTTAACATCTCTGATGTCTACACCGAGTTGAAAGTTGTATACATTATTTATCAGGAAGCCCAGGTTTACTAATCTTGATATCCTTTCGCTTACAGAAAGAAAGATGTTAACATTTTTGCCTTCTTGTTCTAAGGTTAGATTTATGTCATCAAACAACCCCGTTGCCCTGAGATTTTTTAATCCCTCTTCGAGTGCGGCATACTTCAACTTGTCACCAACCTTTACATCGAACTCTCTCTCAATTACTGTTTTACTTGTTTGGCTATTTATATTAATAGTTGAGATGGTTCCTACGCCAAAATCAAGCGTAAGTGTTCCTGTCTCTTCATTAAATGAAAAATTATTAAGGTCAAAAAGGATATATCCCTGTTTTTTGTATTGCATTATGATGTTTCTTACTGCACCGAATATTGTTTTTCCTTCGAAGGGTTTTCCAATTAATGATTTTGAGATTGTTGCTTCTTCATTATCAGAAATAGTTCCGTTTGAAATAATTTCTATGTTTTTGATTGTGGGATTAAACGTATGAACAAATTTGATTTCAACAGAATCTTCGAGTGGGATTATAAAGACACTCAGCGAATCAAATTTGCCAGACATATACATCTCGTGTATATCAGAGTAAAGCTCCAGATTGGAAACAGAGTCTGATGTGAAATACTTCTCAAAATATGGTTTCTCAAAATCCTCGGGGTTGTTTCTGTATTTAATATTCTTGTACCAAATCTCGCTCATACCAGATTTTGTTATCAGGATGGAATCTATCTTTGATTTAATTTCGGGAATAAATTTCTTGGTATATAAATATCCTTCAAGAATTAAGGAGTCAATCTTTGAAAAAGTTGTAGTGGACCAGCCGTCTATACCTCGGTGTCAAAACATAATCGGCATTTAATAATTCTTCTTCTTCAAGTCTTTTCATTGGAATGCTTACAGTCTGATCAGCAACATTCCAGGGAAATACAAGTTCTTCTTCGCTCCGTAATCCGCTGGTTGTATTAATAGCTATAATATAGTCGGCTCCCATTTCTTTCGCTGTATTAACGGGAATATTTGAAACCAATCCACCATCAACAAGTGTTAACGTATCAACTATTAACGGGTGCTAACAAAAATGAAACGCTTGAGCTGGCTCTCATTGCACGAGCAAGTGAGCCACTTGATAAAACAACAAGATTACCATTTAATAAGTTTGTACACACGGCTCTGTATTTTATAAGTAAATCGTCAAAGCTTTCTTGGGTAACTACTGGTGCATTAAGACAAATTAAAGTCAGGTAATTTGAGAGTCTAAGTCCTTCATTAAATGATGTTGGAATAATTGGGGTTAAACCATCCAGCCTAAGAGTAAGCAGCGAGCGATCCTCTGCTATTTTCTGATCAACAAAAAGTTCTCTTCTTTCTGAGGTGTTAGTTAATGAAAGTAATCTGTTCCAATCTGTATGAACAACTATCGAATCCATTTCATCAACAGAATAGCCGGATGCATACGCACCACCAATTATACTTCCGATACTTGTTCCGGCAATAAGATCGGTCTGGATTCCTGCTTCTTCAAAGGCTTTTAAAACACCTATTTGTGCTAAACCACGAGCACCGCCTCCACTTAATGCTAATCCAATAACAGGATCATTTAAAGGAACTTTTTGTGTTAGTCCATAAGGAAGTTTTACTGTTTTGGTTTCCAGTGAAATTGTGTTCGCTATCTGCGCATTCAAGAGGGTTGCAAAAAGCAGGAAAAGCCAGATAGTATTTTTTTAAAGAAGTTCACTCTCTAAAATTATGAAAAGGTAATTAAAGAAGATGTGATGTCGGCAAAATAATTTATTTGTTTTGCTATTTTCGGTTTTTCTTCTGTTGTTTAGACTGCTGTTCTGCTGAATCCATAAGCCGCTGCATAAATCCTTTTTTCCTTTTGGAAGGATCAACAGGAACAAGCTCGACATCAGATTGCTTATGGTTTATGTAATACTGTTGTGCTATTGACAAAACGTTAAACATAAAGTAATACAGGTTCAGCCCGGAAGGAAAGGTCATAAAAAGAATTGTCAACATAATAGGCATCATATAAACAAGCGCCTGTTGCTTTGGATCCTTAATTGACATCTTCTGCTGAAAGTATGTTGTTATTCCCATCAATAATAGCAAGTCCGCTTATTTCCTGAAGGCCAACTATTGGAAGCTTGAAACCAAGATCGTAAATAACGTCGGGAGCTGCAAGATCTTTGATCCAAAGAATAAAGGGCTGTTGGCGAAGCTCAATCGCTGCCTGGAACAGTCCCCACAATGCTACAAAAATTGGCATCTGCAAAAGAATTGGTAAACAACCACCAGCAGGATTTACTCCATACGTCTTGATACAGTTTCATTGTCTCTTTCTGCACCTTTTGCTGGTCTTCTTTATACTTCTCTTTTAGCTCCGTTATCTTTGGCTGAAGCAGCTGCATTTTTTTCATTGATTGAAAACTCTTCCGAGTCAATGGATATAAAACGACTTTGATTATCAATGAAAAGATTATAATTACGAATCCATAGTTGGGTATGAATAGATGTAGAAACGTGAATAGCGGCAGTAATAAATATTCTGCTATTGGTCGGACTATAAATTTTAAACCGAAGAAGCTTCCAAAGTCTACAAGAGCAGTAAGGTTTTGACTGATATTTTTTAATAAGTCATAGTCAACCGGACCTATATACAAGTTTATAGATCTTCTTTCTATATCCGATCCCTTAAACGGAACTACCAGTCTAACATTGTAAACCTCTTTGAGTCCCAGGCTTTTTGTTGGAAAGGCTTGTCCTTCAACATAAGCGCCTTCCATCTGTGCCGGGTCGGAGGGTATCATTATCGCGGCGAAATATTTATTCCGAACGGCTAACCAGTCAACTTTTCCATTTAAGCTCTCGCTGATCTTTTCACCGTCGCCCGGTGCATCAACAACAACCTTTTCGTCACCATAATAAACATCCGCACTGGAGTATGTTGCTTCGTTTGTTGTGTTTTTTTCTACTGAGCGAATTCCAGATTCCCAGGTAATATCATAAGTATTGTCTGTTATCAATCCGTTGAATCCCAAAAACTCAATGTCAGATTTTATTAAATATGTTCCGGCATTAAACAAATATCTTTTTTCAATTGCTCTGCCAGGACTAAGTCTCCATCCGGAAAGTAATTAACAGTGTGTCTTTGCCTGTTATTGAATGTTTGCTTTGTGGCGATGTTATAAAATTAAGATTGTTGGTGTTTACAGCCTTCCCTTCTGTGCTAATAAAAGAGATGTTGTAAACATTACTTAGAGAATAATTAATAAGCTGCACGGATGTTTTATAATAATTTCCATTTTCATCAATACCCGCTGAATACCAGTTATTAAATTTTTTCAGGAAAACTTTGTGAAAATTTCCTCCTTTGGTAGACATTTCATAAATAGCAAGATCCGTTTCGATGGTAATAATTCTACCTGAGTCTGTTTCCTGGCTTGAAAACATTCCAAGCGAAAGTTCTTCTTTTTGATCAATATCGGGTGGTGTTATTTTTCTTTCTTCCTCAACAAGGCTGGGTTTGTTCTTCTGGTTTTTGCTCAACAACAGCGGTGGTATCCTGGCTCGTTTTTGTTTGTTCTGTCTTCTCGGGGGTGTTCATAAAAAGCCATATTACCAGGATGGCGCCGATAAGTATAAATGCTATTGTTGTATTTCTATCCAATCTTTATCACTCGATTCTTTTATTTATGAACATCAATCGTTACGTGTTTCTATTTGATGTGTGGGGGCTATTTTCCTATTCTTTTTAATATGTCTAAAACAGCATGGTTTTATATCTTTTAGAAATATCTTTTTTGAATTAATTTGGTTAATTGAATATGGAGAAAAAATAATTAACAGGTCTCCGTTTTTCTGTTCTATAATACTATCGTAAAGTTTCTCTGTTTAACCGTAATGATTCTCTTAGTATTCTTTTTATTCTGTTTCGCCAGACACTATTCCCTTTTTTAGATGCTACTGACAGACCAATTTTTACTTTGCTGCTTCCGCTTTTGCCAGTGAACAGATATTTTGCTTTAATTTTCTTATCCTCGGAAATAACAACGTGACCTGTTTTGTAAACTAATTTAAAATCACTGTCATTCGCTAGTCGCTCAAAAACAATTGTCTTTTCAACTGGATTAACTGATTTTTTACTGTTCGTCACTAACTGTTAATTTTTTTCTTCCCTTAGATCTTCTTCTTGAAAGAATGGCTCTTCCGTTTTTTGTTGACATTCTTTCACGAAAGCCATGCTTGTTTTTTCTTTTCGTTCTGCTAGGCTGATAGGTCCTTTTCATTTTTTCTCCTGTTTCATTAAAAAGAGCCCAAAAATAGTTTCTTATACCCTTATTATCAAGATTTTTAATTTTATCTCTTCTCAGCTTTTTATTTGGGATATTATAATCTAAGAATTAATTTGCTATCAACTTCTCTATATACTATTTTTTGATTTGCACGGGCACCCTTCGATGTGTTGATAACTTGTGAGTCTTTACCCCTTGTGAAAATGTTTCACATTACGGAGCATGGTTTGGTACTTACAAGTCTTTAAGATTTTGTGTGTAATATTATTATTAAGGCCCCTAAACTCTTTAGTTATAGTGCATTACGTGGCGCTACTTGATGTTCATAAGTTGTTTGTAAACTATTGGTTGGAATTAACAATTTTTTAATTCCGAACCCATAATACTATCTTTGCTTAAATATTAAACTGTGGATAAGTTATAGTGGAAGAGCTTGAAATTACGGAAAATACAGCCGTGAAAAACCCGACAACAGTCTGGAAATCTTGCCTTTTGAAAATAAAGGAAAGTGTCTCCATGATGACTTATAATACCTGGTTTTTACCTATTAAACCAGTCGAGCTTTCGGATTCTACCCTGAAGGTCCAGATTCCAAGCCAGTTTTTCTGGGAATGGATTGATGAGCATTTTAATGTATTAATTACAAAGTCAATTACTGAGATTCTTGGAAAAGAAGCAAAGCTGACTTATGTAATAGCAGAAGATTTGTCTTTTATAGATAGTCAGGAAAAGGTTCAAGAAAAAACATCAGCACAAAGTAGCGTTACGGAAAAAACTAAACCAAAGCATACCTTTGAATCAAATTTAAATCCAAGATACACCTTTAACAATTTTATTAAAGGAGAGGGAAACCAGCTAGCTAGAGCTGCTGCAGGAGCAATTAGTGATAATCCTGGTGGAACTTCTTTCAATCCTTTGTTTCTCTATGGGGGTGTCGGTCTTGGTAAAACACATCTTATACAAGCAATTGGAAATCAGATAGTAAAGAATTTCCCTGAAAAAAAGATAATTTATTTATCGTCCGATATTTTTACAGTCGAGTTTGTAGAATCAATTCAAACAAACAAAGTAAATGAGTTTTCTAATTTTTACAGAAGTATGGATGTTCTTATTATTGACGACATACAATTTCTAATTGGAAAAGAAAAGACACAGGATCTTTTCTTTCATATTTTCAACACACTTCATCAATCAAGAAAACAAATAATACTATCCAGCGATAAACCGCCAAAAGACCTTAAGGGATTAAACGAAAGATTAATATCCCGTTTTCAATGGGGATTAACTGCTGATATTCAGCCCCCTGAACTTGAGACACGAATAGCCATACTAAAAAGGAAAGCAGAAACTTATGGTATGATGGTTTCTAACGAAATATTAGAATACATAGCAACGAACATAACCTCCAACATTCGCGAACTTGAGGGCTGCTTAATAAAACTTCTTGCTAGTGTTTCTCTTAGCTCAAAAGAAATTACATTCGAACTCGCAAAGAAAACAGTTAAAGAAATCGCAACTGATAGAAAAACCGTCACACTTACAATAGAAACAATTACAAAAGTTGTTTGTGAACATCTTGGTGTTGCTGAAAATAAGATAAGAGATAAAACTCGAAAAAAAGAAATTGTTCTTGCCAGACAAATAGCAATGTACCTGGCAAAGGAATTGACATTATCTTCCCTAAAAACTATTGGTTTACATTTTGGGGGAAGAGATCACTCTACTGTAATACATGCCTGTAACTCAATTGAGGAAAATAAAAATAAAGATACCTCTCTTCAGAATATTATTGATGATATAAGAAACAAGGTAGAGTTGGCTGGCTGAGTTATTTCCTCTGTCTTTATAAACTTTTTTATATGTTGATAACTAGTTGTTAAATAAAGAATTATTTGTTTATAAGTTTGAATTATTAACAGCCAAATTATTAACACCACACTTACTAAGATAAGTTGCACAACATATCAACATGTTATGATACTGTAAGTGCTTTTGAATGTAAAGTTTTATTGTATAATTAACATACTAACACGGTAATAATTACTATTATTAAGTAAAAAAATAGATAATATTATTAATTAATGTGATTGATTAAGCATTTTTTACTTCAAATATTACAGATATTTTTTATTTAATTTAGTGCAATTTTGGTCTATTTTTTGATTTAATAATTCGTTAAAAATTAAATAACAATTCAGAGTTGAGTTATGAGACAAAAAGCTATCTATTTTCTCCTGACTAATATTTCTGTTGGCTTACTTAGCTGTTCTCAGATAATCCAATAAACTACCATAAAATTTACAAATCTAGCTTCTGCTGATGTTTCGGTTAACTTTAGAGGCACTTGAAACAGATGTACCTTCTGGAGCAACAGTTGAATTAACAAATATTTTGGAAGGCGAATATGAATATGAAACAGTATTTGAATTACCAGCTGGCACAACTGCATATGATGCTGGTGAAGAATTGGCAGGTACTTTTGTGCTGAACGCTGGCACCAAAATATTAGTTATATATGTAAGTGTATTTATAGATGGTAATTATGCTATATTCTGCCAGTATTACTACTTCCAATAATCTTTCAGAAGACGGAATTCTCGGTAATCCGATTAGGTCCATAATCTGATATTACCGTAAAACTTTAACATCAGATTCAACGTAGATTTTTTAATCTTTAAGGTTAACTTATAACCTTAAAATCGTTGTTATTACATACGTTTTTTAGTATTTTTCTGTGCTTTAATAGGAGAGCAATTAATGGAATTTAAAGTAAACAGTAAAATACTAGAAAAGACTCTTTCTAAAACAATTCCTGCCGTACCAGCAAGAACACCAATGCCAATTTTAGAGAATTTTCTCTTTGAAATTAATGGTGGCTTGCTGATTATTTATGCAACAGACCTGGAAATTTCCCTGAAGTCATCAATTAATGTTGCTGCTAATGAGAACATGAGTATAGTTGTTCCTGCGAGACTTATGTATGATATTGTAAGGTCTATGGATGATGTTCAAATAAACTTCAGTGTTGATAGTAATAGCAAATTAAAGCTCACAACCGAAAATGGTGTTTATAATATTAGTTTTTCTCCTTCCGAAGATTTTCCGGAATCACCGACAGTAGTCTAAAAGCAAAGAAATTGTTCTTAGCGGCAAAGACTTAAAAAGAGCAATTGATCAGACAGCATTTGCAATGAGTAAAGAGGATATGAGACCTGCGATGACAGGAACTCTTCTAGAGTTTACATCAGAGGGGCTAAAATTTGTTACAACCGATGGACACAGACTTGTTCGTTTAATTTATAAAAATGTAAAGAGTGGAATCAGAAGAACAGTATATTGTTCCTGAAAGAGCTATTTCTGTGCTCTCAAAACTTTTAGGAGAAACAGATATAAAAATTTTTCTTGGAAAATCTCATATCTCTTTTATTATTGGTGATGTTGAATTCAGCTCGAGGCTAATTGCTGAAAAATATCCCGCATATAGTAGTGTTATTCCTCTGGAAAATGAAAACCTACTTAAAGTAAAACGTCACGATCTTGTATCCTCAATTAAGAAGAATGATGCTCTTTTCATCAACAAGCTCCAAGCAAGTTAAATTTTCGATTACTAAGAATAATATTGTTGTATCTGCAGAAGATATTGACCAGGGTTCCAACGCCGTTGAAAACATTTCCTGTGAGTATAGTGGTGAACAAATGGATATAGGATTCAACACACAATATGTAAATGACATTTTAACCCATGTAGATGACGAAGAAGTTCTATTTAAACTCCACTCCCCAACGAAGGCCTGTATAATAGAGCCCGGCAAGAAACAGGATGGAGAAGATTTAATGCTTCTTCTAATGCCGGTTCGACTAAATAATTAAAATGTTCCTATCTTCTATTAACCTGAGAAACATTAGAAAACACACTGACAGCCGAATTGATTTTACTGACAAAATAAATTATATAATTGGCGGCAATGGTGTTGGTAAAACCTCTGTTCTGGAAGCGATCTACTACCTTTCAACCACAAAGAGCTGTGTAACATCATCAGACTCAGAGGTAGTTAAACTAGGAGAAAACGATTTCAGCATACAGGGTAGCTTTAAAGGATTGACCAACGACATTGTTCAAGTAAATTACTCGAGCACGAAATAATAAAAAGACATTTATATTAAACAATAAACAGATTAATAAATTCTCTGAAGTAATAGGAAAATTCCCAGTAGTTTTGCTTTCTCCGGCAGACCATACAATTACACAGGGTTATCCGGCAGACAGAAGAAGATTTGTAGATTCGGTGATTTCGCAAGCAAGCAAAACATATTTAAATCTTTTAATTGAATATAACAGGATACTAAAACAAAGAGCATCTCTTTTAAATAGAATCAGAGAAAACAATTATAAAAAAGATAGAGAGCTCGATGCCTGGAATGAAAAACTGGTTAGCTCTGGTGTAGAAATAATAAAACACAGAGCAAACTTTATAGCAGAGTTTGAAGTTTATATCAGAGATTCGTATCATGAGCATTCTTTCAGATAAAGAAGTGCCCGGTGTTTATTATTATTTCCTAGAGGACAAATGTTCAGAAAATCTGGAAGCTTGTTTTGAGCAACTGATTTATCAAAGAACAGAAGATGAAATAAGGAGAGGCATCAACCTTGTTGGGCCCCACAAGGACGACTTCATATTTAATATTAATGGAATAAGTTTGAAAAGTTATGGATCGCAAGGACAGCACAAAACATTTCAAACCATGTTAAGATTTGCAGAATTTTTTTATCTGAAAGATAAGAAGGGAAATTCACCCCTGTTTTTGCTTGATGACGTATTTGGTGAACTAGATTCTGTCACGAGCCAATGCAATAAGCAAATGTCTCTCCACCGTTGGTCAGGCAATAATTACCTTGACTGACTTTGGAAACATTTCGTTTTTAAAAATCGGAAAAGAAGATAAGGTTATAACATTATCTGCAAACAGCGAAGTTACATATGCATAGCAGCTTTAAAAGTTTAAAGGAAGTCTTTAAAAAAGAAAGAGCACTTTTTGGCGTGCGGGAAATAGTTGAATCGGCAGACGTTATTGTACACTTTTATGAAATATTTCCTAATCTCGAAAAAATAGCAATGCCACAGCATTGTGAGAAAAAAGTATTAAAGATTAAAGTTGAAAATCCTTCATGGAGAAACGAACTTAAGTTTATGGAAACCGAAATGGTAGAAAAAGTAAACTCATTCTTTAAGGAAAAAAGAATTAATCAAATAAGATTTATTGGATAATTTATGACAAAAGGAAGCTAAGAAATCAGAATATAGTGCTAAAAACATTAATGTATCTAAAGGGCTTAGAAGCCGTTCGTAAAAGACCTGCAATGTATATTGGAGACGTAAGCAGTCGTGGCCTTCATCATCTTGTTAACGAGGTTGTTGATAACAGCATTGACGAAGCCTTAGTTGGATATTGTGATATGATAGAGTGTTCAGATAAACAAAGACGGTTCAGTATCTGTATCTGACAATGGCAGAGGCATTCCGGTTGATATTCACCCCGTTGAAAAACGTTCTGCTCTTGAAGTTGTAATGACCGTTTTGCATGCGGGTGGCAAGTTTGATAAAAGCTCATATAAAGTATCAGGTGGATTACACGGCGTTGGTGTTTCGGTTGTTAATGCATTATCTGAATGGCTTAAAGTCGAAGTAAGAAGAGATGGTAAAATATATTTTCAGGAATACAAAAGAGGCGTTCCTCTAAAACCTGTAAAGGAGATTGGAAAAACAAAACGAGGCGAACGAGGAACAACGGTTACCTTCTTTCCCGATCCTGAAATCTTTAAAGCAACAGAATTTCGTTTTGATATTCTCGCAGAAAGAATGAGAGAGCTAGCTTATCTTAACAAGAACATCACAATAAAAATTAAAGATGAAAGAAACGGTGGCGAAGAAGAAACATTTCACTTTAAAGGCGGCCTTATAGAATTCGTTAAATATCTTGACTCATCAAGGCAAGTGCTTCACAAAACTGTTTATATAGAGGGAGAAAGAGATAACACACCTGTTGAAATAGCTTTCCAGTATACTGATGGCTACTCCGAAAATATCTTCTCCTACGTGAACAACATAAATACACACGAAGGCGGAACACATCTCGTAGGATTTAAAACAGCACTTACAAGAACACTGAATAATTATGCTTATAAAAACAATCTTATAAAAGAAGGAAAAATCACTCTAACCGGAGATGACTTTAGAGAAGGTTTAACAGCGGTTATATCTGTTAAGGTTGCGGAGCCACAGTTTGAAGGACAAACAAAAACAAAGCTTGGTAACAGCGAAACAAAATCAGCCGTTGAAACAATGGTTGGAGAAAAGCTTGCAGAGTTTCTCGAGGAGAATCCTCCTGTCGGGAAAAAAATTATCGAGAAGTGTATGCGTGCTGCAGAAGCAAGAGAAGCAGCAAGAAAAGCACGCGATCTTGCAAGAAGAAAAAATGCTCTCGACAATATGAACCTCCCGGGAAAATTAGCAGATTGCAGCATCACTGATCCGGAACACTGTGAAATATATATTGTTGAGGGAGACTCGGCAGGCGGTTCAGCAAAGCAAGGAAGAGACAGAAAGTTTCAGGCAATTCTTCCGCTGAGAGGAAAAATATTAAATGTGGAAAAAGCAAAGCTGAACAAAATTTTAGAGAACAATGAGATAAGAGCAATGATATCGGCAATAGGTGCCGGACTGGGTGCCGAGTTTGATCATTCACAATCAAGATATGGTAAAATAATTTTAATGACAGATGCAGATGTTGATGGAAGTCATATCAGAACACTACTTCTTACTTTTCTTTATAGACATATGAAAGATTTAATAACATCAGGCAAGGTTTACATTGCTCAGCCCCCGCTCTACAAAATTAAAAAGGGCAAAGAAGAACTATACGCTTATGATGAAAACGAACGGGACCAAATACTAAAAAGATTAAAAGTAAACAGTAAAGAAAAGAAAAAGTCCGAAAAGAAGACAGAGGTAGTTTTAGATAATGAAGCCATCGAGGAGAAAGAAGTTAAGGGAGTCAACATTTCTCGTTATAAAGGTTTGGGAGAAATGAATCCCATACAACTATGGGAAACAACAATGAACCCGGAAACAAGAACAATACTCCAGGTTACTTTAGAGAGTGCAGCAAATGCCGACAAAATTTTCGAAACTCTTATGGGTGATGACGTAGAACCGAGAAAAGCATTTATACAGAAGCATGCTAAATATGCTAACCTGGACATATAACATTTTCAACACATTAAAATAATTTAAAGATGGCAACAATTTTTGAAAAAATAGTACCAATTACACTTGAAGAGGAAATGAAATCCTCTTACATAGATTACGCAATGTCTGTAATCGTTGCACGTGCATTACCCGATGTCAGAGACGGACTGAAACCTGTTCATCGCAGAGTACTTTATGGTATGCACGATCTTGGTATGGCTCATAACAAACCCTACAAAAAATCAGCAAGAATTGTGGGTGAAGTGCTAGGTAAATATCATCCTCACGGCGACACAGCAGTTTATGATTCTATGGTTAGAATGGTACAGGATTTTTCTTTGCGTTATCCGCTTGTTGATGGTCAGGGTAATTTTGGTTCGGTTGATGGTGATTCGCCAGCAGCAATGAGATATACAGAAGCAAGGCTTGCAAGAATTTCCGAAGAAATGCTTCGGGATCTTGATAAAAACACGGTTGATTTTGTTCCAAATTTTGATGACTCACTCCAAGAGCCAACGGTTATGCCCTCATACCTTCCGAATCTATTAATCAATGGAGCTACTGGAATAGCAGTTGGAATGGCAACGAACATTCCCCCGCACAACCTTGGTGAGGTGGTTGATGGATTAATAACCCTGATTAAAAATCCGAACGTGACAATAGAAAAGTTGATGAAGAATATTATTGCTCCGGATTTTCCAACAGCGGGAATTATCTATGGTTACGCCGGAGTTAAAGATGCATTCCTCACAGGAAGAGGAAGAATAATTGTTCGTGCAAAGGCAAACATCGAGACACAAAAAAATGGTCGTGAACATATAATTATTACAGAACTTCCTTTTCAGGTTAACAAAGCAAATCTTATTGAAAAGATAGCTGACCTTGTTCGAGGTGGAAAGATTAACGAAATAAGCAACATACGGGACGAGTCTGACCGTGATGGAATGCGGGTTGTTATTGAATTAAAAAAAGATGCCCAACCACCAATAGTTCTTAACCAGCTTTTTGTTCACACGCAAATGCAAACAACATTTGGTGTTATTATGCTTGCGCTTGTTAAGGGCGCCCCAAAGGTCCTTAACCTAAAAGAAATGCTTCAGCACTTCCTTGAACACAGAATGGATGTTCTTATACGCAGAACAAAGTTTGAACTTGATGCTGCAGAAAAACGTGCTCATATACTGGAAGGATATATAATTGCTCTCGATAATATTGATGCGGTTATTCAAACCATAAAGAAATCGAAAGACGTTGAAACCGCCAAGCAAAACCTGAGGAAGAAATTCAAGCTGAGTGAGATTCAGGCGAAGGCTATTCTTGATATGCGTCTGCAGAGACTTGACAGGACTTGAAAGACAAAAGATAGAAGACGAGTACAAAGAAACAATTAAACTGATTGAAAAATTCAAAAGGAATTCTTAAAAGCGAAGAACAAAGAAAAATTATTATTACAAACGAGCTTCTTGAAGTTAAGAAAAAATATGCTGATGCTCGAAGGACAGAAATCGTATACGATTACGAAGACTTTTCACTGGAAGACATCATTGCTGAAGAAGATGTTGTAGTAACCATTACGCACAGTGGATTTATAAAAAGGTTCCCGGTAAGCGGGTACAGGAAACAAGGCAGAGGTGGCAAAGGCGTTACCGGTGCAGGCACAAAAGAAGATGATTTTATTGAACATATGTTTATTGCCTCAACACACCAGTATATTCTTTTCTTTACTGATAAAGGAAAGGTCTATTGGCTTAAAGTCCATGAACTTCCTGAAGGCGGAAGAGCAACAAGAGGAAGATCTATTCTTAATCTGCTTCGGAAAGAGAAGGAGGAACTTATAACAGCATTTGTAGCCGTTAAAGAGTTCAGTGACGATAAATATCTTATCATGGCAACCGAGCAAGGAACTGTGAAAAAGACAGCGTTGTCTGCTTATGGAAATGTTCGCAAGGGCGGTATAAATGCAATCAACCTGAAGAAGAACGACAGGCTGATAGAAGTTAAAATGACCGATGGAACAAATGATATAATGATTGGAACACGAAACGGCTTTGCAGTAAGATTTAATGAAAAAGATGCGCGCGATATGGGCAGAACAGCAACTGGAGTAAGAGGAGTTCGTCTGGGCAAAGGAGATAAAGCTGTTGGATTGCTCGTTATTAAACGCCAGGGAATGAGCGTGCTTGTTGTTACAGAAAAAGGATATGGTAAAAGATCTGATGTAAATGATTACAGAATTACACATCGAGGAGGCAAGGGAGTGATAACAGTCAAGACAAACGAAAAAATTGGCAAAATGATTGCATTGATGGAAGTAAACGATAACGATGAACTAGTAATCATTTCGACAAAGGGAATGGTTATCAGGCAAAGTATGAAAGATATTCGTGTAATGGGAAGGGCAACACAAGGCGTGAGGGTAATCAGGTTAAAAGATGGCGACTCAATTGCAGATATTGCAAAGGTTGTATCCGAAGAACCAAACGGAATCGGAGAAGAATAAAACTGGTTAAGCACCTCACTCATCTATTTAAATACAACGACTGGGCAACAAGGGAAGCTGCAAAATCCATAAAGGGACTTGAAAAGAAAGACGAAAGACTTGGAGAGCTTATTTCACACATTGTGTCGGCGCAAAAATTATGGCTTAACCGTATTCTAGAGAGAGATGTTTACGTTAATCCTTGGGAGAAACATACCGTTCAGGAATGTATTTCTCAATCAACAACTATTACGGCAGAATGGATAAATTTACTTGAAGGCTTCAAGGACAAGGATCTTGACAAACGAATGGAATATACAAACACAAAGGACGAAAAATTTGTAAACACGGTTAGGGATATAGTTGTACAGGTACTAAATCACTCAACATACCACCGCGCACAGATTGCACAAAAGATCAAAGCCCACGGAGAAAAGCCTGCAACTACAGATTATATTGTTTACCAAAGGCAAGTTCAAAAATAGTAGGTGAAACCAAGGGGCTACGAGAGATCTTTAATGCAACCAGTCTTTATATTATTGCCGCCAGAGATTCTTTATGAGCTTTGATTGTTTTATCAAGATCTTCTTTTGGGTGTGCAGTTGAAATAAACAATGCTTCAAACTGTGCGGGCGCCAGATAAATACCTCGTTTCAGCATTTCGTGAAAATATTTACCATATAAAACAGTATCGGAAATTATAGCAGAGTTAAAATCATCAACGTTTTCTTCTGTGAAGAACAGACACATCATCGAACCAACTCTGTTCATCGCATAATTCTTTCCTACTGCTTTCAGGTTCTCTTTAAATCCATTTTCTAGAAAAGATGATTTTTTTTCCAGCTCTTTGTAAATAACAGGATTTTCTTTGATGTGTTTTAATGCTGCATAACCAGCAGCCATTGCAAGAGGATTTCCGCTAAGCGTTCCCGCCTGGTAAACCGGTCCGCTTGGCGCAATAGTTTCCATTATTTCTGCTTTCCCGCCAAATGCACCGACAGGCAACCCACCGCCAATAATTTTTCCAAATGTTGAAAGATCAGGTTTTATACCAAGCAATTCCTGAGCACCCCCAGCCGCCACTCTGAAACCCGTCATTACCTCATCAAATATTAAAACTATTTTTTCTTCATCACAAATTGCACGAAGCTCTTTTATGAAACCATCTTTTACCTTGATTACTCCCATATTTCCGGCAATTGGTTCTATTATTATGGCCGCAACTTCCCCCCGGTTATTAGAAACTAATTTTTTTATTGAATCGATATTATTGTAATCTGCAAGCAATGTATCTGCAGCATTTCCTTTTGTAACACCCGGCGATGTTGGAACACCAAGAGTTAGTGCACCGGAACCAGCCTTAATTAAAAAGTAATCAGCGTGTCCATGATAGCAGCCCTCAAATTTTATAAACTTTTCTTTGTCCGTATAACCGCGCGCGGCTCTTATAGCACTCATCGTTGCTTCCGTTCCGCTGTTGACCATTCTTACCATTTCAACAGAAGGAACAAGATCAATGATTATTTTTGCCATTTCTACTTCCATCGCAGTTGGTGCACCAAAGCTGGTGCCGTTCTCTATTGCTGCTTTCAGAGAGTCAATAATAAATGGCGGATTATGTCCAAACAAATGAGGTCCCCAGCTCCCTATGTAATCTATTAGTTCATTTCCATCCGCATCCCAAAACTTTGAGCCGAGGCCCCTTGTGATAAATAAAGGATCTCCACCAACAGACTTAAAAGCTCTTACAGGAGAATTGACTCCTCCCGGGATATATTTTTTTGCTTCAAGAAATAGTTGTTTGCTTTTCTCGGTATTCATAAAAACTTCTTTTGATTTTAGTAGTTAGACTCTTCTATATTATTTTGAATAGGCACAGGCTTTTCATCGAAAAGCAATTCATAATCTTTCTCTTTTCCCATCTTCCACCAATCCTCAGGAATTATTTCACAGTTGCCACCAAGGTGGGGTTTGATAATCTTTTTATCTTTTATCCATTTCATTAGTTCATACCTTATATCATGATCTGTTGACCAAATAATTCTTTCTGAAAGTTCATCCTGTGAAATTCCAGCACCACGTGTCAAAAGTCCTCCACCACCACTTCCCCGATATGAATTTATTGCAACGCTATATGTTTTATCAAAACCGAATGATTTTCCATTACTCAACTCGTTTATGGTAATTCTTTCGCCCGAAGGTTTTGAAACATCCACCGTATAATTAATTCCAGCAGCGGAAGAAAAGTTGTAGTATACTTCTTCCAGCTCAGGCGAACCTGTCCTTTCAGAATATTTGATACTGCCGTTTTCATTATGTTTAAATCGCAAAAGATCATCTGATTCATTTAACATTTGGTTAAACCAGTTTCCGTATGAATATTCAAGGTAATCTTTAATTTCTTCTCCGGTCAACGACATAGCATATAGATAGTTTTCGTAATGATATAGCTTGAAGAGTTCCTTTACTCTTATCCAACCGCTATCGATTGTTGCGTTAAATGAAAGAGATGAGGCAAAGGAAATATCAGCACCGGTTATTTCAAGTTGAGCGGTGTGTATAAGGTCCACAAAATCTGAAGGGCCAAACAAAGATTCGCTGGAGGAAATAGATTTTGTAATTTGTCCAAGCGGAGTTTCTGTAAAATTTTTTACAACATTTAGATTCATCAGGAACTTGCTCATAAAATGATCATCAGGCTTGTAGTTTTGTGTTTCAACAATTTCGCCCGACACTTTTTTTCGAACCCATTTTTCGCCCACGCTGTCAAAATTCATTTCTATGTTAACAACAGCGATTGTTCTGGCTCTGGACAACGGCCCCAGGATTAAAACGCTGTCTCCATCTTCATTTTCGACTTTAAAATTCCACAAACTATGGTCATGACCCACAAAAACAACGTCAAAACCCGGAACTCTTTCGGCAACTAGCTGAGAAGCATTTTCATTTTTGTATGTATCCTCGTCTGCATCATTATAAGTGAATTCTATTCCGGAATGAAAAAGCCCAATAAGCAAGTCTGGTTTTTCCTTTTTCTGAATTATCGGAACCCATTTTTCTGCAGACACTATCATATCTTCAAACTCAATTCCCTCCCATAAAAATTCCGGAAGCCAGCTTGGAACAGAAGGAGTAATCAATCCCAATACGGCTATTTTTATTCCTTGTCGTTCAATCACGACATATGGTTTAAAATATGGATTGTTAGTTGCTGTATTAATTGCATTCGCAGCGAGCCATGGAAAATATATTTCCCCTCGGAATTTATCATAAACATCGTGACCAGTTTCAATATCGTGGTTGCCAATTGTTGCGGCATCATAACTCATATAATTCATGGCATCGGCGTAAATGTTTATTTGGGTCGTATCAATATAATTATAATAATAAGCCATTGGATCCCCCTGAAGCATATCCCCGTTGTCCAGCAAAATTACTTCCTGACTGGGCACCCTTTTCTCTTTAAGCACATAAGTGTGAACCTGAGCAAGAGAACTTTTTGTTTCATGGTTGTTGATCAAGTTATAAGGAACCAGTGCTCCGTGGATGTCGCTCGTTTCAATTATTTTTAGATTAATTGTCTGTGCTGTAAGAAATGAAAAAGATAGCGTGACAAGTAAAAAAGAAGTCAGAACCTTAAGGCCGTTTTTATTGAACATATTTTTTAATTAAAAATGAAAGTAAAAATTGATGGCAAAGTTAATGATAAATCATTTTTTATCTGAGACAGAATATTCTTTAGAATGATCTTGTTCAGAGCGATTTGACCCACTCAACAATTGCTCTGGTGCCATCCAGCATATGAGAGCAAAATGTGTTGATAAACTCATCTGGCAAAGGATCTTCTGGACGAATAGTTTCTGCTGCGGACAGTACTTTTGCACCATCAAAATCAACATATGAAAGTCGTGCGGTATATTCCTCCTCGGGTCTGCCAAAAACACTTCCGGGTAAAAGAGCCACACCAGCATCTTCCAGCAATCTGGAAGTTAAGTCCAGACCAGTAAAAATATTTTTAGATTTTAGCTTTTCTGAATAATTATTGAAGTTGATGAAAAGATAAAAAGCACCATCCGGCTCGGGACTATCAATACCACCACTGGAAAGTATGTTACGAACTTGTATTCCTAAAGCATTTAAGATTTTGCGAGCGTTCCAGAGATATCTTTCTATTTCTATTCCCCCATTAAAAGCCTTGATTGCAGCGTATTGAATAGGAGCGCATGTAGAGGTAAAAGTTTCACTTGCAACGGCGGCCATTCCTTCCAACAATCCAGCAAGCGAATCCGGAAAAGTAAATGTGCCTAATCTCCATCCTCCAGCACCGCACCACTTACTCAGTCCACCCGAGATAATAGTTCCTTCCGGATAAAATCGAGCTATTGAACAATGGTTCCCTTTAAAATTAAGCTCACCGTAAATCTCATCCGAAAGAAGAATAACGCGGTGCCTTCTGGCAACATCTGCAAGTTCCTCAAGCTCTTCGTTGCCGTATGATACGCCGGTTGGATTTGAAGGATAATTAAGAATAACAATTCGGGGTTTATAGTGATCGTTTTCGCAAATCTTATGAAGTTCTTCTGGCAACAGACGCCACTTATTTTTTTCTTTGGTTTTTATCCAGGCAATTTGCCTTCCAATAATTTTTGCCTGTGGTGCATAGGATACCCAGCTTGGTGTTGGTATAACCAGCTCTCCGTAATAAACGAATTGCAATAGAAACATCAGCTCCTTAGAACCGGGACCTATAATTACATTTTCAGCACTCCGCTGGAGATCACTTCTTCTTGAATGATAATCCGCGACAGCTTTCCGAAGGGGTTTTAGTCCTTTGACCTCCAGATAATCTTTTTGAAACGCATTTGCACGCAATTCTTCAACCACAGGTTTGGGGACAGGAAACGGGGATTGTCCGAGCCCAAATTTATAAACTTTTTTCCCCTGTTGTTTAAGTTTATTTGATAGCTCATTAATGAGAAGGGTAGCTGATAACGGCATACCTCTTACATTGAGATTAAGACTGAGATCGAAGGAATTGTTATTTTGCATGAAATTATTCGAAATCTATCTCAATTTCCTCAGGTTTGATGATATTGTCAAGCTCAGCTTGAAAGAAAAATTTGTCATCGCCAAAGGCAGGCTTTAAATCAGTGTACCAATTTGCTTTATCATCATACTTTGCAAAAAAAGATTTTGCAACCCAATTAGAATTTCTTCCCTGTATAAAACGCATTGTGAAAACTTTTTCTCCACCAATTTCGTTTACTCCGAGTATTTGCAATTTACCCGGTAGACAGGACATACTTGGACCCCTTACAGTTCTGCATATTCCGCTTACTGATTTATATGCTTCTCTGAATAGCTCCCAAGAATCAACTAAAGGAAGAGAAAAATAATGATCAGCCCCCGTGTTTCTTGCAATGAACATATAGTATGGTATACAGCCAAGCTCAACCTGCTTTCGTAACATCTCTGCCCAGACTTGAGGTGAATCGTTTATATGTTTCATTACTGGAGATTGCGTTCTTATTACAGCGCCAGTGCTCAGAATTTTATCAATTGCATCTTTGACTGCTGGAGGAGATAGCTCCACAGAATGATTAAAGTGGGCCATAAAGGCCAGGTGTTTGCCAGCCTTTTTAATATCTCTGAAAAGTTCCAACAAATCTGCCGCATCATCATCAGTTAAAAAACGATAAGGCCAGTATGCAAGAGCTTTTGTTCCAATTCTTATATGCTTTAAATTTTTTAAATTAGATTCAAGAAGAGGACGAATGTATGCTTCAAGGATTTTAGTTTTCATTATTAATGGATCGCCACCTGTAAAAAGCACGTCAGTGACTTCCTTGTTGTTAGCAACGTATTCTGTAAGATGTTCGGCTTGCCTTGAAGCGAACTTAAACTCGTCCATTCCAACAAACTGAGGCCATCTGAAACAAAAGGTACAGTATGCATGACAGGTTTGACCCTGGCCGGGGAAAAATAGTACAGTCTCTCTGTATTTGTGCTGCATACCAAAAACTTTTTCGCCGTCCATTTGCGGAACATTATGATCTAACTGTCCTGCCGGATGCGGATTTAGCTCAAGTCGTATTTCATTTGCAACAGCTTTAATCTCAACCTTTGATGCACCACTTTTAATAGTTTGTTTAACTTTTTCATAATGATGTGAACGAAGCATTCCTTTCTGTGGAAAAGTCAAAACAAAAATTGGATCTTCTGGTATATTGTTCCAATCAATTAAATTCTCAACAACATAATTGTTTGTCTTAAATGGCAAAACCGAACCAACTACATCAATTGCTTCTACTAAATCCTCAGGAAGATTATTTATCTGCGGCAAAGTTTTATAGTTATGCAGCAGGTATGACTTGTAATTCATAATAATTCCTTTGTTTTTATTCATTCTGATGGTTAAAAGCGAATACCTGTGAAAATCATATAATCGGGTTGTAAGATATAATTTTTTGGTGATTTTTCAAGGTAAAAGCGGTTTTGTAATTTGACCGAAGGTTTGTTTTCGTGTATAAATAAATATAAAACCTCCGTATCAATTTCTTTTCCCTGGATGCTCCATTATTCCCCCAAAATTCTTATATTTATTTTTGTAGAACTTACCAACAGCACTAAAGGAGAGGGAGAAAAAATGAAAAAAGTATTGATCTTAGGCGCCGGTCATGTTACAAAACCAATAGTTGACTATTTAACGGAGAAATGTAGTTATAACGTCACAATGGCTGCGAGGACCATTTCAAAGGCTGAAAAAATAATTGCTGGTAGAAAAAAAGCAGCCGCCGTGTCGTGGGCTAATGACGAAGTAGAAAAACTAGACAAACTCACTGCCGAACATGATATTGTAATTAATATGATTCCGAAAGCATACCACGTTATGGTTGCAAAACTATGTTTGAAACACAGGAAAAGCATGGTAACCACCTCTTATGAAACACCCCCGATTAAAGAACTCGATTCTGAGGCGAAAGAGAAGGGAATCTTGATTTTAAATGAACTTGGAGAAGATCCCGGCATGGATCACTTTGCTACGCAGATGTTGCTTGATGAAATAAAAGTTGACAGCGGAAAGGTGATGGGTGTACATTCATATGGTTCCGGTCTCCCATCATTTAAGTTCAACAATAATCCGATGGGCTATAAATTTTCCTGGGAGCCAAAGGGCGTATTCCTTGCAGCACAGGTCCCTGCAAAGTGGCTGGATAAAGGGAAACCGGTTCCAATAGATGGGGACAAACTCTTTGAAAATTTTACGATGGTAGATATTGAAGGACTTGGAACATTTGAAGCATATGCAAATAAGGATGTAACTAGGTATGTAAAGCCATATGGTTTGCCGGATGACGTTACTTTTTACAGAGGACTACTAAGGTTTTCAGGATATTGCAACAATATGCGAAACTTTTTGAAACTCGATTTGTTGAACGATAAAGATAAGTTTGATTGGAAAGGAAAAACTTTCCGAGATTTTGCTTCTCACCTGATTAAATCCAAACACACTGAAAATTTAGAAGATGAATTTACAAAATATTTAGGGGTAGATCATTTGTCAGACATAATGATGCGGTTGAAATGGCTTGGCTTGTTTAATACTGAACCAATTAAGCTTGAAAACGGATCTATGCTAGATGTTTTTATTGAATTACTTTTAAAGAAATTAACCTATGCACCTGGAGAGACAGACATGACAATTATTCACGTAGACATTCTTGCAGAATTTCCAGGAGGGAAAAAGGAACACAGGACAGCAACCATGGTTGCTGATGGTGAACCCAACGGGGATTCTGCTATGGCAAAAGCAGTTGGTCTCCCGCCCGCGATAGCAACCAAATATATCCTTGAGGGTCTTATTAAGGAAATCGGGGTTCATATGCCCCCGACACTACCCTACCTTTACAAACCTTTTGTGAAAAAACTGGCAGAGTATGGTTTTGTTTTCAAGAAAAGAGCAAAGAAGGTAAATTAGAAAGGCGAGAAATATGTCTCGCCTTTAACTAGTAACTACTAGGCATAACCAACATCAAATCTCAGAGCTGGCGCCATTCCATTCAGCTCTTTTCCAAATTCGTTCTTTCTAGTTGTCTGTAGCGAATCAACCGGATTTTCAAAGCCATCAACAACCACTAGAAGATACATTCTGAATTCCTCGTGCGAATACAATCATTCAGTTCATCCGAACATTGCCCTCAAAGAATTAAAGGGATAGATGATATTAATAAAATGAAAAATTTTATTTAATAATCACTAATAGACTTATTAAATTGCAGATTGAAACTTATATAATTGAATTTTGAACAATTTATGAAATTAAAAACCGCTGTTTTACTTGTTAACTTGGGCACACCCGATAGTCCCTCAGTAAAAGACGTAAGAAAATATCTTTTTGAATTTTTGAACGACCCGCGTGTTATAGATATTCCTGTGCTTGCGCGCTCAATTCTTGTTAACCTGATTATAGTTCCTTTTCGTGCACCGAAATCTGCTAAAATCTATCAAAAGCTTTGGACCAACAATGGTTTGCCCGATGGAAGAAGCGGTTCCCCAATACTTTACTATGGTAAGTCAATACAAGAAAAGTTAAAGAATTCGCTTGGAAATAATTTTGATGTTTATCTTGCAATGCGATACAAGAATCCATCCATTGATGATGTTCTTTCGGAGATATATAAAAAATATTATGAGAAGATTATAGTTATTCCCCTTTTTCCACAGTATGCATCTGCAACTACGGGTTCAGTGATTGATAAAGTGATGAAAATAATGAGCAAGTGGTGGGCAATTCCAGAAATAAAATTTATTAGCCAGTTTTATAATAATGAGGGATTTATAAATACAATAATTGAACGAGCCAAGTCATATAATATTGATGAATATGACCACATACTTTTTAGCTATCATGGGTTGCCGGTAAGACAGGTTGATAAAGTTTATAAAGATGGAACCCTTTGTGAAAGCCACGATTGTGAAACTGAAATAAATGAAACAAATAAATACTGCTATAAAGCCACCTGCTTTGCAACTACGAGATTAATTGCACAAAAACTAAATCTCTCCCCTGAAAAATATACGGTTTGCTTTCAGTCACGATTGGATAAAAAATGGCTTGAACCGTTTGCTGATAAAATGATAATCGAACAGGCAAAGAGAGGAGCAAAACGATTGTTGGTTTTCAGCCCGGCTTTTGTTGCAGATTGTTTGGAAACGTTGATAGAAATTGGAGTTGAGTATCAAAAATTATTTGAAGACCATGGCGGGGAAAAAGTTCAGTTAGTGGAAAGTTTAAATGATCATCCCATGTGGGTTGAAACATTAAAAGAAATTGTAATTAATAATCAACAATATGTCACTTTCAAGAAAAATATTTAATGCCGGAGTTGTTGGTGCCGGAGGCGCAGGGTTTCCCGCACATGTTAAGGCCGAAGCAAAAGTTGAATTTGTGCTTGCCAACGGTGCCGAATGTGAACCGCTCATTCATAAAGACTATGAGCTGATGCTTCATTTCCCAAAAGAAATTTCAAAAGGTTTCGAACTTCTACTGGAAAGCACTTCTGCAAAAAAAGGCTTTTTTGGAATAAAAGAAAAAAATACGAAGGTAGTTTTAGCAATTGGTAAATACCTAAATGGAAAAACAGAGTTAACAAAACTTGGAGATTTTTATCCTTCAGGAGATGAGTTTGAATTGGTTTATGAAGCAACAGGAAGATTAATTCCCCCGGCCGGTATTCCTTTTAATATTGGCTGTGTTGTTAACAATGTAGAAACACTTTACAATATAACTCTTGCAGAAAAGGATTTTCCTGTCACCAAAAAATTTATTTGCGTTGCCGGGGCAGTTAAAAAGCCGTCATCGTTTTTCGTTCCTGTTGGAACCAGCTTTAAAGATGTAATTGAATTTGCAGGTGGAACCAAGGTAAAAGGTTTTGGAATTTTTGTTGGCGGAGTGATGATGGGCCAATTGACTTTTGATCTTGACGAGGTTATTACAAAGACCACTGCCGGGCTAGTTGTTCTACCCAAAGATCATTATCTAATTAAAAGAAAAAATCAACCTGAACAAAACTGGCACCGTATTGGGAAATCAGCATGTGACCAGTGCAGCTATTGTACAGAACTTTGTCCGCGTTACCTGCTTGGTTATCAGATCGAACCTCATAAAGTGATGCGATCACTTGGATTTACTAAAACGGGTTCTGCGGTTTGGAATCAAATGGCAGAACTTTGCTGTTCCTGTGGATTGTGCACTCTGTACGCTTGTCCCGAAGATCTCTATCCCAAAGAAGCCTGTGACAAAGCGAAAGTAGAAATGCGTGAAGCAGGAATAAAATTCATTCAGCAAAAGGAAGTTAAAGTTCACCCCATTAAAGAAGGAAGACACGTTCCGCTTAAGCAATTAATTATGAAACTTAATCTGCAAGATTACGATTCTGATGCGCCCTTCTTTGATAAAAATATTTCTGTTAAGAAAGTTAGAATTCCTCTTCAACAACATATTGGAAAACCCGCACTGGCTATTGTTAAAAAAGGAGAATCAGTTGAAGAAGGACAACTGATTGGAAATATTCCCGACAAGGAATTAGGGGCAAATATTCATGCTTCAATTACGGGAAAGATAAAAGAAGTTACAGAACAATTTATCTCCATAGAATCTTAAAGGAGTTTAAATGATTACTAAAAATTCAATCGGCTTAATCGAGATGGGTAGCATTGCCTCTGGTATTCAAGCGGCTGACCTTATGCTCAAAACTTCAGAAGTAGAATTAATGATTTCCCGCACAATTTGTTCGGGAAAATATATGACCTTAATTGCAGGAGACGTTGCTGCTGTAACCTCAGCCGTTGATAATGCGGTTAACACAATTGGATTTGGGGTAATAGATCATTTTGTAATTCCAAACGTTCACCCAACGATCTTTCCGGCAATATCCGGGCAGAACAATATTCAAATGCTGGAATCACTTGGAATAGTTGAATCATACTCCGTTGCATCACTGATCGAAGCAGCCGATGCCGCAGTAAAAGCGGCCAAAGTTCAGCTTGTTGAACTCCGGCTTGCTATGGCTTTAGGAGGAAAAGCCTTTTTCAGCGTAACAGGAGATGTAGCTGCCGTTACAAGCGCGGTTGATGCTGGAGCAAGAATTGTTTCAGAAAAAGGTCTTTTGGTAAATAAAGTTGTTATTGCAAATCCCCGCCAGGAACTACTCTCGGAAATGATTTAAATTATTTTTCAACTGTTAATTAATATAGACCGTTCATTAACAAGACAAAATAATACTGCCGATCACAATTGCCCTTGACAATCAATTTTAAAATGTTAAATTATAATAAGCATTAAATCGGAGTAAGCGGATAGATGTAATAGAAAATTAATTTAAGGAGTGATGCATATGAAAATCGCAATTGAATCCAATGATGGGGTAACAATTAAATCACCATTTTTGCCCACAAAAGGATATGTGGTTTATGATATAAATGAGTCTGATATTGTTAAAACGGAGTACAGAGAAAGCAGCTTAAAGAACAAAGCAAAAAATGGGGAAAGTGAGATTGTTTCAACAAAATCATATTCTGTATTGAATGACTGTGCTGCGATAATTTCCCGAGGTATGGACAGAAGTAATCTGGATGTCTTTAAAAAGGAGGGTATGGACGTATATATAACCTTCAAGACGTCAACTAAAGATGCGGTCCGGTTATATATGAGGGAACTGCTAATCAGCAACGAACTTGCTCATTAATCAGAGCAAAAAAATTAATATTAAGCACCGGCAAATAAACTCGCGGTAATTTTTTTGTATGATTATACGATTCTCAAATTTATGTACATTTCAACCCTTGTAAAGCAGTGGAAATACTTTAATTTTCAGCTTAACAAATTCTTATCTAATAATTTCGACAGAGAAAAATATTTATGGCTTCAAATGGCAGACCTTCGTGGGATGAATATTTCTTAAAACTTGCAATGCTTGCTTCTGAGCGGGCGACATGCCCAAGAATGCACTGCGGGTGTGTCCTGGTAAAAGACAGATTTGTACTTTCAACAGGCTATAATGGATCATTGCCCGGGCAACCTCATTGCGATGATGTTGGTTGTCTGATAGTTGAGAATCATTGTGTAAGAACAAATCATGCAGAAATAAACGCACTGGTTCAGGCTACAACCCACGGTGTTAACATAAAAGGGTCAACTGCTTATGTTACAAATATGCCTTGCACAACCTGTGCAAAGGCCCTAATTGCTGCTGGTGTTAAAAGAGTTGTAGTCTTTTCAGATTATCATGATACTCTGGCCATCAAATTCTTTAAAGATGCAGATGTTGAAATAGCGAAAGCTAACATGCCGAACAAGCTTATAATCTATGATCTGGAAAAGTATTCCTCCGCTAAAAGAACAGAAAAGTCTAAGTAAATAAATTTGACCAACCGGAAATCAACCCGATATTTACTCATACTTCTTGCAGTAGTTTTTTGGGGGACCTCCTTTGTTGCAACAAAAACATTACTCCTTGAAATAAAACCCGTTACGATAATTATACTCAGACTAATAATTGCTTCGGTTCTTTTAACATTCATTGCAAAATCAACCAAAAGAAATTTTTCTCTCAATCTTAAAAGTCACGG
Source organism: uncultured Ignavibacteriaceae bacterium (assembly GCA_963768365.1). Taxonomy (GTDB): domain Bacteria; phylum Bacteroidota; class Ignavibacteria; order Ignavibacteriales; family Ignavibacteriaceae; genus IGN2. Next base: position 282,092 of record CAVYHS010000006.1, on the reverse strand, counting down.
CTGGATTTTTATTTTAGCTCTTGTTGCTGTATTCCACCTATGGATACAGGTAACAGGATTACAATATACAACAGCTGCTAACACCGGATGGATAATAGGAACAGCACCGGTATTTATGGCAATTATGGGATTAATTTTTTTTAAAGAGAAAATAACACTACTTGGATTTTTTGGAATTATTTTGGCAATCTTCGGATTGTTGCTGCTCTTCGGAAAAGGGGATGTTACGAATATTGGTCTTATAGAAAACAGAGGCGACTTACTCGTCCTTGGCAGCGCATTTACCTGGGGAGTCTACTCTACCGTGAATAAAAAAATCTCACTCTCTTATTCTCCCCTTATGACAATTCTATATCTTTTTCTGATGATGACTATAATTATTATTCCATTTAATATTAATTCAGAAACGATTGACTCGGTCATTCATCTTTCTCGGGTTGGCTGGTTATTAATTTTGTTTTTAGGATTTTTTTGTTCCGGGATTGCATACGTGATCTGGGCACAGGCATTACGCGATATGGAATCAGCAAAAGTAGGAGCCTTTCTTTACCTCGAACCACTTGTTACGGTTGCTGCAGCAGGATTTTTTCTTAAGGAGGAAATCACTTGGTTAATGGTTTTTAGTGGATTGCTAATCACCATTGGTGTTTTCTTGGTTAATAAAGAATAAAAACCACAGAAAATGTTAGTTGCTTATTCAACAAGCAATTATTAGTTTGCCGCAAAAGTTTATAGCACAGAACAACTCGATTTCAATCAACTAAAAGGAGACACTGTGAACCTGGGAAGTAAAAGACCAGAAATTGATTATCCAACCACTTGGGATTATAAAATAATTGGATCAAATGTAGACGAAATGATTAAAGCCGTTGAGAGCATTATTGTTGATCTTGAATATGATCTTTCAGCTTCAAATATTAGTCAAAAAGGAAAATACTTTAGCTTGAATGTTTCCGTGAAAGTCCCCTCAGAAACCGTGAGAGATTTAGTCTTCCAGAAATTATCCTCAGATTCGGCAATAAAATTTGTGATTTGACTTTGTAATGAATGCAAAATGTAACGTTCCCGGGCAAATAAACTTTAATTGCTGGAAGCACCATGCAGGTTTTATAACACACCAGATTAAAACAATTAAAAAGACCGAGACGTTCGAGAAGCTTAAACTTAAACTGCTTAAAATAGGCAAATCACAGATGGATCTATACTTTGGCAACTACTTGCCAGAAGAGCTTTCGAATCAGATACTCAGCGCACTCGATAAAAAAAGAATATCTTCGTTCGAAGAATACAAAGACTGGCTCTTTAAAAAAGGAAAAAATTATCAACTACTAAAATTGAAAGACCGATCCGTTTGGACACTTCGTCTTGGTGATGACTTCAAGAGATATGTTCATATACATCCGGGTAGATATTCACCCCAGACTGTAAGAGTTAAAGCAATCACACTAAAGACAGCAATTATTATTTTATGCTTTAAAAAACTGGACCAAATAAAGACAGTTGAAACTGAAAAAGTAAATGAAATAAGGAAAAAATATTTAAATGAGTCACCTATAAAATCATTTTCAAGTGCATCCGGACTTAGAAGGGTGATAAATCTATTAAGTAATAAATTATAGGCTTATTTCTAAGTGAAGGTTTAGCTGCCACTTTGTGATAGTGACAGCCTTTGAATTAGTTTTGATTTGGTTCGTTAACGAGCAGCTCTTTTTCAATTGCAGATTTAAATGATTCTTTCGGAAGCGCCCCAACAGCTAATTTCGGTTGTCCCTCTTTAGGAATGAACAATAGAGATGGAATACTTCTTATTCCGAAAACGGCACCAAGTTCCTGTTCTTCATCTGTGTTAACTTTGTAAAAATTTACTTTTCCTTTATACTCTGTGGAAAGCTCATCAATTATAGGTCCAACCATTTTGCAGGGTCCGCACCAGGGTGCCCAAAAATCAACAACCGTCGGAAGCTCACCTTCGAATTTCCACTCCTGGTTCTTTTCATAGTTAAAAACTTTTTCTAAAAATGTTTGTTTATTTAAATGTTCAGCCATTGTTTTTCCCTTGTTTGTATTGATTAAATTGCTTTTAAAACTCTTTGTAGTTTTTCCTGTACTTCAGTTGCTATGGGTTTCATATTGTCATTTTCCATTATCCATGTCATCACCATTGGGTCAAAAATTGAGACGCGTGTTTTGTTTTCTTTTTCATAAACAACCACATTGCACGGAAGCAGCAGTCCAATTTCTTCTTCTTCCTGCAGAGCCCTGTGTGCAATGGGCGGGTTGCATGCACCAAGAATCACATACTTTTTAAATTCCACATTGATTTTTTGTTTCAACGTTTCCTTTACATCTATTGAAGTTAAAACTCCAAATCCCTCTTTTTTTAATTCAGCCGTAACTTTTTCAATTGCTTCTTCGTAAGACAGATCAACTGTTTTTGAAAACCCGTATTGCATTTTCTAAGCCTTTCTTTTCATAACAAATTCGTTGTTTTTTATTTTGTCTTCTTCAGTGTCGAAAATTTAAATGGAAAATAAAGTGGGCAAAAACTCATAAAGCTTGTCACTAAAAATATTACAGCGAAAAGACCTAAAATTATGGCCGCCGCACCTGTGATTTGATTCGTGAAGTACAGTATTGCTATTACCACAGCAAGAATTGTTCTTACTGTGCGATCTACTAATCCCATGTTCTTTTTCATTTTTCTTCATCCTTTTCTATCTGGTCTCGTTCGTTACGAGATATATTGTTGAATAATAATTTTATTTGTTTCCAGTCTGTAAGCACTAACCCGATTAAAGATCCGTATAATGTGCTGTTAACCGGACTTCCTGATATAGCACAGCTTCCGTTACAACCGACAAATGTGTAGTACAAATATCCACCAAGCGCACCAAGAACAACAGGTAAAAATAATTTTATCTTGTTCCAGCTCATTTTAAACCCGCCGCGTTCCATCTTATAATTCCGCCTTTGAGATTAGATGCATTGAAACCAAGCTTTTTCAGTTTAGCTGCTGCGTTCAGACTTCTGTTGCCTGTGCGGCAGTAACAGATAATCTGTGCGTCTTTAAATTTTTTTAATTCATTCTGGCTTGATTTAATTGTCGGTAGAGGTATGTGAAAAGAGCCTTTTATGGCACCTTGTTTCCGTTCTGTTCTGTGATCTGACATCAAGAAGAACCACATTACGTTCTTTTTTTATTTTTTGTGATGCTTCCTGGACAGAATAATGAGTAATTGATCTGATCATAAGGAATTTTCGGAAGATGTAGAATGCTATTAGAGCAATTAGTGCGTATAAAAATATTTGTTCGGCTGTCATATCTATTAAATTATTTAATAATGTTATAGGATTTGATAGTTTAAAAGGTAAAAGGATTCAGAAAATAAGAAGCCCCGCCGAAGCGGGGCACGTAATCTTATTCAGTTGCGTGCTTCAGTTTTTTAAGAAACAGTCGAAGAATTATAGCTGCAAAAAATGAAGTAATAACCAGCAACAAGAAAAATTGCCAGAGTTCCCAATTTTGATAGAATCTTCCCACAAACCCTGAAAGATAATTCCCGATAGCGGTTGCCCCAAACCAACCACCCATCATTAATCCTTTCATCTTTGGTGGTGAAACTTTAGACACGAAAGAAAGACCCATAGGGCTTAAATGCAGTTCGGCGATTGTTAAAGTAAAATATGTTCCCATCAACCAGTATGCAGAAACTGTAATTGAAGAACTACCACCATCAAGCTCAAGCATGGATGGCAAACCTGTAACCGCAATAACCATAATAATATAAGCTAACCCGGTAATTATCATTCCTATTCCAATTTTTGCAGGTGAGGACGGCTCTTTTCCTTTTCTATTTAAAAAAGCAAACCAGCCAACAATAATTGGTGTGAGAAGAACAATAAACATCGGATTGAATGATTGAAATTGTTCGGGTGCAATTTCATTCTGATTACCCAATGTATTCAGCTTAATAATTATGACGATCAGACCAACTACTGCGAATAGACCTCCCAATAATTTTGCTTTTGCTGCTTTAGATACAAATGCCGAGGCACCACCAAGTAATACAAAGAGAATAGCGTGCAATCCAATAACATCAAAAAGCAGGTAAGTAAATTTACCTACAAACACATCAGTATAGTCTCGGGCAAATAACGATAGTGCTGAACCGTTCTGATGAAAAGCCATCCAGAAGAAAATAACAATCGCAAATATTGTCATCAGGGCAATAATTCTCTCTTTTTCCTGAGGTTTAGTCAGCACAGCATCAACCTCAGCATTATCTTTTTCTTTAGCACGATAATCAGCATTTTTATAATACTTTTTGAAGATTATAAATATCAAAAGAGAAATTAGCATTCCACCTGCAGCCACAGCGAATCCAGCGTTATAACCTTCGGCAAGTGTTGAACCGAAGTTTTCCATCATAAAGCGTTTAATACCTGCCGCTGCCATTGGTGCATAAAAAGCGCCAATGTTTATTCCCATATAAAAAATATTATATCCTGCATCTTTAAGTGATCCCTGTGAATGCGCATAAAGGTTTCCAACAAGCACGGAGATGTTCGCTTTAAATAATCCGTTTCCAATACAGACAACGACCAACGCAATATATAATTGAAGTGGTGAACTTGTCGGGACAGCCATCATCACATAGCCAATACCCATTACAATTGCACCAAGAGTAATTGTTTTTCCATAGCCAAGCACATTATCAGCAAGCCAGCCACCTATGATGGGTGTGATATAAACTCCGGCAAGGAAAAGACCATACACATTCGTTGCGGTAGCAGCATCCCAACGAAAATTTTCTTGCATATAATAAACAAATATGGCAAGCATGGTATAAAATCCGAACCGCTCCCACATTTCTGTAAAGAAGAGAACATATAGTCCTTTCGGGTGACCTTTAAACATTAAACCTCCGGAAAATTATTTGATTACAAGAGTTGATTTTGCCAGCCATAAAGTTATGAAAGGCATATTGTTGAAGAACAGTAAATCGAATCATTCAGAATGATATCTTTTTTCATAATTAAGCCTAAAATTAAGGAGTTTCTGAAGGAATAACCAATAATAAAATCACGGGTTATTTTGAGCGGGGAATGCTAAAAAAGGGCGATAATTAAATTAAAATTCGTTTTTATAGCTAATTAACAGGAGGAACAAGATAATTATTAATCTTTACTTGCCTAATAGCAATTAGATTCCATATATTCCAGCCCTACCAATAACAAATAATGTTAAAATTTTACAAGGAAGACAGATATATTTATTAATAAACTTTAAGGAGGCACCATGCTTAATTTTAAAAGAACTCTTTTTATACTCATTCCGGTATCATTAATTTTCTTAGCCGTAGAATCTACACCGACAGCAAATCCACCCAGTGAGCCTGTATTTGTTCAGGAATATATCGGGCAGATGGATTTTATAGAAGGCAGATTAACACAACTGCTTGGCGCTATGTCTCAGAAACAGATGAGCTGGACACCGGCAGAAGGTGTTAGAACAGACGGACAACTATATCTTCATGTTGCGGAAGCAAACTATATGTTAGCCGGTTTTATGAGCGGGGCACAAATGGAAGGTGGACCCGGGGCCATGGAAAAAAAGACTACCGATAAAGATGAAATAGATAAAATACTTAAAGAGTCTTTTACAACAGTTAAAGAAGCCGCCGGAAAATTAACAGAGGAAGAGCTAAATAAAGTAGTAAAGACCCCATTTGGTATGGATATGTCGTTAAGAAACTTTATGATCAGCCTTCTGTGTCATTGCCATGAACATCTTGGGCAGGCAATTGCTTATGCAAGAATGAATGGCGTTACTCCTCCATGGAGCGAGAAAGAATCTGAAGGTTAAAAATAATGTTTTTCAAGGGCTTGAATATCAAGCCCATTTTCATTTATGAATTCTTCTCCCAGAGCGAAGTATTAATACCACTCACCGTAACAATACTCAATAGAAGTATTAATACTCCAATCCATTGAATGGGACCAAGAATATTATCATGTACAACATATTCTAAAATAACAGCAGTTAATGGAAAAGCCAGTTCACAAATTGCTGCAACCGAAGCAGTTATTCGCTTCAATCCGTAATAATACAGAAAGATTGCTGCACCACCGGTAGAGAAAGCAATAATTAAGAATATAACAACTTGTTTCGTTGTAATATCAGAAATGCTTTTCATGTCTCCTAATGAAATAACCAACACAAACATTATTACCGCAGAGAAAAGAAAACGCAAGTATGTTCCCATCTCGAAGGAAACATTTCTTAGAGCTCTTTTGCTTAACACAGTTGATGAGCTAAAACTAAAAGCAGCCAGTAAAGCAAAGAGTGCCGCCACCGTGGTTTTATCTCCGGTAGACAAATCTGGCAAATTAATACCAAAAGTCATAAAGTAAGCGCCAATTATAGCAAGAGTGGCCCAGAAGAAGAATTTTTTTGTTAATCTCTCTTTAAGAAATAGTGCGGCGAGAGTTATTGCGAAAATCGGTTGTAGTTTTTGTAGAAGAATCACTACTGAAAGATTGACAAAATTTACATAGAATATTGCTTTAGTTATAGCCATTGTACCTATGGCTCCGCCCAGCAAGGCAACCAAAAAGAATGTAAGCCAATCTTTATAATCCAGGGATTTTAAAGAAGGGAGCCTTCTGATAAAATATGGTGAAAGAATTACTGCGACAATAGTGCTTTCAATAAACACTACGAGAGGCACGGGCAAACCGAAAAGAGCAGGGCGAAGAATTATTCCATCAACACCCCACATACTCGCACCAATAATAACAAACAGGGGCGCAGCCCGGTCTCCCCTAAATAAAAGATTCTTATCAGGATTCATTCAGAATAAACGATTTAATTTTAAGATTATGAGTAAATTTATTTAGTATTTAATAACTTAATGTAATTTAAGAACGTTTTGATTCATTTAACAAACAAGCATATATTAATGAACAAATAGGAATATTTATATGAATATTAAAACGAAAATGCGTTCTTCGGTAATAACATTTACACTTAGTTTGATCTTATGGTCCTGTACGTCTATATCTGTGTTCAGCCCGGAGGCATATAAGCAAGCTGTAGATTTAAAGGTTGAATCTCTAAGTCTTATGTCTAATGCAACAATGCCCCAGGCAGACTTTGTCGAGGAGGTAGCTTATCTTGAAACAGAATTAACAAAAGCATATGAATTTTCTAAGGGAAGGCCGGACAATGAAATTTCAACTCGCCAATGGGAGATATTAATTAATCCGGATGGAAATCTGCTCGGCGGTTTTTTAAAGAGATGGGAAGAAGAAGAAACGCTTTCCCAGATGTTTGTAAAAGAGATGCAGATGCTCGTAAGTGATGCTTTCGATACAATAATAGGTCTTGAGAGTGGAAAAATAGACCCATCAGAAATAAATTAAAGGATAATTAAATGCCAACGTTTAATGATTTTATGTCAACGCTTAAAAACGATATGCTGGATTTTGCCAAAGCTAATCTGGAAGAATATAAAGATGGGATTCTTAAAGATGGATCCACGTTCATAAAAAAAACAAAATCGGACCTGGAACGGTGGACCGAAGGACTTACATCCGGCGCACTCAGCAAAGCAGATTTTGAGTTTTTACTGAAAGGGAAAAAAGATCTTTCTGAAATGGAAGCATTGAAGCAGCTTGGTTTATCCAAAATCAGGATAAGTAAAATAACCAACGGCATAATTGATGTCGTTGTTGGCAGTGCAGTTAAAACATTTTTATAACAACATAAATCAAAGAGGTTTACAATGGAAGAACCAAAAGAGCAAGTCGCTGCTGTGATGACCCAAATCTTATTTTCGAAACTTTCACCCAGGTTTTTTGATAAATACACTGAGTATGAAATGCAATCGGGTTTTCTCAAGACAGAAATAATGCAAGTCTATCATTATTTTCTTGATGAGCTGGATAAAAATAAAGTGGATAAGAAAAAATAATCCAATGCACTTCTTGCCAATTTCAAATTAACTTTGAGCGGGGAATAACTTCTTCCCCGCTAATCCCAATTGATTATTTCACTAGCAAACAAAGAAATTTAAACATAGAATACGTTATTTTATACTATGAAAATGAGATAATGGCATTAAAATTTGAGGCTATAAAATGATGAGCAAAGAAATAAACAATGCTTTCGCTGATCCAACTAGAAGTTGTGGAGTTCCATTAATTTTTGATTTACATGTTGATCCAAAAGAAGAGGATCTATACAATTAAACAAAGTAAAGCAGAACAAAACTTTATAAATGTACTTCCCATCGCGTGCTTAATAACTGAGGCGGGGGTTTTAAATTATTTCATATTCTGTAAAATATAATTTTCTATCCATTGTAGTACAATCCAGCATCTGGTCCGAGAGGCAATCCCAAAAGAATCCAGACAATTAATAAAATAGACCATACAATAAAGAAAACAATTGAGTAAGGTAACATTGTCGCAATTACAGTTCCGATACCTGCTTTACTATCATACTTTTGAAAAAATGCAATTATAAGTGCGAAGAAGCTCATCATTGGAGAGATTAAATTAGTGATACTATCTCCGATTCTATAAACCACTTGAGTAAGTTCGGGGGAATAGCCCAAAAGCATAAACATGGGTATGAAAATAGGAGCTATTAAGGCCCATTTAGCCGAAGCACTTCCCATCAACATATTTATTGCAGCAGCAAAAACAATAAACAGTATCATTAAAGGAATAATACCAAGCCCGGAAGATGATAATACATCAGCACCATTGATAGCCAATATCATTCCTAAGTTAGTCCATTTGAAATAAGCTACAAATTGCGCTGCAAAAAATACCAGCACAAGATATAATCCTAAAGTCTTCATTGCATTACCCATGCCATTAACAACATCCGAATCGTTTTTAAAAGTACCAGCGCCAAATCCATATGCTAATCCCATTGCTGTAGCAACAATAAACAGTAAGGCAACAACGCCTTTTATTAAAGGAGAATTTAGAATCCCGCCGTCAGCGGCTCTTAGAAAACCATCAACTGGTATTGTTCCCCAGAGAATAATGGCAAGTATAATCAACCCTGCAATAAGACTATACTTGAGACCCTTCTTTTCATTCCTGGACAATCGTTCAAGCTCTTCATTTTTTTCATTACTTTCATACTTACCAAACCGGGGCTCAACTATTTTTTCGGTTACCCATGTACCTGCAATAGCAATTATAAAAGTTGAAACTACCATGAAGTAATAGTTGGCTGTTGCATTCACAGTATATAAAGGATCTAAAATTCTGGCTGCCTCCTGTGATAGCCCGGCCAATAATGGATCAATTGTTCCCAGAACAAGGTTTGCACTAAAACCACCGGAGACACCCGCAAAAGCTGCTGCCATTCCTACTATCGGATGTCTTCTGACAGCTAAGAATATTATACCACCAAGAGGTATTAACAAAACATATCCAACATCACTTGCGGCATTAGATAATACACCAGAAAGTACAAGCACAAAAGTGAGCAATTTTGGGGGTGCAGATAAAACAAGCATCCTGATTATTGCACCAATTAATCCGCTACTTTCGGCAACACCGATTCCTAACATTGCAACCAAAACAATTCCTAGAGGCGCAAAACTCGTATAGTTATCAACCATCTCGAGTATAATGCGATGCAAACCCTCTACCGTGAGTAGATTTACAGGCTCTATAATTTCATTTGTGCCAGGATGAATTGCTTGCAAACCCAATATGGAAGCAATAAAAGAAATAACAATTGTTGATAAGGCAAAAAGTGCAAATATTGTAGCTGGGTGTGGTAATGCATTACCTGCCCTTTCTGTAACAGATAAAATATTCTGAAAGAATGAATTTTTGGAGTTTGGTTTTTCGCTCATAAGTAATTTGTATAGTGATTAGTAAATACTGTTTTTAGATTAAGATGTTTTCTATAATCCAATTATCTAAAAGGACATTTTTTATTATTTCAAATTTCGTGTTGTCTCCCATGCTTGTGTTCATTTTATTATGCCTATTGATATATACCATAAAACCTATTGGTAATGCAGCCTATTAAATTTTCGCTCTCTGAGATATTTAATATAATAACTTAAATTTTATCAAAGCAATTGAAATGTTTACAACAATACAAATTGATCATTATAAAACACCAAGGGCTTAAATCTAATTCCAAGATCACAATTATTTCATTTTCATCAAATAATCCCTATACCTTTCCAACTCACTTTGACAACCTATGCAACTACACTTTCTTCTTTAAAATTAACCACTAACCAGGTTTCTTTCCTTTCACGCCTTCAAAAATTTCAGTAATTTTGCCCCGCATCCTTAGCTCAGTTGGTAGAGCATCTGACTCTTAATCAGCAGGTCACCGGTTCGAGCCCGGTAGGATGCACTTTAAGCTTCCAAGACAATAGTTTTGGGAGCTTTTCTACTATTTATTTAACCTTAATAACTACAAACGTTACATCATCATCAGGCTCTATGCCACCAATCCAGTTTGCACCGCTATTCTTTAAATGTTCAATAATTTCAGCGGGCGATCTGTCAGCTACTTCACTAAATACTTTTGTTACCTTATCATAACCGAACATATTCATATCTTTATCAAATAATTCTGGTAGGCCGTCGCTCTGTAAAAACAAGGTATCGCCTTTCTGTAATTTGGTTTCGTGTAATTTATATGGAAAACCGGTGAATGCACCAAGTGGCATTCCTTTTAGTATTAATTCTTCAACCTTTTCCTCTCTTTTACGGTACAGTAATGCAGGTGGCATACCGGCTGCCGACATTTGAAGCCCATTTCCTTTAATCTTCAAAATTGACAAACACATAGACATCATATGCATCCGCATATTTTTTATTACACGTGTAAACTCGTGGAATGTTTTAATAATATCCTGACCTGCAGCATGTGAGTTAAAAAGACTTTTGGCAGTAGTAACCATAGTACCGGCTTTTAATCCATGTCCTGTAGCATCCCCGATTCCAATCGTAAGTGTTCCATCAAGATCAACGTGAAAATCATAATAATCTCCACCGACTTCAGTTGCAGTCTGCATATAAACTGCAATATCAAGATGAGGAAGATTCGGTAATTCTTTAGGGAGCATTGAAAGCTGTAACTGGCGAGCTTCCTCAAGCTCTTTGGTCTTCCTTTCATTTTCTGATTCCGCTTTCTGTGCTCTTAGCTTTTGCTCTAATTCCTTTGCTGATAACTCTTTTACATTTTGCAGCTGAAGTGCAAGATCTTTATTTGTTAGTGCAATATCTCTTGCAAGATACACAGACATAGAAATGGGCAGGCTTAGCAATCCCAGGAAGAAGAGTAATATCCCTACAACGCTGCTTATACTAATACCAAAAATGCCCAAAATGAATAGCATTACAACAAACAGGGCAAACACAATAACACCAGCCCCGATAATCATGGAATTAGGTTTGTCTTTTTTTATTGCCATAATTATAGTTCTTAATCCCTCAAGTGTTGCAATAAATATAAAACTGAGCAATGCATAATCTGATACTGTATCTTCACCTAAACCCAAAATGATGAGAACTATAATAATCAGAGCAAGAGCAATAAACACATAAAACTGCTTTGGATATTTCTTGTAAAAAATTGTGTAAAGAAAGCCAAGATAAAACGGGAAAATCAAAACAAGAAAAGAAGCGGAGGTACCATTTATAATGGTAATCAATTCGAGGTTGGATTGTATATATCTCTGAATCATTGCACCAATAAATATTATAGAAATACTGAAATTGAAAAGTGCAAAGTAGAGGTTTTCTTTTCTGTCCAGGTAAAAAGCAAATAACGAGAGATAAAGCAATGCAAGGGCAAGGAATAACCCGGCGATTCCGATGTTTACGGCAAATGTTGTTCTTTCACTATTTACTGTTGCGATAATTGAATCATCAATTTCCCTAATATCAATATTGAAACCAATATTATTAAACCACGCATTATACCAACCCCCATCTTCTACAGCAATTTTATTTGAGTATCGTACAGCAAGAACATAAATTATGCTGCTATCAAGCAGAACCACAAACGGAATATCACGCGGATGATATGGGAATTCAGTGGCCGCATCTTTTCCGATTTCCCCTAATTGTGTAATCAATTTTCCATTTAAATAAATCTCTGAGGCGCCGTATTGCTCTAATTCAAAACCAATTGATTTAAACCTGAGAGAGGAATCTATCTTCAATACAGTTCTAAACCAACCTATTCCCTCCCATAATTCTTTTGGGGTGTCAGACGAAGGCATGCGTGTCCTTAATGTATCCCAGTTAGAATCATCATAATCCGGGTTTACCCAAACCGAATCATCACCGGAATGATATTTCCAAACATCATCCAAAGATATTGACTTACCTGTAATACTATCCGGATGAATGAATACCGGTTCTAATTGCTGCGCTGATGTAAGTAAAGGAAATATTAATGATACTGAGAATAGAATAAACGAGAAATATAAATTTTTTTTTGTGAGCAACTTCATATCACTTCCTGATTATATACATCGCGGTTATGTCGTCACTTTGTTCGGCATTGCAAGAAAAGCCCTTTACATCTCTGACTAATTTATCTACAAATTCCTGCGAGCTTGTTGTATTATTTTCTATAAATAATTTCTCCATCCGATCATCCGAATATTCTTCTTCGTTTTCGTTCATAGCTTCCGGGATTCCATCTGTGTATAAAAATAATCTTTCACCCTGCTCTAATTTTGTTTTTGAACCTTCATAGGGAATTCCAAAATCAAACATTCCCAATCCTACACCTCCCGCCTCAATCTTAAAGAGCGAACCATCTTTCCTTAATAAAAAGATTGGGTTGTGTCCAGCATTTACAATATCCAGCTCACCTGTTTTCGAATCCAGAACAGCGATGAAAAAAGTAATAAACTTATCCGATGGGGATGATTTATAAATAAGCTTGTTAAGTCTCTCAGACATTTCTGTGAGAGGTATATCAAATTCAAGATATGAATAAAGTGCCGCATCTAATGTGCTTACAAGAAGAGCAGCGCCGATCCCTTTCCCAGCAACATCGGCAATAATTAATGCATATTTACCATTACCCAAATCAATGCAATCATAATAATCTCCTCCAACTTCTTTTGATGGAATATTTGTTCCGGCCAGATCATAACCCTCAATTTTCGGTAATGTTTCTGGTAATATCATTTTTTGAATGGAAGCAGCAACATTTAATTCCTGTTCCATTTTTTCCTTCTCTATCGCTTGATTATTTAGATATTGATTTTCAATTGAAGCCTGAACTTGGCGTGTTATTGCATCAAGTAAAAGTTTGTCCAATTCATTAAAGTTTGTAACACCGCTTCTGGTTTCTTTTTCCGCAAGGGTAAATCGATATGATAAATTATTAAAATCAAAACCTGATTCTAATTTAAATTCAGTGTCTAGAACTTTATTAATATCTGCATTTGGGGGAAAAGTGTAATGATGCTCAACCTGGTCTTTGCTACTTATTTGAAGCAAAGCCGAAGAGGCGTTAGTAAGAGGGGCAATCCTTTCAAGCGCTAAATCAAATATAACACTCCTTCTATCATAACGAGAAACTTCAATAACAGTATCAATCAGATTGTTAAGCTGTACAACTTTTTCGTTCAACTCAAATATCAGTGCTTTTACTCTTTTCTGATTAAGAAAAGCCCTATAAGCAGCATCAAATACCTGAAGTAAGATTTGTAAGGTAATTTTATCAAGATCATTGAATGGGCTTTTATCCATTTTAGGACCAAAAAGAATTCCTAAAAAAGATTCATCTGCTAAAGGAAGAAATATTGATACATCATATTTTTGATGTTCAAAATAACTGATTCTAAAATTTTCTGTCCCTTTAAAGTAGGTTAAATCTTCAGGATCAAGATTTTTCGTTGAAGGTATGGGGTTCCAGTTAGAATCCAATCGCTTTTTACGATAAGCATATATTTCTGAAATGATAAAATTTCCGCGAAGTATATGCATGAAATTTTCAACCATCTCAATAAGGCCGAAAGATTTTGAAAGGATTTCAAATCCCTCCTGAAAAGATTCAGCCTGCAGAGAAAGTTTTTCTACAAGGTTAATATTTTCCAATGTTAATTAATGTTTAGTGAAGAAATGATAATGACTTTTGATGCTCAAAACAAATGTAAGCCAGCTTAGTTGATCACTTAAATAGTCTAAACCGTAAACACGGTTTAGACTCAACTATTAAAATGATTTAGTCAAAAGACACTAGCTTTTTAAAGCTGACTCGACACTCTCAGCCTTGCCGGCAAACTGGAACAATCCCATAATTGTAAAAGTTTTTTCTATTGTGGGATCAAGATTGGTAAATATCAATTTGCCGTTTGACTGGTTTAACTTCTCAATTACTTCAATCAAATGAGAAATACCAATTGAGTTAACAACCTTCGAATTTTCAAGATTTAAAATAAGTTTGTTAATTCCGTTATGTTTTGAAAACTCCTGAACAATTTTTTCACCACCCGCGCTGTTGATATAGCCGTTAGTTTTAATTACGAGTGCTTTTTCGTGTAATTCCACAACCAAATTAAATTCTGTGCTCATTAATTGTCTCCAATTAGGTTAAATTTTTAGTAATTGTTATTCTTGTTCCATTAGGTCCGGATTCAATAATCATATCATCCGACATTGATTTCATCAATTTAAGACCCCATCCGCGTTTGTGCTCACTGTGAATCTTATCTGCAATTTTTGGATCTTCGACGTCACTAGGCTCAAAACCTTCTCCAAAATCAGTTACCAGTATAATTAATTTTTCCCTATCCATACCGAACCCAACTTGTACATAAGGTTTTATATCACCCGAATGTTCAAGCCCATTTATAATGGCTTCTGTAACGATGATCTTTGCTTCACCAATCTTATCATCGGAAATTCCAAAATGTCTGCCCATTATCTGCAGGCTTTCAATGGCAACCAGCTCAATATCAGGGATGTTGGGTAGTTTAATTTCCAATTCTACATTATTCTTCATCAAAATTCTTTCCGTCTGATTTATAGCTACAAATTATTAATAAGACCTTAGACCATTTGGAATATAATATATTTTTGCATTATCTATCTAAAAATTCTTTCATTTTCAGGATTTAATTAATATAGAACTTATCTCGTTCTATTCGTTAACTGAAATTTTAACTTTTGTTCTGGTTCTTCAATTGCCGCTCTCAGAAGAATTACAGTAGTTCTTCTAACCATTTCAGCCCTTCAAGATAAAATTCAGGCATCTTTACTAACTTCCTTCAAAGCCTTTAGGAGTGTGCAAAGCGTCCCTGACTCCCAACAAACATTTGATTTTTCAAACCAATTTAAATTTGTAATTTACTTTTTCAAACACAACGTAAAGAAATTTTGCGTGAGTAATATACGCTTGCTTATAGAAGCTAGAAAATGACTCTTAATCAGCAGCCCATCGTTTCGAGGCTGACAGGATGCACAAAGGGCTCAAAGTAGAAAAATATTTTGCCTGTTTTTAAAATTCGTTTTATATGTACCTGTAAGGAAAAGCATTCTATATATTTCTCTATAGAATGAATTAACTAACAGCACTCTTTTCTTGCTCAGTAATTTCATTCCAAAATTTAATCTCGAATTCTTTCTTGACTCTATTTAGAATATTAGTAGTTACGCGGTTATGTATTTTTTTCCAAATTGGATTAATTATCTGAGTATAAAACCAGTTTTTTCTACCGTAAAAGTTAAATGCAACCAGGCAAAACAATTGGGCTTTCTCCGATTCATTTTGCACAGCAATTGAACTACGCACATAAAGATTAAAAATGCCTATCGGATATCCACCACTACAATTATAAAGTAAATAACGGGCATTATCTGTATCTGAAAGAAGTGGGGTATATTGAAATTTCAGCGCAGTCATATTGAAGAGAGGTTTAATTTTAACCCCCCTTGCCACCAACCCCCAGAATCTTATTTTTTCAATGCCGAGAAAATATATGAGGATTTTTTCAAGATTACCATTTATTCGTTTGACACGTGCAAGCTGGTTTGGCCAATAGTTCGAATTACCATCCCATTGGAGCAACTCTTCAAATACGTATTTTACCGGCACATCAATTCCAATTCGATGAATATTTAAAACAGTATACTTATCTACGGACACCCCAATGCGCTGAAGGATTCGCTTACTAAAATCTTTCTTCTCTGTCAGCGATTTATATTCAACCAAAGTTTTATTCTTTGGTCTATTTAAAAAGTAAAACCGTAAGTCACACAATAAGGAGTTATTCTTGCACTGACCTGTTTTTGTTTGTCGCAAATTAATAGACTAAAAATTATAAAGTAACTTGATTCAAATTTTTACTGTTAAGAAATTGAGCAAATTTTAATCGACGACCTCTATACCAGCTTTGTATCCCACAACCTTACAGCTTTCAGTAGCTGATAATTAATGTATTAAATAAATAATTGAAACCATAAATTTACCTCGTACGCAGAGTCAAAAATATTTCTTGATCTCATCAATACTGTTACATTTAATGAGAATTTCAAATCCTTTTTGAAGGGACTCGGCCCGTGGGTGTGTTTATCTACTAAAAAGGTTTGTTCCAAATTGATTTACAACGATATTATTGAATAATGATTATAAACAGAAATAATATATTTAGCGACTGAAAGATATTTATTTAAGCACAGAATCTACTGAATCGACCTTTTCAGCGAACTGAAATATTTCCATAATATTAAAAGTTTTCTCAATTGTGGGCTCAAGATTTGTAAATATCAGCTGGCCATTACTTTGATTTAGTTTTTCGATTATATCAACGAAGTGGGAAATCCCTATAGGATTGACGACCTTCGATTTTCCGAGGTCCATAACAACTTTGTTGATTCCACCGCTGAAGTTTTTTGAGAATTCTTCCATAGTTATTTCTTCCGCGATATTGTTAATATTACCGGCTGTTTTCATCACCGGTATATCATTATGTATTTCGGATATAATATCAAAATCGGCGCCCATTACATTCCCCACCAACTTAAAATTTTAATAATAGAAATTTTTGTTCTGGTAGCTTTTGAATCAATTACTAAATCATCGGACATCGATTTCATTATATTAAATCCTCACTCTCTTTTTTTAGGACTCGGAACTTTTTCTGGATCAAATCCCTTTCATTAATCCGTAACTAAGATTAGTAGGTTCTCTTTAGTCATTCTGAACCCAACCTTAACGTGAACGCGATCAGTGCCCGAGTGCCCTAATCCGTTTATTATTGCTTCGGTCACTAGAATTCTAGCTTCGCCTAATTTACCATTAGATATCCCACAATATCCCTCAATTTTTTCTAAATCCCCAATTGCAACTAATTCAATTTCTGGTACCTTCGGAAGCTTGATTTCTAAATTTATATTTGTGCCCATTAAAATAATTTCTTAGAATACTTAATTAACACATCGTACAAAAATATAGTATAATATTTATTATATATTACTTTTTTATACTTGTTCATTTGGAAATGAACCTGTTGCCTACTAATAATACTCATCAATTTTTCTCCGAAGTGCAATAAGATTACTTTCAAGTTGTGGGCCAAAACTCAGCTTGGCATATTCGGTGAAATAATTGTGAGTCGAGAGAAAGTGGAGCGATCTTTTCAACCAAGCAAGCTCACCTATATTTTTACTCTCTCTCTTCTCAATTTCTAGTTTCAAAAGATCATTTTTTTTAAAGTAGTCTGATTTTCCCAGTGATAACAGGTCAGAATCGCAAATAACAAATTCTAATAAATTCCGTGGGACCATAGAAATTTTTGTTGCTATAATACACTCTGTCACAGCATTAATTTTGTCAGAAGGATATTTATTCTCCTTTAAAAAGGCCTTTGCTATTTCCGAACTTTTTTCTTCATGTTCCTCAACGTTAAACATATAACCAGTATCATGAAACCAGGCAGCGATACATAATATTTCAATATCCTCCTCTTTTTGACAAGATCCTTTCCCTATTTCTATGCAGCCATCAACTGTTTCAATTGTATGAGACAGATCATGATAAACTGCCCATTTAGGAAGTTTTTCTTTAAAAAGTTTTGTTACGAATCTTGAAGTATTTTCTAAGATAATTTTTTTTGCTTCCTTGATACATAGTTAAATTTATTTTTTATCATTAAAACTTGTAATTTCTACCAGACCCCGGATTGAAGCCAAACATCAGGATTAATCTGCGATCCGCTATCAGAAATTTTTCCGAGAAGAGCAACAGCTTTGAGGTTATAATTCATAGCCAAATCGTTTTTACCCAGAGTGAGGTAGATGTGGCTGAGGTTGTCATACGTCCTTGCAAGACCATGCAGATTTCCTGTTTTCTCACAGCATTCTAAGCTCTTTGTATAATATTCAATCGAAGTCTTAAGATCATCCCTTTGTTGGTGCAGGTACCCAATATTATTATATGAAGCAGCAAGACTGCTTGAAACACCAAATTTCTCTCTTATTTTCAAAGATTTTTTATGAAACCCGAGGGAGTTATCCAATTGACCAAGCTTACTGTAGATTATTCCCATATTATTGTAAACATCAGCAATGTCCTTATCACTTCCGAATTCATTTAAAATTGAAAACGCTTTTTCGATTAATTTCTGTGCCTCAATCAAATTTTCCTGTCTATAATAAACCATTCCAATTCCTGAATAAATATGTGCAGCAAGTATATTTTCTTCATTCTGATTAATTAATGTTAATGCTTTATTATAATTTTCCAAACCCTTTCTATATTTACCCCATCGCTCAAAAACTCGACCGCATTTGTAATAAGATATCGCTTGCAAAATAATATCGTTTTGGTAACTCAAAGTTGAAGTAAAATGATTTATTGATTTTGAGTATTCTGAAGTTAAGGAATAAACATCACCCATCGATTCATGAATTTGAGCCAGCAATAAAGGCCCCGTTTGAACCGCTCCCGACAGATCAAGTGCTTTTGAATAGAAAAAAATTGCATCTTCATTAGCAAAAAAATCTTTGGCCTTATCGGCTGCATTTTTATAATAGCGAATTGCCTTAGTAAAATCTTTTCCCTTTTCAAAGTGATGGGCTAATGAATCAACAATCTCGGTTAAATTATCGGAGTAGAGATTTTCAAACTCCTCTCCGATCTTTCTATGTAAGCTTTGTCGTTGAGATAAAAGCAGTGAGTTATAAAGTACGAATTGAGCCAGATCTTGTTTAAAAATATATTCTTTCGGGATTATTGATGTATTAGAAGAGAGATTGGATGGTAAATGTCTAAGTATAAACTCTCGGAGCTGCAACTTATTTAATGAACACTCAAACTCTGATTCAGTAAAACTATCTCTTAATACGTTAGCCAATAACTTTTTGGGAAATACACGCCCAATTACTGACGCGGTATGCAGAACAATTTTATCTAATTGCTCAAGTCTATCTACTCTTGACATAATAACATTCTGAAGCGAATCAGGAAACTGCAACTCACTTTTTAAATTCATATTTTCTGATGAATGATATTCTAGAACAGAATCACTCTGTTCTAGAATTGAAATTATCAATTCTTCCAGAAAAGTGGGATTACCTTCGGATTTCTGGATTAGTTGATTTTGAATTTCTAATGATAAATTAATATTGCCGGTTAGATTTTCAATAAGCAAAATGCTTTCAGCTTCCCCAAGTGGTCGAAGTGAGATTATCTTGTGTATCTCTTCGTATTCATTAAGGTTGTTATGATGAAAATTCCAAACTCTGCTTTCATTTTCATCCAGACGGTACTGGAATAATAAAAGCAGTGGATATTCTACAACAAGGGGAAGCAGTTCATTTAACAATTCTATGGACGATAAATCACACCACTGCAAATCTTCCCACACCAATACTATAGGCTGTAATAACGATTCTTTTTTAATAAACTCTTTAAGCGCAAAATGAAATTGACCTTTGACTGCACGTAAGTCATCAAATTTAGTTTCCTTATCGTTGATAGAGTCTTTTAAAAAGTATTCGAGGTAAGGATATATCTCATCAGCCATATTTCCAAAATGACTTTCAACTCTTTTTTGCATAGTTTCAAGTAAAGGCTTGTCGCATGTTTCCTGATAAAAGCCAAAATAATTTCTCATCAAGCTGCGAGCCATCCAGTAACTATTATTGGTCGTGTATGATAATGTCCTTCCTTCAGCCCATTTCAATCCGATTGGTTTTTTATTACGAACCTCAGCAATAAGTCGGCTTTTCCCAATTCCCCTATCACCGGTAATTGAAATAATGCTGCCTGTTCCATTTTGCAATTCACCAAGAGCATCATTTATTTTTTTTAGTTCTGATCCCCGACCAATTAATGGATATCGAAACTTTGTTGTCTCCTGAAATATGTTTGCTCGATTTTTAACTCCTAATACTCTATATGTATTTATTGATCTTGATTTTCCTTTAACCTGAATTGGACCAATGGGCAAGAGTTCGAAATCATTTTGTATCAGCTTTTTAGTTGCTTCTGTAATTAAAATAGTTCCCGGTTTAGCAGACGACTCCATTCTGGCTGCTACATTCACTGCGTCACCCATCGCTGTGTACTCAACCCGAAGATCAGTTCCAACCTCAGCGACAACAACTAAGCCCGTATTTATACCAACACGAACGCCAAATCCTTTAATGCCCCTTTCGATTTCAAGTTTTTTAGTGAAATTTTTTGCCCCTTCCAGAATATCTAAAGCTGCTCTGCACGCACGATATGGATCATCCTCATGGGCTATTGGAGCACCGAAAAAGGCAAGTATCGCATCACCCATTAAACGAGCGAGAGTTCCTTCGTAACGGGCTATAGGCTCAATCAATATATTGAATGCTCCGTTCATGACTTCCAGAACCTCTTCGGGATCCAGGTTTTCAGCTAAGGCAGTTGAACCCTTAACGTCTGAAAAAAGAATGGTGACAACTCTCCTTTCACCCTCCATCTTTCCTTTACTAGAAAGAAGTTTTTCAACATAAGAGGTTGGCATTAGTCGTTTAAGCGCCTGAGTCAAGTGTACATTTGAAATTGTTGAGTCCATTTCATGCTGAGGGTTTTTGTTAGGAAGTGAATTTAGGGATGAACCACAGTGCGGACAAAAGTTTGCATTTTCAGAACATTCAGTATTACATGATGGACAGGAAATCATCTCTCACTTGTCAGATTTGTATGAAACTATCTCCTCGGATAAATCTCGAATTCTTTTTGATAATGTTTCTATAATTCGAAAAGCTAAGGAGGGATCTTTTTGAATACTATTTAAAAGATTTTTCCGATCTACAGTTAGAACTTGCGCGTCACCAACAGCACGAATCGTGGCGCTACGAACCTCTTTACTGAACAACGCCATCTCTCCGAAAAAATCACCAGCCCTACGAATTGCTAAAAGAACCTTGATGCCATTATTATCTCTTAAGACTTCAACTTCTCCGGATTGAATAACATACATACAATTTCCGGATTCTCCCTGATTAATAATTATCTCGCCACTTTTATATTCTTTACCTAACCCTCCTGATTTCATGATATACGCTCACTATTTATTTGTAATAGTATTTGTAATGTAAAACTATTTAATTCTTATAACTATAAAAGAGATATCATCTTCTTGGTGAGCCTCGCCCATCCATTCCTCACCGGACGTCACAAGGTTTTTAATGATGTCGTCGGGGGTATTATTCACGATATCTTTAAATCTTTCTTTTACTCTTGGATAACCAAACATCTCTTCATTTGTATTCATCTGTTCGGGCAAGCCATCTGTTAACAACAGCAAAGTGTCGCCACTTTGAACTTCTTTTTCCACAAGCTTGTAAGAAAATTTTCGCATTGCTCCCAACGGCATTCCCTGAATTGTAATTTCCTCTACCACGTCCGCGGTTTTATTATAGTAATATACCGGGGGCATGCCTGCACTGGTAATGAGCAATTTACTATTATCGAACCTTAACAAACTGAAGGACATTAGTATTCGACCCAGTTTTATTTCTTTAATCATTCCGGTACAATGGCTCATAAATTCCTGGAGCCCCAGTTTGGCAGCGTCAGAAGTAAAAAACCCTTTCATTAATGTAACCATAGTTCCTGCCTGAAGACCATGTCCGGTTGCATCTCCAAAGGCAACATTTAACACACCATTTTCCTGCACAATAAAGTCATAATAATCTCCACCAACCTCTGTCGCAGTTTTCATTAAGGCAGCAATTTCAAGATGCGGAAGTTTTGGTAATTCTCTTGGAAGCATGGAAAGCTGAAGTTGTCTGGCCTCCTCAAGTTCTTGTGTTTTTCTGTTGTTCTCTATTTCTATTGCTCGTTTCTCTGCTTCGGTTGCTTTTAAGCGCAATTCATTTTCTCTGATTCTTGCTTTTTGTTCGCGTCGATTAATTTCAATCTTTCTGAGTCCATACAATGTACTTAGGAATAAGATCGCATAGATCGAATAAGCAATATTGGTTCTCCACCAAGGAGGTAGTACCTCAACGAATAATGATGCACCTTCTTCATTCCATATTCCATCATTGTTGGAGCCGATTACTCGTAAGACATAATCAGCCGGAGATAAATTTGTAAATGTTATTGTATGATCATTGCCGAGCTGGATCCAGTTTTCATTAAATCCTTCCAGCCTATACTTATATTGATTTTCAGAGTTGTTGTAATAACTCAATGCTGCAAATTGGAAGGTTACAATATTGTCTTTAAAGGTTAAGACAATACTATCTCTAACTGAAATACCTTTCTCTAAGATAGGCCTTCCCTCTTCGTCATCAGTATTATACCGGATATAATTTGTGAAAACTATTGGTGGAATGTAATTGTTTTCTTTAATTTTTTTCGGATCGAAAACATTAAATCCATTAAGTCCGCCAAACAACAATCGTCCGGTTATATAATCTTTTGCATAAGCATTTTGATTGAATTCATTCCCCTGGAGACCATCTTCATAATAATAATTATTAAATGATTTGTTTTCCGGATTAAATTTTGATAAGCCATTATTAGTGCTCAACCAAAGATTGCTCGACCCATCTTCTACAATTCCTAAAATTGTATTATTTGCTAATCCATTCGTCTCATCATAATTTATAAAACTATTAGTTGCTTTTAAATATTGGCTCAATCCCTTCAGAGATCCAATCCACATATTACCATTACTGTCCTTAAATACTCTAGTAATATTATCATCTGCAATGCTGCTGGAATCGTTGGGATTATTTTTATAATGACTGAATGTTTGATCTTGCAGGTTTAAAACATTTAACCCTCCGCCAAAGGTGCCAACCCAAAGGTTTTCATCTTCGTCGAATGCAATTGACCAGGTTGCATCTGAACTCAGAGAAGTAGAATCGTTTTTCCGTGATCTATAATTTGAAATTTTATTTGTTTTTCTATCGAGTCGATTTAAACCACCGGCATATGTGCCAATCCAAATATTACCATCATTATCTTCGGCTAAAGAATAGATCCTATTATCAGTAAGTGAATTAGGGTCCGAAGGATCATGCATGTAGTGATTAAACTTACCACTAACAGGATCAAACTGATCCAGGCCACCACCACTATAAGAGCCGATCCATATTTTTCCCGAGTTATCTTCAAATAGTGATTGCACTGAATTGCTTAATATACTATTTGGACTTAATGGATTTTTTAAATAGTGAGTGAATTTTTTATTAGTATAATCAAATTTGTTAAGTCCGCCACTCTGGGTTCCGATCCAATAATTTCCACGTCGATCTGCAAGCATTGAAAATACGACATCATCACTAAGACTGTTTTTATTTTCGGGGTCGTGCTTATAATGCTCAAAAGCTTGTGTTGAAGGATTAAAATAATTAATGCCGTTTAAATTAGTCCCTATCCAAATTAATCCTCCCCTGTCTTCATTAATTGAAAAAACAAAATTATCATTTATACTGCTTGGGTCATTTGGATCGTTTTTATAATGAACGAAAGTATTGGTCTTTGGATTAAACCTGTTAAGCCCCCCCCTCACTGTTCCAACCCATAAAACTCCCCGGGAATCTTCGTAAATGGGCCACACCCAATTATCACTTATGCTCTTGGGATTGTTTGGATCATTTCGATAGTGTATAAATTTATCTTCGGTTTCATCAAGCCGATCTAAACCATTAAATGTTGCAACCCATAGTTTTCCTGAACGATCCCGAAAAACAGAATATACTTTGTCATTGCTTAAACTGCCAGGATCCAGGGGATCATGTTTAAATACAGTAGTATCACTGGTCTTTAAATCAATTCGTGTTAAACCGATTCCACTACCAAGGCCTCCGGTCCAGATAACACCTGAAGGCTCAACTAATTTCGCACCAACTGTGTTTACTTTTACACCTTTTAGATTAACACTATCTTTAATTTCAATTTGAAAAGACTCCGATCTTGGATTGTATCGGTGAAATGAACCACTCTGGGTTTCAATATAGAGTGTTCCTAATTGATCCTCATAAATTGAAAAGATAAAATTATCAGTCAGAGAGGTAGAGTCACCGGGATTGTTTTTAAATATCTTAAAGTTATAACCATCGTATCTATTTAGTCCATCTTGTGTTCCAAACCACATAAATCCGCTTCTATCCTGTAAGATACAAGTAACGGAGCTTTGAGATAAACCATCCTCAATCGTTAAATGATTAAATGAAATATAACCTTGTGGTAGAAGTTCTAAGGGGAAAAAAAAGAATGAAAATATACTAAATAGGATCACCCTGATCATATTGAAAATCCCAACGATAAAGAAAATTGTATGTCCAATAACTACGCAGTAAAATTATTGCATTATTACAATTGAATATAATAGAGCAAACTATAAAAAGAAATAGCCCCCGATTCCGATTTGAAATCGGGGGTTAAAGAATTTTACTTCATTAGTATCATTTTCTTGGTTGATACATAAGAACCACTAATAATTCTATATATATATATACCACTGGCGAGTTGGCTTGCATCCCAATTGACACTGTAGTAACCAGCATCCATATCCTGATTTACCAAGGTAGAAACTAAATTACCCAGAATATCATATACCTTTAAGCTAATATTGCTTTTCTCCGGCAGCTGATAGTTTATCGTTGTATTTGGATTGAACGGGTTTGGATAATTCTGATCTAAACCATACTCCGTTGGTAACAGATTAACTTCTTCCTCACCACTTTGTTTCCTCAGATTTGCACCCATTACGTTCATAGAAAATTTCCAAGAATTTGTCAGGTGGTTAAATATGTAAACATAATGATCTTGTTTTCTTTCGTCTATAGCTTTACCCAACTCTCTATTTGCACTTTGCAGTAATTCCTCACAATTTGAAACCTGACAAGCACCGGGCTCTTCTGCCTCATCTTTTACAATAACAGCCAATTTATATGAACCGGCTATTAAGTAATACAAAGAAAGATCTATTTCTGATCCAAAATCAGGGCTGGTTATGTATGAGTAAATTTTATTTGTTGCAGATGTTGCTTTATCATAAAAATTTAAACCCTTATTCGTCTTCAAATGATTTCCGTCAGCTTCAAAGTAAGTAAGTGCTGTTGTAATATAAGAGATGGCGTTATTTATATCTTTCTTTGTGTTATTATCCCAACTGCAATTGTTATTTGAGGGACAATATTGTTCCTTAAGAGCAAGCAGTTCATTCAGTGCGTACTGTATATACAGCTTGCCTGTGATTTCCGTTGGTTCTTCATATGGTGATACGAAAAATGAATGCTCTGTAGTAATTATGTACTGGCTATTTCTAATACCACCATTGGGGACATTATCAGAAGCAATGACATCAACATCATAATTACCTAACAATGTTGTTTCCAGTGTTAGTGTATACACACCATCGCCTATATGCACCAATGGACCAACAACAATTTGACCATCTGGAGCGGTAACCTGGATACCAATTATAGCATCAGTAACCGGCTCTCCGAGAGTTTGTGTGTGATCATTGAGGCCACTTGATTCACCCCCCTGCGTAAGTATAGCAGTAAACGCAACTTCCTCAGGTATTGGGTTGTTGTTTTGATCATTGGTTAAAATGTATCTTTCCTGATCCGTAGAGAATTCAAGTACCAAATCAGCTTCGTTGGCCATATAAACTCTTAAGGGTTCCGTAGTATCCGGCGGTGTAACTTCTAATATTGCATATTTCCAGGCACCGATTCCAGGGTTATTAACTTTGAAAAACTTATAAGGTTTATTGAATTGTGAGGCACCATGATAACCATCGAAGAATTCAACCCCATACTCAGGGAATGAT
Organism: uncultured Ignavibacteriaceae bacterium; assembly: GCA_963768365.1. Classification (GTDB taxonomy): domain Bacteria; phylum Bacteroidota; class Ignavibacteria; order Ignavibacteriales; family Ignavibacteriaceae; genus IGN2. The sequence goes on along the minus strand of CAVYHS010000006.1, from coordinate 255,795 downwards.
TGGTAATTATCCTCGGTAATTGCACCTGGGGGGAGGACCGGATTGTTTTCATCAAAAGTTACATCCGGGGGCAGCACTACAAGGTCCCATTCGCTTCCCTGCCATTGCAGACCCAATTCAAGAGTTCCGCCCTGCCATTGCAGGCCACCCTGCCATTGCAATCCGCCTTGCCATTGCAGACCACCTTGCCATTGCAATCCGCCTTGCCATTGCAGACCACCTTGCCATTGTAATCCACCCTGCCATTGGAGACCACCCTGCCATTGTAATCCACCCTGCCATTGCAATCCCGGATCATCAACAAAATATTCACTCGTAATCTCTTCAGAGAGGTAGGAAATCTGTACACCAAGTAAACGAAGCCAAATTATATTTGTAGCAGCTCCTATTTCAGTAGCACTTGCCATTTCATAATAATCTCCATTAGTTTCATCGGCTAACCAGCTCATCAAATCCTGACTTTCATTTAACCCCTCAAATCCAAATGTAAAAATTCTTATATCCGGGTCAATATTGAGCTCAGTAATTAGCGAGAACGGAGAAACCTCACCTGCGCTAAACAATATAATTACCTTCTTGTTAGGCGAGGCAGCAGAAAATAATTGTTCGGCAGCTAATATTCGTTCGGCAAGATTTCCACTTCCATTTGGTTGTAAAGCATTAAGAGCGTTTAATTTCGAAGTGAAATCATTCCCAAGATTTTCTGTAACCGAACCATTCACCCAGCCCACATTATCGCCAAGCCTTAATTTGTACACGAGTTCCATTGCAGCACTTTGTGAGGGAGCGAAACCATTGAGAACATCTGGTGATGTAAAATTAGTTGTACCGTCGAAGACTAATACGATATCGTAATAAACATCACCTAGATTATCGTAGATATAATTTATTCCCCCTAGATCATATTTTGTTATATCTGATTGATTAGCAAACCAGTCGGGATCGGAGGGACCGGGATGCAAGGTGTTCTTATATGTTTCACCATTCGCTATTCGACCATACATTGTAGCCAGTTGATTATTATTTTTCATTTCTAGAACGTAACTAAAATCGCCGGGATTATACAGATCAGCCAGTCCCGAGTAATGTCCTATTTCATGTGTAGCAACATTCTGAACATCCAGAGCATTTGGGTCTCCAGCTGTGTCCCAATAAAAATGCTCACCAGTAACAAGAGAAACAGGATCCCCATTGAAAGCTATATCTATATCAATCATCGCACCATTCAATACGTTATATCTGGTTCGTGTTATAGCAACAACATTTGTGGGAGCTTCAGTTAATGTTTCCCATTCGCTGGTTGTGGGGATCCAAACTATATTATTAATTCCATCAGCGTTTCCACCCCATACTTCAGAATTAGGATAATTGTTTTGTGTATAATTAATTTGTTCCAAAGTACTCCAGGTATTAAAACCATTTTGAACCTCATCATCATAACTCAGACTTACTACAGAATTAGCCACCTGATAATCACCGTTTCCATCTTGCCAGTGGAGTGGAATTCCTGCAAGAGTTGTATTGACTAAATAATGGTCGCCTTCATCAGAGGCTCTTTCAATAGAGAGAGAAAATTCGGAAGTGCTTAGTGAATTACCACTAATGTCAAGTCTGGTTGCTGTAGCGCTAACCACCTCGCCATCCAGCTCCGGAAGAACAGCATCTTTAAGATTAGCAAGAAAATCTGCATTCCCGGTTATATCAAAATCATCAACCGTTAATTCTTTCTCACCTAAGAAACGTTTACCTTCTCTGCTGCTGCTTGTACTTGAATTAGCAAAAAATTGAATTATATAACTACCAGGTGTGCTGTTAAGAGTTCCCTGAATTGCGGTTCCACCCTTGATCTCTGGCAAGGCTGTCTCATCCTGCCAGGTGTACATAATGTTTAACATCGGGTATTGTTGTGAATCATTTGTGCCCGCAGTTAATTCAATTCCCAAAGTAGTGTTACCATAAATAGAGTTATTAAGAATCGAATTATGATTTCCGGATGCAACAAAAACACCAGAAGCACCGTTATTATAAATTATTTGATTGCTGATACTATTTCCAACACCATTAATAATTATACCATAACTTGAATTTCCTTGAATTTCATTCTCTTGGTTTAATACAAAGTCAGAAGCATTAATGTCAATCCCGGCTGTGGCATTTCCTGAAATTGTGTTAGACGATAGAATACTATTAAATCCACCAGAAGTTAATAAGACCCCAACGCCGCCATTATCAGAGATTATTTGATTACTAATATTATTTCCACTTCCGTTGATAATTAAACCATCGCTTACATTATTAGAGATAACGTTTTCTTGGGTCAGTGCAAAATCGGAAGCATTTAATTCTATTCCAACAGTATTTCCTGAAATTGTATTACCTGACAAAATTGTATTTCCAGCACCATTAGATATGTTAACACCAATACCCGAATTAGAAAAATCATTGTTGGAAACGTTGTTATCTGGAGAACTTATATTAATTCCTGCTATTTGATTTATTTCAATATTATTCCCACCAGCAGATGAAAGAGCTAAACTAAATCCTGTTGAACTATTTATAGAAAGTCCCTGAACAGTACAGCCGCCCCCAGTTATTGCTAAACTTCCTAATACACCATTGATTTGAACCACAGGTGCATCTTCATATCCGCTCTGAACCGTTGCGTCTAAATAGACCTGCTCGGCTATATTCGGTAATGCTGTACCAGGTTGAATTATGTAAGGAGCGCTTCCGGGAATATAGAAATAGATTATCTGGTATCCAGGCAAAGCATTTGTTTCTTGTATTGCAGCCCTAAGAGTAACCTCTCCGTTTCCTGCATCAGCGGTTCCATCACCTGGAAGAAGATCTGGTGCATCACCGGTTGAGTTTATGACTATGAAAGGCGGGTGTTTGCTATTTACAATTTGATCAACGTTATAAACTCTTAAATGATTGTTGTAGTCTGATCGGTCTTCGAGTGATTTAATACCATTGAAATAAGAAAATTCTGTAAAAGACCAACGGCCATTTAAATATGGAGCAAGCGATTGAGGAAAATTCTCTGAAGGAGTACCATTACCACCGGATCCATTAATATTATTGGCACCTAAAGTTATTCTCCAGATTCTTACTTCATCCATCAAACCTCTAAATGTACCTTCTTCAGATTTTCCGATATATAGTCCGCCATTTCCCGAAGAATGACCAGCACCAAGAGTAACACCAGATTGGGTTGCAACTAAATCTCCATCATAGTAGAGTTTTAAATTGTTGCCATCATAAGTTGCTGCTAGATGAACCCAAGAAAAAGCAGGAATAGGGGATTCATTAATTGTGCTTATTTCTGTAACTCCGTTCCCAATAGAGAAATACGCAACTTTATCTTTTATATAGAGCGAGAATGTTTCATACCCATCGTCAAAAGCTCTGTATACAATTGGCATTTTTACACCAAGGTTCTCTCCTATGAGATATACCCAGGCTTCTACAGATATGCTGTCATTACTAAATGATGGATTGTCAAAATATTGATATGCGGTTTGGTTGGCATCTGTGGTAAGGGCATTGCCGTCCAATATTTCGGCATAACCAAATTCACCATCAAAAACATATGAGTTGTTATTAGATTGTGCAAAAGTGTTTCCGCAAGCAATAATTATTGTTACTAAAAATGTTAAGTAAAATAGTTTATTTATAAAATTCTTCATTTTAGCCTCTGATATTTTTTGTGAAGGTTGCAACAGCAAAATTGTTATTAGTCAATTATATAGTTTTTAATTTGTGCTTTAAGAGAATTGATTCGCACATTTGAAGTCGTAACCTTCTCGCCGGTTTTTGGATCGTTAACGACACTGATTTTCCCGTTCTCCCCATTAAAAACTTTGTAGCCAGAATTCTTTTCATCTTTTTTCAGAAAGACTAAAACCTCTTCGTTGTCTTGAAATCTTGGCATATGAGAATACGTTTCTCCAATATCACCCACTTCTCCTCCGAGATAAGTAACGACTACAGAGCCCCCATTATTAATACCTTTTAAGTATTCTTCAACCTGAATAGTTGCACGGGTATAAATTCTGGTATTGTCCTCATTCCAGCTGGAAGATTGCTGAGTAACTTTGCCGGTAACGATAACATCAGCACCGACAGATAAATCCTGAAGCTTAACAACCATCTGTTGAGCAAAATATGTGGGACAAAGCCCACATAGAAATAAAACTAAAAATAGTGTACGTATGGACTTGAGTGCCATAAGGCATTCCTTCCTATTAAGTGATTAATTATTTATTAAAATTCGATAGTGGCGTGAGGAATTTTTTAAATCCTAAAAACTAAGTAAAGTAGATCTATTACCCCACCAGATAATAAGATCAAATCCTCTTTGAAATAGTTAAAATAGCCTAAATATTTCGCAAAAATTATACTACAATTTAGTTTTGCTTAGGGTAAAAAACTAATGTTTTTAATACTTAGAAATCTGATATTGAGACAGCAGATAATTTTAAATGAATCATTTTGCGAAGCGCTAAAGAGATTGACGAGATTGACCATTAGCCCTCGTTGAAAGATAAGTAAATAATTAACCTTAAGTCAAGTAGCTATTGTTGATATATAAGGTAAAACGTTTGCTAATGAAACCTATGATATGACGACTACGACACTCATCCAATCGGCATTATTTCTTACAGAATCTATCTGGGAGTAATCCCCCAAAAGGTTAAAATTTAGTTTCTTAGAGAAGTAACTGTATTCCAAAATAGTGAGGTAAGAAAAGAGGGCTTTAAAGTTCTCAAGAAAATTTCTTTGTATGGAGCACTTCCCGTAAAAGTATCCCAGAGAACAGTACTCATATTTCGTTTTTTGCCAGCCATAAGTTGCTCTTTAATTACTGTTTTTACGACACCTCGTTTAAGCAGCGAATTAGATTTAATTATTTTAGTGACAAGAAATACAACCTTTCCGATTGAGTTGTCGAAGTGCAGTGAACGACAAGCGGGTAAGTAGTGCTTTTCAAAATCTTTTGCGGACACACCATTAAATAAAGCAGTTGTTGCTGCTGCTTTGGCTGTAATATAAGCAGCCCCAATACCATTCTTGTAAAGTTTGGAAGTTGCTGTATCTCCAATTGCAACAAACCTATCACCGTACATATATCTGGCCGTCCTTGTATTAATCTTGGGATAACATTGGCAGCAGGCGATCTTTGACAGATCGTAATCTTTAGGAAAACAACCGATCACCTGAGGCGATGAAAGAAATGATTGTACGAGTTGCTTATCAATTTCTTTACCAAGAAGAACAAGAGTTACGTAGTGACCCTTTGGTATTAATGCTCCGAATTCCAGGTTCGGAATATCCAGAAGAAAGACATGCATTGAATTACCAAAATATTGGGAGACCAATTCTTCTCCCAGAAAAAATTCACGTATATATGTCTTTGTAGTATTCGGGGGCTGAAACTCAACATTTGCATTTTTTAAAATGCCAAGTGATTTATTGTCTAAACCAACAGCAGCGACTACAAGGTCATATTCTTTTTCTAAATTATTTTTTGTTTTGACAGTTGGTTTTCCATTATTGTAAATAACATCAACTACTTTATCAATAATTACATTGGCACCCTTCAGAACACATAAATCCTGTAGAAACTTATCAAAACTAGTCCACTCGGTTGATTTAGAATCCATAGGGCCACTTCCGCGGAAAACCGATGCAATTCTTTTTTCGTGAAGGGGAGTTTCGATTTTAACGTTCCTGTCATCAGTATGCATAACGTAAGAGTCGATTCCTCTGTTGACTACATTAGGGGGGAGGGTAATTCCTTCTGTGGAGAGCAGTTGGACCAGTGATTCGGATATTATTCCACCACAGTGATTACATCCAGCAGGACCGACATTTAAGAAATTCTTAGCCTCTATATTATCTAGCCCAAGCTCCACTCCAAGTCTTTCGGCTAGTTCTAAAAGGAAATAAGTAAAGAAACTTCCGGCAGGACCTCCTCCAATAACGCAAACTCTGGACCCAGAGGTTAATTCAAATTCCCCGTTGTTATTTGAATTTTCTTTTGACATGGTTCCACCAAATATTTATTATAGAACAATAACCGGCACTTATTTTAGAAAGTCCTATGCTAGTTTAATTTTAAAGAATAAACTGCTTCAAGGTTTAAAAATAAAAATCCCCGGAATTGATTGTCCTGGGCAATTTATTGAATGTTAAATACTTTATCCAATAATGACACTTTAAATACTTGTTTAATATGCTCGTTCAGATTAATTAAACAAATATCCTTACCTTGTTCTTTAAGTTTCCTGTAGGCCATAATCATAATCCCTATTCCTGCGCTGCAAATAAAATCTAGGCCAGACATATCTACTGTTATACTGTTATCAACTTTTTCGAATAGCTCTTTTACCTCATCTGCTTTTTGTGCATCAAAATTCCCGCTCAGGAATAAAGTCTGTGCATCGCGGTTGTATTCAACTTGGAACATAAAACCCACCAAAACATATTACTTATTAATCTTAATTTAATAGAGGAAATGTTAAAATGAAAAGTTAAAACAGGATTATTTTATAGAAAAACAAATTTATTTATATATTATTCCTAGGTATAATCTAAATTATTTTTGAACTAATAATTTTTTGGGTGAATCTATGAGAATTTCTTCGAAGATTGAAGATAAAAATGCAATATTAAAATTTGATGTTGACCAGATTTTGGGATATGAAGCACAAGAATTTCAAGATGTCATACTAAACTCCCTTGAACAAAAAGTTACCTGTGTCATAATAGATCTCTCATCGGTAAAATTTATTTCAAGCTGGGGAATTGGGATGCTCATTCACGGATTAGCAACTACTACAAACAGAGGATGTAATTTCAAACTGGCAGGTTTGGCTGATAATGTAATGCAAGTTTTTCGAAAAGTGAAAATCGATACAGTTTTGAATATTTATAAATCTGTTGATATGGCTATATCGGGATAATAAATTATTTCAGTTGAGGTCCGCTCTAATACAATCTTTTTTAATTTACAGAGTGTCAGTTAAGGCCAACGAGGTCATATAGTAAAAACAAGATACTTAGAAACTGCCAACCAAAGATCAAGTCTTATAAACCCTTAAGAAATTTGTGTGATTTTATTAAAACGTTAAATGAATGTTAAACTTTTGTGATTGTTAATTAATTAATAAACTTTCATCTTAACGACGAAAAATATTTATTTTAAAGGTATTATTATGAACAGAACTGCAATATCTTCTTTCATAATGTTTATTCTTTATTCTGGTATTTAATGGATGTGTAGAAAAGGAAACAAATGCTCAATCTGAAAAAACAAATAATAAGGGTACTCCAATGAATGAAGCAGGTTTAGAGAAAGCAACTTTTGGTTCAGGATGCTTCTGGTGCACTGAAGCAGTATTTGAAAGATTAAATGGTGTCGTTATGTTGTGTCCGGATATGCGGGCGGAGCACGTTGACAATCCTACATACGAAGAAGTATGTTCAGGAACAACTGGACATGCCGAGGTTACTCAAATAACTTATGATCCAAAAGTAATTTCCTATGACGAATTGCTAGAAGTATTCTGGAAAACACACGATCCAACAACCCTAAACAGGCAGGGCAACGATGTGGGAACCCAGTATCGCTCAGCTATTTTCTATCATAATGAAGACGAAAAAGAGCTTGCTGAAAAATACAAAGCCGAATTAGATAAGTCCGGTGCGTGGGATAAACCAATTGTGACTGAAATATCACCACTAACAAACTACTCCCCGGCAGAAGAATATCATCAGGATTACTACAACAATAATCCAAACCAGGGTTACTGCGCTTTTGTTATTGCACCAAAGTTAGAAAAATTCAAAAAGGTATTTAAAGATAAATTGAAGGAATAATATTGGGTGGTAGCTATCCGCTCATGCCGAGATACATTCCTCCAAAATATGGTATTAACCAAATCAGCCAGACGATTATGCTGAATCTGTGAAAGCGCACCCGCAATTTTTCATTATTCTTTATAACTACCCCTGTTGCCCATGTAGCATGGACTAACATCAGCCAAAGGGCAATCTGCCCGGTTAATGTGTGTGGTTCTGTAATATCAAACGGTCCTTTAGCCAGCAAGTGCATTGTATAAGTACCTGAGATATCAAATGTAAAGCCAATCCAGAACGCAACAATATGCCAGGGCTTCAGATATCTGACTATCCTTTCTGACCAAACACCAAGTGAATAAAATATCAGCGCAAGAGTGATTAGAATAGTAGATATGATGACGAGGGTAGACATAATTCTATAATCTTTTTGAAATAAAAGTATTAAATATAACCAGCTTACTCAAACTTCCATTTATCCGGGTAATATCTTAAATTTTAAGAAAGAAAATCTCCTTCTGGCAAAGCAGAGCAATTTTAAGAGAGGTAAATATTATGAAGATAAAAAAAATCTTATTTCCCACTGATTTTTCAAGATGTGCCAATCAGGCACTGGCTCACGCAGTTTTTCTTGCAGAAAAATATGATGCTGAAATTCATGTGCTACACGTTATCACCTTATTTGAAGATCAGCCAAACATTGTGAGCGATGAAATTTCTGAGACTGAAGAAATGATACGAAAACTGGAAGATATAGCTGAGAAACAGCTCAACAAGGTTGTTGATTCGAAAGGTTCGGATGACATGAACATAATTACTGCAACAAAGAAAGGAATATCAGCTGCGCCCACAATTCTGGAATACGCATCGGAAAATAATATTGATCTGATTGTTATGGGAACACACGGGAGAAGAGGGCTGGGACACTTGCTACTTGGCAGTGTTGCAGAAGAGGTTGTTAGGGTGGCGAGCTTGTCCTGTGTTCACAATTCGGGAACTGAAAGGAGCCAAGCCAATATGCCCAGATTAATAATATTCTAGTTCCGGTTGATTTTTCAGATCATTCAAAGATTGCTCTATCACATGCTTCAGAGATCGCACAATCTTATAAAGCACAGTTACAGATACTCCATATAATTGAAGAAACAATGCATCCGGCATTTTCAATTTCAGGCAAGTCATCAATATTCGATTTAATTCCAGGAATTGAAGATGATAGCAGGAAAAGAACGACAAAAATGTTGAATGAAGTAGTTTCGAATAAAGTAAAATCAAACATCTACATAAAGGGTGGGCGTGCAGCAAGTGATATAATTAAGTTTGCAAAAGAAAATTCAACGGATCTGATTGTTATTGCAACACATGGCTTGACGGGATTAGAGCATATGCTGCTCGGAAGCGTTACGGAAAAAGTTGTAAGAATGGCACACTGTCCGGTGTTTACAGTGAAAGCTTTTGGTAAAAATTTGGTTTGAAAATAAGTAAACTACCAAAAAACCCCCGTATTAGCGGGGGTTTTTTATTTGAATCAAATTTTTAATTTTCTTCTTCTCTTACAAGTGGCAAGTTTGCCATTCGGGCTATGTCAATAATAGCAGTTATTCGATTATCGATCTGGAAGAATTTTCCAACAACAGAGACAGGAAGTACTTTCATCATTTTGTTGATGTATTCTTTCTGAATATCAACAGCTTTCTGCTTCAAATCCATTGATTTTGTAATTAGAGCTTTCCCGGTTTCTTCATCCAAACCATAATAATTCATCATATAATCTTCGATTACTTTAACTCTTTCATCAACTAGCTTATCATAAGCAGCATCATAGTCATCATACAAGGGCCAGAAAATTTTTGCTTGTACTTCTGTTAAAGTTAGATTATCAGCAACTATTAGTCTGGAATTTTCCTGGATATCCTTTTTTAACATTTCTACATAGTCAGACTCAAAGGACTCTACCTGGGCAAAACCAAGAGAGAAGAAAAATAAAAGAGGAAGAATAATTAATTTTTTCATAGCACACTTCCTTAAATTATTAATGTTTGTGATTGTTTATTGAATAAAATTTATATGAACTAAAATATTGAATAAGGGACTATTAACAAAAGTAAACTAGAAACTAAAAACCAAACCAGCTGTTAGATCATATTGAAGTAAATATGTGCCACCCGTTAATAAAAATCTGGCAATATCCATCGTTGCAAAATATTGATGCGCTTGAGAAATATATTGGCACAAGAAACCGCCATTGTAATCTAACCCCTAAATTATCTGTAAAGTAATATTTGATTCCTCCGCCCGCAGTAAATGAAAACTTCCAATCGTTTTCATAATTACTATCCTTTGGATTAAAGTTTGTTGCGCCAATTGTGAAAGCTGCAAAAGGTCGAAATTGTCCTGTCTCAGTTTCAACCTGAGCGCCAGCCTGAAAATATTCTACGCTCATATCGAAAAGATAGTCCGTAGTATTAAAATATTCTTTTCTTAAACCAACTTCGGTATCTGTACGGTTATATAATAACTCGATCAGGAGATCATCACTTATTCTGATATCGAGAGCAGCCCCATAGCTAAAATTATTATCAATTTTTAATTCACCGCCAAGAGTTTGCAAATTACTGGTAAAGAGGTAACCAGCGAAAGGAGTGATTTCAAATCGCTGTCTTTTAAATTGTGCAAAAGTTGAAGTAACAGTAAAGATTAAAAGAATTGATGCGAAAAGAATTGTATTTGCCCGATGCAGGTTTTTGAAGATTGATAGAATCACTATGCAAATAAACCCTTTAACGGTACTGAATGAATTGGTTCCTCTTTTAATCCCTCTTTTATGAATATTGAATTAGAGGCATACAGTGCCGAAGTGGTTGCTGCCTCCATCAGCATTGCAGGATTCTCAAGTTTAACCCAATCGCCTGCAAGAAAAAGATTTTCTACTTCGGTTTTCACTGTTGGTCTGTTCTTATAAAGATTCGTATGAAAAGCTGTGAAATCATCCTTTACCTGCAAATACTCGTATTTAACTTTATATCCCTTTATCTCCGGAAAATACTCTTCAAACTCTTTTAAGAATTGATTTCTGATTTCCTCCTCAGGGAAATCATCTGGGACCGCATAAGAATGAAGTTCGAAAATTCCACCGCCGTTTTTCTTTATCCATTCTTCGCTGGTCTTTTCCATTCTGTGATAGATCGTAACCGAGTCGAGTATTTTCAACGCATCGGTAAAAATAAAGAATGGTACACCTTGTCGTATGTCTTTATCTATCCAAACTCTTAAAACAGAATAGCGCTGGGATTGTTTCAGGTTTTTCATTTGATTAAAGAAATCAGGATGCTCAGTTTTAAAGTAATTTGAATTTTTAATTATGCTTTTTGTTCCCTTTACATCCGAAGCAATTATAGCATAATCAAATCGTTCGTCATTAATTATAAATTGATCATCTACTTTTTTGAATGAAGTAATTTTTGAATCTAGCGATGTTGTTGATTTGTATTTACTCAAGTAATTTTTTGCCGGCCTCCAGAGAGTTTCTTCAAAATCATCATTCATAACATCATACAACAATCCAAGATCGTTGCTGAGAAAATAGGAATGGAAACTCTTTATCAGCTCTGCCATTGAGATATACTGCGGCTCCGCAAAGAATGCCCTTGAAAACGTTGTGAACATTAGCTGCATTTCGGGGGCAGTTTAACATCATCTGCAAAATCTTTGAACGAAACATTATCAAACTTTGAAAATGTTTTTTCACGGTCGTAAGTCAGAAGCGAAATCATCTTTCTAAAACCAGGATTAGTCATAGCATCTTTGTAGGAATAGATTCCTGTCTTAGCCATGCTGAGTATATTAAGAATGGGAACGGTACTTATATCTTTGAATCCGAAATCGCCAAAGTTTTTTGTTAAAATTGAATAATCATCAATTGGGATAAGATGTTTGTATGAATCTATTTTCTTAAGAAGACTGCGAAGATTATAATACTGCCGGAAGAAAGCGTGAAAACCGTGCTCAACGTTTGTTGAAAATCCATCGTCAAATTTAACAGACCAGGAACCAACTTTTCCGCCGAGATATGTTTCTCTTTCAAAAATCTTTACAGTGAATCCTCTTTCAGCGAGAAAGATTGCAGCTGAAACACCTGCCAATCCCCCACCAATAATACCAACACATTTTTCTTTCGAAAGTTTTTCAGGAAGAGAAGAATCAAGTTTGTTCAGCTGGATTTTGTAGCCACCAAGTTTTTTCTCAATTCCTTTTGATATAATTGATTTGACACTCATATACAATACAAAGGTTTTTGTGCTGTGAATGTGTGAAGAATTGGTTTTCGCCAGCTTTCGAGAGGAGTATGTTTTACATTCTCAAAGCCAGCCTTTTTTAGCAGCTCTGTAAACTCATTTGGAGAAAGAAATGTCTCAACACTTTTAATCAAGTAACGAAAAATTTTTGTTGAACCAGTCGTTAATCCTGCGAAAGGAATGATCAGAAAGTTTCCTAAAAACTTCCAATAAAGTTTTGATGTAAGAGCTTTACTTATTGAATACTCGTGAAAGCAAATCTTCCCACCGGGTTTAAGAATTCGGTATAAATTTTTTACACACAACTCAAAGTCCGGCATATTGCGGATTCCGTAAGCCATAAAAATTGCATCGAGACTGTTGTTTGCCAAATCCAGATTCATAACATCCTGCTGAACAAAAGTAACCTTGTCTTTCCCAAATTTTGCAGAGAACTTTTCACGCGCAGTTTGAAGCATACCTTCTGAATTATCAATACCGATTACTTTTCCGGTTGGAAGATTCCTCAAACAGGCAATGGTTGATTTCCCTGTTCCACAGCATAAATCGGCAAGGTATTCGTTCCCATTCAAATTCAATCTGTCAACGCTTGTTTGTAAATCTTTTTGATATCCCTGGCTCAGAGAAGTTGCAATATCATATCGCTTTGCAATTCTGTTAAACTCGGATGGAACTTCTTTTTTGTTTTGGATTAAGGTATCAGGTGTGTAGTCGGTCATCATTCCTCGTTAAGTTTTTTTCTCCAGAATCTTCTGAAGCTTAAAGAGACTTCGTCACCCTTTACACTTACTTCGTGAAGGTTTTCGTTTGCACGCCTGATAATTTTCTGGATTGACATAAGAAAGTCTATATCTTCCTCAACTATCTTTTCCGATTTCTTCCCCATAAAATATTTTGCGAACGCAGGGAACTTTGAAAAAATATTTTTCCACAAAGTTATTTGCATCATATTCACGTAATCGTCATCCACCTGTCTTACATGCTCGAGTATTAGTAATATTCTTTGTTTGAAACGAATTTCGAGCCGAGATATGTTGGGATAGTAAAATTTTATTCTTGTCCCGATGTTTTCTTCATTACCGAAATAAGTTTTTTCTGCTATTGTACCGACATTAGCACGTTTATAAAAACCCTCAACTCCATCATCTAGTATTTTAAGGTTAAAATCAGCCGGATGTTCCTGAATTTGTCCCATAAAAGATTTGATCGAGTTGCGATGAACATAAGCAATATGATACGGATCAATTAAACTTTCTGCGGTAGATTCAAGATCTGCTTTGAAAGTATATGATTTATATGTGAACGGCCATTCATTCATTTCGGGAATGTCAGTTGGTTTAACTTCGGTTGCTTTTTCCGGTTCACCGATAAAAACCCAGACCCACTTATTGAAATCCTGAACCGGGTAAGATTTTATTTTAGCAGTAGGTGGAATTTTGTCTCCCGGTAGTTGTGATGGAATCTGCACACAAGAACCGGTTTTATCATATTCCCATCCGTGGTAACCACAAACGATTCTTTCTTTATCAAGATAACCCAAAGAAAGATTTACATTTCTATGGCAGCACCTGTCTTCCAATGCTGCAATTGAATTATCAGGATTGCGGAAGAGAACTATTTCTTCACCGAGAATTTTATATTTTTTTATTTCGTTCTTCAGTTCATCGGAAGGACAAACTAAATACCATTTATTGGTTAGCATTTAACTCACCGTTATTTCTAATTAAATATGTATAAAGACTTGTGTTCATAAAAAGAAGAGATATCCCATAGAAAAAGTCTTCTACAGGAATAGTTATTATTCTAAAGTCAAGTTGATACTCAACACCGTAAGTAACCACTGGTCGCCAGGTTAAAAACCCATTAAATATTAATGTAAAAATAACAATAAGTAAAAGGTAAAAGTAGAACCTTTTATCAAAAAGCAGATTTGTTTTAAGAAACTGATCAACGAGATTTGCTAAGAATAGAAAGCACAAAGTCAGTCCAGTATATTGTTTCCCGATCGAAAAGAAATAAACACCCATCGGAAGAGTGAGGTAAAGTAGTATTCGCAGCCAATTCAGATTAAGATTTTTTTCTTTTGCTCTTCTTATTATCATTTCCCAGGTGAACAAACAAGCAAATGGAACGGTAATGAAGAAGAGTATCTCTTCGATAGGAAGGTTTATGATTTTTATTCCGGAAACGAAATTTTGATTAAAATGCCAATGAGTTCCTGTGACAAAAACATCCCACAGTAAAAAAGGAATTGCCGGAATTACTATCGCAATTAACATTTGTTTCCAGTGGTCCCAGATGTAGCAGCATTTTAGTGAACCAAAAAAAGCTGGTCCGCTGACAACAACAGCGTTAAATATGAGATATTCGAAGTTCAATTAAGTTGTTCTTAGAACCCTTACTTCCAGATAAGATTTTAACAGCAGGTAAAACTTATAGACATTGGAAATCCTAACACGCTTGTTTTTTAGCTGCTCAACATCCAATCTCTTTATTTTTTTGAAAAGCATTAAGTAATAAAGATAAGCTGAATAGACTCCGAGCTTGACTGCAATCGGAAGATGAACAATTCCTTTAAAGGCCTCTTTAAATTCTGCCTCAACTTCTTTTTCAAGCATAGCTTTGTTATGGTCATCAATGTAATCAATATGATGAACACCGGGAAGATAAATTCTTCCTCTGTCATTAATATCACTCTGAATGTCTCTCAGGAAATTTACTTTCTGAAAAGCGGCACCAAGCATACGTGCGGAATGTTCAAGTTCTTTATATCTTTTTTCATTACCGTCAACAAAAACCTTCAGACACATCAACCCCACAACTTCAGCCGAACCGTAAATGTAATCATCGTAGTTTTCCCTGTTGTATGATGAGCGCGAGAGATCCATCTCCATACTTTTAAGAAATGCAGAAATCAACTTGCGGTCAATTCCGTAATCGTTAACAACTTTCTGGAAAGCATGAAGAACCGGATTTGTGGAAATACCGGAGTTGATAGCTTCCCAGGTATCATCTGTAAATTTTTCAAGAAGATTTTCTTTGTCGTATGAATGAAACGTATCGACAATTTCATCAGCCACACGGACGAATCCGTATATCGCAAATATCGGATCTCTGTATTCCGGTTTGAATACTTTTATTCCAAGGCTAAAAGAAGTGCTGTAAGCGGTTGTCAGCTTTTTGCTGAGCTTGTAGCTGGTATTAGTGTAATGTTCCAAAGTCATTTTCTATCCTCTCCGTTACTAATTTTGAACCGATTATTACCATTGGCAATCCCGTTCCAGGTGTTGTTGATGCGCCCACATAATATAAGTTGGAAAATTTTTCATCTTTGTTTTTAGGTCTGAATGCACCGACCTGATTAATATCGTGAGCCAATCCTAACCCGGAGCCCTTATAAAGATTTAGCATATTTGCCCAATCATCAGGCGCCAGTATTTTTTTTGTTAATATGTTTTTTGAAATATCATAACCTATTCTACTTGAAAGATCGTCAATAATATTTTTTGCAAGCTCTTCTTTGTCTACCCATGATTTTTTATAGCGAAGATCCGGAACAGGACAAAGTATGAATAAATTTTCACATCCTTCCGGAGCACAGCTCGCTTCTGATTTCGAAAGAGCGTTCACATAGTAATATGGCTTTTGTGGACTAATCGAAGAAGTAAAAATTGTATCAGCATATCCTCTAAAATTACTTCCAAGAAAATAGTTGTGATGTATTAGTTTATCAATTTTACCCTTTATGCCCAAATAAATTGTAAACGGTGCCAAAGTCCAATGCATCTGATCTAATCTTTCATCACTGAACTTTTCTCTGTCTAATATTTTTCCTCTGAATGAAGCCGCATCTGAATTAGAAATAAAAATATCAGCAGTCCAATTCTTTCCATTCTGATCAATTACTTCGTACAGCTTTCCGTTATTGTTACCAACCCTCACGACTTCAGTGTTGTATATAATTTTAACTTCGTTTTCATTTAAAATCTTTACAATCTCCTCAACCATTTTGTACATTCCCCCCCTAACCTTCCAGTATCCATTGTGCTTCATCTCAGTATAATTTAGCAATGAATAAATAGCCGGAGTTTGAAAAGGCGTTGATCCAAGAAAAAATGCAACAAGTGAAAAGATCACCCTCACTTCTTCAGATTCAAAATGTTTTTCTACTTCGCCCCACATAGATCTCTGCAAATAAGGAAGATGTTTTAGTGGAACCCTGCTCAACTTTAATATGTAGTCAAGCTTATTGTTAAAATTTGTTTTGACAACTTTATCGACTGTATCGTGAAAAAACTGACCAGCCCTATCCAGGTATTTTTTAGCGTTAGCTTCTAAATTCGGTTCGATATCTTTAAACTCTTCAGCGAGCTTCGCAAGATTTTTATAAATAAGTCTTGATTTTTCTTGACCCTCAAAAAATACTTGATAAATCGGATCAAGCTCTTCCAGCTCAACAGGATTTTTTATTCCTATACTATTAAAAAGTTCTTCAAGCTCATATGTCATACTCATGAAAGACGGACCCATATCAAATCGGAAACCATCCTGCTCAACAATATTCAGCCTTCCACCGGGGGTTGAATGTTTCTCAAGGATAGTTACATCATAACCTTTCTTGGAAAGTCTTAAAGCGGTTGAAAGACCACCTAATCCGGAACCTATGATAATTGCTCTATTCATTTATTATTTTTTTAAGACAAGCTGTGATGTATAAGATAAAGATTTCTAATATAAGATTCAGTTAAATTTATATTAAATGAGGAGACCACTTGTATTGCTTGATTCAAATATATCATCACTTCAAATTCGTGTCAGGGTTAACATTTGATCATTACAATTCATAACAGAAGTGGTTGTCCTTATTACTCATTCTATTTATTTAAAGAGATTATTAAAATAACAGTTAGGTTTTTCATTTTTTCCTCTGTTAAGTTTTGTGAATAAATTAATTAAGAAAACCTTTGTCTTTAGCATAATCAAAAAGAGTTTCCTGAAGCATATGCCTTGCCCTGTGCAATCTCGATCTTACGGTACCAATAGGGCACTGAACTAAATCTGCAGTTTCTTCATAACTGTATCCCTCAAGATCGCAAAGAAGAAATACTTCTCTCATTTTTGATGGTAGCTTGTCGATTGCTTCCGTTAGATTATCATCTAAAAGATCATTATAAAAATCTTTGTCAAGATTATTGGTTTGAGCACGGTCTGATTTAACGTTCTCATAGAAGTTCTGTATCTGTTCATAGTCAAGTTTATAAGGTTCACGTTTAGATTTTCTGTAATCATTAATAAATGAGTTTTTTAAGATCATAAACATCCATGCTTTACTATTTGTACCTGTTTGGAATTTATCGAAGTGTCTGAATGCTTTATAATAAGTTTCCTGAACAAGGTCCTTAGCATCATCAGAGTTACCAGAAATTTTTAATGCATAATTGTAAAGAGCATTCCTGTGGGGAAGTGTCTCATTGGTAAATACATCCTCTTTGATGTTGTTTACAATTATGCCTTCATCATTATTATTTGTGCTGTTCATTTTATGCCTCTTATCGATGTTTGTTTATAATTTGTCTAAATGATTGAGACAAACATAATACATTGTCCAGCATTTGTCAAGCTTTTTCTTATACAAATTTAAAAATATTTTCAAGGGGAACTCTTTTAGTTGGAAATTCGTTAAAAAGGGTGACTTTAACTTAAAATTATTTTTTTACACTTAATTAGTATTTTTTGACAGATACTAGACATTTATTAAATTTGAATATGGCTTTTAATTACAAGTACCCTATTAAAGTGGCAAGCCAGATGACAGGATTGAGCGTTCATGTTATCCGAGCTTGGGAGAAAAGATACAATGTTGTTGATCCGGATAGAACAGATACAAATCGCCGGTTATACTCAGAAGAAGATATTGAAAAACTTAAATTGCTAAATGATGCAGTGCATAATGGTCATAATATTGGTGGAGTAGCGAACTTATCATCAATTGAATTGAAAAATCTTTTATCTTCAAATAAAAATAATCAGGAAGATTTTAAGGAAAGCACATCCGCAGTATCATCAGCAGAAGTTATTGAAAATGTGTTGTCCGATGGCATAGAGGCAATTAAAAATTATAATTCAAAAAAACTTGAAACAATTTTATTAAATGCTTCCACAAAACTTACTCAGCCAATATTAATTGAGGATGCAATAATTCCCTTAGTTTATAAAGTCGGTGAGCTTTGGCACTCAGGAGAAATCAGGGTTGCGAACGAGCATCTTGCCAGCTCGGCTATTAGAGGTTTTCTGTATAATTTGTTAGAATCTTATTCGCTAAATGATTCAGCACCGGTTTTGGTTTCAGGAACACCTCGCGGACAAGAACATGAGCTTGGAGCATTAGTTGCAGGAGTTGTTGCAGCTTCGTCTGGATGGAGAGTTGTATATCTGGGGGCTAATTTACCTGCAGAAGAAATTGGTGCAGTTGCTTCACACCTTAACGCCAGAGTGGTAGCCCTTAGCATTGTTTATCCCAATGATGACCCTGGTTTACCAAGGGAACTGAGGAAAGTAAAACAGTCGTTGCCTCGAGGAGTTTCAATTATTGCCGGTGGAAGAGCTGCCGATGGATATCTTGATGTACTTGATGAAATCGGTGCTTTGGTTGTTAAGAATTCAAAACATTTCAGATTAGAATTAGAAGCAATTCGGGAAAACAAATACAATTAAAACTTTCCCCATCTTTTCAGCTATAATATTATCACAAAAAACATTTCTTTATTAACAGCTTTGTTTTTGGATTACGAGTTTTCCAAGTAAAAATGATTTGTGGATTAAGATTGATGTTAGTTAAAATAATAGGAAGATTTCGTATCAGTCGTAATATAAACCGACGAAAGTATATTCTGGATTGGAAGCACTGGTGTTAACACCTCTTGTGTTGAAGTGTATTTCTTGTCCTGGTGCAATATCAAAAACAGTAGCGCTGGTTTCCTGACCCGCGATCTCATATTTTATGAATACATTCTTAATCGGCTTCCCGAGGTTATTTTTAACTTTTCCCTCTACTACAGCAAAATAAGACGCATCATCAACTTGCGAGGCTTTGACGTAGTTACCAATTTGCTCTGATATCTGAAGTTTGCCGGTAACCTTAATATCTTCAACTTTTTCCATTGTTAGAAGAAAATATAGCCCACCACCGACAGCAGCTAAAAGAAATAATATTGAAAGGAATCTAATCAATTTTTCCAATTAAATGATTTTAATTACCTGCGAAATGAGCAAATATTGTTCCCTCGTTTTAAATGATTTTTTGGCTAAAACGAAAGAAAAGAGCTATTTTCTTAAAATTTCTTCAGATAATTGAGTAAAAATGATAGTCTGTTGCTAGTAATTTTTTACCCTAATTGACGGCATATGACAAAAATGTCAGGCTAATTTCTTCTTAAAGTCAATTGATGACACAATCACAAAATGTGGTCCTAATTAGCAAAAGCGATGTGAAAGTTTTTCTTTTTTAATTAATAATAAATCGCTTTTCGTATCTCCTCAATGCTTCTGAAATGTTTAGGTGGTGCTAAATATTTTGTCAGGAATTTGTAAATCTTCAGTCTTATTGACAGCGCAAGTTTTGTATCCTGCCTGTCGAATGAATGACCTCCCGGTAAATCCTGAAATACCTCATATTCAAATTCTTTGTTTGCTGCTTGGAGTGCATTTATCAAAATTTCTACTTCAATAAATCTTACGTCTTCGTCATTTGTGTTTGTGTGGATGAGCAGCGGTGTTTGTAATTTATCCACATTCCAGGCAGGGGATCTTTTTTTGTATTCTTCAGGGTTCTCATCAACGGTTTGCCCGATGTGATAATCGGCATAGTAAAGAGCACGGTATTCTTCATCCATATAATTCAATCGTGAAATCAAATCGCTAACAGGAACACCAGCGAATGCAACCTTGTAATTTTCAGGATATTTGAAAATACTCATTAAACTAATGAGGCCACCATGGCTCCATCCAACAATACCAACTCTTTCTGAATCAACAAAATCATAATTATCCAGCATATATTTTCTGCTGGAGTCAACATCTTCAATTTCACGACCACCGTAATCTATTTTTTCATAATGCGATTTTCCATAACCTGTGCTACCGCGGTATTCTGCTGAAATCACTATGTATTCCTGATAAAGCAGTTCTTTAATAATATGTGTGTAGTAAGTTGAAAAGTTTGAATGTACACCTCCGTGAGGTAAAACTATCAGAGGATATTTTTTGTTGAAGTCGATATTTTTTGGAATGAAAACATACGACCAGATTTTAACTGGATTGCCAGCACTCGGATCTGTCGTGTCGAGCTCTTTCCATTTTGGCGGACCGGTCATAAACACCTTATCAATAAATGCTACGTCGCCAACCTTTTGAAACCACAAGACATCATCGATGTTTTTTTCAAGCTCATCAAGTCTGTGTTCAAGGCTTTCGTTGTAGTTTATAAGCGAATCAATTTTTGATATAAGTATTGTATCTGTTTGCGGCTGAATAGGATCAGTTATGAATAATGATAAGATAATTATCAAGATGAAAAGTGGAAACTGTTTTTTCATTTTATCACCATTTTTTGAAAGATATTAATAAAGTATAACACTAAGTTACAAGAGCTAATTGAATAATGGGCTTATAAGTACTTATCAAGAGAGTATATAATTAACAATAGACAATGTTGAGAATCGGCAACAGGTTTTTTGACCATATTATTTGCACTATTAAAAATAATTAACTATTATCAATCGGGTATCCCAACAATTTAATTATTGTACATCACATTTTCATTCATATCTAACTGGGAGGCAGTATGAAACAAATAGTTTCAAGCATTTCTATATTTTTCTTATTGTTCCTGACTAGCACAATTTTCGCACAGACTGAAAACGTACAACAGATTCCTGCTATCAAAGAAGGAATACGTGAAAATTATTCTCAAAGCGATTATAAAAACTTTTTGCTAAGGGAAAAACGTGGTGAAATTCCCTTTCAGGGTGGTCTTGTAGATCAACAGGCTGCTGCAGATGCTTTGGTGAATAACAATACGGGTAGTACCGGAACATCAAATTTCACTCAAAGTGAAACATCCATCATTGCTTTTGGTAGTAATGTATTAATTGGATTTAACGATTCAGGCTCTTTTACAGGCGGTGCAAACAAATTCACCGGTTATTCGTATTCAACAGATGGTGGAACAACCTTTATTGATGGCGGAACTTTACCAACAAGTGCTGTCGGCGATGCTGGTGATCCAGTTATAGCACGTAATGAAACTACCGGTAGAATTTATTTTTCTACACTCGGTTTTAGCGGCGCAAGTACGATTCAGGTATTCCGTTCAGATAATAACGGCCTTACCTATTTGGCGCCAGTCAACGGTACACCCGGTGGATCTTCTGAAGATAAACAGTGGATTGCTGTTGACAACTTTGCAGGTCCAGGCAATGGGAACGTTTATCTGATTTCACGTCGCTTCGGTGGAACACCGGGCATCTACTTTTTTAGATCAATAGATAACGGAAATACTTTCACCCCATCAGGAGGGGTAAATTTATTTTCCGGCGGCCAGGGTGCATTTGTTGCAGTTGGTCCAGATCACTCTGTATATACGTTTCGTTATGATGGCACATCCACTATACAAATGCGCAAATCAATCGACCAGGGAGTTACGTTTGGCGCAACAGTAACTGTAGCCAGCGGCTTAGTTGGAGGAATTAATGGTGATCTTGGTTTGACTGGTCTTAGACAAGGAACTGCAACTTTCTCCGGTTTCCGTAGTAATGAATTTCCGCACGCAGCAGTTAATCCGGTCAGTGGGCACATTTATGTTACTTATGATAATGATGCGCCGGGTGGCGATAAGGCTGATGTATTTATGACAATGTCTACCGATGGAGGAGCTACCTGGAGTGCAAGCACACGTGTGAATGATGACGCAACAACTACTGACCAATGGCAACCTACCATAGCTGTTACTCCGAACGGCAACAATATTGGAATTTTCTACTACAGTCGTCAGGAAGATCCTGGCAGTAATAATTTGTTTAAGTACTATGGTCGAACGGGGACTATATCTGGTTCAACCGTTACCTTTAGCCCAAGTTTTGCAATAAGTGATGTTGGTTCTTTGCCTGAATTTGGTCGTGATGCGGTAGTTAACTCTGTCTATATGGGAGATTATAACCATGCATCAGTTACGGCATCACCAACAGCATTTCATGTAGTATGGTCAGATAACCGTAATGACCTTCCCGGCGGAGCACCTCGTAAAGATCCCAATGTTTACTACGAAAATATTCCGATTGCTCAGAGCCAATTTCTTGTTTGGGAGGGAGTTCTGGGAGGTCAGGATTATAGTGGTGCTTATATAAACAGTTTCCTCTCAGGTTTGGCCTATACAGTAGACTATACGTCAACATTTCCTTCAAGCCTAATAGGTTATGATGCTGTATTCTTATCTTTTGGCAATTTCCCGAATAATGTTGCTTTTGATGCGACCATGGCATCAATTGTTCAGACATATTTAGTAGCTGGAGGCAGAGTTTACCTTGAGGGTGGCGATGCTTTAGAATTTAACCAATCTGTGAATGTGCCTCTACATGATTTATTCGGACTTGGTGATGGTTCTGATGGCGGAACAAACATAATTGACGGGCTTCAAGGACAGGTGGGTTCATTAACAGAGGGTATGTTGTTTACATCTTCCTCGCAGGTTGGTAATAATTGGATAGACATTTATGTGCCTACTACAGGAACCCTTGCGTTCGATGAATCTAGCTATGGAAATGTAGGCGTCCAGTATTCAGGTAGTTTTAGTCAAAGAACATTCTGTTTTTCTTATGCCCTGGCAGATCTTACGGATGCTTCCTTCCCAAGCACAAAGAACGAATTAATGACAAGAATATTGAATTTCTTAGTTGGACCAACAGCCTTACCACCTGATATAAGTATTAATCCATCTTCATTTACGTTTGATGTTCCAGAAGGTGGTAGCGATTCAGATGTATTAACAATAAATAACCTTGGTCAACAAAATCTGGTATGGAATGTTTTTGAAGAGGAAGTCCCTCCTTTAGCTGGGATAAAATTAAAACTCGATGACGGAAGAGAACTACCAGTAACAATTCAACCTAAATTTGACTGGAACCAACCTGTAAAAGGAGAGGATTATACTCCGCTTACACCCTCTACTGGTAAACCACCAACTGACGTATTTATTAAAACGTTATATAAAAATCCGGAAATTAGAAATTCCTTGCTTTTTGGGACAGATGCTTATGGCACGGAAGGGGTGATAGGAAATTATACTCAATTTGATTTGGGTGTACCGGAAGTACTGAATGCGATTTCTTCTTTTACTGATTTTATACCTGCAGGTGATTTCGGAGTAGATTTAACATTTGCTTATGCCGTAAATACAACAACAAACGAATTTATAAGAATAAACAAAACAACTGGTGCTATAACTGTAGTTGGACCCTGTGTCCCAACTCAAAATCCACCGTCTGAAGTATTTTCAGGAATGGCAATCGATCCTAATAGCGGGATTGTTTATCTGTCTAGTACGGATATTACAACCTCCTGGTTATATACCGTGAATACGACAACAGGTGCACCCACTTTGGTGGGCATATTAACAAACGCACCAGCTATGATTGCAATCGCAATTAACAATAGTGGCCAGATGTATGGATATGAAATTATTGGCGATGTTATGTTAATTGTGGACAAAAGCAATGGTGTAGGAACTGTTCTAGGACCAATTGGTTTTGATGCAAATTTTGCACAAGGTTTGGACTTCGATCCAATAACTGGAACACTTTATTTATCTGCATTTAATAATTCAACATTCCAGGCTGAGCTAAGAACTGGCAATACAACCACCGGGGCCACAACTCTGGTTGGCGTATTAGGAAGTACAACCCCTGGCTCACTAGTTGATGTTACATGGATTGGATTACCAGGCGAATTTTTTGACTGTACTTGGCTTGCTGAAAGTCCAGTATCAGGCTCGGTGCCAGGTGGAGGTAGCCAAAATGTTGATATATTTGTTGATGCAACGGGGTTAACTGCTGGCACATATAACTGCAACTTGATTATTACCAGTAATGATCCAACTACTCCGCAAGTTACAGTACCTGTTACCCTAAACGTAACAGCACCACCGCCTGATATAAATGCAACACCAACAGCATTAACATTTGTCGTACCCGTAGGTGGAAACGAAACCGATATACTAACAATAGAAAATACTGCACTTGCAGGTAGTCAGGATTTAATATGGAATATTAGTGAGCAAGAAGTCATTCTATTTTCTCTGGAAGGAATTGAAATACCAATCAGCATAAATATGGGCACTAACTATATTCAAAGCCATCCGATTGGAAAAAATCAAAATATAATAAATCAGCAGGCATCTAGTATTTCATCTGATGAGAAATATTCAGCGGGTCATGAACCCAGAATAATTGGTAATAAAAACAACCAAAATTTCTTAATTGAAAGAGAGCAAGCTACCCTTACTGTAAATAGCGTCTTACTAATCTCAAGTGGTGGTAGTCCATCAGATATACAAAGTTATTTAATATCATATATACCAATAGTCGATATCTTTGATGCATTGATAGGAACACCTACTTTAGGTCAGTTAAGCGCTTATGAAGCTGTAATTGTAATGAATGATAATGCGTTTTTTGATCCGATAGCTTTAGGTAATGTATTGGCAGATTACATAGATGTGGGAGGAGGGGTAGTAACTACGACTGCGTCCTTCGCTACTGGATTTGATCTGCAGGGACGATTCATTACTGATGGTTACTCACCATTTATTTCAGGTCCGGGACCTTTACCAGGAACAAACCTTGGTACCTATGATCCGACTCATCCAATTATGGGTGGTATTACAACATTTTTTGGGGATCTTTTAGTAGATCCTTCGCTGGAAAGCGGTGCCAATCTAATTGCCTCTTATGATAATGGGTTTGAATGTGTAGCAACAAAAGGAAGAGTTGCAGCATTAAATATTTTTGTTGTAACTCCTGGTTTTTGGACTGGTGATGTTCCTTTGCTACTTGCAAATGCCGCTAATTTTGTGGGGGGAACAACAGCAGATGTTCCATGGATAACCGAAAATCCATTAAATGGAACCATACCAGCAGGAAGCAGCCAAAATGTAGATGTAACTGTAGATGCTACGGGCTTAACTGGCGGCACTTACAATTGTAATTTGGTTATTACTAGTAATGATCCTGATGAAAATCCCGTAGTTGTGCCTGTTACACTAATTGTAACGAGTGGTCCACCACCAGAAAATTTTGCACTTGTTACAAATACCGATGATAATAACTTTCACATAATTGATGTTGCTACTAACACGATCGTAGGACCATTTCTATCAGGTAGTTTAGGAGGTGGTATTTTGCTAGATCCGGTGATCACTCCTGATGGACAGACAGCATTGATTACAAGTTTTATTGATCAGACTGTTTTCTTTGTTGATGTTTCGAATCCATATAGCCCAAGCATTTCAGGATCGGTAAATGTAGGATTTTTCGCAGAAGATATTGATTTAACACCTGATGGCGCATTTGCGCTTGTTACAGACGGGAACGCCACTACTCTGATTGCCGTAATAGATGTTTCAGCTATGTCCCTGATTCAAACTCTGGATATTACAACTCGTGAAGCTCAGGCTGTGGCTATAGGACCAGATGGAACCGTTTTAGTGGCTGATTATGCTAATAGCCAAATCCACGTTCTTTTATTGAATCTATCAACAGGTTTATTGACTGACTTGGCAACAGCAATAGCGGTAGGTTTAGGTCCAGCAAATGTTGCCATAAGTCCGGATGGACAAACGGCACTTGTAGCAAACATCAATTCAACTTCAGTTGACGTTCTTCAAATTATAGCACCGGGATCAGTTACCTTGACTGGATCAGTGCCCAATATTCTGAATGTTCAGTCAATAGCTTTCGAAACCAATGGCACCCGAGCCTTTGCGCTACAAACAGGACCCACTCCTGATGAGTTAGCAGTACTATCAGTCACTTCACCGGGAAATGTTATTGATACGGGTGTTCGTGTTAGTCTCATCTCTGATGCATCAGCAGGTGGTGGTTTGTTCGGTGTCGATGTGATTGATGTTTCTGCTGATGGTATTTGGGCTTATGTTGGTAACCCATCCACGGGCTTAATTAATAATGACGTTGCAGTAGTTGATTTAAATAGCTATACACTTTCTACAAGCCTTGCTGCCGGTAACTATCCAACTGGAATTGCAGTTGGAGGAGCTGCAGCCTTCGCATTTACAGTAAAAGTAACCAACGGCTGGAATATGGTATCAGTACCAGGAATAAATCCTGCTGGAATGGGAGTAACTACCTGGTGGTCAGGAAAAGACCCGGCAGCCGATGTATTCAAATACAGCTG
This sequence comes from uncultured Ignavibacteriaceae bacterium, assembly GCA_963768365.1. Lineage (GTDB taxonomy): Bacteria > Bacteroidota > Ignavibacteria > Ignavibacteriales > Ignavibacteriaceae > IGN2. The sequence goes on along the minus strand of CAVYHS010000006.1, from coordinate 229,174 downwards.
GTGGTTATGTAGCAGTAACTACTACAACACCATACAGAAGGCTACTGGATGAAGAATGCTGGTGCTCAGGTATACAACTATACTGCATATACAGATAGTACCTCACACTGATGTACCATTAGCTACCGGATGGAACCTTATCGGGCTCTATGAGGTTACAGAACCAACAGCCACATTACAAACATCTCCACCGGGAATTATAACCGGGTCAATATTTGAATACTCAGGTGGATATAACCCAGCAACTGATATAGTACCTGGATATGGATACTGGGTAAAAAGTACGGGAGCTGGATCGATAATCAGACTTAACTGCACCTCCATTGGGTAAAGGTAGTGGAGAAGTAGTAGAATTCTTCAAGGAAGATTGGGGTAAGATAATACTTACAGATGCAGCAGGAATAAATTATACACTGTATGCAGTAAAAGGTGAAGTAGATCTTAACAAGTACGAACTACCACCAGTGCCACCAGCAGGAATGTTTGACATCAGGTTCGGAAGTGGAAGAATAGCAGAAGATATAAACAGTTCAATGCAGACGATAGATATGAGCGGAGTAACATATCCATTAACAGTAAGAGTAGATGGAATGGATATGAGATTGATGGATGAGACAGGCAAGACTGATAAACGTTAATCTGAAGTCAGGCGAAGATGTAGTGATCAGTGATGCAACAATACAGAAGCTGATGGTAACAGGAGAGTTAATACCAACAGTATATGCATTGGAACAGAACTATCCGAATCCATTTAACCCGAGCACAACAATCGAGTTCTCATTGCCAGAAGATGTAAGCAATGTGAAGCTGTCGATATACAATGCATTGGGTGAAAGGGTAGCAGAACTGGTTAACACATCATTGGTAGCAGGAAAATACCAGTATCAATGGAATGCAAAGAACGTAGCAACAGGAATGTATATCTATGAATTAAGAACTGATAAATTTGTATCAGTTAAGAAGATGTTACTGTTGAAGTAGCACAAGAACACCAATTAACTTAAAAAACCCCCGAGCCCTCGGGGGTTTTTATTTTCAACCTTTAAATGACTATTTTGCTTAGGAATAATTTAATTGACACACTTAACAACTTTAATCACAGAGTCACTAATTATTTTTTAATCTCAACATCTCCCATCGTAATCCACTTATCCGGATCGATAACTGGTTTAACTCCTTCCGGGATTTTTACTGAGCCAGCACCTTCACACATTTCTACTTTAACTATTTCATCACCTAGCTTTACTTCAACTGGAACTGAGAACGGAAGATCATTTTCAATTTCCCATTCGAGATAAAGAATCTCGTTTTTTATTTCTGCTTTAAGAACCGGAAGTGATGCCTGCCTGAAATAAACCACCCAGAACCAATCTAGTTCTCGGCCAGATACTTTCTCTGCAATTTCAAGGAACTCATCTGTGGTTGCAAACCTGCATTGTCTGCCATCTGTTATTTTTTCCATTTTAGGATCAGGATAAGCCCATCTTCTTAAAACTTTTCTGAAAACTTCATCGCCTAAATAGTAACGTAATGTGTGCAGAACGTAAGCTCCCTTTGAGTACATATCATTTGTATAAGCTTCATTCTCTGTCATTTCTTTTCGCGGAGCAATTGGCTGCTCGTTTTTCCAGAGTTTCCAGTTCATCATAAATGCAGTTGTATTTCCGCTTTCCAATTTATCTTCAATGTAAAGTGTTTGCATATAAGCGCACACCGCTTCGTGAATCCAGAAATCACTCCAATCTTTTGCGGTAACCATATTTCCCCACCACTCGTGCCCAAGCTCGTGATGATGCAGCCAGTCAAATCCAAACTGATCTTTTTTATAACCGTAACCGTTTGCAATTATTGTTTGATGTTCCATTCCAAGGTAAGGAGTTTCAGCAACACCATATTTATCTGCACGGAAAGGATAAGGACCGAGAAGCTCTTCATAAAATCTTAAATGATCTAAAAATTCAGGACAATGTTCTCTTGCTTTTTCCATGCTCTCGGGCAGAACCCATATTGTTACAGGAATTTCTTCTCCTGTTACACTTGTATATTTATATTGAATTGTATCGTATGGTGCGACGTGAATAGAAATTCCGTAATTATTAATAGGAGTAGAAACAAACCAGCTAAAAGTTTGTGTGCCTTCTTTGTTTGCAAGAACGTATCTCAGTTTTCCGTTAGATGCACAAATTAAGTTTTTTGGGACTGTCCAGTTTAGTAGAACAGAATCAGGTTCATCAGAAGGGTGATCTTTGCACGGCCACCACGTATCAGCCCCACCACCCTGGCAGGTTACGCCAATCCACGGTTCACCATCTTTTGTCTTTGACCACGTGAATCCATCATCCCACGGTGGCTTTTCTGCAACTCTTGGTTTTCCGCCGTAATAAATTTTAACTGTAAAAGAATTTCCTTTTATTACTTCTTCCGACAGGCTAATTTTTATTTTTCCATTTTCGTGCTTGAACGAAAGTTCTTTGTATTCAGTCGGTGCATCCCAAACAATTTTTGTAATTCTGTAACGGTCATTCAGATCAAGAACAAACTCTTTCATATTGTTGACAGCTTCTACAGTTACACCAACCCACCCGTTTATTGTTTGCTTATCAGGATTGATATGTTAAGATTGATGTTGTAAAACTTAACATCGTATGCAGCCCATTCCGGTGTTAGCGGTCCGCCCGAATCCTGCGAGCCCAATTGTGCAAAAAGCTGAAGTGAGATTAGTAACAAAATTAGAGGAGCCATAACAGCTTTTGGTAACATATTATAATAATGATCTAAATAAAACTTTCTAAACGTATTTGTATTAATATTAATAAGCAATATTAAGTTTGATTTTTTGAATTAATTGATATTTTTTAATTGTTGTTGTATTATGCAAACACAATATAAATTTATTAAGAAGGAGTTATAATGTCTGTTGGTTTGAACAAGGTAATTACTTTCAATTACACTTTAAAAGATGAAGAAGGAACAGTTCTTGACTCATCGGCAAATAAAGAACCGCTTTCTTTTTTAAGCGGTAAAAGTCACATATTACCTAAGCTTGAGGAAGCACTGAATGGAATGATAATCGGAAGTAAAAAAAATGTTAAAATAGTCGCTGCTGATGCATACGGAGAATACAGTGAAGAAGCTATTCAAAAGGTTAAGAAAGATCAATTCCCAGAAGAAGCAAAGATCGAAGTTGGGATGACGTATCTGGCCAACTCACCGGATGGGAAACAAATGCCTTTTCTTGTTAGTGATATAAATGATCAGGAGATTACAGTAGATTTTAATCATCCGCTTGCAGGAAAAAATTTAGAGTTTGATGTTGAATTATTGGATGTGAGAGATGCTACATCCGAAGAGAAGCAGCACGGACACATTCATGGTCCAGGAGGGCATCAGCATTAATTAATTTGGGATAACACCACCCCATCATTTTGTGACACCCCTCCTCTTCATAAGAGGAGGGGAAAAATTTATACTGGTTCAAACAAAGTACACACCGCACCAGCAGGATCTTCAATTACACAGAATTTTCCGTAACCACTCATTTCTTTTGGCCCGGATAAAACTTTACCACCGTTTTCTTTGCACATCTTTGCACTTTCTTCCGCACTTTTTACTGTAATGTAAATCAGCCATTGAGATGGAAGTTGAGCATTTCCACCGCGTTTGTGACATATACCAGCATTTGTTTTTCCGCTTTCGGGAGAGTTCATATTGAAATCATTGTAATCACCCATCGATACCGGTGCAGCTTTCCACCCAACAACTTTGCTGTAAAAGTCTTTTACTTTTTCAGCATCCGGCACAGTTAAATCAAACCAGGTGATAGAACCAACTTCCGATTTTTCTTTGTTACTCATCATTTTCCTTTCTTATTTATCGAAAAGATAAAATTACTGCCGAAATTAAACAAGAATATTTAAATAATTTCAAATCAGGGGCTTGACTTCCATCTTTGAAATCATAATTTTTTAGTTGAATACTTATAAACTATTTCTTTCAATCAATATATGGAGGCTCTAATGAAAAAACTTTTAGCAATTCTTTTTGCACTTCTGTTCACAGCATCGCTTCTTAATGCGCAGGACGAAGCAGATATGAAGAAAAAAGTTCAAATGATGAATGATGAAATGTCTGCACTAATGCTATCCGGGGATGATGAATCAATGTGGGCTTATTATTCTGATGACATAATTTCGATGCCTAGCTATCAACCTATGATGAAAGGTATTGATGCCTGCAAAGAATCATCTGATCAAATGATGGAATCCGGGATGAAAATTACTGCCTTCAAATCAACAAATCAGGAACTGATGGTGTCCGGTGATTTTGTAATTGATATCGGAACGTATGAAATTACAATGACAGTCCCAGAGATGGGCGATATGCCTTATACAGATAATGGAAAATATATGACTGTTTGGGAAATGCAGGATGAGGGCTCAATGCTAGTGGTTGCTGAAACCTGGAACACGGATAAAAATCCCTGGATGGAGATGCAACAAATGGAAGGTAAAGAGGCTCACGAAGGGAATATGGAGGAGAAACCAAATAAGGATGTTAAGTAAAAATTTGAATTAAGTAGTAAAGGCGAACCACAATGGTTCGCTTTTTTATTTTATTATCTCTCTTAAAAACCTCAAAACATATCTGTCAGAACTTTATTTCTGTATTTAAAAATCTCCTTTATTTTCTTTTCAACAAGCAGTGAATTTAATGGTCTGCTTATCGGGTCGAATGGAAGAGCGTAAGTAACAATATCTATCATCTCCACTCCCTGATCTACTTCTTTAAAGTGATGCTGATGATGCCATAACTTATAAGGACCAAACCTCTGCTCATCGACAAAATAAAACGGCTCTTTAACATGGGTAATTTCAGTTACCCACGTGTTTGGAATTCCCAAAACCGGGTGGACTTTGTAAGTAATTATCATCCCGGGATACATTTTATCCGGCAGTTCACTGGTCACTTTAAAGTTCAACCACTCCGGAGTAATTGCAGCAAGATTATTCGGATTTGAAAAAAACTCCCAAGCCTCATCAATCCCGATGGGTAAACTTTGGAGGGTTTTTAATGTATATATTTTCATTTTTTAATAAATTTCGTTATCTATAAAAACAAATTGAACACATAATGATTCCTTATAATACGGAAAGACAGAACAATGCGCAAAATCGCAGCTTTTGGTGAAATACTGTTTGATATATATGCAAATGCGAAGAATCTGGGGGGTGCACCGCTTAATTTCATATACCATATTAATAAGCTTACCGGAAACGGCAAGATCATAAGTCGTGTTGGGGATGATGAACTGGGAAATGAGGCTGTAAGTTTTCTATCATCAAAAGGACTGCTTACTGATGCGATTCAAACGGATAGCAAACACGAAACCGGCAAAGCAATTATTTCTTTAAATCAAAAAGGTGAACCGACTTTTAAAATAGAGGAAAACCGTGCATACGATTTTATTAATATTAATGAAGAAAGAGGAATTCAGATTCTAAAGGAACACGGAGTGTCTTTACTTCGGCACGCTTGCACAGAGGAACGATGTAAGTCGGAATTCCTTACAGATTCTTTTTAATAAACCAATAAAATATTTTTGTGATATTAATATCAGGCAAAAATTTTATACAAAAGAAATTCTCTCAAGTTCTTTAACCGCAGCAGATGTTGTTAAACTAAATCTGGATGAGCTGAGACTGATGGATGAACTTTTTCTCGGGGGACAGTTTGATGTTTATTCCGGTTCAAAAAAACTAATGGAAAAATTCAGAATTGAAATGCTTGCCGTTACAAAAGGCACGGATGGTTCTTCTCTATTCAGAGGGGATGAAACAGATAATAACAATCCTGAACAAAGTAGTGTGATTGATACCGTTGGTGCGGGAGATGCCTTCGCCTCAATTTTGTGTCTTGGTTATCTGAATGATTGGGAACTAAATAAAATTAATAAACTCGCCAATGAATTTGCTGGTCAGATCTGTTTAATAAAGGGAGCGTTACCTAAAGAAGATATAATTTATAGTCGTTTCAGACAGGAACTAAAGAATTGAGCAACACAAAAAATCTTAAAGACGGACTTTACATTCAACTTTACAGCATTCACGGATTGATAAGAGGGCAAAATCTTGAACTTGGACGTGATGCCGACACGGGCGGACAAACAAAATACGTGCTCGAGCTTGCAAAAACTTTAAGCGAAGACAGCCGAGTTGAACGTGTTGAACTTGTAACAAGAGCAAATAAAAGACAAAACAGTTTCAGCAGATTATTCTGTTCCGGAAGAAAAAGTAAATGATAAGTTCAGCATAATCAGGATAAGGTGCGGGGGCGGAAAGTATATCAGGAAAGAACTACTCTGGAATCATCTCGAAGAGTTTGTTGATAAAAGTATAAAGTATATTAAATCAGTCGGCAGACTACCAGATATTATTCACAGCCACTATGCAGATGCAGGTTACGTTTGTAAAGAGCTGACTCAGTTTTTTGGAATTCCTTTTGTTCACACAGGACATTCTCTCGGCAGAGATAAGCTGAGAAAACTTTTAAGCGATGGGATGACTAAAGAAGACATTGAAAAAAGATATAAACTCTCTCACAGGATTGAAGTTGAAGAAGAATATAATTCATCTTGCAAACCTGATTGTCACCAGCACTTACCAGGAAATAAAAAATCAGTATGGTGATTATGAAAACACTTCACCCGAAAAATTCAGAGTTATTCCACCGGGTAGTTGATATTGAAAGATTCTACGCATACAATGCAAGAATTCCGCTCGAAGAAGAAACCGCCGAACTAATAAAGACTTATAAGCGACAAGCTGCTGAACTTTTTTGTTCGGATAGATAAGCCCCTGATATTTACAGTGTGTCGTCCTGACAAAAGAAAAAATATTTCCGGACTTGATCACTGCTTATGGTGAAGATAAAAAACTTCAGGAAAAAGCAAACCTTGCAATCTTTGCAGGAATTAGAACAGACATTCAAGCTATGCCCGATAATGAAAGAGAAGTGTTGACCGATATTTTTTGCTTATGGATAAATATAATCTTTACGGAAAAATGGCAATTCCAAAACGACACGACACACAAAACGAAGTGCCGGAACTTTACAGAATTGCTGCCGATACCGGCGGTGTTTTTATTAATGCAGCACTTACAGAACCATTCGGATTAACCTTAATTGAAGCCGCATCGTGTGGCGTTCCTGTTGTTGCAACTGATGATGGTGGTCCACGAGATATAATTAAAAATTGTAAGAACGGAATACTGGTTGATGTCATCGACACAAAAAATATTTCTAAAGCTATTAATAAAATTCTTGATGATAAAAAATTATGGAAACAGCTTTCTGAAAACGGGATGAAGAATGTGAAAAAACATTATACGTGGAAAGCACACGTCTGCAAAGTTATATAAGTGAAATTGAAAAAATTGCCGGAAGGACGAAAAGATGAAGAAAAAGTATTTGCTCAGGTTGGAAGAAAACTTTTGGATGTTGAAAAGTTAATCGTGTCGGATATTGATCACACACTTCTTGGTGATGACAATGCACTAAAAGAATTTATTCAACATCTGGAGAATACCGAATCCAAAGTTGGTTTTGCTGTTGCTACAGGAAGAACAGTTGACTCTGCATTTGATGTATTAAAAGAAAACAATGTACCATATCCGGATATTATAATATCATCTGTTGGGGCTGAGATTTATTATAATTATCAGGGAAAGATTAATCTATTCGACAGGCTGGGAAGCACATATAAAGCATCAGTGGAACAGGGAAAAAATTAAAAAACTTCTCGAGAAGTTTAAATTTCTTCAGTATCAGGAAGAAAATGCACAACGAAAATTTAAAATCAGCTATTACACATCGGATGTTCCGAAAAATCTCGAAAAGGTAAAATCAACATTAATTAAGAATAAAATCAAAGCGAACGTAATCTTCAGTCACGGGCAGTATCTTGATATTCTTCCCTATCGTGCATCAAAAGGGAAAGCAATAAGATATCTTGCCTACCGATGGAACATACCATACGAAAATATTCTTGTAGCCGGTGATTCCGGCAATGATCAGGAAATGCTGAAAGGTGATCTGCTTGGCGTGGTTGTTGCTAACTACAGTAGCGAACTTGAATCATTAAAGGGACAAAACAGAATTTATTTTGCAAAAAGAAAATATGCAGGAGGAATTGTAGACGGAATTAGAGCATTATCATTTTCTGAAAGTGAAAAAGGAGAAATCAGTTGGGTAAAAAGCTGGAAGAGATACTTTTATGGAATATAAAAAACATTTCTTCAGATATTTGAAAAAGATTTGTTCTAATGAAAAAAAACTTGCTTGTTAAAGGAGAGTTGCTGGAAATATTTGAACAGACCTAGAGAAAAGAACGGCAATAATTCCAACTTAGAAATCATTGAACAAGTTGTAAACAAATTTACTGAATCAGTCTGTGTTGATTGTTGTGTATTACGTTGAAACCAGAGGAACAATAGGTAAGAGTGAATATTATATGTTTGATACCAGGGAATTATCAGGTAAAAAAATAACTGTCGTTGACTATCTTAAAGCAAAAGAACGTCACAGGTATCCACTTCTTGAGAACGACTTACTTACTCTTAACTTCAGAACATTTTACGATAAATTTCCAAGTGTAAGAGAATCAAAAAGTATCGGGAAGGGTGTTGAATATCTTAACAGGTATCTCTCCAGTAAGATGTTCACTCAGCCGCAAAAGCTTAGTCAGGCACTGTTTGATTTTTTATTCGTTCACAAGCACAACTCGCATCAGCTGATCGTAAATGAGAAAATTGATAGTCCAGAAAAGCTAAGTGCTGCAATAGACAAGGCAATTGCATTCCTTAAAAAGAAAGAGGAAGACGTATCATACAAAGAAATAAAACATGAACTTGCAGAAACTCGGATTTGAAACGGACTTGGGAAATACGGCTGGTGAAATACTTAACAGCCTGCATCAGCTCGATTCGTTATTGACAAATCCCGATCATATTGCTCTAAAAGAATTTCTCTCAAAAATACCGATGATTTTTAATATTCTGATACTTTCACCACACGGGTACTTCGGACAGGAAGGTGTTCTAGGTAAACCTGATACAGGAGGACAGGTTGTTTATATTCTTGATCAGGTCAAGGCTCTTGAGCGGGAGATGATGCTGTCTCTGAAACAATGCAGGTCATAAATGCAAAACCAAAGATTATAATTCTTACGAGACTCATTCCAAATGCAGAAGATACTAAATGCAACGAGCGGCTTGAAAAAGTTAACGACACTAAAAATGTATGGATACTCAGAGTTCCCTTCAGAAGTCTTCAATAAAGAAAACACTGATAACTGGATATCAAGATTTGAAGTCTGGCCGTATCTCGAGCAGTTCGCAGAAGATTCTTACAAAGAACTGATGAAAGAATTTGGGACAAGACCGGATTTAGTGATTGGTAATTATTCCGATGGAAATCTTGTTGCAACAATTCTCGCTAAGAAAGTTTGGTGTAACTCAATGCAATGTTGCACACGCACTGGAAAAAAGTAAATATCTCTACAGCGCATTATATTGGGCTGAAATGGAAGATCCGTATCACTTTTCAACTCAGTTTACAGCTGATCTGTTAGCAATGAACGCCGCTGATTTTATCATCACTTCAACTTACCAGGAAATTGCAGGAAGAGAAGACAGCATCGGTCAGTATGAATCTTATGTGAACTTTACTATGCCGGGACTTTACCGTGTTGCAGGCGGAATAAATATTTTTCATCCCAAGTTCAATATTCTTCCGCCCGGAGTTAACACGGAAATATTTTTTCCTTATACCGAAAAAGACAGAAGAGATAAAGAAGTAACTAAAGATATCAACGCTCGTATATTCAATGGGAATAGTTCTGTGGCCGGAATGGGTAAGCTGAAAAACAAGGACCTTCCCATAATTTTTTCAATGGCAAGGTTAGATAAGATTAAAAACATAACTTCGCTTGTCAAATGGTATGGCGAAAACGAAGAGCTGAGAAAGATGGCAAACCTTTTAATAGTTGCGGGTAAACTTAATGTTGAGGATTCCACTGATAACGAAGAAAAGGAACAGATAGAATTAATGCACAGCCATTTTGAAAAATATAATCTTCACGATAGCTGCAGGTGGCTGCCGGGTGATGCGGACAGGAAAAGAGTCCCTGAAATCTACAGGGTGATTGCAGATACAGTAAAGGTGTTTTTGTACAACCTGCCATCTTTTGAGGGATTTGGTTTAACTGTTATTGAAGCAATGCGTTCCGGTTTGCCAACTTTTGCAACACAGTACGGTGGACCGCTTGAAATAATTGAGGATGAAAAATCCGGTTTCCATATTGACCCTGTTGATGGAGAAAGTGTAACAAAAAAGTTAGTTGATTTCTTTAAGCGTTGTAAGAGCGATAAAAACTACTGGGATAAAATTTCCAAAGCAGGAATTAAAAGAGTTGATACAACTTTTAACTGGGAACTTTACGCAAAAAATCTTCTTTCGCTTGCAAAGATTTACGGCTTCTGGAAATACACCTCTAATCTTGAAATGACAGAAATGAACTACCTACCTCGATTTAATGTATCACACTTTGTATAAACCAAGAGCGAAAGAGATACTTAAATTGCCTGAGAGGAAATGATGGGTTACATAACGGTTCGCGTGTTAGCCGCACCAAACCAGCCTTGAACAATGTGATGCCCAATTAAGTCCTAAAACAAGAATCCCGACCACAGACACGGCACGCGTTTGGAGTCGGTTACATGCGCTTGTTATGTGCTACTTCATCCAATATTCCTCGAAATGTTAGTTTCTCCCCATATTAATGGGGGCATGGGGATAGAACGCTTCACGATTCTGAAATGAAATAATATCTGGTTTTTGAATAACGCCGGCATCAATATTCACAGCTTGTCGAATGGTCTCATTTTGTTGCCAGCTCTCATACCCCGCTAACACGGTCGGCAAATGGACAATGAGAGCAGCAGAGATAGACCGCGAGGCACTTTCCCATAGATAGCTTGGTGTATGATCCACGGCGTAGTAATCTACCTTTCCAATTTTAAACATAGGATTTTTAAATGTGGTTGGTTTGGCAAAAAAGAATCCCATACCCTCGTCGCAACTGACGTCAATAATCAGGCAGCCTGGCTTGAGACAAGATATTTCATCTTCTGTCACGAAAAGGATGGGATGATCTGGTTCTTGTAGGGTTCCGTTCACGATGATTTCTGATTGGTTGATCAGATCAATCAATGGTTGTTCAGTTCCATCGTGCTCTACCACCAACATGCGCGCTTCACCTTCATTGCCTTCCCGAATACGGACATAGTGACAATCAAGTACTTCCTCACGTACCTCGTGGTCGGGACGTTGAATGCAAATTGTGATATCTCTAAAACCACGTGCTTTTAGGGCGTATATTGCGCCACGGCTGACCGCACCAAAACTAAAAATGATCACTTTGCGCTGGTTACCGTAGTGCCCGTCGATTCCTTTCAGTTGCAGGGCATGTAATACCGCGCAGTAGCCCGCCATTTCGTTGTTTTTATAAAAAGTGTGGCGGCCAATCTGTCCGTTAGGTCCCCAAACAAACATATCCTCAAAGGCGATAAGTGTCTGCTTGCGATCGATCGCAGCCTGAGTGTGCGACCTTTGCTGTACACAATGCGGATAGCCCCAAAGGATTCCACCCTCACGTAGTTCTTCAAAATCCGCTAACACTGGTTTGGCAAGGATGACATTCCCAATATTGGCCAGTAGTTCGTGGCGTGTGGCAACGCCACCTGACTGATCAGACATTTCTGAATCGGTAATACCAAAAGGTGTTCCATAGCCCTCCTCAAATATCAGCTGACGACGAATTTGTTCGGGAAGGCGTATCAGATGTTCCGGATGGATTGGAATACGTCGCTCATCCTCTTTTCTTGAAGTACCAATGACTCCAAATTTTAATTTATTCATATAGTTTCCTTCTTTTTTACAAAAATTTACTTTTGTGATTATATCGAAGTATTTTCAAAAGTCCAATGTACTCGTTTTATATGATTATGCAATCTTTTCACAAAACGATGTTCTCAATCGCGAATACTACACACCGATTCAAAACTCACTCATTTGTTATAAAAAGAGAAAAAAAGTACTTACACATTCAAATGCTCATCTTGAAACAGGTTTATGAATATGATACTCACCCCTCGCGGTGATCCACATATCCATAAGCATACAGAAATTGAAAAAATACGGAAAGCACGTAACGACATTGCCGATATGCCGTCCGCCCAAAACAGCAATGACTTATTAACAAAGCAATGTTTGTTATTTTAAGCCGTGCTTAAATTTGTTCAGAAAGCACGGCGACTAATTTTAATTTAATGCACTAACTTTAACAAAAATACTAAACGTACAACGTAACCTTAAAATTATACCAACGCCAAATCGAGCGAAGCGGTCGGCTTGATTGGCTGGTTATACCAATGTTTCTCATTTGTTCTATTCATCAATAAGAATATTCAGTATTTGATGTTGCTCTTTTTGTTGCTTTGGAGAAAATTCTGTCTCCAGAATACCGAATACCGTTATTTTTTGAATAGGGTTATTTAAAATTGGCTTTATTTTTTCTTCAGTTGTAGTGGCCGTGAATCCAATAGAAGCTCCAAATCCCAGAGGATCGTTTTCACATTCAGCTCCCTCAATAATGATATTATTCCCATTAGCCAGAAATAATTCGAATGTGCCTTTTGAATTCAGCAAACTATCCGACAGCATTACTTTTGAAGCTGCATGCAAATACAAGAGATAGTTTAATGTACTGTCAGGGTAAAGTCGTTTTTGAATTAACAGGCTGTAGTGGTCTTTTGAACTTACAACTCCACCTTCGCTTATAGCTCCAGTTTCTTTGTCTATGGTTTTACTTACTGGACTACAACCTTGAAATATTAAACCAATTAAAATTGTAGAAAGAAACGGGAACGTTAAAATCTGGTATTTCATACTGGAAATCTCCGACATTGGTATAACTATTAATTATACTGCCAAATATCTGCATAACATTCCGGCAGCGAGAATGTTATATTCCACCTAAAACTTATTTTATTATCAATTTTCAAAACTTTTTGCAGCATATCACTCCAGATATTAAAGAACGATATCCAGCATTGTTTCTATTAATATCTCATCCAATCCTGCGATGTTAAGCGGTTAACATTTTTCCCCGCCGGATATGCTGTATGTGGGGACAAGCAAATAAAGACAAAACAAACTTATGCACGGTTTGTTTTAATTTCAATTAAAAACTTTTAAATATTAATTAACTGATTCGTACCAAATGGAGATAACAGTAATGCTGGGTTCAAGACTGCCGCCGCAGCACGATTGCTTTATATCTTTAATCTCAATTCCTTTGTTTGCCTCCAGCCAAGTATTTACTTCGTCTTCAAGAATCTGTTTTGAGCTTTGCTTTCTCTTCCAAAAACTGTGACCACCTTTTTTAAATATTTTTACTTTCATTTTACTCCTAATTAAATCTGATTATAATAAATAATTTCTAGTGGTATAATTTATTTAACCTGCCAGAGACCACATTCTATTCCACCAATTTCATATATTGCAATTATTCCGTGTCCGGGGATTTCCATACGTTCGAGTAATATTTTAGCTCCTTGCTGGGTAACTTTCTCTACAGAAGCTGCAAGATCCGAAACACGGAGATATATTCGCGTTGTCGGTTTTTCAGTGGGCTGCATAGGTGCACGAATACCAATTTGCAAACCATTTTTAAGTTTAGCTACCCGTGCATTTCCTAACTCAGGAATTTCAGGTTGGAAGTTCCAGCCAAAAGAATTAGTGTATAAGTCACACATTGCCTTAACATCCGGGGTTACGATTTCGAGATAGTGAATAGTATGTTCAGTATCATTCATTATGATATATCTCCATTTTAATTTCAATTAAAACTCACACAATTTATTTTTTACTATGTTCGCTCAACTTGGCAATGGATTGAGTTATTGTATAAATATATTCTAATGTTCACCCAAGAGGGTATTAAATATATTATATAACTTACCCTTTGTAGAGTTCAGAGGGAACACAGGATCTTTCGGAGGAATTTTCTTTCCATATACTTTACCACCTACTTTTAAATAAGTTGACAATATACCTGTGCTATCTGACAATAAAATCGACGATATGTGACCTATCCCCCTAGCATAGTTAACACTAATTAGATCAGCAAGAGTGAAACTAAAACAGTTATAAAACAATCCAGCAGAGGTTCTCTGTGAACCAATGTTTTTAGCGACAAAATATGAGGCAGAACTATCTCCCACAATATTTTGCCAGGTGTCTCCATCCTTCGGAAATAATTTCGCTAGTCTTTGTTCCCCAAATGGATTATTCGGTAGAAAATTGATGGTGTCTCTGACTGTATCTAACTGAGTAGCAATGAAAAATCCATCTTTAATTGCGTAGTAACTGTATACGGGAATGGTATCCGCACCATAATACCACTCGTATGCAAATGTTTTTAAACCATCACTTCTTTTTAATTGAGCTTTTACAATGTAAGATACGGTTGAACTATCTGTGGTAAATATAAATTGTCTTTCATCCCCAACATATAAAGGTACATATGACGGATTAGAATCATTAGGATCAGTAGATTCTGAACAACTTAGTAGTATACACGTGATCAAAATTGATAAAAGGAAAAATATTTTGTTTTTCATTTTCATTATACCCTTAAAATAATATGATGATTATTTAAAGACTTTTCTACTGTTATCTCATCCGGTCCTTCCCTGTTAAGCGGGTAACATTTTCCCTAAAGGACATTTGTAGTAAACGGGGCAAGCAAAGAAAGACAGTACAAATTTAAAAATGTTTGCTGGTTATTTCAATCGGGCAATAATGTATTATGTGAACCTGTCATTACGACTCCGCTTGAACGGGGGAAGCAATCTTTAGATTTTTTCAAAAGTTTAAAGATCACTTCATCCGACAAATGCCGGACTCGTGATGACATTGGGTAGTGACGACTTAGATTATTGTTATATTTCGTAATAATAAATTCAATTAAACAATTCCTGGTATGACTGGCGAACTTTTAACTTTTGCATTAACTGTGTTCATGGGATTTTTTGCAATAATGAACCCGATAGCAAATACCCCTGTGTTTTTGGGACTTGTCGGGGACCGTGATGAAGCGGATAGAAAAAAAATCGCAAAGACTTCCTGCATAACAGCATTCCTGATCGTAGTTTCGTTTGTAGTTCTCGGTAAATATCTTTTTGAACTGTTCGGTATAACAATTCCGGCATTTAAAATCACGGGTGGCATACTCTTGTTCCATGTCGGATTAGATATGCTTCAGTCAAAGCCGTCAAAGATACATCAGCAAAAGGATATTGAACCTGATGATGGAATTGCAATTTCACCTTTAGCCATTCCAATACTTGCAGGTCCCGGTACAATTGTTACCGCGATGAGCAATATAACCAGTGGTGGATTTGTACAAGTTGCAATTATTATTATAATTTTTGCCGTGATGATTTTGTTGACATACCTTGCATTCGTTTTAAGCGAGACTATAGTAAAAAAGATCGGCAATCATTTGATATTGGTTATCGGGAAAATTATGGGTTTGATACTTGCAATAATGGGCACAGGAATGGTAATAGACGGAATAAAGCTGGCTGGTTTTGATTTTTAGTGATTAAACCTCTTCTGATCTCAAGGAACTCACTCTGTATCTCTCTCTCAATAAGAGAGAGAATTATTTTCATTATATAACTATTACCTTGTAGTTCAGACAGCAATAAACATTTTAAGTTTTAGCTAAAATAAATCCTTCTCTATTTAAGAGAAGGGTTGGGTTGAGTTCCCTAAAATTTTAAAACCCCGCTGCTTAAACGGGGTTTTATAATAATCTGTAGGTCTAGTTACTTCTTAATTTCATCAAGGACATCTTTAGCCCCATCAACACCACCATGAAGAGCAGTTTTTACAGAAGCCAGTGCCTCGTCACTAACCTCTTGTGCAGCTTCCATTGCAGCAATTATAGAATTCTTTGTCGCTGATATAGTGTCACCTCCAACCTGCTTAACGCCATTCACTGCACCCTTCACCGCTTCTACAGCCACATCGGCAACGTTTAATCCAAGATCTTTTGCACTCAGTATTGCTTGAGACACAGTTCCCTTAATTGCATCATGTTCTTTTATCCCGGATTCCATCGACCCCTGAATTGCGCCGTTTACGATTCCCTTAACAGATTTGACAACAGTAACGCCTAACTCTGAAACCCCGCTAATTGCACCGCTAATGATTGATGCTGGAACATGAATTCCGGTTTCAACCAGATCACTTGCACCCTTCACAGTGTTTACAGTTAAGTCCTTTACGACTTTAATTGATGCACTTCCGATATCGGCAGATCCTTTAAGTGTTCCAACTACTCCACCCTTTACACCGTTTACAACTCTTGAAATCATATTAAAAGCCACAGTATACCTCCTATGTTAATTGTTAATTTGAAATTTTTATAATTGAAATAAAATGAGCAGTGCTTTAAATTCAAAAAGAATTTAATAATTTTTATAGTAAATTAAAACTGCAATTAAAGATTACTGTTCTTAAGTAATTAATGTAAAAATAAGGAGCGATTACAATGGAATTTGAAGTGCTTTTAAAAGATTTGAATCAATTGCTTGTTGACTTTAAAGTAAGTCTGCTGGTATTCTTACCTAAATTTATTTTTGCGCTTTTTGTTTTTTTTATTGGTTATTTAATAGCAAGGCTGGTTCAATTTTTAACCAAAAGATTTATAAGAGGCACAAATCGTTTAATTACTAATCAAAAAATCAAAAAACATCTTCAGCACAAACAACTTGAGCAATCTTCAGTTTTTATAAGTAAGACCCTTTACTGGATAATATTAATTTTGTTTATTACAATTGCCAGCGAGATAATGGGTATCCCGGTTGTAACAGCATGGTTAAGCGGCATAGTTCAGTATTTGCCCAATATTTTTGCTGCAATAATAATTGTGTTCGTTGGCATCATAGGGGGCAGGATTACGGCCGATATTATACTATCTGCCACCATAAAATCTGGTATTTCATACGGAAATGTTCTTAGCAAAACAGTTCAATACTCAATACTCCTGATAACAATACTTATTGCTATAGATCAGATCGGTGTTGATATAGCTTTACTCACTATTATTATCAGTATAATTTTAGGGGCGTTATTATTTGGTGCCGCACTATCATTTGGTTTGGGTGCTAAAACTTCGGTAAGTAATATTTTAGCTTCATACTATATTCACAACACTTATCGTGAGGGAAACACAATTAAGATTAATAATCTCGAGGGGAAAATTATTCAAATTTCCTCAACTTCTGTTATATTGGACACACCAGATGGTCAAGTGTCAATTCCTGCTAAAGAATTTAACGAATCAACGTCTGTATTAATTAAAAAAGGTTAAAAATGAAGGAAGATCAAATTCTATTGGAAGAATTTATTGCTAATCATACAGCTGATGCTGCAAGACTGATTGAGCAATTAAAAGATGAACAAATATCTGTTTTTATTAATAATCTACCCATCGATTCATCAGCTGTGCTTCTTCAGGAAATGGATACGTACCAAGCGCTAAAATGTCTTGAAGAATTAGATAGCAAGCAATCAGCAAAAATTATGGAAGGTCTTCCGACGAGTATTACATCTTCATTTTTAAGAAAAATGCAGAAAGAAAAGGGGGAATCAATATTAGAAAAAATGGAATCGCAGATTTCAGAATCGCTTTCACAGATGCTTTCTCACCTGGAGAATACGGCTGGTGCATTAATGGATCCACAAGTCCCAACTATTCTGGAAGATTTAAACATAAAAGAAGCCTTTGACAGAGTTAAAAAAAGTAAACAACAGTCTTATCAATATGTTTACGTTCTCGATCGGGATAGAAAACTAATCGGGATAGTAAAACTTGAAGATTTAATCATTGGCGGCCCAAAAGAACAAATCACTTCGATAATGAACAAGGAATTTCCATTTCTATATTCTGAAGTAGAAATTCAAAAAGTTCTTGATAATCCTGGCTGGCTTGAATATGATGCATTACCTGTATTAGACCGCACAGGAATATTCATTGGGGCAATAAACCATAGTTTGATTAGAAAGATGGAGATAAATAAAAAAAGAAAAACTCCCAGACATGCAATTGTAGCTGGTAATGCTCTGGGCGAACTATACAGATTAGGATTATC
Source organism: uncultured Ignavibacteriaceae bacterium (assembly GCA_963768365.1). Classification (GTDB taxonomy): domain Bacteria; phylum Bacteroidota; class Ignavibacteria; order Ignavibacteriales; family Ignavibacteriaceae; genus IGN2. Next base: position 210,890 of record CAVYHS010000006.1, on the reverse strand, counting down.
AGGACTGCTGTTTAGTGCGTCAGAAAAAAACAAAGAGGTTGATTAAAATCAAATCAACAATAGGAAAGAAGGAAATATTATGAATACCAATAGTCCAATAGCACAGCAAAAATTGATCAATGGATACTTTCGATTATATCCCGATGAAGCAGCTAAACTACTAAGCAATTTCCAGGAAGAGGAAATCATTAATTATTTAAAAGTTCAACCGCTGGAAGTAGCTGTCCAGGTATTCGGAAATGTAAATCCTGACATTGCTGCTGGAGTTGCAGAGAAAATGAGTGATGATTTCTTTACTCAACTTTTTTCTGTTCTAGATCCAAATCTTGCTGCTCGACTGTTATCACGTTTAGATGAGGGAAAAATAAAATATAAACTAACATTATTACCATCAAATGTTAATAAAGAACTTCAGGAGTTGATGTCTTATTCTCAGGATACTGCTGGACATATAATTGATACAAAAGTAACTACTTTTTATGCTGAAGATACAGTTGAACAGGTTTTAAAAAGAGTTCGTGCGTTAAAAGATCGTCGTATTGTAAACGTATATGTAATTGATAGTGAAGATGTATTAATTGGGGTAATACCACTTCAGCACATTGCCGTTTCTGATCTTAAGGAAGCACTTGGTAATCTTATCCCGGGTAAACCAATTGCAATTAATTCTATGGCACCACTTGAAGATGTTGTTAAACTTATGGAAGATCAGAGACTAATTAATCTTCCGGTTATAGATATTCACAACAAATTGTTAGGTGTAATCAGATATAATACACTTGTAAAGACAGCAAAAGAAGATGTTACAGAAGATGTGCAGGCAATGTTTGGTGCCGGCAGGGATGAGCGGGCTCTTTCGAAGGTTTCCTATGCTATTCGTAAGCGCTTACCATGGTTGGAAATAAATCTTGCAACAGCATTTCTTGCTGCAACAGTTGTTGGTCTTTTTGAGGAAACAATAGCACGAATAACGATATTGGCTGTGTTCCTACCTGTTGTTGCGGGTCAGTCTGGCAATACAGGTTCTCAGGCGTTAGCTGTAACTATACGTGGATTGGCACTTAGGGAAGTTAGACCAAGGGATTGGTTTAAAGTCGCCAGAAAAGAAGTTAGCGTCGGATTCATTAATGGACTTGCTGTAGCATTAACAACTTCCATAATAGTCTTTTTCTGGGCTGATTCTTCCGGGTTAGCAATTGTAATCGGGACCTCAATGGTACTATCGATGATTATTGCAGGATTTTTTGGTGCCATTATACCCATGATCTTGCAAGCATTAGGACAGGACCCCGCACAATCATCTTCAATTGTTTTAACAACAGTTACCGATGTTTTTGGGTTTCTAAGTTTCTTAGGTTTAGCAACAGCACTTGCTACTGTTTTAGGCATTGGTTAAAGAATTGATATCAGTTCACAGAAATTCTTTATTTATAATTATTTAAATAATTATAAATAACCTACATCCCAAATTGTCTAAACTTTATTTACAATATTGATTAATTCTTTTGAACCTGCGCCAAGGCTGAAAATTGTTTTCATTGTTTTATCAACAGGGTAATTAACCTTTTGTACTCTATCCCCTGCTAAGTGAAAAATAAATCCAGCTGTCGGGGCTGGTCCTGAAGGTACAAACACAGTATAAGAGCCATCGTCATGTTCCTCTGTTATAAAAGCAGTCATGCGTGCATCACTGCCCCAAATATTTACTAACGCAACATGCTTAAATAACATTTTTTCACTACCAACCAATTGAAGTGTTGTGTCCTTTATTATTGTATACAAAGGTATTTTTTTTAAAAACATGTGCTCAAAGTACTCAAAAGTAAATCGCCCTAATCTGGTTTTTATTAATATACCTACTATAAAGAAGCAAATAATAATTAACCCTATTGCCAGAAGAGATGCAAAAAATTCCTGAAGACGTGCAGTTTCGGATAATAAATAAGTTAGCGGCTTTATATTATTTGCAATAAACTGGTATAACCAGTTAAATACTAATAACAAAACTACGATTGGCAGAACCACAAGTGATCCGCCTAATATAGTTGTTTTAAAAAATGATTTAATCTTATTCAATTTTTATACCCTTCAAAAAAATAAATGATATTTTATTTTATAAAATAATATGTGTTACGATTATTTTTGCTAGAACAGATTGTTAAATGAACAAAATGTTTTAATAAGATAATATGTAATTTAAAAATATCAATTCAGTTTAACATTTTTTATACAATTTATAAATTAAATATGTGGCTAAATGAAAAACGACAAACCGATCTTAGCTTTTAAAATTTTACTTTGGCTAATACTATTATTAGCACCAGCTATAATATTAGTCTCCTGTGAAATTTTTCAGGGATCTTCTCATATAGATGCTGATGATTCCAACATTGAATATATAGGCAGATTTGATTTCTCTCAACCCGGCAATGTAAGATTTGATTGGCCCGGTGTTCATTTCAAAACACGTTTTGAAGGAACATCCTGTTCAATGAAATTAAAAGATGGAAACAATGATTACAATATTTTTATTGATGGAAGACTTCACAAAATAATTAGAACGAATGAAGATACAATTTATGTAATCGCCAATGGTTTAAAGAATAAAGTGCATACACTTTTAGTTACGAAACGCACCGAAGCTCTTTTTGGCCTGGCAACTTTCGAAGGTTTTATTCTTGATGGCGGCAAAGAATTGGTCAAACCAGATGAGGACAGTAAACGCAAAATAGAATTTGTCGGCGACTCATACTTTACAGGCTTTGGAATCGACGGTGATTCACCCGATTGTATATTCAGTCGGGAAACTGAAAACAGCTATTTATCTTTTGGACCGCAGCTTGCAAGAAAGTTAAATGCTGATTATTCTGTTGTTGCGATCTCGGGAACAGGTGTAACGAAAAATTATGGAGATTCACTCAGAACTTCTGAATTTCCACTGCCATATTATTATGATAGAACATGTTTTAATGATACTTTATTGTGGAAATTCAACAGCTGGCAGCCAGACATTGTAATTGTTAGGCTTGGCAGGAATGATTACTGGCAAAAACCACATCCGAAACGAGAAATGTTTAAAAGTGCTTATTTAAAATTGATCAAGGATATACGATCGCATTATCCAAACGCAAATATTTTTGCACTCTGCAGTCCACTACGGAAGGATCCTCATTGTGATTATATTAATAGTATCGTGAATGAGCTAAAAGTAAAAAACAACGATAAAAAAATTCATTTTATCAAAGTAGATGTCACATTCAATTCTCAGAGAGATTTTGGATGTGAGAAACATGCTAACAGATTCGGTCATCAGAAGATTGCGAATTTTCTTGAGCCGATAATCAGGAAAGAAATGGGATGGGAATCGATTCTAAAACGGAAATTCCCATCCAATCCTTTTACAAAGAAATAGATTTTTAGTTCTGTACTTTTTCTTCTTTGTTCACAAACAGAGTTTGAGTCGGATAAGCGAATTCAATTTCCTTATTCTCGAACGTCCTGTAAATTTCCATATTTATTTTCTGCTGTGTGTCCATGTATTTAACGTAATCAGAACCGATTATGTAATAGACAAATTCAAAGTTTAAGCTAAAGTCACCATAATTTGCAAAATGTCCACGGTCAAAAACCGCATCTTCCCGCTTCTCGATTATTTCTCGTACAATCTTTGGAATTTCTTCAAGCTGATCAGCAGTTGTCTGATAAATTACACCAAGTTTGAAAACAACTCTTCTTCTTTCCATTTTTTTGAAATTGTGGATACGCGAGTTTGTAAGATCTGTATTTGAAAAAACCAACTGTTCTCCTGAAAGCGCCCGAAGCCGGGTTGTCTTTATTCCTGTATATTCTACAGTTCCGACTTTATCCTGCACAGTGATGAAATCCCCAACTTCAAATGGCCGATCAAAGAAAATCACAAAGTAGCTGAATAAATCACCGAGAATTGCCTGGGCAGCAAGTGCAATTGCAATTCCACCAATACCTAGTCCTGCAATAACAGCAGAAATATCAAAACCGAGGTTACCCATTAAGAATACTACACCAATTGCCCAGATAATAATATTTATAAGTACTGTCATACCCCTAAGTTGTTTTGCCTTCTCTTCTCCTCTCTCCTGCTTTTTGATAAAATAAGTTAGACTAAACATTATTATTGAGCTAATGAAACGCACTATAAAAAATGTTAAAACTACAAGTGAGGCTATCTCAATTATATTCCTTGCCTTATCAGTGAGAGTAAGACTGGTTATAGCAGCGTAAAACACGCCAAAATAAAGCAGTGGAACAATAGATTTTTCAACTCGTTTTATCAGAAAATCGTCAAGCGTTGTTTCGGTTTTTTCTGCCCATTTCCTCAATCTGTATAAGACAATCTTTTCAGCGATTTTAACAAGAATTAATCCGCCAATAAATATTCCAAGGGCAATTAAATATGTTTCTATGGTATTGCCGAAGTATGTTTGATTTAGGAATTGTTTCACTTTTTCCTCCATTATTTTTTAATTATATAGTATCTAAATTTATTTAAGATTATAACCAACGCCACCATCCCTTCTTGGATCAGCAGCACCCTTCCATTCATCATTTTCTAAAGCAACGGTGTTTATTCCTCCAAAGTAAGGATTGAGGTTATTAATTATTATTTCTGATGGTGGAGATTCAAACCGAAATCCCAACTCCTTAAGCGTCGAGAGTTCATTTTGTGTAAGCTTATTTGATTCTGAGTAGATGATTTTATCAGGTGTCACGTGAATTCTTGGATAAGAAACAGCATCCTCTATACTTAAACCTGCATCGATCCACAAGCTAATTACTTGCACAACTGCAGAAATAATTCTTTCACTTCCCGGACTACCAATTGCCATAACCGGTTTTCCATCTTTCATAACAATAGTTGGTGTCATTGATGAATAAGGCATTGCATCCGGTCTGAGGTTAAATGGATGTCCCGGTTCGTTTATTTTGAATTCATTCATGTAATCGTTGTAGAGAAAACCAAGCTCCGGGCTTGCAGATTTCGAACCGAAATAATTATTAATACTAAGCGTTGCACTTACAACCATTCCGTCTTTATCAACAACAGAAAAGTGAGTTGTTTCTCCATTAGAATAATTGCTCATCATTTTTTTTGCCTCATCCTTACTAGTCTTTAGATTAACATCTTCCTGATAATTATTCAAGTTTTCTATCGGGTCTTCACTTCTTGATTGATGAGCAATTTGGAGAGCCATTGCAATAATTTTTAACCTGTTATTGTTTTCCAGAGTTAATTCTTCTGAGGAAAATTGCTCGAGAATATTTAATGCTTGAATAATCACCCAACCGCCTCCCGGTGGAGGCATTGTATGAATTTCATATCCCCTGTAAGTGCCCTTCAGGGGTTTTTGTTCTTTTGGTTCGGGAAGATTCTTTAAATCATCAACTGTAATCCATCCATTGTTGTTTGTCATATCTTCAGCAATCTTATGTGCGATACTACCACTATAGAAATCATTCGGAACCATTTTTGGCTAACAGTTTCAATGTTTTTGCAAGAACAGGTTGTTTCCAGAGAACCTCTTTATCTAATTAACTGAACCATCCTTACCGAGAAATAGTTTACATGTTACGGAATCCTCTCTTAATTCATCGAGATTATATTCGAGAACTTTATGTCTGAATTCTGTAAGAGGAAAACCCTCTTCTGCAAATCCAATAGAGGGATTTAGCAGATCACACCAATCTAATCCTGCAGAATAATGTTTCCATAAGTATCCTAGCACCTTAACTAATGAGGGAATAGTAGTTGCTTTATGTTTAACCAAATCATCTTTTGAAATACTATCGGTCAAATGTGAAGGTGAAAAGGATGTGCCGTTTATTATAATCGGTTCCTGACCGGGTTTATAAACAAGAAACTGTGCTTGTCCTCCTAAACCACTTTGTGCCGGTTCTGTTACTGCAAGTGCAAATGCCACAGCAATTGAGGCGTCAACGGCATTTCCACCTTGTTTAAGAATCTCCAAACCTGCTTCGACTGCTTCAGGTGATCCTGCGGAAACAACTCCTGAATATTCTTCTCTGTTATCAGAGCAACCTGAAACAGTAAAAAATAATACTATGAAAAAATTAGCGAGAAACCTCTGATTCTTTCGAATATATTAGCTTAAACAAGCTTACACGCAGATTTTATTTTCCATTGTTTGATTTTACAAAGCACAATATCTAATTTATAGTCATAAGTAATAGATTCCAATTTTAATATTGATACCGACCATACAATAAGAGGGGAAAAATCCTAAACAAGCAATGAGCAGTGAAGAAACATTCATAGCATCTTCCGAATTTAGAGACGAAGCACATTTTTCTTCTTTCAATCAGTACCTAAACGTTTATGATTTTTCTGTAGCTGATAAAGAAAGATTTTGGAGCGGTGAAGCAAGAGAATTATACTGGTTTAACCTCTGGAACGAAGTAAAGCAAGGCAAAGCGTTTAATTCAAAGTGGTTTGTTGGAGGGAAAACAAACATCAGCTTCAATTGTCTCGACAAGCATTTGCCTACTGAGAAAAGAAACAAAGCTGCAATCATTTGGGAAAGCGAGTCCGGTGAAAGCAAAATTCTAACCTACCAGCTTCTGTTTACACAGGTTTGTAAATTTGCTAATTTGTTGAAGAAATCCGGAGTTAAGAAAGGCGATTACATCATTATCTATATGGGAGTAATTCCCGAAGCAATTATTGCGATGCTAGCGTGCACTAGGATCGGTGCGGTCCATTCGGTTGTTAACAGCGATCTCAGCAGTTTTGCTCTTTCTGAAAGAATAAACCATCTCTCTTGCAAATATTTAATTACCCAGGATTATGTTTTAAAAAAGGGAAATAAAATAAATCTCAAAGAAAAGGTTGACAATGCATTACAAAATTCAACATCTGTTGAAAAAGTAATTGTCTTCAAAAGATTGATAGAGGATGTGAAAACAATTCCTGAAAAGGAAATTATCTGGCAAAATGAAATAGAAAAAGTATCAGATGATTGTGAAGCAGTTCCACTTCAATCTAAACATTCTCTTTTCAGCATGTTCACAAACGGTCCCAATGGAGATCTGGTAAATATACTCCACTTGACTGGCGGCTATATGGTTCAATCATATCTATCTGCTAAATGGATTTTCGATCTTAAAGGAAATGATATTATCTGGTCAGTTTCTGATATTAGCTGGATATCGGGACACACTTATAGTGTTTATGGTCCGCTGCTGAACGGTGTAACTACATTTCTTTATGAAGGTGTTCCGATATTTCCGGAACCTGATAAATATTGGCAATTAATTTCAAAGTACAGAATTAATATATTATATATAAATCCCACTACAATCCGTGCGTTATTAAAGCTCGGTAATGATTGGATTTTTAAGCATGATATCTCAAGCCTAAGATTACTTGGAATAAAGAGTGAAACAATTAATGAAGATACTTGGTTATGGCTATATGAAAATATTGGTAAGCGAAAATGTCCGGTTGTATATACCTGGCTGCAAACTGAAACAGGTACCGCATTAATTTCTCCTCTGCCGGGTGCTTCGGAATTCAGACCTGGCTATACATCCAGTCCCTTTCCAGGAGTTGAAATAGATATCGTTGATATTAACGGAAATTCAGTTAAAGATGGTGAAGGAGGTTATTTAATTGTTAGAGATAGTTGGCCCTCGATGTTTAACATTGGCAAGGACGAAAAAGAAGAAACAATTCTTAATTGCTGGAAACATTTTAAAGGGAACTATTTTACAGGAGATGCTGCAATTAGAGAAACAGATGGTTTTATTAAAATTCTCGGAAGAGTTGATGATGTTATAAAAACGGCTGGCAACAGAGTTGGCGGATCAGAAATTGAGAAAATCTTGCAGATGCATCCATCTGTTAAAGAAGTTGCAGTTGTAAAAAGAGCAGATGAAATTATCGAAAATGCTATTGTTGCTTTTGTTGCTCTCAACGATGTTGAGGGAACTCCCCTACTTAAAGAAGAACTAAGAAATTTTGTTACTGATAAAATTAGTTCAATTGCAAAACCTGATGAACTGATTTTTATTCCCACGATACCGAAACTGAAAAACAGCAAAACAGATCGCAGTTTATTGAGAAAAATAGCGCGGGAAGAGTTGAAAGAATTATCGGGGGAAGAAGCTCGCTATCAATATATGCTGGAAAAACTTCGGGAGGAATATCATTCTGCAAAAGTAGAAGAGAACATCTAAATACAAGCATTTATCAACCCACTAATTAAAGACAATTGCTGTTTGTTTGTTAAATATATTATCCCAATCTTAACTAGCACTTAATTCAATTCTTTATTATTCACAATTTTTATGGAGGCTGTTATGAAAAAATTAATGGGTATTTCTTTGCCTGTTATTTTACTCTTTCTTTTTGTTGCCAATGCTTCAGCTCAACAATGGACCGATGAGCAGAAGGCTGTTTGGGCAGGTGTTGATGCATACTGGAAAGTAAGTATGACTGATAAGCCAATGGATTTTATGTCATACTTTGACGATTCTTACTTTGGATGGTCTTATGACAATGAAGCACCGAGCACAAAGGCAGATGCGCAGAAATCGTTAGGTTACTGGACGAAAAAAGGTAAAGTCGTTTATTATATAATCACTCCGTCAAAGATTTGGGTAAATGGTAACTTTGCCTATGTTCATTACTATTACACACAGGTTACTGAAAGTGCCGATGGTAAACCTAATACAGAAAAAGGTCGCTGGACCGATATTCTTATGAAGAAAGGTGACAAGTGGATGCTTGTTGGTGATCACGGTGGCGAAATTAAGAACGATGATTAGTCTTCCGATTTAGATTTAATTAGAAGGGCGAGTTTAACTCGCCCTTTTTTATATCCACTTAAATTCATTTTATTATACTTTTACTTTTAGTTATCTAATTTTTATTACTAACAAACGTCACATCATCATCCGGCTCTACCCCGTTAACCCAATCAGCTGCCGAGTTTTTTAAATAACTGACTATATCATCCGGGCTTTTTTCTGCTACTGATTTAAATTCATCTTTCACTCTATTGTAACCATAATGTTCATCTTTACCGTTTTTTAATTCAGGGAGTCCATCGCTTAGTAATAAAATCGTATCGCCTGATGATATTTCCATTTCTCTAATTTGATAAGGGAAATCTTTAATTGCCCCTAATGGCATTCCATTTATCATTATTTCTTCAACTGAATTTGAGGCTTTTCTGTATATAAATAATGGAGGCATTCCCGCATTGGCAAACTGAAGCTTATGTGAATTTATTCTAAGCATCAGAAACGCCATCATTAATCTTCCAAGTTCTATCCCCTTTAATGCATCGCTGCTCTGTTTAAAATATGATTTCATATCCATTCTTGACCCACCTGATGCAAAGAGAGCTTTTATCATTGATACAATTGTGCCTGCTTTCATTCCGTGACCAGTCGCATCACCAATAGCAACAGTAAGAGTTCCATTAGTATCCAACATTAAAGTCATAGTAATCACCACCAACTTCTGTCGCAGTTTTCATATAAACAGCAATATCAAGAGTTTGGAAGTTTTGGAAGTTCTTTAGGAAGCATTGAAAGTTGTAACTGCCGAGCTTCTTCTAACTCCAAAGTTTTACGATGATTTACTGCTTCTAATTTTTGAAAATCCTCATAACGGGAATAAGCTACACCGAAGTCATCAGCTAATTTCTGAGCTATTTTAATTTCTTCATTTGACAGCGGTAGTTTACTGCCTACATACAGCATGCCTTGGGTGAAAGGTAAAAGCTGCAAAGATAAAATTTCAGGGGCTTCTTTACCTGCCTGAAAGTGCTCCTTATTTTCAACAAATCCTTGTTCCATCATGGTCTGTGTCCATGCTAAAAATTTATTCCTGTCCCAAACTTCATGGTATATCTCCCCATTGCGCCAATGCTTAACGGCATTTTCCAGCCATGTGTTATCGATTTTGACATGAAGAGCTGCAAGAGATTTTCCAAGCGGTGTTGAGAGATATGCATGCGCAACAGTAATTGGGTTCATCAATAATAAATACACCGCATCGGAAGAAAGGTACACCTAAAGTTGTCAGTTCGCGCCAAATCAATGGCGTTATTTTTTCCAGATCATTCGTTGTGCGCATAGAGGCGATCTCAGCGCGAACACGATCAAGAGACGCTTGCCTTACTGCTTCTACAGAACGGGCCTCAGCTTCTTTTAAATCGATATAGCGTCGATAAGTGAGGCTTAACACTGAAGTAAACCTGCGAAATATCTGCAATTCTTCTTCAGATAATTTACTTTCAGTCCATGCAAAAACGAAACCCTCTTTAAAGTAAAAAAGATTTCCGTATTGTGTTGCATATTCGGGATAATCGGGAAAGGCAATCTGAGGTTTCATAACGCTGTAATAAGCTTTTATATCTTCTCCCTGCAAAACAGGATGATATTCTTTCTGAAGTTTCCAGTTTTCAAAAATTCCATCAAGCACTGGATGGCCGGTCTGTTTTATTTTTCCAATTACTTCAAATGAATCTCCTTGTTGAGAGGATGTAGTAGTTGTAAGACTCGTGGTGCGGGTTGCTTCATCAATCTGACCTACACCGCAGCGGATTGGCGCAATTCCAAGTGTTTTTAACTCCTTGAAAAAAACATTGACAGTTTCGGATAGATCATTCGGGCTATGCATTGCCATTGCTTTAGAACGAACTCTTTCAAGAGAAGCTTCAATTTTTGCTTCCCTAGCCTGTGCTTCTGCTTTTCGTAGATCCAGGTATCTTCTGATAAGTTTGTCCGAAAACACTGGCAAATCTATCTAACACCTTAGCTGCTTCTTCTGAAATTGGGTTTGGTGCAAAAGAAAAAAGAATTCCTTCAGAGTAAAAGAAACTTTTGTGGTACTCATTTTCCGGTAATGATTCTAAGTCTGCTTGAAATGGGTACTCAGGTTCATTGTTAAGTGCTTCGTAATATCGAAATACATCATCACCGATATAATCGTAGCTATAACTGGTTTCGCCACTTTCCCATGCTTTTTTAAGTCCTATCAGCATGGGATGTATCGTCATATCCAACATTCCCATCTTTAAATCAACTTTACCATTAGGATGCGAAGTTGCCGACCATGTTTCCATCCCCTCATTTCCTTCAAGGATTCCGATACCACAACGAATGGATTTGTCAAGGCCCAACTTTAAGACTTCATCAAATAATGTTACAACCGTATCTCCTACATCATTGCTATTATGCATAGCCATTGTTTTAGATCGTACCCGTTCCAATGCACCTTCAATTTGTGATTCTCTTGCCTGTGCTTCTGCTTTTTGCAGATCGAGGAAACGGGTATATGTTTGCTCGAAAACTTTAGCAAATCGTTGTAGAATATCACTCTCATCATTTGAAATAGCAGAAGAACGGGAAATAATGAGTAAGCCGTATTTCATATACGCTGCAGATAATACTATCCCGTCCTCCGTAATTGCCAAATTTTCATTTGACTTTATTATCTCATCAGGTACATTGCTATAATCAACATGTTCAAGCAAATATTCAGCATAGGATTTTTTTGAATCACCAGAAAGTTGATGAGTGCTGAAGGGAATCTCATTCAAAAATGAATTCAATAAATTTTCTCTAAACGGATGCTCAAAATGAGGAATAAATAATTTGTAAGTTAGTAAACCACTATCAGTATGATGAGCAGTCCATACTTCAGTATCTCTTGTTTTCTTGTCTATTAGTGCAATGTTACAAACCGTCGGATCAACACCAAGACTTTTCATACCATCAAACATATTAGCAACCACTTCCTTCAATTCATTACTCGATTGCATTGCCATTGTCTTTGCCCGAACTCTTTCCAGTGCTAATTCTATCTCAGCTTCTCTTGCTTGTGCTTCTGCTTTTTTAATATCTAAAAACCGTGTATATGCAAAATCGAAAACTTCTACAAATCTTTGGGCAATTGATAAATTTTCATCTGAAAGTTTTTTTTCTCCAAGTAATCCCAAATAACCCAATTTGAAAAATATATAGTGAGTTGTAATTTTTTCAGGTGCGTTTTTTAGTAATTGGGATTTTTCCACACCTGAGTATTTATATTGTTCTGCAATGAGATTAATAAATTGTGAACGCCTTTTTGCCAATAGCTCATCTATTAAATAATTTTTTCTTTTTCCTAATGCTTTAATGAATGTTGGAAACCAGTCCGGCATATATTTTTTCAATAAATCCATTGATTCAGCAAAAGAAGTGCTATCAAATGGTTTGACAGCAATATTTGATCTAGCCCGCCAGAGTTCCATTTTATCATTATCTTCATCAATTACAACTATTGAGCATCCTATAACATCTACACTAAGTTTAGTTAACTCTGTAAAAAATTGATCAGTAACATTTCCAACCTCTTCACTTTTTCTCATACCAAGCGCAAGTGAACGCACTCGTTCAAGTGCAGCTTCAATCTTTGCTTCTCTTGCTTGTGCTTCTGCTTTTTGCAAATCAAGAAAACGGGTGTAGGTTTGTTGAAATACTTTTCCAAAACGCATCAATATTTTGTTCTCTTCATCTGAATAAGGAATGCCAGAAAAGTTTTCAATGTAGAGGGAAACATTATCAAACAACACTGTTGATCCTGCAAGGCCGGGACAGCTTAAATAAAAATCTTTTGATGCTTCCGGTAATCCGGGAACATATGATAAAAGCTCATTGTAAAATTTGTTCTTTTCTTCAAAATTTAAATTTGTGGCAAAGAAGTCTGCACCTTTTTCTTTTGCTTCATTAAATTGATTTGCCCAAACAGACTCAAAATATGGATGCGTTATTTTAGAAGGAATGTCCTGCTCATCAGCGATCCAAAAATGCCAATCGCCTTTTGGTGTATAATCAACTACAAAACCTGCATGGTCAACATTGATCTTTAAGTGTACGAATTGTTCATATACAAGCTGAATTACCTCTTTAAGCTCCTCACTTTTTTGCATCGCCATAGTTCTTGCACGAACTCTCTCAAGAGCAAGTTCAATCTGAGCTTCGCGTGCCTGCAGTTCAGCCAGAGCAATGTCATTATATCTCTTGTAAGCTAAGTCAAATACATTCCGGAACCTTTTCAGAATATTAATCTGTGATTCATCTATTGGTTTAAGTGTGGATATGCCTATATCGCCAACACCTATAGAATACAGATAGTAATAAAGGGCTGGAATATCATCCAGCTTAGGATCATCGCGCTGTCCACCTTTTCGTCGGAAATCTTTCCAACCTTCCAGCTGACTACCTTCAATAACAACTTTGGCAAAAGCGTCATCAGCTCTTTTAATTTTTTTTAGATAGTCCTCAACAATAGGATGTGATTTATAGCCTATATTATATATGCTTCCACCCAGATAGTCTGAAAAGTCATAATCCAGGAAAAACCCTTTTTTATCATTAAGAATATGGATAATAGTATTCCTTAGATTATCGAATCCTAATTTTTTGAATTCTTTAAATGAAATTTCGCAGATACTTAATAAATCATCAGATTTAGTCATACCCATTGCTACTGCTCTTACTCGTTCAAGCGAAGCCTCAATTTCCAATTCACGGTTTTGTGCTTCAACCGCTTTTCTTTTCTGTTCGAGTTCCTCAATAGTTTCTTCAAGTAGAATGGCAGTTGTCTTTTTTACTTTCTCCGTTCTTTCAAGTTTAAAAGATGTTATCTCTAATTCTTTATCAGCATCCTTTACAGCTTCTGTTAGATTATTCTTTTGCTCAGCATCAAGTTTTTCGGATTGCTGAATAATGTCTAATATATTTTGAAGTTTTTGGTTCATTGGAGATTTTATTTTTCTTTCAACGCTACCCAGCAGCAGGTATAATTATGATATTCATTATCACCATTTGTAGCTCTGCCGTATTCACCGTAAGTAAAGAAACCTGCCATTGGCACGCCAAAAGTATTTTTGATGCCATCAATTTCCTTTCCAACCATAGGACCCAATTCAACAAGTCTTCCGGAACAGGAAAACATAATTATAGCATCAGCTTCGGGTAGTTCGGTTTCTTTTAGTTGTTGACAACTTTTCACCACATCGTCAACTATCTCAAAGTCCGGCGGAAGCGTTAATTGAATTTTAGCATTTGACTCAAAGTTTCCACTGAGCATAATTGATCTATCAGACCAATTAATAAATGATTGTGATCTTAAGATAGGTTTCCCTTTTTTTCGTAATAGTAATAAAGGAGATGTTACATCCGAATCATATTGGGGACTGGAATCACCCATTCCCTCAAATTTATATCCCATATATTTTATCATCATATCCAGTGCAGGCTGATTATCTAAAGTATGTATCCAGAGTCCATCACTTTTGGTTACGGTTTTGGGCGTTCCAACTCCTTTCCAACCAGATAAAGCCTGACCTTTTATAGTTATTTTATCACCATCTATCACCAGTACTAAAATTCCCTGATCACTTGATTTATCATTTGTAAAAACGAATGTGTTTTTTCCTATTCTATCATCACCAGCCTTACCTCCCCAAATATTTGAATCTACTCCAGCAGCATCTTCTATGCCCCTGATAACTTTTTCACCATCGAGAAGTAAACCGCTGCTGACAGCAATAAACGTTGGACTATTAAAAAATTGAAGTGCCTTTTCGCCAATTTGTTTTGCCACACCCTTTGGATCTTTTTCTGAATAATCTTCATATAAAATTCTAAAAATAGATGTATCAATGTCTAATAGAAGTATTGCTATCGCTCCTTCCGAGATATCTCCGTCAATAAATTCTCCTGCAGATGTAGATCCAAAGATTGCAATGCCTTCCTCATCCAATATTTTACAAACAGCATTACGATCTTGTTTCACTGATAAGAACACAACAGCTAATGTTGGTTTAAATCCATCAGCCAGACTTTTAACTAATTCTTTTTTTAATTCTTCAGGAGAATTTCCTTTTATTGATTTTGCTTTCATACAGTTTTTTATTTTATTATTTAAGGAAATAATAAAAGTACTACCAATTGGCCCAACAGAATTTTTGGTGTTGTATATAGATGTTTCGGGTTTTTCAAATATCCACCGCTTCGATTCTGCAAGTTGCTTTTCTAGTTCAATTTTAGTTTGGAATTAAAACAGATGTCATCTTAAATGAAAGATGACATCTTTATTATAAAATATTATTTATCGTTTTGGTGGGACAGGATACTGATCACGGATTGTATAAATATTATCTTTATGTGCCTGGAAATATTTTACAGTAGCAGCAAATGATCCCGGATGTCTTTTATTAACACGATTTACGTATTCATTCCAGAACTTATCAAATGAGACCATATCTTTTGCAGTGTACCAAAAATTAAGATTCCACTCATCACCCCAGGTGTGAGTAAACAGTCCAAAGCTAAATATCATTCCTTCGTCAACCAGTTCTTTAAGTATTGGTGTGAAAACCGAATCTACCATTTTGTTAACTTTACCAACGTCAGCCATTGGGACCATGTTAAAGCTGCATATTAGTAATGGCTGTTCATTACTTTGTGCAAAATTGTTTCCGGCTGCAAATAATAATAGAAAAATTATTGCAGAGATTTGAGTTAGTTGTTTCATGATACATTCCTTTCGGTTAATGTTAAAGAAGTTGTTTATTAGTTTAAATATATGTGCCAATTAGTCTTTCTTGGTTTTCATCTCAATCTGAATTACTTCAAAAGGTTTTTTCCCAATATTTTCAGGTTGATGTGTTGATTCCGGCAACCAGTTGAAATCACCGGCCTTAAAACTTGTCTCTACAGATGTACCATCCGGCAATGTGAATTTACTTTTGCCATCAGTTAGAAAAATTGCCATACCTTCCGGGTGAAAGTGCATTACAGATTTTTCTCCCGGTCCGTAAGTAATTCGTAAAACCCTTACTTCGTCATTTTCAAATTCAACTTTATAATGATCAGGATCCACCACTGTTGCATCCTGCGCAAAGCTGCTTCCTCCCAAGAATATAAATGCAAGAAGCATTATCCTTAAGATTATTGTTGTTTGTTTCATAGCACTAGCTCCTTTTTGATTTATTGAAATAGATAAATATTATTTAAAGTATATCACATAGCCTTATGAACTTCCAATTCAATTTCTATCATAAACTCAGGCAATGCTAATTCTTTTACTCCAAGCCAGGAGCCAGTTGGAAATTGCTTTGTGTAAATTGTGTTACGATAGCCAGACTGCATAAGGAACTCAGGCATATTAGTTGTAAAAATATTTTCAACAACAACGTCATCGAAAGAACATCCATAATGCTTCAACACTTTATCCAGATCTGAATAACAATTTTTCATTTGCTGTGCTAAATCACCTATTGCAGTTGGATTACCTTCATCATCCATACTAACAGCACCCGAAATTTTAATATCGTCTCCAATCTTTACAGCATGTGTATAACCATATGCCTTTTCAGTTTCAGGACGAAGACTGAAATACTCAGGTGTTTTAGTTTTAGTATTGTGCGAGTCAGAATCATCGTGCATCTGCTGGCAACCGGTTGAAATTAAAAATGCAATTATTAAAAACAGAGAACTCTTTTTTAGAGTAAAGTTTATTAGCTTTTCCAAAGCACTAGCTCCTTAGTTTGTTTTAGTTTTTTTATTATTTAGTGTTTGTTGGGGGCATCATTGTAAAGCCAAGTTGTTTCATTAAGGATTGAGTATCATAGCCTACATATTCCCTGATTAATTTTCCATTGGCAAAATGAAGAATAGATATTCCCCAAATATTTATTTTCTTTCCAGTTGGCACCATTGCTCCGGGACCTGTATTTGTGCCAGTAAGATTCCAGCGAATTGTTATTTTATTATCTTCATATATTTCTTCATCGGCAGTTAATTTCATATCTGGATATGCAGTTCTAAATGCTGTCACAACATTTTTAAGTCCATCTATTCCTTTAACGTCGGGTAAATCACTTTCAGAACGCACAAAATTTTCATCCCAAATTGCATCAACCTCATCGAAATTTCCGGTATTCCAGATTGCTATGCCTTTATCTAAAATTGGTTTCAGTTCAACAGATGGATCTGGTTTTGGCTGTTGACAGCCTGATGTAAATAATACAGCAATTAATAAAAGTAGTGAACCAGTTTTTAAAGATGTGTTAAATAGTTTTGACATAATAATGTCTCCTTTTTGATGATTTAAATTTGATTATTAGTTATTTAGGTCCAATGCAAAATTTGCGTGAACGAGTTTCCATTTATCGTTCATTTTAATGTATACACGGAGAGATTTAGCATTGGTGAAAAACAATACTTAAGCAGCATCAAACTTCTTTTTGGCTTCTGCCATCCATTTTTCACCCTCTTCTTTAGGCCTTCCTTCCATAGCCTTCATTGCATCGGCGTGATTGGAAGTCCAATGAGCATGGGCCGCCTTAAACCAAGAATCAAAGTCTTCACCTTCAATTTCGGTCTCGCAGAGATCACATTTTAGAGTTTTCATTTATAGTCCTTTTGTTATTAATAGAATTATTATTGTTGGTATCTTACTTTGAAAGAAGAAAATAGTTATGTGGATGTCTTAGCAGCTTCTTCTATAAAATAAATTGCAGGTATTCCCACAATGCCGGCATTTTTCATTATCTCTTTTATATTTTCTGACTGACCAAACTTTTGAGCGTTCTCAATGCTATCCCACTCCAACAAAACAAAAATTTCGTTAGGGTTGTTTGCACTTCGGAAAACTTTTCCACCCTTTGAACCGGTTTCAGAACGAGCAAATGAGTGAGCGTCAAATACAGTTTTCCATTTCTTATAATCCTCAACTTCGTGATGAACAAATAGATATGCCATTAAGTAAGCCTCCTTAAATGGAAAAAAATGGGATAAAAAATTATTGATGCTGCCCGAGTTGAGAGAGAGTGAGCAAAGCTAAGTATTTATTTGCCAATCGACAAATAAAAAGCTTAAAAAAATACACATATTCAAACTTTCTGCTAAATATTAATACCAGCAAGACTTGTGTCTGGCAGGTGTGATTACTGGAATGCTGCAGTTTCTGTTCTGTAACGTCCCATCCATTTTTCGCTATTCATAATAATCCTTATTCTGTTTCAAAATAAACATTAATCTCATTCTTAATCTGATATTTATTTAAAATATGCGTGTATCATCAATTTGCACTGGCATTATTATGGAAAAGGGATACTAAAAATTCTTTAAGAAATTCACCTAAAAGTTAAGTTTAACAACGATGGAACAATTCCAAATAAATCAATCAGATGGCATAGTTGTAATAAAAGTTAATCTGATTAATGCTACAGACAAAGAAGCAAAAAATTTGCTTGAAGTATTTGAGAGATACTTGCTGTTCGATGGCAGCAAAATATTTATTGACCTAACCAGCTGTTCTCACATCGATTCCACATTCATTGGAATGATAGTAAAAATATTTAAAAAAGTAAGTGAGAATAACGGTCAATTAAAACTGGTCTTTCCCCAGCTCTCAACAGTTGATTCATTTCGTGTTATAGGAATAACAAAAATTTTGAAATGTTATGATAGCGCAGATGAGGCCTTAGCTGCTTATCGGACAGAACAAATGAATAACAGCCTTGTTTTAAACGAAGAAATTAACAGAAATTAATAAATGGGCCAGCAACAAATTCTATTATTGGTCGTAGCTGCAATAGTAGTTGTAGTAGCAATTACTATTGGTATACAAATGTTTACTTCAAATGCTCAAACCTCCAACAGGGACAGTATAGTTTCAGAACTTAATAACCTCAGCACTTTAGCCATTCAATTCTATAAAAAATCCTCGACCTATGGAGGCGGAAATTATTCATTCATATCCTGGACGATTCCAAGTAAACTGGATACAACTTCAAACGGAATGTATAGTCTGACCTGCACTGACCAGACTGCAACAATAACTGCTCTTGGCCGGGAAGTTGGGGATGATGGGGCAACGCCAATCGAAATGATTGCAGTAATTACTTCATCTAGTATAGGAATAACTATTGTTAACTAAATAGAATTAGTTTTTAGGATAGGGATAATGCTAAAAAGGGAGCTTCGGCTCCCTTTTTTATTTACAGGAATTTTCAATGCACTGTGTGAAAAGGCTCATCACTTGTTTCATAAAATCTTTTGGAGGGTGGTTATGAGTATTATCAAAATGCAAAGCCAACCGCAGGCAGATTACAAAGTGGAATTTATTTCTATAAAATTCAAGTCGGGTCTTTTATTGAAACAAAGAAAATGATTTTATTGAAATAAAAAAGTGGCCGATTATTTTTGAACTTTCGAGATACTTCCTAACAATTGTTTATAATTTAATCAAATTGTTGCATTAATAACAATAATTCTTTAATATCTATTCAAGTTAACTCCCATTCCTGTAAAACGTTCTCTCTGAATCCTGTTAAAATTCATCAGGTAGCTCTAAATAAAATCATCAACATAATTTAGGAGGAAAAAATGTCTGAAAGATTGCTGCAAATAAACTTTAACCTTGGTGTTACACCAAAAGAATATGAAGAGGCTGCCAAATCACTTGTTGAACAATTTTCTAATCTTCCCGGACTTATGTGGAAGATCTGGACAATGAATGAAGAAAAAAGTGAAGCCGGAGGAATCTACCTGTTTGAAAACGAATCCTCAATGAATGCATTTTTAGCCGGACCACTTGCTAAAACTGTTACTAGTCATCCTGGACTAAATAATTTTAGTGTAAAGTCCTTCAAAATTATGAATGACCTTACTGAAGTCACGCAAGGACCTTTGGTTAATAATTTAAAAGTTTAACTACGCAAGTCGAATCTAGATCAATCACTGGCGCCAGGAATTTATTTCTACTAACTTCAGGCAGGAAATTTTGTTCAAACTACGAAAGATGATTCTCCTTCGATAAATCTTCGCCGGACAGGCTTTGATAAATTAATAATAACAATCTCCTCCTCATAAATGAGGAGGAGAGAAATATTTTTTGTTGCCGGTTAAGTGGAAATTAATTCTGGGTTTTTACAATTTTTTTAGCATCTTCAACTATGTCAGAAACTTTCTTCTTTCCCCCACGGTAAAGTTCGTCAGCTTTCTCTTTTCCTGTTTCAATATATTCCTGTGCATCCTCATAAATATTTTCTGCTTTGTTGGATATTTTTTTTCTTAATTTTTTACCGCTGGTTGGGGCAAGAAGCAGAGCAGTTACGCCGCCTATTATTCCCCCCATCATTACACCAATTAAAAATGCACTTATTCTGTCATTACTTTCCATTTTACACCTCCATTTTTTGTTTGACTTAGTTTATACTAAATATATAAAGTAAACTGAGAAAAGCAAGATGGATATTGTGTTAATTAGTGCAAATAATTACTTATTTACAGCCAATATTTATTTTACTGCAGAGTTTTTTGAATAATGAGCCTTTGGTTAGCAAAAGAAAAGGTTGCGCCGGCAAGTAATTTTTGGAAAAGCAGGAAGGTAAAAAGGTAAAGAATGTTGACACTACACAACAAACTATAATAATTAATAAGCATTACCTCAGCGAATCTTTATACTCAGCAGATGTTTTACCGTACTGCACTGTAGATCATAAATCTAACAATCATTAATCACTGGATGGATTATTGAATTGGGTGGCAATTGTGGTTGGAATAAGGATATATTACTATCGCACTTTTATTTGGTGAATATATTATTAAGCAATTTGCCAAGAATATTAATTGTATAAGGAAAAACATTTTATGCTTAAAAGCAATTCTTTTGAAGGAGGAAAATCAGCGGAGGCTACAGTAATCAGCAAAGGTGTTAAAATTGAAGGAAAGCTGAGCTGTAGTGGAAGTATCAGACTGGATGGTGAGGTACAGGGGGACATTTCCTCTCAGAGCACTGTGATTGTTGGAGAAAATGGAAATGTGAACGGACAAATAAACGCTGATTCCATAACGATAGGCGGAAAGGTTTCCGGGACTGTTAGAGCTAATGAAAAACTAGTGCTTAATCCTAACGGAAATCTTAAGGGAGATATTTTCACTAAAATTTTGGTGATTGAAGAAGGTGCCAAGTTCGACGGGAAAATTAAAATGGGAGATTCGAAAGATACATGGAAACCCAAAGAACCTGTTAAAACTGAGCCCGGCGATAAAAAATAGTCAAGCGAATATTAACCCAACTGATTTTAAAATAAAAAAACCTAATTAAAGGGCGAACCACAAGCTCGCCCTTACTATTTACTGCCAACTACTTACTAATTACTATTACAGCACTGTCAAGTAATTTTTAGAAATGCAGGAAGGTAAAAAGGCAAGAAAGTATAAATGATGATCAACTAATTTTTGCTGCCGGGTTATGGGAGAGGGCGCATAACTAAATATTAGTTTGGCAATTGGTAAATAGAGAGTTTGAAGTATTCAGTCTATATTGTAATTATTTAATAAGGCGAAGAAAGGAAATTTTTGCTGTTGCTAATGATGAATTTGTGGATGTTGGAAGCTTAAGATTTCAATATCAAGAAACGATATTAACAGACTTAAAGAGAATTAAAATCCCATAGTGGTTTGCCATTACTATAATACATACTAACCTGAATACTACCATACTTTCTAGTAGTCATTGTATACCTTAACTCAGAATTATACTTAATCCCTTTTGCAAATTCTGATGATTGATATCCCTTTGCAAAATGCTCATCTCTGGCCTGTATAGAAATTAAGGTTATATTCGGTTTGCCTATTTTATTTGGCCACTCATTGTAAAATCCTTGATTGTGACCATGATGTGGAGCAATAAGTATATTTGAATCTGAAGCATAACTGGCAAACTCCTCGTAGTCACAAAATTGTTCCATCGCATCAGTTTCAAGATCCCCTGCAATTGCAATTTTAAAATCCTTCCACTTATAAATAACAAATAAACTTGAATTGTTAATATAGCTTGACTCACCAAAGTTTTCTTTAGCTTTCTCAGGACTGTAAGACCAATATTTTAATTCTGCTCTTCCTTGATAAGAGCCCCTAGGTATTGCACTGAGTAAAATTTGAAGCTTATCTACTAGAAATCTTCGGTTTTCTTTTTCTCTGTTTTTAACGTCTCTCCAATCATAGTCTTGTGCAAATATATAATCAGGACACATACCTTTTATTAAAGAATTTTCAACGTCTGAAATATGATCCCCATGTGGATGAGTAATAATAGAATATCGGGTCGTAATCTTCTTTCGCGCCCTAAATAAACCAATGGGCTAAAACTTGATTCGGAACCTAAATCTATCAAAGTTACATAATTTTCAGGATGTTCTATTAATGCTACAGATAATCCATGACCAACATTGAATAGTATGAGCTCTAATTTGTTCATAGATAAATATCACAATATGTTTTATTTATCATTTGCTTTTTCATTGTTATTAAGAAAAGCATAAATAATTCGCTGATGAAAGTGTTTTTTGAATCTTAAATACTCATATGTTTCAACCAGAAATAATAATAATGAAATTGAACCGATAGTAAAATTTGAACCAGATGAGAGAATTGAAATTATTAAGAAGATCAGCATTAGGTTTCTGGCCATACCATAATAAGATAAAAAAATAAAAGCTGTTGCGTAAGATGCGGGTCTATTTTCCTCAACATATGTAGTTATTAAACGCCATTTATCTTCACTATAGGTAGAGTTATTATATAGTTTAGAAAACTTTTCATTAAAAAAAGAATTTAGATCCCCAGAAATGTATTTATCTATTTTATCAGGCTTGTACAGTTTATTAAATATCAGACCCAGCACAATCTTTTCAATTAATAATGAACTAATGGCAGAAATAATTTTTCCAAGGAAATAAGCTACAACAATGAAAGAAATTACACTTTCAAGAGAGATTAATTTGAGAAGATACTTTGTGAATTCTGTATCTGGAAGAGTGATGGCATCAAGCTTTATGGCGATGTAAAATAATACTAAGGCAATGGCTCCGCAGAAGGTGTAACTAACAATATCATAAAGAGTAAATTTAAAATTACCTGGATTCATTTTTATTACCATCCTATATAATTTGTAATGCGACTTAACTCAAAATCAAAAAAGCAACAACCCGTCGAAATGCCGGACAAGACCACTAATGCAAAACAGCAGCCGGGCTGCGCTTGTTAGGCGTTGTTTTGAGATAGTTAATTAATTTATTTTATTTTTTGTCAGTTTTACACGTGCAAAGGGTTTTAATTTTCCGTTTTCTTCTCCGTCCATATTCCATTGCCACGTGTCAGTATTTCTATCATAAACAAAAGTTGTATGCCAAACACTTTCTTCATTCATTCTAAATAAGAAAGGAATTTCATCTCCATTACGTTCTGCATAACCAGTAATAGCCTTAGCTGAAAGACCTCCACCGCCGGTGACATCCAGCCAAAGACAAGCATACTTGCTCAAATCCGAATCCCAACCGATAAGCACTAAAGCCTCGTAGGCTGCTGTGCCATCTGCATCTTTTTCACGGGATATTTCAGATATCTGTAAATACTGATGCTCAAGAATCCATGAGACTTCAATATCATGTGTAACCTCCTGCCCGGCAATAATCCCCTTTAAAGTCCAATTACCTGTCATCCTATCCAGCAATGAGTCCTGAAATGATGTTTGTTGTGCAGAAATTTTTATGAATACAAAAAATGTAAATAAAATGATTCTTATTATTGTTTCCATAAAATACCTCTCACACAGATGGCAACTAACTATTAATTATTTCGAACCCGACTGCTCTGCCAATAAAATGCAGGTCACCAAACTACGCTACGGGTAACTCGGTTGTTTGGTTGTGGCGCTTTTTAGGCATATTTATTTTCAACTAAAAAGATACGGGCTTTTTTTCTTTATAAATTTTTTCTATTCTTTCTTTATTATAAGTTATTGCAGCAAGTGCTTTTTCAAAAAACTTGCTTACCAGGGTTTTATCTGAAATATATTTAGCGTTTATAGATGTTTCTCCCTTTTTCCATAAACTAACAGCTATTTCTGCTGATATTGAACCTTGCAGTTCTAATTTCGGCTCAAGTTTTTGTATAACATCAGAAAAATTAAAAGTGTTTTTTTCAAAACCAGCAAAATCAACCGCGTGCGAACCAAAGCCAACCTGCCCCGAACCATCCTGTTTAATTGTTAAACTCCATCCCGAAGGAGTAGAAATATCAATGGTAACATATTCGCTTTTTACTTTATTTACTTTAGTTTGCTCGTTACAACTAACTAAAATTAAACACGCAAAGAATATAAAGTTTGCAACTTTTTTCATTTTTATTTCATAGTACTGCAACTGTAACTTAATTCAAAAACGTAAATTATTTATTGCCAATTTTCTCGTTCAATTCTTCTATTATTTCTTTTACTCTGTCAGAGGGAGAAATACTAAATGCTTTTTGATATTCCTTTAAGCTCTCATCCAGCATACCTTTTATCCTGTATGCTTCACCCAGGGAATCGTAAGGGTTCGCTTCTTCAGGTGCAAGTGAAACTTGTTTCTTAAACTTTTCTATCGCTTCATCTACTCTATCCTGATTAAGTAAAAAATAACCATAACTATTATAGAAATAATAAAATTCAGGATCTTCTCCGAATTTCTCTTCTAATATTTTTAACTCAGCCTCCGCTTTATTAATATTTTCTTTCTCAATATAAATTTGAGATAGTAAAAACCTACCTCGCATTTCATCCATCGTCACAACAATTTGGGCTTGCTCGAGTGCTTTATCAACATCTCCACCAGCAATTCCCGGAGCCTGCAGATAAAATTGTGCAAGCCCTAATCTTCCCTGGAGATGTTCTGGATTTAACTCAATTGTCCTTTCAAATTGCTCTTTTATATCACCTGCAATAAACGGTGCTCTGAATATGCTTGCATCCCTTGCATCTTCAGCATACATCATCCCTAACTCAAAATGATAATCAGCGTTTTTATCATCCAGTTCAACAGCTTTTTCTCCATGATCTATTGCGTCATCCAAATCACCAAGATTGAAAAGACATTTTGCTAAATAGTGATGTGCTTCTGCTATATCGTCATTATCATCTAAAATAGTTTCAAATATTTTCTTCGCTGCATCATATTTTTCCTGATTATATAAATTGATTCCGTTTTCTAACTGCTTACTATTATCATTTTGAGTATAAATTTGTGTGGATAGTATGAGAATTAACATCAAAAGTATGTTTTTCATATTGGCTCCTCTTGGGGATAAGAGAATTTTAGTAACTGATTAAGCTATAACGATTAAACTTTAGAGAATAACTTGTTGTAGCTAATTCATCAATTAACAGTAACTGTAACTTAATCCAAAAACAGAAAAGCAACAACCCGTCTCCATTACGCTACGCTGGGCAAGCCTTTTTCAAAAAATTAATGCCCTAAAAATATCAGTACTGCAGAAAGAGTAAACAGAAACGGGCAAAGCTTAAAAGGAAGAAACTTTACCTTAAAACCTGTAAATAAAGAAACTACTGCCAGCACAATTAAGACTGTGGAGGAAGCAAAGTAAACAAACACGGCAACATTACTGGTGGGATCAATAATGGTAACACCCGCTACAATCACCCCTATAAAAATCAGTGAAATTCCCTCAACAATCCATTCCATTTTAATAATGTTCTTGTTATCCGCAGTTATTTCTCCAAAACCTTTAACTACAGATGCGGTGGGAAACAGATGGGCGACTCCCCATAATAAAGTAATAGCAGCCCCAACATAAAGTAATAATGGGCTATTCATAATTACCTCCTCTATTATCTATTGCAATTTAACTCAAAAACAAAAAGGCAACAAAAAATTTTATCATTTCTCCTCACTAACAAAAATAGGCTATATTTCCGTGATAAATTTGTTACAATTTAAATCTATTTTACTGATAACTATTAAATCATTAATCTCAAAACAAAATAAGGAGACATAAAATGAAAAAGTTTTTTGGCCTGTTAATACTGATGCTGCCGGTAATGCTAGTGAATTACGGTTGCAATGAAAACACAGCACCAGTTGAAAATACTTTTAATGATCAGCAGTTTGAAAAAGGCGGCGGACATTCCGGCAACAGCGGGGATATTGTGGTTGCAAACCGAGGCTCGGGAAGCATATCTGTAATAAACACAAAAACAGACGAATTAAGCGGAACATACCAGCTTCCTGCCGGTCCGAACACTCCCGAACCGATGTATGTTGTTTTTGTAAAACGCGGGCATCGTGTGTTTGTTGGCGACCGCGCAAACAACCAGGTAGTGGTTTTTAATTCTTCTAACTACAGCGTTGAAACAACTATACCAGTTGGGCAAGGCGTTTTTCATATGTGGGCAGACCCGCAGGGTAAGCAATTGTGGGTGAATAATGATATCGATAATACAACTTCAGTAATTAATCTGCACAGCCTGCAGGTAATTGCAACGGTACCCACTCCAGCTGATCTTGTAAGTATGGGAGGAAAACCTCACGATGTAATATTAGGTCCGTTCGGAGGGTTTGCTTATGTTACTATTGTTGGTGTATCGGGCTCTTCGGATTATGTTGTTCAATATAACACAACAACTTTTGAGGAAACGGGAAGAGCAGCAGTTGGAAAAGATCCGCATGTATCTTTAACAACCCGGAACAATTACCTTTATGTTCCCTGCCAGAACTCCGATGCTGTTTATGTTCTCAACCGCTTTAATATGAACCAGGTTGAAATTATTTCTGTACCCGGTGCTCACGGTGTGAACATAACTACTAACGGAAAATTTTTATATGCTACTAATCTTCCCGGCGGAGGCATAGATGGATTATTTGCCATCGGAACAAGAAGCAACAACGTGATAGGCACAAGTAATACGCCATATGCTGTTCCTCATAATATTGCACTTACTCCCAATTCAAAAAAATTGTACCTAACTCACTCAGGAGGAACATCAGATAAAGTAACGGTGTACAGTATATCGAATCATAATCCGGTTCCTGTGTTCCTGAAAGAAATTACTGTGGAACTAAACCCGTTTGGGCTTGCTTACGCTAAGTGAGATTGAACAGCAGAAAGAACAATTGCATTTCATTATTCAAAAACACCAGGGATGTGGTTTTATCCCTGGTGTTTAAATTTTAACTACAAATGAAAAGTAGAAAAGCCTTAAACATCAAAACCGGTTGGAACAAACTTAACATATACCCCCTGTAATAAACCACAAACCCATCAAAGCAGGAATATCAAGAATATATGATAAAGTTACACCACTGGTTACACCCCAAAATAATCTTTGTCTTTCTATCTTTTTATACAAAATACGCAGCAAAAGGTACCATATAATAATCCGACCTATAAGCGTTGCAGTAAAATAAACACTTATAATTTCTTCTCTGCCGGCATTAAAAAAATACAAGATAGCAAACCCTATTATTAAACCCGCAACAAGGCGTATTAAGGACCCTAAGAATGGGTTATAATAATTCTCCTTGGTGTTGAATATTTTAAAGAAAAAGAAATATCCAGCATACTTGATAACACTAAATATTAATAACCCTGAGGGTTCCATTTATTCTATAATTGTTTTTCGGTTCCTGATTTTTAACAAAATAAACGCACTTGCAGCAACTAAAAGTAAATATACTGTTATGTAACACCACTCAGCTGGCCCGGAATGACCTACAGACTCAATAGAAAAAGTTTTTTCAATCCATAGAAAAAGAGGATTGCTTAATACAGTAATAATAAATGCTAAGGGAATGCATATTATCATCAGCACAAGGATTATTCCAACTAATTTTGTGCTTGCGCTAAATTTCATACCTAAAACATCTTCACTTAACCATTAGTTCTAGAGATTAATTCTGTTATGTTAAATTCTTCATTTTGTTGTAACAGCAACTTAACTCAAAAAAGAGTTTCAACTAAGTATTTATTTCATTTCGCCGGCATAAACCCGCTTACGCCGTATTTCTACGGACAGTAACAGAACTAGTTAAAATTTATTGTTTTAAATAAACTCTTGAAAAACCATCATAATTATTATCGGCAATAACAAGCGTATCATTTGAGATATAAGTAATAACTTCGGGCGCCATGCTTTTTTCATAAACAATAAAATCAAATTCATCTGTTGAATAAATGGAACTCTTTTTTTCGATATGAAAATTATTTGTACTTAATAAGCTGTCGTTATAAAAAAATGAAACCGAATTATTTTTATTAAAAACAACAAGATGTCTTTCGGTTTGTGTGTCAACATCGTTAATATCACCAGCAATCCCGCCGGAAACATTTACCAGAATCCATTTTCCGTAGAGAGAGGGATTAGAATTCTCATTTACTGCCTTATTACAACTGGCACATACGATAATAGTAATAAGGAAAAATGAATATAGTTTGTTCATCATTTAACTCCAGATTAAAAATTAAGTTTAAAAACAAAAATACATCAATAATTATATCCACTAATAACCAGAGATTATAATAACAGATAGCTCTTTCTTTTCTGTAGTCCAGAATAGCAAATATTATATCGTTTAAATTTTCAAACTCATCACAAGATTTTGTTTCTGTTGCGTTAAGTACATCGTTTCCAGCAGTTCTGCAATAGTAATAACCTGTTTTCGTTTCTATGGGTATCAGTTTATCCTTAAACCACAACTTACTTTTGCATTCAGATTCTATAGGAAGTTTTTTCAACCCTTTTGTTTGCATAAGTTTTATCCATTTGTTCATGTCTTCTTCACTTAACAAGTACTTTGCAGAAATACTTAATCCTTCTCTTTGCCCAAAACCAGCCGTTGGCGGAAAGCCGTCGTAAGATATTAGTTCTGCATCGTCCGGAATTTCAAAGTGTTTCTTTAACGCAGCTTTATCAGTTTCATCCGTTATAACCTGGCAGGAGTTAGTAACAAATAGTAATAGAAAGAAAACGAAATATTTTTTCATTTTTGCACCCAGTTTTAATTTAATTGGTTTGCAACTTAAAGCTGTTCCTGATTATAAAAATAAAAATGTATTAACTTGTAGTTAAATATTAAAAGCATAAACCCGAGTAAATTAGTATTGAAAATTAAATGTAATTAATTTATTCGTTTAAGGATTGTAACTTCAATTATTAATAAAGCATTCGGTGGTATTATACCTTCAACACCCCTTTCACCATAAGCAAGCTGTGGCGAAATTTTCAAACGCCGGGTTCCATTAATCTTCATTCCTTGTATCCCATAGAATAATCCGGAAATCAGATTTTCTCTGTCAACTCTTTTCTTCCCTGTAAATATTGTCCGATCTTCTGAGAAGTGTAAATATTCCGAATTTAATGTTGAAATATTTTGCCAGACGACCGGGTCTCCTTTGTTTAGCCACATTTGTATTTTCATTATATAGCTGCAGCCCTTTTCGATAAGTTCACCGTTTCCTTCTGTGTCTGATAATATTTCTACACCTTTACGTATTTTCAACATTAGGAACCGTTATTATTGAGCAATTTTTCCATTACATTTCCGTACAGTGAATCTTTAACTTAATCTAAAATTCCCGTCTGTATCATTGCAATTAGCAGATTCAATATATAAGCAAGACTGTTCTTCAACTAGTTAGCACAAACTTAACATATACCCCCTGTAATAAACCACAAACAAAAAGGATTGCTCAACAAAGTAATAAAAATGCCAAAGGGATGCACATAATAACCAGTGCAAGAATTATCACCGTTAATTTAATGGGTGCACTAAGTTTCATATCTAACCCATCTTCACTTTACTATTAATTACAGAGATTAAAACTTCTGTGGTTAATTAATTAATGCTAAATATAACTTAAATTAAAAATAGAAAAGCTTCAACCTATCTGTCGATAGATGGGTTAACAATTGGCAAATTTTTAAACGCGGTTGCTTTTTTTCCAAACAGATAGTTTGTTTTATTTATTTCTTTAATGCAGTTTTACATAGTTTAACACATAGTATTCCAAGGATTTAGTATAGAGAATAGTGTTATGCAGAAAAATATGACTTTATTCCTATTCCTTTTTTACTTATTAACGTCACTTTTAAAGGCTCAAGCTCCAGTTGGTGATAAAACTGAGCCCACAGCGGAAGAATTAACTGACCTGACTTTCCTTACATTATCAAACACAAGTAGTTCCTCCAGTTTATTAAGTCCGCACAATTTAAAAGGAATGAATCTGTCGATTAATCATAACAAACAAACTAAGCTCACAAAATATTATTCTTTAGCTGATTCAATTGATTATAATTATGTTACATGGGAATCCAAGCCAAGCTTTTGGATTGCCGCATCCGAATTAGCAGCCGTTCAATTCATTCCATTTGCACTAGCAAAGTGGGGAAGGAAATGGGAAAATCCTGAGGACAACTGGGCTAATGTTTCCCCGCAAACATGGTGGAGAAACATAAGTCAGGGATGGGAATACGACGGTGACGCGTTCTTAACAAACTATTTTGCTCATCCGTATCACGGAAATCTTTACTATAATGTTGGCAGAACAAACGGGTATAATTTCTGGGAATCTTCAGCGTGGGCGGCTACAGGAAGTTTAATGTGGGAATACTTTGGCGAAACATTCCGACCTTCTATTAATGACTTGATTAACACAACTATAAATGGAATTGCTCTGGGAGAAGTATTGTATCGATTATCTAGTATGCTGACTGACAATACTGCAACAGGTTCTAATAGGGTTTTAAGAGAGATTGGAGGGGCATTGTTAAACCCGGTGAGAGGCTTTAACCGTTTAATTAGTGGTGAATCTGGAAAACTTTTTCCTAATCCAATTGATCGCAAACCAGGCGAATATTTAGTTATGGTTAATGCCGGGGTAAGATCGCTTGATAGAGATGTCGGTGGTAATATTTCAATTAAGGAACAGGTTCAGGAAGGACTATTCGTAATAGATTTTTTTTACGGCAATTTATTTACTGAAAAAGTTAAAAAACCATTTTCAAATTTTCAGCTTACGATGGCACTTTCATCCGGATCGCCCAGTTTAACAAGGATTCAAACTTATGGAAATCTATTCGGGCATTACTTGTATAACAGAACAAACAGACAGATATTGTTCGTAACAACTCTTGATTATAATTATTTAAATAACCCCGGATTTATTTACGGCGGCACTTCTATCGATCCGCAAATCGTTTCGCGCTTTCAAATTGGCGAGAGCACCAATATTATTGCAAATGTAGGGATTGATTTAATTGCAATGGGTGCAACACCCAATGATTACTACACTGATGCAGAAGGCAGAAACTACGACTTTGGACCCGGGATAGGGATTAATTTAAAGGCTTCTGTAACTAACTACATTTGGGACGTTTTAGAAATTTTATACACCTCCAAATGGTTATATACGCAAAGTGAACCGGCAGAATCCAGGCATCATATGCACCTGCTAATGGTTAGCGGGCAATTACCAATAAGAAAATATTTTGCAATTGGAATCGGGATTGGTGCTTATTGGAGGAATAGTTATTATGAAAAGTTTGATGATGTCTTTCTAAGAAGCCCCATATTCAGAATTTTCTTTAATACGGCCTTACATTATTGAGTTTTGGAAAGAAACAAGAAAATTATTGTAACAGTTAAGTGTTTAAACATTTTTTACTCTCTCAGTTTATTTTTTGTTCAATCATTTGTAAAAAAGAGCCAATGAACTAACAGACTATACTATTGTTATGTTTTAAATTTGATAAAATCTCAATTAATTGTAGTAGCTATAGTATCTGGTGTAACTGTGAATACAACTATCATTGGCATCTCTTTATTAGCACCAATAAGCACGTCATCGAAGCAGGCCCTACCGTTGCAGCATAGATACCAAACTCTGTCGCTAATTAGATGAGACGGGTATAGTAAATCCAGTGAATGAATTACCTCCACCGCCCATTGTTAATGGTTTGCTGTAATATCTTTGAGCCATTTTACTAATCTTGAGACCTCCTACAATTAAAGAATCCAGGCCCAATTCTAAGGAATCAGGCATCAACTCAGATTTTTTTACTTTGAAGCAAATATATTCCGATGAAGAACAACTAGTAAAAGTAATTCCTAATATTATGAATACAGACACTGAAGAAAGCTTTATAATATTTGATAAAGTATGTTGCATATAATGTTTCCTTTGAAAAAAAATTTGTCGCTAACAAATCATTTAATTACAACTGTAACTTAACTCAAAAACAAAAAAGCATCAACTTGTGGTTAAATATTAAAAGCAACAACCGAAACAATAATATGTACGATTATTCCAACGGCAATAGACAGCGAACGCTTCTGTTCTGGCAAGAATGGAAATATTATTTTGAATATTAAAAATCCGAGTGGCAGATAAATTATTAAACCCGTTATTGTGCCCGGCGAGTAAGTTGCAGTTAAAACACTAGCAACCAAATGAATAATTCCGTTCACAAAAAACAGGGTACCCATCGCTGCAATAATAAAATCATTTACTTTGCCCATTCTATAAAGAACTGCTATTACAATTGTTGACGCAAATCCGATTGAATTGATGATGATAAAATCGCTCAAAGAAAAACCAACTTTAAACACACCTGAGAACCAGTCGGGTAAACCCACTCCCAAAAAATATTCATCAAGAAGATGAAGAAGGTATGCGGGAGGAATGAACCACACAATATGTTTTGGTTTTAATTTATTCACAATGATATGAGCGTTCTTTCTTAAGAATTAAACAAAAAATTAAAAAGCATCAATTCTGCCATAGCCAAACTTAATATTTATGCTTTTAAATCTTTTCCATAAATAGCAAACCAAACAGTTCCAATCAGTCCGCAGATAAAAGCGGTTAAAAAATTTGTGAACGGAGAAATGTTCCAAAGAAAAGCACTGCTTAATGCGGCAATTGAAACAACAACATCGCGAAAGAGATAATAAGTTCCGAATGTCTCAGCCTTAGCGTTTTCAGGTGCTAAATCCATAATTAAAGATTTTCTGGTTGGATCACCGAACTCCTTCAATCCTCTTATAATAAATGCTATCACAAGCGCAGTAAACGATCTGGAAAAATAAATCACAAGCGGAAAGACTGTGAAGAAAGCGAATGTTATTAATATAAACGGTTTCTTGAAATACCTGTCTGCATAGTAAGCAACAGGAATATAAACCAGTACTGCCGTAACCATTTCAACTGCTGTTAAAACTCCAAACTGAAATGCGGTAACACCAATGTTATTTACACACCATACAACAACAAACGCATAAGGGATTTGCTCGGCAAACCTTATGAGAATATCCGACACAAGTAAATTCTTCAAAGCCGGATTAAAGTTTTTTAATCTTAAGAGATCTTTTAAACTGCTACTTTTGGGCGCAACTATTTCGTTCTCCATCATAAAGTGAATTGCAAACAACGCGACTATTCCAAATACAAATGCAGTAATGAATGAAATTCTTATTCCAGTTGTTGTTCCATAGATGGAAATAAATGTTCCGCCAAGCAACGGACCAAGTGACATCGGAATTCTTTTGACAATTGAATGTACTGTAATACCCATTGTTCTTTTGTTTGCAGGAACAGCTTTGGATATCAAGCTCATTATTGCAGGAAGAGAAACCGCACTCCACGAAATGAAAAGAATAGCACCAATGAAAACTGCTTGCCAGGATTGAAAGATTATTACAACAAGGTAGCCAAGCATTGCAATTGAAGTGAATAAGCAGCAATGCTTTTTTGTATCCAATCTTATCGCTTAAATAGCCGCCGGGAAAAGAGTAAAGTGCACTAAGCAGATTATCCATTGCATTAAGAAATCCAACAGCCAGGTTAGTACCGCCAATAGCTAGTATGTATAAAGGAAGAAACCGTTCGCCCATTTTTTCTCCGAGCATAATCAACACAACCATGATTATCATAGCTGTAACATTATTATTTATACCGAAGAATTCTTTAAAACGGTTTTTTAGTGAAGATGAACTGGTCATAAATAAATTATTGTATCACTTTACAGGAAGTTCGTTATTCGTTTTCTGGTTTCAAAAAATCTTGAATATCATCAAACGAAAAAGTGTTTTTTCCGAAGGAATCATAGCTACCCAGAATGTTAATTTCATCAATAATATCCACAAAATTTTTTAGCAATGAACGAAAGATAAAAGGACCAAAACTTACTCGGTTTATCCCGATCTCCTGAAGAGTTTTTAGTGGGACAGATCTTGACGATCCTAAAATGTTTATTGGAGAGCTTATTTCTTCGCGAAGTGTTTTAACGGTGTTTAAATCCAGAACACCGACAGGGTAAATACAATCAGCTCCAGCTTGAATATATTCATTTGCTCTTTTAATTGCTTCAGCAATTGCTTCTTTTTCCGGCTTTTTTTCTTTTGATAAAAAGCAATCAGTCCTTGCGTTAATTACTAAATGTATTCCCCTTCTTTCAGCAGTTCCTCGAATGGTTGAAATTCTTTCACATTGTTCGTTAATAATTCTTAGTTTACCCTCTTTGCCAACGCTGTCCTCTATATTAATACCAACAGCACCTGTGTCGATAAGCAGATTAATGTTTTTTACCAGTCTATTAAGGTCGTAAGAATAACCGGACTCAATATCTGCAGATAATGGAATGTTAATACTTCCGGAAATTCTTTTTATTATTTCAAGATGAGTAGTGAATTTTATTTTCTCTCCATCTTTATAGCCAAGTGATGCTGATATTGCTGCACTCGCAGTAGCAACGGCCTGCAATCCCTTTACTTCCAGAATCCGTGCACCAATCGGGTCCCAAATGTTTGGTAACAACAGCATTTTTCCACTTTTATGAAGGGATAAAAATTTTTCCGCGTTCTTTCTTTGTAAATCTACATGCATAAGTTTAACCCAAATTCGTTTTGTTTTCGTTTCACTTAATTTTGAAGAAAGTTATTTTTCCAAGCAATACAGGTATCCCGATAATTATTATTAACAGAATTATTCCAACTGGATTGTGAATCCATTCGGGCAAAATATCAGAATGTGGTCCTATCAAGAATATTGTGACGTAAAATCCAATAAATCCTGTAACAGCTAACACAAAAAGAAAAACCAAGAGACTAAGTATCCATTTTTTCATAGCGAAAATCTCCTCATCAAATCTCTGCAATACTTTTAAGCCCGAATATTTTAACTTTCTTTTCTTTGCCCTTCAATTGAAGCTCTCCAACAAACTCAGAACGAAGGTATTCAGGTAGCTTAATGTTTTGCATCATATACTCACTCATTAAAAATTTCTGACCATACTTATTGCACTCATCCTGTATTCTTGAGGCAGTATTAAGCACATCGCCGTGATAAACTATTTCTTTTTTAATTGTTCCAATCCAGGTTACAGAAACTCTTCCTGCATGCAGGGCTGCCTTGAACTCAGGATGAACGCCATATTTTTTCAGGTAATTTTCTTTCTTAAATTCTATCGCGGTCATTATATCAAAGAAGCAGTTGATGCATCGGGAATGTTTGACTCCATTAGTAAATTGCCAAGCGAAGATTATTTCATCGCCTATATACTGATAGATTTCAGCTTTTGACATTAGTATTGCATCTGTCATATCGTGGAAATAATCGATCAAAAACGAACTGTACTTTGTATTACCAAGTTTTTCAGCAATAGTAGTTGAAGATTTCAAATCGATAAAAAGAAAAATTTTATTCACCTCTTCCGGAAGATGAAACTTACCGGTAACATACTTTATCAGGTCACCTGGTCGGTGAAGTCTTCTTATTTGAAGGAGGGCAATTAAAATTGTTGATACAATCGCAATAATAACAAGATCGCGTGGAAAGTGTTCACGGTATACTGCAGAATATATTGACTGACCAACCGACAAATTTTGCGTTAAAAAATTACTTGCTGAATTAATTAACAATTCGTAAAAAGCAAAAACAACAGAGTAAACCAGGGTTCTGAATAACAAAAGAAATGGATATGACCTTCTTCTGAATCTTTCAAGAAAAAGGAACTCCTCACAAATCCCAATTGTTGTCCCAACAAGCAATCCGATCAGCATGCCTCTTATCGTTGGGCCAGCAAGGTCAAGATGATCAATGTAATGAAGAATGAGACCAATAACTGTTCCTGCTATTGTTCCAATTACAGTGTAAACGGATACATTTTTTAATTTATAATTTCTGGTTATAAACATTTACCGAAAAACACAGATGATAGAAGATAATTCAGAATTAAATGGTTATTCTTTAATTAACTTAAGGAAAAATAAGGATTAGTTGAAAAGCTTATTGAGGAGTGAAATTACTTATTAGAATAATGATTTATCAAATCCACCTTCTAACTTTCTTTTTATAAGCCATATATTCTTCACCAAATTGTTCCTGCAAAATTTTTTCTTCCTGTGGTATAAATGTAATTTTCATAGCTGCCACAAAAAATATGAATCCGATAAAAGAAGTAAGAGAACCAAGAATAAATCCTGCACCAAATAGTATTACTGCCAGACCAAGATACATAGGGTTGCGAGAGATTTTGAAAGCCCCGGTTTCAATCAATGCTGTTGGTTTTTCATTTGGCTTAACTGTCGTTTTTTGTTTCTTTAATAATTGGTCTGCCCATATATTTAATATTCCACCCGTAACAAAGAATAAGAATCCAATAAGATAAAAAGGATATTTGATAATCTGCTTTACAGGTAAAGTATAATGTAGAAGAATCGAGATAATCAGATAAATGTAGAAGTGTGTTGGTGGAAGTATTTTTTTCAAGGTTGTCTCCCGAAATCTTTAATCATATAATATTTAACATAATGAAAGAGCTACAAAAGTTCAATCGATGACGAGACGGGTATTGATATTTTTATGTAATTTCACTTTAACATTAAAAGGAATTTATCAACCATGCGTAATAGTATTTTCATTTTATTTTTAACGATTTATATGATCAGCTGCAGCACATCTAACAAAATTTCAAAAAGCTAGAAAAATCCGGATGTAACATTAGAGTCAGCAAAGTTTCAAACGATGTCATTTTTTGCAATAGTAAAAGATCAACAAATACGTAAAGATATTGAGGAAGCAATTGCAAGTCAGATGATAATTACAACAGCTGTTCCCTCATTTATAATGATTACAAGAGAGAGGCTTGCTGTTTCAGTAAAGAATCAGTTAGTTGAAGATGAGTTGTTAGATCCAACGAAGTAAATTTTAGAATATTTTCTTAAAACTTATGCAGGAACTCAGCGGATTTGAATAGCCTCAAATCTACCCCAGTTTATTTCGCCGGGAAATCCTATGTAGTTCCACATTCCATCAAACCTATATGGAAGACTCGTTGAGCCATGAAGAAAGACATTGTTATCAATCATTTCGGGATTGAGACTTAACCACATACTTCCTCGCATATCTGTTGTCCCCTCGAAATTACCCTTGCCGATTTGTGGCCCAACATTTTCTCCGTTACCAACAAGTTTAAAATCCCACCTTCCTTTTACCTCAATAGAATCTAATGAATCTATCCGAATATATCCTGTAATGATTTTATTCCAGGTACTGTCATATCCGGTATATTTATAAGTTGTTGTTGATGAATTAGTTGGTAAGTCATCACTGCAGGAAGAAAATAGAAGAACTGAGACAACTGCGATACAGGTAATCACTACTTTCATAAAATTCCTCAAAGTTGTAGAGTCAAATCAAAGGAAAATTCTTCATTTAATCAACATAAATTTATGGTGCAATATTATTTGACCCCTCACCAGGTGAACAATTCTGCTAAGCTGCTTCCCTCTAAAGTCTAAACATCATCAATCATTTTGGGGTAAAAAATGAAGAAAGAATCCGTAGCCCTCCGAATTATTCTAATTGCATCAATAATAATTCTGCTTATCATTCCCCTACTAATGATTCAGTCATTAATTACTGACAGGCAGACTTACAGGCAGGAAGCAGTAAATGAGATAAGTAAAGGCTGGGCAGGTGTGCAGACAATCGCCGGTCCAATGATCACTGTTTCACAAAAGACGGAAAAAATTGATAGTAAGGGGAACAAATACATTAACACAAAATATGATCGCTACCTTCCGGAGAGTTTAAAAATTGATGTTGAGGTCATACCTGAAAAGAGGTACAAGGGGATTTATGAAGTAATGCTTTATAAATCCAAAGTAAAAATGAGCGGGACAATAAATCTTTCAAAGCTAAAAGAGAAATTCCCGGATGAAAAGTTTGACGAGAGTTACATCTCATTCAACATAAGTGATTTAAGGGGGATACAAAAAGATGCCGAGTTAAATTTAAATGGTAAAAAATATAAGCTGACACCAGGATTAAAAGATAAAATTTTCAAAAACGGATTTTATTCTGATTTGAAATTAAACACACAGGACTTAACGCAAAATTTTGATATTGAACTTGAACTCAACGGAATGGAGAATCTTGAGTTTATACCGTTAGGAAAATTTACAGAAGTGAATATGAAATCTTCCTGGAACAATCCCAGTTTTGCAGGTGCTTTTCTGCCATCATCAAGAGAAATAACAGAAGATGGATTTACAGCACAGTGGAAAGTGAATTACTTCAACAGATCTTATCCGCAGGAGTGGGAAAGTAAAACATACGATCCATTTCCGAGTGCATTTGGTGTTAAGCTTTTAGTACCTGTTGATGAATACCAGAAAACTATGCGTACATCAAAATACGGGTTGATGATAATCGTACTTACTTTCCTTAGCTTTTTTATGATTGAACTCTTCAGCAAAAAAGTTATTCATCCTATTCAATATTTACTTGTTGGTTTAGCGTTGATAATTTTTTATTCAATTCTTCTTGCAATTTCAGAATACATTCTGTTCCAGTATTCATATTTAATTTCAAGTCTGCTGATAATTGCACTGATTGGATTTTACGCTAAGAGTATTTATCAAAGCAAACAAATTTCAATTATAATTACAGGAATGCTAATGATGTTTTATGGATTTATGTATGTAATCCTGCAGCTTCAGGATTACTCATTACTGATAGGAAACATAGCGCTGTTTGTAATACTGGCAGCAATAATGTTTTTCACAAGAAAAATAAATTGGTTTGATGTATTGAATAACAAATCAAATGTTAATCAGACTTAGGATAGGAGTAAAAAAGTAAACCGCAGAATTAATTTTCTGCGGATATTATTATTGATGATATTCGGCATAGTTATTTCAAATAGACCAATTTATTCGTTTGAATAAACGAGCCAGCTTTTAGCTGATAAAAATAAACTCCACTTGGTAAGCCGGTTGCGTCGAAGGTAACTTCGTGTTCACCTGCCGGAAGGTTTTCGTTTACAAGAGTTGTAATTTCTTTGCCGAGGACGTTGTAGACTTTTAAAGTAATTATTTGAGATTGCTTCGTTTCACTCGCAATGACAGAAGGTACCGAAAATTTAATTTTTGTCGATGGGTTAAACGGATTGGGGAAATTCTGTTCTAATACAAAGTTTATGTCATTCGGATCATTGTCATCAACCGAAATTACATTTGTTTCTCTTATTACAACTGCATTTGGTGTTTGTAAATTTCCCGAGCCAGTAGGGATAAGATCCTTAATGTAAGTGCCAGCGCTATCAAACAACTTAACGGAACTTGTAGATCCATTTCCTATTAAATATATCTCCATTGGGAAAAAAGTCAACCCCTTCAGAATTACTTAATCCGGTTATAAAATTATTTAAATAATTTCCATTGGAATCATATCTTTTTACTGAAGTACCATTATAATCTATCACGAGTAAGTCACCATTATCATCGAACCAAATATTGGTTGGGCCTAAAAGATTTGTAGTAACAAAAAGTCCCGCATCATTTCCGTTTTCATCAAACTTCCTTACATTCTTCCCACTATACGATGAGACATATAAATTTCCATTACCATCCCAATCCAGTCCGATGCTTTGAGTAACACCAACAGTCGTAAATTCATCAAAGAAGGTACCATCTAATTGATAACGCCTAACTTTTCCATTCCCGCTCCATTGCAAGACATAAAGCAAACTATCCTCTCCAATTTTCATTCTTGTTGGTCCACCAATTCCTGTGGCAAAGTCTTCAATATATTCTCCGGTAGTTGAATTATATTTTGTTATCCGACCCGTGTTTAAATTTGATATCAAAACAACCTGCTGCTCTTCCAGAAAAACAATATCCTGCGGCCAGGCAAGATTCGTGTTTATAAAAATTTCGGGATTCTCACCATTTTCATCAAATTTTAAAATCTTCCAGGGAGGATTTGAGAAATTTCCAGCATCACTCACGTAAATTTCTGTTGTCTGGCTAAAAACACTTGACGTTAATGATAGAACAAGTACAACGAAGAGTAAAATCATTGTTCTGTAAAAAGTTTTGGCATTTAACATTTTATAGCTCCTTAGTTTATTGATGAAAATTTAGCTCACACCGATTCCCTTGATACTTGGCAACTAATATTTGCAGAGAAGCTATAAAAAGCAGGTAATAAAGGATAGGTGGAAAATTAGTGTTTTTAACGGTGACGTTTTACGAAATTAGGTCTGAAAAATTTTCCTTTAGATTGATAAATCCAACAGTTGGATCATTTATAATCAACATTAAATTCCTGTAAATCTCATAATTATGAAAACTATTAGTCCTAATATCGCTCCCAAATAAATCCATCTAATAAATTTTCGTCCTTCTTCATTTTTAGAATTCAATAACCTGAATTGACTGCTAATTTATTTTTAAATAAATCCATAGAGGTTACTTTATAATAAGGAAAGATATCAAAGGATTTCCTAATTGCATTTGTTAAACCGAGTATTTTGTTGATATCCAGGCTCTGGCATCATGGAGAGAATTAAAGGATTCACTTTCAAATCGTGCCCATACACCCGTAAATATTTTATAGAGTCTATCCATACCAGCAAAAAGGTTCTTTGAACCTACAAGTGCAATGATTTGATTTGGATTATACTTTGCTTCGAGACTTTTTTGAAATGCAAAAGAACTGAGTTGATCAACTGTAACTTCATTTTTTGCTGCTCCTAGAAAATTCCATATTTGATATCGTAGCTGGTGTTTACTATCGTGCAAATAAATGGTTTTTATCGCCTGCGTTACCTCGTCGCCTGTTACGTTTCCACTCCATGTGACAATTACTCCTTCCTTGAGTTCAAATTCCAGAGTATACGGCATATTAGAATCTCCTTATTTATTATACAGCGATTTTAATCAATCATTATAATTCAAATCCTAACAAAACAATTAGCAACCTAACGGCTTGTTATGTTAAAACACAACAGCCAGTTGAGTTCTCTTTTTATTTAATTAGTTAATTAATAGAAGAAGTAACATCCTGTTATTCGTCGTCTTAAGCGACAAGAGCTTTTTCGTTATAAGTGAACCGGGCCGCATTCTTGCTGAACGCAATTTATTTTTACAGACATTGCACGCCGTTAGCCGCGGTCACCGGTTCTTCAAGCTGCCCTGCCTGACCGGCAGGCAGGTTTATTTATTTCGTACTCTTCTTCTTTTTCTGTTATCGTATAAACCTTCATCATCAGCTTCCGGGCTACTGCTACTATTGCCTTCTGTTTGCTTCCACTTTTTTTATACACTCTTTCAAATTTATCCAGTAGACTCCCGTCTTTTCTTACTGCTACCCACGCTAACTGTATGATGATTGATCTTAATTGTTTGTTCCCTACAAGTCCTGTTCTCTGTCTTATTATTTCTTCTCCGCTGCTGTGCTCTCCTGGTGTTAATCCAACATAATGAACCAGCTTCTCTCCACTTTCAAATTTTCCTTTCATATCAAACAAGTAAACAACTAATCTTACCGCACTTACCATCCCAATTCCATTTATCTTCTCTATCCGTTTAATCCTTTCACCCAGTTCTTTTTCTTCTGATATTTCCTCAATTCTCGTTTCTGTATCTTTTATCTGTTCCTTTACATATTCATACTCTCTGATCAGTTCTTCAAACTTTCTGTTGAATATTTCTTCCTGGAATTTTACTGTCTTCAGCTTTTCAATGAACTCTTTATTCCACCTCTCCCATTTCATTGGGTGATTCTTTACTTCCAAAATACATCTGATCTGTCTTAGTATCTGCCCCAGGCGCATTTTCTCTTTATCATATATACGGAAGATAGATCTGTACTCACGGATCTTTATTTCCGGGACCTTTACTTCTCTCAGCAATCCACGTGAGTGCTGGAATGCAAGTTTCCTTGAATCAATTTTATCAGTCTTTACAACGCTGCCGTCACGATATATTCTGTTGGTAGGTGTTACTATTATTTTATATCCTCTTTTGTTAAAGTAATCGTATATCCAGAATCCCGAGAAGCAGCATTCATATACAATATGTAAAAGAGCATCTTTATAATTATCAACTAAGAACTTTTCCAGTTCCTCAGCTACTGGTTGCATACTAAAAGTTTTTAGTTCCAGATCGTATGTCCTTACTGTGACTACCCACCGTTTCTTATGAACATCTATACCAACATAAATTTCTTTGTTTTCAAAACAATTTTTCATTTTGAGTCCTCCTATCTTTTTGAGAACTCAATTTAATTACTTATTTAAACATACGTTCTTGCATCCACACTACACTCATAACAAGAGCCATAAAGCAAAATGTATTACCAAATATTTAGCCAATGGTGCGTAACTATATCACTACACACTAATAGCAAGTTAACCAGCCTCTGGTTGGTTAATTAAGTAAGAACATTTAAAACAAAAATCCAGTAATAAAATCGGGAAAAATCCATTTTCCTTAGTTTACCTTTTACAAAACTTCCATTTTTTCATCGGTATCTATTTCGGGATTTTGAAATTCCCCGTTAACATAGCAGCGAGAACAATAAGTGTTGCTTTTACTTCCACTTTTGTTAGTTCCGCCTTACATATCATCTTTTTTAAGTCATTCCACAACTCTGACAATTCTTATTCATTTTTTCCATCTCTTCTGTTTTTTGCTTCAAAATCTTTATGTTCCTTCAATTCACAGTTTACCATCCAGTTGATACCAAACTTGTCAGTAAGCATACCAAAGTATGATTCCCAAAATGTTTTGTCCAATGGCATAGTAATTTTTCCTCCATCAGCCAGGGCATTAAATACTCGAGTAGCCTCATCGGTATTGTCAGTATTTGCTGAAATGGTGAAATTATTTCCCATTTTATAATTATTTGACCATTCACCCCCAACATCACTTCCCATTAACGATGTTTCTTTACTAATTGGAAGAGATATATGCATGATTTTTTCACCAAGAGCCTCGGGAATGGGCTGCGATCCTTCATGCGGAGGCATATCTTTGAATCTTCCTACATAAGGGAATTCACCACCAAATATGGTTTTATAAAAGTTGAAAGCTTCCTCGCAATTACCGTTAAAGGTTAAATAAACATTTACAGTTGTCATACTTTCCTCGTTTTAATTTATAAATTTATTTTTCAAGAACTTTTTTAAGATTATAATTTCTACTAATGCGCATCGATGATGATATTTTTTACTTTTTTATTAAAGAGGAGATTAATAGATATTATAGTGAAGTAATATCAGCCATATCGATTCTTCGAAATTAATTGTTGTTACTAAGGTATTCTTTCATTTTATCCCAGTAATGATCTTTCCAGCCTTGTTTAATATGCGTTACATGTTCATCCGGAATTCCATGTTGTTCAAATGTTAATTCAGTTTTTTTACCTTTATTCTTTAGATTGTATATAACCAGTGACCAGTCTCCTGCTTTCCAGTCACTTCCTCGCCATGCCTGAATTATTTTCTTACCGGGGTTTAGTTCAACATTGATTGCATCGATATATCCGCCGTAGAAACTAACTCTTCCTCCAATTTTATTGCTTACTTTCGCAGGTGCTTCTGAAAACGCACTGTGTTTCTTAGAATTCATAAGAAGAGAATAGACTACTTCCGTCGGTGCATTGAATTGAACGATTTGTTTAATTGATTTTGCCATACCACTCTCTTTTAATAATTAATGAACCAGTTGATTAATTTTTTCATCGCAATGATTAGTGAAAAATGAAAGTCTTTATTTAATATCAATTCATTTACATTCCGGGCATTGGCATGGTTTCATGAACTTCAATCGAGCATTGAGCATTCCATGCTAAATGAGGATGTCCTTTAAGAAGACTTTTTGCCTCCTCTAAGTTTTCCGCATCTAAAATAGAGTAGCCGACAACATTTTTGTTACTGCTTTTGCTCGTTCCATCTGGAATAAGCTGTTGTCCATTCATAAGAGGTGCGCCCATGTCAACGAGTTTGCTGCCGCACTTTTTTGCCCACGCCATCCATTCGTCCATTCCTTTTTTTCGATCCTCAGGGGTGGTGTTTGCCATATCCTTTATGAAATCAAGTGGGGCGTGATAAATCACAATAAATTTTTTCATAATAGCTCCTTAATATTTCCTACTCATAAGGCTTTTCGGTTTCGCCCCGTTTTTTTGAGTGGTAGCTGGTCTCCACTATTTGTTGTTTATTATTTTTAATGCTCGTAATAAACTTCCAGGTAAAAATTTAAATTGATTGTTAAATCAATTATATTTCATTGCATCTACGCCATAATATCTGCGGTAAATTCCCAGTTGGCCAAGAGTGTAAGCTTCATGATGCATAAGGAAGGAAATATAATCACTTAGTGTATCACCTGTCGGTACCGGTCTTGGCATTTTTGCGTTTAACGTTTCTTCGTTTAATAAATTTAACGCAGAAGCTATTTTTGTTGAAAGGCTATTCCAGTCCTTAGTCAATTCACCCATTGATGGGTATTTAGCGTTTTTATCAATTCCTTTTCCGTTTTCAAATTGTTCTGGAAATGGTTCCGATTCTTTCAAACCAAGTGCACCTGCCAGCATAAAACGTGTTGAAACTGTATGACCTGTTAGCCAGGCAATATGGTTCGTGTTTTCATTCATAGGTTTAGCAGCATCACCATCTTTGATTGCGACGGTTACGTTGTTGAACAATCTTGTATGAAGATTAAATTGGTCAATTA
This sequence comes from uncultured Ignavibacteriaceae bacterium, assembly GCA_963768365.1. Classification (GTDB taxonomy): domain Bacteria; phylum Bacteroidota; class Ignavibacteria; order Ignavibacteriales; family Ignavibacteriaceae; genus IGN2. Next base: position 165,960 of record CAVYHS010000006.1, on the reverse strand, counting down.
AATTTTTGATTGAATTTGACATGTTTTACGATCCTTATTTGTTAATGATTTTTATTTAAGTCTTAATGACGAGTGACTAATTGAAAGTTAGATAGTGTTGGAATAATTAATTTCTTTGGTACTCACTTCCAAAGGCTTCGCCTTTACCTGTCTGGCAAAGCTTGCGTAAACTTTCCATATACCGGCCCCAGCTGAATGAACAAATGGCATAGAAATCATCCTGTTCCTCAAATCCATCATGTGAAAATCGAACCCGGGTTTTACCCTCATTTTCGTCGAGTGTAAAATTAAAAGTGTGGCCTACCCAACCATGCGGACTTTCAACACATTCCCATGATACGTAATCATTATTTTTTAACTTTACAACTTTCATGTCCGGGCCACCGTTTTCAGCAAATCGAAATTTTATTATACCTCCAACATTGCTATCTCCTGTAGTATCTTTTGTCCACCAATTGTGATAATACCCTCGATACTTGTTAATGCTTTGAACACATCGCTTTTTTTTGCATCGATATTAAATAAGTGTTTAATTGAGTGGCTCATTACTGCAATCTCCTGATTTAATTATTATAGGATCCGTTGATTTTTTTATTTACCGAAAAAGTTGTAAGAATCGATTTCACTCAGGTCAACAGCTGCAGGAGGTATTTCACATCGTTCTTTTATTTCTTTTTGAAATTCCTTAAACGCGGCAGATTCGGAAAGCGGATTTTTTCCATCCTCAGTTTCTATCGAAGCGATATGGACAAAGCTTACTCCATCTGGTTGATGGAAAGAAGCATATTTTAATCCAGCAGGACTTTTATCTTTTAATTCCCTAAAAACATTTTTTATGAAATTAATATTTTCAGTTGCTTTATCAGCTTTTACTTTATACTGTACCAGGACTCTTTTCATTATATTATCTCCATTATTTAATTAAAAGTTTTGTGAAAATTATTTCTTTAAGTATTTCCATTGGCTTATTTGATTTCTCAGCTTTCACTCTTACCAGCGCTCCCTCCCAGCTATTTAATATAAATCCAGCAACAGTTTCAATATCAATGGAATTTGAAATCTCACCCACAGTTTGAGCATCCTTTAGACATTCGAATAATTTAGATTCCATGTTAGAAAAAGCTTGAGATAACTTTAATCTGAAATTTTCATTTAAATCGCCCATCTCTAAGGAAAGATTACCAATCGGGCATCCGCCGGTAAAATTATTTTTATCTAACATGTTAGCAGTGGTGTGTATAAAATTTTTAATTCTTTCCAATCCGCTCATTGATTTATCTGATAAAACACTACCAATCTCTTTTTCAAAGAAACTTAAAAACACATCAATTATTTCCAGACCGAATTGCTCTTTGCTTTTGAAATAAAAATAAAATGAACCTTTAGGAACGTTAGCCTCTTTTAGAATTTCCTGTAAGCCGGTATTGTTGAAACCTTTTTGATGTAAATATTTTGGCTCCAATCATCAACAGTTTATTCTTTGTTTCTTTCATTTTTTAACCAATAATAATATTTATATCTAAAATAGACCAGTCGTCTATTAAAGTCAAGTGGAAATTTAGTTTTTATACTTCTAAAAAAATTTTTGCGTTTTTCAGAGATCAATTCTTGAGGAAAATTAATGAAAAGTAGTTTGCTCTAACATATATAACCTAACGACGTTGCAACTAACTATTTGTCCAAGCCAATGGCTTATAAATTCACCATTTAGTTCATCACGGAGCAAATTTTTTCATCATCTTTAATACTGAATGCTTTGCCCCGGGAGATAAAGATTCCAGATAATGATCTTGTGTAAGAAAAGTAATTTCCTGTGATAACTCAGGATGTTTTTTAGCGATCTTAATAATGAATTTTAAAGCATTAACCCTGACCGATGGTACTTTATTTATCTGTTCCCAAATATCCATACAGAGATTAAATAGTTTACCTTCATATTCTTCATTCAGTTCCATTTGCATAAGAATTTTAAGTAACTCCCTTTGATGTCCGTCGTCCTTAGTTTCTAATGCATCTACTATTTTTCTAATGTATTTTTGAATTCGCTTGTCATTCTCTTCCATGCAGCTCCACAACAACCATGCTGCGCGCCATGAATATGGCTGTTTATCCGAAATAGCTAATTCAATTGCCTCTTCAAAAAACTCAGGATGATTGTCCATAAAGGAAATCATTTCGTCTTTATAAGAGTTGAGTAATTTATTTTCTAGGGTTGATTCCAATTGGTTGCTATACTTGTTGTAAACTTAATTTCCTTAAGTATGATCATTTTAAAATCCAAGCCAATCTTTATAAACTCATTGCAAATGACCGCCTAAGCCAAAGACTGATAAAGCAGGTGCAGGCAGTTTTGATTTATTTGATAAGTGCTAATTTCTGCTTGATGGGTTTAATAAAATTTCACTTTCAGTAACGTCATTTAATATAAATTGATTTTGCAATTTGGTAGACGAAACTTTCATTACCACCGTCATCAGTTCCCTTACCAATTCGGTTCCCACCAATTTTTAAAACAGCCCGCTGAGAACGGATGTTTTGGATACCTACCAGGAAGATGACACTGTTTACATAATTAAATGCATGCTCAAGCATAAGTCCTTTCATTTCTTTGTTGTAAACGCCACCCCAATAGGAGCGGGCCAAAAAGGTCCACCCAATTTCTACTTCGTCTTTATCAATATTGAATCCGTTATATCTGGACGAACCGATGACTTTATTATTTTTTGAATCTATGACTATTAGCGATCCGCCAGAATCAATAGATTCGAGAAAAAATTTCTCAAATGTCATTCTTTCGTGCCGATTTTTGACCGGGTGCTGTTCCCAGATAAGTGGATCTGAAGCCACTCTGAAAAGATCATCGAAATCCTCTGGTAAAAGTGGTCGGAGTTCAAGGAGATCGCCCTTTAATTTCGGTTGTAGATTAAAAGCTTTATTTCTTTCAGATTGCATTCGATTACCTTAATTTTTAGTCCTACGCTTTGCCCTCTCAAGCCAATGGCTGATGAATACGACGGTCGGTGTTGAGCCTCTGGTTAGTGAGCAATTAATGATTTCAATTGTCTTTTCAATTAATAAATTTTTTCAGAGCCAGTTCTATTTTATCACAAATAGTAATAAGGCTAATATTCCGTAAAAACAAAAACCGGCAACAATAAACCACCAGAGTGATTTTATAAATGGATCTTTGGTATTATCATTTAACGGCGGATAAAAAATAAAATAAATCGGAAGCAAGAATGCAGATAATTGTAACAGAATATTAAAATATTTTCTTTTCATATTTTCACCTTTATGTGGCAACTACTACTTGCACAGCAAACTATTATTAACTAAAAAACTTATAACCCCATTGTGCCTAACCCAGTTCACTCCCCATTGGCAAACAGCTCAAAACACAAATGCCATATGCGAAAGAGCGTTTGGCTTGAGTAGCTATTCAGGTTCCTAATTTAATGTACCTTCTTTCACTATATTCTTTAAACTTAAGCTTAGACCAAAAGTTCATTGAAATCGGATTAGAAGTAACAACTGTTAATTCGATACGCTGAACCTTTCGTTTTTTGAACCATGCTAATGATTCATTAAATAATTGTTTGCCAAAACCCTTTCTTCTGTAATTTGCAGAGACTGCAATATCAGAGATTAAACCGTATTTTCTTTCAGCAAAGACAGGCGGCCTATACTCAATTTTTGCTAACAAATAAGAACAGATTATTTTATCTGCCAATCCAACAAGAACTAACGAATTTCTTTCACTTATTTGCTTAGAGATAAATTGACTAAAAATTGAATGTCCATTTTTAGCTCTTTTGTAATAATTCTCATAACCCTTGTGCAGATCAATAAATTCTACCCACAAAGCTGAAATGTTTTCCACATCTTTTTGAATCGCTTTTCTAATTTTTAACATACTACGTACCTAATTATATCTGGCAGTGTGAACAGGTTGTGACGTTTGTTATGCAATTTTAAATAATAAAAGGAATAAACATTTTTGTTTTTTTCATATAGTCTTCATACTCTGATCCGAAGTATTTTATATTTTCCTTTTCTTCTACCTTAGCCGTCAATATTATAAATATTAATACTACCACCGCTAATGAAACTGTTATAATAGAAATATATTTGAACATAGCCCCAAAGGCTAAAAATAAGAGGGAGCCATACATTGGATGCCTAATATATTTATAAATTCCCTTCTTTATTAATGAAGCAGTATTTTCAAATTCAAAATTGGTTGTGTCATCTCCTCTTTTCTTTGAACCCCCATACTTTTTGAAGAAATACAAACTCTGCACCAATAACAGAATCGAAATAAATAACAATATCCAGGAAACAATCTGTTGTAATGTAAATGGATAGTCAAACCAATGCGGGATGTTTAATAAAAGCAAGATAAGTGTGAATTCGAAAACAAAAAATCTGTAAAAGCCGTGATATTTTAAACTTTGAAGTGATCTTTTAGAAAGGAAAATGATGAAACTAGTTCCTAAAATAAAAACAACAAATTGAAATATTGATAATAAATCCATACTCAGTTCATGATTTTAAATACTCAAAAGCTTCAACTAAAAGCCCGCCCAAGCCAGTGGCTGATAAATCTGGTTGGTGGTTGGTTTGAGCGGAAGATGATACCGTAATTTTAACAACCCAAGGGCATTTCAAAAACAATATACTTCGCCTTTTTAATACCTTTTAATATATATTCTATCTTAAATTCAATTTTGCTGATACCAACTCCAATCGGATAATCATTTACAGATTTTACATCTTTCACTAACTCAGCCCATTTTTCACCACCAATATTTTTAGCCTTTACTTTCAGTTTTTCAATATCAGCATCAGGAAATTTAGCTGCCTCTTCTTCACTATAAGAAATTGAGTTAAAAGAACGATTGTCGTTTTTTTCTAATTCAACCCAGCCTGAAGTATAATGAAGCCAATCTACTAAATCTAAATGCTGTCCCTCATTCATAATTGTTACACTAGTTTCATATCTTTGATATACGTTAACAATTTCTGCTTCTCCTGAATCAAAGATTAACAAATTATTTTCGGGACTGTCACCAAGTTCTAAATAGACAAGTGTTGTATCATCACCCTTATTATTAAATGAATAATCATAATAGCTGTCAATAACTATTGATTGGAACGAAATCACAAAATCCTTTAAATCAAGACTTAGCTTCTGCTCATCATTCTGACTATTTGAGACGCCAGTTAGTAAAAAAAGAAGTAATATTATTTTGCATATGAAGTATTTCATATAATTCCACAACTCCTATTTATTATACGTTTAACTATTTTTTCCCATAGAATATTGTTAACTAAAAAACTTATAACCTTTTTGCAACCAGCCGCCCAAACCAAAGGCTGATAATTCTTTTGTCTGTGTTTCAAAATTAAAGAATGAGTTTGTTGTTAGCAATAAAAACTTCGGAAGCGCTCTTTTACGACTTTATAATAGTTTGTCTTATAAATAACTTACTACGGCATCTTTGAACCAAAAGGATAATGATTTATGAATGCTATTAAACGCATTGATGTGAAAATAGGAATGCTTGTAAAAATTGTAATGAAAGAAGATCAACGGACCGGCAAACTTGCTGAAGGTATTATTAAAGATATTCTAACAAAATCCCCAAAGCATCCACACGGAATAAAAGTAAGACTTGAGAGTGGTGAAGTTGGGCGCGTTAAGGAAATATTGGAATAAGATTTTATAAATTCATTCAGTTATAACTGTCCTTTCTTTTTTTTATTTCTTTCATTGCAGAGTGAAAAAACTTGCCAAACTTTTTATCTTTCTGTCGCTTTTCAACGTAAGACATTTCATTGTATAACGACTCTTTATAAATTTTAATGTAGTTGTTGTACCGCTCTTCTGAAATCTTTCCCCTTTCAACCGCTTCCAGAACTGCGCAACCCGCTTCAACAGTGTGGGTGCAGTCTTTGTATTTACACTGATTTGAAAGCTCGTCAATTTCATTGAAGGTATCACCAAGACCGGACTCATTGGAAATTACTCCAAGCTCGCGCATTCCCGGGTTGTCAATTATTATCGCTCCGTTTTCCAGAACAATAAGCTCGCGTCGTGTGGTGGTGTGTTTTCCTCTTCCGTCTTTTTCCCTGATCGGTTGTGTTTTATAAAGCTCCTGATGAATTAAATTATTCAGCAGAGTTGTTTTACCAACTCCGGATGAACCAAGCAAACAATAAGTTTTATAAGGAGAGAAAAAGGTTTTTATATTTTCGATATCGCTTGCGCTGTTGTTGCTGAAGGCTGCAATAGTAACATCAGGCAGGATTTTACTGATTTCATTTTTCTTCTTTTCAATTTCTTCTGAACTTATGAGATCACTTTTACTTAAGAATATTACCGGAGTTATCTTACCTTCGTTTATCATTACAAGGTAGCGCTCAAGTCTTCTTAAATTAAAATTACTGTCGAGCGACTGCATAATAATAGCAGTATCTATGTTGGCAGCGATAAGCTGGTAATCAACTTTTTTGCCGGAGGCTTTTCTTTTTAGTAATGTTTTTCGTGGAAGTATTTCGTGGATGATTGCAAGCTCATCATCATCAAAGAGCTGTGCGTAAACCCAGTCGCCAACAGCAGGCAGATCAAGCGAGTCCTCGGTATTAAACAAAAACTTTCCCGTAAGCTCTGCATAGATTTCTTTTACACCATTTGAAACAACAAAGCTGTTTTTGTTTACACTAATTACTCTTGCAAGTTTAAAGTCGTTGATTTTAGAGGAATCAAGTTTATCATCAAACCAACTATCGAATCCGAGTTTTTGTAGGTTGTTCATATCTATTTAAGTATTACTGCCCAAGCCAATGGCTGATAAATCCGGTAAAGCGCCGGCTTGATGGCTTTATTAGGTTTTACCAATATGTTCAAAAGTTATAACTACATTTCCTTTCTTGTGACCTTGTTCGACATACCTGTGAGCATCAATAATTTGTTCAAACGAATAACACCTGTCAATAACTGGTTTTAGATTTCCCTTCTCAATAAGTTCTTTTAAGAATATCAGATCTTCGACTTCTTCTCTGCTGCCTGAATGTTTTAAAACATTTATGTAAACTCCATTCCTTTTCAGAGATTTTTTTGCGCGCGAAGGTGATATTTTGGCAACTGCATCAAAAATAATATCATAAGTTTCATTACATTGCGTAAAATCTTCTTTAGTGTAATCAATTACTGAATCTGCACCAAGAGATTTGACTAATTCCAAATTGTTGGTGCTACATACACCAGTAACGACTGCTCCAAAGTATTTCGCAAGTTGTACCGCATTTGTACCCACAGCTCCGGAAGCGCCAATAATAAGAACTTTTTGTCCAGTTCTAACATTTGCTTTTCTCAAACAACGCAACGCTGTCATCCCACCACCTGGTATTGTAGCTGCTTCTTCATAATATATATTCGCTGGTATTATTGTTAACACACTGTTTTCAGGTACACTTTTGTATTCTGCATGTCCACCAAACTTAGAACTAAAAGTAGAACCAAAAACCGGGTCTCCTTTTTTAAATTTCTGAACATCTTTACCTACAGCTTCAATATCCCCGGCTATCTCCATCCCAAGAATAGAATTTTTTGGTTTTCTCAGACCAAATACGATATGCAGCACCAGGGTATAAAATTTAGAATCCGGGTGTTTACCCCTTCGAATAATTACGTCCCCGATAGTAACTGTTGTTGCACGAATTTTAATTAATACTTCGTTGTCTTTTGGGGTAGGATTTTCCACTTCTGTGGGTTGAAGAACTTCTGGTGGCCCATATTTTGTGCAAACAATTGCTTTCATTTGTTTATCAAAAGTTTGTAAAACCTAACTGCATTACCAATAACCACCCACACAAGCCAATGGCTGATAAAGGGGGCGGTAAGTGCGGCTTGTTATAAGCTGCTTTCATATTTGATAGAATTTCTATTTTGAATGCAAATTTTATTTTCACATTTTTTACAAAAATGAAGATGTAATCCTAATAGTTGACCGCCATACAATAGTAGGAATAACATTAATATAATTGTATTTGAAGCAATCCAATAGACTGGCAGAATTAATATGCCGTAAAGAACCATAATAAATAAAAATTTTTCATAACGGTTTAATGGCCCTTTACGATTCGAAGATATAAGTTTTTTAGTAAGTGAGGCGTGCAATTGAACACAATCATTTGCTATAAGCAAATGCGGACACCTGGGGCATACTGTATATCTCATTAATAGTGTAATTCCAATATAGGCGTATAGTAAATAACTAATTCCAAGAGCTGTACTTTCAATAAACAATCCATACGCACCAACTAAAATTCCACCGTGAAATGTAAATTGTGCATATAATTTTTCTCCAAGAGAAAATGAAGCTATTGTATTTCCTGTATGCATTTATTTCACCCCTTATTAATTATATAAATTAAAAAGGATCATAACGTTGTTACAAATAACCCACTCGTTTCGCCCACAGTTGCGCCGCGGCTTCCACCCAAGCCTTTGGGAAATTATACAGCATGGTTGGGCAGTTGTTTGGTGGTAAAGAAAAATAATCTGAAATTTAATATTCTCTATTTGATTCCAGATGAATTCTCACTCCTGATAAATTTTCCCCCCATCACTTTTTTCTCTCCATCCATACTTTTTGAAAACAGAGACCATTCAAAAGTGTTTTCATCTGTGAATTCCCAGATTTCAAGGTATTTATCTTCTTTTCCATCTGATGAATATGATTTTATTTCACTTTTCATTGTATTGTCTTCAAAAACAGTGGTATAATCGAATAACTCTACGGGCATGTTTATCGCAGTAAAATAACCTTTAATTTTCCTTTCCTTAGGATGCCAGAACCAGATGCCTTCTGCGTCTTTTTGAGGTTCACCACCGACTATGAAATAGCTTTCAGAATTTACTGATAGTTTTCCGACTCCCCATGCAAATGTTTGATAGTTTCCTTGTAGATGCCACTCTCCCCCAATCAGACGTTCAAATGATGATAGGGGATTAGAATCATTAGTCTCTTTTTTATTAATTTCCTGACTATATATGACATTTGAAACTAAGCATCCAATAGTACCAATCATCAATATTATTTTATATGGATAAAATTTCATATTTCCTCCGTTTGTGTTATCAGTAATCAAAGTAGTGTCATTTCTTAATTCAATTTATTGATTCTGTTTTCTTATGCATAACAATTAATTATACTCCACACTTTTTTAAAAAAAATTACCACCAGACCATTTCTCTGTTGACCTTGCCGATGCAACCTGGCCAAGCCTTTGGAAATTTTGAGGGCGGATTGATTTGCTAATTATGAGTTTTTTCTCAAATTGTTAGAGCGTACGATTCTTTTATAAATTTTTCAACTTTCTTTATTCTAATTTCTTCTTCGTTATGAATTTTCAAATGTCTCCTGTATTTACCCTTACCTTCAAGATACTTATCGTCGTCATTTAACAGATATCCCAGGTCAAATTCAACTGACATGTGATTTTTTCTTAAAAATAGACCACAAAACATACGTTCTGGTATGGAATAAATAATTCCTCCATACATTATCTTCTCTTTAGAATTAGGCGCTATTTTGCGAACCATTTTTCTTAATGACCGCATTATGGATACAAGTGGAGGATTAACCAATTCAAGGTCCTGTAATAATTTCTCTATTTCTTTCATTTTATTCTCATAACTATTATTTATACTTCACTGACCACCAGTCCAAGCCTTTGGGTGGAAAATAAGCTTTATCCTTAAACCAATTATCGAAGCCGAGTTTTTCTATGGAGTTCATAGATTTTTTTCTTCGTGCATTGAAATACTATATCCAAAAGTAACTATACACAGAACAAAGAGTATTATTGTATTACCAATATCAGTATCGGAAGTTAACTCAATGATCGCGAGTGCAAACAATGCTCCACTTGTAGCACTAACAAGCGCTCTAGTTAATCTATCTTCTGCTTCTGTATTCGGTTTCCATATTCTCCAAATCCATTTTAGTAGGAACCATACTATAATTGGGATTACGATGAGGTAGCTAATTCGTATTACAAGCCAAGCTGGCCACGAATGATCAATGGGTCCCCAGATGAGTAGAAATATAAAGACAACTCCAACAAGATATTTCTGGGAAGTCATTTGTCATTCCTCATAAGAATCACTCAATATGATGTTATGCGACCCCAAAACAAAATCTGAAAATAGTTTTGACTTGCTTTGAAGTAGTGAAGTTTAGTTAGCATACTCTGTATCCAAAAGTTCAAATAAATACTTAGTATTACATCCCTTCAGCCAATTTGCTTTTCGACTAGATTGGATTGCAACAATCTTTGCAAAGGAAGGTAACCACAACTTACCTTTTTTTTCTTGAAACATTTCTACTTTGAAAATGAATGCGCCACTTAAGCCATAAGGTTTAGGTAAAATTGTTTTAATCCCTTTCTCAGTAATAATATTTTTCTCACTTTCCCTTTCATAGTCTAAGTATAGAAAGTCTTGTGTGGAGGAAATGGTTTCGCTTTTTAAAGTCAGATAACTCATCCACAAAATAAAATCCCTTCCGTCTTTCTTAAATGTCAGCTGTGCTGGATAACCAAAAATAAAATAACTTGTTTTGTTTGTTGAGGTTTGATTAAAGTCGATTATAAATTCAAAATCTTCTGATGTATAGAAGTTAGTAACTTCGTCTTGATTTAATATTTCGATTACAGCAATATCTATCTGTTCATTCGTTTTAGCGAAATATTTTAACTCATCTTTAAATATTTTTTTATTATCTCGTAGCAAAACATATTCTTTTTTGCTTGAAAAAAAATCGTCTGCGACGTGTCGGCAAGTAATTATATACTTTTTATCATTGTAGCCGATTAAATTTCCAGTAGATTCATTTATAAAACAACTACGGAGTTTGCTTCTTTCCATTAATGCAGATTTCATGGAGTTTTCAATGTCATCAAAATTTGCAGGAATTCTCACTTTGGCTTTTGAAGCAAATATTTATGTTTAGAAATTAATTTCATAATCAAACTTCCCAATTCTTTCCAAAGAAAACAACGGGGAGTTTAATATCTCTCCAATTTTCATTTTCCTGTTTATATACGGTCTTCCATCTGTTGAACATTAACACCTTTAACCAAAAGCCAAATACCAATAACTATTTCAAAAAGACCGCTGGGTGTCCAGAAAATTATTTGATTTACCGGCATCACTGCATATTCTGGTGCAAGAATGAACATTAAAGCATGAATGAAAATTAGTGCAAATGAAAGAACTCCAAAACCGGCTAATACTCCCGGGATAAACTTTGATTTTAAAAATAAATAAGTAAAAACCATCATATCCAGCCCAAGAAAAACCATAGGGATAGAAAATAATGCAGTATGTGAATTGAGAATTAATCCTGCAGGTAGTTGCAACTGTTCTGATGTAAATACTGTTAGTGATCCTTCTGCAGTTATAATTTGTAAAGCAATAAAAGAAACGAGCACAATTACTGCCGCTATAGTTGCTTCTACCACCTTCAAAAGAAGTGCAAACAAAGCAAGATTCTTACTAACTGTTTTGAGTATTATAAAAAGAGCCAGAGCCAAAACTATCAAACCTAAAGACATAATTAATTCTATAGTAAGACCCATACGAAATAAAAACTCATTAGCCATAATGTTATTAGCTGTTGCCAGAGCTTTATTCGCAACATTAAATTTCGATAGTATCAAAGCCCAATTAAGTGTGGGAACTATAAAGGCAAACAAAAACATAAAACCTGCAACTTTTGCAGCTTTCTGTTGTGAGATTTCGATAGCAGAATTTGTCATTTAAATTCCTATTATTTTTTTCTTTCCAATTATAAACAGGCTTTTAGTTTTGTCTCCCAAAACCTTTGATTCTTCAATTGAAAATCCTGTGGATTCTAGTAAAGAACAAAGACTATCAGGTGAAAAGTGAGTATGCCTTGGAGGTTTACCCCAAACCTGAATAAACCTGAAACCTAATTTGATTATTTCTAACAGTTTCATTCCGTGATTTGTAAAACTCGTTATTACAATCAAACCATTATCTTTTAAAATCCTATAAGATTCTTGCAGGTACTCTTTGAGGATTTTCTATAACGTGTATAACGTTAGCCATAAAGACAGTATCAAACTTATTTGACTTAAAAGTAAGAGCTAGGCCATTTTCTTTTTGGAAAGTAATTTGCTCATTGTTGCTTAATCGTTTTTTTGCAGTCTCCAATAATTCATCTGATAAATCAGTTGCAAAACATGTTTAGCATTTTTTACAATTGACTCGGTGAAATAGCCCGTACCGCATCCTAACTCTAACACTTCTCCCAGATCAGTCAAATTATTTATATTTCTTTTTACTTCATTGAGAAAGGTTTTTCCAACTACGTATTCCTGATTTTCGTCGTAAGTTGCGCTAAATCTGCTCCAATATTTTTCCTTTATTTCCTCTGCCATTTTTTCTATTCCTTATTTTTTGATTTCCATAAAAAAATCACGTAGATGATGTTCCCCATAAATCGGTGCGTTCATATCAGTAGCTAGCACCGTCATAAAAAACTCAAGAGGACCATAAGTTTTTTCTGGAGTTAGAGTTCTTATTAAAAACAAACTTAATTTTCTTAACCAATCAGGTATATGAGTTATTTTGGGCTTCTTATTTAAAGCATCAAAAACCATTTGAGCAATTTCATTCTGTGTGAGAATATCGGGACCACCTACATCAACATCCTGTTTATTAGATGTCAAGGAATCCACACAAACTTTTGCAAGATCGGCTCCGTGAATTGGGTTCCCCTTATAATTACCATCGCCGAATACATAGACACGACCTTTTCTCGCCATATTAAAAAACTCAGTCATATCAGAAAAGAATCCGTTGGGGTGTATTACCGTAGATTCAATGTTAGATTTTTTCAATTCATCAACAAAGCGTTCTTTAGCCTCAACTATTTTTAAGTGGCGAAGTCTGCGGGCATTGAACACTGAAACGTAGATATATTTCTTTACACCTTCTTTTATTGCTACATTAAGTAAATTTTTGTTTGCTTGATAATCCACATCCTTATAGGTAAGTCCATCTTTTTGTTTTGTTATTCCTATTGATGAAAAAACTATGTCTATGTCTTTGCATATCCCATGAAGAGAATCAGGTTTTGTTACCTCTCCTATAAATATTTCATCAATGAATTCCCGTATGCTGGTTAGTTTTTCAGCGCTTCTTGTTAATACTTTTACCCAGTAACCCTGTTTTTTGAATTCCTTTACAACGTATTTACCCAAATAACCTGTTGCACCTGCTACTAATACTTTTTTCATATTTAACCTTCTTAATTTGATAAAATACAACTTAATAATTCATTAAAATTTGGGGTATTAATAGAAGTTTGATTTATTAAGGTTTTAAAATCATTACCCAGTTCAAGCATCTCATCTTTAGCTGCATTAACATGCATCATCATTGCCACTTCGGCAAATTTTGAGTTAAATACTTGTTGCAATATTTTGATCAGTATGAATTCCGGGAACCACTTAAAGAATGTCAATTTAGGATTGTAACTTTTTTTGTATCCCAATGATTTTAAGACTTTGCTGCATTCATTTACGGCACGAATATATTTTCTTATTGTCTCTTTATCCTGAGCCAGCTTGTAATTATCTCCGGCTTTTAAAAGAGCACCGGCAATTGGATGGATAAAGGCAATGTGATACTTTAACCAGCTGTCAATATCATCAACCACTTTGACCGGTACTTCAGATGACTCGAATAATTGTTTTATCTGAACAGTTCTATCTTTTACAATCCCATCTATTTCACCAAGCGTTATTGATAATCGCTTTCCATTAGGCTGCTCAGAATCTACATAATGGGCAACATGATTGATTCTTGAACCACCACCACCTGGAAATCCAAATAATACCTTTTCTGCAGGAAGGTATTTTAGATATTCATCAAATCCCAGTGCGTTGTTCCCCATAAACAAGTAGTTTTTAATATTTTTATTTCTGTTTAAAACAGGAAGCACATTTCTTATACTATTCTTTCTCATTAAAACAATTACAAGATCATAGGAATCTTCACTGTTTAGTGAGTCAACAACAGTTACATTTGTAATTAACTTCTTATCAGTGAATTCATTAACAAGAACGACTCCATTCTCTTTCAGAAATTTATAATGTTCATTCCTTGCTAAAATAGTCACATCTTTTCCTGCTTTGTGTAATAAATAAGCATATAAACTACCAAGGGGACCTGCACCGAATATTAATGTTTTCATAATTGACCTCTTTCTATTTTCCAAGTTTTTCGATACGCTTTAAAATAATCCAATCCAAAATTCTTTTAGGCAATCTGGCTGCTTTAGCCGCGCCTTTAGCATCGTTGCCAACGATGTAGTATGGTTTGGGTTTTTGACCATTGAGAGCATTATGTACGACTTTTGCCACTTCAATTGCAGGGATTTTTTTTACTTCTTCGTTTAATCTGTCACCAAATTTTCGTAAAGGCGCATAAAGATCAGCAATTTCCGGATTTACAGTTTTACGCATTTCTTCTTTATACCTTTTTCCTTTTTCCCAAATGGCGCTCTCAACAGCACCAGGCGATACCAATATCACTGAAATACCGAAAGGAATTAACTCAAGCCTCAGAGAATCGGTAACTGCCCTTACGGCAAATTTGGATGCTGAATAGGCACTTGCACCCGGGAAAGCCAAATAACCTGAAGTTGAACCGATGTTGATAATTCTTCCCTTGCTTTTACGTAACAATGGAATAAAGGCTTGTGTTACTGCCAGAAGTCCGATTAAATTTACATCCATTAGTTTCCTGATCTCGTCCATCGGTGTAACTTCCAAAGCGCCGCCGCGTCCGATTCCTGCATTATTAATCAGCCCGTATAAATTTCCATTTGTATGTTCACCGATATAATCTGCAGCATCTTTAATCGATTGTGTATTTGTCACATCAAGAATCACTGATTCCAGATTGTTAGATGCTTCTCTCCTCAAAATCTCTGTATCTGTCTGCTTTCGCACCCCTGCATATACTTTAAATCCCATTTTATCTAGATGAAGAGCGCAAGATTTTCCTATTCCAGTTGATGCTCCGGTTATCAGAACACTTTTATTAGAATTCATTTTATTTATCTCCTGATTATTTAATTAACTGTTCGATCCAAATGCTCTGGTTTACCAAGCCATATACTTTTAAAACTGAAACTATTTTTTGGCGTAGAGCACTGCCGTTCTGCTCTTAAGGTAATCATCGATATTTTTATCCTTTATTATTTCATACGAAATTGAATCATTAATAGCCCGCTTATTCATCATACCTAGTACAAATGATTTTTTATATTTTTCAATAGCTTCAAGATTTGCCCATTGATACATGCCCTGCCAGTAATTTGTCTTCCAATCTATCATCCATAATTTATCTCTGAATCCGGGGAACCCGGCAATTAATAAAATTGGAATTTTGGATAATCTAATGTTTGCGTTGTGACTAAACTTGTTAAACTTAAATCGCACAATGAAAATCGATCCGGTTACAGACTGGTTACTTGATTTAAGATGCATATGCCTGAAAATTTTAAATTCTTTTCCGTCGTCTGTGCGTACTATTTTATTGGTATAAGTTGAGGGGAATTGTAATTTCGATATGATTAGATAATATATTGCTCTGATGATTGAAGACAAAGCTGTCATTTTGTCTCCCGATTTTTTTTACAAACCTAGGGATTTTACTGCTTACTGGAAAGTAAAAATTAATTTTCCGGACTGGATTTTCCAATTCTTTCTAAAGAAAACAATGGGGAGTGGTTCATTACCATTTTATTTTAATTAATAATGCTTATTTAAACACTTGCAAATTTCTTTTTCCAATTTATGAGATACCACATACCCCACAGACCATAAATTGCAATAAGAGGTAGTAATATAGAATATGATATATATTTATCAGGTGCTAAAGTGATGGCGATTCTATCTGATAAAAACGCATACAAACAGACCATCGGCCAGTAAGAGGTAATAGCTAAAGCACCAAACATTGAAAAAAATCCCCAATTTTTGTTCTTCAATAAGCCAATGATACCCGCAATTAATAAAGGTATATAAATCAGTGTATCGCCGAAACCAAATCCCTTGGCAAATGCAATCCCAACTTTACCAACCTCATTTACTGACTCTTGCAAGCCCAATTCAACTGTCAAATTATAATCAAACAGTGCCAGTGTTTGGCCACATAAGAGTAGTAATGACAACAAAATTCCAAAACCAATTAATATCCAAAATCCAATTCCCTTTTTAATCATTTTTTCCTCCATTTTAACATTAATTCCACATCAAACTTTAAAATTCTTTCAAAAGAAAACAACGGGAGGTTTGAAGATATCTTAAATAATTTAAGTACTACCCATATAGAGGGCAATAATACCGAAAGTATTATTAGTGCCGTGAGCAATTGCAGCAGGCCATATTGACCAACGACCTGCAATAGTAACAGCACCGAAAACTAATCCACTAAAAGTCGAACCAACTATTCCTGCAGGTCCTTGATAAGCATGTATTAAACCGAACATTACTGATTGTATTATTACCGCTGCAATTTGCGCTTGACGTGTATCATTAAATATAAACGAGATCCCGCGCATCAACACGATACGATAAGTGAATTCCTCGCCGAATGCTGCAATAGTCCAATTCATAATCAATAATCCGACAAGTGATGACATAGAGCCTTCTACATCAGAGAAACGTTCCAGGTTACTTGGACTACCGACTAGCTCTTCAATTAATGGTTCTATCCCGAATGCAAATAATCGAAGTATTACAATTGCTATTATTGCTAGAAATAGTTGCTTAAGATCAGGACGTATACCAAAACCAAAACGATTAAGAGGTAATCCGGCGCGGAACAATATTATAGTGAATATAACTGCTATTAATATATATCCAAACGTAGCATATTCTGCCAGCGGTGTGAGAATATTTGGGTGTGAAGAGGAATACCGCAGAGCCCCCATAAACAAGAGCCCAACACTTAATCCAATAACCAACAAACCTATGTGTTTTCTTGATTGTTCCATTTTTTACGTATTCAAGAATCTAGATATTAAATGTAAATTTTCTAACCGGCTAACTATAATATATGCTGCCATTACTTGGGTATAGAAATTAATTTTCTATTTTAAACTTCACAATTCTTTCCAAAGAAAACAAAGAAAAGTTTAAAATAAAAAAGAGGCACATTGTACCCCGCTTGATTTTAGTTAATTTTAATAATTTTCAGGTTACGTTTTCATAAATTTAAATATGATAGCTGAATATGTGAATATTCTTTTGACAGAGTCGGCTCGATTGGACACTCGATTGGTAATATGAATCAGCAGTGTGTTAATTATGTATTCGATGATTCCTCAAATAGTTCCATCAAGTCATTCAGTTCTTTTCTATGAGCTGCTCTTATTTGAAGTGCTATAATAAGTGTACTGCAAATAACCATTATTAATAAGATATAAAGAATTGTCATATTTCGTCCTCATTTTTCAGTTTGTTGTAATTATTGGATTTATGAGGTCAATTTTACTTATGATTTTTATTCAGGATTAAGTTGTAAATGTATTTGGACAATTTTGGCGGGTTCTTTCCTTTGAGTACTGTTTTTGTCTACATCACCGACAACTTTCTTAACAGGATTATTTAGGACTTGCAGGGCATCCTGCATGGAATGATATACTTTAAAGACTGAAGATATCTCACGGTATATGAAACTCTTGAAGAGAAATGAGTTGTTGAGAAGCAACACAATCGTTCCATTTTTTTCTCTTATCTTTCGGTAGGCATTGACCAGGGCACCAAAAAATGTGCTATCTATATATTCACAAGAGCCAAGGTCAACGATTATTTTGTTATAATCTGTAATGTCATCTATAAGGTTACCAAACATCTCGTGAGCTTCGTTTATCGTAGCTCGAAGGAGATCTACTCTTTCTATGGCAACGCCATTTCTGAAAATTCTGTGAATTGCATTCATACTTCTCCCCTTATTTTTATTAAAGAAATTTGAAGAATTCTCTCTCATTTATTGAATCTAAAAGCTTAGTCATCATTCACTTTTAATTCAATAGTGGATCTATATCTATTTATTTTGATTCCAACTTTTCAATTGTTGTACCAGCACACTGTTACTGACGTTTCCCGACAATATTTTCGTTATCATCACACTTTCCTGTTTATTTTAGATTAAAATATTTTCGTCCATTATGCCCTCTTAAATAATTTTACTATAAAAATTTAATTGATTGGTTCTTCCAAAATTCCCTTTCCTTCCTTGATAGGATCAAACAGTAGTTTCCCTTTACAACAAAGAACTGAGTGATGTCTTTTCTCTTCAGGATTATAAGGTAAAACCAAGATGTAATACAAACTGAGTCAGATGGGTAAAAAGTATTTTAGGATGATTTAATTATTAAGCAGGTGTGCAGCAGGAAAGACAATTTGAAATCACTTTTTTATAGACACCCTGTTTGACAGTTTACTTTGCAGTAAACTTCAGAATTCTTTCGAAAGAAAACAACGGGAAGAATAATTTTACTGTGTTTAGTTTTTAATTAGACTGCTTTAGTATATGCCTCTTTCAGCCATTCTTTTAATTCTTTATTGATTTCTTGAACCCCAGATATTTTCACTCTGTGAGTACACATAGTTCCAAACGGACCTGAATTTTCAAGTCTTTTTGTTATAGGTTTATCTTTTAGCTTTAATCCTAAATCAATCCTTGTTTTAGTTGCCGGTTTTATTAACGCAAATTGTTTTTTCCTAATAATACTTATGCTTCCTTTTTTAGGTTCAACTTTTACATCTTTCCCAAAAGCTTTTACTGCAGAAATCAGCTCTTTATAAATTGGCAGAAGGTTTTCTTTCCCTTTATATTGAGCGGTCAGAAGGTCGTCGGAATCTTTATTGTCCGTTTTAGATAAATGAACAATTGTGTTTGCGAATCCGTGTGTTACACCGTGCTCTTTCTTCAGGAAATTAACAGACTCTGAGTGTTTTGAAAAAGATTTTTTAGCTAAAATTGCTTTCCATTGCTCCAATGATTTCCCTGTTTTTTCCGGCATGTTATCAATCATTGTTTGAAGTGCTTTATCCATATTATTTCCTTTTTTTATATGGTTCTCAATAAGCGAGATTAAAAAATTTTATCCAAGATCACAACGCTTTTTATGATTTAAATATAAAAAGTTATTTGCTGAATAACAGCTTTGCACTTTCACCAACGGTAATTTTAATCGTATCACCACCAACAAAATTGACAGCAAGCAACTCCTGCGAAAGCGGATTTACAAGATACTTTTGTATTGTTCTCTTTAATGGTCTTGCACCATAGGTTACATCATAACCAATGTTTGCAAGCCAGTCTTTTGTTTCATCATCAATAACTAGTTTTATTTCTCTTACCTTCAGCATTTTAGCAACACGGCTCAACTGTATCTCAACAATCTGCCGGATTTCTTTAGGAGTTAACGGTTTGAAGAGAACAACCTCGTCAATCCTGTTCAGGAATTCCGGGCGGATGCTCTGCCTGAGCAGATCGCCAAGCTGTTCGCGAAGCTTGCCCATCACTACTTCAATTTGCTTTTCATCAACATTGAACAATCTTTCTTGCAGCAAATGCGAACCAATGTTTGAAGTCATAATAATAATTGTGTTCTTAAAGTTAACTGTTCGTCCCTGGTTGTCGGTAAGTCTTCCGTCATCAAGAACCTGCAGCAGAACATTGAAAACATCCGGGTGTGCCTTTTCAATTTCATCGAGAAGTACAACCGAGTAAGGTCTTCGCCGAACAGATTCGGTAAGCTGTCCGCCTTCTTCATAACCAACATATCCCGGTGGTGCGCCAATCAAGCGAGACACAGAAAACTTTTCCATATACTCGCTCATATCAATTCGTGTCATTGCGTGCTCATCATCGAAAAGAAACTCTGCAAGTGCGCGTGCAAGCTCAGTTTTACCAACACCAGTTGTTCCCAGAAAGATGAACGAGCCAATCGGTCGTTCAGAATCCTGCATACCGGTTCGCGCTCTTCGTATTGCATTTGCAATTGCAGAAACAGCTTCATCCTGACCAACAACTCTTTTATGAAGCTCGTCTTCAAGTCTGAGAAGTTTGCTTCTTTCGCTTTCCAACATTCTGCTTACTGGAATACCGGTCCACTTTGCAACGACTTCGGCAATATCCTCTGCATCAACTTCTTCCTTCAACATCTTTTTATCTTTCTGAATTTTTGCAAGTTCCTGCGTTTCAGACTTCAGATTCTTTTCAAGCTCTGATATTTTTCCGTAACGAAGCTCTGCAACTTTGCCAAGGTCTCCTTCCCTTTCGTATTTATCTGCAAGGACTTTCCCATTTTCAATTTCACTTTTCATTGAGCGGATTTTTTGAATTCTTTCCTTTTCAAGATTCCAATGCGCTTTCAGCACATTCCGCTGTTCGTTTAATTCACTCAACTCTTTTTTAAGTTCTTGCAATCGTTTTGCTGAAGCCTCGTCTTTTTCTCTTTTAAAGCTTCGCGTTCAATCTCAAGCTGCTTAACTTTTCTTTCAAGTGCGTCAAGTTCTTCAGGCATAGAATCAATTTCAATTCTTAATTTTGATGCTGCTTCATCAATCAGGTCAATTGCTTTATCCGGAAGGAATCGATCAGTTATGTATCTTTCTGAAAGTTGTGAGGCCGCCACAATCGCAGCATCAGTTATTCTAACTCCATGATGAACTTCGTATCGTTCTTTCAATCCTCTCAGAATAGAAATCGTATCTTCTTCAGAAGGTTCGGTAACCAGAACAGGCTGGAATCTTCTTTCAAGCGCAGCGTCTTTTTCAATATACTTTTTGTATTCATCCAAAGTTGTTGCCCCAACTGTGTGAAGTTCACCTCTTGCAAGTGCTGGCTTTAAAATGTTTGCTGCATCCATCGAACCTTGCGTTGAACCTGCACCGACTACAAGATGAAGCTCATCAATAAATAGAATGATCTCGCCGTTCGATTCACTAACTTCTTTCACGACTGCTTTCATTCTTTCTTCAAACTGTCCGCGGAACTGAGTCCCAGCAACTAGTGCCCCCATATCAAGCGCAACTATTCTTTTCGTCTTTAAAGTTTCGGGAATATCCCCGGAAACAATTCTATGTGCAATTCCTTCTGCAATTGCTGTCTTGCCGACTCCGGGTTCTCCGATTAATACGGGATTATTTTTTGTTCTTCTGGAAAGAACCTGCAGCACTCTTCTTATCTCTTCATCTCTGCCAATCACCGGGTCGAGCTTACCAGCGCGGGCCATTTCATTTAAATCTCTGCCATATTTTTTAAGTGATTGGTATGTGTCTTCAGGATTTTGGGAAGTCACTCTCTGTGTTCCTCTTACTTCCTTTAAAGCAGTTAGGACAGAGTTCTTTGAAATTCCGTTGTCACGAAGAAGCTGTCCGGCTTTGCCCTTATCCTCACTTAAAGCAATTAAAAGATGCTCGGTCGAAACGTATTCATCCTGTAATTTTTTTGCTTCTTCAGCTGCTGTGTCAAAAAGCTTTCCCAAATTCTGAGACATTTGCTGGTTACCAACACCTGCACCAGAAACCTTTGGTAGTGTTTCCAGCGATTCATTTATTTTAAGTTTGATTGCATTGGTGTTGCCGCCGGTCTTTTTCATAATTGTATCTGCAAGTCCACCGCTTTCTTGTATCAGAGAAGCAAGCAAATGTTCAGGCTCAATTATTTGATTGCCGTAATTCTGCGTAATCTCAATCGCCGATTGAAAGGCTTCCTGTGCTTTTACGGTTAGTTTATTAAAATTAAATGCCATTATATCATTCTCCATTTCATATCTTATTCGTCCCTTAACTTCGATAGCTCTTTAAATAATTCTATTTCTTTTTGAGATAAATTTTTTGGTGTTTCCATCTTTATTCTTACGAATAGGTTCCCTCTCTCACTAACATTACCTGATTTACTCAATCCAAAATTTCCTATTCTGAAAATAGTATCGTTATCAACACCCTTTGGAATATCGAGGTTAATAGTCTTTCCATTTATTAGTTTTATTTTTTTCTTTCCACCCAGAACTGCTGCATATAAATCTATAGTTAGATCGTAGTATAAATCATCATTATCAATTTCGTAAAATGGATGTCTTTCAATTTTGATCGTTAAGTATAAATCACCTATAACTTTTCCACTTCTGGAGGCACCACCCTGATCTTTCAATCTTAATTTATCGCCATCTCTCGTTCCGGGATTAATTTTTATTCTTAGTTTTTTTCCATTCATCAATACATCTTTGCTTGTTCCGTTATATGCGTCTTCAAGTGAAACGTACAAAGTTGCTTCAAAATCTTGACCCCTCTCTTTACTCTGCTGAGACCCATAAAATTTAGATCCTCTGCTACCACCATGTCCAAAAATATTTTCGAAAAAATCTGAAAATCCACTTGTGCCACCGAATAAATCACCAAAGTCACCAGAAAATTCATACGTCGTTCCACCTCGCCTACCCCCTCCATATTGAGAGAAGAAGTCTTCAAAACCACCGCCACTTGTTTGATACTGATTCCAGTTTGCACCAAGAGTGTCGTACTTTTTTCTTTTTTCGGGATCGCTCAGTACTTCGTGTGCTTCAGTAATTTCTTTAAACTTTTCTTCAGCAGCTTTATTGTTAGGGTTTTTATCGGGATGATATTTTAATGCAAGCTTTCTAAAAGCTTTGCTTATCTCATCCTTCGTTGCTGATTTATCAACGCCGAGTATTTTATAATAATCCTTGAATTCCATGGTTTAATATTTTCCTTTCATCCAATATATCCAAAAGAAAAGGGTAACCTTAAAGTTACCCTTCCTAACATTCCACATCTACTCTTACTTATTTCACTTTTATTTCAATCTCTTTTGGTTTTGCTTCTTCGGCTTTGGGTACCGAGATGGTTAACTGACCATCTTTAAACTCAGCGTTGATTTTATCTGACTGAACATGCTCAGGAAGATTGAATGATCTGAAATATCTTCCGAAGGATCTTTCAATCCTATGGCATTTTGAATCCTTGTGTTCACTCTCTTGATTTCTTTCGCCACTGATGCTCAACTTATTATCAACAAACGAAATTTTCACATCCTCTTTTTTAATTCCTGGCAGATCAAGCTTCAGAGAATATTTAACCTTGTCTTCATAAATATCTGTGAGAGGCATCCAGACAGCATTTTCATATTCGTTGTCCTCTTCTTTGCTTCTGGAAATTCCAAATCGATTTTCGAATGAGTTAAACATTTTGCTGAATTCTCTTTCGAAATCAACTAGATCTCTCATTGGGTTGAATTTTATAAGTGTCATTTTAGTATCTCCTATATTTTTAATATATGTTGATAGACTTTTTGTTACTTATAAACAATACTCGTGCCGAGCACTAAAAATCGTTGTAAAGTATTTAATTTCAATAGGTTACAGCCATTATTATCACATCATTTCAATCTTGCCAGAATGGCGTATATTCTGAACTAAGCGCCATATACTTGGCATAATGGCTGTTATTCCGTGTCATAATAGCAACTATCAGTTTATTCATTAAACAAAGGATCAATTTGTAGTTCAATTGTTAATATTTCTAAAAATGGGTATGTTTGCGCCCGCTTTTTATTGCTGAATAATATGAACATTGAAAGTAAAGAAGATACAATTATAGCGTTAGCTACTCCCCCAGGTGTTGGAGCCATTTCTGTTATTAGGTTAAGTGGATCCAAATCATTTGATGCTATTGACCAAGTATTTTCTGTTGGAATCAAATTAAAAAATGCAAAATCTCATACAATTCATTATGGTAATATTATTGAGAACAATGAGATCCTTGATGATGTTTTAGTCTCCGTTTTTAAAGGACTGAATTCATATACTGGTGAGGATAGTGTTGAAATAAGCTCCCATGGAAGTCCCTTAATTGTCCAAAAGATAATATCTTTACTTTTAACTAACTCAGATTTACGAGCTGCTGAACCTGGCGAATTCACGAAAAGGGCTTTTCTAAATAATCGGCTGGATTTAGCTCAAGCAGAAGCTGTTGCTGATCTTATCAGCTCAAGAACAACTATTTCTCTCCGAGGAGCGAGAAACCAATTAAATGGTCTTTTGTCCTCAAAGGTTGGTGATTTGAGAAAAAAATTAATTAATATTTCTTCTTTTATTGAATTAGAACTAGATTTTGCTGAGGAAGATATTGAACTAATAAAGAAGGAAGAACTGATTAAACGAATTAGTTATATTATAAGCCAAATTAACAATTTATTGAGCACTTATTCATTCGGAAAAATAATTCGAGATGGCCTTAATGCAGTAATAGTTGGGGAGCCAAATGTTGGAAAATCCTCAATATTGAACTATTTATTAAAGGAATCTCGGGCTATTGTTAGTAGTATTCCTGGAACTACCCGAGATACAATTAGAGAAGAAATTTCCATTGATGGACTTTTATTCAAGCTTTATGATACAGCAGGAATCAGAATCTCAGGTGAGGAAATTGAGAAAGAGGGAGTTGAACGCTCAAGAAAAGCTGTGAAAAACGCGGATCTTATTCTCTTTATTGGAGATGTTGATTTAGGATTTTCTTCAAATGTTGAAAATGAGCTTAATGACTTAAATCCTACCGTAAAAGTTATCAAAGTTCTTAATAAAATTGATCTTGGATTAAAAAAAGAATTTTCTGAGAATTTCAGGGTTTCCGCTAAAACCGGTGATGGAATGATGCATTTTATTGAGGGTTTAAAAGAAAAAGTATTGGGAGAAAGTGCATACTCAGAGAAAGATGCTATCATCACAAATATCAGACATTATAATTGTCTGAAAAGGGCAAAAGAAAGTTTAATTAAAGCTATTGAGACTGCCAGAGAAAGGTTGAGCGGTGAGTTTATAGCTTCAGATCTAAGAGCTGCTGAATTTGCTTTTGCTGAGATAATTGGAGAAGTAACTCCGGAAGATATTCTTAACAACATTTTTTCGAAATTCTGTATTGGGAAATAAAAGTTTCACGTGAAAAACTATACTTGCACCATTGCGAAACCTCACAACAAACTTTGCTTGTTTCACGTGAAAGTCATTATAATTAAATAGGTTATGGGAAATAAGTCTTACGATATATTAGTAGTTGGTGGTGGACACGCCGGAATTGAAGCTGGCGCTGCGGCTGCGAAAATGGGTTGTTCCGTTGGGTTGATAACTATGGATAAAAATGCCCTTGGGAGGATGTCTTGTAACCCAGCAATTGGTGGTACAGCTAAGGGACATTTAGTTAGAGAAATAGATGCACTAGGTGGTTTAATGGGGAAAATGGCTGATTCTACAGGTATTCAATTTAGGATGCTAAATAAATCAAAAGGACCAGCAGTTTGGTCTCCCAGATGTCAATCGGACCGCGACCTATACTCAAAAGTTGCAAGTGAACTTATTTCATTTATCTCAAATATTGAAATAATCGAAAAATCAGTAATTGAAATTCTTTTTGAAAATAATTCCGTTAAAGGCATTCGGGTAGATAACGGAGAAAAAATTTTATGTAAAGCAGTTATTCTATCTGCCGGCACTTTTATGAATGCTATTATGCACACAGGTTTGAAAGCAACAACTGGTGGAAGGTTCGGTGAGAAACCTTCAGTCGGTATTACAGATGGGTTAGTTAAGCAGGGTTTTATTTCTGGTCGATTAAAGACCGGAACTCCCCCAAGGCTGAAAAAAGAATCCATTAACTTTTCTGTTTTAGAAGAACAACCTGGAGATATTAATCCGCAGCCTTTCTCACATTTTACAAATAGGGATAACTTTCCTGCCCTTCCCCAAGTAAGTTGCCATATCACATATACTAATTGCGAGGTTCATAAAATATTAGAAAAAGGTTTTGACAGATCCCCAATGTTTACAGGGCTTATTGGTGGTATTGGGCCAAGATATTGTCCCTCAATTGAAGATAAGGTTATAAGATTTTCAGACAAGGAAAAACATCAACTATTTCTTGAACCAGAAGGATTGCATAGTGAACAGATTTACGTAAACGGTTTTTCCACTTCCCTCCCAGTCGAGATTCAGTTGGAGGCATTATCATAAAATTAAGGGACTGGAAAAAGCGGAAATGATTCGTCCTGGTTATGCAGTCGAGTATGATTTTTTTCCACCGCATCAAGTTGATTCTACTCTGGAAACAAAGTTGGTTAACGGTCTCTTTTTCGCTGGTCAGGTTAATGGAACATCGGGATATGAAGAAGCAGCAGCTCAGGGACTCATTGCCGGAATCAATGCTGCTCTGAAAATTCAAGGAAGAAAAGAATTCGTTTTAAAAAGAAGTGAAGCTTATATAGGTGTTCTTGATCGATGACCTCGTTACTAAATCTACTGATGAACCTTATAGAATGTTTACCTCTCGTGCCGAACACAGACTATTTGCTAAGGCAAGATAATGCAGATAGAAGGTTAATGAAGTATGGAAAAGAATTTGGGCTTATTGATGAAAAAGATGCAGAAAAAGTAGAAGATCGGGAAAAAAAAATTTTTACTGGAATTTCAAAGCATGTAAGAATCCTAAAACTCAATGCAAAAATCATCAATAACTTTTTGAATTCGAAAGGCTCATCAATTATAGACTCTACAGAAACAATTGCAAATCTTTGCAGAAGACCTGAACTATCATTAGTTGAATTACTCAAATTCAATGGCTATTCAGGTAACGAGGAACTAAAGCCGCTACTTGAAGATGAAGTTGTTCTTCGGCAGGTTGAAATCGATTTGAAGTACGAAGGATATTTAAAGCGACAGGAAGAAATGATTGCGAAGCTTGAGAGATATGAAAACCTATTAATTCCTTTAACATTAAACTATTTTGAGATTAAAGCTTTATCAACTGAAAGCAAAGAGAAATTACAAAGAGTATAAACCAAGATCAATTGGTCAGGCATCTCGTTTATCCGGAGTAACACCTTCTGATATTTCTGTTTTATTGATATATTTAAAAAGATAATTTTTAACTTTTTTATGGCTGATAAGCAGGACCACTACCTTAAAGAACTAAATGCATTTTGCTGGGAAAATGGTTTTAATCCAGAACCCACCAGAACAGAACGACTCGCCTACTTTACGCAGCTAGTCGTTGAAAAGAATAAAAAGATAAACCTTATCTCAAAACGTGATGTTGATGCTATAGTTGAGAAGCACGTTTTTATTTCCGCATACATTTCAAAGTATCTCCCCGAAAAAGTGACAAAGTTTTTGGATATAGGAACAGGTGGTGGATTTCCAGGTATACCGCTTGCAATTATGCGACCTGATATCAGGGGCGTATTAGTAGATTCCACAATAAAAAAAGTTGAGGCAGTGAAAGATTTTATCGATAAACTTAAACTAAGTAACGTCATTGCTGAGAATCATCGAGTGGAGAGTAAGGAATTTATAAACCGACATGGAAACTCGTTTGATTTGATTATTAGCCGAGCAACGGTACCGTTAATAATTCTTTTTAGATATGCAATTCCTCTAATTAAGGAGAAAGCATTTCTTTTTGCGATTAAAGGCGGTGATTTAACAGAAGAATTTTCAAAAGCAGAACTCAAGTATAAAGCTTATATTAAAAAATTTACTGTTTACGATTTACATTATAAACCATCGAATATTAGAAACCAGAAAGGAAAAAAATTAATCCTGCTTGAGCTGCAGAAATAACGAATTAAAATCAGTTTAATATTAAACTATATCGGGGTTCAATAATGTTGAGCCCTTTTTTATTATTAATGAAATCAGAAATACTAAAACGAATTTCGAATATAAAAGCACTTGATGAAATTGTATCGTCATTACGACAAGGAGTTGAGCGACGTAAACCAATTTTCTGTTCACCGTTTTATGGTGTTTCTAAATCAGTTTTTGTTCTTAAACTTAATCATTCAGAAAACCAGATAGTTCTCCTTTTGCCAGACTCAAAGAGATGCAGAAGAAATTTTTGTCGAACTAAACTTACTAGGATTATCTGAGCAATTAATAATTCTAGAAGATTTCACTCGTGAAGCAGTTCAGGAAAAGCTAACTAAAATTTCAAGACAAAATAAATTTGTTCTCGTCTCCACATATGAATTGTTATCACTCAAGCTTCCATCAAAAGATCACGTTGAAAAAAACTACAACTCTTATTCAAACCGGTGGTAAAATCAAATATGATGAATTGATTGAATATTTAAATTTGCTGAGCTATCAAAAAGATCAATTCGTAGAAGCACCAGGTGAGTTTTCCGTGAGAGGTTCACTAATTGACTTCTGGTCCTACAGTGAACCCAATCCCGCCAGGGTGGAATTCGATGGAGATTTTCTGGAATCAATCCGATTACTTTGATCCGGAAAGTCAACGTTCAATTGAAAAGATTGACACAGTTTCACTTGCAGGTGCATTTGATCAAAAGGAAGAAACAAGTTCTGATATATTTGACTATCTTGAGAATCCTGTAATTCTAGCATCCACATTTGAAATTCAAAATAGACACATCAAACTAAAGCAAATCTTCTCTGAAGATAATTCAATTGAGAAGATAGATGATCCGAAAGCTGAGTCACAATCCAAGGATGATTTCCCGGAAGCTGAAAAAGTAAAAACTCAAGAAAATGATTTGTTAAAATTAGACTTTGAGGATCTAATAAATAAAAAGGGAACTCGATGGATACTCGAAGAAGAAATATCATCTTCATCGGATAGAATTGAACTTGGTCTCTCACAAGCACCTACAATTAATTCAAATTATAAAATTCTCTTTAATGTTCTAAAAGAGTATTCGGTAAAGAATTATGAGGTTGTTTTAACTTCAGAGAATGAACTCCAAACATCTCGCTTGACTGAACTACTATCTGAATTCAATGAAGAACTTGCTGAATTAATTGAATCACGGAAAATTAGATTAGAAACTCTACCTATTAAAGAAGGATTTATTCATAACAAAGAGAAGATTCTTCTTTTAACAGATTACCAGGTTTTTAATAAGCCATACCGCACCAAACTTTCTTCAAGAAAAAAACAAAGTAAATCAAAAGCATTCGCTTCAATAAAACATGGTGATTATGTAGTTCATGAAAGTTATGGAATAGGGAAGTATGCTGGACTGAAAACTATAACTATCGGTGAGGCAAAGCAGGAATCAATGAAACTGCTTTATAATGAAGGCGGAATCGTCTATGTGAATCTGAATTATCTGAATCTTGTAAAAAGATATTCCTCGAATGAAAATCTTCAACCAACTTTGTCAACTCTTGGAACAGGAGAATGGGAAAGAAGAAAATCCAAAACAAAAAAGAAAATTAAAGAAGCTGCAAGAGAACTGATTGAACTTTATGCAAAAAGGAAGGCAACAAGTGGATTTCAATTTAGCAGTGACTCAATCTGGCAGAAAGAATTAGAAGCATCTTTCTTCTACGAAGATACACCCGACCAGGAAAAAGTAACCAGCGAAGTTATGCAGGATATGGAAGCTACAAATCCTATGGATCGTCTTGTTTGCGGTGATGTCGGCTTTGGCAAAACGGAAATTGCAGTTCGTGCTTCGTTCAAAGCTGTACAGGACGGTAAGCAGGTTGCTTTGCTTGTCCCGACAACAATTCTTGCTGAACAACACTTTAATACATTCAAAGACAGGCTGACTCAATTTCCAGTGAAAGTTGCGGCGCTTTCCAGATTTCAAACAAAAAAAGAGCAAACCGAAATACTTAGAAATCTGGGAGATGGAAATGTTGATGTTGTAATTGGAACCCACAGAATGCTATCAAAGGATATTAAGTTTAAAGATCTTGGGATTGCTTATGATTGATGAAGAACATCGTTTTGGTGTAAAGGCAAAAGAAAAACTTCGTGAGATAAAAATAAATGTTGATACTTTAACTTTAACTGCTACTCCAATTCCACGAACTTTAAATCTTTCGCTTCTTGGTGCAAGAGATCTTTCTATCATTGCAACTCCTCCACCAAACAGACAGCCGATTTACACCACTGTCTCAACATTTTGAAGTCACTAAAATCAGGGAGTGGATTTATACAGAGATAAAAAGAGGAGGACAGGTTTATTTTGTTCATGACCGAGTTGAATCGATCAGTAAACTTGCAGATTATCTAAACAAACACATTCCCGATATCAAAATTGGAATTGCTCACGGGCAAATGAAATCATCACAGCTAGAGGAAGTAATTCACGGTTTTCTAAGTCGAAAATACGATGTTCTTCTTTCAACAAAAATTATAGAATCAGGTCTTGATATTCCAAATGTAAATACAATAATAGTTAACAGAGCAGATCGATTTGGATTAGCAGAACTCCATCAGTTACGCGGAAGAGTAGGAAGGTCTACACGACAAGCTTACGCTTATTTCATTATTCCATCATTAAGCGGAATAACAAAGAAAGCAATGAGAAGGCTTCAGGCAATTGAGGAGTATACTGAAATTGGTTCCGGTTTCAATCTTTCAATGCGTGATCTGGAAATTCGTGGAGCGGGAAATCTTCTTGGTAAAGAGCAAACCGGATTCATAAATGAAATTGGTTTTGATCTTTATATAAAAATGATTGATGAAGCAGTTGAGGAATTGAAATATCAGGAATACAAAGAAATATTTAAAACTCTTCCAAAACAGGAAGACAGAACCGAACCAACACTTGATGCATATTTTGAAATTGGAATACCAGAAACATATATGCCCGAGCAGATGGACAGGCTGAGTTTTTATACTGCTTTATACTCAATTAAAAAACTTGAAGAGCTTGAAGAGTTGAGGGAAGAAATGGAAGACCGCTTCGGGCCTATTCCTGGTTTAGTTAAAAGACTTCTGCTGATTGCTACGTTAAAGTACTATGCATCGTTTGCTTTGTTCGAAAGAGTCATTATGAAAAAAAATATTGTCACGATTTTATTACCAAAGGGGCAGAAGGAAGATTACTACAAATATAAGTTTGTTGAGCTAATGAGATTCATTTTAGAGAGACATAAAGAAACAGTTAAGTTCGAGCAGAAGAACGATTCGATGAAGCTGATAGTAAAAAATAATTTTGAGTCGCCGGAAAAACTGTTGGGCTTTTTAATTCAATTTTCAAACAGTGTTTCAAGTCTTTTTACAGACAGTCAAGCTAAAGCCGAAATAAATTAAACACACCCCCGACCACTGGAAAAATATTTAACGAATGATAAGCTCACTTATTTTTACTCACTTTAAATTCGAAAACATCCGGTCTCGAATAGTGACCAGCCGCATCAAACATTCTTTTTGATTTAGTTATTTCATTCAAATCAATTTTAGCATAAAGAATTTCTTCTTTCATTTCAGTAGGTCCCGCAATAAACTCACCACTTGGATCTATGATGCAGGTGTTACCAGTATTAATCCATTCTCTTCCCTCGGGATATAACTTTTTAAATTCATATCGATCAGGAACATCTTTCATTCTAATCACCATACAACTTCCGATTACAAAAAGTCCGCCCTCGCGCGCAATATGCTTTAAACTTTGAAGCCACTTTTCATTTTTATCCCAGGTTGGTGCTGCCAGAATTTGAGCACCAAAATTATACATAGCCTGTCGTGCAAGGGGCATATAATTTTCCCAGCAAATTAGTCCGCCGATTTTTCCTATTGATGTATTGAAAACATTTAAAGTATTCCCATCACCTTGTGCCCAGATTAATCTTTCTCCACCAGTTGGAATTAATTTACGGTGTTTCCCGATGATCTTACCTTTATCATCAATAAACAATAAAGTATTAAACAAACTGGAATTACTTGACTCGGTATTCCTTTCGTTTAATCCCATTACAACATTAATTTTAGCCTTACGTGCGGCATCGCATAGTTTATCAGTCATTTTATCAGGAATTGTTATTGCATTTTGAACTAGCTCAACATAAAGTTCATTTAGAATTTTAGATTTACTATTAGGTACAACCCACACCCAATCAGGATATCCGGGTATGAATGCTTCAGGAAATACAATTAGTTTAGCACCATCTTTTCCAGCTTTTCGAATTAACTTGCAAGCTTTTTCAACAGTTTTTTCTTTATTTAGAAAAACCGGAGTTGCCTGAGCCGCTGCAATTTTTATTAAGCTTTTTTTAAGCTTACCCATTTAGACTCCTCAAATCATTTTAATTATTATTGTTAGCTTAGTTGCAACTTAATTCAAATCAGCAGAAGCATCAATATTCAGACTCGCTAAGTACGGAAATAATTATATTTGTTATCAAAATTGGAGGATAAATGGCAAAGAATTCATCGTTCGATATTGTATCTGAGATTGATTTTCAGGAAGTGGATAACGCACTTAACCAGGCAACCAAGGAAATCCACCAGAGATATGATTTGAAAGATTCAGCGACTGAACTCGAGCTGAATAAAAAAGACAAGATCATTAATCTTAACACAAAAGATGATTACTCGCGCAAGCAGTCAATTGATATTCTTCAAACAAAATTTATTAAACGAAGCTTGTCTATAAAAGTTATGAAAATGGATGAACCCGAGCCTGCAGCTAGTGGAAGGTTGAAACAGAAAATTTCTTTGCAGAGCGGAATATCAAAAGACAATGCTAAGAAAATTACAAAGATGATTAAAGACCAGGGACTAAAAGTCAACACGCAAATAATGGATGAGAAAATAAGAGTGCAGGGTGCGAAAAAGGACGAGCTGCAAACAGTTATTCACAAAGTAAAAGAAGCTGATCTCGATTTTCCGGTTCAGTTTGTTAATTACCAGTGAGTTATCCAGCATGAACTGGTTTTGTATAAGGATGATAGATATGCAGAGGATATTTTTAAATACTTGCTTTGTAAGCAAAAAACAAAGAAACAAGAACGTAGATATGCAAGCAAGTGCATAACTACGTACTTTAGGCAGTAAAATCGTGCAGTATAAGTAATAGTTATAAGCTTGATGTCTTAAACAGATTATGGGTTGAAGGTGTATCCATGAATTATTGGGGCATCACAGCGCAAAAACAACAGAGATTTATACTCACGTATCCAAATACGCAATTGATAAAATCCAGAATCCAACAGAAGAATTTTTTGAATAAGTTAGTTTTGTAAGTATATTAAAAAAATAAACAATTGTTCTTATACCGCTAAATTGGCAAGATAAGAACAATTGCATTTACACATACGTTGTGTGCAATAAAAAGGAGTAGAATCATGAAATCAAAATTATTTTTACTTGGACTATTATCACTGGGAATTTTAGGATGTAATTCACAACGAGACTCAGCTAACAATCTGACAGATGAAGAACTTACGACTATTGTAAAGCAAAGCTATCAATACATTGCTATGTATAATGTGATAAACAATTTTGCCATGGTGGAGTCAAATCCCTTAGGTAGCCAAGGCTGGAATAAAACGAAGTTTAACCTCGAGTTGGCAGATCACACTGTACGAGCCATTGCCAGACCTAATAACGACACCTATTACATTATATCCATGTTGGATTTACGGGATGATGCAGTTGTAATTAACTACCCGGCATTTGATACAAAATATGCCTCCCTGGAGGTTTCGGGATATGATCACTATGTAACTATCCCAATTGCTACATCTAAAGGAGATTTTAAGGAAGAAACAAGTATTTTGTATTATTCCGACCGTACAAAAAATTATAAAGGCGAGGCAATAGAGGGCGTTGATAAATCTTTGAAAATGACTTCAGATTTTGTCATTGCTTTCTTACGGGTGTCTGCTCACAAAACAAAAGATGGACGAAATGTGAAAGCACTAGATAATTTCAAACTTACAACATTATCTGAATTTCAAGGAAAGGAGCCTGTTCAAAAAACTACTGTAGATTTTCCTACTTATGGCAACGATCAAATGGTATTTAAGAACAATTTTTTAGAAACAATGCAATTTGTATTTAATCATATTTCGCTCGATCCTAATAATGAAATGGATAAAGCAGTATTGGAATCTATGAAAATATTGGGTGTACAACCCGGGAAGAAATTTGATGCTACCAAGGTTGCGCAACTGGATGGAAACCGAGTTGCTGAACTTGCTAAAAAAGTTTTCGATGAAGCCATGGCTGTATGGAATAGTCCGGATGGTAATCCTTATTTATCTGAGGTATTTCTGCCCAAGGGAGAGATGAACTTAGACGCAATGGTAACGCAGTCGGCTGTTGGACCTATTGGTCTTCCGGCAACGCAAGCAGTTTATCCCGGCATTGGAACAGCAAGTGGAGAACCTTTGAATGCCATGAATGACTATGTAATTAAGATGACCAGGGATCAATTACCTCCTGCAGATGCATTTTGGTCAGTTACACTTTATGATACTGAAAACGGATTCTTCATACCTAATGATCGTTTTAAATATATCGTTGGCCAAAATGGAGGAATGCAGTTGAATGAAGACGGTGGTATTGAGATTTATATTGCTGCAGAAAAACCTGCAGGAGTGCCTGAAGATAACTGGTTGCCAATAAATCGTGAAGACATTGGTTTAGATATGATTATGAGGATATATGCTCCCAGAGTGGATGACCTAAAGAATTGGTCGCCGCCAAAGGCAGAAAAACTCTGATGGATCAATTGACTTGTATTATTGTATCACCTGAAGGTTGAAAGAATAATTGGCTTCAAAACATTCCCTGTAAAGCTGGTTTGTTATTCTACGAATGTATGGGCCTTGGGATCCATGGATAGACAAAACCTGGCGACCCAGTGAAGTTATATTGCATAAATAAAACTGTATACAACAATGTGTAAAAATAATAGCCGAGTAAGTGGGTATTTAAGCGGCTTTAGCCCGCTTCAAACTTGGAACAGTTTGATAGGTGATTCGCCCCGCAATCGGTTACTATTCTTATACTGAACGTTAAGTCAGATAATACTAGTCGCTTATAACAAGTTGCTCAAGGCGACAGCGTTTTCGCTTTCTGCATTTCTGCAATTATAAAATTTTATTACCGTTTCAGCTTTGTTGTTCGGTTGTATTTATAAATGTGAGTTTTGAAGTAATAATAAAGTTGTTTAATAAATTTGGCAGAGTTGTTTTGGGCTGCGCCTTAGCAACCACGCCGTTAGGCTACTAATTCAAAAAAGTTAAGGGAAGTAATGAAATCCATCCCAGCTTTTAATCCCCAAACAGAGAGTGCTCTATCGCGGTTTGATATAAAGTTTGTCAATAAATATGGTCAGGGATCTGTATTTATTAATGCTCTTGCTGATTTATGGACAACAGCAATGTTTCAAATGTTCAAAGCAAACAATATGTTAGAAAGTGAAAAAGAAGCTTTCCTAATATCTGATCAAGTCAATTTAGAGCCACTTTCTCAAATAATACACTGTTCAGATATTTTGAAAGAGGCGATGTTTCAGGAGCCATTCGGTTTTGCAAAAGCAGGTACGATTGAATATGCATTTGAGGAGACTTTTGGTAATGGTTCATTTACTAAGTGGTTTGATGCGCTAGAGAAAAGAGATTTTGCCGTGTGTTTTAGTCTTACAGGAGGAAATTAGTGGTAATCCATAACTGGGACCAGGTTTTCAGCGACGCACGCAGATATCGGTATCCTTTTTTATGCGTTATTCATTTCTCATAAATAATATTCTTTCGTGCTATAGCTGTAATAATACCAACTTAAATCTGTCTTGTTAATTGGCGGCGAAAAATTGGATTGTAATAAAAAATTATTTGGGCAAAATTGAAACCAATATCCTACATTTTAATCTAATGGGGTATAAAAATCAGAGCTTGGTTTCAGTTGAGTAAAACAGGAGAATAAAAGAAAAGGTTTATTGCAGTTTAGAGGAGTAGATTTTTCCTTCCTCTTGTAATCTTCTTACATCTTAAAATTATCCAAAATTTAAAGCTTATTGTGATGCCACTTTTTTGTAGCTGAAATAGGTTTTTATGATAGATTAAGTTGCCGCTGAGACCGTATTAAATTATTTCCTCCGGTATGGAAATTGAAACCGATAATAAAATATAAGAACAAATGATGCATTATTACCAAATATGAGAACATTTATAATTGTTTTTGTTGGAGTTTTCTCCCTTTTAACAAATTCTATTTCTAACAGTGCGCTCGGCGAGAGAAACATAACTTCAAGTAATGATATCCTTTCTGATGCCGATTATCACCGATTACTTCTTACCAGTCTTTATACAGAATGTGAGCTCACAGATAAATTAGATTTTAATGTATTTAAGAGTGCGATGTATGGCTACAACTCTATTGAACCAACAAATAAAAAATTACTTTCAATAATAGATTATTCAAAACCATCCACCGAAAAAAGATTTTTTGTTATTGATGTTGAAAATCGTAAGCTGCTTTATAATACGTTAGTTGCTCACGGAAAAAAATCGGGTTATGTAAACGCAACTAAATTTTCAAATAGAATTGGATCACATAAAAGCAGTCTTGGATTTTTTAGAACCGGTAATTCATACTATGGCAAAAGAGGCTATTCGTTACAACTTGAAGGATTGGAAAAGGGTATAAACGATAATGTAAGATCAAGAGGAATCGTTATTCACGGTGCAAATTACGTTGATGAGAGGTTTGTCGGTGGAAACGGTGTTATTGGACGAAGCTGGGGTTGTCCTGCTGTTTCGAAAAAATTATCGAAGGAAATAATTAATCTGCTTAAAGGTGGCAGTCTGCTTTACATTTATGCGGAAGATGAACTTTATAAAGAGAAATCTGTGATAGCCAAACTTAATGTGAAGGAAAATTCTAATCTGAATTAGGAAGCTTTAAAAACACTTCCACCTGTCTTTATACTTTATTCTCCACCATTAGTAGCTAATTAAACACACTCCAGCTCTGCACTATAAAATACATTTTTCTGTGATACCTTCGTGATAAATCCAACCTAAATTTGGCTTGTTCATTTTATGAACTGAAACTATTTTACATTAAAATTTGTTTAAGGATTTATAATGAAATATTTATTAAGCATATTATTTACATTAGCTTTAATTACAACTGCCTGCTCAAAGTCTGAAACGAAAAATTCTGATGTGAACGCTGAAACGAATAATAAAATTATTACGTTAAGTGGCAGTGAAGAAATTGCGACTCTTGCTGGCGGATGCTTTTGGTGCATAGAAGCCCCGTTTGAAAAAGTGCCCGGAGTTGTAAAAGTCATTTCCGGATATGCCGGCGGGACAAAATCGGATCCAACGTATAAACAAGTCTCCAGCGGTAAAACAGATTACCGTGAATCCGTGCAAATATATTATGATCCATTAGTGATCAGTTATTTAGAGATTCTCGATATATTCTGGAAACAATTTGACCCAACCGATGAAGGAGGTTCGTTCGGAGACAGAGGATTTCAATATACTTCTGCAATTTTTTATCACGATGAGGATCAAAAAATGCTTGCTGAAAAATCTAAGAAAAGAATAGATAAATCAGGTATATTTGATGAGCCGATAGCAACACCAATAATTAAGATTACAACATTTTATCCTGCTGAAGATTATCATCAGGATTTTTACAAAAAAGATCCAAACAGGTACTACAGCTACCGTAAAGGATCAGGAAGGGATGCATTTATTATGGAAAAGTGGAGCGACAAAAAAAATTATACTAAACCATCGGAAGAAGAAATAAAAAAGAATCTCAATGAACTTCAGTATAAGGTTACACAGAAGGAAGGTACCGAACGTGCTTTCAATAATGAATATTGGGATAATAAAAAAGCGGGGATCTATGTTGATATAGTTTCCGGTGAGCCGCTCTTCAGTTCAACTGATAAGTTTGAATCAGGCACAGGATGGCCAAGCTTTACAAAGCCTATCGATCCGAAATATATTGTTAAGAAAGAAGATAATTCATTCGGAATGAAAAGAGTTGAAGTGAGAAGCAATAATGGTGATTCACATCTAGGACACCTATTTGACGATGGACCCGAACCTTCCAAATTAAGATACTGTATGAATTCAGCATCGATGAGATTTATTCCGAAAGAAAAAATGGAAGAAGAGGGATACGGCGAGTATCTTGTGGTTAGTTGAGTAAAGTTTAGTTTTGGATGTCACGGACTATTCCGTGACATCTTTCCATTTCCATACCGTTCATATAAATTCCATTGAATCTATTCTTAATATCAATTAGCTTTCGGTTGTGATTTTTACCCATTGAGGTTAAAATGAACAAACAGACATTTCAGAGTTATTTTTCCGAGCAATCTTCACTCCGGCTCCGCACATTTGTAACCTTTCCAACTTATTTTATTAATAAAAATATTCCAGGGAGAGAATATGAAAACAATAAAAATGTTTTTCGCTTTGTTTTTCCTGATATTCATTATTCCAGATTTATTAACTGCACAGGATATCAGTGTTCATTACTTTATTGGAAAACCAAAGAGCGATGTGATAAAAAAATATGGGAAACCAGCGCACCAGGATAATAGTGATCCGAATATGATGTGTATGTTTTACCAGACTAAAACCAACCGGATGATTTTTGTCTCCAATAAAGAGGGCGTGTATCAGTCAGAAGCTACTGTAAATTATTCTTCTGAGGTGAATGCAAGGACGGCTGTCAATGACTTAATAAAAGCTTCTGTTACAGAAGGCTTTACTATCGATACAGTTTCAGTCAATGACTTTCAGCTTTATAAACCAGGTGTAAAAGCAGATTTACAAATGACTGAAAATAAAATTAAAAAAAACTACGATTTAAGTTTAAAAGCTCACAGATCAGAAGAATAGTTGTAAAATTTGCCTCTAAAATCCTCCTGACTTCCGAAACTTACTATTAAGTAAAGTATCAGAGCAGCTTATTATCAAATCAATACAAAAAACCGCATCAAAATTATTTGCACAAATTTTGATTAAAAAGAGTAATGAAAAAACTGTTTTTAAAATTTTCTTTTTTATTTCATCTGATCCTATTTATTGCAATCGGTTGTGAAGATGATCCGGTAACAACAGCAAATAATAAAGCACACCTTCAAACAGTATTGAAGCGAAAGTTCATCAATTAATAAATTTACACCGAACAGGAATGGGATTGACAGCACTCGAGTGGAATGATATTATTGCTGAACAGTGCAGAAGCCACAGCATTATTTTGGCAAATGCACACACAATAAATCACGATGGATTTAATGAAAGAATTAATAAAATTGGAGAAACTATTCCGTGGAGTTGGGCTGGTGAAAATGTTGCTTATAACTACAGTGCACAGGGTGCTGTTACAGCCTGGTTAAATAGTCCCGGACATAAAAGTAATATTGAAAGTAATTCAAATCTAACTGGAGTCGGCGTTGCGTTCGATGAAGACAGCGTAATGTATTTTACGCAGATCTTTATTAGGAGTAGTAACTAATATTTAATTCTATTCCTTCCAGCCTTGAAATAATTCAATCCTAAGTGCTTCAAACAATTAGGGACACACTTTCCTCAGCTAAATAAAATTTGAGTTATACCATCATTAAAAAATAAATTAGTACGTTAATATCAAAACTGATTTTAATTTGTTAACATATTACAGGAAGCAGTAATAAATATGAAAATAAAAGCAATAATAACCGGCGCAACCGGTATGGTTGGCGAAGGTGTTCTGCACGAATGTCTTAATCATTCTGATGTAGAATCAGTGTTAGTAATAAACCGAAAACCGTGCGGAGTAAAACACGAAAAGCTAAAAGAAATCATTCATAAAGATTTTTCTGATCTTTCATCAATTGAAGATCAACTTGATGGATACAATGCTTGCTACTTTTGTGCAGGAGTTTCTTCAGTTGGCAAAAAGGAGGATGAGTATAAACGTATCACTTATGATTTAACACTGAATTTTGCTAACACATTAGTAAAGCTTAATCCTGATATGACTTTTTGTTATGTGTCAGGAGTTGGAACAGACAGCACTGAAAAGGGAAGAAGTATGTGGGCACGTGTTAAAGGAAAAACAGAAAATGATTTGTTGAAGCTTCCATTCAAAGCCAGCTTATATGTTCAGACCAGGATATATTCAGCCAACAAAAGGACTAAAGAATACTTATAAAACTTATAAAGTATTTGTACCTTTTTATCCAATTATAAAATTACTTTTCTCCAAAGTATGTCACAACACTAAAGGAAATTGGCTTAATCAATGATTAATGTAACTCTTTATGGATCAGATAAGAAAGTTTTGGAATGCAGGGATATTGTTGCAAACTCTAAACAAAACTAACCTGTTTCAAAATCTACAACTCTTCTCTCGTACCTGACTTCGCTTAACCATTTTTTTATTGCTTCGTGATCTGGGTGGATTTGATATTGATGTAATGCTTCTTTTGTTTCAAACTCGGAGTATAACACGACATCACAGGAATCTTTTTCATTACTGAAATCAAAACCAACTTCAACTTTTAGCAAACCTTTAACCTTATTATTGCATTGCAAGAAGTTTTTCTTTTAGAATTTGAGCATTGGTTTGCTTGTCATTTCCATAGGCGCTTTCATTCATTCGCCAGAATACAATATGTTTGATCATAATATTCCGATTGTAAGTACTATTGATTTATCGTTGTAGTCGTTGAAGGTAATTATATACTCAATATTAATAAATAGTTGAATGTCATAAGTATGTAAAATTCGTAGTCCGGCGCCAAATCCCAACTCAACTCCATCTTCATCAATATCGGATCCAGATGGATTAGTAGATATAATAGTAGCTTGGACTGTTATGATGAATCCAATGAAATCCCAATCCGCCCCCAAGGTATGGACAGAGATCAGTTCTGGAAAACAAATAATTACCGTAAAGACCAACAGCAACACCATTGCGTACACCTAACATCAATCCAACTGCAACATCCGGAATTTCATAATCGAAATATAAATTGAATGTAAAAGATTTATC
Organism: uncultured Ignavibacteriaceae bacterium; assembly: GCA_963768365.1. Taxonomy (GTDB): domain Bacteria; phylum Bacteroidota; class Ignavibacteria; order Ignavibacteriales; family Ignavibacteriaceae; genus IGN2. The sequence goes on along the minus strand of CAVYHS010000006.1, from coordinate 125,046 downwards.
ATCATCGTCATATCCTTCAGTCGGAAAGAGATACCCAAATCCAACACCAAAATTAAATCGACTTGCTCTGCTTAATGGTTCAATAGTTTCTTCACCGACAACATTCCCGACTTCAACATTTGCTGAAAAAGGAGTATGCTTAGCAACACTTAAAGCAATTCGATTCATAACTGCATCAAGATCTTCCAGGTTAATGGCGGATGCCTGTTCAGATAAAATATTTTTACCTGTTGAAGTTTCCACGAGTATGTACTGAATAATAATTTTTTCACCAAGCGGACTAAGTGTACAAATAAGCACCTCATTAGCATCAAGCTTCTCACCTATTTCTACTGCACATTCCGGATCTGCACATTCGTAATCAAGAAGTGCTGATTGAACATTTCTTCTCAGAAATAACATCCATGAACTTACTTTACCCAGATCCATCCTAAAAAGTGATTCGGCTGTTTGAACTGAAGCCGGATCAATTCCATTTGAGACAAAAGGAAGAATAGCAATTTTACCTGAAGTTGTGTCTTGTGCTCTTAGAGATATAACAATTGAGAGGACTATTAGAAGCGAGGTAATTTTTTTCATTACAATGCCTTTTAGAAGTTGATTTCTGGAGGAAACGTAACGGCATCTGACAATAGTTCCAATACCTAAAATCTGGTTCTTATTAGATTAGTGGGAAACTTCATTCAGTGACTAATTTGAAAGATTTATTGATCGAAAGACAAAAAAATCACAAATAAAAGAACTTGTTCTATTTAGATGATGGAATCATCAATTCTTTTGATTCATTGTCTCCACCAGTAAATGTCCTCATATTTTCAGGTATATGTCCGTAGTCGCTGAACGTATCAAGCTTCATTGTTCCATCTGGTTTTATTCGTACGATTGTTAGACTGCAATTAGTTATACTCATCTGAAGCCACGACATAGTATCAACATTCAAAACTTTTGTTACAAGATATCGAATAACATTTCCGTGACAAACGATTAAATCGTGCCTGTCATTTCCATCCGGTGAAGGAATAAAGTATTCCTTAAATGCTTTTTCAATATTCGCAACACAAATTCATTTAATTCTGATTCAGTTTACATCTGCCATAACATCTTTTCTCCAGGTTGGAGGTGTGCATTCACAAATTAATTCGTCTTGCTTCAATTCGAGTTCAGGAAATTCCTGGTTGAGGACCATTGCTGTTTGTCGTGCACGGGTCATTGTGCTGCTAGTGAGAGAAGTAAACTCAACAGACATAGATTTTAATCTTGTAGCAAGTAATCTTGTTTGTGCAATTCCAAGTGGAGTAAGTTCTTTCCCAATTTTAGCATCACTTGTATCTGAAATATTATATTCACCGTGTCGGATAAGATAAATTGTCCTTGTTCCTTTTTTATCTACTTCAGAATTTTGACAGAGTGATGTTGAAAGAAACAAGAAAAAAAACAGATAGAAATAAATTCATCAATAGATAATTTGGATTACTCATAACGCTTCCTGATTTTTTTGTAAAACTTACCCTGTAAAATATTTCATTTTAAATACATATTTTAGTTTTAGTCAATAATTATTATGTCTTTTACTGGCAGAGTATTTGACCATTATTAATTGATAACTAATATGGTTCTAACAGCTTAATAAAATTTTAGGAGAGAACAATGAAAAACATTGCATTACTTTCTACAGCATTTGTACTTTTTGTTTCTTCAATAATTTATTCACAAGTCACACTTCAGGTGGGTGCGGGTGGTGGTTACATGTTACCAACCGGAGATTATGCTGGCACGCACAGAAGATTTTTATAATGGAACAAAATATGGAATGAGTAGTGGATACAATTTTAATGCAAAGGTAAGAGTTGGACTATTAGGATTCAATTTGTTTGGAATAATAGAATACTCTTCAATTAGTGGTGATGGGCAATCAGACCCAGACTAATAAAAATAGTCAAATCGAAAACACACAAAACATTCTTTCCTTTAAAGCCGGTCCTGAATTTAATATTTCAATTCCATTGTCACCGGTGGGAGTTTATTTTGATGGATTTCTTTCTGTTAATACTTTCAGTGGTACAGTTAGCTTCCAGGGAGTTTCTGGCGTTTCGACAGGTGATTATGATTTAGAAACAGCTACAAGAGTTGGTGCAGGTGTTGGTGGCGGAGTTTTGTTGGATATTCTTCCTGTCGTGACACTCGATTTTGGAATTCAATACAATTGGTACAACCTATTCGGGAAGCAATACAATAGTATAAATACTAATCTGCAGAGAGTGGACGCATATACTTCTTTAAATGATGATGCTGATCCATTATATCAAAGCGGCTCCAATGTTCATATAATTGGAGAATCAAGATCGATTAATGCCTGGGAGTTTACACTTACTGCAATGTTTGGAATTTAATACCGGTACAATTACCAGCTCATTCTTTGTTTTAGAGAAGTGATGTGCGCGAGATGATGATTCCCATGCCAGGCATAATTACAAATTGTTTCTTTCAGATTTTTCATCCCGTGATTCCGGATGAAGAAATTCTTTACTTAAGTTCTTCTTTATTAAGTTGTTTTAGTAATGTTGTCCATCTTTGATGAAGAGAGTTTATCATAATCAAGTGATACATTAATATCTACTAATTTTGTATCAGGCAGTTCAGCCCAGAGTTTTTCGTCGTATGGTTTAATCATTGGTTTATCTTCAGTTAATGCAAGCTTAAAACGAATGTAAGCATTCATATGGCTGTCAGCAATATGATGAATTACTTGCTGGACAGTCCATCCATCGGGACGATAAGGAGTTTGCAGTTGATCTTTATTCAATCCGTTTACTGCATCCGATAATTTTTGAGGAAGCAATTCAATCTCTTTTATCCATTTATCAATTGAAGTCTTATTAATATTATCTTCAAGCTGATATCTGCCAATCGGATATTTTAATTTTTCAAGATCCATCTACTATCCTACAAATTATTTCTTTAGCATCAAATTACTCCTTTTGTTTGCTCATTTCAAAATCACCCGGATTATAGTATTGCGATTTTAATATGGAAAAAATTTTCTCAATTGTATCATCAGGTAAAGAAGGTGTTCTGCTTAATATCCAGCCATACTTTCTGCTTGGTGTCCCAATAACAGCCCATTGATAATTTTCATCAAGCCCGATAATCCAGTAATCGCCCCAGAATGGACGAATGCCAAGGAAACTAACGAAGCTCACCTCAAGTTTTGAATTAGTTTTTTTATCAACAACTTTTGCTAATCCTTCTGCAACATCAGGTTTACCGTCTTTATCGTAACAACTATTTGTAACAATAATATCTCCATCTTCATCAATTTTATATTCTGCAGTTGTTCCGTAAGCACATTGATCCTGAAATGAGTTTGGAATTTTTGCAATCTCATACCACAACCCAACATATTTTTTTAAATCAACTTGCTTAACAGTAACAAGCTGAGGCAAGGTCTTTATCTCTGAGAAAAGACTGTTTTGAACAGATATAAGAATTGGAATTAACATTAGAATGATTTTTTTTAGCATTGAATAATCACCCTTCAAAATAAATTAAATAAGATTGTACTAAATAGCAGACATTTGTTTTAAGAAATTACACTACTCTTTAGTTTAAGTCGCAAACAAATAGAGACTTTAGTTTTGAATTGAACCTGTGAGCAAGTATAAATTGTTATTCTATTAAAAGAGTTAAAAATGGATTATATTCTTAATAGCATAAAAGTAATTTTATCAGGAATTATACTGGCCCTTGCAGACAGGAAATTTAATTGAAATTTCTTCTCCCGAGTTAAAATTGTCAACGACTATCTCCGTTCTTTCAATCTGGTTATTGATGGGTGTAAGGTATATAATGATTAAACATCAAATCTACAAAAAGTATGTGGACTAATATCTTCACCTTTCGTTTTCCAATTCCATGTTTGCAGCTTCATACTTCAGAATGAATTTGAAGGAATCAATGATTCAATGAGAATTATTTTATCATTTTGCAAAAGTTAAATTATTGAATCAGTCATTTGTGGTATCCCTTTTTATATTGGTTACTGTCCACAAAATTATTCCATCGGAACTTCAATTAATAAAATCTGTGAATCTTCGTTTGCCCTTATAGAAAACTCTTCGGTTTCCCAAATGCCAATTCCGTCTCTTTTAGATAGACTTTCATCTCCGACAGAAACGTTTCCTTCAATCAAGAAAATGTATACACCATTTCCGCTGGTATTAAGCTTATAATCAATTGACTTACTCTTTTCAAGATCAATCATTGAAAGATGTGCATCCTGGTTTAACCACAAGTTACCATTATTTTTATCAGGTGAAACAATGTTTAAAAATTTGTTTTTTCTTTCTTCCGGATTGAATGCCTTTTGATCATATCTTGGCTTATGCCCTTTTTTATCCGGAATTATCCACAGCTGCAAAAAATTAGTTTCATTATCTTTTGAATAATTATATTCTGAATGAAGAATACCTGTACCAGCAGACATTACCTGAATTTCGTTTGGGACAATTGCTTCTTCAGTTCCTGTGCTGTCTTTATGAGCAAGTGCCCCGATTAAAGCAATTGAAACAATCTCCATATCATTGTGTGGATGTGTTCCAAAACCTTGTCCTGCAGCGACAATGTCATCATTCAACACCCGCAGCATTCCAAAGTTAATACGTTCAGGATCATAGAAGTTACCAAAACTGAAAGTATGGTTTGTCTTCAGCCATCCGTAATCAAAATATCCCCTTGAATCTGATTTGTGAATTGTCTTTTTCATTATATCCTTTCAATGAATCATTACTTTAACATTTTTTTACCGATAAAAGTTCTTTCTGATAATTGGACAATTCAAACTTTTAATCGATTCAGTATAATATAAGGACAATGTTTTGAATCACTTATATATCGCCAAGGGTTCACTAAATGAATTATTTACTTGGAAATAAGGCTAAATTAATAGTAAATTATTCACAAGGACGAATTATTAATCGTGAATCATTTCTGTGTTATAACTTAACACCAAGCTTTTCCCCGGAGAACATGAGTAATCTTTAATTAATTAAAATATCAACAATCTGAGTATTAAAAATATGGCCAAACAAATTTTTGTGAATCTGCCAGTAAAAGATCTTAAAAAATCTATTGAGTTCTTTACAAAGCTTGGTTTCTTATTTAACAAGAAATTTACTGATAAGAATGCCGCGTGTTTAATAATCGGGGAGAATATTTATTCCATGCTTCTTCAGGAAGAATTTTTTAAATCCTTCACAAAAAAAGAGATTTCAAATGCAAAGAAATCCACAGAAGTTATAATTGCTATTGATGCTGAGAGCAAAGAGAAAGTTGATGAATTGATAAAGAAAGCTGTTGAGGCAGGTGGTTCGCTATACAGGGAAGCAGATGACCATGGTTGGATGTATGTACATAGTTTTGCTGATCTTGATGGACATCAATGGGAAGTTTTGTTTATAGACGAAAATAAAATGCCGAATGAATAGTTCAATACTTTGAGATTAGAAAGAATTAACGGCATAAGAAAATGAAAGTACAAATTTGAAAAAATATTTTTGTTGAAACAAATGAAAATATTGTTAAACAGTTTACAAATCTTATATTGATTAATGAATATCATTTTTATAAAAATAAAATATGAAGCTTACAATTCTAATAATAAATTTGTTTCTCTATTCTTCCTTTGGAAATGCACAAAACTATGATTCGCCCAGACTTGTTGGCGGACCTTGTGAAGGTTGCGAAGCTGTAATCGAGTTTGGTAATAAAGAATTGGTTCCAGTAGATACGCTTCCCGGTTTCGCTGAATCAGACAATAAAATCAAAATTACTGGGATAATATACCAGCAAGATAGAAAAACTCCTGCTAAAGATGTTATCCTTTATATTTATCACACAAATGAAGAAGGAATCTATAAAGCAAACAGCGGTGAAACTGGTTGGGGCAGAAGACATGGCTCAACAAGAGGTTGGATAAAAACCGATAGCGATGGCAGATATTCTTTTTATACATACAAAGCCGGCGCATATCCAAACGGGGGTATCGCTGCCCACATACATCCGGTTATTCTGGAGCCCGATGAGAAGTACTATTACATAGAAGATTATTATTTTGAAGGCGATAAATTTTTAACTGAAAAAGAAATTAATCCCATAAATCCAAGGGGCGGAACATCCGGTGTTTTAACTTTAACAGAGAACGGCAATTTGTGGATTGGTGAAAGAGACATAATACTCGGGGAAAATGTGCCGGGATATGAAAAGGAAGAATAATTTCATTTGGAATTTGGTTAGAATTATCAGAATCACTGATTCAGCTAAAAAATTATTTGCTTTTACAGCGTTCATTTTTGTATTATAAAGAAAGATAAATTGATTGACTTGGCTGCAAGTTATCTATTTAGTCATAATTAAAAATCAACAAATAAGAATTGCAACTTTATCAAATCATCAAATAAAAAACATTCAAAATTTTGAAACTATTAATCGAACGCAAAAATAATAATTTAATAAAGGTTTAAAATGAGCCTCACTAAAAAGTTTATAGGATTTTTGGGGATCAAAGGGGGACCTGAGAAAAAGAGTATAAATCCTGATGAAGGCAAAGGAAGGAGTATTTTATTTGTATCAATTATACTTTTTTCGGGAGCCGTAATTTTATGCACATATTCATTAAGCCTTGGTGTTGATCAGTTTTTAGCTACCATAAGTATTTCTGCAATGATTGCTTTTTCAAGTGCTATAGTTGGTGCATTTATTGGATTTATTTTTGGAATTCCAAGAACCCCTGCATCAAAAGATCCTGATAATATAGCCGCCAATACAAACCTGGAAGAAATCTCTGATTGGATAACCAAAATTATTGTTGGAGTAAGTCTTGTACAACTTAATCAAATTAGTGCTGGTATTATTGAGCTTGGCCATACGCTTGCCGCAGGATTAGGAAATCATCCTACTTCGTTTGTCTTCTCAATTGCAACAATGATTTTTTATTTCGTCGGCGGATTCTTTTTAGGGTATTTATGGAGCAGAATCTACCTGCCTAAAATTTTACGTGCATCATTAGAGGAAGGTCGGCTCAGGCAAGAGTTGTCCGAAACAAAAACAGAACTGATAGAAACAAAAAGTAAGCAGGATTTGCAGGCAGAAATCAGGAATGAAGTTGATAGAATAATAACACAATCAGATCCCAAAAATTTTCAGGATATGGATCCTGAAATTTTTAGTAAAGAAAGCCTCCGAAAACTTATTGATAACATTATTAATAACTTTAGTACCAAAGAAACCATAACACTTTTTGGTCAGATCATTGCCTCTCTTTATAAAACCGGATATTATGAGGTTATGAATCATCTTGCAGATAGTTATAAAAACAAGATTGATATTAATTATCTTAACTGGACCGATATCGCTCTGGCGAATCTAAATTTATACAACACAAAATCCGAAATAATTTATAAAGAAAGAATGAGAGAGGCTGTTTCATATGTTCGTAAATCAATTGGCGATTACGGGGTTCCATATGCTATTGAGCTATATTTTGATGCGATTGATTTGAAAGTAGCTGGACTCGATAATGACACTCAACTTGCTGAACAAGCTAAAACAGGTATCAGCAAGATTTGGAATGAAATAAAAACCAAACCCGAAGTAACCGCGTATGAGACTTTAAATTATCTTAATCTGAATGAAGGTAAATCAGTTTGGACTGACTACAATAAGACAATCAGGGAAATGTTCCCGGATGAATACAACGAAATATTTAACAGGAGTGAAAAGTATAAGAAAAGCCATCCGGAAATCTCAAAATTCAGCGGCGCAAAAAGTTAAATTGAAATTGTTTATAAATCGATTCGGATATAACTTGCTTTCATAACAGATAAAAAGAAAAATATTTCACTGTTTCTTGAATATTTTGATGTGGATGTTCTTCACTGCCTTGGCCAAGCCAATAAATAAGGCGCTATCCAAATACCTGAACAATTGTAATCCCTTTCATTTACTTCTCTCTGCAATAAATCATATTTTTTCAAATTCAAATTATATAGTATATTTATAATAGTATGCACTATTTTTTTATATACTAAATAAAAAGTAAGTAATGGAGAAACAATGCCAGAAGTGGATTTAAAAGGAAAGAAATTTAATAATCCAGTAGAGCTTTCTCTGAGTGTTATTGGAGGGAAATGGAAAATACCAATCATCTGGAGCCTGAAGGATAGCTACTAAAAGATATGGAGAATTAAGAAAATCACTTCCCAAAATTACTCATAAAATGCTTACTCAACAACTACGGGAACTCGAGCAGGATGAAATAATAAACAGGAAAGTTTATCCTGAAATTCCCCCGAAAGTAGAATATAGTCTAACATTACTTGGTAAATCAGTAATTCCGGTCATTGACTTATTAAGTGAATGGGGAGAAGAATACAGGAGTGTCTTCGTCAAATAAAGAAATTTCTCAATTTATGAGAACTAAATTCTTATCAACCAACGTCTATACTTCTGCTTTTGGGTTTTTGCAATAGTACGGATTGGTTATTTTTCAATCAGATTAAAATAAATTTAGTTTGGGATTAAACATATGTCATCTTACAGAGAACAGAAAAAATATCTTGAAGCATTAAAAAAGTATGAAAGAAATTTCACTCGTCAGGAATATGATGAGTTTAAAATGTTCATAAAAAGGGATAAAGATGATGACGAATTTGATACCGTGTGTATGAAAAGATTAAAAGAACTTCACGATAAGTATCACAAACCTGTTGATACTTCAAAGTATGATAAATTTTTCAAGAAAAGTTCTGATGAAGAATCTGACAACTAATTTATATAATCCTTGTTTCATTGTATACAAATCGAATTGTAGCTAATTTTGGCTTTCTTTTTCTAATGAGGAAATAATGAATTTAAAACTTAGTGCACAGAGTTTTTGCGGCAGGAGTGTTTCTTTTTACACTTGTTGTTTATTGGATGACTGTTCAGCCGTCAGTCTCTTTCTGGGATTGTGGTGAATTTATTGCTGCCGGTTATTATCTGCAAGTGCCACATCCCCCGGGAGCGCCATTCTTTCTTTTACTTGGTAATATTTTTTCCAAAATACCGTTTTTTGAAAATATTGGATTTAAGGTAAATCTTATTTCAGTTTTATCCAGTGCGTTAGCAGCTTTATTTCTTTACCTGGTTGCTGTTAAGCTAATTAATATATTCAAGGGTAATGAAACCCGAAAACACTTGTTGATGCAATAGCAACTTATACTGCAGCAGCAATTGGTGCGCTATCACTTGCCTTTAGCGATACTTTCTGGTTTAACGCTGTTGAAGCTGAAGTTTATGCGTTTAGTACTCTTTTGGTTGCCATAATTACCTATTTAATTATTAAGATGGTATGAACGTGCAGATAATAAAGATAGTGAAAAATATATTCTTGCAATTGCATATCTTGTTGGTTTATCAACCGGTGTTCACTTGATGAGCGTCCTAACAATAGTTCCGATTGTGATGGTAATTTTCTTTAGAAAATATCTGGAGGATGAAGAAGCTTTGAAAAAGACCGGTTATATTTTACTTGCTCATGCTGGAATAATTTTAGTTCTTGCTGTGATTTGGTGGGCAGGAGAAACAGGCACTAATCCTCCAACTGGTGAAGAAGTATAAGGACTTTGATTCTAAATTTAAATTGATGGCTTTTAGGTATCAGTGCTCTGATTATGGGAATTTATCTGGAAGTAAACTTTTCAATAAAAATTCATTCTATCTTCCAATTATTATTGGTGGTATTGCACTTTTTGCAACATATCCGGGAGTTGTTAAAGTATCTGCCAGCTTTTATGACTGCAATAGGTAAAGAGAGTATTACTGTTGAAATAATAGTTTTTGTTGTTATACTTGCTGCTTTGGGTTATGCTGTTTATTATTCTGTAAAAAACAATAAGCCGACATTACATACGATTTTTATGTCTGCCATTTTTATTCTGATGGGATTTACAACTTTTTCGATGGTAATCATCCGTGCTAATCAAAATCCTCCGATGAATGAAAATGAACCAGACACTTTTCCAAAATTAGAACAGTATCTGAACAGTGAGCAGTATGGTGATTTCCCAATATTTAAAAGAAGATTTTCAAGTGAACCACATCAGCAGGGAGTGTTTACAAACTACTCAAGTGATCTGGACTTCTTTTACAAATACCAGATGAATCATATGATGACAAGATACTGGCTCTGGAATTATGCTGGTCGTGAAGGCTGGGTTCAGGATGATGGAGCAAATATTGCACCATTTAATTTCATTGGAAATATTTTTGGCAAAATTATTACAGTTAGATTTCGAGGGAAAATTCAATGATTCATTAATGGGCATTCCATTTCTCATTGGTCTGTTTGGAATATTCTATCATTTTAAACGCGATTGGAAAATGGCATCCATCTTTATGATAATGTTCATTTTACTGGGATACCTGACTGCATTTTACCAAAATCAGCAGCAGCCTCAGCCCCGTGAAAGAGATTACTTTTATGTGGGTGCATTTTTTGTTTTCTCGATTTGGATTGCAATTGGGGTCCGTGGTTTAGTTGATTTAGTTCAGAAGCACATCAAAAAGAAATCTTACGGAACTGCAGCCGTTTTCGGAGTTCTGATATTTACTTTTATTCTTATTCCCGTAAGAATGCTTCAGGCAAATTACTTCACACACGATCGTTCAAGAAATTGGGTTCCATGGGATTATTCATATAATATTTTACAAAGCACCCCACCAAATGGCATCTTATTTACAAATGGTGATAATGATACTTTTCCACTCTGGTATTTGCAGGATGTGGAAGGAGTAAGAAGAGATGTTAAAATTGTTAATCTCAGTCTACTAAATACAGATTGGTATGTCAGACAATTAAAGAATAATGATCCTTATGGAGTGGGCACAGTCAAAATTAGAATTCCAGATGCGAGAATAAATCCAACAGATTTAAGACCAACACAATGGTCACCAACAGACATAACTATTGCTACGCCTAAATTTACAGATGCAGAGGGACGACAAGAAATTATTGATGAATATGCAATCAAAGATACATCCGTAATTAATGCAGGAAAGTTAACCTGGAAAATGCCAAACACATTAACCTTTGGTGATATTAAAGCAATTCGTGTTCAGGATATTATTGTCAGGGAAATTGTAGAAGCAAATAACTGGGAGAGACCAATCTCTTTTGCAGTTACCTGTTCCGATGACAGTAAGATTGGTTTGCAGGATTATTTAAAGATGGAAGGAATGACTTTCAGACTTGTTCCCGAGAAACGAAAACCCGGCAGCGAATTTATCAATGAAGAAGGTAGTAAAGTCACAGTTAAAAGGAAACACAGTAGCCAGCAAAAGTTATCTTCCAGGATTCCGGTTTACTGGTTTGGATGACCCGACAATTTTCTTTGATGATAACCATACGCGAATGGTTCAAAATTATAGAAATGCATTTATGAGACTTGGCTGTTTATTATAGAAGCATTGGAGACAATCAAAGTCTTATCACTACATTAAATGATATGAACGAAAAACTTCCGTATAATATTTTAGGTATGGATAATGGTTTGTTGTTCGAGGTTGCTAATCTTTACTTTATGCTGGTGACAGAGAAAAATTCTCTGAGATTTCTGCTGATGTTGAAGAAAGAGCCTTGGCAGATCTTGAACTTAATCCCGATGATGTTCAGTCTTATTACAATCCTTACAGATTGCTTATAGAGATTTATGAGAGTTCAGAACAATATGATAAGCTTCTTGATTTGTGGCAAAGGCTAGAAACTATGTTCCCAAATGACCCGACAGTTAAATCGAATATCGAAAAATACCAGCAGATGACTCAGCCCAAAGATACATCTGAAAATTAAAACATTAATTTATCAATTGATTGGTCCGGCAAATGCCGGACTTTTTTTTGTAAATTTTCAATATGAAAATATTAGTAATTGCACTCTCCGGTATTGGGGATGCTTTGATGTTTACTCCTGCTTTAAAGCTTCTTAGAAAAAATCTGCCTAACACAGAAATTGATGTACTCGTAATGTATAAAGGGAGCTCAGGAAATTTATTCTTCTAATCCTAATCTGAATAAAATCATTCATTTTAATTTTGTTGAAGAAGGTGCAATTAAATCCTTTAAATTCCTTCTGCAGTTGAGAAAGAAGTATGATGCTTCTATAAACGTATATCCTTCAAACCGGAAAGAATATAACGTTATCAGCTTTTTAATAGGTGCAAAGCAAAGAGTCGGAGCTGTTTATTTAAGAAAAGATAAAAATTGTTTTGGTTTTCTAAATAATGTCAGAGTTCTGGAAAAAGATGATGTTCATAACGTTCAAACAAATATTAAACTTTGTGAAGCACTGATGGGTAAAAAGTTTAATGAAGAACCGCCACTTGAATTCCCGATTTCTGCAAAAGAAAAAAATTCTGCTTTAGATTATCTGAAAGAAAATTGGAATTGAAGAGAATGAACTTGTAATTGGTTTTCATCCAGGATGTGCAACCTTAAAGAATCATATCAAACGCAGATGGGAACCTGAAAAGTTTGCTGAGCTTGGGAAAAAATTAATTAAAGATCACAACGCAAGAATATTATTTTTTGGTGGACCCGATGAGAAAGAACTGAAAGAACAAATTAGTTTACTTATTAATTCCGATAAAGTAATTATTGTAAATGCTGAAAGCCTGACAAAAAGCACTGCAATAATGAAACGATGTAATGTGTTTGTAACTAACGATTCAAGCCAGATGCATATTGCTGCTGCTCTGGGATTAAAGGTTGTTGCAATAATTGGTCCAACAAATCAATATATATATCCATCCCTGGAAAACTGAGACATCAGATTGTTTCACTTAATCTTGATTGCTCACCCTGCTTTTTCTATTCACCCAGACCGCTCATTTGTAACAGGAACCGATGTTAAATTTAAATGTATAAAAGAGCTGACGGTTGATATGGTTTATTCCTCAATATTGAAATTTCTTTAATTTTTTTCTTTCTTTGTCTTAGTCTTTCATAAGTTTTAAGTTGCGACTTAAGAATTTCAAATCATTTTGCATAGTGAAAACAAGAAAGAAAGAATATAATATCTATATTGTTTCTGATGGTACCGGAAGAACTGCTGAACAAGCTCTTAACGCAGCATTAATTCAATTCCCTGAAGTAAAAGTTAATCTGATTAGAAAACCTAAAGTAAGAACTGAGCAAAAAGTGGCTCACGTTATTCGGGAAGCGAAACAAACAGGTGGATTTATTGTTCACACGCTAGTTACTGATAAACTTAGAGAAGTTATGCTGCGGGGAGGTAGAAAACAAAATGTTGATACCATTGATTTAATGGGCGGACTTTTAGGACAACTATCTGAAGAATTTTCAGTCTCTCCTGCTGAAAAACCTGGACTTTTCGGACAGCTTAACAAAGCTTATTTCAGAAGAATTGAAACAATGGAGTTTGCATTTCATCACGATGATGGGCAGCGTGTAAATGAATTAAAAAAAGCAGAAATTGTTTTACTTGGTGTTTCAAGAACATTTAAAACACCATTGAGCATTTATCTTGCATTCAAAGGATGGTTTGTAGCGAATGTTCCAATTGTTATGGGTCAGGAATTTCCTCCGATAATTCACAAATTGCTTTCTTCGAATGTTTTTTGTCTTGATACAAATGCACGTGCTCTTACGGAGCTTCGCCGTGCTAGACAGAATTATCTCGGCGGTGCAGTCGGTGATTATGATGATATTGAATTTGTAGAATGGAGCTGATGTATGCCAGGAAAATTTACAGCAACCAGCCCGGCTGGGCCATTATAAATGTAACTAATAAACCAATTGAAGAAATTGCTTCGGAGATTTTAACACTCAAAAGTGAAAGAGGAAAAGGGGACAAGTTCCCCGGTTAAATGAATTTTAATTTAAGATAAATACTTAAAGGAGATTTAAAATGAATTCTAAAAAAATCGTTGAAAAATTTTTAGCACAGAAAAATATTGCAGTGGTTGGTGTTTCACGAAAGAAAACAAAATTTGGCAATGCCATTTACAAAGAGCTAAAACAAAAAGATTATCAGGTGTATCCGATTAATCCTAATATGGATGTTTTTGAAGGAGACACCTGCTATCCTGATTTATTGTCACTTCCTGAAAAAGTTGATGCGGTTGTTATAAATGTTCCACCTGTGCAAACAGAAAAAGTTGTGAGAGAAGCAAAAGAAGCAGGAATAAATAAAGTCTGGTTACAGCAGGGTTCACAGTCGGAAGACGCCATTAAGTTCTGCGAAGAGAATGGAATTGATTGTGTTTCGAATGAATGTATTTTAATGTTTGCACAACCTTCAGCTTTTATTCACCGTGCACACAGATGGGTCTGGGGAGTTTTTGGAAAGCTTCCTCAATGATAAATAAGATCAAAGTATTAAGTAGGTCATTCGTATGTTTTGGCTCAAAGATCTCCTTTATAGAAATTAAGTATGTTTTTATCCTGAATACTCATTATTTTAAAGCATAGTTTTTGATTATCTAATTTAATAACCGCTCAATATGTTCTATTGATTTTAATTGTGTGTCTTAAAGTCTTGAAAAAAATAATTTCAATATTAATCCTATCTCTTTTCATTTATAATACCTTCGGATTTTTGGCTGTTCACCCAATTCTTTCTATCTATTATAAATATGTTGGAATGGAACAGGCTAACAGACCATCAAAAGAAGAAATGATAGAGTTATTAATTTTTAATAAAAAGGATATTCAGGAAGGAAAAATTGATTTCAGGTGGATACATTCCCGCGAGTTTAAGTATAACGGCGATATGTTTGATATTGTTAAGAAGGAAGAGACTGAAGATCAATTGATTATTTACTGCATCAATGATACAAAAGAGAAAAAGCTGGAAGAGGAATTTGAAAAAAGAGTTCACAAAAATTCTTTAGAGGATAAGAACCTTCCGGCAAATAAAAATATTATTAATATTTTATTATCCGAACCAATTCAAGGCGAACAAATCAGCAATGATTTAGTTTATGAATTATCGTTCAACAACTGGAGCTCTGATTTTTACCAATCCTCATTTTTAGACATACCTTCACCGCCTCCACGATTAGCTTAGTTTTTCATTCTTATAACTAAATAGTCGAGTAATTAATAAGGTGAAATATGTTCAAATTAAAAACGATTTCTTCTTTAATTATTCTTTTCTTCGTTTTGTCAGGCTGGCAAATAATTGAAGCACAAGTTCTGGTAGTGGGTGATTCTTCAATGGCAAAAGTTGATTCGCTCAGCTATGAAACTGATGATGTTGTTGTTACAGCAACAAGAGTGGAAAAGAAAATAATTGATATACCATACCCAGTAGTTACGGTTAAAAAATACTCAGTATAAGTATTCGCAGAAGAGTTTCAGTTGATGATGTGCTTGAAAATGTTCCGGGTTTATTTTTGCAATCACCGCTATGGAAACCATGACGTAAGAATTTCAATAAGCGGATTTCGGAAGCAGATCAAATACTGGAATAAGAGGTGTAAGAATTCTTCTTGATGGAATTCCTGAATCAGAACCAGATGGGCAAACAAGAATTGAAGCGATAGATTTTAATGCTGTTGGCAGCATTGAAATTGTTAAAGGAAACTCCTCATCTCTTTACACAAATGCACCGGGTGGCGTTATAAATTTTATTAATGATATCAACTTTCCGTATTCATTTGTTGAGCAGTTTAACGAGTTCGGTTCATACGATCTTCGCCAGAATGGGATTAAGTTCGGAGTAAGAACAGATAAATATGGTTTTATGGGCACTTATACTTATCACAATTATAAGGGTTACAGACCTCATAGCCAAGACTACTGGAACATATTTAATACAAAAGTCGATCTCCTTCCCGGTGATGGAACTAACTTACAGTTTCTTGGCTATTTTGTAGATGGTTTGATTAAGCTTCCCGGTTCTTTAACTCTCAAAGAATTTAATGAAGATCCTTACCAGGCAAATCAGCGGGACGTAGACCGGGACGCAAGCCGGGTAACACGGAAGGGACGCTTTGGTCTCTTGTTTAATACTGATTTTGGAGGAAGCAAGCACCAGTTTCAAATCGTCCCCTACGGTACTATAAAATATTTCAACCGGACTTCATCTACATATAGGATTATAAACAGGTACGGAATCGGAAGTTCAATGAAATATATTTATACCGGACCAATAGGTAATTTGTCGAATGAGTTTTCAATTGGTGCTGACTTGTTATATCAAGCCGGACCTGTCGAAGCGTATAACAACATCGGTGGAACAAGAGGAGATCAGTTGCTTAGACTGACTGATGAAACTATAAGCAATGTTGGTTTTTATTTTTCTGAAAATCTTGAACTGTATAATCAACAACTTTACATGCTGCTTACAGGAAGATATGACTACGTAAGTTACATCGCTACCGATATGCTTCTTGGTTCCAGAAGTAACAGCAGGATGTTTAATGAGTTCACTCCAAAGGCTGCGTTAAATTTTAAACTTACACCAAGCGTAGCAATTTACACTTCGTATGGATATAGTTTCGATAGTCCTGCAGGTAATGAACTGGATAATTATCCTATAAGTTCCAATCCATCTGTTCTTCTTAATCCAGATTTGAGTGCACAGAAGTCAAACAATTTTGAGATTGGGATTAAAGGAAACCTGAAAAATCCTGAACAGCATTTATTTAGAAACATCATTTTCGAAGCAACATTTTTCAACATTATAGTTAATGATGAAATTATTCCATTCGAAGTTTATGGTGATGTATTTTATCGGAATGCTGCAAAGACAAATCGCACAGGTGTTGAACTCGGTGGAACTGTTAATGTGACCGGTGGTTTAAGTCTTGAATTATCTTATGCATATTCAAACTTCACATATGATGAATATGAGGCACTTATAATTAATGAAGATCTTACAGTTGAGGAAGAAGATTTTGCCGGAAACAAACCGCCAAGTGTACCTGAAAACAATCTGTACTCTGCTGTAGTATATAATCATAATTTTAGTTCAACATTTAATGGATACATTCGAGGAAGTTTAAGATATGTTAGTGGAATGTATGTTGATGATGCCAACTCTGCAAAAACAGATGGCTACACGCTATTGAATTCAGATGTGGGTGTAACTATGGGTTTTGGAGATTTTAACCTTCAATTATCAGGTGGATTGAATAACATTCTCGATCAGATCTATGTTGGATTTGTAAATATTAATTCAGCAAACGGTCAGCACTATGAGGCAGGAGAACCTCTTTACTGGTATGCTGGTATTAAGCTGGGTTATAATTTTAACTAAAATCTATCTCATGTGGCCGGTAACTTCTCTACCGGCCGATTCTTTTTTCTTTCATTTTTTAATTATACTTTTCCAAAAACAAAACAGTTCAATTTATTATTATTACCCTTGCTGATGAATTTTTTCAGATCCATTCCCATAACTGCTCTGTTAATAATTATTTTTTGCAACGTATCATTTTCACAACGCTCATCTGAAGGTCCGTTTAATATAGATACAGATAAAGAAATAATAATTTCAGGAACTGGTGCTGTAATAGGGGCTGCAGCTATCATTGCAATGACAAATAATGATCCACTTACTCTTTCTGAAATTAGTTTGCTCAATCCTCTGGACGTTAACAAGTTTGACAGAATTGCTATTGGACCATATCAAAGTGATGTTCTTGGTGACGTTTTACTTTACAGCTCATTTATGTTTCCGCTTACTTTCCTGACTTACGATAAAACAAAAGAGGACTTTGGAACAGTAGCATTAATGTATGGTGAGGCCGTTCTTCTTAATGCAAGTCTAAATGCATTATTTAAAGCATTAACCCTTCGAGAAAGACCATTTGTTTATGATGCAAATAGTCTGCTTGAACCGAAGCTTGATGTTGAGGCACGGTATTCATTTTATTCAGGCCATACTTCAATGACTGCTGTGAACACTTTTTATACAGCAAAGGTTTATTCAGCTTATATATCAAGCGAATCTACTAAAACTTTTTTATGGATAGCCGCTGCTCTGATTCCTGCTGTAACAGGATTCTCCCGCGTGAATACACATAATCATTTTCCAACCGACGTAATTGTTGGTTACATCGTAGGTGCAACAATAGGATATATGATTCCTGAAATTCATAAAACTGAAAATAATAATGAAAGTAGCAGTTCAACTGTTCCAGAGGAATTTATTCACAGACCACTATTTGGATTTCAAATTAATTTTTAAAAATTAAGGGATATTGAAATGCAAACATTAATACAGGTAGTTTGTTCAGAAAAAAAATCTATCCGTGATTTAATTGCACACGATGAAAAATTGAAAAAATTTAATTTTTATGTTGAAGCTAAACAAAAACCCGGAAGAAGTCCCGGCTGGACAAAAATCCACAGCATTGATCCGCATATCAGAGGCGCAATAAATATAAACTGGCAGGGCAGAGTAAACATTCTTAATTGCCGGGTAATTACAAAAGGTACAGGCAAACCTGCAAACATAATTGGTGATTTTATAAGATATCTGCTCACTAGATTTACAAGAAAAATTGAATCGGTTATTATTGTGCCGAGATAGTGTTATATTCTGGCTGATCGATTTTTATTTTTTTAAGTATTAGTAAACTTACCAGAGAAACCACACACATTGTAATAAAAGCTGTTGGATAGCTGTAGCCAGCAACAATACTTCCAGCCACCCAAACAGACCATGCTTCGCATCCATTCGTTACAGCCATATAAGTACTGAATTGAGTGCCGCCGATATTCGGATTCGTTAAATCCATAAAGAGTGCGTATGAGGAAGCAGTGAATAGACCCACGAAGAAATACATAATTGTAAAGGCTGAGAGTATAACAGTTTCACTTATAGTACTTTCAGCATAATTATAAATTGAAATGAAAAGTATAGCTGACACAAAACCTGATAAGAATATTGCGACAGCTGTCTTTCTCATAATTTTATCAGAAATGTATCCGCCGATTAAACCACCAGTGAACATTGCAATTAGAACAGGTATAGCAAAGAATACCCCGATGGTTTCCTGATTAATATTTAAATCTGTTAAAAAAGGTCCGGCTAATCCTCCTGCGACTTCAAATGCTGCAGCCGAAGTAAGGGCAAAAATTATTGCAAGCCAGGTGTTCCTGCTGCTGAAGCTGAGAGAAAAATTCTTAACAAAAGTTTTAAATTGATTTTCAGACTTTATTCGTGATACAGGTTCTTTTAAAAAAACTAGAAGTGACATCGCAGACAGAATAATTATCACAAGTAAGCAAAGCATATAACTTAAGCCCAGTTCGTAAGCAATAATTAATGTTCCTCCTCCGAACACACTTCTGCCAATGAGCATTCCTGCGTTCATGAATCCGTTTAATTTACCTCTTTCATTTTTTGCTATAACATTAATAACCATTGCATCAATAGAAACATCCTGAGTAGCTGCAGAAAATGAATGTAGTAGTAAAAACATTCCCCAAATAAGAAAGTTTTCTTGTACTGGTATAAATATCAAAGGAACTAATGAAAGTCCCATAAATAATTGCGAAATGAATATCCAAAATTTATATCCTCTTTTTTCATTTCTAAATGAATCAATGAGTGGTGCCCAGACAAATTTGAATACCCATGGCAGAATAAGCAACGCTGTTAAGGAAGTTATCGATTCGATCGAAACATTTTCCTGCCGCAATAGAGTCGGCATTGCCCACCAGATAAAACCGATTGGAGCTCCTTCTGTCAGGTAAAGTACAGTTACCAGAAATATCCTTCCGGTTTTTGAATTGAGCAGGTTCATATTTCTAAATTATATATCCGGGATTTAAGATACCAAAGGAGCTCGGATATTGTAGATTTCACATAAAAAAACCTTCTCACATCTAAGAAAACCCAAACACCGGCTTTCCATAAATAGAAAATAATTATTCAAAAATAGCCCGATTTTGTTCATTTAATACTCTTAATTCGTTGCTCGTTGTGGAATATTTTTTGCCCCAGTAAGCTAAAACAATTATTATAAAAGAATCATGTTAGAGCTTAAACTAACCGAAGAGCAGCAAATGTTGCGTGAGATGGTGAGGGATTTCACCACTAATGAAATTAAACCTATTGCTTCAAAAATAGATAGCGAAGCAAAAATTCCGGAAGAACTGATTAAGAAAATGGCTGAGCTTGGATTCCTCGGAATTTCTTTTCCTGAAGAATACGGCGGTGGAGGAATGGGTGAAGTTGGTTACTGTTTGATGCAAGAAGAAATTGCGCGAGGCTGTATGTCCACTGCAACTTTCATAGGTGCACATCAGTCAATCGGATCAAATGTCTATTTACCTCGGAGGTACCGAAGAGCAGAAGAAAAAATATTTAACCCAGCTTGCAACCGGAGAAAAGATCGGTGCGTTTTGTTTAACAGAAGCTCAGGCTGGTTCCGATTCATTTCATCTAAAAACAAAAGCCGATCTCGAAGGCAACGAATGGGTAATTAATGGCGAGAAACTATGGATAACTAATGGCGGTATTGCTGGAATACTTTCTGTTTTTGCAAGAACTGAAAAAGGTATTAGCGCTTTTATTGTAGAAACTGACACACCGGGTTTCAAAGTTGGACCAGCTGAAAAGAAAATGGGAATTAAAGGAAGCGTAACCAATGCACTTAGTTTTGAGAATGTCCGTATTCCAAAAGAAAATTTATTAGGAGTTGATGGCCGGGGATTTTTAATTGCAATGAAAACTCTTGATGCAGGAAGACTTGGACTCGGTGCTGCATGCCTTGGTGTTGCAAAAGAACTTCTGGAGCTATCAACAAATTATGCGAAGGAAAGAAAACAGTTTGATCATCCGATAAGCTTCTTCCAGGCAGTTCAGTTTATGCTTGCTGAAATGGCAACTATGATTTTTAATATGGAATCAATTGTGTACAGAACAGCAACGGATTACGATCTGAAGAAAAATATTTCAACTAAATCAGCAATGGTAAAGCTTTACTGCTCTGATTCACTTGATGAAGTTGCTGACCGTGCTGTGCAGATTCACGGTGGAATGGGCTACTCGCAAGAGCTTCCAATTGAAAGATATTACCGGGATTCAAGAATTAACAGAATATTTGAAGGAACTAACGAAATCCAAAAAGGAATTATTGCAAGAGATATCCTTAAAAAAGGCGGAAAAATTTTCTAACTTTGTAGTGAGGTTAATTTATGACTTTAACTGATGGATCATTATCCGAAGTATCTGAAAAAACCATGAAACAAAAGAAATATGAGCAAGAACAAATTATTTTACTACCGGATTTTTGATGACAAAGAAAAACTTAATTATTTGAAGAGTTCGTTATCGCACGATGAAGTTGAGCATTGGCTTAGAGAATATGAGAAGCACTCATCAGAAATATTTTAATCCGGAGTTTATCAACTATCTGCACGAGCACGATCCAGAAGCAGAAATTATAGAAATAAGCGATATATCATATTAACCCCACCCAATATTTTATGTCGCTTGCTTGTTCCCGGCATCCTGTACGGTTAATTGCTGTCCTCTGCCGGGAATATTTTTTTGTGGACAGAAGAACAGAAAAAATTTTATGAAAGAATTTATCTTCAAATCTTTTGGAGAAATGACAGAATCTGACTACCAGACAGTTGGATTCAAATCCGGCCTCGAAATTCACCAGCAACTTTTCACAGACAAAAAATTATTTTGCCGCTGCCCCGCCGGAATATACAGCGATAATTATGATGCCGAAATACTCAGACATATGAGACCAACACTCTCTGAACTAGGTGTTTATGACGGCACTGCTTTGATGGAGTTCAAAACAAAGAAAGAGATTATCTATAGAATTAACAGAAACACAGTTTGCACTTACGAAATGGATGACACTCCGCCTTTCCTGATTAACGAAGATGCACTTGATATTGCTCTCGGCATAGGAATGCTTTACAACTGTAAACTTAGTTGATGAACTTCACATTGCCCGTAAACAATATTTGGATGGAAGCATTCCAACTGGTTTTCAGAGAACAGCAATTTATGCAGTTGATGGATGGATACCTTACAAAGACAGAAAAGTAAAAATTGTTCAAATGTCAATTGAAGAAGATTCCTGCAGAGAGGTTTCTGATTATTCTCACAACAGAATTTATCTTAACTGATCGCCTTGGAATGCCACTGATTGAAACTGTGACAGGACCGGATATGCGAACACCTCAAGAAGCAGCAGAAGTTGGATGGATTTGTGCAAAACTTGTAAGAAGCACTCACAAAGTAAGAAGAGGAATTGGTGCAGCAAGACAGGATGTAAACGTTAGTGTTGAAGGTGGAACCCGTGTTGAAATTAAAGGGGTCCCAAAGATTACTATGATACCACTGCTTACTCACAACGAAGCAATGCGCCAATGGAATCTTTTAAGATTAAGAGAAGAGTTGAAGAAAAGAGGAATCAACTCCTGAAACTTTTAGCGCCAGGGATTATGATATTACATCTATTATAAAAAAACCTCACTACATTCCGCTAAAAAATGCTGTTGAAAGTAAATTAAAAATCAGTTGTGTTGTTCTTGAATGGATTTAAAGAACTTACTTGCGATGGCAGACTCAACCCGACACTTATTTCTCAAAAGAAATTTCCGATCGTGTCAGAGTTATTGCCTGTTTAACAACTATTCCAAACCTGATTCACTCCGACAGTAGAACCGATACTCTATCATCATCTGATTGGCAAAAAGTAAAAAAGCATGCTGAAGCAACAGATAACGATACACTGATAATTGTCTGGGCAAGTGATGACGATATCCAAACTGCTGTTAATGAAATTATCATTCGCGCAAAAGAAGCCACAATTGGAATTCCTTCTGAAACCAGGCAAGCACTAAGTGATGGCACAAATGGATTTGAGAGAATTCTTCCAGGTGCAGACAGAATGTATCCCGATACAGATCTTCCACCGAAAAGAATAGAAGAGGATAGAAGAAATGAAATAAAATCCTGGCTGCCGGAACAATTTTGGCAAAGGCAAGTGTGGTATAAAGAGTTCGGCATTCCTGCTGATACAATTGATGAACTTTCAATTTCAAAATATGCTAAACTATTTAAGAAAGTAGTTAATGAATGGAAAGTAAATCCTGTAACTGCTGCGGTTGTTTTGATCCAGTATCCCAAAAGATTAAAGAAAAGTTTTCTCAACACGGAGTCGCTTGATGAAGAAATGATGTTCTCTATTCTCAAAGCTTATGCTGATGGTAAACTTACTGCTGATTTTATTCTTAATGCGTTAAAGTATTCTCTTGAACTTGGAATGTTTGTCGAAGAAATCATTCCAAAGCCAATCAGTGATAAAGAACTTGAAAAAGAAATCTTACTTGTGGAAGAACAGATGCATAAGATGAAATTTATTAAAAAAGAAAAAGCTGTTAGTATAATGATGGGAATTTTAATGAAAAAGCTTCGGGGAAGAATAAGTGCAAAGAAGGTTGCTCAGAAAGTTAGTAGCTTTCAGAAGGATTTAAAGAGTGTCAAATAATAGCGATTACAAAGGTTACAAAGGACAGGCTTTAGAAACTTTACAAAGATTTAATGCGCTAGTCTGGAGTGATGTTGAAATAAGTACAGAAGATGGAGACTTCAAAGGTCTCATCCTTCCAAGATCAGAAACTGCTGACGAATTTCATGTTGTTTTGAAAATTCCTGTCGGTTATAATATTGGTATAGCTGCAAAAAGAATTCAATCAATTAAAATTCTAGGAAGAAAAGAAGCTCACTACAAAATTCCCGAAAAAGAATTTCCTTACGATCCTAAAAAACCAAGAGTAAAACTTCTTGGTACCGGCGGAACAATAGCAAGCAGACTAGATTATAGAACCGGTGCAGTCATTCCGGCTTTTTCACCAGGTGAACTTTATGGGTCAGTTCCCGAACTTGCAGATTACTGCAATCTTGAAACCGAAAAGCTTTACGGTGAGTTCAGTGAAAACATCGGACCATATCACTGGAAAGGTGTTGCCGAAGCAATCGGAAAAGAAATTGAAAAAGGTGTTCAGGGAATTGTCATCGGTCACGGAACAGATATAATGCATCACACCTCAGCGGCTTTATCCTTTATGGTTCAGAATTCTCCTGTACCGATTGTTATGGTTGGCTCACAGCGTTCAAGCGACAGACCTTCTTCAGATGCAGCACTTAACTTAATTCATGCTGTAAAAACTGCGGCAGAGAGTGATATTTCCGAAGTAATGGTTTGTATGTTTGGTCCAACCTCTGATATGTATGCTTTACTTCACCGCGGAACACGTGTAAGAAAAATGCATTCGAGCTATCGATCAACTTTCAGAACTATCGGTGACATTCCAATTGCAACGGTGAGTAGAGAAAAAATCACTCCGATCCGAAATGATTACAAGCGAAGAAGAAAAGACAAAGATGTTATTATCAATTCCGTGTTTGAAGAAAAAGTCAGCATCGTTTACTACTATCCAAATATGCAGCCTGATATAATTGATTCATTAATTGATAATGGTTACAGAGGAATTGTAATTGCCGGAACCGGACTTGGGCACGTAAACAAACCAATGTATCCTGCACTCAAACGGGCGAAGGAAAAGAATGTTGCTGTTTATATGACTGTACAAACACTGTGGGGTTATGTGCAGATGTATGTTTACGATACCGGCAGGGATATGATGGAACTCGGAGTAATTCCTGCTGCAAATATGCTGCCCGAAGTTGCGTATGTAAAGCTTGGCTGGGCATTGGGACAAACTGATGATCCTGAAAAAGTAAAAGAGATTATGCTCACTCCGATTGCTGGTGAAATAACTGAGAGAGAACCGAGCAACGGTTATCTTATCTACCAGGGTGGCTTACCGGAAGTTGAAGAGTTTATAAGTAAGTTTAGGAAATAATAGTGGTTGTTTTTAAATACAATATGTCGTTATCTATTTTTAGATTTTACTACCATCAATTTTTGACAAATCTTGAGCTGCCCTTTCCTAATTTTACAAGGGCAACATATGCAAGGAAAATTAAAGAAAAGATTTTACCAAATAACCTTGATGGTAGATATACTAACATTTTGTAAGTGCTTACTACGACAATATTTCCAAATTTAATTTTTGCCCTATTCTCTTTATAAAACTTTTTTAGCTTGTTTATAACAACCTGTCGTTCTTCTATTCCCTTCTTTTCGACATATAATCTTAACAATAAAGCAATTGTGTATATAAAATCTTTTGCAAGCAGTTCAGCATAAAATTTACTTTTTGAATTATTATCGATATTCATAAACATATTCGAAACATTTTCAAATCGATAACTGCATTCAGAATAAGTAAGCTTGCCCTTTGTTACAGCGTTTTGATTATCATGAAGATAGTAATAGAAATGGTTGGAAGAGATGTAAGCTGTTTTTATGTATTTAAAATATTGCAGGTTAAAAAGCATATCATCGCCGAATTTAATTGAGACGGGAAATTTTATTGAATAAGTATCAAGAATGGATTTCTTATATAATTTATTCCAAACTAATCCAAAAGCTTGTCGCATTTCCAGATAATGAACGATTTCAATAGTGCCAGTATTACTGAAAATAAAATCCTTATAACAAAGGGAACATACTTTGTTGTTTTCAGTATATCCACAACAGACAACATCTGTCTTTGCATTATTTATTGCAACAACAAGTTTTTCGTACATATTTTTTTGTATATAATCGTCACTGTCAACAAAACAAATGTATTTGCCTCTTGCAATCTCAATTCCCTTGTTCCGTGCGGCCGAAACTCCAGAATTTTCCTGGTGAATTACAATAATTCTATCATCTGATTGACGATAATTTTCACATATAAATGCGCTGCCGTCTGTAGAGCCGTCATCAACAAGAATGCATTCGAAGTTGGTAAAAGTTTGAGCAAGAATACTATCAATACATCCAGGCATAAATTTCTTAGAATTATATACGGGAACAATTATTGAAAGTTCAGGTGATTCCATTGACCATAAATATTAAAAAAATACAATTTTGACTTATTTGAACAGTGTGAAGCGAATCTATTCTATTTTTCTTATCCTTTTATGAAGGAATTTAAGAGATTCTGATTTTCGCTCACTAAAATACGTTTACTACTTTTATGGCAAAAACCATTTTCTAAATAATCACTTCAAGCTTTTTTATTCCCCAAAATAAGCCGTAATTTTTGATGTAAGATTGAACACATTTTAGTCGTTCTAAGAAAATTATCCCTTTTGATTTTATGTTTCAATCGCCTTCATTATCCTAACAAACATTCGAAACGGTGGAGTTTTTAATGCCGGAAAAAGATATACATCAACTTTCAATTAATACAATTCGTTTTTTAGCAATTGATGCAATTCAGAAAGCAAACTCCGGTCATCCAGGAATGCCAATGGGTTGTGCCCCGATTGCTTATCAACTTTACACAAAATATTTGAAACATAATCCTGCAAATCCAAATTGGTTAAACCGTGACAGGTTTATTCTTTCTGCAGGTCATGGAAGTATGCTTTTATATTCTACACTTCATCTCTGCGGGTACAAAATTTCTCTCGATGATTTGAAACAGTTCCGGCAATGGAAAAGTATAACTCCGGGTCATCCTGAATTTGGTTTAGCGCCCGGCATTGAAACAACTACTGGTCCGCTCGGACAAGGTTTTGCAAATGCTGTAGGGATGGCAATAGCAGAGGAATATCTCGGCTCACTTTTTAATAAGGATGATATAAATATTCTAGATCACTTCATTTATGGAATCTGCAGCGATGGTGACTTGATGGAAGGAATTTCTCACGAAGCTGCATCTCTTGCGGGACATCTGAAACTCGGCAAATTAATTTTCTTTTATGATGATAACGGAATAACTATCGACGGAAAAACAAACTTATCTTTTTCAGAGGATGTTGGAAAAAGATTTGAATCTTATGGATGGCAGGTTTTGAACATTAGTGATGTAAATGATCTTAATCAGATTGACACTGCAGTTGAAAGTGCACAAAAAGAAAAGAATAAACCAACTCTGATAATTACAAAAACACACATTGGTTTCGGTAGCCCGAACAAACAGGATTCCGCATCATCTCACGGTGCACCGCTCGGTGAAGAAGAAGTTAAGCTAACGAAAAAAAAACTTGGCTGGGACGAAAACAAACATTTCTACATTCCGGAGGAAGTTGAAGACCATTTCAATAAAATGAAAATTGTTTTCAGTAATTATGAAAATGAATGGAAAAAATTATTTGATTCTTATCAGAAAAAATATCCAACTGATGCTGAAAAACTTTTAAGATATTTCAGTGGTGATTTTGGAAGCGAATGGATATATACACTTCCTTCTTTCAATGATTACTCGGAAAAAATTGCTACCCGAAGTGTGTCTGGAAAAGTTCTAAATTCAATTTCACCGAAACTTCCAACACTAATCGGTGGTTCAGCAGATTTATCTGAGTCAAACAATACGGTAATAAAGGATCAAGGTGTCTTTTCATCAGTGAACTATTCAGGAAGAAACATTCACTTTGGAATAAGAGAGCATGCAATGGCTGGTATTGTAAATGGTATGGCGCTTTATGGTGGAGTAATTCCTTACTGTGGTACATTCCTGATATTTTCAGATTATATGCGCCCCTCTATTCGCCTTGCTTCACTAATGAAGTTAAGACCAATTTATGTTTTCACTCACGACAGTATCGGATTGGGTGAAGACGGACCAACTCATCAGCCTGTTGAACAATTGGCAGCTTTGCGAGCAATTCCGGGAGTGGTTGTTATCAGACCTGCAGATGCAAATGAAACAGTTGAAGCATGGAAAAGTAGCAATTGAACATAAGGGAAGTCCAGTTGCACTTGATTAACAAGACAGAAAGTTCCTGTTTTGGACAGAACAAAGTTTGCTCATCAGCAGCAAAATTTATCCAAAGGTGCTTATGTTCTTAGTTGAAAGCGAAAGGTGAACCAGAAGTTATTTTGATGGCATCCGGTTCTGAAGTTTCATTGGCTGTTGATGCATTTAATGTTCTGCAATCGGAGGGAATTAAAACAAGAGTTGTAAGTTTTCCAAGCTGGGAATTATTTGATATTCAACCAGATGAGTACAAAGAATCAGTTATTCCCAGGTCCGTAAAGGTTAAGAATTTCAATTGAAGCTGGTGTAAAACAAGGCTGGGAAAAATATCTTGGCGAATATGGTGAAGCAATTAGCATTGAAAAATTTGGTGCATCTGCTCCTTACGAAGTATTATTTAAAGAATATGGTTTTACAAGTGAAGCAGATTGTTAAAGAGAGTAAAATCGCTAATTGCAAAATCGCAAAGTAGGTAAAGTCTGTGTAACCTTCATAAAAATTTATTATGAAAAAAGTTATTAGTCCTTGGTGCTGGATTAGTTGGTAGTACAATAGCCCTTAATCTTGCTGAGGATTATAATGTTACTTCCGTTGATTCAAACTCCAATCGGCTTAAACCTCTTACGGATAAAAAAATAAATACAATTATTGCCGATCTTTCTTCTCAATCAGAAATTAAAAAAGTCATCAAAGATTTTGATTTAGTAATTGGTGCACTTCCCGGCTTTATGGGTTTCAATACGCTGAAGTCAATTATTGAAGCAGAAAAAAATGTGGTTGATATTTCCTTCTTTCCCGAAGATCCTTTTCTTCTTGATGAATTAGCAAAGAAAAAAGGAGTAACAGCAGTTGTTGATTGCGGAGTTTCTCCCGGCTTGAGCAATATCATCTTGGGCTATCATAATAAGAGAATGAAAATTAATAATTATAAATGCATTGTAGGTGGACTTCCATACAAACGCGATTGGCCATTTCAGTATAAAGCATATTTTTCTCCAATTGATGTGATTGAAGAATACACAAGACCTGCAAGAATTGTAATTGATAAAAAAGTAATTGAGAAACCAGCTTTGTCCGATCCGGAAATAATTAATTATAAAGAAGTGGGCGATACTCGAAGCATTTAATACAGATGGATTGAGATCATTACTGAAAACAGTTGACATTCCGAATATGATTGAAAAAACTCTTCGCTATCCGGGACATATTGAACTGATGAAAATTTTTCGAGAAGTTGGATTTTTTAGTGATGGAGAAATTGAAGTCGAAGGAAAGAGTATCAAACCAATTGATCTTACTTCCAAATTACTATTTCCCTTTTGGTCACCCGGAAAAGGTGAAGAAGATTTTACGATACTTGATTTGCTGATAGAGGGAGAAGAAAAAGGGAAAAAATCTTCACATCGATATTTTATTTTTGACAATTTACGATAAAGTAAATAAAACTTCATCAATGGCAAGAACAACAGGATTTACCTGCTGTGCCGCAGCAAGATTTTTACTTGAAACACGGTTTTAAAAAGAGGGAATCTGTCCACCGGAATTTCTTGGAGAAGATGAAAACTGCTACAATTATATTTTATCTTACCTGAGCAAAAAAGGAATCTCTATCAATCACTCTGAAAAGAAATAGACTGTGCAAAGATTTTTAGGAGGAAGTTATGAGTAAAAAGAAAAAGAACAAGTCAAAAAAGAAGAAAAAAAATTGTTTATTCTGATATAAAACCGGAAAAGAAGAAAAAAATAGCTGCACATGGATTATGATAAAAATCTACGTTCTCTTCAGGTAGAACTTGTTAAACTTCAAAAATGGATTAGCAATAAAAAACTTAAAGTGGTTGTCATTTTTGAAGGGAGAGATGCTGCAGGAAAGGGTGGAGTCATAAAAAGAATTACCCAAAGTTTAAATCCCAGGATTTGCAGAGTTGTTGCGCTTGACAACTCCAACCGAAAAAGAAAAAACACAATGGTATTTTCAAAGATATGTTGCTCACCTTCCTGCCGCAGGGAGAAATGGTACTATTTGACCGTAGCTGGTACAATCGTGCAGGTGTTGAATACGTAATGGGTTTCTGCACAGATGAAGAGCATAAAGAATTTTTAAGATCCTGTCCTGAATTTGAACGAATGCTTGTCCGTTCCGGAATCATGCTTATTAAATATTGGTTTTCAATTAGTGATGAAGAACAGGAAGCAAGATTTCAGGGAAGAATAAAGGACAGAACAAAAAGATGGAAGCTGAGTGAGATGGATGTCGAATCCCGTGCAAACTGGGTTGATTATTCTAAAGCAAAGGACATTATGTTTGCCCACACAGATATTAAACAGGCTCCCTGGTATGTTGTTAATGCTGATGATAAGAGAAGAGCAAGACTCAATTGCATCAATCATCTTCTCAGTATGATTCCATATGAGGACATTCCTCCGGAAGAGATAGTTTTGCCAGCTCGTCAAAGAGAAGTTGGCTATGTAAGACCACCAATTGAAGATCAGAATTTTATACCGGAGGTTTTTTAAAACACTAATTTTATGGGTTTACTTTATTTTTATCTTTAAGAACTTTTCTTTCAGACTTTATATAACTAAAAAGGAGAATCTTTATGAGAAAATTATCATCAATTCTTTTATTATTCTGTTTTCTGATTCCACTTTCTTATCTAACTGCACAGGTAGAAAGGCAGGAGCTTGGTAATCTCGTTATAGAAAACATACCGGAAATCCCTCAACAACTAAAAGACAGAATCTTTCAATATCAAAGTACACGTTCAGCATCTTTCCGGGACTGGCTTCATAATGATGAAGGAATTTTGATTTCAACAAGATTTGGAGAAACATCACAATTTCACAAAGTTAAATTCCCTGGTGGATCAAGAGAGCAAATTACTTTCTTTCCTGAACCAGTTGGCGGAGCCACAATCTGTCCCGATAAGAGTAAAAATATTTTTCTGTTTACAAAAGATGTTGGCGGTGGTGAATTTTACCAGGTCTTTTCTTTCGATATGGATAATGGAATCTTCAAAATGCTGACTGATGGAAAATCGAGAAATGGTGGAGTTTCCTGGAATAATAAAGGCGACAAATTCTCTTTCTATAGTACAAAAGAAATGGAACTGATTGGGATATTTACGTTGCTGATATAAATAATCCTGAAAATTCTGAGATGGTTTTAAGCGAAGGTGGTGTCTGGTTTGCATCCGATTGGTCTCCTGATGACAAAACACTTCTTGTTGGGAAATATATTTCAGCAAATGAAAGTTATTTCTACACTCTTGATATTTCCACAAAAACTTTAAAACAAATTAATCCTTCCTCTGAAAAAATTGCTTATGGCGGCGTTCTCTTTTCAAAAGACGGTAAAGGAATCTTTTTCACTTCAGATGAGAATAGCGAATTTCAAAGACTTCGATACTATGACTCTTCAAACAAAAGAAATTACAAGGTTTTAACAAAGACATTAACTGGGATGTTGAATCAATTACATTATCTGAAGCAGGGAGATAAGCTTGCTTTTACAGTTAATGAAGATGGAATGGCTAAACTATATTTACTTGATACCAAAACAATGAAACATGAAAAAGTACCGGGAATTCCGGTTGGTCAGGTTTATGGATTGTCTTTTCATCCGGATGGAAAAAAACTTGCATTGGTTCTTAACACTCCGCAGTCTTCAGGCGATGTTTATGTAATGAGCTTGTCTGATTATTCGCTTGAACGATGGACATACAGTGAAGCCGGTGGTTTGAACACTTCAGAATTTTGTAATACCTGAATTAATTCACTTATCCAACTTTTGATGAAGTTGATGGCAAACCAAGAATGATTCCGGCTTTTATTTACAAACCAAAAGGTGAAGGACCGCATCCGGTGCTGATAGATATTCATGGCGGGCCCGAAAGTCACAGGCTATCCCATATTTTAATCCAATCAATCAATATTATGTTAATGAAATGGGTGTTGCTATTATCGAACCGAATGTGCGCGGATCAGCGGGGTATGGTAAATCTTATCTTCTACTGGATAATGGATACAACAGGGAAAATTCTGTTAAAGACATTGGTAAACTTTTAGATTGGATTGATAAGCAGCCCGATCTAGATTCAAAAAGTGTTGCAGTAACCGGAGGATCGTATGGAGGATATATGGTTCTCTCCTCAATGTTTAATTATAATGACAGAATAAAATGTGGGGTTGACATAGTTGGAATCAGCAACTTTGTAACTTTTCTTGAAAACACTCAGGATTACCGAAGAGATTTACGCAGAGTTGAGTATGGCGATGAACGGGATCCGGAGATGAACAAATTTCTTAGCAGTATTTCTCCAACTATAAATGCACACAAAATTACTAAACCACTTTTTGTTGTGCAGGGATTTAATGATCCTCGTGTGCCATATACTGAGGCTGAACAGATTGTTGATATCGTAAGAAAAAATGATGGTGAGGTTTGGTATTTGCTGGCTAAAGATGAAGGTCACGGTTTCAGAAAAAAAACGAATCGTGATTTTTATATCTGGTCAGAAGTCCTGTTTTATGAAAACTTTTTATTGAAATAGACAATTCAAATTTGTATTTATGGCTGCGGGCATTACTAATGTCTGTAGCCATTTGTTTTAAAAATATTTATCAATGAATTTTTTATTAAAAGTATTTCTGTGTTTCTGTCTTTTAGCTGCATCTCTGCTTGCACAGGAAACAGAAAAATATTCAATTGAACCTTCAGACACTTCATACAGATTTCAGGGAATCATTCCTCCGGTAGAATATCAATACAATCTCAATGAGTTTTTCATCGAACCTCTTTTTAATCAGATTCCGGATGAAGTTTTATTTGAAGATAACCCATCGAATATCTGGCTTAGAACAGAATTATTAATTTCATATAATAATTTGCAAACAGAAAACGGTGAAATTAATACTCACTTCACGTCAAATTTATATCAACAGTATTTGCGGGATTCAGAATTTGATATGGTAAGCTATGTTTTGGGAATTGCCCAGACAAGCGCAGTAGCTTATATGGCCTACAGACACATTAAAAAATATGGGTTCTGGAAATAAAAAAGGCGGGTTAGACCCGCCTTTAATTTTGCGATGAATTATTTAATTAAACCAGTATCTTGCACCAATCCCTGCCCCAAAATCAAAATCTGTAGATGGTGCCAGATCAAGAATTGGAACAAGCTCTAAAAAAATGTCAACTGGTGCATTTGAAAACATATAATCTAAACCCAATGGAACTCTCACTCCAATTGTTGCATCATTTGCAAAAACTACACGTCCACCAATTCCAACATAAAATGGTAGTCTTCCTGATGAAACGGGAATCAGGCGAAAGATATGCCAAACATAATCAGCTTGCAGTAGAAGATGGCCATCACCTTGGAAGGACCAGGCAGCAGCAAAATCAAATGCGTTCTCACCGCTTGTCCAAAGTTTTCCACTAACTCCTGTTGGTTCACCAAGAATAATTCCAAGTCCAAAATTCTTTTGCTGTGCATTCAGGTTAATTTGAGAGAAAGTTATTAAGATAAATAATAAGCCAAATAATTTTTTCATTATAGTCCTCTAATTAAAAATTGAAAATTGATGTGCAAATATAAGACGATACGCCTCAATTTTCATCTTTCAGGAAAGAATTACTATTAAAGAATTGCGATTAATTTCTTCCCATACAATTCAAATATTTCACCGTACATCACCAATAAAGACATTTTCTAAGAATGAACACTAAATCTGGAAACACTTCTCGATTCTTCAGCGTCTTAATATTCAGTAGACCCTGTCTTCGCGGCAGAAATTTTTAATAAACATAGAGGAGAAAAAATGACAAATTCTACAGCATACTTTTTTATGGCAATACTTCTATTTGTTGTTACTTCTGTTTCGTGTGCTGAAACACCCACAGATTCACTTAATAAAGATTCACAAAAATACCTTTCGTACTATGAAACTGTTGAAGGTGAAAGAATACATTGGGAGGCAAATTTTTTTGGTGATGAGATAACTTCTATTTATAAAAACGGAAAAAGAATACCTGATGATCTTGTCAGTGATTATAAAGGTAAAATTTATGATGAGCTTGATGAAATGAGATTCGGAAGTGAAAAGTTCAGCTTCCAGATGCCAGCTTATTACTGGAGACGACTTCAATTTTGATATGGATGAGCTTCATAAAGAACTTGAAGAATTGAAGAAAGATCTTCCAAAGCATAAAGAGCAATTCAAGATTTTACCAGTTTGATAGCGAAGAATTCAAAAAGGAAATGGAAGAACTACAAAAGGAGCTTGAAGAGAATAAATCGAAAATTTATAAATTCAAATTCGATGATGAAGAATTCAAAGAGCAGATGAAAGAATTGCAGAAAAATCTTAAAGAGAATCTGATTAAGCCGGAGGATTTTAATTTTTACTTTGATTGGGAAGAAGAGGACGATGAAACTTAGATTTCAACTTTATTGATAGCTTTGCAACTGAACTAATCAGCACTAAGAGGTGTTATATTTCTGAACAAACAGGAATATAACAAATGTCAAAAAACTTTTTAATTGTAGGCGGAAGTTCAGGAATTGGACTTGCCTTAACTAATCTTCTGGCAGATGCAGGAAATAAAGTAATAGTGCTTAGCCGGAATAGTGACCAACTTCAAATAAACGATAATATAGAATATCATAAAGTAGATGTTCTTAATAATTCTGACACATTCCCTAGTTTTGATTTTGAACTAAGTGGGGTCGTGTATTGCCCGGGTTCAATAAATCTAAAACCTTTTAAAATCTTAAAGGAACAGGATTATTTAAACGATTTTAATATAAATGCACTTGGTGCAGTTAAAGCGATAAACCATTATCTGCCCAATCTTAAAAAAGCTGAGACATCTTCTCTTGTTTTTTTCAGCACAGTCGCTGTGCAGACAGGAATGCCATACCATGCTTCTGTTGCGATGGCCAAAGGAGCGGTTGAAGGGTTAACTCGTTCACTAGCCGCTGAGCTTGCACCAAACATCAGAGTGAATGCAATTGCACCATCTCTAACTGATACCCCAATGGCAAGCAGACTATTAAGTAGCGATGAAAAAAAAGAAGCCTCAGCTAAAAGGCATCCTTTAAACTCAGTTGGAAATCCAGAAGAAATAGCAAAAGCTGCTGCTTTTCTTCTTTCAAATGATTCTGGTTGGATAACTGGTCAGGTTATTCACATTGATGGTGGCATTTCTTCTCTGAGATTATTATGATTATAAAAAGTTTATTAATAATTTTTTTAAATGTTTTTTTATCTATGGCACAAACTGAAGATACAGTATCAAAAAAAACTCTTGCTGATTTTACTGACGGGGAAACAAGATTAGAGTGGGGAGTTGTTAATGATGATGTAATGGGTGGTGTTTCAACTTCAAAAATTTCATTAGGTGAGAACAACACTTTGCTTTTTACAGGAAATGTATCGATGGAAAATAACGGCGGGTTTGCATCTCTCAGAAGTCAAACCGATAATTATGATTTTAGTAATTATGAAGGATTTTTTATTAAGGTAAAAGGCGATGGGAAAATTTACAGCCTGTCTTTCAGACAAACAAAATATTTTACAGGTTATAATTACAGTCTAAAATTTGAAACCGAAAAAGATCAGTGGAAGATTATTAAACTTCCTTTTAAAGATTTTAAGCTCAAGTATTACGGAAGAGAAGCAGGAGATTCGAATCCTCCTGACACAAAAGAGATAAAACAAATATCCATCCTGATAAGTGATAAACAACAAGGTTCATTCAAAATAGAGATTGAATGGATTAAGCTGTACTAAAGCTTATTTTTATTTACATTATAAGCCTTGTTTTTTGTTGAACTAAATAATGCATATCTCTTTTTTAACATTATAACATTATCAATAAGGAATAAAAATGGATAATATTAAAAAACATGTAGAAACAGATATTGATGAAATCGGCGAAAATCACTTATTTACTTCCATAGAGACTCCTTTACACTCTGATGCATTCAAGATAGATGATGAATTAAAAATCGAATTGATTGAGAAAAACTTCAAAGATATTATGCATGTTCTGGGTCTTGATCTTAAAGATGAAAGTCTAAAAGATACTCCGAGACGAGTTGCAAAAATGTATGTTAAAGAAGTGTTCAGCGGATTGAACCCAGACAACAAGCCAATAGCAACAGCATTTACTAATAGTTTTAAATTTAAAGAAATGCTTGTGGAAAAAGATATAACCATTTATTCCTATTGTGAGCATCACTTTGTTCCTATTTTTGGCAAAGCTCATATTGCTTATTTTCCAAATGGACATGTAATTGGTTTGTCAAAACTTAATCGTATTGCACAGTATTATGCTAAGAGGCCACAAGTACAGGAAAGACTTACAATTCAAATTGCAACCGAGCTTAAAGAAACTCTTGGAACGGAAGATGTTGCTGTAATCATAGATGCAAATCACATGTGCGTTGCATCAAGAGGTGTGAATGATGTTAATAGTTCAACTATTACTTCAAGCTTTAATGGTAAGTTTATGAATGAAGCAGTAAGGTCTGAATTATTGAAATATACTTATTCTAAGTAACGGAATATTTAATGATTAAATTTGGGGCCGTCTTTGATGACGGCTTTTTTTGTGAAGATACTCAAGGATTTCTAGAAATTCATTTTACAAATTTTAGCAAAAAAATCTTAATTGAATTATGGAAAAAGTAATTATTATCGGCGGTGGATTTGGTGGAATATCTGCAGCTACAGAATTAGCTAAACAGGACTTTCAA
The DNA here is from genome assembly GCA_963768365.1 of uncultured Ignavibacteriaceae bacterium. Lineage (GTDB taxonomy): Bacteria > Bacteroidota > Ignavibacteria > Ignavibacteriales > Ignavibacteriaceae > IGN2. The sequence goes on along the minus strand of CAVYHS010000006.1, from coordinate 88,420 downwards.
GTAACTATAATAGATAGAACAAACCATCATTTGTTCCAGCCATTACTTTATCAGGTTGCTACTGCTGCGCTCTCCCCTGCAGATATAGCAATCCCGATAAGATCTATTTTTAGTGAAAATAAAAATGTTGAAGTACTCCTTGGTGACGTAACTTCAATTGATAAAGAACGAAGGAAAGTTTTCTTTAACGGTTCTGAACTGGAGTTCGATTATCTTATTATTGCTACAGGTTCAAAACATTCTTACTTCGGAAAAGATGAATGGGAAAAATATGCTCCGGGATTAAAGACTCTGAATGATGCATTGAAAATCAGAGAAACTATTTTACTTTCATTGGAAGCGGCCGAGAAGGAAAAGGATCCTGTGCAGAGGCAAAAATATTTGAACTTTGTTGTCATTGGTGGCGGTCCTACAGGAGTTGAGCTTGCCGGCGCAATAGCTGAGATAGTAAATAAAAATCTTATACCCGACTTCAGAAATATTGATGCTTCGATGACAAAAGTGTACATGGTTGAAGCATTGACTAAAATACTTTCATCATACCCGGAAGAACTTTCGAGAAAAGCTCTTGAAGATTTAAAGAAACTTGGTGTGGAAGTAATACTGAATGAAAAAGTAACAGAAATAAATGAAAGTGGAGTCAAAGTTGGTAGTACATTTATCGAAACAGGAAATATTTTATGGGCGGCAGGAAACCAGGCGTCATCATTAATCAGAAAAGCTGGAATTCAATCTGACAGATCAGGCAGAGCGATTTTAAATGATGATCTGAGTATCAAAGGTCATCCGGAAATATTTGTAATTGGCGATGCCGCAGCTGTGCCGGCCGTCAGGAATGAAAAAGACGAATTGCTTCCCGCTATCGCACCAGTTGCAATTCAACAGGGAAAATTTGTTGCAAAAATCATTTCAGGGGAATTAAAAGGTAGGGCTCGTTCCATATTTAAATATAATGACCGGGGAACAATGGCAACTATCGGTAGGGCAAAGGCAGTGGCTGTAATAAAAGGATTTAAACTCAGTGGTTTAATTGCCTGGTTAGCGTGGTCATTAATTCACGTTTTATTTCTGATAAGTTTCCGAAATAAGCTTCGTGTGATGTCGGAGTGGATCTGGCACTATTTAACTAATCGCCCGGGAATTAGATTGATTATAAAATACACTTCGAAATAATAATTTAACCATTACTTTGGCTCAAAACATTATATTTGTAAAAACTCATTATTTATTCTAATTTTGAACATCGGCCTAAAATTAAGATACAGCACTTTCAATTAATTCCCGCTTTATCTTTTTTTACAAAGCCAGGAATCAGGCAGTTTAATAATAATGTCCTGAATTATTTTATATTTTTTTAAGGAGTTTACAATGAACATTTATGTGGGTAATTTATCCTCTGAAGTTAAGGATGAGGATTTAACTGAGCTGTTCTCCCAGCATGGTAAGGTGAACAGTGCAAAAGTTATTCGTGATATGTTTACCCAGGAGACAAGGGGGTTTGGTTTTGTAGAAATGCCTGCACAGGCAGAAGCGATGAAAGCAATCGAAACGCTGAACACGTTTGAGCTTAAAGGAAAAAAAATTGTGGTTAACGAAGCTCGCCCACCACGTGATAGAAAAGGTGGCGGTGGTGCTAGAGGCGGAAGACGATAAAAATACTAAATATATAATTTTTCTTAGCCGCATATTGTTGCGGCTTTTTATTTTTCTTTTATTTGGCCAAAACCAATTACTTTATACAAATCGGTTCGCCGGTCAAGCCAGTTTCGTACCGTACCGTTTTGTTTTGTTCTTCTTAAAAGGTCCAAATCAACGTCTGCCACAACAACTGTCTCGATGTTTGGCTGACATTCGCCAGAAATTCCGTCTCTGGAGAAAGGGAAATCTGATGGAGTAAAAATTCCTGACTGCGCATAGTTGATATCCATGTTTTCAATGAATGGTATATTACCAACGCTTCCTGATGTAACAACAAAAACTTGGTTTTCTATTGCTCTTGCCTGGGCGCAATATCGTACTCTTAAGTAACCGTGCCTTTCATCGGTGCAGAATGGTACGAAAATGATACTTGCGCCTCGTTCAGTTGAGATTCTTGCTAACTCAGGAAATTCAACGTCATAACAAATCTGAATTGATATCTTCCCCCTGTCTGTTGAAAATACTTTAAGTTCATTACCGGCTTTTGTGCCCCACCATCTTTGTTCGTTCGGAGTTATATGAATTTTGTATTGTTTTTCAAAATCCCCATCTCTCTTAAATAGATAAGATATGTTATAAAGATCACCCTCCTCTTCGGTGTAATGCGAGCCAGCAACTATGTTAACAGCATACTTAAGAGCAAGATTTTGAAAATGATCAATGTAGTCTTTTGTAAATTTAGAAAGTTTTCTTACAGTAACACCTGGCCTCCCCTGAGGAATAAAAGAGAGAAGCTGTAGAGTAAAAATTTCTGGAAATATAGCAAAATCAGATTTATAGCCAGAAGCAACATCAACAAAGAATTCTGTCTGATGTGCAAACTCATCAAAAGATTTTATAGGTCTCATCTGGTATTGTATCGTGCAGATGCGCACCGGGTGTGATGAAATAACTCTTTCTGCTGGCCTGGGCGAATAGTAAAGGTTCACCCATTCCAAGAGTATAGCGTATCCGCGTGACTCATCGTCTGATTTCAAATAATCAGTTATTATTCTTTTAAGCACAAAGCCATTTGCAATCTGAAAAGTCAATACCGGATCGTATAATTTTTTGCTCATTACTTTTTCAACATACTGGTGAACTGTAAGTTTATCAGCGTGTTTGCTGTAGTTAGGAACTCTTCCTCCGATAATTATTCGTTTAAGATTTAAATTTTTTGCTAACTCTTTTCTCGCTTCGTATAACCGTCTTCCTATTTTCATACTTCTATATTCGGGGTCCACCATAATTTCAATTCCGTAAAGAGTATCACCTTCCTCATCATGATTTGTTATCATTCCCTTGTCTGAAATATCACTCCATGAAGTGGAATCAGCATATTCATCTATTTCTATTATGAGTGAGCTTGAGGAACCAATCAGATTGCCTTTATATTCCACACAAATTTGTCCTTGCTGAAAGTGCTTCAACTGACTTTCAATTTGCTCTTTTGACCAGGTTTTCATTCCCGGAAAACATTTTTTTTGCAGCTCTACAAGTTGATCATAATCTTCTATTTCAAGCGGACGAACAATCATTTGAAGAGATTTTTTAGTTTTTTCTTTTGCCATAAATATTCCTTTTAAATCTTTTTAGGATGACTCTAAAATCTTTAAATAAAAAATAGAATAAACATTTATTTGATAATTATTTAGTACACAAACAACTATATTTTAATATATATAACGATTTCTTTTCTGAAATCAAATTAATTTAACATTAATATTTTCGACACTCATATCAGAAATTGCATTGCTCATTTCAGTTAAAAATACATAGTTAATTCAATTTTATTAGTCAGGAATTAACATAATTATTTTTTTCATAAGTTTACTCACAGAAAATTTTTTCAGGAGAAAATATGAACCAATTACTAGTTTTTTCTTTAATTTTTGTGGCTTTTTTTACCGCTTGTTCGGGACTAACATTGCAACCAGCAAATTTTTCCTGGCCGATTGAATCCGTTCTTCCCGTGAATAATGAAGGACACATAGCTGAAGACAGATATTCAATAGAGTTCAATACAGCAGGACTATTTTACGAGGAATTCCAGGACTCACTAGCTTATAAAGGGAAAGAAATCAGGTTGATAAGAAACAACTTGGGGAATTATTTTATTACCGGAAAGAAATTCAAAAACGTTTACGTATTCAAAGTCGAGCGAAGGAACACTGGTTCTGGAAAAAATAATATTTATTTCCGAATTTGGTCTAAATGAACCAGCATTCAACCAGAGGACACCTTACATTGAACTTTTAGATGGAGATTATAAAATAAATCTTACCAGTGAGGGAATTGAAGGAGGCTCAAAATGAAGAGCTCAACTCTAAAAATAATTTTATCACTATTTCTCGTTTGGGGATTTATTAGTTCAATTATTGCTCAATCAGATTTGGAAATAGTCGACAATCTTTAAAGCTGAATTCACTACAATAGAAAACACTATTAAAAATGCAACCTCCCTTGTTGATCTGAAAGATGTTCCTTCAAAAATTAGTTTATTAAAGGAGAACTATGCCCCGCACAAGGAACTTTTGGACAAGAGTCTGTATCCGGATAATTATCAAAGTTCTATTGATAAATTGAACAAAGATTACTTAATGCGACAAGGTGATTTTACAACAATTGATGTTCTTCAAACAGAAGTCAGCGCACTAAATCAACAGGTTGAATTTCTGAATCAGAGAAACAATGAATTGCTTTCACAAGTTCGCACTCTTGAAGCACAGCGGGATAAGGACACCAAGACAATAAAGAAATTGAAAAATCTTGTTACAGAACTCCGTGCTTCTATTAGAAATAGAGATGAGCTCGTGCTAAGTATGATTGACAGCCTGATGCCTCCAACTATGAGAGAGAAAGACGTCCTTACTTCAGAAGATAAAAATATTGTGGCTAAAGAAGAACAGGAACAAAATGTAATTGGCAATGTTAAAACTACAATAAGAGATAACATCAGGTTTATGCAAGTAACATCTCTGAAACCGTATGATCTTATTGCAATACGAGAACAACAGGAAGATTTTTCGAATAAGTGGAAGAAAGTTGGTGTTAAACTTGTTGAAGTTTATTCCAAAGACGGAAATAAAGCCGAAGAGTTGAAACAGATAGATGAATTATTTAATGAATGGTACGTTGCCGTTGCAAGCGAAGCCTGGGATTCTATAAACGAAGATTTTTCACTTAACAGTATTGAGTTGAGAAGCTTCAATAATGGTGAAGAGTTTACGAATTCAGTTCTAATGTTTATTGGTGATGAGCTTAAAAATCTTGGAGTGAAAAGCGAAGAAGAATCTAAAAGAGTTTATGCCCAATTTGCTGACAGTACCTGGTTTGCTAATATTCAACCTTTTTGGATGAATTACTTAATTGAAAATAAAATGCTCACTGATGAAAACAAGAACAAGATTGAAAGTAAAATTGCCGAATGGAAGAATGCACTTTATCCTTCCTACTGGTGGATTTATTTGGTTATTGCAGTATTAATAATTGGCGGTACAGGTTTCTTCTTCATGAGGAAAAGAAAACCAAAGATCAATGTTGATGAAGAAATAAAAGAATAAAATATTAGAATAATTGTTTATAAAGCCCCGTCCGGGAATTGCCGGTTTCGGGGCTTTTTGTTCTTATATGAATACCTCCCTGAGCAGATTCAATAATTAAAACTATTATATTAAGCATATATTATTTTGAATTTCAATTGAGAATAAAGATCAAATGAACCCAAATGGCATTTAACACAGACTATAGTTAACAATTTTGAATAAATGTTAAAACAATATTCCAATAGGTTGTTGCTAATAGTTCTACTTGCCCTAATTGCGACGCAGGTAATTTTCTTCTTCAACAGCAGAGATATTGAAATTTACTCTGCTTTGTTTTTATCAGCTTCTGCAATTTATATACTTTTCATTCTTTTGCTTTTTAAAACCGATATAAGTAAAAGCCAACTTTTAGTCATTCTGATTTCTTTCTTCCTTTTGAAAATAATGTTTGTAAATACAGAACCTGTCGGCTCAGACGATTACTATAGATACATCTGGGATGGAAAGGTTCAGGCAAATGGGATAAATCCATTTCTATATGCACCAAATGATCAAGCTCTAAGTGAATTGCATTCTGAACTGCTTCCTGAGAAAGTCAGTTATCCTAACATTAAAACAATTTATTTTCCGGTATCACAGTGGTTGTTTACCCTCAGTTATTGGATAAGCGGAGAAAATGCCGTCGGACTTAAAATATTTTACCTGCTTTTTGAATTAGTGATTCTACTTTCCTTGTATGCCCTGCTCAATAAATTTTTAATCAATAAAAAATTTCTTTTAATTTACGCTGCATTACCGCTGATTACATTTCAATTTTTCATTGATGCACATATTGATCTTGTGGGAGTTGCATTGATGATAGCATCCGTCGCATTTTATTTTTATAATAATAAATTATTGAGTTATATTTTACTGGGTCTATCACTGTCTGTAAAACCAACTGGATTTCTATTAATTCCGTTCTATTTTCAAAACGAAGTTAATATTAAGCAGAAAATTCAAAGTATCCTTTTACCAACAAGTGTTTTCATTATTACATTAGTTCCATATATCCTCACCGCAACGCCACTTGATACACTTATAAATTACTCCATTAATTGGACCTTTAACGGAATGATATATCACTCATTGAATATATTTATTAATGACAACTTAACTGTAAGGCTATTATGTGGAATATTTTATCTGCTCTTTCTGATTTTCTCGTTTATTTCGAAAACTGATCTTATGAATAAGATATACCTTTCTCTCTTTTTCCTGATGATATTCTCTCCGGTTGTTCACCCCTGGTATTTAATTTGGTTTGCAGTTCTTCTGCCTATTGTAAGAAGTTACTCGGGAATTTATTTCGTCAGTGCAATCAGCTTAACTTCATTTAGCATTCTCAGATATCAGCTAACAGGAGTTTGGGAGGAATATACCTGGGCTTTACTGGCACAATATGTCCCGCTTCTCATTATATTTTATTACGAGAGAAAGCGAAAAGTCTTCAGCAATAAAATAAACTTTTAGTCTTTAAATACACTAATTAGAATCAGGGAAAGAATTTTTGCAGATGCTTTCACGGAGCCTTTTATCGTTCCCGTTACTTTCGATTTACCGATTCGTTTGCGATAGCTAACAGGAACCTCGGTTGTCTTCATACTTTGTTTCGCTGCTTTAATTTGCATTTCTACAGTCCAGCCAAAATTTCTATCGATCATATTTAATTTTTGCAGAGATGAAAACCTGATCGCACGAAAAGGACCGAGATCAGTAAATTTATAATTCCAAAAAAGTTTTATTAAAAATGAAGCAAGCCAATTGCCAAAAACAGCCTGAGGAAGCATTGCCCCCTTCTCTCTTTTGCCAAGCATTCTTGAACCGATTACGAGGTCATAATTATCTTTTATAATTGGCTCAACTACCAGATTCATTTCTTCAGGATAATCACTGTAATCACCATCAAGAAAAACAACCACTTCGTATTTTTCTTTTATATAGTCAATTGCTTTAAGGCATGCAGCACCGTAACCTTTTTCATTCTCGGTGAGGACAGTAGCTCCGTTTTTTTTAGCTACTTCTGAAGAGTTATCTGTAGAACCATTATTTGCAACAATTATTTCATCAACAAAGTCAGGAATGTCCTTTATTACTTTTGGCAGAGATTCTTCTTCATTGAAAGCAGGAATGATAACAACAATCCTTTTACCCGATATCATTCAGTGGTGGCTCCACCGCAACTGCTTCCCGAACCTGCAGTACATCCGAAACAATGCGAATCAAAAATTATTTCTCGATTGACTAGCTTATTATAATCAAAATTAAATACTGTCATCGGTTTGTTTGTGAAAATCTGAAAGTCGAGCATTTGATTGAAATCACAATCGTATATTTTTCCATCATAAGAAACACTCAACAAGGAGCGGCACATGATTCCCTCGGCGGCTGAGGGATTGAATGCATTAATTAATTTCTCCATATAATCGTTGTAAGATTCGGTACGTTCTAGCCATTCTTTGAATCTATGTATAGGCATATTAGTTATTGTATAAAGTCTGTTAAATTTCAATTTATACTTTTCCCAAAGCTCTTTTTTAAAATCAGTTTCCAGCGATTGCTGTGATGCAGGAAGGAAAGCACCAACCGGGTTATAGACCAGGTCTAAAATCAGCTTGCCATTTTCGTTACCATACCCAAGTTCATTTAACATTTTTAAAGAATCTAAACTTTTCTGAAATACCCCTTTCCCTCTTTGCTTATCAGTAAAATACTCCTGGTAATAAGGCAATGATGAAATTACCTCAACCTCATTCTCCGCATAAAATTTTGGGAGGTACATTTTAGATTCGTAAGTAGTTGGATCACCATCAATAGTAACTGTCAAATTATGACGAACCATTACATGCTTGCCGAGTTTTTTCGCTTCCAAAACAAAATAATCAAAGTGCGGATTTAACTCCGGTGCACCACCAGTAATATCAAGATTATTTATTTGTCTATGATTTGCTAGAATTTCCAGGCATTTGTCTACTGTCTCTTTGTTCATTTGTTCAGTTCTTTTCGGAGAAGAATCAACGTGACAATGTAAACATGCCTGATTACATTTTAATGTGACGTTTACCTGTAGAGTATCTATTGATAATGGTGAAATATCCAGATTATTTTCATTGAGCTTCTTACGGAGATTAAATTTATTTTCCTCAACAAGCTTGAGTGCGTTTTCTCTCATTGGTATCCTTTGGTTTTTTTATTTTGTCTTTACTATTAAATAGTTAATCTATGATTCAAGCCCCTGCTTTCTCTAAATTATTCAATAGTTGAACACCATGAACAAGAGTCATTCCTGCAGCCATTGAAGCAGCAACATGAATTGCTTCACTCATTTGTTCGGGATTTGCACCCGCTTCCAAAGAAGCTGTTGTGTATGCATCAATACAATAGGGGCACTGTTTGAAGTGCGATATGGCTAATGCAATCAATGCTTTTTCTTTTTTAGTCAGGGCACCATCAGTTCCTGTTGCTTCGCCATAATAATCGAAAAACTTTTTCATTAATTCCGGCTTAAATTTACCAACTTCTGCAAATCGGCCAAGATCTTTTGATTCATAATAGTTCAAGTGTAACTCCTTTATTTTATTTCGTTAAGATTCCAGTTATAATCTTTGAAAGAGACTTCCCATTGTTTAATATTCTGATTGATATCTGTTTGTAAACTGATAGAAAGAAACTTAGACACATATATTAAAATATCATCGTCACTCTTACCGAAGTCCTCCCCGAACCAATTAAATATTTCTGAGATGGAAGCTTTTCGATTTTCAATTGCAAATTGATTTCTTGATTCGTCATTTAAGAATATTTTTGCTTGACTTTCTAATTGAGCGTCAATTTTATCTGCTTCATAAGCTTCATTTAAAAGTTCAGGACAACTAATGGATGCACAAACAATGGCAAAATGAATTCTTGGTTCATTCATTTTTCTTAATATTTTGTGCTCAATATCGTTTAAAGAATAATTTTTATTGTTGATAGTGATGAACACTTTATCCCAAACCGTTTTGCCGAGCAAATGACCAATTATTCTTCCACCTGTGCTAAGCTCATTTATGCTTTCAATCGGATAATTATCTCTAACAATCTGAATTGTAAAAACATTATAAACATTAATCCAGAATGCCAGTTTTTCATTTCTTGAAAAATTATCAGGGTTTGTCTCTGATAATTGCTTCAGATATTTATCTAACTGCTTATCACCAACAAGATTTTTATAGTCTACAAGACCGTCCTTAACATATATTTTTAAAATATTGGTGTACAATTGATTATCCTGCGCGGATATTTTATCACCTAAAACAAGTATAAATAATAATGTAAAAGAATAAACTAAATATTTACGCCTCATAAATAATCTCTCTATATAGTATTGTAAAACAATTTAATTTCATTTTTAATCGCATTCTCCGTGTCGTTGCTTAACCACTCAACGAGATCTTCCTTTGTATCAATATCCACCAGCTTCGGAAGCAACTGATAAGACAGGTTTAATTTATTAACACGTGCTAATGTTTGTGAAAGCACTGTTGAAGTGCTGTATTCAATCTCATCAAATAACTCAGGGCACATTTTTGTCATACCAAGCAAATAATATCCACCATCTTTCGATGGGCCAATAACGACATCGTTACTATTCAAAGAATTAAATGCATCAAGAATAATGTCTTTTGAAAGATCTGGAATATCAGTTCCAACAATAATTACTTTCTGTGCGCCAGTAGAAAATACTTTTTCAAAAGCATTTATCATTCTACTTCCAAGATCATCGCCTTCTTGCGGGGCAAAAAATAATTTATTACCGAGCCATTTATTTATTTTCTCTTTTTCATTCTTATTAGAATAAAAAGCAAACCGTTTTACTCTAGAAATTCGTTTAACATTTTTAACTAAATTTTCGGCACAGGATTTATAAAAAGTTAATGCGAATTCTGATGAAGTTGTTTTTGCTAGTCTTGTTTTAACCTCACCACTTTTAGGAAAGCGAAGAAAAATAATAATAGAATTAATTTCCGATTTGTTGATTGTATTGTTATACAATTTACTTAAAGTTTGATGATTAACATTAAAAATGTATCCTATGAATAAAAGTGTGTTAAACAATTGACGTTTTATAATACCGTCCCTAATTAGTCTTCTTGCTGATGAATTGACTGTAACATTAAGAATATTTATCCTGCCGTATTTTACTGATCTACTGAAAAAATCCACATCTTCAAAAATATCCTTGTTATGAAATCCCTTCAGTTTTATGAAGAAGTTTTTTCTGATGATTATAGCCGAGTCTCCAAACCGTGTAAATGGAGTATCATACTTCGAGAAGGACGAATATAAATCTAGCAGCCGATGATTAAAATCAAATCCAAGTAAAAATCTACAAATATTATTATCCTGGTTAGTAAAATATTCATCGAGCAAATCAAATGCGTTTTCCGTCAATAAAGTGTCAGCGTGCAAGAATAAAAAAATATCACCGCTGGCAGCTTTAGCACCATTGTTTAACTGTATCCCTCGGCCAGGATCAGAATTTATAACTCTTGCGTTAAAACCTTTTGCAACTACAGTCGTATTATCAACACTTCCACCATCAGAAACAATAATCTCTAAATTTCTATTTAATGAGTTTAAGAAGCGCAAATTCTTTTCAATAAAAAATTCTTCATTCAGAGTTGGAATAATTACAGAATACTTAAAACTCATATGCTACAAACCACTTCGCCAATCGGTATTATCAAGAACAGGTATTTCAATATTATTGTAAAGCTCGTTATTAGTATCGGTTTTTGGTAAAGCTCCAAAGTATAACACTTCAGTCGGGCAATTAACTACGCAAGCTGAACATCTTACACATTCAACATCATTCATCGGGATACCTTTATTTGCATAATTCATTACATCAATACCCATATGACAAACCTTTGTACAGATATTACAGGAGATACATTTCTTCTTATCTGAAAAAATTCTGTAACGTGAAATACGATTTACGATATGCATCCAGGCAGCAAGCGGACAACCGAACCGGCACCACACTCTTCCACTCATAAAGAAATAAACTCCAACTCCAAGGACACCAGCAAAAATTATATCAATTCCCACATAGTAAAATTTCTGAAAGAAATCTGCTGTGTATGATACTGTTTCATTTATAACCGGAATGTTAATATTGTAAACAGTCGAGATTAGTTTCAATCCCGTTATTGTAAAAGCAGCAAGTAAAGCCCATTGACCAAAGTTTTCCCATTTCTTTGCTTTTAGTCCGTGTGGTGCCAAAGTTCTGTATTCATCACCCAGTGTTTCGGCAAGGGCACCACAGGAACATATCCATCCGCAGTAAGCGCCTTTTCCCCAGCGATACACAATATAGGGTATTACAACAAAAGTCTGAACCAGACAAAAAATCAGCCAGAATGTAGTAACATTTGAACCGTATAAATTAAAAAAGAACAAAGGCCAGGCAAGAATAAATCCATAGGATCGCCAGTAACTTTCATTTGGAAAAACTTGTGTGAGTATGAAACCATCTTTTGCACCTAACGCTCCAATACTTCCAAGAAAAGGGAAAATAATTTCGGGCAGAATGAATAGTGGTAATGCCTGGATAAGAATTAAAGTCCAGGTTTGCAGTTTTATATATCGAGTTGGTTTTATTTTAATTCGTCGTAATCCGAAGATTAGAATGGTTAAAGAGTAGAGACCAGTGTACCAAAACGATTCTGATTTACCGAGAAATTCAATTCCAAAATATCTTTCTCCGAAAAAAATAACTGCAAAGAAAATCCCCAGCAAGATGAAATACGAATATTTAAATGTTTGCCAGTTCAGTTTTATGTATGGGGCATAATCTTTAATGAATTTATAAAGAAGATAGATTCCAAGCAGGATGAAGGCAATAAAAGAAAAATATGCTATACCAGCATTTATATAACTCGTTACATTCCACATTCTCACACTATCGGAAAAAAGAAAAGAATATATAACAGCAGGCAACGACAAGAAATTTCGCTAGAAAGTTAGTTGAAAAAGAGTTTGTAAAGACATCGCCCCAAGAGTTCACTTTCCCGAAAAAGTGAGTATAGAAATCAGCACTGCTTTTACCAAAATAAAGCACACTCGAAAAAAGGATAAGCAGAACAAACTGCAGTTTAGCCGTTAGCGAAAGTTCCCCTTCCATTTTAATATTGCTGCGTTTGAAAAAATCAGTGGGAAGTTCTTTACCAATCATTGTATAGATCATTGAATTTTCAACTTCAATTTCTTTCTTATTCTTATCTGAAAGAATCACAGAATTTTCTTTTATTTCTTTCACATTGGTTTCAAGCAATAGTTTGACTTTACCCTGCTTAACCAGTTCTTTTAATATTTGTTCATTCTGCTGTTTTGGTCTTGCAAATGAAGGTTTCCGATAAGAAAGAGTAACGGAATTAGCGCAATGCGAAACAGCAATAGCAGTTTCAATTGCTGAATCGCCACCGCCAACAACCAGAACATTCTCATTTTTTGCATCATTCGGATCAAAAAGGCGATTATAGACTTTTGGCAAATCTTCACCCGCAACATTTAACATTCTTGAATTGCCTGATTTACCAATAGCAAGAATAACTCTGAGGGCTTTATAATTACGTTCGCTTGTTAATATATTAAAATGATTTTTTTCCTTCTCAATCCTTTCAACCATTACTCCTTCTTTAATAGGCAGTTCTATATTTTTTATTTGCTCATTTAACTCATCAAGCAAGGATTCCTTTATGCCGTTATTTATCTTTAAATCAGAATGTTGCTGATAATCATCAGGAGCTGCAATAATAGGTTTACCTTTAGGAAAGTTCATTATTGTATTAAACCTTTTTGCAGATTCAAGTATCTTAAAACTAAAGTCTTTTTTTGATGATTCAATTCCGGCAGCAATACCAGCGGGACCAGCACCGACAATTATTATGTCATAAACACTTTCATCAGTTTTATTTTGTTTAGATTTTAAAAATTCTGCATTATTGCTACAATATTCTACAATCTTTTTACCACTTTCTGCAGCCAGCTTAAGCAACGGAATACCAGTAAGATCGCCAATTATAAAAATTCCTTTAACTGAGGTTTCCCCATTTTCATTTGTTTCCGGGTACTTTTCTACTTCACCAACAGGTACATCCTTTTGAAGCCAGTTGAAATATTTTGAAATGAAATTCATTAGAGTCTTTTGTGAAATATTTTATCCGTAATTCCATTTTTTCAAATGGAAAGACAATAATTATATAAAAATTAAAGTAATAGCAACCATTTGTATTTTCTTAATCTCAGCATCATCGCTGTAGAAATCAAACCAAATATAAGGCACTCAATCCAAAGATAGAAAAGACTTTAGAGATCAAGTGAGGTTATGCCAAGCATCTGATCAAACATATAAAATATCCCGCATAATGCTATGCGGGATTATTAAACTATTCTATTTGAGCACAATTAGTTCATTAAAGATGCGAAATTTTTATTCGCATTCTTAATGGTCATTTGTGGATCCTTATCAAAGGATTCTTTTGCCATCTGATTTGAAAATAAGTATGTAGCTCCATCGTAAACAGAAAATAGTTGCGGATCGGATTCCATAAGTTTATCCATCGCAACAGCTGTGGCACAATAGCCATCGTATTTTGGAAGATATTTTTCGGGTTCTGCATCAAACATCTTCTTTGCATCAGCATTTGCCAGGTAGTAGTTTCTCCCTCATAAGTGAGATGAATATTTCGCATCACCTTCAACTGTTTTTTCCATTACTAAGTATGCAACCGGGCAGTATCCATCCAGCTCAACTTTGGTATCAACACTTTTTGCATCTTGCGCATTTATTGATAGCACCATACTAATTGTTACAAAAAGAGCAATGAGAGTTTTTCGAATTATGGGTAACATCTGAACCTCCTGAATATTATTAATGAATATGATATTAGTTAATTACTGTTATAATCACGTTATAAAAATAATGTGCGGGGTCTAAGTTTATTGTCTGATGGGAGACAGTTTGGTTGAATCTAAAAGATGCGAGCAGGATTTATCAAAATTAAAGCCCGGTATTTAGCAGATTAATGCCATATAACAATTCTACACCAATCGAATTAGATGTAGTTAATTGAATCCCCCGAACATTTCTGTATATGGGTGCCATATAAAACAACTTTAGACTTAATGAACTTTCTGTATAGATGATCGATGGTATCACGTCATAATAAGTACCGCCTGTGCTTGGCAAAAACCTTCCTCCCCAAAAATCTTCATCGGCATATCTTCCTCTTAATGACAAAGAAATTGTAAAGTACTCAGTAAATGAATAATCACCGATCAAAGAAAAAATAAACTCATCACCAAATCTGTAGCCCTCAAGATTTGATCCCGCATACCTGTAAAGTGTACTTAATGATAAGGTAATCGGCAGAGGCAAAAATCCTTTGTAAAAATTTCCCCATAACAGAGCATCGGTTGAACCGGTGCCAGGCTGTAAATCGATTGCTAATCTAGTACCATTTACTTCCTGTGTATAACTTCCAACAGGGAGTTTTACCCCACCCCCAAGGGCAAGGCTGATGAGTGAAGTTACATCAGGTGATATCACCTCATATTTACCTAACACAATAATATCTCCGAACCCTTTGCCATCAAATTCGATAACTTCGGCATCATTGGTTTCATTCGACCTTACTGTTGTCTCCCGATTCTTAACCACGTAAGAGCCGGAAACTAATAAGGATACTTTTTCAACAAGTCCGTATTCAATATCAAAATTAAATGCCGAGACTGATGCAGTTCTCTTCAGCGGATCGTCTATTTCTTCGCTACCATTATATGTAGAGTTTAGTCCATTCCAGATATAACTTAAACTTAAATTTAAATTCCCGAATTTGCTTGCACCTCTTTCCAATCCTCCAAACGTACTTGAACCAACAGTACAACAGCCCTGGGCGAAGACAGTTGATGAAGGATAGTTTCTGTACAAGAAAAACAATTAGAAAAAAGAACTTGACTTTTTTCATCCTACTATGGATTAATTTCAATAATTATATCTTCCGATACTCTAGCACCTTTAACATCGGAAACCACAACAGTGATTATATTTGCTCCAACACAACAATAAGCGGCACTATATCTGACATTGGCACCGCTTCCAATAATATCACCAAGTGCCGTAGACCAGGAATATTGCAGTTGATCTCCATCTGGATCCGATGCAGTAACTTCAATAGTTGCTGTAGTTCCCACTGTGATGAAAGCAGGATTTACATAAACATCTTCAATCACCGGAGAATTATTTCCGCCGAGGGATGAAATGGTTGATTCGGGTTGAACGCAACTAACTACTGGCAGCAATAACAAGATAAATAAAAATTTTTTATTTTCTATTCATGAAAAATCCTTCTAAGTATTTACGATAATTCTACACTTAAGATACAATTCAATAATTAATTTGCAATGCTTGTTTTAGGGTAAAAAGCTGCCCAAGCAAACCAGTATGCAACAATTGATATAACCGGTTTTAGTTTTGAACCTTGTTTAGGTCCTTCGGTGATTTCACCAAACAGATTATACATATTACCGGTAGAATCACTCATAACTATAGGTAGTTCATTTTGAATGGATGTTAGGTTAACGACAGTTCCATCCTCTAATTCACTCTGATATGCAGTAATGATATTGCGTTCTTTGCTATGAATAACAGTCAAACTTATTCCACCGAGATTGTCGTTTATCAAATCAATGTTGGAACCATTATTCTGAAATCGATATGCTTTTGCCTCATCATTTGCTAATACGCCCAGCACTCTTTCTTTTCTTGGTAATCTGGAATCATCAGGAGATACAGGGAAGATTAATAATCCATTATTCGTTTTGTAATCTCCATATGGATAAGTTCCATACGACCTTGAATGACCTGTTGATGTTGTTACAACTTTTGCAGCAGGAAAAGTTTGCTTTGCTGTAAGCCAGGATGTCTCGATAACATGAAATGTGTTTGCAGATGTGCCAGCTAGACTTCCATTAACACTTAGTAATTTCAATTGCGACCAATTACTATTTGAACCTCTGTCATAAGGAATCAGGTTAGAATTATAGATTAATCCACTGACACCAAATGTAGTTGTGTTATTATTAATTACCCTATTCCACGCTATTCCCGTTCCGGTCAACGGACAATAAGTTAGCGCAAACTTATCACCACTTATCTCATCATTAATTATTTCATGCCAATCAAGTATCGGATGTGGATATATGCGTATCTCATTATTAATTTTAATAATTATTACCAAATCATTATTCTTTAGATAAGTTGTAGATGATGCAGGGGCAAACTGTGGATTCGTTAATGCCGGGATTCCGTCTTTACCTGGTCCACCATCAAATATTTGATCTTTAGGAATTAACCATGTGCCTGAAACGTCAGCATTGTTCGAGTTTAATTCATCACAACTATAAACTAATAAAATCATAAATGATAAAATCAGATAAGCCATCGTTTTCATATTGTCTCCTGGTATTATTAAAAAGTGTAACTATAAAAAAAAGAAACTAATAAAGTAAAAGTCGTAGTAAGCTGAGTACCTTCAAGATTTCTGTAAATAGGAATTTGTCCCGAAAATCTTGCTATAAAATTATCTGTTAAATTTATGTTTAATCCTGGTACTGCGTAAAGCCAAATGCCCCCTGTATTTGGGACACCCACATTATCAAACTGATCAATAGCAGTTGTTCTAAATAGAAGAGATAAACTATAATCGAAAAGCATATCAGTTCTGTATCCGGCACCAATTGAAGAAACAAATTCGTTACCAAACTTGTATCCGGCTTCGGAGTTAGCAAACCGATCATTGGACGTGTTTAATTTATAAGAAGCACTAAAAAAAATATTCAGTGGAACGTCAGGCATAAATCCCTCAGAATAATAACTCCAGAAAACAAAATCCCAAGAGCCACTTCCAGGCTGCATGTCCGCCGGAAGTAAAATACCATTTTGGGTTACATCTGAAGCCCCGGTTGGAAATTTTGGTACCAAATCCAATTGCTAATTGCCGCTGATTAATAAAAGTTTGAGAAATTATTGTGTACTTAAATAATACTAGCATATCACCAATTCCTGATGATGACAGAATATTTTCTGAACCAATAGATGAAGAAACAATTCTTCTCTGATTTATAAAAGAAAATAAACCAGTTATTGTAAGATTATCAGTTAATCCATAATTTGTTTCCAGTAATAGAGAATTTGTAATTCTTTCCCGGTTGTTATCATCAATATTTTCTGAACCCTCAAACACACTTTGAAGCGTATTATAATCGTAAGTTAAATTTAATTGCAAATTATTTCTCGATCGTTGTTGAAGTTTCAAGCGAGCCCAACATTGGTGTACCTGCAGAGCAGCAAGCTTGCGAAAAAGAGTCGATATAGCCAAGTAACATAATTGTAGCAATCAAAATAGATTTCATTTTACTTCGATAGTTTTTAAGTAGAAAATGATATTTATGCACTTTAATAGATGTCGTAAAGATGACAATTTCTCTTTATTATTTAGGTATTAAATGATGTGGTCATTAATTTAGTATCAACAATTTAGAGCACCTACAATGGCAAATAAATCAAAACTGTGGTATTTGGAAAATTTTAATCTTATTCAGCAGTCTTAAGCAGGATAGTATGATGGAGTTGAATAAATTGGCTCAGGAAAAAGAAATTGGAAAAAATCAACCCATCTATTTTCCAAATGAACCTTCAAGCTCGATCTTTTTTTTGAAAACCGGACGAGTTAAGATCAGCAGATACAGCGATGATGGTAAAGAAATTATTATGGCTTTCATAAATCCAGGGGAAGTATTTGGAGAAATGTCATATTTTGGTGAGGGTGAAAGAACAGATATAGCCATATCCGTTGATCCATCTTATATCTGTGCTATTAACAAGGATGAATTTGCAAGATTCATAGAACGAAATCCCGCACTAAATCTAAAGCTAACAAAAATTTTTGGGTTAAGACTAAAAAGCTACTCGGAAAGAATTGAAGACCTTGTTTTCAAGGATGCTAAACAAAGAGTAATATCTTTTTTAATAAAGATCTCAGAAGAAAACGGCAAACAGGTGGGAAACCAAATATTTGTCAAGCCATTTCTAAAACATCAGGATATTGCAGATCTTACTGCCTGTGCTCGTCAAACAGTTAATGATGTATTAACAGATTTGCGGGAGAAAAACACAATAGATTTTGATAGAAAAAAACTTATCATTAACGACTTAAGCAAATTAAAATCTTTCCTTAAAAAGTAATCTGTCTTGAATTTGACAAATTATCGTTTTTTCCAATGTTAAGTTTACATTAAAAAATGGATCTTACACTAATTATAAAAAATAATTGTGATGCCTGCACAAGAGTGGAAAGGAGATTAAAGAATTTGGCAAAAAGGAAAAAAGAAATTTTACTTTCGGTAATTAACATTAAAAATATTGAGAAACCAATAACCCCGATAGTTCCAGCCTTATTCGTTAATCAAGAGCTTTATTCCTATGGCGATATAAACAAGAAAAAATTATTAGAATATCTTAATAAAAAATACAAGGAAGGAGCCTGCCGCAGTGTCGTTTATAAAAGTAATTAATGAAGAAGAGGCTGCCGGCGAATTAAAAAAAGTTTATGATCAAATCACTTCTGAAAGAGGAAAGCTTTCCAATATTATGAAAATTCACAGTCTTTTACCCGATACAATGATAAAACATCTTGAGCTTTATCTTTCAATTATGTTCAGTGAAAGCAATCTTACCCGTGAGGAAAAAGAAACTCTTGCCGTAGTTGTTTCAAGAGAAAATAATTGTGATTATTGTATCAATCATCACGCACAAGCATTGAACCATTACTGGAAAAATCCTAAGAGACTTAAAAGTTTTATTGAAAACCTGGATGATGAATTGTTCACTCAGAAATTCAGAATTGCAGTAAATTACACTTCGAAGTTAACAACTGACCCCGCCTCAGTTAAAAAATCAGAAATCGATGAGCTAAAGAAAAGTGGATGGACTGATGAAGATTTACTGACAATTAATCTTATAGTAAGCTATTTTAATTTTGTGAATAGAATTGCACTTGGACTTGGAGTAAAGTTTTCCGAGGATGAAATCAAAGGATATAAATATTGAGCACACCGAGATTGTCTGACAAAAAACCCTAGTTGAAAAATGAGAAGATTTGACTATCTTAATTAGAAGATAAAAACATTTGGAGTTATAAATGAAACACGCAAAAATAATTTCAGTATTAATTTTAATTTGCTTATTAAATCTTTTAGCCTGTGCTCAGCAAGAAGAAGATAAGGTAATTAGTATGGAAGAGTTCATTGAAAAATATAATAGCGATTCATCACTGGTCGTTCTTGATGTGAGAACTGAAGCTGAATTATCAGGACCTCTTGGAAGACTAGATAGAATAATTAATATACCTGTTCAGCAATTAGACGCAAGAGTTAATGAACTCTCAAAATACAAAGAAAAGGAGATCGCTGTTATTTGCCGAACGGGAAATCGCTCTAATACCGCAACTCAGTATTTAAGGGAAAAGGGATTTAGTGCAAAAAATGTCTTGGGTGGAATGGTTGAATATCGTGAGCTTGAAAATAATAAAAATTAAAATTGAACTACTACATTTTATCGGATGTCCAAACTCTCCCATTTTAATCGAGAGAGTTAAAGAAGCAACTAAAAAATTTGATAACATTGAATACAGTGAAATAATTGTTGATTCAAATGAGAAAGCTGAAACAGTAAAATTCAGAGGTTCGCCAACGCTGTTGATAAGTGGTGAAGATTTTGAGAATCTGGCCGAATCCGAGAGTGCCGCACTTGCCTGAAGGTATTACAAGAATGGATTACCGAGTGTTGAAGAAATTATAGCTAGTCTCAAAAAAATAAATTAACGAACGCAAAAAAAGTTTTATTTATGAATAAATATTTTTTATTTCGGATAATATTTCAAACTCTCTATCTCTAAATGATTCTCTTAATTTTTATCCGGCGAGTAGTTGAAAGTAAAGTAAATCCCTTCGACCAAACCAATGTCTTCCAAATCCTGAACAAATTTTTTGGATTCACCAAACTCCAGGAATAATTTACTGCCAGCAAGATCAAAAGTTTGGGCAGTAGTGAAAAGAACGTATTGATTTTCCTTAATATTATTTTTTAACAATCTATGAACAAGTATAACATCTTTACCATAAAGCTTAACGAAATTACTTATCTTGCTTGATCTCACCTCACCCGAATGAACAATGAACTTAAGAGTTAAATTTGTAATTGAACTGCAGGCACCACAATTGCACTGGGTTGAGCTGTCTAGTTCTATTCGTTTTTCGTGAAACTTTCTGAAAATATGGAAAGAAAGTTTCAGTATTTCTTCAAAATTCAGCTTATCATTACCTCGGTAAAAAAGAATAGAGTCACCTTCAATTTCAGAAACAGTAAAGTCGAGGTAATTTGACTTTATTATTTCTTCTAATAAAGCTGCTGTTATATTTTGTCCGTGCTCAATATCTGTGTCGGTAACAAATTTTGTAAATCCGCTTATGTCAGGAATATATAATGTAGATAGTTCATTCATATCTTTATAAATCAATGAGCAGTATATTAAATACTGCTCTTAAATATAATTATAAATTGTGTGAGTTCTTTCCTGAGTCTTGTAATGCGCTATCCCTATATATTAGGTTGAACAGCTAGTTCGGCAGATATTTCGGGTTTATAAACAAAGCTTATGACAACACCGTAAATGAGATGACCCAATAAACTTCCTAAAGCTAGCATAATTGAACCTGAAAAGAAACCATCTCCATAACCTCCGCCATTCATAATTGTCATCATAGGCATAATAACTAGCTGTGCCATTAACCAGGGAATGAGGGAGAATGTTGCGCCCGATTTAATTTTGTTCGAGGACCCGAATTTTGGAAGAAACAATGCTGCAAAGTTTATTGCTAGTATTGTCCCTATCATAAAATGCATAATCCATCCGACAACGATTGGTGCACCAAATGTTAATGCCAGCATTGATGGGATATTCATTTCTATGCCCATCAACGGAGCCATAAATGTGAATAACGTCATAGCTGTAGTTCCAATAACACCTGCAATAACAGCCGATTTAAATGAGAAATTGGATTTCATTTTAACACCTCTATTATGTGAATAAATTAATCATGATTTCTGGTGTCAATATAAATCACTTCTGAGAGGTAATCTGTCGGGTTTAAGACAAGTCTGATGAATTAGAAAAATATTAATATATTTGAAGACTGAAGCTGATATAGTTAAAGAACTTAAGTAACAGATAAGTTGTTTTTCATTTTTTCAGTTTTAACATCATCACTGTAGAAATCAATCCAAATATCAGACACCCAATCCAAAGATTAAAAGGACCAAAATGTTCAAGCGCAAATGTTCCTAGCCAGGGACCAACCATAAATGCAAAGCTGAAAGACATCTGGAAATAACCCATATACTCACCGCGCTGTTTTGGTGGGGCAATTTTTGCGACATACTCACCCGATGAAGGAAAGAAAATCATTTCACCAAAAGTCCAGATTACAATCAGGAAAACAATTGGAGGTATTGTATCTGTAAAAGCCATCAAGCCAAAACCAACTCCGCTTAATAAGGCTCCAAGCGCAAGAGATTTCCTGTCGTCCCAGTTTCGCATTGAATCATTCAATGGAACTTCAATAAAAATTATAAGCACAGTGTTTACAGCAGTTAATAATCCGAATACAGCGTTTGAAAATCCTAAATCAGATACAATGAATAAAGGCAAAGCTCCAATATGCTGAAAGAAAACAATTTCAACCGGAATCAAAGCGAGCAGGAAGTAAAGTAATCTTTTATCTTTGAATACTGTTACTTTTTCTTGTGAAATAGTCTGATCACTTACTTCTGGTACTGTAGTCTCATGTTTTTCCCATGGAAATAAAATCAGGAAGGCACCTGCAGCGAGAGATGTTAATCCATCAACATAAAACAACAGGTGAAAGTTTATCGTGCTCAGTATTCCCCCGATCAAAGGACCAACACTCATTCCAAGATTGATTGCCAGTCGATTAAGAGCGAAAGCGGTTTTTCTTCTGTCTGGACTAATCTCGCTCGAAATAAATGACATACTTGCTGGACGAAAAGCTTCACTTAATATTGCCCAGACAAAGGTTAAAGCTAGAAACAGGAAAAAGTTTGTAATAAAAGAATATAAAAAAAGGAAACTTCCAGTGCAGAAGAGTGATATCTTCATCATTTTCGTAGTACCAATTTTATCACTCAATTTGCCTGCGAACGGTGCTGTAACGAAAGCGCCAATTCCATATGCAGCAAGCACAAGTCCTGCATCGGCTTTAGACGCACTTAGAATTTGGTTTGCGTAAAGCGCAATGAATGGTAACACCATCGTGCCAGCTCTGTTAATAAGGGTGGCAACAGAAAGTATCCAGATATTTCTCGGAATGTTTTTTAATCCACGGTATGGGTTTTTCATTAGGCCCAGCCAAATGTAATGTTAAATTATCTGAACTATTGTTTGTCAACCTAAACTTGTTTCAGGTTCTCAAGATTTCGAAACAAGTTCGGAATGACGTTATCGAATAATTCATTCAAAATATGTAAAAGATGTCTTTATTCTTAACCTAAACTTAACATTAGCTTAAACATTACTTAACTTCTGACCAATAATTTTCCATAGGTAAAATACAATAAAAAGGAAAATTATTGTGGACGAAACATTAAGATTCTTTATCAGTATTGCATTATTCATCGTAGTGGTAACCTACGAGTGGATTAAAGACAGACCAGAAAAGCGAACTTCTTAGTTCAAGTTTGTATTTTTACTCTCCTGTACCGATTTTTCCTTCAAATTAATTCTTATCGTTGAGAGAAGAATAGATTCCATTAAATCCCTATTTTTCACTTCGAGAATTTCTCTACTTTTGTTTTGAAAAATTATGCATCAGTTAAATAAAAAAGCCTGGGTTGTTTCTGCAGATATGGGATATGGTCACCAGCGGGCTGTATATCCTTTGAAAGACATTGCAGAAGGAGGAATAATTACAGTCGGTTCCTCAGAAGATATTACTAAGGCGGAAAAGAAACTCTGGAAGAGACTGTTAAACGCTTACGAATTTTTTTCGAGAGCTAAAGGTTTCCCTGTAATTGGCCCCCCGGTATTTTCAATGCTTGATTCACTAATGCGGATACCTTCTTTCTATCCTATGCGTAATCTATCCAACACAACTTTCCAGGTTAATCTTCTTGAGTCATTAATTGAAAAAGGTCTTTGCAAAGGAATGCTGGAAAAAACGGCAGTAAAAAATCTTCCTGTGGTAACTTCATTCTATGCTTCAGCAATAGCGGCTGATAAAAAAGGATTCAACAAGGTCTTCTGCGTAATCTGTGATGCTGATATTAACCGTGCGTGGGTAGCTAAAGATCCTTGGGAAAGTAAAATAGAATATTTTGCACCTTGTGGTAAAGCAGCACAGCGACTTAAAGCTTATGGTGTACCCGATGAAAGAATACATCTCACTGGTTTTCCTCTGCCGATTGAATTACTAGGCGATGAAAATCTTTCAATTCTGAAAAAAGATCTTGCGCAACGGTTGTTTTATCTTGATCCAAATGGGAAGTTTTGGGCAAGGCACGGAAGAAACGTTGAATATTTTTTAGGGAAAGAGAATTGTGTCTTTACGAATGAAAGAAAACTAACAATCACTTATGCAGTTGGCGGTGCCGGTGCTCAGAAAGAAATTGGCGAAAAAATAGCAAAAAGTCTCAAAGAAAAAATCAAAGCTGGAGAGATAAGATTAATACTGGTTGCCGGTATCAGAAAAGAAGTATTTGAATTTTTCTTGACAGTAAAAAAAGATATTGATCCCAATGGCGAAAACATAAAAATAATTTTTGCTGATTCACTTCATGAATACTTCAACCTTTTTAATAAAGTAATGCACGAAACGGATATACTTTGGACAAAACCAAGTGAGCTTTCGTTCTATTGTGCGCTAGGAATTCCGATTATTATGAGCCCAATAATAGGTTCACAGGAAAAGTTCAATAGGAAATGGTTGCGTGAAATTCAGGCAGCTATGAAACAGGAAAAACCAGATTATACAGACCAATGGTTGTATGATCTTCTGAACAGAGGAACACTTGCTGAATCGGCCTGGGATGGGTTTTTAAAAGCAAGAAAGCTGGGCACTTTTAAAATCCATCAGGTGCTCGAGAATGGTTATCTCGAAAAAACAACCGATCCGGTTTTAAGATAAAATATATGAACGTGAAGAAAAAATACTTGTTTGTTTACCTGAAAACCGGCGGTGGCCACCTTGCCCCAGCACGAGCAATCTTCAATTATTTAAACAAACACTTTCCGGATAAAGTTGAGCCAAAACTTATTTACGGATTTGAAAAAACTCCACGCTGGGTTCAGTATATAATAGAAGACGGTTATCGGATGCTTCAGTATACCGGCAATATGGTTTTTTGAATTTCTCTATGCTATCAATAAAATTCCGCTTATTGCAAGAATAACCTGCAATCTTCTTTCCCCGTTTATGAGAAAATATCTTGAAGAAGTAATTATAAATGAGAAGCCTGAGAAAATTGTTATTTTCCATTTCTTCTGCATAATCCCAATTTTTAGAATACTTAAAAAGAATAAACTTTCTATTCCGGTGCAGACTGTTATCACGGATCCGTTTACTCCACATCCGATGTGGTTCCTTCGGAAGCATCAAAGTTTTATTGTGTTCAGCAAAAGCTTGGAAGAACGAATCATTAGAAAAAAAAGAGGATATACAGTTCAAGTCTTTCCGTTCGTTCTTGATGAGAAATTTTCAAAACCACTTTCAAACGAAGAAATTCTTTCAGTTAAAAAGAAACTTAATTATTCTCCCGATAAAAAAATAATTCTTATTCTTGGTGGTGGGGACGGAATTCCAAAAGGAGAAAAAATATTGAACGAAATTCTTAAATCAAATTTGAATGCTGAAATAGGGATCGTCTGTGGAAAGAATGAAGTGTTGCTAAAGGGCGCTGAACAGTTAAAAAGCTTTTACAAATCTGATTATTTAAAGATTTACGGATACGTTGATTTTATTTATGATTTGATAAACATATCTGATGTTGTTATTACAAAGTGCGGTGCTTCAACAATTATGGAAATACTTAATTTGAAAAAAGTACCGATTGTCAACGATTACATTTGGGAACAGGAACTTGGGAATGTTGATTATCTCATCGAGAAGAAACTAGGCATCTATGAACCACAAATAAAGAATCTTCCAAAGGCAGTAAAAAATCTGCTGGATAATGAAAAATTATATTCTTCTTACAGTAAAAATATCGTGAATGAAAAAATTGAAAATGGTGTTGCCAATGTAGCTGTGTACATTATTGACAAGATTAATTAATAATCTATATTATTTTAGTTGACCGCTTAATTCTTTTATTAAAATCCCTTACTACTCTTTATAATTTTTGTTGTGTAATTCACAACTTCATTTTTTATTACAAGAATGTAAATGCCGGGCGCCAAATCAGAAAAATTAATTGCTGCAATAGAACCATTTCTTGTTGTGGATAGATTAAGTTTCTCACCTAGTATTGAATAGACTGATAGTTCAACCTGGTTTAAGTCAATAGAATTTCCGCTTATATTTAACCTATTGCTGACAGGGTTTGGATAAGCTTTCAATTCAACAAAAGATGAGTTTTGCTCTTCTTCGACACTTACCACAGTAGTGTTCCTGAAGTAAAATGTTAGACCATTTCCACTTCCGACAAAAAGGTCCTCTTTGCCATCGTCATCAATATCAATAAAAGAAGGTGATGCAAATGAAACTACGTTTGATAATCCGAATGGATTTGTGACTGCTATTCCAAAAGCCGGGTCAGTGCTTGTTCCGTTATTTCTGAAGAAGATTACATTTCCATTTTGATTACCAATAAACGCATCATAGTCACCATCAAAATCGATATCACAAAAAGCAGGTGCTGAATAGTTCCCAACGTCACTTAATCCAAAAGGATTTGTAAATGCACCACTGAATATTGCATTAAATTTTGTGCCGACGTTCCTGTAAAAATAAATATTGCCAAAAGTCTCGCCAGTAAATAAATCAAGATCACCATCGTCATCAATATCAATTAAAGCAGGAGTTACATTAGCCCCAAGATTTGCAATTCCTCCAGGATTATTAGAAATAAAAGTAAAATTTGCTGAAGTAGAAGTGCCTGTATTTCTAAAGAAGTAAATTGTGAATGCAGCTTCACCCATATAAAGATCTAAATCTCCATCAAAATCCATGTCTGCAAAAGCAGGTTTTGCATTATTACCGACATCGTAAATGCCAAAAGCATTCGCATAATACCAAGTGGCAAATGATGGAAAGGTAGAATTACCGTTATTTTGATAATATGCTGTTAAGCCGTTACCCAGTCCGGAGAAACAGTCATAATCACCGTCATTATTGATATCTACAAAAGCAGGACCATTATTGCTTCCCGCACCAAATAAATTATATGGATTGATTGTTGGTCCTGAAAAACTTTGTGAAAAAACTAAAGATGTGAGAGTTAAATAAAGTAATATAATCTTGTTCATTTGTGCACCATATTTTTTATTAATTCATTTTCTTCTGTGATGAAATATTTAATCTTTAAATAAACGTAAAAGGAATCAATTTTTATACCTAATAAACTTAATCAACATGCAAATAATAATAAACTGATAGAAGAATATTTGCAGTATTTTAATGATAGTGGTAATTGTTTCCTTTTTTAGGTATTATTCTTTACAAGTCTTTGAAGTAAATTTTGATGTTTGCTTTAAAGGATATTTATTAACCGGGAGTGAAATAATGAAAAAATTAACCAATAGTCTGTTATCAATAGTTCTGGTTCTAATTTTAGGTGCATTCATTTATCCACAGAGTATCTCCTCCGAATCAGCCACCAAAGAATTTTCATTGTATAATACCACAGCAAAGTATATAACTTCAGAAACTGTTGCAGATTCATTCTTCATTCTTGTGAGTGTTCCTGATGGCTATTACTCAAATGCAAATAATTATCCGGTGCTATATGTTTTAGATGGTGATATTGCATTCGGAATGGCTGCCAGTGTTGCACGTTATCTTCAGATTGGAGAGAACATTCCCGAATTAATTGTAGTTGGGATTAGTTACGGCTCGCTCACTAAGTCTGCAGCAAAGAAGCGTCGCAGAGATTACAGGCCAACAGAAACAGGAGGAGCAGAGAATTTCCTAATATTTGTTAATGAAGAACTGATGCCTTTTGTTGATGCAAACTACAGAACCATTCCAGATAACAGCACAATAAACGGTTATTCTTTGGGAGGATTATTTGTTTTGTATACACTCTTTACCAGACCCGAAAGCTTTGACAATTATATAATTGGAAGTCCTAATCTTAGCTGGGACGATTATTCAGTCTTTGATTACGAAGAAAGTTCCACTGAAAAAATCGGTGATATGCCAATAAATATTTTCATTTCTATTGGAAGTGAAGAATCAGATGAAAGGTATTTTAATCCGGTAGATAGTCTTGTCACGAATATTCAGCAGCATGATTACTCTGGTGTATATCTGGAGACAAAAGTTTTTGACGGCTCAACCCATCTGATGGGGCCGCCGGAATCTTTGACTCACGGATTAATTTCTGTGTTTAGCAAATAGCTTTCAAAGACCAATAAATTCTATTTCTATCCTTTTAAGAGAGGCTTTCTTTAATGATGTCCACTCCACATTTTTTCCCCTGCAGTAATTCGCAACGTTAAATAGTTTTGCTTCGGAGGTAATGGACATGTAGCAAATTTTGTAAGCACACAAGGCGGATTGTAAGCTTTATTAAAATCTACTATTACTATTCCATTTGAATCCGCTTTATCGGTATATAAAAATCTTCCGCCACCGTAAGTTTCTTCACCACTGGTTCCATCAGCAAAGATTAACCAAAGTCTATTGCCAATCTCAATAGCGTCAATTCTATAAGTTTGATTGTTCTTTGTGAACACAATTGCTCCGGGAGATAGTTCTTCATCAACTTGTCCAAGTACATTTGGAACACTTATTTTCTTCGGAGGATTATAAACTTCATATTGAGCTTCTATTCTCCAATCTTCGTTCACAGGAAATCGCTCATTTCCCTTAAAGCTTTTTACGAATTCTGATTCAAGATCGCGGAAACGAATTCCATACAATTCATTCCTAACAATTAAGTTCCATTTTATTGAACCATACTGAAAGACAGTCATATCCTTTTTTCCGATCACCAATCATAACCATTTCTGTAACAGGTTTTCCATTGTATAAAATATCCACTCCATCACTAACCCTCATCGTAACAGTTGAATCCTGAAAAACAAAAACGCCCATATAATGTAGGAACCTTGTCTGACTCAATCAAAACTTCATTATCCTTTGCGGAACCGAATTTGTTTTCACCGGACTTCAGCCAGGTTCTTCCAACGAGGTTGAGCCATCCGTCATCTGCTTTTAGTCTCTCTAATCTATGCTGATCCCATTTTTTTATTTCTTCAAAGTATTCAGGCGAACCTTTTGCTTCAAGATTATCATTTTTACAGGAGTAGAACGAGATTAAAGTTAAAAGTGCAGTTAAGAAGATTAATATTTTTTTCATTTGGGAAATTCCGATTATAAATTGGTGACTAAAGCTACTTGATTGGTTGAGAAAGTTCAATTCTATTCCTTAATCTATTATTCCTTCACCTCCGGAAATGGATTATTCCACTGCCAGCCGGTTTTCCCGGTTTGTCGATATCGTTCCAGTCTTCTTATCGAAAGCTCAGCAAAGACCGGATCGATCTCCATTGCATAACATCTTCTTACAAGCATCTCAGAAGCTAAAAGCGTAACTCCGCTGTGGCTGAAAAAATCTGCAACGAGATTATTCTTTTTACTGCTTGATTCAATTATTCGTGAAATGCTTTTTAGTGGTTTTTGTGCATAAGCACCAGGAACATTTTCTTCCATTCTATAAAATACCTGTTGTATATCAACCCAAACATTGCCAGGGCGAATAAACCCAGATTTACTTCGTTCAAAATTGTCAGTTAATGTACCATTAACTTGCTTGTAATAGCCGCCGAGAATTTTGGGAATATCAGTGTAAGTTACCTTGAAGTTCGGATCGCCCTTAATATAATAGAGTAATTCCTGTCTAACGGACATCCAATTTTTTTGTGTGCCGTATCCTCTCTGGTTTCTCATCGTAATGAAGCTTCTTGTTTTCAATTCTTTAAATTCTTTCATCATCATTATAAATTCCGGCAACGGCTGGAAACCATCGTTCTGATCAGCCCCAAGCCAGATGTAAAGCGCAGCGTCTTTGTGAAGAATTGAAAAAACATTCATAACCCATTTTCGTGAGAACTTAATATATTCATCAATATTTATCTTGGATAAATTTTGTGTGTTTACGTTTCCAACTACAACATTATAAGGCGGAATCATTAATTATAAGCTGAGCCTTCTCTTTTCCAAATAGTTTCTGTGTGTCTTCAGAACTAGCTGCATCAAGAACACCAACTTTGTGCTTTCCTTTTGGGTCTTTCCAGATTTCACCCTCCCTTAATCTACAGTAAGGAAGAATTTTTTTTCGGAGCTTTTCATCAATGTCTAGACGGGTTAATTTTTCGGTGGTTTTACCAATTGAAGGTTCTTTTTTCACGAGAGACTTTTTGTTTTTGCGAAAAGACATATCAAAGAAAATATTTTTAACTATCAGAATCTAAAGAACAATTGCTGATTCATCAAGAATGTATTATTAAGTAATAATTATATTTGTTTGACTTTTGAAGCTAACACTATTGAATAAGCTCCAATAGCAAACACCATTACCCAAATAAATCCCATTTCGACTGCAATTATAGTTGCCAGCACTGCACTCACCACCGAGGAAATTCCATTTATTCCCCAAGCCCACGGCACTAATTCACCATCTCCGGATTCTCTTTGGACAGAAAGATGTTTCAGTCCAAGCGGAAAAGGCATCCCCATAAAAAATGCAGGTGGTGCGATCAGCAGAAATGATAAAATAATTTTTGTAGTTAAGCTGAAACCTATAGTAGTCTTAAGCCAGCCCGAAAGAAAAAGCGTATAGATCAATAACGTGACTATGATTATTAAAACGATCAGAACAATTCTGTAAGGCTTTGGACTTATTTTTTGAGAGACAAGACTTCCGAATCCTGAAGAGACAAGCATAAGGCAGACAACCAAGGCCGCAGCATAAATAACATTTCCAAAGTAAAGGGTGAATCTTTGAATCAGAATTATTTCAATAAACATATAACCCAATCCAAGGCCGCTGAAGTAAGCAAGTGTGCGAATTTTATTTCCGCCACGGAAACCAATCTTAAACAAAGGAAGCAGAATGAAAAGAAAAGCAAGCACCAATATCTGGATAAAAGTTAAATAGAGAAGTAAATAACCGACTTCGAAAAACGGCACTGACTGATTTCCGAAAAGATCAGCAAGAAGCGGAATTGTCCCCCATTGGAAGAACTGATAAAAATACGGCTGATCATCTGTTGCCGGACTAACATTGAAAGGATATTCTAAAAAAATTTTTTCCCGTTCCTCTTTTGATTTAAGAATTCTGTCAAACACTGAATAGAGTGATTTATCCTGGAGTTTGTTGAATCTTTCTTTTTCTAATGTTGTAATTCCCGGATATACGAGCGGATCGAAATTCATCCTTTCACAAAAGCTTCTTATTGAATCTATTTCCAAAGAGTTAAATGGATCTTTATTAATAAGGAATGTGATCGTATTCCAATTTTTTATTGCAGATATGTGCTCTGTCGGATTTTTTATTTTACTTTTTTCCATGGCTTCAATAACCGTTGCAAGTATTTTGATCGGATTACGATACGGGTAATCAATCCAGGTCGTTATACAAATAACACCATTACGATTTAAAGCACTCAGCATTTCAACAAATGCTTCGGTTGTAAGTTGGTATTGTTCCTGCAGTGCAAACATACCTGAGCTTCCACCGAATGCATCAATAACAGGAAGTGAAATCAGATCAAATTTTTGGCTAGTTGATAGAAGAAATGTTCTCGGTGACAAATATTGTGATCTCACCGATTTATTCTGATAGAGTGAATCAACTTTTGATGCAACCTTTTCCTCTAAAATATTTATAAGTGCTTTATTTGACTCAACTGATGTTACAGTTTCTGCATCATTCAACAAAGCTAATCTTACTTGCCTGCCTGTTCCGGCTCCAAGAATCAAGACGTTTTTCCTTTCGCCGGTTGTATACGCAACATTTTCTGTAGTGAATAGAAGATACCTTAGTGAATCATTTTTATTTGATATTAGCGGACCAACCCACTCACCGTTGTTAAAAGCAGCATTTTCAACAGATACGATTCCCGGATAACGAATACTTAATCCAGGCGCATAACGCATGTAAGGTGTTGAAACGATATCAATTAATCCATAAGGACTGCTTTCTTTTAGAATGATTTTTGAGTCGGGCAGGTTAAGAGTTTTTGATAAACTTTTATACTCAGAAAGTTTCAAATCTGTGGGAGAGATGTACAAGAACGAAAGAACAGCCACAGTGAAACTTACGATAATTGTAAAACCGGTTCGTTGTTCTTTTGATATTATTATCAACCCGGCAAGTAAAGCTATTCCTGCAATTACAGCGGGCAGCTTTTCGGGAAAGAAAATCCACATCAAAAAAATTGCAACGACACCGCCGATTCCGGATCCTAACATATTGGCAAAGTAAAGATTCCCGATATTTTCAATATGTTTTACGAAAACAATTCCAATTGCAAGAGCACCCAGGAAGAACGGAATAAAGAAAAGTAAATAGGTTACCAGGAGTTTCCACAGATGAGAATAATCAGCAAACAATATATATGAATCGAAACGGATAGCTTCGGCCTGTGCCAGACTTACTGAAACCGCCATAGTTAGCCCACATAAAATCATCAATACAGGTAAAAGTAGTTCCGCTTTTTCTATAAGAAAAGATTTAGCAAGTGAAAGAAAGGTTCCTGCCGCACCAAAACCAAGTAGAGCAACCGAAATAACCATATAAGCAAAATGATACCATTGAACGATTGAAAGTATTTGTATCAGCGATAACTGGAATGCTATTATAGCAACTGACAGAAGTGATATAGAAATTGTAACTCTGGTGAGTGGAGTTTTCTTATTTTTCAATTACCCCTCGTAAACGGAACAAATCTTACTGGTAACAAAGAAGTTGTAGCAATTTCTTCACCATTCTTTTCTATTAATATTAAAGTTTGATTTAAAAATGGAGAACCTACCGGGATAATCATTTGCCCGCCATCTTTTAACTGCTTAATAAGAGGGGGAGGAATATATTCTGAAGCGGCGGTCACTACAATTGCATCGAATGGTGCGAATTTTTCCCAACCGTAATAACCATCTGCATTTTTACAGAAAACATTTTCGTAACCAAGTTCATTCAGCCTTTTGTTTGAAGAGTTATAAAGTTCCGTAATAATTTCAATCGTGAAAACCGAATCAACAATTTCAGCTAGTACTGCAGCCTGGTAACCGGAACCTGTTCCTATCTCCAGGACCTTCTGACTTGTTTTAGGATTAATTGCGGAAGTCATGTAAGCAACAATGTAAGGTTGAGAAATGGTTTGTCCATAGCCAATCGGTAGTGGACCGTCGCTATATGCTCTATCAACTAAATTCGGTGGAACAAATTTATGGCGGGGGACTTTTCTTAATGCATCAAGTGTTGGCTGGTTTGCTATACCTCTGTTTTCAATCTGCTCGGTTACCATCTCATCACGGTTCATTTTGTATTTTTCATCCTGAGAGATGCAGTTAAGCATTATAAACAATGTGCTAAAAATTATTATAGCCATTTTCTTCTGTAACACCCTTTTAGACAACCTAATCAGTTAATATTCTGTCTAAACATAATTAAAAATTACAGCAAGTTCCAGATGTTCTCTTCTGTATTTGGGCAAATAAGTTGGATATAGAGCTTGTGTTTATATGAACTAATAATATATAATTGTATAGTTATTCCTTGATATTTAACACTAAAGATAAAATGATCCACGAGAAAATAATTGGTAAAACCTATTCACTTTATGGTAATCTGGATGCCTCAGATTATTTTTATAAAGATCTAAAAGAAGTGACGGAATCAATTCTTCAAAAGGTTAAAAGTCAATCTGATTTATTGGATTATATAAGAAAAAACTCGGGAAATAAAAGAGCGCTAAAAAAAGGGATCAAAATAAGTCCATCTAAATCCTTGCTGGGCAGTATGCTTCGCATAACTGAGGATTCGCTCTCAAAATATTTTACTGATATTGATGGCCATCTCAAAAATCTTTCGCTTTCGGAAAAGTGTAGTTCTACTCTGGCTACATCTCGTGAACAGTATCTTCTTTATATGATTGAAATAGAACTAGTTAATCTTTTAAACAAGGACAAATTCAATTCGACCGAAACGAAGTTTGCATTTTTGCCTCATTGTCTCCACGATCTGGACAAAGAATGCTTGTCCGCTTCGGATGGAACTGATTATGTTTGTAAGAGTTGTTCAAAAAACTGTTCTATAAACTCGGTTAGTAAGCTGATGAAACTTCAGAACATCAAAGCATATATCTGGAGAGAAGCCGACTTGAAGAAAATTTTTAAGCTTGCAAGATCAAACGGTGAGAGTATAAGTGTTTTTGGTGTGGCCTGCATTCCGGAACTGGTGAGCGGGATGAGATTGTGTGCAAAGTATGATGTACCTGCTATCGGTGTTCCTCTGGATGCAAACAGATGTATCAGGTGGATGGGAGATTTCTATCCTAATACTGTTAATGAAAATAAGATTTTATCATTATTAAATTGAAAAGGGACTGAATTATGAATTACAAATTACTTGGTAGAAGTGGATTGCGCGTTTCGGAATTAGCATTAGGTGCAATGACATTTGGTGAAGAATGGAAATGGGGTGCAAATAAAGAAGAGAGTAAAAAAGTATTTGATGCTTTTGCAAATGCGGGCGGTAATTTTATAGATACTGCAAACCGTTACACGGAAGGAACATCAGAAAAATTTGTTGGAGAGTTTATTACGTCGGACAGAGATCATTTTGTCGTTGCTACCAAATACACTTTGTATATGCGCAAAGACGATCCTAATTTTAGCGGTAACCATCGGAAAAATATGATGCATTCACTCGATTCAAGTCTGAAGCGTCTTAAAACAGATCATATTGATCTTTACTGGGTTCACGCCTGGGATTACACAACTCCCGAAGAGGAAATCCTTCGTGCACTTGATGATATGGTCAGGGCTGGAAAAATTCTTTATATCGGTATTTCCGATACCCCTGCGTGGATTGTATCAAGAATGAATGCGATAGCAGAGCTAAGAGGATGGACGCAGTTTGTTGCTCTTCAAATAAAATATTCTTTGCTCGAAAGAACAGTTGAGAGAGAGCTTTTGCCAATGGCACGTAAACTGGATCTTGCGGTAACTCCGTGGGCGGTTCTTGGAGGAGGAATACTTTCCGGAAAATACAACGAGAATAAAAATGAATCGGGCCGGGCACAGATGAATAATTCTATAAATGAAAATAATCTAAGTATTGCATCTGAAGTAATTAATGTTGCAAAAGAGGTTGGCTGTACAACATCTCAGGTTGCAATGAATTGGGTAAGACAGCAGCCCGGAGTGATTATTCCAATAATCGGGGCTAAATCAGAAAGTCAATTACAAGAGAATATTGATTGTTTGAACTTCACTCTGAATGATGAACAACTGAACAGGCTGAATGAAATAACAAAGATTGATCTTGGTTTTCCTCATACATTTTTAGCTGGCGAATATATTCGTGATCTTGTTTTTGGGGGCACATACAATAAGATAGATAATCATCATAAGTTCTAATTTGTAGCAACAATAGAGTATACAATGACTTTAATTAATTTTGAAATTTTAGAAATATATTGAAGACTAAAAAACAGCTCAGAATATTAGTTGCAAGAATTGACCGCATCGGTGATGTGGTTCTTTCCACACCAATCCCCCGCGAAGTAAAAAAAGCCTATCCGAATAGTTTCGTAGCAGTCCTTGTGAGAAAATATACAAATGATATTTATCTCAACAATCCATACGTGAATGAAATAATATTATACGATGGAGAGAATAATAAAAACCCAAAATCCTTTTGGCAATTAGTTGAAGAAATCAGGAAGTTTAAATTCACTCACGCGTTTACGCTTTTACCAAATGAAAGATTAAACTGGATATTATTTTTCAGCGGCATTACTGATCGCATAGGTGTGGGTCATAAACTTTATCAATTCTTAAGTTTTTCAAAATTCGTTGACAGAAAAAAATATATCCCTTTACGACATGAAGCTGATTACTGTCTTGATATGATTAGGAAAATTGGAATTGAACCAAAGAGCTTGGAGCCGGAAATATTCCTATCGAAAGATGAAACTTTGGAGAAAGATGAAATAAAAAAGAAGCTTGCACGAAATGGTGAAATAATAATTGGGATAAATACAACTAGTGGAAAATCATCTCCCAACTTAACGGTAAATGAGTATAAAAAATTAGTTGCTCGATTATCTAATGAAATCAATATTCGTGTTGTTGTCACAGATAATAATCCTCCGGAAGAAATAAAAAATAAAAGGGATGTCGTTTTTCCTAACAAAGGTTTATCTCTTAGAGAATCAATAATAAATTTCAGTGTTTTGGATGTTCTTGTCTCAGCGAGCACCGGACCAATGCACATTTGTGCAGCACTAAAGATTCCTACCTTATCAATATTTTGTCCTCTCCCAGCCTGTTCCCCGAAACTTTGGGGACCTCTTGGCAACAAATCAGAAATAATTCTGCCGGAGGAAAATTACTGTTCACTTATTTGTCCTGGTGATCCACACATTTGTGATTTTGGCGGAGATGGGGGAATTGATTCTGAAAAAATTTACGACACAATAAAGTCATTTCTTGCGAAAACCGGGCTTAGTAAAACTAAGTAATGCCAATAAATTTTCTATCTATATTTAGAATGTGCAAAATCATTCACAGTTGTTTTTGGCAGCAATTATGGAAGAGCAGGAGCTATGGAATATTTCAGTAGTAAATATGATCTACCCAAAGCGATCTACCCCCATAACAGTTTCTGGTTCTGGGCGGATAAAATTATCCTTATAAAAAGCATTATAATCATCAGTGGCGATATTGAAGATTATCTTGATTCTTGTGGAGATGTTGAAGCAATTTTGGTTCATAAAGTAAAATATGCTATGCCTTATGAAAATGATCTTCAAATATTTATTTGCAGAAATATAATAAGATCATTGAAGGAAATTTGGGAAAGCGACAAACATTTTGAATAGAATATCCTATCTGAAAACTATAAGAATTAGTGCCAGCAGAATCATTAAGGCAATTGCCTGGAACCGATAGTTCTTGTACAAGGGAAGTTCTTTCAATTCTAAAGTCTCTTTTTGATAAACATTGACTGACCAGGTAATATCCTTAATTTTATTTTTTGAGGGTGGCGGTGTCAATAAACTTACTAAGATTAAACTAACCGAACATATCAGGAATAAGATTCCAGCTACATAAAGAAAATGTATTTCCGGAATCCAAGTTATATTTCCCGATAGGAAAAAGAAGGCCGATCCAACAATTCCAATAACAATTGCAACAATAGCCCCTTGGTGGTTTGCACGTTTCCAGAAAACTCCAAATACGAACAATGAAACAATTGGTGGGGCAATGTACGATAAGGCGTTTTGCAAATATTCCCACAACGTGGGGAACTTATCTATCTGTGGTGCCCACAATGCAGAAAGTATCATAAAGACAAATGTAACAGATCTGCCGACCCACACTAATCCTTCACTTGATATGTTGGGTTTAAGTTTGTTTACAAAATCCATTGTTACAAGAGTAGATGCTGAATTTAAAGCTGAATCTATACTAGACATCATTGCAGCCAGCAGTCCTGCAAGAACCAATCCTAACAACCCTGGCGGAAGGAGATCGAAAAGCAAAGTAGGATAAACAAGATTTGCTTTTTCAATATCCGGATATAGGACCCTGGCAAAAATTCCCGGGAACACCATTATGAATAGAACTGTGAGTTTTAAAAACCCTGCAAACAAAGCACCCCATTGACCGTGCTTTTTGTCTTTTGCCCCCAAAGCTCTTTGAACAATGAATTGGTTCGTTGACCAGAAATAGAATCCTAACAGGAGCACACCTGTAAATAATCCAGGCCATGGAAGAAATTTATTACTGGATGGTTGAATTATACTGAAGTGCTGTAGCGGTGTAACATCAAAGACAGCATCCCAAGAACCGACCTTAATAAATGCTAGAATTGTGATGATAATGGATCCGATTACAAGAATGACTGCCTGAAATGCATCCGTGAAAACAACAGCTTTTAATCCACCGGCAATGGTATATAAACCAGAAATAATTGCCAGAACAAGTATCGATTGCCAAAGTTCAACCTGGGGGAAAATAATTTGAATAACCAAAGCTCCTGCATAAAGTGTTGCTGCAGTATCAATACATATGTTGCCGATGATAGTAAGTGCGGAAAAGTAGTACCTTGCTTTTGCATCATATCTCTTTTCGAGGAACTCGGGCATCGTGTAAACTTTTGATTTCAGGTAAAATGGAAGAAAAAAGATTGCGAAAATAATTAGTACAATTGCAGCCATCCATTCATAGCTATATACAGAAATACCGGTTTCGTACCCACTACCCGCAAGCCCTATAAGAGAGCTGCTGGACATATTCGATGCAAAAAGCGATAACCCAACTAGTGGCCATATAAGTGATCTTCCTGCGAGGAAATAATCTTCTGCGTTAGCCTGAGCTTTTGCATAACTCAATCCTCGCCAAATAATAAAACCAAGATATGCTATAAGTATAATTATGTCTATTACTTCAAGATTGAACAGCATTAAATTTCCGATATATTCAAAAGATGTTTAAAGATACAAAATGATTTAGAAAATTAAATTATATTTACGTTGTGAAAAATCATTCACACCTGAAAGCCATTCTGCTTGCGCTCCTCGTGACCTTTCTCTGGTCAACTTCATTTGTGATAATAAAGATTGGTCTCACTGAGATTCCACCATTAACTTTTGCAGGACTCCGATATACAATTGCATTCGTTTGCCTTCTGCCGTTTGCTTTTACAAAAAAGAACAGCGATGAAATTAAAAAGCTTAAGCGAGTGGACTGGATAAAACTTTTTATATATGGATTATTGTTCATTGCAATAACTCAGGGGGCAATGTTTGGTGGATTGCTGTTTCTACCTGCAGTAACAGTTAGTCTGTGGCTCAACTTTACTCCGCTTGTAGTAGCAGTTTTGGCAATCTTTATAATAAAAGAATTTCCTACAAGGTCTCAATGGATTGGAGTAATGTTATTTGTCGGGGGAATACTTACTTACTTTTATCCTATTGCATTAAGTGAGAACAAGGAGATCGGTTTGATTATTATGACGATCGGCGTCCTCGCTAATTCTTCTTCCTCGGTTTTGGGCAGAAGTATAAATCGCGAAACAAAAATAAATCCAGTTGTAGTTACAATTGTTAGTATGGGTATTGGCTCAATAATTTTGTTAATAGTTGGAATATCAATTCAAGGATTGCCCCCAATCAGTTTGCAAAATGTTTTATTTCTCTTTTGGCTTGCAATAATTAATACTGCGCTTGCTTTTACAATCTGGAATTATACTTTGCGCACACTCTCTGCGATGGAATCCAGTATAATTAACGGAACTATGATGATACAGATAGCGATACTTGCGTGGATATTCCTTGGAGAGGCAATCTCATTTCAGGAAGGAATTGGAATGTTGATCGCCGCTTCAGGTGCATTACTTGTGCAGTTGAAACTTAGAAAATAAAAAACCCCCACCATTAAATGATGAGGGCTATAAATGATTTAAATTATAGACACTTAAAAACGATTATCAAGCGTAGTTTCATTGTAGTACCATTGCACTTCCACCCATGCCGGTTCACCTGGAACACCACCACCCCAGGTAACTATTTTTAATTTAGAGTAATGCCCGTCATGATCATAAAGAAATACATAATTAGTTTCTCTATCGTCTATGTTATTTGTCCAGGTTCCGGAACTAATTAAAGGTGAATCTTCTCCGTCAAATAAATTGGTTGAAGAACCAACAAAGAAATCTGTTTCCCTAATAAGGCCTGGTGGATAAAGATTAGCACTCTGAACTAAATATCCCTGACCCCCTGTTCCATCAGTAGAATAATAAATGTCTACAAGGTCGGCCTGAGGAGAGGAAACTCCATAAGCCATTCCACTAGAAAGATCTAATCCGCTAGGTTCTGTTGGCCCGGTTCCAGCAGTTTCATAAATTCTTACTGGTCCGTATAAAGTTGTAATAATATTCGTAATCATTACGATGTTGGTTACAATACTTGTTTGTTCAGCAGTAACACTAATTGCGAAAGTTGTGTCTTTATAATCCTGCAATTTTAAAGTCACATTTCTTACACCTTGCTCAACATTTAAAGCTGTATCTGGTGTCGTTAGATTAGTATTAACACCATCCACCCATATTTGAGCACCGGCAGGATTAGATGTAAGATAGATACTACCCTTTGTATTAACCGGCGTCATCGGGTCATCGCTAGAATCGCAAGAAGTTATCACTAATCCCAAAAGTGGAATTATAAGTAAGAGATATATTTTTTTCATTATTATCTTCCTTTATTTTTTAATTAAGTTAAATGAAAATTTTTTGCCATCAAGATCCATTGTAAAAATACCGGAAAAATTTTTCCCATCCTCCGATATTTTTCCGTTATACTTTCCCTGGTACCGACTATGTAGTTGATCTTTCATTGACATTTTAAGCGAGGTTGGACTTACCCTTCCTTTTACTTCCTGGTTAATAACCTCTCTGTAATTGATAGTTATTTTCCCGGAAAAACTACTGTCCGTTTGTTCGGTTATCTTCATAGTTGTAGCTCTCTTGTCGAATTTTCCTGTCCAGGTTCCTTTTATGTCTGGAATTGTGATTTTTTCTTCAACAACTGGTTCGCTGTCCATGGGTTCGCTAACAGATGAAATGGTGTCAGGTGATATACTTTCACCATTAACTCCGTCTTGTTGTTGCTCGGTTTTCTTTTCACAACCAATAAAAGCTATCACAACAAAAATTGTCATTGCAGCAATAAGCATTTTATTTAATTTGAGTTGTATCATTTATGTTCCTTATGTGTTTATTGGAATAAATCTTTACGAGTTCAAATGGAATGAATATCGTTCTGTGGATGAATTGTAACTGAATTCAGATGATTTGTTCTCTCATTAATAATTAGATTTACTTTAACGGAGCTGAAACTAGTATAATTTAATATACTGAAAAAGTGAAAAAGAAATATTCTTTCAAACAGAAAACAGTTTAAATATAATTAGAAAATATGAATAAAAGTTGAGAAGACTCCACCAATTATTTCAACCAACAACAATGATAGAAGAAAAATATATGGGAGCCGAAGGAACATTACTTCCGCAGAAGTCCTGGGAAGTTTATGTAATGAAAACGGACGAAGACCTTAATGCTATTGTGCTTCCCTGATGTCTATAAAGCCAATTATAAATATTGTGCCACAGCCAGTGCTACCGAATCATTAAACAATCTTCGCAGCAATTTTCCTGAAGTGATAACCATAAACAGCCATAGTCATAGCAAGTGGAAATTTATTTGGATGTCTGAACAAGCTAAATGCAAAAAGCTTCCAAAAATATTTTTTTCCTTTCTCCAGAGTGCCAACTAACCAGACTAGCATCAAAAATGCTCTTATTTCTTTTAGCTTAATTTTATTCTTATTCCAGGAGGGCAGTTTGTAGTTATTCAGAAAGTGCTTTACACGTAAATAGTATTCTTTTTGTGAAAAGATGGTCTTTATTATTTTGGAGTAGCCAACCATTAACTGTTGATAGTTCATCTTAGGAACGAAATTCATATATCCATCCATATTATTTCCACTCCAAGCATCCAGTAGTCTGTTCTCCGATTGCATTTTCTTGTAAAGCTTTGTTCCGCTTGGTGCGTTTAATAAGCCGACCATTGCCGATACGATTCCACTTTTTTGTATAAAATCAATTTGATCCTGGAATACACTAGGGGTATCACTATCAAAGCCAACAATAAAACCAGCCGAAACCATAAAACCTCGTTCTTGAAGTCTTCTAACCGAGGATACAAGATTCCGTTTTAAATTCTGAGATTTACCACATTCTTGTAAGCTTTCTGTACTTGGAGTTTCAATTCCTACAAAAATGCTGTTGAAGCCTGCTTCAATCATCATCTCCATCAGTGACTCATCATCTGCAAGATTTACAGTAACTTCAGTGATGAAGCTAAATGGATATTTTTTTTGTTTCGACCATTCAATCAAAACCGGAAGAACTTCATCCTTTAACTTTCTTTTATTCCCGATAAAGTTATCATCCACAACTGAAATTGGTCCACGATAACCAAGATTATAAATTGCTTCAAGTTCTCCGATAAATTGCGAATTTGTTTTTGTTCTTGGCTTTCTTCCGTTCAACATTGTTATACTGCAGAAGTCGCAATCGTACGGACATCCCCTTGAATACTGCATTGATAACGATGCATATTTTTTTATCTCCAGTAATTCCCACATTGGAGCAGGAGATTTGGTTATATCAGGATATTCATCAGAGAAATACATCGGTTTGAGATTACCGTTTTTCAAATCCTCAAGAAAGGGAGGCAAGGTGTTTTCAGCTTCATTTAAAACGAAATGATCTACACCGGAGAAATCTTTATACTGTGTTGTTGCAAGAGGTCCTCCGACAACAATCTTTACTCCAAGATTGTTACATCTTCTGATTACTTCTCTGAATGATTTTATTTGAATACTCATTCCGCTGAGAAAAATATAGTCAGCCCAGAGAATATGCTTGTCTTCCAATCCAGAAATATTCATATCAATTAGCTTTTTCTCCCACTGTTTTGGAAGCAATGCAGCAACTGTTATCAACCCCAGTGGTGGCTCAGCTACTTTTTTTGCAACGAATTTTAATGCATCTTTAAAACTCCAGAAAGAAGAAGGAGTTTCAGGATAAACTAATAATATTTTCATGAGGGTCTCTGTACATTAATAATTTTAATACTAATGAATTATGCAAAATTTTCAGATCAAGTTCTGTAAAAGTAACGTAAAATATTAAAATGTCGGTTTGACCTTCTCTCCGGAATAAAGGATATTTACTTTGAATTTTATTTATTATTAAGAGCAGGATGGATGATATTATGAGAGGCAAGCACTCTCTGTTTTACCATATTCTGATTTTTATTATTGCTCAGC
Source organism: uncultured Ignavibacteriaceae bacterium (assembly GCA_963768365.1). GTDB lineage: Bacteria > Bacteroidota > Ignavibacteria > Ignavibacteriales > Ignavibacteriaceae > IGN2. The sequence continues at coordinate 45,690 of CAVYHS010000006.1, read as the reverse complement.
TTGTGTGGTTATTGCTGCTTGGGATATGGATTTACTGGTATGTATCGAATTACATCGTTTTCGAAAAAGTTGGCGACCAGGTTTCACCCCAGCTCGTTTACGATGTTCAGAATGCACTTCCTTTTATTCTTGGTTTGATATTACTCATCGGGCTTTCATTCACAACATCTTTAATCTTCAGGCATCTGAATGTTCAGCTTCGTATAACTAAACTTTACGATAACTTCATCGGCAATGTCACGCACGAACTTAAGTCGCCTCTTGCTTCAATACAGTTATACCTGGAAACTCTAAAGCAAAGAGAAGTTCCTTCTGAAAAAAGAAAAGAATTTATAGATTTTATGATGAAAGATGTAGACCGTTTACAAAGCCTTATTAACTCTATTTTAGAAATATCAGCACAGGAGCAAAAAAAGTTGCTTCAAAATTATCATGTATATAATACTTATTCTTTAGCAAAAGAATTGATGGAAGAATCCTGCGAAAAATTCCGTGTTGCAAAAAGTAGTTACCAGATAACCGGAGATACATCTTGCGAAATTGTTGCCAGTAAAGATGCTTTTAAAATTGTAATTGATAACCTTGTGGACAACGCTGTCAAATATTCAAAACAGCAGGCCAAAATTGTTACATCAATAATTTGCAATTCAAAAAAAGTTACAATCCTTTTTAATGATCTCGGTATCGGAATTGTCGCTAATGAGCAAAAGAAAATATTCAATAAGTTTTACAGGATTTATAATAAAGAAATACCAAACGTTAAAGGAACCGGACTCGGGCTTTACAGGGTGAAAGAAATAATAAAAGCTCACGGTGGAAAAATAGCTGTGTCAAGTGAAGGGGTGGGCAAAGGAACAACTTTTAAAATTGAGATACCCGCATATAGAGCAATTAGTCAGCGGCAGTTGAAGAAACTATTAAAGAATAAAAAACAAAGTCAGGTGTAGTTGAAAATGACAGAAGAATTTAAGGGAAGCAGAATTTTATTAGTTGAAGATGAAGAGACTCTTGCAGTTGGATTGGAGTATAATCTGATTGAAGAAGGATACATAGTAAACTGGGCTAAGAACGGCAGGGAAGCAATTAATTTTTTTGAAAAAGAAAAGTTTGATTTGATTATTCTTGATATAATGCTTCCCTACATTAATGGTTTTGAAGTTGCCGAAAAGGTACGGAAATCTAATCCGCAAATACCCATACTGATGCTTACCGCAAAAACTGAATCCGGTGACAAAGTAAAAGGACTTGAAAAAGGTGCGGATGATTATATGACCAAGCCGTTTCACTTGCAGGAACTTTTGCTAAGAATAAAAGGAATGCTTAAACGAAAGAGCTGGTACACAAGCACTTCTCAGAAGCAACCGGTTTATAAGTTTGGAAATAACGAGATTAATTTTAAAACTCTTAACTGTTTACACAGCAATGAAAAAATCAGGCTTACACCACAAGAAGCAATGTTATTAAAGTATCTTGTTGAACGTAAAGGCGAGATTGTTTCGAGAAAAGAACTGCTGGAAAATGTTTGGCACCTCAATCCTGAAGTTGAGACGCGTACTGTGGATATTTTTGTTGCACGACTTCGGAAATATTTTGAACCGGATCAATCGAAACCGGTTTATTTTAAAAGCATTCGTGGTGCAGGATATATGTTTGAGGAAAAATAATATTTGTTATAGAACATTCTGAGAGAGCTTATTATTATCTTCTTCTGCCGGGGCTAAATCTTTTCTGGTTTCCTGCACTCTTCCTATCACGTCCCTGTTTGGCTTCATTGACAGACATTTTTTGTCCCTTAAGTTCAAAATCATTTAAAGTTTTAAGTGCTTTTTTACCATCAACCTTTCTGACCATATCAACAAATCCAAAACCTCTGGACGTTTGGTTTGATGCATCACGAACGATTTTTACATTTCCGACACTGCCATGTTCCGAAAACAACGCAATAAGTTCTTGTTCATTTACTTCGGGGGACAAATTTCCAACAAATATTTTCATCAATCTTTCCTATCACAATTAATATAAAATTATGAATTCAACATTTCGAAGCGAAAAATGAAAAGCTGCAACAATGCTGCAGCTTAAAATTTCAACGGGCAGTAATTGACTATCTTCTTCTTCCACCGCCGCCTCGCTCACGCTGAGGTCTAGCTTCATTAACAATAAGTTTCTTTCCCTTAAACTCAAACGTGTTAAGCTCAGTTAGTGCTTTTTGAGCTTCAGCTTTTCCGGGCATTTCAACAAATCCGAATCCTTTTGATGTCTGACTGAACATATCTCGTATAATTTTTACACTTTCTACTCTTCCGTGCTGCGAAAAAAGATCTTTAAGCTCTTCGTCTTTGACATCAGAAGCCAGATTGCCCACATATATATTCATTTTGAACTCCTTTAAATTGAATTTTAATAAGTAATTATCCGGCCATAGAGAATGAATAAAACCCGGCCGGCATTTTTGCCTCTGTAAATAAATTTAGGATTAAAAGACGGGAACTGCGAGAAATATTTCTCTTATCTTATGTTTTATTTTGCAGGACACCGGTAAATTAGACTAATTAGCAGTAAGTTGCAAGCCTAATTGTGCATGAAGTGGGCATCAATTCTTATTTTCTTATACGAATATTACCTGCTTCTTTGCAATTTTTAATTTCGGTATATTGCAACGGGTAGAATTTGAACGGCCGCCTTCTTTACTTACCGTTTAGAAATTCCTCAACAAACTATTTAACATTAATCTTACTATCAGAGACAATTCAACTTGAAATTAACAAGACAAATAACAAATCGTGAAAACAGATCATTAGACCAGTATTTTCAGGAAATAGGAAAGTATGAACTACTAACTTCAGACGAAGAAGTAGAATTAGCCATCAGAATTAAAAATGGTGATATTGAAGCCCAGAATAAATTGGTAAGAGCTAATTTAAGATTCGTAGTCTCAGTCGCAAAGATGTTTCAGAACCAGGGTCTTTCACTTGGTGATTTAATAAACGAGGGAAACATTGGGCTGGTAAAAGCTGCTCAGCGATTTGATGAAACAAGAGGATTCAAATTTATTTCTTATGCAGTCTGGTGGATACGGCAGGGAATAATGTCTGCTATTGCTGACCAATCAAGAGTTGTACGTCTTCCACTTAACCGGGTTTCTAACTTAACACAGCTGGGTAAAGTTTACGAGATCTTGAACAGGAACTGGAACGAAAACCGACAACGGAAGAGCTTGCGAAAATTCTTGAAATTTCTTCAGATGAAGTTGCCTACATACTTCAGATAGCCGGTCGCCAGGTTTCAATGGATGCACCTTTCAACAGTGGTGATGAGAATAAAACTACCCTTATGGATGTCCTCCATAATGATGATCATCCAACTCCGGATAAAAATTTAATGAATGATTCTCTTATAAGTGAAGTTGCAAGTATTCTTTCCAGTCTTGATGAAAGAGAAGCAGAAGTAATTAAGCTTTCTTTTGGAATTGGTACAGGGCAGAGAGCCACTTTAGAGGAGATCGGCGAAAAATTTAATCTTACCAGAGAACGTATAAGACAAATTAAAGAAAAAGCTTTGAGAAAGTTACGAACCTCCAAAAGAAGTAATAAGCTAAAGGAATATTTAGGGTAAAGCTTTTGTAAAAATTTATTTTATAATCTCCTGTCCTCATTTATCACACTTCTTTTGAATAACACTATCTTTGAGGGTGCTTTTTAAACAGCACCTGCATATATTGCACCTGATAAAAAAGGAATTGATAAATAAACAGGTGCAAGAATGAAAAAGAAGACTTATTCAAAGGAAATACAAATTCCAGAATTTAAGGAATTTGCCGCAACGTATCCCCAATTTGCAGGCCTGGCCAGTGGCGAAGGAAAATTTCTATTTGATATCGTAATGAAACCAGAAACATTTATCCAAGCAATGGTTTTAACTGAATACGGAATGCCTGCGGTTACGAGTGTAGCCGAATTATGTTATAACGAAGCAAGAAAAAAGAGAGGTTTCCAGTTTACCGGAAGGGTAAAACAGTTTATAGGTGCGATGATTGCATCCTTAATGGCTGCAAACAGTTATAACAGAACCGGACGAAAGAAATCAATAATTCACCGGGCATATACTCGCGGAGAATTTTATATTAAAAAGTAATAGAATGAATTTTGTGTATATGGCAACGAGAAATTAGAAATCGAAATAATTGGTTATAGGCAATGATAAAGTCATCACAAAAAAGAACCAGGTGTCTGTTAATACATCCAAAATTTTCACCGTACAGTTTTTGGAACTTTGTTGAGGTTAGTAAAATAGTTGGTGCAAAATATCTGGCGGCTCCGCTCGGTTTAATGACCGTAGCTGCATTGCTGCCACAAGAATGGGAAATAAAATTAATTGATACAAATGTTGAACCGCTTCTGAATGAACATTTCGAGTGGGCAGATTTGGTTTTTACAGGTGGAATGCTGCCGCAGCAAATTGGTATACTTGATATAATTACTTTATCTCACCAAAAAAATAAACCAGTTGTGGTCGGCGGACCCGATTCAACTTCTCAGCCAAATTTGTATCAGTCGGCTGATTACCTTGTGTTGGGAGAGGGTGAAGTTACAATCCCAATATTTTTGAATGACCTGGCGAATGGTAGTAAGAGTGGCGAATATGTAACGTCCGAATATGCTGATATGACCAAGGCGGTTGTGCCAAGATTTGATCTGATAAACTTTGACAATTACATACATTTGAATATTCAATTTACCCGCGGTTGTCCTTTTAATTGTGAATTTTGTGATATAGTCGAATTGTATGGCAGAAAACCGCGCTCTAAAACTCCCGAACAAATGGTCAAAGAAATTCAAACTTTATATGACCTGAATTACAGAGGTCATATTGATATAGTTGATGATAATTTTATCGGGAACAAGAAGCAGGTAAAAGAAACCTTGCGAGCGATAAAAGAATGGTCCAAGCTAAATAATTATCCTTTTTATTATGGAACCGAAGCTTCAATTAATTTAGCAGATGATGATGAGCTGTTGCAATTGATGAGGGATGTTGACTTTCGACTTGTATTTACTGGTCTTGAGACTTCCGAGGATGATGTATTAGAAAAAGTAAATAAAAAAATAAATATGAACAGATCAGTTGTTGAAGCAACAAGGAAAATCAGTTCATATGGTATGGCAGTCAATGCGGGGTTTATAATAGGCTTTGATAATGAGAATGGTCAAACAGCAAAAAAAATGAATGCATTTATACAGGATACTGGAATATGCACAGCAATGCTCGGGCTATTGTATGCTTTGCCAAACACGATGTTAACGAGGAGATTGAAGCGGGAAGGAAGATTATTTGAAGAGTTCTCGATTTTTACTGATAATAAAACACAAATTGACCAAGCTTCAAGTGGTTTAAACTTTATAACGTTGAGACCAAGGAAGGATATTCTAAGAGATTTTATTGACGTTCTAAGCTATATTTACAAACCCAAACATTATTATGAAAGGGTAATTTACACATGTCTGAATCTGAAAGTAACCAATAAGTACAAACATAATTTTAAAAAGACTTTGAAGAATTTGAGATCATTTTCAAGAATACTTAGACGTGTTGGCTTTAATAGAATAACCGGGAAGTCATTTTGGAAAATGTTTTTTACTGTTCTTCTCAAAAATCCAAAAGCAATTGAATGGGGTGTAAGTCTTTCAGCAATGTTTATACACTTTTATAAACACTCCAATTTTGTTATTGATCTAACAAATAAACAAATTGATTGTATTGACGAGCATGGAGAAGATTTTTATAATCAGAACAGAATGAATGTGACTGAAAAAATGGTTGCAAACTATTCCGAGTGAAATCATCTGAGAATGACTTATAATGAAAATTATTGGTTAACTATAAATAACGTATTAAATCAAAAGGAAAAATGAACATACTTTTAGTTTACCCGATGTATCCGGATACTTTCTGGAGTTTTAAGCACGCTCTTAAATTTGTATCGAAGAAAGCAAGCTTTCCACCTTTAGGATTACTGACTGTTGCTGCAATGCTTCCGGAAGATTGGAATAAAAAATTAATTGATATGAATGCAGACAGCCTGAAAGATGAAGATATTATCTGGGCGGATTATGTTTTTATCAGCGCGATGTCAATCCAGAGTGATTCAGCAAATCAGATAATACAAAGATGTAAAGAAGCTGAAACAAAAATTGTTGCAGGCGGACCTTTATTCACCAGCAGTTCTGAATACTACGAAGACGTTGATCACTTTGGTTCTTAATGAAGCCGAAATTACTCTACCTCAATTTCTCAATGACCTGAAAAATGGAACTCCAAAACAAAAATACTCTTCAGAAGAATGGGCTGATATTACAACTACACCATTGCCTCTCTGGGATATTGTCCCGATAAAAAATTACACATCAATGAATCTTCAGTACTCACGCGGTTGTCCTTATGACTGCGACTTCTGTGATATAACAGTTCTTTATGGAAGAGTTCCCCGTACAAAAACCAAGGAACAGGTAATTGATGAACTGGAAGCGTTATATTTTACAGGATGGAGGGGACCTGTTTTTTTCGTTGATGATAATTTCATTGGTAATAAAGGGAAACTGAAAAGAGAAATTCTACCGGCAATTGCAGAATGGATGGAGAAAAGAAAAAATCCTTTCTACCTGAATACCGAAGCTTCAATTAATCTTGCCGACGATGAACAACTGATTCAATTGATGGTGAAGGCAGGATTTGAAGCTGTGTTTATAGGAATTGAAACTCCCAATGATGAAAGCCTAATTGAATGTAACAAAGCTCAAAATAGAAACCGTGATTTGATCGCAAGTATTAAGAAAATACAACAAGCAGGTTTGGAAGTGCAGGGAGGATTTATTGTCGGGTTCGATAATGATCCATCGACCATCTTTGATAAGCTTATAAACTTTATACAAGAAAGCGGAATAGTAACTGCAATGGTTGGATTATTGAACGCACCGAAAGGTACAAAGCTTCAAAAAAGATTAGAAAACGAAGGAAGAATGCTCAAAGATTTTACGGGCAATAATACTGACTTTTCAATTAACTTTATTCCAAAGATGGATTCTAAAGCACTTCTCAATGGATACCAGAAAATCCTGGATAAAATCTATTCGCCTAAATATTATTATGAACGTGTTATGAGATTTATGAAAGAATTTGAACCGAAAAAGAAAAAAGTATTTCATCTTAATCCTAATTATATACTTGCATTATTCAGATCAATTTTTAAATTGGGCGTTATCGGTGAGGAAAGAATATACTACTGGAAATTATTTTTCTGGTCTCTGTTCAGGAAACCGCAGTTATTTTCTTTAGCAATCCTGTTTACAATTTATGGATTTCATTTCAGAAGAATATCTAATAGCTACTGTTAAAGTAAAAGCTGCATGAACCCGTTTAAGAAGTAGTTCCTTTTTCATCCTTTTGCTCGATTGATATTGCTTAGATCTCCTCATAGTTTGCATATGTGATTTAAGAACAAAGCGAAGATAATCACCTACGCTATTCAACAAGTTGGAGATTTGGACGGAATACTGTTGCAGAAAAACAAACAAAAGTAAAAAAGTAGTAACTTAAAAACGGAATACCATTTAATAATTAAAATCGAATTTAATCTTGGAACAAAACATTAAAAATTCAACACTTAACCGGATTGCCTTCATTGGAAATTATTTACCGCGCCAGTGCGGAATTGCCACATTTACAACCGACTTGTGTGAAGCCATCGCTGTACAGTACATTGAAACATCATGCATTGCACTACCTGTAAACGATATAGCAGCTGGATATGCTTATCCCACACGTGTTCGGTTTGAACTTACAGAGAAAGATATAGATTCTTACTTAAGAGCATCGGATTTTTTAAACATAAACAATGTCGATTTGGTATGCCTTCAATTTGAGTATGGAATATTTGGCGGGAAAGCAGGAAGCCACATCCTAGCACTATTGCATGGATTACGAATGCCAATCGTTACAACTTTGCACACAGTACTAAAAAATCCTGATCCTGAACAGCGGCAGGTATTGGAAGAAGTTGCAGCTTTATCTGATCGTTTGGTTGTTATGAGTGAGCGAGGTTCTGAATTTTTACAAGAAATTTACCGGGTACCGTTAGAAAAAATTGATCTGATTCCACATGGTATACCAGATGTACCATTTGTCGATCCAAGTTTTAATAAAGATTTATTTGGAGTTGAGGGCAAAATAGTTTTACTAAGTTTTGGTTTGTTGTCTTCGAATAAAGGAATTGAAAATGTTATATCTGCACTTCCGAATATTATTGTCCGTTATCCCGACGTTGTTTATATCATTGTTGGTGCAACACATCCTCATGTTATTCAACAGGAAGGAGAAACTTACCGTCTTTCTTTGCAATGGCTGGCTCAACAGAAAGGTGTGGAGAGTAATGTTATTTTTTACAACCGTTTTGTTAGTCTGGAAGAACTAGTTGAGTTCATAAGTGCAGCAGACATTTATATTACACCTTACCTCAATGAGGCACAAATAACATCCGGAACTTTGGCTTATACTTTAGGTGCGGGTAAAGCAGTTATTTCAACGCCATATTGGTATGCGCAAGAGGTACTTTCGGAAGGAAGAGGTGTGCTGGTTCCATTCAGCGATCCTACAGCTTTGGCTGAGCAGGTAATCAGCCTATTGGAAAACGAAGCCAAGCGTCATGCAATGCGTAAGCGTGCTTACAAGTTTGGACGAGCCATGATTTGGTCTGAAGTAGCACAACGTTATATGGAAAGTTTTAAGCGTGCAAGGACGGAGCGACGGCATTACATTCCTCCTAACTTAAGTGTTAAAGCATTGGATAAACATCCATGGGAATTGCCACTGATTAAACTCGATCACTTACAAAACATGACTGACGACACGGGTATGTTTCAACACGCACTTTTTACAGTGCCGAATTATTCTCATGGCTATACCACCGATGACAATGCAAGAGCTCTTTTAGTAAGTATTCTATTGGATGAAGTGGGCAACTCTGAGAGTTTAGTATTAGCTTCCCGCTATCTTGCCTTCCTTGGTTTTGCTTTCAACACTCAGACTAAACGATTTCGAAATTTTATGGACTATCAACGCAACTGGTTAGAAGACACCGGTTCGGATGATAGTCATGGACGTGCAATTTTAGCACTGGGAACTGTATTAAGCCATTCTCATTTACCAGCATTTAACAGCATGGCTGGTTGGTTGTTCGAGCAATCTATGCCGGCTATCCTTAAAACTACAAGTCCGCGGGCCTGGGCTTTCGCACTTTTAGGTATACATGAGTACTCCCAAAAATTTGCAGGTGACCGTGGGACGAGCAATGTGCGGGATGAATTGGCAGGACGGCTTCTAAAACTATATCAAGATAATCGTTCTGATGAGTGGCGTTGGTACGAAAAAGAACTTTCATATTGTAACGCTACTTTACCACATGCATTGATTACTTGCGGAAAATCAATTCCTAATGGAGAAATGACTAATGCCGGATTGGAATCACTAAATTGGTTTTCCAATCTGCAGCGCTCCAGTGCAGGTCATTTTGTACCAATTGGATCAAACGGCTTTTATCAGAAGGGTGGAGAGAGAGCTCGATTTGATCAACAACCTGTTGAGGCACAAGCAATGGTATCAGCCTGTCTTGAAGCATACCGGATTACAGCAGACAAACACTGGCACAAAGAAGCCCGTCGTGCTTTTGAGTGGTTTCTCGGACGCAATGATTTAAATCTTCCCATTTACGATCCCACAACCGGTGGTTGTCGGGATGGTTTGCATCCTGACCGTGCAAACAATAATCAAGGTGCGGAATCAACACTAGCTTTTCTGCAATCACTGTTGGAGTTGCGTTTATCTGAACAGACACATTTATCTACAGAGGCATTAGTAAAATGAACAATAAGCATCCGGAAATTTTTCACCGTCATAAACTTAATCCGATTCTTACAGCAGATAATTGGCCATACCCGATTAATAGTGTATTCAATGCAGGTGCTACATTAATGCCTGATGGAACAACATTGCTTCTATGTCGTGTGGAAGATCGACGAGGACTTTCTCACTTCTGTGCTGCCCGTTCCGCAAATGGTATCGATGGCTGGCAGATTGACCCGCAACCAACTATGTTACCTGATCCAAATAACTTTCCGGAAGAATTGTGGGGTATCGAAGATCCACGCATTACTTTTGTACCGGAATTAAAAAAGTATGTAATAGTATATACGGCGTTTACTCGCGATGGACCAGGTGTTGCTTTGGCACTCACAGAAGATTTCAAAAACTTTGAGCGTTATGGTGTGATAATGCCACCTGAAGATAAAGATGCAGCTCTTTTACCAAAACGAATTGATGGTAACTGGGCTATGATTCATCGTCCTGTTAGTGCAGCGAGAGCACATATGTGGATTTCCTATTCACCAGATTTAAAAAATTGGGGTAAACACATTTTAATGTTGAATGCCCGTAAAGGCGCTTGGTGGGATGCGAATAAAATCGGTCTTTCACCTCCGCCAATAGAAACACCGGAAGGCTGGCTGGTTATTTACCATGGGGTGAAGCAATCTTGCAGCGGATGCATTTACAGGTTAGGTCTTAGCATTGTTTGATTTGAAAAAACCTGAACTTTGTCTTAAGCGAGGCAGCGAATGGATCTTTTCACCGGTGGAACCTTATGAGAAACATGGTGATGTTGGGAATGTAGTATTTCCCTGTGGACATACTATCGGTTCGGACAGCGATACTATCAATATATATTATGGTGCAGCAGATACATGCATTGCCTTAGCTACCGGCAGTATTAAGAAGATGCTTGAATGGCTGGAACAAAATAAAGAATAAGAAATGACAATAATTAATACTATAATACAGGAAGTCATTTCTAATCAAAAGGAAAAAATAAAATGAGCAAAGGACTGATCACTAAAAAGTCTGATAAGAAAAAACCTCAAAAATCAAAGGCAGAAAAGAAAGCAGCTAAAAGAGCAAAGCAAGATGAAAAAAATCGGCAGGGACTAATTAAATAAAATTATAGATGCTGAAATAAATTCAGCATCACTCCCAGAAGATGTCACGGTTGGACCGTGACATCTGAGTGTAGTTAACTTTTTGCTTTAAATTTGCGAAAGCTTCTTCCTGAACGGTTTCTCGAACTTTTTCCAAATCCAAAAGATCCTCTTCTGTCAAACTTATTTTGAACAGCCGGATTCTCACCTTCTTTAATATCCAGCATTTTATAAGGATGATCAGTGATTACTGAAATGGGCTGCTTAATCAACCTATTGATAGCACTCAGGTAAGTCAGCTCATCGGGATCGCAAAATGAAAGAGCCGTCCCTCCCAGACCGGCTCGTGCTGTTCTGCCAATTCGGTGAATATAAGCCTCAGAGAATTCAGGAATATCATAATTAAATACATGAGATAATTTCTCAATATCAATTCCACGTGCTGCTATATCGGTTGCAACCAGGACTCTTGTCCTGTTCAATTTGAAATTATTCAATGCACGCTGTCTTGCCTGCTGTGATTTGTTGCCGTGAATTGAATCCGCGTGGATTTTTGCATCATTTAAAACTCTTGTCACAACATCCGCACTGCGTTTTGTTCGTGTAAATACAAGTGCTGACTCGATGTTTTCATTTTTCAGAAGATGTACCAGCAGTTTCTTTTTATCCGGCTTGGTAACAAAGTAAACCCCCTGCTTAACGGCTACAACTGTTTTTTGCTCAGGCGAAACTTCAATCTTTACCGGACTGGTCAAAATTGAATTTGCCAGCCTTGTAATTTCCGAAGGCATAGTTGCAGAGAATAACAAAGTTTGTCTTTGTGTCGGCAGTTTTTCAATTATCTTTTTAACATCGTTTATGAAACCCATATCCAGCATACGGTCAGCTTCATCAAGTACAAATATTTTTATGCTGTTAAGGCGTATGTATTTCTGATTGATAAGGTCAAGAAGTCTTCCCGGGGTGGCGATAAGAATATCTACTCCTTCTCTAAGCTTCATCGTTTGTGATCTTTGAGAAACTCCGCCGAACACAACTGCATTCTTCAAACCGGTATGCTTTCCGTAAACGTTAAAGCTTTCACCTATCTGAACAGCAAGCTCTCTTGTTGGAGTTAGAATTAAAGATTTAATTATTCTTTTTGATTTGTGGGATTCTCTTTCCGCACTAAGAATTTGCAAAATGGGAACAGCAAACGCTGCGGTTTTGCCTGTACCTGTTTGTGCACAGCCGATCAGGTCCTTTCTTTCAAGAATTACTGGGATTGCCTGTAATTGGATTGGTGTAGGTATTGTATAACCTTCGTGTGATAAAGCCGTTTGCAACGGTTTTATAAGATTCAGTTTTTCGAATGACATATAACTTTCTGTTTAATTTGCCGTAAAAAACTCTTTTCCGGACTAATTAGAACAGAAATGTTTTTACCGCGGGTTAATAAATTAAGATTTGTAAAAAGGTGCGATCAGAAATGTGTGAGCGAAGGCCTATTTTAAAAATCAACTGTGCTAAGTTACACCTAATAACTCACAACTCAAACTAATACACTTACAGGTTGATAGTTGCTTGAGTGAAGGAAAGGGACAAGATATTTATTTAATATCTGCTTTTCTAACATAATTGCAGGAGATTCCGGATCGAGTCCAGAATGAAAGTTCTCAGACGCAGTACAACTCCCGATAAATCTCGATAAGTAGTGACATCCCAATAATATTCAACAAATATTTTTTTTAATTTACCATCGATAAGAAATTTTTATCTGAACCTCGGCATTAAAAAATTTAAGGCGACACATGAAAATCCACTTAAACATTCTTTTTATATTAATATTATGTTCAACAATTTTCGGTCAGACTTTTCCGGATAGTGAAACAGATGGAGAATATTATGAAGTAAATGGTGCAAAACTCTGGACAGTTAGTTTTGGAGAAGGCGTACCTTTATTTTTTATTGCAGGTGGTCCGGGCGGCACACACTACGGCTTGAGAAGATTCGACTCACTTTCAACAACTAATACATTAGTCTATTATGATGCTTTTGGAAGGGGCAAATCCGATACAGCTAAAAATGTTACTGAGTATTCCTTGCAAAGGGATATTGAAGACTTGGAAGGTTTACGCAAAACAATGGGTTTTTCTAAAATTAATATTTTAGGACATTCTTATGGAGGAGTAGTTGCACAGGGGTACGCAATTAAATATCCTGAAAATGTTTCGCATTTGATATTGGCAAATTCTTTTCATAGCTACCTTATGTGGCAGGAAAACTGCGATAATTCCAATCACGAAATAAAAACAAATTATCCTGAAGTATGGGAAGAACTGATGAGTGTTAGAGAGCAGGGTTCTGTTTCAAGCGATCCTATACACTATGAAATTTATGACCGCGTACCGTATGGTTTTTTATATGGTTACAATCCCGAGAATTTTAAACCCAGTGGAAGAAAGCCTTATCCATATAAAACGAATCGAAATCTCTATTACCAGATGGTTGGCAGAGACGGAGACTTTGAACTTACAAGCGATATCGGGACTTTCGATTTCAGAAAACAATTAAAAAATTTAGAAATGCCCACACTTATTTACGGAGGACGATATGACCGAGTAGCAGTTCCGTGGATGATGGTTCAATTTAAAATGTATTGTCCACAGGCTGAGTTTGTTATGTTTGAACGTAGTGGTCATAATCCGCAAGTGGAAGAACCTGTAGCTACTATTGCTCTTATCAGAGAGTTTTTGAGCAAATAAAACAATTATATTAATCACGTTACAAACAAATTAATTTTATTTATGCAGAATCAATTTACTATTAGGGGTGAAAATCCTTCAAGACTTGAGAATTTCAGCGATGCAGTGTTTGCATTTTCAATCACCTTGCTTATGATCTCGCTTGAAGTTCCAAAAACATTCACTCAAATTCTTGACTTAACAGATGAATTATTCGCATTTGCTGTTACAATAATTCCTCTTTTTATTATCTGGCATCAACACAGAATATATTTCAAGCATTACGGTCTGGATGATAAAGCAATTCTTAAGTGGAACACAGTCCTGCTTTTTATTGTATTGATTTTTATCTTCCCGTTAAAATTTCTTTCATTATTCCTTATAAGATTTGCCGGTTTTATTTTCTTTAGCGGAGAAAATGTTTTTGTTACCATGATTGAAGGTGTGCAGGTACCTTGGCTCATGGTTTATTACGGTATTGCTGCTCTGGGGATTTTATTTGTGTTTTCCCGTTTTTATAGCCACGCACTTAAAATGAAAGATGAACTTCAACTAAACAATTATGAAACAAACCTTACACATTACTACAAAAGATTATTTACGCATTTATGTTTTGTGCCTTTGATCTCAATTGCTTTTGTGCTTGTGTTTATGAACGTTAATATCACAATTGCCAGCGTAGCATCCGGGATGCTGTATGCTTTAACAGGAATAGTTTTTATAATTAACCAGAAGTGGTTAAAAAAGCGTGAAGCGGCAAATATCTGATAACACTTTTCGCATTTTCTATTTCATCCTGGGCCTGTCGAAGGATGTCATTACGATCTGTCGAAGGCGACAGCCTATCCGCTCGCCTCGTGGCGAAGCTGGAGGCCTCTGGCTGAAACCAATCTTATTTTTCTAATTTAGTATAGGTAATTGAACAGTTTTATTATTCAGGAGTTCACAATGCCAGACAAATACAATTACACCACAAGGCTCGATATCAAATACAAACACTTTGAACTGATTGATATTCCTCAATTGATAAAGGAAATAAAAGACAAATGGTATAACCAGACCTTAACGGAAGTAAACAGCAGCGTTGTCAGAGTTGGAATTGTTGAAGGTGAATATCATTGGCACAAGCACGAGAATGACGATGAATTCTTTTTTGTTCTTGAAGGAAAACTCTTAGTCGATTTAGAAGACAGAACAATTGAATTAAATCCCGGGCAGGGTGTTACTGTAACTAAAAATGTAATACACAGAACAAGAGCGCCGCAAAAAACAGTTATGTTGATGTTAGAAAACAAGGGGATAATACCGACGGGGGATTAATTCCGTTTAGAATTGAGTAACTGTAACATATCTTCACTCGTCTTTGCGATCCTGACTTTAGTCAGTAGTTGTAAATTTTTTCCTGGCTGTCACGGCCGTGCCGTGACGCGATAAAAGTACAAAATCAAGGTGCAGCTCCACAAAAACCGAGCGGGTGTGGTATCCTCTAAAAAGTTACTGTAATTTTCAGAACTTCAATATTTAAAAACCTATTCTGATACTAGCAATTAAGCAACTTCAACTTTTTTATTATATAAATAGCCCTGTATTTTTTAATATAGGAATGTATGAAGTCCTTAGTTGCTAATAGCCTGAGCGTAAATCTTTTCCAGCAGAATTTTTTATGCTGCGTCAGGAATGACGAAATATGAATTGCTCAAAAGTTATTTTAAAATATTGTGAAAAAATGATTTGATATACGAGTAAATATTACACACCTTTTTCTATTTCGAATTAATTTCAAATAATATTGCATCAAAATGATTTCAACTGCAATAATCTTTTTTAACTCATTACGTTTAACACGACATTCCCGTCAGTAGTGTTTTTAAAATTACGCCATAAGTTTCGTCAATAATTTGGTGGTATAAGAATTGAAAACTTGTAGACCATTGCTAATTAACAAGCCTTTTTATAAGGCATCATCCTTCAATAAATATAAGGGAGAACATATGAAGCGGATCATCACAGCTCTATTGCTCACATCAGTCCTGTTCTTGGTTAGTTGTTCGGATTTCGAACAGGAATCTTCACCAATTGCACCTGAATTTCAAAAGGTATCGTCCGGTAATCAGATTACTGAGGGTGCATATCAATATTTACAGTGTCTTGAATTTATTCCCGTACAGTATTTCGCTAGTACAAAGACACCCGGGACTGTTGATATAGTCATTTCGCCGGACCTATTTCCAAAATTTTTCTTGCACATGTACGTAGTACTTGAATATAAGAATATTGGATTAGCATTAAGTAATAAAATGATTTTTGTAGGTAAACCAAATTCCAATATTATTCAGCTTAACGGCGTTCATGAAAGAAGCCTAACCGGTGTTAAGGTTTATGTGTATGTGCCAGGAAATCATTGGCAAGGTATTAGTCCTCCGTATAATTATTTAACTTCATTTGAAGAACTGACTGTAAATGAATGGACTGTAAGTAATAACCAAATTCTGATTTTCTCTAAGGACTGGAATCCAAATTTAAGCGATACTTTTATAGAATTTACATTTGCAGATAAAAGTAGGCAGAATCATGTGCTGACATATATTGCAAACCCAACGGCAGGTAAAATAACATTACCAAAATTTATGAAAGATGAGATAACTCAGATACGTATGTACGGATTATTTAATAATACACAATTCTAATAGTCTTTTCTGAATTAAACTCAACCAAAATGAACCGGCTTCATCTGAAGCCGGTTTTTTATTTTAAACAATTAATCCGTAAGTTTGGCTTTGAAAAATAATACTAGGAACTTTTTAATATATCCACGCACCTTTTACTTTAATCTTTACACCATTCCTTGAAAGTGATTTATCAAAATTGGTTGCATTATCCTTTGCGTAAATTGATGAAGGTTTAACGGTAACGTAACCCATCTGGTCATTCCCACCGAAGTCATCATCCACAAGATGTACCTTATAAGTCTGCCCATAAGGAACAGCAAAAGGAAGGCTCCCATCATTTGATGAAGCTGGTTTTGTAAAAACATAAGTGCTTGTGTAACTAGCATTTTTTCTTTGATCAGACCAGTATACCGGTAAATAATTTCCGCTTCTTTGTAAAACTGCATGAATATCAGGTTTACGTTCGTTGGATGAAACCGGGTTCCAATCCCAGGTGTCGCCGTTTGATTTGTTTTTTGGAAATCCTGTAACCTTTATGCTTTCAATTCTCATATATCTCGGAGTTTTTATTACAATCGGATCCGGATCTCCTCCGCCATTTCCCGGATCTGTTGGATCCAAGAGGATTATCTTCATTGCTGCACGCTGTGAATAAAACTGCTGCAAGAATTGTTGCAAATACAAGTTTTAGTAAGTTTTTCATTTTTTTGCTCCTTTAAGTGATTAATAATTATTTGTGCCTCTATTATTAAACGCAGTAAAGAAGAGTAAAAGTGATAACGGGTTTTAAATTATTTTTTAATTGTGGTGAATTGAGCAAAAATGAGCAGAAAATTAACTTATTAAATAAGGATTTACTGATAACGAATACAGAAAAGTAAGTAATTTAGTGAAACTCATTTCCATCGGCAGGAAGCAATGAAGTATCGTGAAACAAGATAGAGACTATTTATTTAGAAAAACGTTTATGAAAACAAAAAAGTGTAAAGTGGTACTCATTTTAACTTTTTCAATAATTCTCTTACTGCTTATTGCATTTTTTCTCAGTCCGTACTCAACTGCACTTTTAAAATCCAAATCTCATTTTAGTAAGCATTTGAAAAATGATAAGGTTCTTTATGAACCCGGTGCAGAAGAATATGCTGATAGTATTGCCCATTATCTACCCAGAGCAATTGAAAGAGTTGAACAAGTTCACGGGTTACCATTTGAAGAATTCATTCAAAATATATGTTTGCAACACACAGAAAAGTTTCAATGAATTTACTGCAAATACTGCTGCTTCCCCATACCCGATTCGAGGAACGGCTTTGCTGGGGGATGTTTTAATTGCACCAAGCGCTTTCAATTTTATAGGAATAGACACACATAAAGAAACTCTAATGCACGAATTATCACATCTTCACTTCCGGCAAAGATTGGGATTTTTTGAAGGAAGAAAACATCCCACCTGGTTTGGTGAGGGTTTTGCTGATTATGTGGCTGGAAGCGGAGGTGAAGGAATTGAAGAAAGTGATGCAATCAATTTCATATTAAACGGGAAGCATTTTATACCCGAAGAAGAAGGTGAAATTTTCGGTTCATTCAATAGCGCATTAAATGGTCTTTCCGGACCGATGTTTCATAAGCAGGCAAAAATGTTTGTTACATATTTAATTGAGTCGGACTCATTAAGGTTCAAATCGTTATTAAGGGAAATTCAAATGGGGGAATCGTTTAATGAAACCTTTAACAAAATAATGGCTTCGGGAATTCAATGATAAGTGGGCACAATTCGTTTCACAACTGAATGTTGAAAATTAAGAATTTATCTGGCCGTGACGGGTGAAGAAAATCCGGTTTTGACTACCGCGAAAAAGATGAAAGACTTGCCAAAGAATCCACAACTTGTTGTTTGGATAAATAGCAATACGGTGAGATTTTTATTTGAGATTTCATCTTTCTCTTATGAAATAAGAATCAAATATTTTTTAACCATGCATCTCGTAATTTCTTCTGATGTGCTGTCATCGTTTCCATACTTTCAAATATGTTTCTATCCATCCTTTGATGAAGCATAACACTTACTTCTATTTCCTCATCACCTCTTTGCACAATTATAGTTGCAGTTTCCCCAACTTTCATTGAATTTAGTTCTCCAAATATTTCACGAACATTTTCCATCTTTACATCAATGTCCATCATTTTTAAAGGCACATCGCCAACCTTTAACCCGGTATTTCCAATGTTTTCATCAAAACCAAGTATTGTCAGTTGTTGCTGCTCGTTCATACCCATTTGAATACCTAGTGAAGGGCGGGAATCCTCCGAAGGCCTCTCAGCTATATAATTGAAACCGAGTTTTGTCATATATTCCTGGTAGGGTAGAGATTCTGTACCCTTTATGTAATCATTAATAAACTCTTCAATTTCAGGATAGGTGTTTTGGACAAAGATTTCAAAAAAATCATCTTCCGGGAACGGTTTGTTCTTTCCATATTGTTCAACCAGATCAAGGAAGACATCCCTTAGTCCGCGTGTTCCATTTGAGAGCTCTAAAAGTCTGATATCCAGCATAGCTGCAGTAACGGCACCCTTTTCATAAAAATTTAAAAACTCCATTGTGATGACATCCGAATAAACATCCAGGCTCAAATCAGTTAGACTTAAATCCTGCCTGAAGCGATCGCTTGCAGTAATTTTATTCGATAATCTTTTTAAGTATTGATCAGTAGTGATTAATCCGCCGCGCAACTGGCTTATATCAGATCCCCATTCTGTTACTCCTTCGTACAGCCACAAATGTTCTGATGCCGTCGGAGTTTCAAAATTAAATGGTTCAATAATGTTGCTGTGTAGATTTAACGGAGTAAGAATATGGAGAAATTCGTGAGCCATATTATCCTGTATCCCAGATCCGAATCTTCCAAAACCCGGGTAAACAAATAAAGAACTATATGAATGTTCCAACGCTCCTGCACCCTGAAATCCCATATTCATAAATGACTGCTCATCTAAAAAACATATCAGGTAATTGTAATGCGTCACAGGTGAATAACCAATATATTCTCCCATTGCCTGGAGCAAAGTATCTGCCAATCCCAGAATTTCATCTGCATTCCTTGAATTATCGGGAGAGTAAACATAAACTCCAACTTCAATATCATTTACTTTTGTTGTTGCTGTGGTAAGGTTACCCATTAGTATCGGGGAATCAACAAAGTAATCATAACTATCTGCTATGTAGTATCCGTCATCATCAAGCTGCAGTGAAGTACCAACAATCCAATCCGTGTTGTAGTCGAGTTTCATTTTAACCAGAAGCGACTGCAACTCTTCAAAATAACCAATAACGGCAAAAGTGTTCAACACTATGAAATCTTCATTTATTCCTGTACCTCCCATGGGTATAACTCTGTGATCGGTTATCTCAGCATCAAATGTATCTTCTATATCGTATTTAATTTTTGAGAGTCTGTCAACATCCGAAATTTGCCAGCGGTTTGTAGAAATACGCTCAACTGCTAATTCATTTCCATTATCATCATAAGCAGCGAATGACTTAACAAACCGTCCGAAATTAAGTAATGAATATGTTCCGGGCACTGTTGAAGGCAAATTGTAAATATTGTTTTCTTCGCTCAAACCTTCCGTATAAACGGTAACGTGGAAAAGATCATCCTGGTAATTTAAAACATTAACTTCATATATTACCTCTGGGGAATCCGATTGCGCAGATAAAGCTATGCTGCCGATGATTAAATAAAGTAATGTTATAAAAGATGATATTCGTTTCATTAGAATCCTTATAATTTTCTGTTAAAATATTACAATATTAACACCATTCAGTATAATAAGCTGGAAATTTTTGATGAGAGGAAAATTATTCTGATTAACCGAGGTGGCTTAAAAAAGATTAAAGACTTGCCGCAGAATCCACAGCGTATTGTTCGGAAAAACAGCAAATCGAAAAGATTATGTTTTAATTTATACTAGCCACTTAAATGGATTCCTGATGTTGAGGAACACACATTGCTAATTAGTAGATCTATAAAAAACGAATTTGGCCCTTTTCAATCTGCAGCTTTACCATTATCCTTCCGGTTATGAAGGTCTAATATCCTATTTCGTTGTTCATTCTTGGCTTCCTCGGTCTGGCTTCGCTTACAACGATTTTTTTTCCCTTAAGCTCGAAACTGTTTAGCACATTAAGTGCCTTTTGGGCCTCTTCTCTTACGAGCATTTCAACAAAACCGAATCCCTTAGATATCTTGGTAAACATATCCTGGATAATCTTAACACTGTGTACTTTCCCGTGCTGGGAAAAGAGATTGGTCAGGTCTGCTTCCTGTACATTCTGGTCTAAGTTGCCGACATAGATATTCATTTTATTCTCCTTGTAAATTTGATATTGATAACCCGGTTGCAGATAATGAATTAATCTGTACCGGTTTGAAAGACACTGTATAAAAAGTTAGGATTTGATGATGAGGTCTTTTGCGAGAAGCTCACTATGATCTTAATTTTCTTCTGCAGGACAAACTTAAGGTATACTAATAAAACCGTAGTTGCAAGTTTATAAATTTGTTTTAGCAGGAAGATTGATTTTACAAACGTTAATGGAATATTGTACACGATGGCCTCTGGTGGAAAGCAATCTTTCTCCTGAGCCGCCACGGCTGATGCCGTGATATCATCCTGAGCCCTTCGATAAATTCAGGATAAACTTTGACGAAGGATCTCACAAAATAATCCGCCACAGCAGATTGATAAATTAGTTGAGGTGATTAAACGTTTAGCCATAAGTGACTTGTAAGTGAACACTGTTTTAACTAAATACAAATAACTATTTTATCAATATTAAAGAAGGATGCAAAAATGGATGTATTAAAAACAGTGAAATCAGCTGTTGGGGGTGTTGCGGGAAAAGAAATTATGCCAATCATTATTAGTTTAATCAGTGAACAAAGCGGCGGACTAAGCGGGTTAGTTCAGAAGTTTACTTCTAATGGTCTTGGTGATGTTGTGTCATCATGGGTTGGCACCGGGGAAAAACTCCCGATTTCTGCTGATCAAATTAGCAAAGTGCTTGGTCCCGATACAATTAAAAATATAGCAGAAAAAACCGGGTTGGATACAAATGCTGTGACCGGTCAATTAACAACCTTACTTCCGGAAGCTGTTAATAAATTAACTCCTGACGGAAAAATTCCTGAAGGCGATATGCTGAAAAAGGGAATGGATATGCTGGGTGGATTAAAAGGCGGTAAATTCTAAAAGGAATTTGTTCTCAATAATCCTGGGTATTTAAATTCTTTTTACAGCCGTGATAATTCTATCACGGCTTTTTTATTTCCACAAAAAAAAATGCCTGTCAAATTTACGGTTGCAGGGGGAATAGTCACTTTATATGTTTGTCTTAACAAATAAGGTAATTGAAAATGAACAACCTGGCACTTCCAAATAGAAATACAATGTATAATGCACTGCTGAATAAAGACAGCAGCTTTGAAGGGATATTTTTCGTTGGTGTTAAAACAACCGGTGTATTCTGTAGACCGACCTGTACGGCAAGAAAACCAAAAAAAGAAAATGTAGATTTTTTCCCGACTGTTAAAGAAGCAATGCAATATGGCTACCGCCCCTGCAAAGTCTGTCACCCGATGCAGCAGAAAGGAGAAACACCATCATGGCTAAATAACCTGATGAAAGAAATTGAAGAAAATCAGTCTGCACCGGGCGGATTAAAATTAAAAGATACCGATCTAAGAAAAAGAAATATCGATCCGGCACGTATAAGACGATGGTTTAAGAAACATCACGGGATGACATTTCAATCCTATCTAAGGCTGCAAAGAATTAACACCGCTTTCGGAAGGATAAAACACGGCGACAAGGTTACCGAATCTGCTTATGATCTTGGTTACGGATCTTTGAGCGGCTTTGCGGAATCTTTTAAGAAAACTACCGGTTTCGCACCTTCAAAAAGTAAGAATAAAAAGATAGTTACCGTTACAAGAATTTTAACTCCGCTTGGACCAATGCTTGCCGGTGCTGTTGAAGATGGAATCTGCCTGCTGGAATTTGTAGACAGGAGAATGATTGAAACACAGATAAAAAGATTAAAAAAATATTTAAATTCTGAATTTGTCCCGGGGCAGAGCAAATACTTTGACGAACTGAACAACCAGCTTAAGGCATACTTTGACGGAAAGAGGAAAATTTTTAACCTGCCTCTGTCACTGCCCGGCACAGAGTTCCAGTTAAAAGTATGGAAGGAGCTTGGTAAAATTCCTTACGGAACAACACGTTCCTACCAGCAGCAGGCAGCAGCTTTGAAAAATCCGAAAGCCGTGAGAGCGGTTGCAAGAGCAAACGGCGATAACCGCATTGCAATTATAATTCCCTGCCACAGGGTGATTGGTAAAAACGGCGAGCTTGTTGGTTACGGCGGCGGAATGTGGAGGAAACAATTTTTATTGAATCTTGAAAAGAAGACTAACTGAGGCTAAATAACCCGCAACTCAAATAATCAGGTTGCAGGATGATAGTTGCTTCAGTGAAGCGAAGAAATACAATAATTATCCAATCGTCACCAGTGACGCAGCGATCAAACTATGACGCCCTCTGATTCTCTGAAAAAATCAAATCTCCACAAAAATATTTTGCACAATTTTCTATAAACTTCTTAGAAGATTATTAAATTACATTTAGTCGTTATAAGGAATATAAATTCTTAGGGAGATTACAATTGAGAAAAACTTTTACCGAAGATCCGGTCGCTAAAAAGAACGAAAAGATATCTAAATATCATTCTGTCAATTTCCATCCTTAACCTTCTCATATATATTGCTACGCTTTACTTTACATCTTATGGTATTTTCCGGGACGAGCTTTACTACCTTGCCTGCGCAAACAGACCTGCTTTTGGATATGTTGATCAGCCGCCCCTTTCTATCTGGGTGCTTGCTGTCTGGAAGTTTTTTCTTGGTGATTCCCTTTTTGTTATAAGATTACTTCCTGCATTTGTTAGTTCCGCAACAATTTTTTTCCTTGGACTTTTTACATTAAGACTCGGCGGCGGTAAAAGTGCCGTAATTATTGCGATGGTTACTTTTATGATATCCCCGATTTTCCTCGGAATGACCACCATCTATTCAATGAACGTGTTCGATTTCTTTTTCTGGATACTGGCCGCTTATATTTTCCTTATGATTTGTGAATCTTCAAACAGCAATCTGTGGTATGCGCTCGGTATTGTAATCGGACTCGGGTTGCTTAACAAAACAAGCATGCTATGGTTAGGTGCAGGAGTCTTTATTGGCACAGTGTTTACTCCACTAAGAGAGGAGCTGAAAACAAAACAGCCGTATATTGCAGCAGGGATAGCTTTGCTCATTTTCTCGCCGTATATCATCTGGAATTTAACTCACGATTTAGCTCATCTAGAATTCATGAGAAATGCCGCTACCAGAAAATATGGCGGACTAACACCTGTATCATTTGTGGTCGATATGTTTTTGATTCTTAATCCACTTTCTGTTTTAATCTGGGTTCCTGGACTAATGTATTACTTCTTTAACAAGGGCACACGAATAGTTCGTCCACTTGGTTATATCTGGCTGGTTACTTTTGTAATTCTTTTCATCAACTGGCATAGCAAAGCAGAATACATTGCTCCTGCATTTCAGATCCTGTTTGCAGGAGGTGCTGTTATGATAATGAAATGGAATGCAAGGAAAAGGAATTTGAAATATGCACTTGCTGTACCTGTTATAGTGCTCGCATTCATCCTGTCTCCCCTTGCACGTCCTCTGCTTCCGGTTCAGACTTTCATTGACTATCAATCTTTCTTTACACTGGGAGCATCAAATAGTGAAGGAAAGGAACTCGCAGGTCTACCTCAGTTTTATGCTGATATGTTCGGTTGGGAAGATATGGCAAAAGACGTCTCCAAAATATATCAGTCTCTTCCCGATGAAGAAAAGAAGCGCACTGTTATCTATTGCAATAATTACGGTGAGGCGGGTGCTCTGGAGTACTTCAGTAAGAAGTATAATCTGCCAAATGTTATATGTCTGCATAACAATTATTGGTACTGGTGGCCAGAGAATACAAATGCAACAACGGTTATTATCATCGGTGGTAGTATCGAAGACCATCTTCAGTCACTTCAGCAGGTTGAACCGGCAGGAGTGCACACAACAAAATATGCAATGCCTTACGAAAATAACCTGACAATCTTTATTGGCAGGGGTCTAAAAAGAACTCTTCAGCAAATAAAGCAGAGTAATAAGATTTTTATATGATCTATCTTTAAATCCGATTTTGATTGCCATTAAAAAGACAAGATCTTCGCTAAAGTGGGACTAGCTGTAACATTCAGCGTGATTGTCATTCTGAGTGAAACGAAGAATCTCTCTCCCGGGCCGTCCCGGCCGATGCCGTGACGAGATAGGAATTACAATAACTATATCCTCCCGGCTTGTCGGGTGAAATGAAGGCTGAAGCTATTGACGAAGGCGGCCCAGATTTTCTGAAGGTGAACAGGTTATTAATAACCGGAAAAGAGAAAAGGCAGGCTAAAATAATTTTATCCTGCCTTTACAGATAATACCCCATTTTATTCTCCTGATCAGAAGTTTACTAAATATTCTGTACCTTGAAGTTTATGATAAGTGTAGTATAAATTTTTACATGCAGTTGCCACTTTTTCATTATCATCAAAAACGGCGACTCCTCTTAGCTGATATATCCCGATAGCATTTCCAAGATGATATAATGCAACTGCGGCTGCTATTCTTTCTCCATCGGTTTTTCCGTTCTTCAAAAGCTTTAATAAAGGAATCATTG
Source organism: uncultured Ignavibacteriaceae bacterium (assembly GCA_963768365.1). Lineage (GTDB taxonomy): Bacteria > Bacteroidota > Ignavibacteria > Ignavibacteriales > Ignavibacteriaceae > IGN2. Next base: position 20,445 of record CAVYHS010000006.1, on the reverse strand, counting down.
CTTTTGATGCATCGCTGCTTTCCAGGTAGGATTCAATTATCAGTTCTGACAAGACGAACGCACCGCTTGTATGCAGCCCTGTATTCTCTGAAACAATTGCAGTTGTAAGGTTATCCACAATCGCCGATTTTTTTTCAACCGGGAATTCCGTTACCTGTGCCGACAGAGTTTGCACTGCAATAAGTGCAAAGAGCACAATAAGTAATGTTTTCATTGCACACTCCTTTTTAAAAGTTTATAGCTGTTCTAACACCGCTATAAAAATAGTTTTAATACACACACAGCGCACTAAAAAATTGACAGGGGGATTAATAATGTAACCGGCGGAAATTAATGGCAAATAAAATTGACCGAGAAAAAATTGTGATATAAAACACTACAAAAAAACAAGGATAAGCGGGTTTGATACTGCACCGGGAGTAAGGAAAAAGAGCACAGTATTAAGAGGAACCGCAGGCCAAGACCCGGGAAACTTTCTTAAAGATGCAGACAATGGGCTTACCGGCAGGCAGTGTGTGTTTTTATGAAAAGAAGATCTGCCTGCTGGAAGGCAAGGGTTAACAAACGGGATTTATTTCTACAGATTACAAGCAGGCTCTTTTGCTGAAACTAAGGAGATGATTATGCTGAAGTGAATTGTATTGTTAAAGCAATAAATTTAATAGATAAACAATGCCTCCCGTTTAAGGGGAGGCATTATTAATTAATGGTTAGTTAACTCTGGTAATAGTAAGTTTAGCAACAGGTTCATCCCATCCATAAACCTCTGGGGCAAGATCACCGGTTCCTGATATACCCGGATGAAAGCGGATTTTTTCATTAGTGGAATTCCCTTCAAAAGGATTGCCACAGCAAGGCCCCGGTATGTGTGCCGTCAATTCAGTATTCTCCTCAGAACCTGCATCATAAGTCCGGAGATAATATGTTTTGGTTCCTGTTTGCGGCAACTGAAGCTTATCCGTACCGGTAAATCCATCATTTGTATTTACAAGCATCGTAACCAACGATAGCTTTACATAATTTCCTTCGGCAGAAATATTATATGTATCTGATAATCCCGGTGGAATTGCACCACCACCGACGACAACTTCTGAAACCTGTGGTGAACTGTTTAAGAAACTAACCAGAGGACCACTGAAAGCATCCTGTGCCACCTGTGCTAATTCAGCACTGGCATATCCGCCCAGATGAAATATTCTGAATGATGGAGTATGTACTGCCAGGACGGGTGGTGAGAGTGGCTGGCTTCCTGCAGGACTTAAGTTCTCTAAAGTAACTTCATATTCTGCAGTAAAAGACGCTTTTTTGTCAAGCCCTTCGGGATTGGTTGAAAGGCTTTCCGGCTCTTCATTACAACCAGTAACGAAAAAGCCCATAGCAAGAAAAGAAAAGATCAAAAAGATATGTTTCATTAGAAACTCCTGATAATTAATGTGATGCTGAAACATAAGAACGGGAGGTTACTGAGGTGTCACAAAATTATAACTTTAGTTAAACGTTTTTTATCAATTATTATTTCCAATGCTAAAATTAATTTAAAAACGGGGAGTTTGTTCGTTACGGCGGCGGAATGTGGAGGAAACAATTTTTATTGAATCTTGAGAAGAAGAAGGAGTGAAGCTAAATAACTCACAACTCAAATAATGAATTATCCTTTTTTAAGAAGATTTTGAGTGAATGGTATGCAAAGCTCACTTGGTTCCTTTAATGATCCGTAAAATGATAAAATTTTAAATTGAGAATATTATTTCAAGTTTGTAGGTTTTTCTTTAATTCTATACTACTCTTGAATTCTTGTATAAATCTCAATCTATTGTCAAACAAGAAATCGATAACCTCATTAAAATAATTTGTTGGTACTTGCCAGCATTCAGGTAATGGACCAATATTTTTCAAAGCATTATCTTTCGATAATTTTACTAACTTATTTAACCATTCTTCAAAAGGGGCTAATTCATTTGTAAACACTTCAAGAAAATCCGGCTGATTTATTGCAATTCTTAAATCATCATAATTCGGCAATATTCCCCATTCTTCCTCATTACTTGAGAATGCCAGATCAAAATCTAAAAACACTATTTCATTATTCGGTGAACCTTGAATATTTTCCTTTTTATAATAATCGCTTAAATGAATCCAAAAGATGAATACTATATAACCATAAATATGATTGAAATTTCTAAAATGAATTATTTTATCATAATTTAAATTTATTTCCTCCAACCCTTCAATATTTAAAGTGGCTACACCTTGCAAGCATCCTTCATCAAATATATTTTCAACTTTATTAATTCTTTGCAAAATAGTTGATGGGATCTCCACCAGCTTCACAGGTGGATGAAAGATACCAAGTGATTGAGCTAATAATCCCCCAACATACTCTGAAAATAAACGTCTTGAGTTTTTATCCCTTTTCTTGCACCGAATAATCCATTGATTCCCATCTGAACATTCAGCCCGAAAAATCCTTGCTGATGAAATTTCAATGAAATTATTGACATTTAATATTTTCATCTATAGGCCACCGTAAAAAATTTTAAATATATTTACTCAGCATCATTCCACCTCAGAAAAAACCGCAACCGGGTAATAAGTATAAATTTCTTTCTTTCCTGCCGATTTTCTTTCGTAGAGACCCTCAATAGATTGCTTCGTTTCACTCGCAATGACAAAACCAAAGATTCTTTTCCAGCTTGAAGGCGGGATAAGAATGACGGGAGAATAGATTTCCGTTCCCCACTTTCGTGAGGACAGGTTTCACGGTAATGAAATTAATTATGACCTGTTAGTGATATGTAAAGGAGTTCGACTTATTTCTTCGGGTCACTTTTTTGTCTATGGATTTGATACCTGGCATAGAAATGATCCAAATCAGATTGATTTTTATTATCCTCTCCGTAACCCAGTTCATTCTTTCCAAAGTAATCGCAGGCAGCTCTTATACTCCATCTTTGACCAACTCTTTCTCTTCTATCCAATTCTTTATCTATCATCTGAAAAACTTTTAATTCATTTACCGATTTATTTTCACCCGTAACCTTTTCTCCGTGTCTGATCCCTTTTCATCAAATCATCTAATTTCCTTAACATAAATTTTGCATCATTATTCTTTTTTAATGACGACAGAGTAAATTGATAATCAAACACCCTGAACAGATCATACATAGCAGAATAAAAAAACTGATCTCAATCCTGAACTAATGTCTTTATCTTTCAATTCTTTTTCCGAGTCCTAATGATTTTAGGTAAACAAGGGTATCATAAAATAATTTTTGTTTGATGTTTAGCAGCAACAGGTTGGCGAAATCATCTTTTACCTCATCGAGTTTTTTCATTATCCTTGGTACTGCCATATTGTTCCACAATTTGCCGAACTCTATCTGGAATGCTTCCGCTGCTTTAATCCAATCAATTTTTTGTGCTGTTTCAATAAAAATTTTTTGATCTGTATGATCCAGAAAAGATATAAACTGGTCTTTCAAGTTTTCGGCCAGCGCTCTGTTCATTTCTAAAAGTAATTGTCTTGCTACATTATTCATAATTCTACAGGTAATAATATTACTATTCCCGGTAATGTTACAACTGATTTATCAATTTTATTATTAACTATTTTAGAAAAATATTTCGATAACGATCTACCCTACCCAAAAGGCGGCACTTCCTTAACTGCAGAAAATGTTAAAATCTTGTGTATTGAGCCAGAGGCTCATCAGCCTCCGGCTGAGAAGTATAACCTTAACAAATCAGATCCGTCTTTACTTCGTTACGCCGGATAGGTAAGATTTTATGCTTTCCACCAATCTTTCTTTCATAAATCAATTATTCTTCTTCAGCAAAAACCGCCACCGGGTAATAAGTATAAATTTCTTTCTTTACAAGCCTGCTAATTCCATCGGGTGTGTACTGGTCGTAGTAAATAACTTCTTTCGGTTCACCACATCAAACCTCTGCTTTTTTTACTTCAGAAGCAGCAGCTTTTTTGCCTGGCTTAAGTTGCCGGCATCCAGCTGGTAGAAATAAATCCCCGATGTTAAGCCTGAGCCGTCAAACTCAACTTTGTAGCTTCCCACAGATTTTTCTTCATTAACCAAGGTTGCTACTTCTTTCCCTATTACATCGTATACTTTTAATTGAACAGCTATTAGATTCTTCGCTCCGCTCAGAATGACGGACCGGGGGATTGTGTATTCTATAGTTGTTGTTGGATTAAATGGGTTCGGATAGTTTTGATGTAGATAGAATTCAGTTTCAACTAATCCGTCATGCGGTAAATTATTAGGATTATCTTCCTGAATGCGGATTGACAAGCTATCTAGATAATAAGTTCTTGGTGCCTCCCAGTTACCCCAGATACCAATAACTATCCAAAGAGCGTTGCTTGTATCTGAGTTAATGAAAAACTCATAATTTTTATCCAGCCAAACGTAGCCCGTATCGAAGTCGAAACCATTACCGGTGTGCCCTTGATACATTAATTCTTGTGCATTTGTAGGAGGTGATAGATGGACGCCGGTAATGATTGTCCACAGATTAGCCATTCCAAAATCTCTTGATGCAAATTTATAGTCTATGGTTACCATGTAATCTTTATGTTGTTCAACATTAAAAGCTCTTTGAATCCATATTTTTCCTGCGTCGTTATAATTCTCTAAGTAATATCTCATTGAAAAAGAGGAATCTATAGCCAGCTCATTAACGGGATGTATCGACCATGCTATGGTTGTATCTCCCAACTGCAAATCAATTCCTGTTGTGTCCCATCCCGAAAATGTATTCTCAAATGAATAGAAATAACTCTGTGATATGCTGATGTTAGAAAGTAAAAACATAAAAAGCATAACGATTATTATTTTCCAGTTTTTGATTTTCATTGTTAACCAGAATTGAAGTCATTTAAAAATAATTGTTTGAAATTACTAATTTATTTGCTTTTATTTTTCAAAAACCGCAACCGGGTAATAAGTATAAATTTCTTTCTTTATTAGCCCGCCTCAGGCGGGTAAACCTACCTTTCGGCGGGCAAGTCTGCTCGCTTTGTCTCCGACAGGTCGGACCTGGCTAATTTCATAAAAAAACTACTCAATTTTTATTTCTCTTTTGGATAATTATATGTGCCCAGCCAGGAGTATGCTTTTTTTAATTTACCTTTACTCAGAACTCCTTTAACAAAACCCGGAGTGTTTAAATCACTGGTGCCATTAAATCCTCTATCTTCATAGTAGATTAGTTTTTCAGATTTTATCATTTCAAGGTATTCATTCGCTCTTTTTACCCAATGTTCAATTGTAAAACAATATGATTGATCAATCATATGTATATGACCATCCCAAAAACCGACTACCAGATCTTCAAAAGTTCCCCAAGCTGTTGAAACATACGCTGTAGGGTTTTTCGGATAAGGTGATTGCCATTCAATGGTGAATCTTTCTTTCCACTCACTCTCGTTCTTAATGTGGTTTAACCAATCTGGAAACTGCTTGTAAATCTCAGCCAACACTTTTTTGGCGTGCTCATCTAAAATATTGGGATTAAATTTTTCTTTGGGTTCCATTAATTAATAATAGCTTTGTTTGGCAATACTATGTTGTTTTAATTATTTTAACCATTCTAAAATATAGAGAAATGAGAATCAAAATCCAGGAAAGCCCGTTTGCCATAAATTAATGTTACACAGTGTCCGTTTACCATCATTTTTCTCGCTCTTTATTCATTCAAAAATAATTTTCTATATTGGCCTGAAAGTTTTCTCACAATTTTAAAGCGGGGTTTAGATGTTAAAGTATTTTATATTTTTTTTCGCTTTAACTTTTCACACGGCTATATTTTCCCAACTGGAAATACCTACCCGTGCAGAAGACGACTCAACTTACTTTATGGTTGTTGAAGTAATGCCTGAACCTATCGGTGGTATTGAGGAAATATCGTCCAGGCTCTACTATAATGAAGAAGCGCAGAAGAATAATATAGAGGGGAAAATATATGTGCTTGCATATGTAAATGAAGAAGGCACCGTCGACAGCACAAAGATATTACAGGGGCTTGGCTACGGGTTAGATGAAATTGCCGGTGATGCTGTACTTCAATCTAAATTTACAGTTGCTAAACAGGATGGTGTTCCCGTTAAAGTTGAGGTGGCAATTCCAATTATTTTTAAGTTGAATTAGTAATGTCATACTTCGACAAGCTCAGTATGACAGTAAAATAATTTTCTTTCCCGCCGGTATTTCTTTCTTAGATTCCTACTTTCCTCCTAACACATAAAAAGAAATGCGTTAAAAAATGCTGCGGAACGTAGAGTTAAAAAAGAAAATCTGTTTGAGTCCCGACTTTGTCGGGACGAGTTATTTTCTTTTATCAAAGGTACAGCAGAATTTTAGCATTTATTTTTAAAGTGAATGTTCTTTTGATACTTTTCTTGCGTCAAGAAAAGTATAAACAAATTATTACTAACGGCAGTGGATTCCGGATTCCCGCAAAGCGAGATCGCAATGACCCCGTCAAGGTCGGGTAAGCAAACATTTTCGCGTTGAAAGAAAAATATTCTTCCTCCTTTTACCAGTTAAAATAAGAAAACTATCCAAACCGCACAGTTAGCAGCGGAATAGTTCTTGCAGAAGAAGAAATACAATGAATGATGAAACAATTTTTCAAGGCATACCACCTGAGGGAATCGATACGCCGAAAGGATATCTCTATTATCCACCAACTCAAGGCAAACAGGTTTTGTTTTTGGTTGGCGCATTTTTTACGGCAATATTTTTAGGATGGATGATCGGCAGCATTCCCGGTGATCTATCATCATTTGCTTCGGGAGTGCTATATTTTATTTTTCTGCTGGTGCTTTTTCTCGGTTACGGTTTGTGGGTAAGCTTTGTAAGTGCTCTGGCATTCAGCAGCATTAAATGGCCTATAATAAAAGTACTTGTGAAGTTTTTCATCAGGAAAAAAAAGCCGTCTTCAATAAATGATTTCCTCCCCGAAAAAGAAAAGTTAATTGGTCTGATGCTGCGTGTCCAGAAATATTCCCGGACATTTTTAATCCTGAGCTGGCCGATCGGAATTGCGGGTGGGTTTGCAACTCTGTTTATGAAAACTTCGATGAGCCCAGCTTTGCTTTTTATGATTGTGTTAATAAGCTCAATTATTTACGGACATACTCTCTCTTATTTCGAAAGACGAGGATATCTTCCGCTTCCGGATGAGTGATCGCCCAACCAGTAATTGATATTTCAAATAAACAGAATATGAATTCCCATAATAGATTCCGGATCGAAGTCCGGAATGACAGCATCGTTTCCGCCCGTTTTTCTTTCGTAGATTCCAACTTCCGCGGCAATGTCGCTAACAGGATTAAGCCTCTTTCCTTCCTCTATTTATTTTATTAAGGGGTTAAAACCGGTTTTGCAGGATAACAACAAGCACCGTATTTTAGTAAAAACAAACGCATACAAAAATTATAGCCGATAATTAAAGAAACAGGTTGTAATTAGTGTTTCAGAACAATCTTCATATTAACACTTATTAGTTTTGTAACAAACAAGGAGCCACCGTGAAAATTTATCATATACTTTTAGCAATCTTAGTTTGTGCAGCTTCTGTCCATTCAACAACAATCCGTGTTCCGCAGGATTACCAGGATATTCAATCAGCAATTAACGCTGCACAGGATGGTGATACAGTTCTGGTTTCAAGGGGAACGTATAAGGAGAATATTAATTTCAGGGGGAAAGGAATTGTTCTCACCAGCAATTTTCTTTTTTCAAATGATCTGGAAGATATAGATTCAACAATAATCGATGGAAGCGAGCCTGTCGATCCCGATACTGCAAGTTGTGTAATAATGTATAAACCTGATCAATCATTTTCGGATGATTCATCTGCAGCTTTAATCGGATTTACGCTTACAGGAGGAACCGGGACAATCTGGACAGATGAACATGGTGCAGGAAATTACAGGGAAGGGGGAGGAATTTTAATTCAGTACTGGGCGCCTAGAATACGTTTTAATAAAATAATTGATAATGAAGCTTATGATAAAACAGGATTAGTGAGTGCCGGCGGTGGCGCAATAAGATGTGGAGACGGCAATCCGCTCATTGAAAATAATCTTATACTTCACAATCAAGCAAGATACGGCGCAGGTATTGTTTTTAATTATTCGGGCGGGGTTATTCGTAATAATGTTATTGCCGAAAATTTTGGTGGAGAAGATTTTGCCGGAAGCGGAATATGGATTGTGGCAAACCGGTTCGATGGTAAAATAAAAGTTATTGAAAACAATACTATTGTTAACAACTCATCTGTTTTGGCTGGTGGAGGAATTTTTCTCTGGGCTACTAATTCAGTTTTTGTGCGGAATAATATAATTTGGGGAAATACAGCTCCTGCAAATCCTCAGATAAGAGTTCAGGGAGCTACAGCTGAAATAATATACAATGATGTTGAAGGCGGTTATGCCGGTGAAGGAAATATAGATCTTGATCCGGAATTTAGCGGGATGGATTATTATCTAAACAGTACTTCTCCCTGTATTGATGCAGGAAAGGACAGCGTTGTTTTCAACGATATTGAAAATCTGTTAAATCCCGGGAATGCTTTATGGCCTTCGCAAGGTACATTGAGAAATGATATGGGAGTTTTTGGTGGACCGAACTGCAGGGATCTTCCGCAGGTTGTTTTATCGGTTGATGATGAAGGTAAAGTTCCCGATGGTTTTTATCTGTTCCAGAATTATCCAAATCCGTTTAACCCGGGGACCAGTATCAGCTACAAGGTTTCGGAGCCATCTTTTGTAACAATTAAAGTTTTTAACATTATCGGGCAGGAAGTAAAATCACTCGTTAACGAGTTTAAACAAAGCGGGCAATATAATATTCAGTTTGATGGTACCGGTTTAACAAGCGGTGTTTATTTCTATAAATTAGAGGCGAACCGGTTTACTGATATAAAGAAGATGGTTCTCCTTAAATAAGAGAGTTTTTGAGGAAATAAAAAAGCACTTCCCGTCAACAGGAAGTGCTGCTTAGAAACTATATCAGTTTGGTTTTAATAAATCCATCTGCCCTTTATTGTGATTCTCAAATCTCCGCTTGTGAAGTATTTTGTAAAAGCCACTGCATTATCATTCTTATAATGTATGCTGGGTACAACTTCAACACTTCCCATCAAATCATCAGCTGAAAGACCGTCATCATCCAGCAGATCAATTACGTAGGTTGAACTCATTGAAACGCTGTAAGGGAAAGTGCCTCCGTTTGATGGACCTGGTTCATAGAAATTAAAACTGTCATATGCAGTTTCTATTATTGCATCCTCTACCACGTCAGAACGGAATACGTGATCGTTGCTTCCGAAAGGTCTCAACTCAACATAAATATCAGGTCTTCTGGTTGGTGAGTTTGGGAAAACGTGATAATCCCATTTATCACCGTTTGGTTTGGTTGTTGGGAAATTTGTAACTGCTATACTTTCAATTTTCATTGCAACCGGAGTGTTGATTATGGGATCAGGGTCTCCGCCATTACCAGGATCTCCCGGTGCAATGGGATTATCTTCTGTACTGCAGGCGGTAAATAATATTGCTGCAAAAATCATTGCAAAAACAAGTTTAATTGAGTTTTTCATTTTATAGCTCCTCTTAAGTGTTTAATAATTATTTGTGCTTCCATTATTAAACGCAGTAAAAAAGAGCAAAAGTGATAACAGGTTTTGAAACTAATTTTGTTTTTCTATATTTGTTTAACTTTTAGTCAATTTTGAACGGGTTTCTAATTTGATAGATGATTCCAAAAATCAGGTAACAAAGCTTTTATTTGATTTGAGCAACGGAAATCGCGGAGCAGTAGATATGCTGATGCCTTTGGTATATAAGGAAATGCATCAGCTTGCCCATATGCATTTGAGAGGTGAAAGAAGGAACCATACTTTAAATGCAACTGCCCTCGTCCACGAAGCATATATGAAACTGGTTGACCAGGATAAAATAACCTGGCAGAACCGGGCACACTTTTTCGGAATTGCCTCGCAGTCAATGAGAAGAATTTTAATAAATTATGCAAATGCCCGTGTGGCACAGAAGAGGGGGGGCGATCAGGTTTTAGCAACCTTCGTCGATGATAAAATGAATCGTGAATCAAAACCGGAAGAGTTAATTGCACTAGACGAAGCGCTGAAAAAATTAGAACAGTTAAATGAAAGACAATCAAAAATTATAGAGCATTGGTTTTTTGTCGGATTGAATCACGAAGAGATTGCTGAGGTATTGAATGTATCACTTCCAACTGTTCGAAGAGATTTCCGAATGGCTAAAGCCTGGCTGAGCAGAGAACTCAAGCAAGAACTTTAAATCAATCACATTTCAGAACTAAATCAAAACCGTATCAATGAACTCCGAAAGATGGAATAAAATACAATCACTATTTGAAAAAGCTCTGGATTTAAATCCTTCAGAAAGAGAAAATTTTCTGAAAAGCAAGTGCAGCGATGACAAAGAACTCTTTGATGAGGTGGCTTCTCTGCTTTTAGCAGATGAAAAACAGCACAGTATTTTTTCAGGATCTGCAGCAGACTACTTAACTGTGGGTGATTCAAGTCTTGACGGAAAGACTTTTGGTAACTATCGTGCAATAAAGCAAATCGGTTCAGGGGGAATGGGTTCAGTGTATCTGGCTGAACGAGCAGATGGACATTTTGAACAGAAAGTTGCTCTCAAGGTTGTAAAACCTGGAATGAACACTCAAGAAATAATTACACGGTTTGAAGAAGAAAGACAAATATTAGCGCGACTCCAGCATCCACATATAGCAAGACTTCTGGATGGCGGTATTTCAGAATTGGGTCTTCCATATTTTACAATGGAATATGTTAAAGGAAAACCAATTACTGAATACTGCGATGAAAATAATCTGACCATTGAACAAAGGCTTGAACTCTTTAAGAAAGTTTGTGAAGCAGTTTTATATGCGCATCAAAACCTTGTTATTCATAGGGACATTAAACCGAGCAATATTCTTGTTCAGGAAGATGGAACGGTCAAGCTCCTCGATTTTGGGATCGCAAAAGTTTTTGAAGAAGATGATGACAAAAAGTTTTTAACACGCACAGGGATGAGAGTGATGACTCCCGAATATGCTTCTCCGGAACAGGTGAAAGGTGACCCGGTAAGCACTGCAACTGATATTTATTCTTTAGGTTTAATTCTTTATCAATTGCTGACCGGTTGTCCGCCTTACGAAGTTACTTCTACCTCTGCCCTTGAGATTGAAAGAATAATTTGTCTTACCGAACCACAGAAACCAAGCACGATGATAACTAAAATTTCACTTTCTGGTAAGGAGAGCTCAAAGAAAACAAATCCAAAGTATATTCTCGAAAAACGTAGAACTACTGTTTCAAAACTAAAGAAAAGAATAGCTGGCGATCTTGATAATATCTGCTTGATGGCGATTCGTAAAGAGCCGGATCGCAGATATAGCTCAATAGCTCAATTGATAACAGATATTGATAATCATCTTAACGAGTTACCTGTAATTGCCCGTAAAAGTACCGCGGGGTATAGAACCAAAAAATTTATCCAGAGACACAAAGTTGGTGTTATTGTTGCATCTATTGCGGTTACTTTAATAGCACTTGTTACCGCTTTTTATACAATCCAGCTTGCAGAAGAAAGAGACCGGGCTAAGCTTGAAGCAGAGAAATCCAGGAAAGTATCTGAATTCCTTGCCGGGATCTTTCAGGTTGCGGACCCTGAAGAATCCAAAGGTGAAACAATCACTGCGAGGGAATTACTTGACAATGGTGTTAAAAGAATTGAAAGTGAATTATCAGATCAGCCGGAAGTGCTGGCGAATATGCTTGGAGTTACAGGAAACGTTTATAAGAGTCTGGGATTGTACGAAAATGCCCTTGTGCTTTTACAAAAAGCATATTCAATTAATGATTCATTGCTAGGAAATAGCAGCCCAGAAGCAGCAAAAAGCCTTAATGATCTTGCTAATCTGAATTTCGCAATGGGCGATTATGAATCAGCAATTAAAAAACTTAATGAAGCTATTGATAAGAGAAAAAATATTTTCGGAGAAGAAAGTTTGGAAACGGCAGAAAGCATGAACGACCTGGCAATGGTTTTACGCGAGGAGGGAAATTATGACCAATCGAGGAAATTATTAATTACTTCGTTATCGATCCGGAAAAAATTCCTGTCTCCTGAGAGCCCGGAAATTGCACAGTCAATTAATAATTTTGCGCTGCTTAAGGAAGATATGGGAGAATATGGTGAAGCGAAAAAATTATTTGAAGAAGCACTTCAGATTAAAGAGAAGCTTTATGGTAAAATTCATCCATCAGTAACTGAAACCATAGGGAATCTTGCATTCCTTTTGCAGCAAATGGGTGAATTTGAAGAAGCTTCAAAATTGTTTAATGAAACATTAGAGATTGATAAAAAACTTTTTGGTGAGATACATCCTTCAATTTCAACCGATCTTTATAACATTGCTTCCAATACTGCACTGATTGGCAATTTGAACAGTGCAGAAAAATTATATTCAGAAGTACTTGAACTGGATAAAAAACTTTTAGGTGAAGATCATCCCTATATCGCCCTGGATTTAAATAATCTTGCCGGCATTTATAGTGACAAAGGTGATTATGTAAAAGCGGAAGAAATGTATAAAAAATCATTCAACCTGAATAAGAAAATATATGGGAATGAACATCCCGAAGTGGCAACCAGCTTGAGTAATCTGGGTGTAATGTATAACCGGTGGAAGAAATATGATCTGGCTGAACCATTTCTAAAATCTGCTTTGGACATGAGAATAAAATTACTCGGGGAAAACCATCCGAATGTGGTTACAAGCATGAATATTTATGCTTCGCTGCTGACCAGCAAGAAAAAATATGATGAGGCTGTGAAGCAGTACAGAAAATCACTTTCGTTACGAATCGAAATGCTGGGTGAAGACCATCCACAAACGGCAAATGCTCTTCTCGGATTGGGAAATGCGCTCATTGAAACAAAAAGCTTTGCTGAAGCTGAAGAAAAAATCAATAAGGGATTTGAAATATATAAGAATAAACTTCCTGCAGATCACTGGAATATTTCTTATGCGGAAAGTATGCTGGGCAAATGTTATTCAAGGGAAGGTGAGTATGAAGAGGCTGAAAAGACTTTATTAAAAGCTTATGGCAATTTGCTGGATAAAAGAGGGAAGGACGATCGTTTAACAGTCAGCGCGATAAAAATGCTGGTAAAAAATTATGAGAAATGGGGAAAATACGATCAAGCACAGAAATACAGAGAAATGTTGAGTGCAGTTGAAGCAGATCAATTGGATGCCACGGCAACGCCGTGACATCCTTAAGTTTTAATATATCCACGCACCTTTTACTTTAATTTTTACATAATCATGACATATTTCTCCCGCTGACGTAGTATATTTATAATATAAAACCACAGTGAGGAATTAATATGAGCAGTTCAAAACCTAGTCAGGAAGAACTCTTTAATAAAGAGGCTGCTGTGAAAAGCGGTGCAAATTGGTTTGTCTGGATAGCAATTCTCTCTATCATAAATTCAGTAATCGTTACTATGAACGGCAACTTGAATTTTATTATAGGACTCGGCATCACTCAGATCGTTGATGCCCTTTCAATATATCATGAGCCGGCAGTCCGAACTTGACAAAACCACCGGCTTGTCAATCAACCTTCTTATTATAAGTATGTTTTTTCTTATTGCATATAACGCAAAACGGAAAAAAGCTTGGGCTTTTGTAATAGGGATGATATTATATGGACTTGATGGTTTAATTTTTCTTCCAGTACAGGATTACCTTTCATTCGGTTTTCACCTATTTGCTCTATTTTTTATCTTTAAAGGATTTTCAGCAATGAGAGAGCTTAATAAAATTACAGTTCCTTTAATTGAAATAAATAGTCTTTCGCACCAGAGTAATTTTACAGGGATAACATCCGTCACAGCTAAGGAAAGTAAACCGGTTATAATATGTCCCGGGTGTAAAACAGAACTTACAGAAAACATTAATTACTGCACAAATTGTGGTATCGAGGATTTCGAGATGAGAAGCACAACGTCACGTACGACTCCCGCTAAGGCGGGACAATCTGTGACACCTTAGTTAAAAACCGCAACCGGGCAATAAGTATAAATTACTTTCTTTATTAATTAGGTTAAATGTATTTGTGCTTATTTATGGAATCAGTTAACCACAAAGGGAATTATAAAATCAGCAATTATCTGCAGAACTATCCTTTCGTGGGAATCGGCAGTAGTCCAATCCACATATGGATCTGAAGTTACCGCTGTAATCAAATCATAATCAAGTACCGCATAAAACATATTGACGTCCACTACCTAAAACAAAAAAAACATTTTTCCCTGATACTTTTCCCAGCCACCACATATAACCATAACCACCTTCGGTTAATCGACCCCATACAATATTTGAGCCTCCTGAATATCGAAGTGAGTTGTCAATCCATCGGCAGGCAAAATCTATTTACCATTCAAATTGCCGTTGTTCAGGTAAAGCAGACCTATCACTGCCATATTTCTTGTGAAAAAAACATATCATTGCCGCCAAAATAAACTCCCTGTGGATTGTGAACCCAGTTATTTGATTATCTATCTTATTAAACAAATATCTTTGTGCAAATAATTTTCTACCGATGCTGGAAGCTTTCGTCTAACATACCTGAGACGAGATGTGTGCCTGGAAAACTGTAACACCGTGCCTGGTTGGGTCAGCTGTGCATGAATTATAGTCTTTATCCAGTTACTGCTTTGCGTAAAGTAAGTAAAATTCCTGATCCCCTTTTATTCCGCTTCGCATTATCAAATGATTCAAAGCAATGTTATTAATATTTGTATCCGTCACTGATGATTTATATTCGGGGAAAGAATCTATCATTTTCTGATCAGATTGCAGGATGCCATTATCAATAGTTATCCCAATGCAGTGCCTTCAAAGAAAACTTTTTGAAACGGATCTGACTGTTTGAAAGCTTTCTTTATTTCTGCCGTTAAAATATTTTCTATTGTAGTTTCCGTGGCGAATCACAATGAGCTCACCCATAATCCTTGTGCTGAAGCCTGGCTTACAGCTGTATTAAGCATTGAACTGTTTAAACGAACCAAGTTCATCCGGATTGGAGATTTGCCAGTTATAAGATGTTGTAACTGGTGCTGTGGGTTCATCGCTGCACGAAGAAAAGATTAAAAATGTAATCGATATATAAACAATTAATATCATTGATAGTGATTTCATTTTTTATCCCAAAGAATTTTCCTGAAATTCTGAAAACAAATTAGTTGATGCAGCGACTATTTCAAACCAAATAACAAGTGCTTTTATATTTGACCATTGACATATTTATTATCGATTTCAGACAAATTAAAGTTACAAGTAAATAGATTTCGGATTCTGCTGCATTAGAGTTGACTAATTGACGGAATTAACGTAAATCCCATCAATCAATTGACGGCATTTTTATGAATATTATTCCCCTGTCAATACCGCAACAGGGTAATAAGTATAAATTTCTTTTTTTACAAGCCTGCTAATTCCGTTGGGTGTGTACTGGTCGTAGTAAATAATTTCAATCGGTCACGGCTTGTGTCTGGAGAAATCCATCGTTTCGTTTTGCAACAGAGCCTTCGCTTAATCAACCGCTACAAATTTATAAGAATTGTTTTCGGTTTCTGCAAAAATCACCGTGGGAGATCTTTCCTCTTAAAAAACCTTTAACACAGCACCGCGTATGATCCAGTATAACAATCCTGTTAAGCTTGTTTATTCCAAAGTTCACAAGCACTTTGGAATAAACGAGCTTAACAGGATTGTTATACAGGATGCCGACCGCAATCTCGATCCCGATACACGGCAGTATGTTAAAGGTTTTTTAAGAGGAAAAATCTCCGGCGATATGGAAGAGGTGATTTTTGCAGAAACCGAAAACAATTCTTATAAATTTGTAGCGGTAATTTTAAGCGAAGGCTCTGTTGCAAAACAAAACGATGGATTTCTCCAGACACAAGCCGGTGAGCCGATTGAAATTATTTACTACGACCAGTACACACCCGACGGAATTAGCAGGCTTGTAAAAAAAGAAATTTATACTTATTACCCTGTTGCGGTATTGACAGGGGAATAATATTCATAAAAATGCCGTCAATTGATTGATGGGATTTACGTTAATTCCGTCAATTAGTCAACTCTAATGCAGCAGAATCCGAAATCTATTTACTTGTAACTTTAATTTGTCTGAAATCGATAATAAAAATGTCAATCGTCAAATATAAAAGCACTTGTTATTTGGTTTGAAATAGTCGCTGCATCAACTAATTTGTTTTCAGAATTTCAGGAAAATTCTTTGGGATAAAAAATGAAATCACTATCAAGTAGTATTAATCGTTTATATATCGATTACATTTTTAATCTTTTCTTCGTGCAGCGATGAACCCACAGCACCAGTTACAACATCTTATAACTGGCAAATCTCCAATCCGGATGAACTTGGTTTCTAAACAGTTCAATGCTTAATACAGCTGTAAGCCAGGCTTCAGCACAAGGATTTATTAATAGCTTGATTGTAATTCGCCACGGAAAGATTGCAATAGAAAAATATTTTAACGGCAGAAATAAAGAAAGCTTTCAAACAGTCAGATCCGTTTAAAAAGTTTTCTTTCGGCGCTGGTTGGGATAACTATTGATAATGGCATCCTGCAATCTGATCAGAAAATGATAGATTCTTTCCCCGAATATAAATCATCAGTGACGGATACAAATATTAATAACATTGCTTTGAATCATTTGATAACAATGCGAAGCGGAATAAAAGGGGATCAGGAATTTTACTTTACTTTTACGCAAAGCAGTAACTGGATAAAGACTATAATTCAGTCGCAGCTAAAATTTCAACCAGGCACAAAAGCTTGTACGCAACTGCAGGCACACATCTCGTCTCAGGTATGTTGACGAAAGCTTCAGGCATCAGTACAAAATTATTTGCACAAAGATATTTGTTTAATAAGATAGGAATTAATGTAAATAACTGGGTTCGCTATCTCATACAGGGAGTTTATTTTGGCGGCAATGATATGTTTTTTACCACAAGAAATATGGCAGTGATAGGTCTGCTTTACCTGAACAACGGCAATTTGAATGGTAAACAGATTTTGCCTGCCGAATGGATTGACAACTCACTTCAATATTCAGGAGGCTCAAATATTGTATGGGGTCGATTAACCGAAGGTGGTTATGGTTATATGTGGTGGCTGGGAAAAGTATCAGGGAAAAATGTTTTTTTTGCTTTAGGTCATGGAGGTCAATATGTTTTATGCGTACCTGATTATGATTTGATTACAGCGGTAACTTCAGATCCATATGTGGATTGGACTACTGCCGATTCCCACGAAAGGATAGTTCTGCAGATAATTGCTGATTTTATAATTCCCTCTGTGGTTAACTGATTCCATAAATAAGCACAAATACATTTAACCTAATTAATAAAGAAAGTAATTTATACTTATTGCCCGGTTGCGGTTTTTAACTAAGGTGTCACAGATTGTCCCGCCTTAGCGGGAGTCGTACCGTGACGTTGTGTTTCTCATCTCGAAATCCTCATACCACAATTTGTGCAGTAATTAATGTTTTCTGTAAGTTCTGTTTTACACCCGGGACATATTATAACCGGTTTACTCTCCTTAGCTGTGACGGATGTTATCCCTGTAAAATTACTCTGGTGCGAAAGACTATTTATTTCAATTAAAGGAACTGTAATTTTATTAAGCTCTCTCATTGCTGAAAATCCTTTAAAGATAAAAAATAGAGCAAATAGGTGAAAACCGAATGAAAGGTAATCCTTATGGAGAAAAATTAAACCATCAAGTCCATATAATATCATCCCTATTACAAAAGCCCAAGCTTTTTTCCGTTTTGCGTTATATGCAATAAGAAAAAACATACTTATAATAAGAAGGTTGATTGACAAGCCGGTGGTTTTGTCAAGATTCAGACTGCCCGGCTCATGATATATTGAAAGGGCATCAACGATCTGAGTGATGCCGAGTCCTATAATAAAATTCAAGTTGCCGTTCATAGTAACGATTACTGAATTTATGATAGAGAGAATTGCTATCCAGACAAACCAAATTGCACCACTTTTCACAGCAGCCTCTTTATTAAAGAGTTCTTCCTGACTAGGTTTTGAACTGCTCATATTAATTCCTCACTGTGGTTTTATATTATAAATATACTACGTCAGCGGGAGAAATATGTCATGATTATGTAAAAATTAAAGTAAAAGGTGCGTGGATATATTAAAACTTAAGGATGTCACGGCGTTGCCGTGGCATCCAATTGATCTGCTTCAACTGCACTCAACATTTCTCTGTATTTCTGTGCTTGATCGTATTTTCCCCATTTCTCATAATTTTTTACCAGCATTTTTATCGCGTGGATTAAACCCTAACGATTGTCCTTCCCTCTTTTATCCAGCAAATTGCCATAAGCTTTTAATAAAGTCTTTTCAGCCTCTTCATACTCACCTTCCCTTGAATAACATTTGCCCAGCATACTTTCCGCATAAGAAATATTCCAGTGATCTGCAGGAAGTTTATTCTTATATATTTCAAATCCCTTATTGATTTTTTCTTCAGCTTCAGCAAAGCTTTTTGTTTCAATGAGCGCATTTCCCAATCCGAGAAGAGCATTTGCCGTTTGTGGATGGTCTTCACCCAGCATTTCGATTCGTAACGAAAGTGATTTTCTGTACCGCTTCACAGCCTCATCATATTTTTTCTTGCTGGTCAGCAGCGAAGCATAAATATTCATGCTTGTAACCACATTCGGATGGTTTTCCCCGAGTAATTTTATTCTCATGTCCAAAGCAGATTTTAGAAATGGTTCAGCCAGATCATATTTCTTCCACCGGTTATACATTACACCCAGATTACTCAAGCTGGTTGCCACTTCGGGATGTTCATTCCCATATATTTTCTTATTCAGGTTGAATGATTTTTTATACATTTCTTCCGCTTTTACATAATCACCTTTGTCACTATAAATGCCGGCAAGATTATTTAAATCCAGGGCGATATAGGGATGATCTTCACCTAAAAGTTTTTTATCCAGTTCAATAACTTCTGAATATAATTTTTCTGCACTGTTCAAATTGCCAATCAGTGCAGTATTGGAAGCAATGTTATAAAGATCGGTTGAAATTGAAGGATGTATCTCACCAAAAAGTTTTTTATCAATCTCTAATGTTTCATTAAACAATTTTGAAGCTTCTTCAAATTCACCCATTTGCTGCAAAAAGGAATGCAAGATTCCCTATGGTTTCAGTTACTGATGGATGAATTTTACCATAAAGCTTCTCTTTAATCTGAAGTGCTTCTTCAAATAATTTTTTCGCTTCACCATATTCTCCCATATCTTCCTTAAGCAGCGCAAAATTATTAATTGACTGTGCAATTTCCGGCTCTCAGGAGACAGGAATTTTTTCCGGATCGATAACGAAGTAATTAATAATTTCCTCGATTGGTCATAATTTCCCTCCTCGTGTAAAACCATTGCCAGGTCGTTCATGCTTTCTGCCATTTCCAAACTTTCTTCTCCGAAAATATTTTTTCTTTTATCAATAGCTTCATTAAGTTTTTTAATTGCTGATTCATAATCGCCCATTGCGAAATTCAGATTAGCAAGATCATTAAGGCTTTTTGCTGCTTCTGGGCTGCTATTTCCTAGCAATGAATCATTAATTGAATATGCTTTTTGTAAAAGCACAAGGGCATTTTGTACAATCCCAGACTCTTATAAACGTTTCCTGTAACTCCAAGCATATTCGCCAGCACTTCCGGCTGATCTGATAATTCACTTTCAATTCTTTTAACACCATTGTCAAGTAATTCCCTCGCAGTGATTGTTTCACCTTTGGATTCTTCAGGGTCCAACCCAACATCTGGCAAGGAATTCAGATACTTTCCTGGATTTCTCTGCTTCAAGCTTAGCCCGGTCTCTTTCTTCTGCAAGCTGGATTGTATAAAAAGCGGTAACAAGTGCTATTAAAGTAACCGCAATAGATGCAACAATAACACCAACTTTGTGTCTCTGGATAAATTTTTTGGTTTATAACCCCCGTGTACTTTTACGGGCAATTACAGGTAACTCGTTAAGATGATTATCAATATCTGTTATCAATTGAGCTATTGAGCTATACTCCGCTGATCCGGCTCTTTACGAATTGCCATCAAGCAGATATTATCAAGATCGCCAGCTATTCTTTTCTTTAGTTTTGAAACAGTAGTTCTACGTTTTTCGAGAATATACTTTGGATTTGTTTTCTTTGAGCTCTCCTTACCAGAAAGTGAAATTTTAGTTATCATCGTGCTTGGTTTCTGTGGTTCGGTAAGACAAATTA
>CAVYHS010000005.1:0-10661 GCA_963768365.1 uncultured Ignavibacteriaceae bacterium | reverse complement strand
ACGTTTGCCATAATCGAAGGTGAAACATGAAAAAAATAATACTACCCTTAATAATAATTTTTAATTTTACAGCCACAATAAATGCTCAATTAAACAGAAATAATAATTCTGCATTTTTAGGAGGAATGGCTGGTGCAGTGAAAATTAATTTATCAGGAAATGATGGGCAAAGTCCCTTATCATTTGTTGTTGGTGGAAGTTTTGGTATTCCTGTTCCCTTTGTAAAAAATCTTTTTCTCTACGCAAGAACTTCATATACATCTCAATCAAACTTTCAGTCATTTTATAATACTTCTTACCTGAATTATTCTTTACAGTTTTCAGAAGAATTTGTTGAAGTTAATTCCTCGTTCACACAATTAATTCTTAATGGCGGGTTGCTTTATAACTTTCTCATTACCGATGAATTTGTACCTGGAGTAAATGGTGGTTTAACATTTATGATTGTCAATCAGGAAGCAAGACTTCGCACCGGCACAGTTATTTCGAGTGTTGATAATGAAAATATCTGGGGCGCATTCGGAGGTATAATTGGTGAGAAAAGGTGGGATGACAGTAACTTTGCAACATTCCTTGAAATTCAATACAATTACGCAGAAAGTGATGCGGTTTATAGACCCGGTTCTTTAAGTGCAATGAACTACACTTTTGGAGTAAGATATTATCTGGCTGGCAGATAAATAATTATCCTTCAATATCTTATTTACGACTTATCTTTGATCTTTCAGAAACAATTTTTTCCAGCTCTCTTGCGTGTTGTATTATTTTTTCAGATTCAGCGCCTGCTAAATTTTCTCTCTGTCCGTTAACTACTTTATCATAAGCAATAAGATTACCGTCAGGGTCAACCATCATCTCAATATTTGTGAATTGCTTTTCGGGCACATATATCAGTTGTCTTCCAACAAAGTAAAGGAAGTTACCATCTTTAAAATAGTAGCGATTGAACTCTTCTCCGGGTTGTCTGTAACGATAATCTTCGTTAATAAAAATCAATTTAGAATTATTAAAATATGCTCTGAAGTTGGAATAAGCTTCTCCTGAACCCCAGTTAAAATGCTCTTCTCCTTCCGGATTATACAGAAGCGAATCAATTTCCTTTTTAATTTCAAGAATACCTTTCTCCGTATATTCTTTTCTTCCACACGAAATCAGAAGCACTAATAAAGCGAAGATTATTATTTGATATAGTTTCATAACACCAATGGGTTTAAAAATAAAAAGCCACGGATAATCCGTGGCTCAAAGATAAAAATATTAACTATTTTTTCCTTAGTTCATCACGGATTTCTGCAAGTATAACTTCCTCTTTTGAAGGTGCAGGTGGAGCAGCGGGTTTTTCCTCTTCTTTCTTTCTTCATGTTGTTTATTAACCTTACAACCATAAATATAGCAAAAGCAATAATTACAAAATCTATTACAGTATTAATGAACATGCCATATTTTACTAATACCGGTTCAACACCTTCAGTACCTTCCTTTAATGTCCATGCAAGTGTAGAAAAGTCAACTCCACCAAGTAACATGCCTATGGGGGGCATCATTACACCAGTGACGAACGAGGAAACAATTTTGCCGAATGCTGCACCGATGACAATACCAACTGCCATATCAATCACGTTACCGCGCATAGCAAAATCTTTAAATTCTTTCATCATACTCATTTGAGTACCTCCATTTTTTTAAAGTAATTTGAATTTAGACTTATGATAAGTATTCAAAGATACCGCATTAAAACACAAAAGCCAAGATGAGACTATATAAAAGTTTTATTGAATATATGGAAAACAATCTCAGACAATACTCCCTCAACAAATTAAAAACATCAGTGAATAGTAGTTGAACTAAAACAGGGCAATGATTATAAATCAAAATAATAAACTAATTATCCAGCAATCTTCTGTGATAATTGATTTGTCCGAGATGGTAGTTAAGATGTGTGGTCAGATGAGCAAGAAAATATCCAGTGGTCATTTCATAACCGAAGACATTTATTGGAAAAGTTTTTACTAGTTCTTCTTCCTTCAATTCACTTAGAGTATTTTCAACAACTTTTTTTGTCACATCAATTTCTTTCAGCAGTTCGTTCAATGGAACATTTTTTCTGCTGAACTCTTCATCCCGCATTCTCACATAACCAGTATTGCCAATTGTTGCACCCACAAAATGCTTAAGGTTTCCGCAGAGATGAAGACAAAGATTTCCTGCAGAGTTTTTTACATCACCGGAAATTTTCCAAATATTCTTCTCATCTTTGAAAGTGGTTATTTCAGTCTTTAGTTTTTCAAGATCCCGGAGAAAGAGTTGTGATAAAATAGGTATCATATATTTGCTTTTAAAAATTCTTTAGATTAAAAAAAAGACGGGTCATCGACCCGTCTCTACTTAATCAACTTAAGTTTTCAACCTCACAGGTCCAGCTTTCTTTACTTCTTCAGCAGTTCCTTCTGTAAAGAGTTTGAAATTTTCTACAAACCTTGCAGCAAGTGCATCATATTTTTTCCAGTATTCATCTTTATTTCCCCAGCTGTTGGATGGTTCAAGTACATCTTCAGGAACATCGGGGCAGGAGAGAGGGTACTTCAAATCCAATTAGTTTATCTTTTCTGTATTTAACCTTATCGAGTTTACCATCAAGTGCAGCATTTAAAAGATTTCTTGTATGACGAATGCTTATTCTTTTTCCTACTCCAAATCTTCCACCAACCCAGCCAGTATTAACAAGCCAAACATTTGCTTTGTGCTTCAACATTCTTTCTTTTAACATTTGAGAGTATTCATAAGGATGGCGAACCATAAAAGGCGCACCAAAACAAGCAGAGAATGTTATCTGTGGTTCAATACCGAGTCCAATTTCTGTTCCTGCAATCTTTGAAGTGTAACCACTAATGAAATGGTATTGAGCCTGCTCAGGATTAAGTTTTGCAATTGGCGGCATTACGCCTGAAGCATCACAAGTAAGAAAAATAATATTCTTCGGGTGTTTGTGAATAAATCCTTCCTTAACAATATTAGGAATGAATTCGATTGGGTAAGAACAACGTGTGTTCTCTGTTATCATGTCATCATCAAGATCAATGTGTCTACTAACCGGATCAAATACTACGTTTTCCAGAATAGTTCCAAAACTTCTCGTTGTAGTATAGATCTCCGGTTCGGCTTCAGCAGAGAGACGGATAACTTTTGCGTAACATCCACCTTCAAAATTAAATACACCGTTCGAACTCCATCCATGCTCATCATCACCAATGAGCAATCTGTTTGGATCGGCAGAGAGAGTTGTTTTACCTGTCCCACTTAATCCGAAGAAGAGTGCTACATCACCTTTTTTACCAGTGTTTGCAGAGCAGTGCATTGGAAGCACATCCTGAAATGTTAAAAGAAAGTTTAACACAGTAAAAACTGATTTTTTAATTTCCCCACCATAAAGCGAGTTTGCTATAATTGCTGTTCTTTCAGCAAAGTTTAACAGTATACCGGTTTGAGATCTTGTGCCGTCAATTGAGGGATCGAGTTTAAAGCCTGGTAAAGTAATAACAGTGAAGTCTGGAATAAAGTTTTTTAGTTCATCACGATTGTCGATTGTAAGAAACATATTTCGCGCAAACAAGCTGTGCCATGCTTTTTCTGTAATCACTCTTACCTTCAATCTGTAATCAGGATCAGCACCAGCATAAACATCCTGGACAAAAAGTTCTTCACCCTGGCAATATGCTTTTGCTCTTGCCATCACAGATGAAAATTTTTCCTGGCTGAAAGGTCTGTTATAAACACCCCACCATATTTTATCCTTTTGTACTTTCTTCTTCAACAACAAACTTATCTGAAGCTGCACGGGCTGTATGTGGTTTTGTGTTTACCAGTAAAGGACCTGACTTTGTAATCTTTCCTTCGTTCCTAAAAACTGCTTCTTCATAAAGTGCTTCATCGGGAAGATTCCAGAAAACTCTATCAAGGTCAGTAAAACCCTGGTTCTTCAGTCTGAAATCTGAAGCAAGCTCCATTGCCTGCTTTGTTGCGGGAGTATCAAATTCTAAATATTTCATGACCAATCCCTCACTAATTTTCTGTCGCCGATGTAAAGCTCATTTGGTGAGTTTGGATCGAGAGCCCATTTCATTCTTTCAATTCCTTCCTGAATATCTTTAATTGTTCCGCAATAACTTAATCTTAAATATCCTTCTAAACCGAATTCAACACCGGGAACCGTTAACACCTGTACTTTATCAATTAAGAATGCGGAGAGTTGATTTGAACTTTTATTATAAACACTAAAATCTGCAAAACAATAAAACGTACCGTCAGGTTTTGTGACTTTAACTCCTTCGAATGAATGTAGAAGATCAACCATTACATTTCTATTATTCTCAAGAGTTACTCGCAAAGATTCAACACTTGATTGAATTCCATTAAGTGCACCAACAGCAGCTTTTTGTAAAAGCACTGAAGGACCCGAAGTCTGGTGTCCCTGAATATTGCTCATTGCTTCTATGACTTTTTTATTTCCAACTGCCCAGCCGATTCGAAAACCTGTCATTGCATATTGTTTTGAAACGCCATTGATGATAATCATTTTCGAGTTTTCATCCTGCTTTTTAACATACTTGAATGGATTAATAATTTTTCTGCCATCGAATATTAGACGATGATAAATATCATCCATTAATAACCAGATATCTTTTTTCTCACAGAACTCAACAACATCAGCAATAAACTCTTCGGAGTACATTGCACCGGTTGGATTATTTGGACTATTAATGATTACAGCTTTTGTATATGAACCAACCCTGTCTTCAATATCTTTAATTCTTGGATAGAAAGTTCCATCCTCAGGCAGTGCAGGTACCGGAATGGCGCCAATCAGTCTTGCCATATCAGGATAGCTAACCCAATACGGTGCTGGGAAAATTACTTCTTCTTGTGGATTAAGTATTGCCATAAGCGCAACCATCAGTGCCTGCTTAGCTCCTCCTGAAGCGATAATATGTTGCGGAGTAACTTTCCTTTTGTAGAATTCTTCCGTGTATCTGATTATTGCTTGTTTTAATGCTGGTATTCCATCTGCTGGTGCATACCTGACCTCTCCAGTATTTACGTGTGAGACGGTTGCCATAATAGCTTCCATCGGGACACGGGTTTTTGGCTCTCCTCCACCGAGGTGAATTACCGGATCACCTTTCTCTTTCATGATTGCAAACTTTTCATTTAGTGCAAGGGTAGGAGAGGGCTTTATTGATTTAGCGATTAGACTTAAGCTCATAATTTCAACCCTGTAGTTTGATGAATATATAAATAATGAATATTTATTATGGAAAATTATTTGTAAAGCCCCCCATAAACAAGTTATATCGATGAATTCTTAAACATATAATTTAATTAATAGAATAATTATCTTTCTGTAGATATAGTTTCAAGTTTTAATAGTTAGATATGATTAGGGATAAGACCAATCTGATACTGGACAAGAATCAGTATTTAAAAGTGTTAGCTTTTTAAAGATTAATTTGAGTTTAAAATTCATTCTAATATTAAATTCAAAAGAAATTTTTGGAATGTCATATTTGACAGAAACCCATCTTTATAATCAATTTGAAGACTTCTGAGCCACCAATTTTACTTTTGGAATTAGTAGAATTTACCTTAATTCCTTCGATTTCCTTAAGAAATTAAATAAAATCGTCATTCAATAGCGGTATAATACTTGAAAAATTCTGGTAATTATTAACAAAAGTTTTGGTTGAATTTTATGCGTAATGATACTATTAGCGATACATTTGTAAGAATTATAACAAGTGTTATTTTTAGCGCACTTTTCTTACTAGTGACTATCGTTTTTCTAAGCTGATTTTTTTACTCTCTTTATTAATAAAAAAAGGTGTCTTAAGACACCTTTTTTTGTTGGATCAAATTTATTCTCTATCAGGTATTTTGAAATTTCTTTTTCAATGCTTCCACAACGATATGTGGAACAAAATCGCTCACATCACTTTTTAAACTTGCCAGATTTCTGATTATTGTTGAATTAAGATATGTAAACTTTTCGTGAGGCATTAGAAAAACTGTAGCAATATTATTTGCCAGCTTTCTGTTCATCAATGCCATCTGGAATTCGTACTCAAAATCACTGACCGCACGGAGACCTCTCAGAATTCCACTTGCTCCTACTATTTTTGCGTGATCAACAACTAATCCATCAAAAGAATCGACAGAGACATTTTGAAATGCTTTCAAACTTTCTTTTAACATACTTACTCTTTCTTCAGTAGAGAATAAAGGTGCTTTGCCAGGATTGATCGCTACTGTCACAACAACAGCATCGAATAATTCTATTGCCCGTTTGACAAGATCTATATGTCCGAAAGTAACTGGATCGAAGGTTCCCGGATAAATTACTTTACGCATAATTCAATTTATTAATAATTATTGAAAACTCTAATTAAATATTACTTATAGTTATATTAATAAAAAAAGCCCGCTGGATAGCGGGCTTAAAAAAGCAATTCTATTAATCAATTTTTTCTACAACCAATCCTGAACCAAACTGCTCAATCTCAATTAATTTAACAACTTCATCAGTCTGGGTATCAATTATCCCGATTGTTCCAGGTGGACCTTCGCCATCAACGGTGAAATATGGTTCAAACATACCGTCAGTATTTCTATTGGAAACATAAACGTATTTGTCATCCGAAGAAATATCACAACCATGTAGCATTCTAAATCCGGGATGTGAAATTTGTTTTACACGTGACCAGCTGTTGCCATTTTTCTCAATTACATTTACAGTATTCATCATCATTGATCCAACATAAATTTTATTCCCATCACTTGTGACAGCAATTTGCATCGGTTTCGCATCTACTGAAACTTCAGTAATCATTATGTCAGTGCTTGTATCAAAAACCATAAGTTTTGCAGTACCTCTTGTAGAAACGTATAGATAATTTCCATCAGAGGAAATCATAGTTTGCATTGGTTCTGATCCCGGTACAAGAACTATATCATCATAGTCACCATATTCATCAGTTACCGCATTTACAATACTAATTCTATCCAGCGTAAGATTTGCAACATATAGCTTGGATCCATCTGGTGTTAAAGCCATACCATGGGGAACGCCTCCGTTAATATATGGGAAGCTAATTTCTTTAATCAAGGTCATTGATGTTGGATTGACTAAAGCTATGCTGTTAAATTGATTTGGTGTCGAAGTTGAAGACCTGGAAATATATGCTTTCAGACCATCTGATGAAATCTGAATCATTCCTGCTTTTGTAATTCCAGTTACTTCTCCAGCTAATGAATAGTCAGTTGTACTTATCTTTAAGAATTTCCCAGCACCGATAAGAGAAATATAAAGAAATCCATCTTTTACTTTTACCATATGAGGATTAGCGGGGAACAAGCCTGGTTGACTAACATCAATTATGGCTGAGACAACTTTAGTGTCACCATCAATTACAGAAATTTTATCACTATTCTGATCACATACATAAACTCTATAGCCTGGATTTCTGAATGGTAAATTGTTGTTGTTATCCCGTGCACCGTTTTCAATCCACTCTTTTATGGTGTTAATTTGATCTTGAGTTAATGTAAGTATATCATGTGGTGCCAAAGGTGCAACTTTCTTTATAAGCATCTGATACAATAAACTTTCTTCAAGCCTTGATGGAATAACTACGTCACCGCCATAATTTGGTATTGTCCCCCTTGACCTGTCTGAACTACCCTTTAATAAATCGGAATACTTATTAATTGATAATCCGCTTGATGGGTTATTTCCTGCGTGGCAACCCGATACAGCACAGTTATTTACAAATATTTCTGCTACTACTTTGGATTGAAATCCATTGTTAGTATTATCAACAACCCCTATAATAGGTATGGTTGTCTCATCGTTACACGAGTAGAACAATAGAAGTGATATTACAGCTAAAACATAAAGTCTATAAACTAATCGCATATAAATTATCCTTATTTAAGTAAAGTCATTTTTATTGACTGATTAAAGTTTCCTGCCGAGATCTGTGCGATATATATTCCTGAAGGTAAGTCAGCGCCTTCAAAGCTTAGGTTGTATTCTCCTGCTGTTAGGTTTTCATTTACTAATTCACCAACCTTTTCACCAACCAGATTGTAAACGGATAGATTAGTAAAACTGGAATTTGGCAAACTAAATTTAATATTAGTTGATGGATTAAATGGGTTTGGATAATTTTGATTAAGAACGAATTCTGACGGATTGCTAACTTCAACCATTAATTCTTCAGAGAACGAAGAAGTTCCATCAAAATCAAATTGCTTTAGTCTATAAACATACACACCGTTCTCTAAATTTTTATCTTTGTACGAATAATTTCTGGGTTCAATTGATGTTCCTGATCCTGTCACAAAACCTATTGTATAAAAATCATCAACTGATTTTTTTTGAATTTCGAAACCCTGATTGTTGGTTTCAGTTGCAGTTGTCCAATCCAGTATAACAGAATTACCGGATTCACTGGCAGTGAATGAAGATAACTCTACAGGAACTACACCATCAAATTGGAATACCCATAAACCATTATCTATGTCTGAACAAATAGTTATTCCAGATGGAAGATAAGGATAACATCCCCACATGTTTGGAGTATCATACTGCCCAGATAATGTTGGATTTAATGGGTCGGAAATATCGAGGACTACATATCCATCACTATAGTAGGAAACGTGGGCATAATTCCCTTTTATAAATAAATTATGCACAGTAGAATTTGAAGACATTTCCCAACTAGGAACGACAAGGTTCCAAGTGGTTCTGTCAACTAAATCCCATACAGTAATATCAACCTGGTTGAATTCCTCTGTGCCGAAAAAGTATCTTTTATTCTCGGTCATCCAACCGGCATGAGCATAAATTCCTGGTAAAGCTATACTGCTCGAAATTAATTGTGCGTTGCTTTTATTTGTGACATCAACAAGGTCGTAAACATCTTCAGCGCAAGCTACAACGGTATCGTTCCATACATAAACATCGTGAATGTATCCACTACCTGTATAATAAGAGGTTCTGGATGGATTAACCGGGTTACTTAAATCCAAAATATGCATTCCTCCTCCACTTTCGGTTCCTATTACGTAGGCAAAACCATCATCAATAAAAATATTATGAGCTCGTGAAAACCAGGTATCTATCGTGTTTACTAAAGTAGCTGTAGTTGGGAGCTGAGAAAGATCAATTATCTGAAGACCCTGCCCTGAACCCGTTTGTTCTGTAACAACATACGCGTAAGTGTTATGTACCTTTATATCCCGCCAGATTGACTGTGGACCAGGAATAAATGCAACTTCAACGGGATTCTGTGGATTTGCAAGATTTACAATTGAAGTACCAGTGCGAACACCTAATAGAGCGTATTCATTACCTGTTCCATCAACATAACCCCAGATATCATTGTATCCTGCAGAAGGATATTGGTCGAGATGACTTAATAAGGTCACATTGTTCTGTCCAAAAACCTGCACTGAAAACAAAATTAGAATAAACAGAATGACTTTTTTCATGATTGTCCTTTTATTTTTATTTATTTAAGTAAACTCATTTTAATTATGCTTGTGTTATTACCTCCGGTCAATCTTGCAAGATATATTCCTGAAGGAAGATTATCTGCGGTGAAAGTAACTTCATGATTTCCAGCAGGTTTTTCTTCATTAACAAGTGAAGTAACTTCGTTGCCAAGAATATCATATACTTTTAGTGTTATGAAACTACCTTCATTAATCTGATATTTTATTTTAGTATCAGGATTAAACGGGTTTGGATAATTTTGTGCAAGAATAAAATTATTTGGAATTTTATTTTCATCCTCTATCGATGTAACAGCAGGATTAAATTCACAAACATAAAGACCTGTTACCATATCGCTTACAATTATATTGCCGGAAGGAAGATAAGGATAGACGCCCCAGGCGCCATTGTATGTCCCGCCACCTGAAGAAGGATAAGTATCATACTGACCGGCAAACAGAGGATTTTCAGGATTAGAAATATCCAGAACAACATAGCCATCTTTATAATAAGAAATATGTGCATAGTCTCCCAGAACAAAAATATTGTGTACCGGTGAATTGCCCGGCATTTGCCATGAAGGAACAACCAGGTTCCACGAACTTCTATCTTGCAAATCCCAAACAATGATATCTCTAACATTAAATTCCTCAGTGGCAACAAAGTATCTTTTATCATCTGTTAACCAACCGCTGTGAGCATAAATTCCTGGCAAAGCTGCACTTGCGCTAACCAATTGCGGACTGAACTTATCAGAAACATCTACAACATCATAAGTATTTGCCGAAGAAACATAGGCTGTATCATTCCAAACGTAAACATCGTGAATATATCCACTCGCTGAATAATAAGCAGTTTGTACTGGAAAAGTGGGATTTGATAAATCAAGAATATGCATTCCGCCATACTTGTTCCAACCACATAAGCATATCCATCTGCGATAAATACATTATGGGCAGATGTGAATGTATTGTCGAAAGTAAAAACTAAAGAGGCACTATCAGGTAAGTTAGAAAGATCAACTACCTGCAATCCCGAACCTGGTCCTGAACCTTCACTGATTATATACGCATAATTCAAATAAGTTTTGAAATCCCTCCATTCATAGGGT
>CAVYHS010000004.1:0-253313 GCA_963768365.1 uncultured Ignavibacteriaceae bacterium | reverse complement strand
ATTCTGCAGAATTAATTGGACTGGTAATGTTTGCTATTCTTTGTGCTTATATGATATGGGATTCTTTGAGAGGCAAACCGGACACGGTAATAAGTCAGCGGCTGTCACGGTCCGACCGTGACAGCTTTTAATTTGTTGAGACGCATCGCTGATGCGTCTCTTTTTTTATATCAATGATTTAATTATTTCTTTTAGCTTTGTTTCCAGATTAGTCAACTCAACATCATATCTCTCGCCTGTTTTCCTAACCTTCATTTCGCATTTGCTTTCTTTTAATTTCCTTTCACCAATTACAATCTGAACAGGCATACCGAGTAAATCTGCATCGTTGAATTTGAATCCTGCGGCTGCATCACGATCATCAAACAAAACTTCATAGCCAGCTTTCTTCAAATCGTTATAAATTTTTTCTGCTGAAGAAACCACAGTTTCATTTTTCATATTCAACGCGATCAAATGAATATCAAAAGGCGTGAGAGCTTTGTTCCACATAATTCCTTTGTCATCGTGATTCTGTTCAACGTAACAAGCCATAATTCTTTCAACACCAATTCCGTAGCTTCCCATAACAATCGGATGCTCTTCTCCTTTTTCATCAAGATAAAATGCTTTTAGTGCTTCAGAATATTTTGTTCCAAGTTTGAAAATATGACCAAGCTCAATTGCTGTAAACACTTCAAGATTATTGTCACAATTAAGGCAGCCTTCTCCGGATTGTACAACTCGCAAATCAGCATATTCAATTGAAGGAACACCTGCCTGCCGATCAGGTAGGTCACGCTTCAAATCTATTCCACCAATATGGTAATCATTTTTATTTGCACCACTGAAAAGATTGTTTCGGTCTTTCAACTTTAAGTCAGCAATTATTCTCTCCTTTAAATCCAATTGGACCAATTGAACCAGCATCAGCACCTGTAATCTCCAGAAGTTCTTCAGGATGACGCGGGACGAACATTTCCGCCTAAAATTTTTTAAGCTTTGATTCATTCACTTCATCATTGCCCTGCATCAAAATCAAATACAGCTTTGCCATCGTTTATGTAAACTCTGGATTTTGCACAGACAGATTCATCGATTTTCAGAAACTCACAAAGCTCATCAATTGATTTTACATTTGGAGTTGATATTTCATAAACAGTTTTACTTTCGTCGTCTCTTCCAATAACATCAACTTTCGAAGCAGCAACTTCTGCATTTGCAGCGTATCCGCAGGATGAACAATGAGCAACAGTATCTTCTCCTGCATCGGATTTTACCATAAACTCTTCTGAACCAGTTCCACCCATTGCACCGCTTGAAGCACCAACAACAAAATATTCTAATCCACAACGATCAAAAATTTTTCTGTAAGCTTGATCATGTAAACCATATGCAACATCAAGTGCTTCGTAAGAAACATCAAGTGTGTAGGCATCTTTCATTAAAAATTGTCTGCCACGAATCACCCCGCTTCTCGGTCTTGGTTCATTTCTGAATTTAGTTTGTATCTGGTACCAAATCTGTGGCATATCTTTGTATGACTTCACAACATTACGTGCATGATAAGTTATAATTTCTTCGTGAGTAGGTGCTAAGAACGTATTCTCTGTTTTTAATATGAAAAAGAATATCCCCGAATGCTTCAACTCTTCCCGTTTCATCCCATATTTCTTTTGGATTAAGTGCCGGTAAATGAAATTCCTGGCCACCGATTGCATCCATTTCCTCCCGGATGATTTGCGAAACTTTTCTAACAACTCTATAACCCAATGGAAGAAATGAATAAATTCCGGCTCCAACCATTCTAATCATTCCAGAGCGAAGCATTAAAATATGACTGGTAACCGTTGCATCCGAAGGAACTTCTTTTAATGTCGGAACAAAATATTTACTTAATCGCATATTACCTTAATTGAATTTCTAGTTTATTTTGATTGAAAATTGAGCTGAAAAATACTGATTTGATTAGGCTGTTCAAAGTATGGGATTGAAAGGAATTTGTTAAAACACTTCTGTAAAATTTCAAATTAATTTAATTGTTCAACCAAATAGACTCTATCGTTTCTCCGAACAAGTTGTGAAGTGACAAAAGTGATATCATCTCCCTTTTTTGCAGAACGTGAAGTTTTTTCATTGATTATTATTTCTCGCAAAGTAATTTCAAGAAGACCTGTAGATTCACCGATAATTATAAGTTGATCATTCAATTTTATTTTTCCCGATTCGAGCAGAACGTGAGCAGCTTTTGGTTTTTTGAAATAGTTCAGAACTTTACCAACATAAACTTTTCGGGTGGTTGCTTTGGTTCCACTTACACCTGCATAGTCTTCCGAAGAAGGTTTGCCAAAATAAAATCCTGTTGAAAATCCACGGTTGTAAACTGTTTCTAATTCTTTCAGAAATTCTTTTTTCTTTTCGATTGTTAGTTTGTTTTCAAAGTAAAGATCAATTGCTTTACGGTAAACAGAAACAATTTTCGCAACATATTCCGGGTGATCTTTTTCTTCCTTCAATTTTAAATGAATCAATTCCTGCTTCAATTAGTTGATCAATAAATTCAATTGTGCAGAGATCTTTTGGCGACAGAACATAATCATCACCTATTATTAATGATTTATCGGTTGAAGTGTCATAGATACTTCGTACTCTCGTCTGCAAGGTTGAACACATTCGCCTCGGTTTGCACTTTGATCAAAAAGATGATGGCTCATAAAACATCTTCCGCTTACAGCAATGCACATTGCACCGTGAATAAATGCTTCAATTTCGAGATCAGTATTCTTCCGTATCTTTTTTATTTCATCAATTGAACATTCACGTGCCAAGCACAATTCTTACTGCACCAAGTTTTTTGTAAACCGATGCCGCAAGGAATTTGAAATAGAACTTTGTGTTGAAATGCAGAAAGGAATTTTATGTTTATTGCAAAGTTCAGCAACCGCTAAATCCGAACAAATTATTCTATCAATCTTTGCTTTTTTTGCTGCTGACAATAATCTTATCTGCTTCATCAAGTTCATCTTCAAAAACAATTGTATTAAGTGTTAGATAAGTCTTAACTTTCTTTGATTTGCAAAATTTTGATATTTCGGGAAGTTCTTCGACTGAAAAATTCTTAGCCTTGGCACGCATATTTAATTTATCAACGCCAAAGTAAATAGCATCAGCACCAGATTTTACTGCAGTACGAAGCATTGTCCAATCACCTGCTGGAGCCATAAGTTCTGGGTATTGGTGGGTCTTTTTCATTGTAAGAGAATAGCACACAGATGACACTGATCAAACAGATCTGCGCTGATCAGTTCAATCTGTCATCAACTGCATGCCATTATTTTAACTTCTTCTTTCCCAAATTTGTGCAATTTCAACAATAACTTTTACTGCCATTTCCATGTCCTGAACAGCAACCCATTCAAGTTGTGAATGGAAGCTATGTTCACCAGCAAAAATATTCGGAGTTGGCAATCCCATAAACGATAATCTTGAACCGTCTGTTCCGCCACGAATTGGTTGCATAATCGGTTTGATTCCGAGATTCTTCATTGCCTGAACAGCAAACTTTGTTACCTGCGGATGTTTTTTAAGCACTTCCCACATATTTCTGTACTGTTCAACTACCTGGAAATCAAACTTAGCACCGGGGAATTTTTTAACTGTTTTTTGTGCTAAATCTTTTAAGAGCTTTTCATAAACTTTTAATTTCTTTCGTTTCAAAATCTCTGATGATAAATTTAAGAGTTGTAAATTCTTCATTTCCATTTATTGTTGTTGGGTGAACAAAGCCCTGTTTTTTTTCTGTGGTCTCAGGTGAGAGTCGATTCTTCGGAAGACTCTCTAAAAACGCACCAGCAACTTTCATTGAGTTTATCATCTGATTTTTTGCATAACCGGGATGAATATTTTTTCCGATGAATTTCAGCACAACCATATCAGCGCTGAATGTTTCTGATTCAACTTCACCACGGCTTGAACCATCAACGGTGTAAGCATACTTTGCTCCAAGTTTTTTCAGATCAATTTTTTCTGTTCCTCTTCCTACTTCTTCATCAGGTGTAAAACAAATTTTTATCGGCCCGTGCTTTACTTCGGGATGAGTCAAAAATAATTTACTGCATCCATAATCTCTGCAACTCCTGCTTTGTTATCTGCACCAAGCAATGTCGATCCATCCGTTGTGATTATATCGAAGCCTTTCATATTCTTTAGATCCGGGTTTTCACTTACCTTAATTATCCTACCTTCTTTAGGAAGTTTTATATCACCACCTTTATATTTTTTGTGAATGATAGGCTTTACATTTTTACCAGTTACTGCAGGAGAAGTATCAACGTGAGCAATAAATGCAATTGGCGCAGACTTTCTTTTTTGTGTTAGCTGGGAGTGTTGCCATAACATATCCCCATTTATCCATTACAGCATCTTTCAAACCCATTTTCTTTAATTCTTTTGCAAGATCGGCAGAAAGTTTTTTCTGTTTTTCTGTGCTGGGAAATGAAGTTGATTCTTCATCTGATTGTGTATCGTACTTTACATACTTTAAAAAACGATCAACACAAGTGAATTTATATTTTGGATCGAACATGATTCCTCCTGAGTTTTTAATTAAGTCAAAAGTTTAAATCCTGCATTGCAGGAAAGTATTTATCATTTATCTATTCTAATTATTTCTACTCTTCTGTTTTTTGCTCTGCCTTCTGGTGTACTATTATCTGCAATAGGATCCTTACTGCCCATACCAATAACTTCAAATCGTCCTTTCGGAATTCCTCTTGAAACAAAATAATTCAGAACAGATTCAGCTCGCATCTGAGACATCTTTATATTTCCTTCTTCCGAACCAACATTATCGGTATATCCTACAATCTTCCATCGTGACATTGGGAATTCTTTCATCTGCTCAAGCAACTTATCAAGTTCAGGATACGCAGCAGCTTTTAGTTTTGCACTGTTAAATTCAAAACTTGTTTCTGCACTTAAAATAAGTTGATTCGGATTTATTTCTGAAGTTGGTCAAGAATTATTACAATCTCACATCCTTTATCATCAACCTGAACACCGGGTAAAGTTCCCGGACATTGATCTAGATAATCCGGAACTCCATCTAAATCCTCATCCGTCGGACAACCATAATTATCAACCTCAACTTCATATGGTGTTCCGGGACATCTGTCAATATAATCAGGCACTCCATCACCATCTGAATCAAACGGACATCCGTAATCATCAACTGCAATTCCTGTTGGTGTATTCGGGCAAAGGTCAGTGTAATCAGGAACACCATCTCTATCTGAATCAAGCGGACAACCTTTTTTATCTACAGGTGCACCTGATAGGAGTTCCGGGACATTCATCTAAATAATCCGGCACACCATCTTTATCGGTATCAATCGGACATCCAGCATCATCAACTTTAACTCCTGCCGGAGTATTCGGACACATATCTTTTGAATCAACTACTCCATCACCATCAGAATCAAACTCAGTCAGGAATGAATATGATATTCCCGCAAATGCAGTAAAAAACATATCGTTGCTTATTCCAATTGCCTTATCATCGAGCCAGTCGTTTGGTGATATTTGAACGCCAGCCACTTAAATTCACAGAGAGATTATCCGTCACCGGATAGCGAACTCCAAGTTCGCCAAGATAATTTACTTCAGTTGTGCTATAAACTCCTGCTTCATTGTTTGGTAATTTTACTCCTCCTTCTCCTCTTGGGATCGAAAGAGAAGCTTGCAATGCCAGCAAAGAGATATGGAAAGACAACATCCTTGATACTTAAATCAAAAATAACTCCAGCACCAATTGTATGTAAAATCCTGTTCGAAATTCCTGTGGATTAAGATTTGAATCACTTCCCTTTAAAAAACCTGCAGTTGCCAAAAGCCCTGAATACCAAAACCGCTTTTAGTCCATGCAGGGAAAAAATATTCGATAGAAAGTCTGCCAATATAATCAACACCAACGCCGCTATAATCTGTGTTTGCAAATGTTGTTCCGCCTTCAACGGAAAAAACTACTGTGCCTGAGAATGGATTGTATCTTTGTGTCTTTGCTGTTTGCGAGTAATTAAATGAAGATAAAAGTAAATATTGTTAGTAAAATAGTTGGAAGATTAATTTCATCAATAATTTCCGTTAAAGTTGATTTAAATTAGAACAAATTTAAAGGTATATGGAGTAGTAAAAAAGTTAATAGATGATTTCAGAATAACTAAAACCCTCTTCTGAATACCTTCTCCATATCAGATTTTATCATCAGCTTAACGAGGTCTTCAAATTTTGTTTTTGCTTTCCAGCCGAGAACTTTTTTTGCTTTGGTAGGATCACCAATCAGCAAATCAACTTCTGTTGGGCGATAATAATTAGGATCAATTGCATATAAGCGTATCACCTTTTTTCAGCTTTGTTGTAAAATCTTTCATGATAGGATTTTTTGTTTGGAGAATAGCTTATAAGCTTTCTTTGCTTTTTCAAGATCAATTGATTTAATAACTCCTTTTTCATTTTCACCTTTTCCTTTCCATTCTAATTCAATTCCAAGATTTCTGAAAGTCAGTTCAGCAAACTCACGAACAGTTTTTGTTTCACCTGTTGCAAGAACAAAATCATCCGCTATCTTTGTGCTGAAGAATTCTCCACATTCCTTCGCAGTATTCCGGTGCAAAGCCCCAATCTCTTTTTGCATTAAGATTTCCAAGTGTCAATTCTTTCTGCAAACCGGCAACAATTCGGGAAGCTGCTCGAGTAATTTTTCTGCTTACAAATGTTTCCCCTCTTCTCGGTGATTCGTGATTGAACAGAATTCCGTTTGATGCAAAGATGTTATAAGCTTCACGGTAATTTACAATTATCCAGTAGCCATAAAGTTTTGCAACTCCATACGGTGAGCGTGGATAAAAAGGAGTTTTTTCATTCTGCGGAATTTCCTGTGCTTTTCCGTACAGTTCACTTGTTGAAGCCTGATAGAATTTTACTTTCTTCAATCCAACTTCACGGATTGCATCTAAAAATCTTAGTGTCCCGAGTGCATCAACCTGTGCCGTATAATCAGGAACCTGGAAAGAAACTTTAACATGACTCTGTGCAGCAAGATTATAAATTTCATCAGGTTCAATTTTTTCGAGAAGACGATTAAGGTTACTTGTATCAACAAGATCACCGTAATGCAGAAACATTTTTTTATTCAGAATTTTAGGATCATTGTAGAGATGATCTATCCTTCCAGTATTAAAAGAGCTGCTTCGCCTGAATAATTCCGTGAACTTCATATCCTTTTTCAAGAAGTAATTTCAGTTAAATAACTTCCGTCCTGTCCGGTAATACCGGTAATCAATGCTTTTTTCATTTCTCAACCTGTGAATATTTTTTCTTAAAATGTTCATAAGTTTTTTCAATTCCGTCACTGCAACTCAGTTTTATATTTCCAGCCGAGAGAATTTATTCTCGAAACATCAAGCAGCTTGCGGGGAGTGCCGTCTGGTTTTGTAGAATCGTGAACTATCTTTCCATTAAAGCCGATAATCTCAGCAATCAATTTAGCTAATCCATCAATTGAAATATCTTTCCCTGTTCCAATATTGAGATGAGATATTCCTTTTTCATAAAGATCTCCTGCATCAACATTCTCTAATAAAAATAAAATTGCATCAGCAAGATCTTCAACAAAAAGAAATTCGCGAAGAGGTTTCCCCGTTCCCCAGATAACAACTTCTTTTTCATTTTTTTCTTTTGCTTCGTGAAATTTTCTTATAAATGCTGGAAGAACGTGAGAAGTTTCTAAATTAAAATTATCGTTCGGTCCGTAAAGATTTGTCGGCATCACAGAAAAAAAGTTAGAACCATACTGCCTGTAATAATTTTCACAAAGTTTTATTCCAGCAATCTTGGCAATTGCATAAGGTTCATTTGTGAATTCAAGATAATCAGAAAGAAGATATTCCTCCTTCAATGGCTGTGGAGCTAATTTAGGATAGATGCACGAACTTCCGAGAAAGATAAGTTTTTCTACTCCGTGTTTTGTACGCATTGTGAATCAGATTTGCTTCGATCATCAGGTTATCATAAATAAATTCAGCACGGTAAGTGTTGTTCGCAAGAATGCCACCGACTTTCGCTGCAGCAACTAATCACAATTTCCGGTTTCTCAGCTTTAAAGAATTTTTCAACATCATCCTGTCTGATTAAATCAAGTCCGGGATAATTTTTTAGAATGAGATTTTTATATCCCTTATTTTTCAGTTCACTTGTAATTGCAGAACCAACCATTCCGGTATGTCCGGCAATATAAATTTTCTTATTCAGATATTTTGTTTGATTCAGTCATTTACCTTCTTAATTATAAACCATAATAAACAGCAAAATAAAATTGTTGGAGAGTTTCATCAACAAAACTTAAATCTTCCTGCTGCTTTGAAATATTCTGATATTGGTATCGTAAACGAAAATAAAGATTATGAATAATCTCATATCTCGCTTCTCCGCCAAGATAAAAATAATTTGTTCTCAAGCCAGCAAGAAAAGGTGGCTGAGGTTGATCAAATTGATAATCAACATCCTGTTCTTCTCCCTGCCTGATATATCTTGTCCATAATAATAGCTTCCAATCCTCTCATAAATCTATAGCTGGCTGAAGCATACAACTGATCAGCATTATCACCCATCCAATGACCCATCAAATAAGATGAGCTTGTATAATTTGTTGTGCTGATGTAATGCCTGTAAACGTAAGGATAAATTTTAGAGTACTCAAGTTTTAATGTAAGATTATCAATTGGTAAATCAGTCACAGATCCCCCAAGTGTAAATCCAACCTGATTTCTCTGACTGTACGAATCGAATAATCCATTTAATGTTATTTCATCTATAATGATCGAACCATATAAATGAGTGTTCTTGATATGTCCTTTTGAACTTACAGAAGCAAATAATCTGTGCATTACTTCCTGCTGAATTATATTGTCTACTGAGATAATGATCTGCCAGTCGGAAAAAAGTAATCGGAATCAGATATAGAAT
Source organism: uncultured Ignavibacteriaceae bacterium (assembly GCA_963768365.1). Lineage (GTDB taxonomy): Bacteria > Bacteroidota > Ignavibacteria > Ignavibacteriales > Ignavibacteriaceae > IGN2. The sequence continues at coordinate 244,313 of CAVYHS010000004.1, read as the reverse complement.
ATTCAAGCTCGTCAGAATAAATAATTGATTCACCCAAGGCAATATCCAATCCTCTTGTCGGTCGAATTGTTAATGTATGAGATGCAAGATATTTATTTCTGAATGAAAATCTTAAATCTCCTTGTTCAGTATAATAAAAACTTGATGAATCAATTACATCTGAATGACAACCATGCATGAAAGTAATTGAAACTGAGCCATTCAACAGGATTAATATCAAGTCGGATTAATGGAAAGGAAGGAGCTTTTTGTGACATGACAATTAATCCGTTATCACCATAACCCCATTCAATAAATTCTTTTCCAATCAGCAAAACTTCCCCATTTCCAGTCAGTAGCAAGCATCATCTTTGCTTCACTGTATTCCATTTTATCTTCAGCGTAACCGATAAAGTTTTCACTTGTTCGTGCGTTAACCCCCGTCTCAGGTGTAAATCTTTTTGTTTTATCGATTGTGTTTCCGCTTTCTGTATTATCCCTGAAATCAAAACTGAATCCAAGAACATCATAGATATATCCGTATGAATAAATTCCATTCCAGTAATGAGATACCATTTCACTTTTAACAGAACCAATTTCCACACCAAGAATAGGGTCTAACGTTTATTTTAAATCCATCTCCTCCATAACTAAAAACTCTCCATCTGTCAGCAGGATCTTCATTAAACCAATCCATATATTCTGTTTTTTTATTATTACCTTCGATGAACCACTCTTCGAAATAATAATTTTCAAGAAAAAATTTCAATTCTTCTTTTTCGAGGGAAGTAAGTTTTGATGAAAGAGAATCAGTTTCCAGAAGTTTTTCAGCAATATACATTTTGGGTAAGGGTCTGATAAGATCATCAAACTCAATAATACCTTTTTGACTCACCCTCCTGAGAAAGTTATAAACATCTTCGTATAAAGGTTCGTAAACAATTTGTGCTTGCACATAAGCAATTCGCAAGAATAATAGTAAAAACGAAGAAAAAGTATTTTTTGAATGATAACTTTGTGCAACACTTTCATTAACCCTGGATGAATTCTTTAATTTTTTGAACAACAAATTCCTGCTGCTCTTTTGTTAGTTCGGGATAAACAGGTAAAGCAAGAGATGTTAGGCTTGCTTTTTCAGCTTCAGGAAAATCTCCTGTCTTATAATTAAGATTAGTAAAGCATTCCTGTATATGAAATGGTACCGGATAATAAATTTCATTTCCGATTTCATTCTCAGTAAGGAATTTTTTTAATTCATCTCTTTTCTGAATTCTAATTATATACTGATTGTAAATATGATAATTCTTTACATTCGGATAGCATTTTTATAAACGGCTTTTGGTAAGAGTACTTTGTTTTTCTCATCAAAATTAATTTTTCCGGTTTCTTCTGCTAAACCAGATTTAATAAAAAGTTCATTATAGTAATCAGCATTATTTCTTCTTTTCTCAGACCATTTATCAAGGTGAGGAAGTTTTACTCTAAGAACTGCAGACTGCAATGCATCTATTCTAAAGTTTCCACCAATTACTTTATGATAATATTTCTGCTCGCCACCGTGAACTCTTTTTATACGAAGCATATGTGCTAGTTCATCATTATTCGTGGTTACAAGTCCACCATCACCATAGCCGCCAAGGTTTTTGCTTGGGAAAAATGAAAAGCAGCCGATATCTCCAATCGTTCCAACACATTTTCCATCTTTATAATCAGTCCCAATTGCCTGTGCTGCATCTTCAATAACAAAAATATTTTTCTCCTTTGCAATCTTCATTATTGGTTCCATATCAGCACTTTGTCCATAAAGATGAACCGGAATAATTGCTTTTGTTTTTGATGTTATTTTCTTTTTAACATCTTCAGGATCAATATTAAATGTAACCGGATCAATATCTGTAAAACCGGTATTGCATTCAATCTTGAAACAACACCAGCAGTAGCAAAAAATGAATAAGTTGGTACAATCACTTCATCACCGGGTTGTATATCAATTGCCATTAAAGCAAGAAGAAGTGCGTCTGTTCCCGATGATACTCCAATTGCGTGTTTGCAGCCAAGGTAGTCACAAAATTCTTTTTCCATTTTTTCAACTTCGGGACCAAGAATAAAATATTGTGACTCAGCAACACGAAGAATAGCTTCATCCAGTTCTTTTTTTAATGAGATGATATTGAGGTTTTAAATCGAGCAGAGGGACTTTCATAAATTTTTCCGAGGTTTTTAGTTTTAAAATTATTAGAATTAAAAATTGATTACTACTAATTTGGATCACTTTGCAGTAAATATAAAATCTTTTTCAATGTCTTTGAACTTCGAAGCTTGCAAATCTTTTTCTGAAACAATTGGACTTTCAACTTTCCAATCAATTTTCAAATCAGGATCATTATAAATAATAGTTCTTTCGTGGGCTTTGCTGTAATAGTTCGTACATTTATAAGAAAAGATTGCTTCATCAGATAAAACAGAAAAGCCATGTGCAAAACCTGGAGGAATCCAGAGCTGAAGTTTATTTTCAGAATTTAAAATCAACGAAAAATGTTTTCCGAATGTTGGCGAACCAAATCTTATATCAACAGCAACATCAAGCACTTCACCTTCAATTACCTGGCAGAGTTTTCCCTGTGCATTTTCTCCAACCTGGTAGTGAAGTCCTCTTACTGTACCTTTCCTGGATTTCGAGATATTATCCTGAACAAAATCATCATGGAATTCCGAACTCCTCATATCGATTCTTGTTGTAAGATTCAAAAAAAAATCCCCGGGAATCATTAAAAACATCCGGCTGAACGATAAGCAATCCAGGATATTTCTGTTTTCGTAACTTTCAATTAAATCTCTGTCAATACTTTTTCAAGATATTCTTTGTATAGTGATTTTGGGATTTCATCGAACCAATTTTGTAAACTGTTTTTTATCAATGAAGCCACGGAGATAAGCTATTTCTTCAATACAGGCAACTTTAAGACCTTGTCTGTCTTCAATAACTCCAAAGAAATTTGAAGCGGCAAGCAATGCTTCAGGAGTTCCTGTATCAAGCCAGGCAACACCTCTTCCAATTTTTTCAACACGAAGTTCACCTAATTCTAAATATGCTTTGTTAACATCCGTAATTTCAACTCACCTCTCTCAGAAGGTTTAAGATTTTTCGATATATCTATCACACGATTGTCATAAACATATAAACCGGGCACAGCATATTGAGATTTTGGTTTGGACGGTTTTTCTTCAATTGAAAGTACTTTTCCACTCTGGTCAAACTCAACTATACCATATCTTTCAGGATCATTTACCTTGTAACCAAAAATAGTTGCACCTTTTTCAGTTTTGTAGAGCTTTATAAAAGAAATCAAGATTTCCATAGAAAATATTATCACCGAGAACAAGACAACGAATATCTGAACCAATAAATTCTTCACCTAAAATAAAAGCTTGTGCAATTCCTTTTGGTTCAGGTTGAATTACATATTCGAAATTTCATTCCAATATTGGAACCATCACCAAAAAGTTTTTGATATAATGGAATTGTCTCTGAATTCGAAATAATAAGTACATCTTTTATTCCCCCAAGCATTAAAATTGAAAGTGGATAATAAATGAGTGGCTTATCATAAATAAGTGCAAGTTGTTTACTATAAACTTTGGTAATTGGATAAAGTCTGGAACCAGAACCGCCTGCTAGAATTATTCCTTTAACATTGTTATTTTTTTTAACTGATTTATTATTAAGATTTATCATGCAGAAGCAAATATAAAAAGAAAATACTAATTTTTATTAATGGAGGTATACAATTTGACCTTTAACAGAATGGTTCCGCTTAGTACAATTATAGCAACTGTAAAATAAATTATCAATCCTGTTACATCAACAATGGTTGTTACTAAAGGACCTGAAGAGGTCGCAGGATCTGCACCAAACTTTTTAAGAATAAATGGCAGCATTGAGCCTGACATTGTTCCCCATATAACAATTCCAATTATTGAAAATAAATACAGTAATGCCAATTAATAACCCAGTATTGACTGAAGTGATATCTGAAATACATTAGCTAAAATAGCAACTTGTATAAATCCAATTACTCCCAAGAATTCCATCCGAGCACTAAACCAGATAATATTTCCCTTCGCATAATTAACCACCAATCGCTTAAGCGTATTTCGCCCAACTGCCATTGCTCTTATTACAAGAGTAGCTGCCTGCGAACCGGAATTACCACCACTTGAAATAATAAGCGGAATAAAAATGGTTAAGCGCTATTGCTTTGCCTAGATGTATCTTCAAAAAATCCTAATACAAAAGCAGTAAGTATTTGAGCAATAAAAAGTAATGTTAAGCCAAAATGCACGCTTTTTTATTAATCACAGTAATTGGAATCGTATGGATATGGTTCATCGAGGCACGTTACTGCCTGCAATCTTTTGAATATCCTCTGTAGCTTCTTCTTCTGCTACATCAAGTACGTCATCGACTGTTACAATACCAATTAAGAATTCCATGATTATCTATAACCGGTAATACAACTCGATCATATTTTTTGAAGATCTTCAACTGCATTTTCCTGATCATCATGAACATTCAGTGCAATAAAATTTTCATCCATTAAATCGCTGATATATTTATCGAGAGGCGAAAGAATTATTTCTCTTATTTTTATATCATCAATCAATTTTCCCTTTTCATCAATAACATAAATTACGTTAAGTGTTTCACTATCAGCACCAAATTTTCGAATATGTTCAAGAGTTTCTGAAACAGTCCAATTCTGCTTTACGGCTATGTAATCGGGTGTCATCAGTCGCCCGACACTATTCTCAGGATAACCCAACAATGTTCGAGCAATTTTTCTTTCTTCTGCGGACAATAACTGAATTAATCGTTTTGCAGAAGTGCCAGGTAATTCTTCTAAGAAGGGCAGTTCTATCATCTGGCGACATATCATTCAGGATTGCTGCAACTTCTTCATTTCCCATTGCTTTTAATAATTCTTCCTGAGTTTCAAATTCCAGATGTTCAAAAGTTTCAGTTGCAAGATCAACTGGAAGAACACGGAAGACTATTACTTTATCTTGTTCAGGAAGATCAATTATAAGGTCGGCTATATCGGCTGGCGTCCAATCGCTGAGGATTTCCTTTAATATACTTAGTTTTCTCTCAGCAATAAGAGATTCTATTTCGGGCATAAGCAATTTGCTGAGCATTGGAAATTCCTCCCGAGTGTTAATATTGAGTATTGTCTACATTCTATAAAAATAGATTTGATTTGGCACAAAAATATGCTGTTAATCAGGTAAAAACAATTCTATCAAACAAATCAATCTAGTGAAAATCTTCCACACTAATTATTTAAATTTGGTTAACTGATTTGCGAGAAAATGAATCATAATAATTGATGCAAATATTGCTTTTGCTAAAGAGGCTTTTTCACAACTTGGAATTACCAGGTTAGTAGATGGACGTACTCTAACTAATAAAGATGTTAAAAATGCAGATATACTAATAGTCCGCTCAATTACAAATGTTACTGACTGATTTATTAAAGAATAGTAAAGTAAAGTTTGTTGGAACAGCTACAATCGGTACAGACCACATTGACATCAATTATCTAAATAAGCAGAATATTCAGTTTGCTGATGCAAAAGGTTGTAATGCTGATTCAGTTGCAGAATATGTGTTTACAGCTTTGTTAAAAATTGCATCAGAAAAAAATATTTCATTGAAGGGAAAAACAATCGGTGTTGTTGGTGTTGGAAATATAGGGAGCAGAGTCGTCACGGCTTGCTAAATCATTTGGAATGAAAGTCTTACAAAATGATCCTCCACTTAAGAGATAAATAAAGATGAAAACTTTCTAAGTCTTGAAGAAATTTTACAGGCTGATATAATAACACTCCACGTTCCATTGTCATTTGAAGGTAATGATAAAACATTTCATCTTTTAAATGAAGATAATTTGAAGAGGATTAAAAGAGGAACAATAATAATTAATACTTCCCGTGGTGGTGTGGTTGATAATGCTGCTCTTCTAAACGAATCAATCATCAGAGAGTTTGAGCTTGTTCTCGATGTATGGGAAGATGAACCATCGATAAATACCAGAACTTCTCAATAAAACAAAAATTGCAACTCCACATATTGCCGGTTATTCTTTCGAAGGAAAAGTAAATGGCACAAAAATGATTTACAATGCACTGTGTAAATTTCTTAATATCAAACCAAGTTGGCAACCAGATTCTCCCAAAGATTGAAAACAAAGAAATGAGATTATCTGAAGGCAAATCTGATGAGGAAAAACTTTACAAACTATTTTCTTCAATTTATGATATTGAAAAGGATGATGAGGTTATGAGAAAGATTTTAACTTATGAACCGAATGAGCAAGCAAAATATTTTGATATTAATGCGAAAAAAATATCCGCTCAGAAGAGAGTTCAGTAATTATACGTGTATACATTTCTGAAAATGATATTACATCTGAAATCAATTCTTGAAAGCTTTCCGTTTTAAGGTCAGAAATAAATTAATCTTCTTCTTTCCAATTTAAATTCAATTGAAATTTCCATTTCTACCTTTACTTTTTGTCCTCTGTATTAGACCCGGTTTAAACCGATGATACAAAATTGCGTTCTTACAGCTTCATCACACCCATAACCTATTCCTTCAATAACCTGAACATCAAGCACTTCTCCATCTCTATCGATAAATACTAAAACCTTCACCGTGCCTTCAATTTCTTCATCTTTTGCCTCTTAAGGATAACCAATCTTTTTATAAAGAGCTTCCATTCCGCCATATGGTTCCGGCATTCACTTCAACCGTTTTATAAAATGCAGGATCATCCTCATAATTTTTTTCTTCTTCTATAACCGGTGGTAATGGATCATCATTATTCTGTTTTTTCTTTTTCTGTTTTGTTGGAGGATTTACAGCAACAACTTCTTTTGTTTTAATTTCTTCTTCTTTGGGTCCGGAGTCAAGCACAATTTTATCAACCACTAGAATTCCTTCTTCATAGTAAATATCATCTACATATTTACCGGTACTATCAAATAAGGATGTTGGACCTTCTCTTTTTCCATTTTCAATTGAAAACATTTCTCTGCAATACACCATTTTGATTATATCTTCGCACAAGACCTTCAACGCGCCCGTTAACGTAAGAAAGCTCTTCCTTAATATTTCCGTTTTCCCAAAAAAACCGTGCATCGCCGTCGCGAAAATTATCTCTTACTTGAATGATTGACTCAATCTTCCCATTGTTGTAATAAGAGATAACAGAGTCTGGTTGAGCAACCGACTTCAATTGTCAGCATTAAAAATGATATGAAAATTACTCTGAGCATTATCTCCTTATTCTTTTTCTCATTTTAAAGATACAATTTAATCGTGAGTTATAAGAGGCATTAAGATGGCAACGAGGAAAATCAATATTGCAATTCCAAGAAAGGTATATCCAACTAAATAATCATATTCAAGAATTCCAATTTCACCAAGAAGATAATGCCAGTCGTGGTAAACTTTATTTCCGCCAAGCAGTGGAAGTTTTCGTGCTTGAGCATCGGCAGCGTAAACACTGATATTAATAAAATTTTGCCCGAGCCAAAGTAGCCCAAACTGAACTCCTGTTCTGTAATTATTCCGGAAAAAGTAAGCGGCAATTACTGATGGAAGAATAATCTGCATCAACGTGCCACCAAGAGTATAAATAAACTTTCCAAATAACATAAAGAAAAAGTGTCCTGCTTCGTGGATTACTAAATCAATATTATCAAGCAATCCGAATTCGCCTCGATTCAATCACCCAGATAAGTTGCAATCGGTAAAATAATTATTGATGGAATCCATCGTTTAATATTATCCCAAGCAGAATATGGTCTTTGCTTTCTTTAAGACTTTGTTGAGATTCCGTAGTATTTTCTTTATCAGTTAGCATTGTTTATATGATAATTCACTCTTTAACTTCGCAACCAAATTTAAAACTAATCAAACCTGTATCAAACAATTCAAAGGAGGAAAAATGTCAAAACTAATTCATCTGTCCGTTGTGCTTATTTTTATTTTGTCGTTGAGTGCTACTTGGACAACAGATAAGAACACCACGCCCGAGTCCTGATGCAACTGTAACTCAAATCGTTGGAGTTACGGAAGTTAAAATTGATTATAGTTCACCTGGAGTAAAAGGAAGAAAAATCTGGGGCGAACTTGTTCCTTATGGTGAAGTATGGCGTACTGGTGCAAATGAAGTTACTTCCATTACATTCAGCGACGCAGTAAAAGTTAATGGGAATGATTTGCCGGCAGGCACTTATGGTATTCATACAATACCGGGTGAAAGTGAATGGGAAATTATTTTTAGTAAGGATACTGAAATAAATAGCGGCTCAACCTACGATCCCGCTAAAGATGCACTACGAATTAAAGTCGAAACCGGAAAAGCATCATTTTATGGAAAGAATGACTTTCCTTTTTACAGATGTTACAGACAATTCAGTAACAGTGAAATCTATTATGGGATGAACTGGAAGTTTCATTCAATATAGCGACAAACACGAATGAAATTTTTCTTTCCAACGCAAGAGAACAGTTGAGCTGGTCTCCTACATTTCAGGCAGCTCAATATTGTTTAAGTGCTAACATAAATCTTGAAGAAGCATTAAGATGGATAGAAGCTTCTTGCTTAATGAGCGAAGTTTACTGGAATACAAGAGTTAAAGCTCAGCTTCAGTACAAACTTGGAATGAAGAACGAAGCAATTGCTACTATGGAAAAAGCAATTGACCTTGGCAGTAAAATGGAAAGCGCTCCATTTGATTTTGATAATATGAAAAAAATGCTTGCTGAGTGGAAAATGTAATATTCTATTAGTCATTCTTCAGGAGCGAAGTAAACGAAAAATTTGCTAAAGCTAAGATTCTTCGCTCCTGCTTTGTTGGCAGGCTGATCGATCAGAATGACATTTTAATACTTAACCATGAAAAACATTTCTTTTATTTTTACTTTTTCTGCATTCATCTGAACAGCAATATTTATTTTCAACCTTGCAATTATGGCAACTGACAATAATTTTATCGCAATAAACATTATGGCAATTTATATAGTATGAGGTTGGCTCACCACAGAAATGACATTCAGAAATATATTTTAATTCTTCTCTTGTATTAGGATCTACAACTCTTCTTTCATCAAAAACAAACATTCCGCCCTCCCAATAAGTATCGGGAAATTTCTTTATAAAATTGACAATACCACCATCAAGCTGATAAACATCGTTAAAACCCATTTCAACCATATACGCAGACGCTTTTTCGCAGCGTATTCCTCCTGTGCAATATGTTACAACGGTTTTATTTTTATAGCTTTTCAAATCTTCATCGACAACTTTTTTCCACTCACGAAAATTTTTCATTGGAGGAGTAATGGCATTCTTAAATTTTCCAATTTTACTTTCATACCAATTTCGGGCATCAACAATTACGAAATCTTTTTTCTCTCGATATAATTGAAATAATTCTTCTGGAGAAAGTTTCTTACCTCCTTGATCAATAGAAACATTCTTTAAATCTCCATGAACAATTTCATTTTTTAACCGGACGTGTGTTTTTTTGAATACATGCTCAATTGCATCATCTTCCTTGAACCATAGATCCTTAAATTCAGAATAGTTTCTAAGATGAGATTTATATCTTTTAATATTATTTACTAAACCGGAAACAGTTCCATTTACCCCCTCACTTGCAAAGAATACCCGGCCCTTAATATTATGTTGCAAGCACCACTTAAGGTGTTCCTGAACAATAATTTCGGGATGTTCAAGATTTACATATTTATAAAAAAGAAGGACTTTATAATCATTCACAAGAACTATTCTCCTATAGCATTTGACATATCCGATTTAAACATAAAATAAGTAAAGTTTTTCAAGACTAACTCTTTTTAGAATTTTATATTAAAAAAAATTTGAGATCATCAAAACAACTATAGCAAATAGTCTATAATGATATAATTATCTTGAAATTATATTTAATTTTTCGGTATGGAACTTAAAGAAATGATTTCAGATTAATGAAGGTCTTAATTGAATAAGTTTGCTTGATAGGAAATATTTAACTGAAAAAATTCTTACATTTCATTCAGCATGAGCTGTTTATTTTCGGCTGTAACTTTTATTAATTTTTTCTCAAATATAACAGAGAATTGAGAACCTTTATTCTTTTCACTTTGAACTGAAATAAGTCCTTTATTAAGAGTGACATATTCCTTCACCAATGCAAGACCTAATCCATTTCCTTCGTATTTTCTAGTTTGTCCAGCATCTTCCTGGGAGAAAGGTGTGAAAAGATTTTTAATGTACTTCTCGGACATTCCAATACCGGTATCTTCAATATTTACGATTAATCTATTGTCCTCATAATCATCAATTGTAACTGCTGACATGTCCACGTTGCGTGTATTTAATTGCATTTCCAATTAGAGTTCTGGAATACCTGTCCAATTGTATATCTGTCAGCTGATATATCCGAACTTGATGAATTATTAGTGAAAAATATCTCCAATCCTTTTTCTTTGCCGAGGTTAGTAAACTCTATTGTAAGGCTTTTTAAGTCTTCAGCAAGATTGAATTTTTCAAATTTTGCCTTATAGTTACCACTCTGTACGGCTGACATTGATAAAATCATATCAATTGTTCTTTGAAGCCGTTTACCTGCATTATCCACAGCGTGTAAAATTGAAACCATCTCAGTATCTTTCATTCCAATTTCATCAGCAATAATTGGAATTGATGGAAGAATAACATTTAGTGGTGTTCTTATTTCATGCGACATCTGAGCAAGAAAAGCACTTTTAAGTCTGTCAGATTCTTTAGCTTTGTCAAGAGCTGTCTCTAATTCAGCCTGTACTCTTTTAATTTGTGTAATATCAAGCACCTGTAAAAGAGTACTGATTAGCTCTTCATTTTCGTCTTTTATACGGATTGACTTAATAAGTGCAAAAAGTTTCCGTCCATTTCTCTTTGTTAAGCTTACATTCGAGATCCAGACTTTCACTTTCCATAATCATTTGATAAGGTGATCTGAGACTACCGTTTGAATTACCTTCAAAAAAGTTTTTTATATTCATTCTAGTTATTTCAAATTCATCATATCCAACAGTATCGCAGAATGCTTTATTAGATTTAACTACTTTTCCTTCTTTGGAAACAATCAACATACCGATTGGTGCACTCTCGAATAGTACTTTGAACATCTCCTCAGTCTTCTTTAAAAATGATTCAGCTTTTTTCCTGTTGTTTATCTCAATATCAAGCTCATATATTTTTTCACGAAATGCATCCTGAAGCCGTTCATTCAGCGTGCTCACTTCTACTGAAGATTTATCCAACTCATTGAGGATATTATAAATTTTTTGTGCAAGCAAACCGATTTCGTTGTTCTTAAATTTGGTTAATAGAATTTTTTGTTCTTTAATATCTGATTTGCTCAATGCAGCTAAAAGCTTTGTTATCGGACGGAAGGAAATTGAACTAAGGAAGTAAGTAAATACCATGCCTCCAAATAATATGAGCAAACTGAAAAGTGCCGTTAAATATGTTTTTTTCTTAAGATCTGTAGCCACCAAACCGGCCTCTAGTCCGAGATACACTTTGCCTATACGATTTTTGCTGAGCATTACTGGTAATACTACTCTGTAGACGGTTTCATCATACGAAATATTATCATTATTGCTTGCGGCAACATATAAATAGTATTCGGCTACATCTAAATGTATAGCATCGAGGAGGCTGCCATGTTCATCCTCAATAACCAAGTAGCGTACATCATTATACATCATAAGCTGAATAAGCTGAGTTTTATCCTTAATATTGGTATCTGTGTCAAAGAGATAAGCTTCTTGCTCAAGAAATTTTGCAAAGATTTCAGATTTAAATGTGAATTTATCTAAAACCTCCTCTTCAAATTTCTGACTGAAATAACCGTAAATGAATACAGTTATCAGAGACGAAAAAAACTGCAAACTGAATTGTTAAGCTTAACTGTAATTTTTGAGGTTTGTAAATCATGATAGTATATTCTCTCTTCTTATTGCTTGCTTAAACTCAACATCCTTGCCGGAAATTCCAGACAAAAAATTCATCGAAAAGCAAAGAATTAGTGTTTTAAAAAGAAAAAAGGTGGGTTTAATGAATGTTTTTGAGTCAGTTTTGACCTTAAGAACGAATTTTATTTCTAAGAATATATTCCTTGACGTCAAATTTGCGGGTGGCTCCATTTCTATTCATAAAGCGTATTTTTCCAAAAACAGGGCGTTCGGCCCATGCCCTATCATGAACCCCACCAATAGACCAGGCACAACCAACATAGCCATTTGGATCTCTTCCATCGAGCTCATACTTATCATTTAAATAGATGGCAATATTCAAAGCCTCTTCGGGAGATTTGCTCCACTCAAGAATTTTTTTTGCCCAATACATTCTCATGTAGCCATGCATTTTTCCGGTAACAAGTAATTCGCTTTGTGCTGCGTTCCAAAGATCTTCGTGCGTTTTGGCTTGCTCGAACTCTTCAAATGAATAAATAAATTCTCTTTTATCTTTTCTGTGTTTGTTAAGAGTTTCTTTGGCCCAATTATGAAATCCATCAAACGAATCGTACTTTGAATTGAAATAACAGAAGTTGTCAGATAATTCTCTCCTAACTATTAGTTCTTCAAGAAATGTATTAGCTGATGGGTTATTTTGATAAAGTTGTTGAACAGTCAAAGCTATTCTTTGTGCAGAAATTTGACCGAAGTGTAAATAAGGAGAAAGGTTCGATAAAGCTTTTTTATTGGGATCGTTTCTATCTTCTGCATATCGTTCAAATCTGTTTTCAAGAAAATTCTTTAAAGAAAACGTTGCAGCAGATTCACCAGCTTTTATCCAATCAACTTCCTTTACTTCACTATTAATTTTTAATGAGGATGTTACTCTTTTCCAATCGATTTTATCTAAAGTTAATGATTTAGTCTTTTCCATCTTTTTAATTGATGGAAACTCATCTAAAAATTCAGGTAGCAATCTGTGAATTTTAGGACGAATTGTGTAAGCTGCAAATTCTGTTTTGTTAGATACAACAAGACAAGGAACTATGTTGTGTGCATCAACTTCATAAAAAGGAATTTCTATTTTCTTTGCGACATCTCTTTTCCAGATTCTCTTTATTCTTAACGGATCAAAATCAGTAACGAGTATTGATGCATTATTCTTTTTGAGAAACTTCGGAATTTCGGTTTCAGTATTTCCGGATAGCAAAAAAAAAGGTATGTTATATTTATTTAACTCTGTTTCAACTTCTTGCAGACCTTTAAGCATAAAACCGTATTGGCGGATTGTCGCCTCAAGAAAATCAGGAACAAGGTTAAAAACAACTATGAGGGAGATTTTTTTTTCAACTGCGAATTTTTGAGCAAAGACTAGTGCCCAATTATCGTGAACTCGTTGATCACGACTCATCCAATAAATCACCGGACCTTTGGTCTCCATACCTTTTTGCAGCAATCGTAGCCTTTTTGTATTCATAAAATTTAAGTTGGATTTTTATTGACTTTTAATAATATTTTTTCCAATTTGTTAATGAGATAATCAACTATCTTTCTTACAAATCCTTATTCAAAATAAAGGAGGACTCTCTATGAAGCAACTCTTCAATTTACTCTTCTTGTTCATTTTCATGTCAGGTTTTGCTTTTGCTCAGGACATTTCTAAAAGTCAAAAGCCTGCTACTAAGCCTTCTGGGCAAGGTACCCTATTAGACGTCCCCGCAATAACAATCACACATTCTGCAAGCGATTCAATAATTGCAGGATCTGTAGCTTGTAACTCCGGTGGAATTCATACCGACAACAGCTATTTCCGTGCTTTTACTTTAGCTGACTTTGGTATAACTCAAGATTTTGATGTCACTATGGTTGAAATTGGCATTGAAACAGCAACAGGTGGTGGCGGTACGCAACCAATGACTGTTAATCTCTGGACTTCCAGCCAACCTTTTCCAACTGGATTTCCAGGTTCAGTAACACAGATTGGTACAGCAAATATAAATGTTCCTGATCAATCATTAACTCTTTTCCAGATTCCGGTTACAGGGAGTGCACCAGCTGGTTCTGAATTAGTAGTGGAAATTTTTACACCAGATGGAACTGCTGGTGGTAATTCATTTTTTATTGGTTCTAACCCTTTAGGACAAACAGGCGTATCATACATTTTAGCAGCAAGCTGTGGTATTACTACTCCTACAGATCTCACAGCAATTGGTTTTCCTGATATGCACATAGTAATGAGCGTCACAGGTGATGTAAGCAGCGGTTTTGGATTCCCGGAAATATTATATTATACATTTGATGAAGCCGTGTCTCCTACACAAAATTTTGCTGTTCCGGGAAGAGGTACTCCTTTTGCTGATGTTTTAGGTGGTTTGACAATGGGTTCAACCGGCCAATTTGGTAGCGCATTAGTCGGTGCTGGTGGTACTGGATCTACTGATTATGTTAATACTGGCTGGGCAACAGATATTGGAACTTCGGACTGGACAATCAGCCTATGGTTAAATAATTTGGTAGATGTAACAAACATACATTACCTTTTTGGAGATAATACGGCAGGTTCATTCCGTTGCTTTTATAATGGTATAGCTCCAACTGGTGGTGTTCTTCTAAGAAGAACAGGAATGACAGACGTTCCTGTATCGGGCATACAGCCTGGACCAACGGTTGTCCACTTTGTTTACGATGCAACAATTCCAGATATAAAAGCTTATGTTAATGGAGTTCTTTCAGTAACTGTTCCTCAAGCTGCGCAAGATATTAATGGAACTGGTCCATTCAAAGTTGGAGGTTACAGTTCTTCAGCTGGTATGGAAGTCGGTGGTTTAATGGATGAATTCAGATTTTATGAAAGAGCACTTGATGCTGCAGAAGTTGCAGCTACCTGGAATATTTCCATTGTGCCAGTTGAACTTACATCTTTCACTGCATCAGTAAGTGAAAACAATGTAAAACTTTTGTGGGAGACAGCATCTGAAATAAATAACAGCGGATTTGGTATAGAAAGAAAATCTATTAATTTTGATTTCACACAGGTAGGATTTGTTCCTGGTTTTGGAACTACAACCGAACCAAAAACCTATGCATTTAGTGACAATAATTTACGTACTGGTGTTTACACATACAGATTGAAACAAATTGATTTCGACGGAACATTCACTTATTCCGACGAAGTTGAAGTTGAAGTAATTGCACCAGCGGAATTCAGTCTTGATCAAAATTATCCTAACCCATTCAATCCAAGCACGAAGATTACTTTCTCGCTTGCAGTTAATTCAAAAGTAAGCCTGAAGGTATTTGATGTGCTCGGTCAGGAGGTCGCTTCTCTGATCAACCAGGATCTGACTGCAGGAGTTCATAACTATGACTTTAATGCAACTGGCATTAACAGTGGTGTATACTTCTACAGAATAGTGGCAAATAGTGTAAACGGAAATGAATTCGTTGATGTTAAGAAAATGATCTTAGTGAAGTAATACTTTCTTCACAATCATTATTGAAGGGCACGGGAAACTGTGCCCTTTTTATTTTCCTATCAATTCATCATCCAAACATTCAGCGTTAATACAGTAGAAAAAATTACCCAGGCAGAATAAGGTAAAAGTAAATATGCAGCGAGGGGTGAAAACCGCCAGATTAGTAGAATAAGAACAAATATATTTGCAATTAAAAGCACAGCTTGAACAAATGCCAGACCCAATAACTGATGAGAGAAGAAAAGAACATTCCAGCCAACTATCAATACTGCATTCAGAATAAAAAGCGAGATAACAACCTCAAACTTTTTTTCTGAAGAAAATTTATTCCAGATAATAAGAATGGATAAAGAGGTCAAAATAAAAATAATTGTCCAGGCTAATACCATCAATGAGTTTGATGGTGTCCAGACAGGAAGGTTTATTGTTTTGTACCACGATCTTCCTGTATCTGCAAAATATGAGGCGGCAGATGCGGTTATGATTACAAACAATGGAATGAAGAAAAAATTTGGTCTAATACTTGTCAAAATTCCTGACCCTATGTTTTTTTTATCGGCAACGAAATAAAGAAAGAAAAATACTGGAAGTCAAACACAAGTTTTTTCCCAATATACTTTTATTTCAGTATTTGCTCAATTGCTTTGTTTGAATCCTCTACGGGCAGCTGACAGACACGATTCTCACAAACATAAAATAAAGTTTTACCTATTAGAAATCTGTCATTCAGAATCTCTAAATCACTTTCTCCCTTTCCTCCAAAGAGAATAATATTTGGTAAAAACATTCTGTCAATTTTCTCTCTTCGTTTTTCGTAATTGTCTCCAACAATGCCAAGCTCGTAAAATGGAAACGAGAGTTTAGTGGCAACACTCAACCAATATGAATAAAAAGTTGGATTCATCATTGCAGATCGCTTTACTGCTTTGATCATCTCGTTTGTCAAAGTTTCGTAGGGTTGATTATAAAAAAATCGTGAGAGTTTTAATAGTCCCATTGCAAGAGATGAATTTGATGAAGGCGTAACGTTATCTGAAAAATCTATTTTACGGGCAATCAAAGGTTCGTCGATATCAGAAGTGTAAAAGAAAAAGTCAGCTTCATTTTCTTTAAAGTGAGCAATTACATAATCAGCTAATTTTTTAGCAGCATAAATCCATTTTTCATCAAATGAAACCTCATATAATGAAATAAATGCTTCAATAGTATAAGAGTAATCATCAAGGAAAGCATTAATTGTACTTTTGCCATTTTTATAGTTTCGATTTAGCCTTCCATCTTCGTTCATCATTTTACTCAATATGAATTCGGCGTTCTTTATTGCGGCCACTAAAAATTTACTCTCACCAAAAGCCGTATAAGCATCAACATATCCCTTTAGCATTAATGAATTCCAGGAGGTTAAAATTTTATCATCGAGTCCCGGTCTGATTCGTTTGTTTCGTTCTTCAAATAAAATTTTTATTGATTCACTTATCATACTATCAAATAATTCTTCACTGATTTGATAATTCTTTAACAAGTCCTCTTTTTTCTGAGTGACAAACAGGATGTTATTTCCTTCCCAATTACCAACTGAAGTGACAGAATAATAATCACAAAAGATTTCAGATTTTTCATCGAGCAAGTTTTCTATTTCCTCTTTGGACCATACATAATACTTCCCTTCCTCTCCATCTGAATCAGCATCAAGTGAAGAATAGAAACCACCGGATTCATCAGTCAATTCTCTTTCAACAAATTCCAATGTTTCGTAAACAACTTTTTTGTAAAGTTCATTTCCTGTTACTTTGTAAGCATTCGAATAAAGACTTACCAACTGACCATTATCATAAAGCATTTTTTCAAAGTGAGGAACTTTCCAAATATCATCTGTGGAGTAACGTGCAAATCCTCCACCGATATGATCATAAATTCCACCATTAGCAATATTGTCCAATGTAATTTTAATCGTCTCAATCGCTTTTGGATCTTTAGTATGAAAATGATAATCCATTAAAAATTGATAAATATTCGGCATTGGAAATTTTGGGGCACCTTTAGTTCCTCCATTCTCAAAGTCAATAGACGAAATTATTTTCTTAATGGGCTCTTCTATTTCGAATTTTGAAAATAAAGAGCTTTTTTCTTCAACTCCAGGTACCTTCATTTCTTTCATCGCGTTAGTCAACTTCCCAGCTTCCTTATTGAAAGTTTCAGGCTCTTTTTGATAGAGATCTTTAAAGTAAAGCAGGATTTTAGTCCAATCATCTTTTCTAAAATAAGTTCCTGCATAAACCGGTCTACCATCCGGAAGAGCAATAACATTTAAAGGCCAACCACCCCGTCCGGTTAATAGGTAAGCTGCATCCATATAAATTTGGTCAATGTCCGGTCTTTCTTCCCTATCAACTTTAATTGAAACATAAGAATCATTCATCAACTTGGCTACTGATGTATCTTCAAACGATTCGTGTTCCATCACGTGGCACCAATGGCAGGCTGCGTAACCAATACTTATAATCATCAGTTTGTTTTCTGCTTTTGCTTTATCAAGAGCTTCATTTCCCCAGGGATACCAATTTACAGGATTGTTCGCGTGTTGCAACAAATAAGGGCTTGTTTCATCTGCCAGTTTATTTTTGAATGTCATATTATTATCCTCTTGTGCCATACAGCTATTCATTAAAGTAAATAAAAAAAGAGAAATGAATATCCCTTTTAACGAGATTATTTTCATCTTATATATTTCAAACAATTAGTTAGAATTTAAGTTCAAGCTCGATCGGACAATGATCAGAACCCATTACGGAAGAATGAATAGACGCAGACTTGATATTATCTTTTAAGTTTTCACTTGCATAAAAATAATCGATCCGCCAACCAACGTTACGATCGCGTGCTCTCGTTATCATATCCCACCACGTATAGTTTTCAGGTTCCTGATTGAAGATTCTGAATGTATCGACAAATCCTGCTGCGAGAAATTTGTCCATCCATTCTCTTTCTTCTGGAAGAAATCCAGACACCTTTGAATTTTCCTTTGGTCGGGCAAGATCAATTTCTTTGTGAGCTGTATTTACATCTCCACAAATGACTATTTTTTTATTTTGTTTAAGAAGTTTCTTACAATGTTTTAAAAAAGCATCATAAAAATCCATTTTGTATTTTAGTCGTTCTGCCGAGGCTTTGCCATTAGGAAAATAAATATTGAAAAGAATAAATTCTTTAAATTCTGTAATGATAAATCTTCCTTCGCTGTCAAACTTTTTTAATCCTAGTCCTTGCTGAACATTTTTTGGTTTGAGCTTCGTGTAAGTAACCACTCCGCTGTAACCTTTCTTTTCTGCAGATGAAAAATAAGATTCGTAACCATCAACATTTTTTAACTCGTCAACAAGCTGATCTGGATGAGCTTTTGTTTCTTGAAGACAAAGCATATCCGGACTTTCTTTTTTAAACCAGTCCAAAAATCCTTTCTTATAAATTGCACGAATTCCGTTTACGTTCCAGGAGAGAAGACGAAGACTTTTTTTAGGCATGAGTATTCCCATTTAATTTATTTCTAATACAATTAACCAGCAATCAATCTCCAAATCTGAGCTACAAAAAACGTAACAATCAGTCCCAGCACAACTGGCAAAAAAGTAGAAATCATAGTCCACTTAACACTTTTTGTTTCTTTATAAATAGTGTAGATAGTAGTAGAACAAGGATTATGAAGCAAACTGAAAAGCATTAAATTAATTCCTGTTAATAATGTCCAGCCACCTGCAACAAGAATATCTTTGGTTGCTGAAATTGAATCAAGCTCAAACATAACTCCGGATCCTTCTCCGACACCGCTTAATCCTAAACTCATTACAGTTAACATTAGAACAGTTGGAATTACAATCTCGTTAGCAGGTATTGCAATAATGTATGCAAGAATAATCACTCCGTTTAATCCCAAAATAAATGCAAATGGATTAACCCAATTCATAAAAATATTTGCCAATACTCTCACCACCAATTGTAATGTTTCCAACAAGCCAAATGACTATGCCTGCGGGAATTGCAAATACTATTGCGCGCCATAATACAAAAATTGTTCTGTCAATTAAAGATGTGTAAAGTGTCCGCAAAATTCTTGGAGGACGATATGGTGGAAGTTCAAGACTAAACGCAGACGCTTCGCCCTTCAAAACAGATTTTGATAGTCCCCACGAAACAATTAAACTGAAAACTATTCCAAGGACAGCAATAAAAACTACAGCAGCTGCAGATAGTATTCCTGCAAGATATGCAGGTGCTGCAGCACCGATAAATATAGTTGCAATAAGAATCTGTGTGGGCCACCTTCCATTACAAAGAGAAAAGTTATTAGTAATAATTGCTATTAATCTCTCGCGTGGACTGTCGATCACTCTTGTTGCAACAACTCCAGCTGCGTTACACCCAAATCCCATTGCCATTGTCAGTGCCTGCTTGCCATGCGCACCTACTTTTCTGTAAAGACTGTCCATATTGAAAGATACTCGTGGCAGATAACCAAAATCTTCAAGTAGAGTAAACAACGGAAAAAATATCATCATCGGTGGAAGCATAACACTTACAACCCAGGCCATCGAGAGGTATGCACCATCTATTAAAACTCCATCTAACCAAAAGGGTAAGCCAATAGACGCTGCAAAACTTTTCAAGACTGGATGAATTGTATCCAATAAAAATGAGGCAATTAGCCCAGAAGGAACATTCGCACCTTCTATAGTTAACCAGAATACCACGCCAAGAATTAAAAACATTATCGGAAAACCAAGATACCGGCTGGTTAAAATTCTATCTATAGTTTTTTCCCAGCTGACAGTTTCTTTTTCCGCAGGGAGCGTTACTGCTCGTTTTGTAATATCAGAAGCATTTAGAATAAATTGATTCCATTAATGTATCGTGAAAATTTTCACCCACATCCCAGCGTAAATTATTTGCTGCAGATAAAATTGCTTCTCTGTTTGTTTGTTGATTAATCATAAATAATTAAACAGCCTGTTCCATTCTAATTTCTTTTGATCACTTGAATAAATATTACCCAATTCACCATTTCTGATTGAATCAATTATGCTTTGATCTCCTTCAAGCAATCGCAATGCAACCCATTTTGCATTCGGTAGATTCGGAAATTCTTCAAGCAGCATTTTACTAAGTTTCTCTACCGCAAAATTTAATTCACGGGATTTACTTTTTATTCTATAAGGATTACATACATATTTTCCTGTAGCGACTTCATAAATTGAATTCAGCAACTCATTCATTCCTTTATTATAACGTGCAACTGTTGGAATAACAGGAATACCGAGATCTTTTGAGAGCATTCTATCATCAATTTTAATTTTATTTCTTTCCGCTTCATCCATAAGATTAAGGCAAAGAACAGCTCTA
This sequence comes from uncultured Ignavibacteriaceae bacterium, assembly GCA_963768365.1. Classification (GTDB taxonomy): domain Bacteria; phylum Bacteroidota; class Ignavibacteria; order Ignavibacteriales; family Ignavibacteriaceae; genus IGN2. Next base: position 223,391 of record CAVYHS010000004.1, on the reverse strand, counting down.
TCTGTAATTTCTAAAATCTGCAAAACCAAGATTCAAGTTTCTTTCTAGCCTGGTTGCATCGCAAACAATAACTGTAACATCCGGTTGACCGAACAAAATAAAATCCCTGGCTACTTCTTCATCAGTACTTGTTGAAAGAAGTGAATAAGTTCCGGGAAGATCAACTAGTTTGTATTTAGAATTGTTGAATTCGAATCCACCTTCTGCACGTGTTACAGTCTTACCAGGCCAGTTGCCTGTATGCTGTTTTAAACCTGTTAGATTATTAAATACGGTACTTTTACCTGTATTTGGATTTCCAGCAAGAGCAACCACAAAATCAAAGTTGCTCATATCAATGCCAAGCCTTTTCAGGTTCCCAGCGTTGTGCACTGGACATGCTTCACAATTATTTGCATTCAAACTCATAATTAATTCATTCCTTCATTATCTGTTGCCAGGTAGATGTGGATCAGCCAAATTTTTACGTAAAGCAATAGAAGCCCCTTTTATTCTGTAAGCTGTCGGATCACCTGAAGCACTTTTCATCTCTGCAATTATTTCAGTTCCCGGAACAACTCCCAGATCCATCAGTCTTCTTCTTTGCTGTCCTCTTAAAGCTTTTGAAATTCCTAGTACGACTCCTTTATCACCAGTCTTTAATGAGGATAAGTTATTAAATTTTCCTTCAACAGTTTTTTCAAATTTGATTGGAGAAACTGTTATATTTTTAGCGAATAACGGAGCTAACACACATTCCTCTCCATTTGCCGTAAATCTCACACGTTCCTTTGTTGATTCCAGCATCCTTACCTGCATACCCGGATATAATCCTTCCGCAACAAGTTGTTGATATATTGCATCCGGTTCATCTTCAATGTGAATGATGCTTGCAAACTCACCAAATTTTAAATCAGTTAAGGGTTTGCCTTTTTTCTCCGGAAGTTGGCCATCAGGAGAAGGAATTGGATCTCCGTGAGGATCAAAAACAGGATTACCAATTTGTGCAGCGAGCGCATCCGCATCAGAAGGAGTTAACTTGTGTTCAAATTCTTCGGCAGAATGATGCCATTCAAGTTCATTCAATCCGGTTTCATCAGCAAGATATTTTTCCCACAACCGGTGAACTCTTATAATCCTGAGTGCATAGGATCTTCCTTCACTTGATAGCTGAAGTGTTTGCAGATGTGTGCTTAACATTCCCATATCTTCCAGTTTGGTAATTAATTCTGCTGCTTCATCTTCAGAGATTGAAAGCTTTCCGGCAACACTGTTTAGTGTGCATCCAACTCCGTTGTATTCACAGTTGTATAGATGTTTCAATGCATCTTCAATTAATACTCTTTTAGAAATTGTCTTGCTTCGCTTCATTCTGGCCACTAAACCTTTTTGCGGGAAGAATGAAACCACTCCAAGCAAAATTATTCCGGAACCTATCAATAATGTTATTAAAGGATCAGTCATAATTATCTTTTATTTAACCTCCGTTACAAAAATATTTGCAGCTACTTTGCTGCTTATGTTCGTTTCTTTTTTATTAACTTTTATTGATAATGAATGATCGAATTCGAGTGCATCTAAAACAGTGATTTCTTTGTTTAATTCAATTCCTATTTTGGAAATGTATTGCAGAAAACTGCTGTCGAAATCAGGAACACGATTTACTCTAACAATATTTCCGGGTTCTACTGCACTTAATGGAATACCTGAATTAGTTTTCGGCATCTTGCCATTTCTATCAGGAATCGGATCACCATGCGGATCAAATTCAGGATAGTCTAACATTTCCTCCAACCGCTCGATCAGTTCATCCGAAGAAGAATGCTCAAGGTTCTCAGCTTCGTTGTGAACTTTATCCCAGGGCAATCCAACAATCTGATGCAAAAAAACTTCCCAGATCCTGTGTCTTCTTACCATACTCCTTGCATAGTCCTCACCACTTTCTGTAAGCTTAATTCCCTTATAACGTTTATAATTAACAAAACCTTCCTTCGAAAGTTTACGCAGCATATCAGTTACCGCCGCACCCGATATATTAAGTTTCTCAGCAATTTGGTTTGCTTTAATTACACCATTGCTGTCTGCTGCTTTGTAAATAACGCTTAAATAGTCTTCTTTGGATATATTTTTCATACTTAAGTCAATTGTTGGTTTAAGTTTAAGCAAGCTTAAAATAAAAGTCAAGGGAGATTAAGCAACTAAATTCTATTGTTGCAAGAAATGAGAAGAATGGAGATGCTTTTTAGGAAATTCTAATTTGAAAATCTTGAGTTATTTAATTTATCGGAAAATGTATTTGCGCTGCAATTTTAGGAAGGATTGATTTTTATAATTCCATAAAAGAAAAGTTCTCAGCTTTCGATGCCTTTTCTTGAAGTAATTCCTTCTTGATAGTAGTGTTTTACTTCTTTCATTTCTGTTACCAGATCGGCTAAATCAATAAGTTCTTCGGGGCAATATCTGCCTGTTAAAATAAGTTCAACATTTTTGGGTTTTATTTTAATTAGTTCAATAAGGTCATTTGTCGCAATGAGCTTGAAATAAATTGAAACTATAGCTTCATCAAGAATTATTAAGTCATACTCACCACTCAACATTTTCTCTTTAGCTGATTGCAAACCCTTTCTGGCTTTCGCTAATTCTTCCTCACCAGGAAGTTCTTTTCTATAAACAAACTCATCGCCACCAAATTGTTCAATCGTTATCCATTCAGATAAATGCTTCAGGCTAATTAATTCGTTGTAAGGAAATTCTTTCATAAACTGAGAGATATACGTTTTCGCTCCAAATCCTGCAGCTCGGACTGCTTGCCCGATTGCAGCTGTTGATTTTCCCTTTCCATTGCCAGTATAAATTTGAACGAAACCTTGTTCTAGTTTATTCATAGATAATCACTCTACTCGAATAGTAAATAATATCGAGAAACAATTTAAGGAATAAAATAAAAACAGACTTGCAATAACTAATGAAGAGGAAAATATTTTTAAGTTTTTAGAGTGAATGTTTCCCCGATATCCCACAACCCGACTTTCATTTCATAATTCTTGCTTGATTTTGCAAGCCACTCCAATGGTTCATATATCATCTTACCACTGTCAAAAGTTTTGGTGTGAATGGGAATAAAATACTTTGCACCAAGATGATACTCTGCCATCACAAGGGCTTCTTCAGGAGTACAATGATATTTTCTCCACGGTTTATACGCACCGATTGGCATTATTGCAATATCAATATTTTCACTTCGGTGCTTTTTAAGCTTATCCGTGAAGGTAGTGTCGCCTCCGAAAAGAATCTTTCTTACCATCTCTTTCCATAATAAAACCATTAAAGCTTCTTCCGTCTTCAAAGTATCCACCGGATCTGTCCTTCTCACCGGGATAACGCCAGCCAAAATGTTGAACTTCAATTCCTTTAAAATTTATTCCGTTTAAACTTATGCTTTCATCCCAATCAACTTCCTGAAGAGATTTCCACTGAAGATCTTCGACCACATCTTTTGTATTAAACGCAACTATACAGTCAAGTTCTGAAGGATATTTCTCAGTTAGTGCTTTCAGTGTTTTATAATCCATATGATCCATATGTGCATGCGAAAGCAAAACGATATCTGGTTTGGGAATATCATCAAGCATCAATGCCGGGAGGCTTGCCCTTTTCGGCCCGAGAATATATCCTTCAATATAAACTCCAACTGCCTCAAAGAATACGGGATCAGTGAGAATAATTTTGCCGAAGAAATTAATCAGAACTGTTGCGTGACCAATCCAGGCAATATTAATTTCATCATCCTTCCATTTTTCTAATTTCGGTCTCGATGAAGGGACAATCATATCCGCAACTGAAGGAGAAGTATTCATCCCCCTAACAATTTTAGGAGGCAGAATTAAAGCTCCGGCTGTGGCTATTGCACTTCTTTTTATAAATTTTCTTCTATCCATTCAAATATCTAAAAACTTTCTTCGGTTAAGATACTATTAATCAATACTGGTTTCACTAAATTCTACTAAAAGTAAAATAAAATTGATTCTGATTCTGATAAAATTTAGTTTACGCTGGTTCTTAATTAATAAATAATTAGATAAAATGATAGACATTCTTATTTCTCTGATTATTGCGGGAATAGCAGGTTCGATTGCACGTTCATTATCAGGGTTCAGTCGCGGTGGCTGTATAATTTCAATTGTGGTTGGTTTTATTGGAGCTATGATTGGAACGTGGCTTGCTCGTGAGCTTCAACTACCGGATCCTTTTGTTCTCGAAATAAGAGGAACCAACTATAATCTTTTATGGACGATAATTGGAGCAGTTATATTTACTGCAATACTAAGTTTAATCACTCCAAATAAGAAAAAATAAAATCCGAGAAATGGGCACACATTATAAAGGTTCAAGACGAACTGTAGATGCGTTGAACAGCTACACAAAATTAATCCGCTCGACCGAATCTTTGAGTTCAAAAATTAGTTTAGAACTCAGTGATTATGGATTAACAGAAAGTCAATTCGGAGTTCTCGATGCTCTCTTTCATCTTGGTCCAATGAAACACAAAGAAATCGGAAAGAAAATTTTAAAAAGCGGCGGTAACATTACAATGGTAATTAACAATCTGGAAAGGTGTCAACTAGTTCAAAGAAAAAGGGGTGAAAAAGATAAACGACAGTTCATTATTCATTTAACTCCGAAGGGAAAGAATAATTTTCAGGAATTACTTCCTCACATAGTCAAAAAAATAAAAAAGCATTTTCAAATACTTAATAAGGAAGAGCAAAAGGAACTACAGCGATTGTGTAAAATTATAGGATTACAGATACGAACTTAAATTAGAGATTAGATCTCAATTTATACTCCTCAAAAATCCCGGGAAGAATTTCCCCAGCCTTGCCGAAATAAGAATAATTGACCATTGAAGAAAGTTCGGTTTCTTCAACATTAATTTCTACAATTGTAGCACCACTGGCTTTTGCAGTATACACTAATCCAGCTGCCGGATAAACCACTGCTGAAGTACCAATCACAAAAAAAATATCCGATTTAATCGCAGCTTTTTCTCCTCCAAGAAATTGATCATCGGGAAGATACTCACCGAACCAAACCACATCAGGACGAATGAGTCCCCCACACTCACAATTTGGAATACCAGTGGAAAAATCCAGTTCTTCATTATAAAATTTTTTACAATTAATGCAGAAATTTCTTTCGATATTACCATGAAGTTCAAATACTTTTTTACTGCCAGCTCTTCTGTGAAGATTGTCAACATTTTGTGTTACAACAGTAACATCTTTAAAGTAGTTTTGCATTTCAACAATGGTAAGGTGTGCGGGGTTTGGCTTGGCATCGTGAACAATTTTTCTTCTGTAATTATACCACTCCCAAACTAAAAGCGGATTTTTAATAAATGCGTCAAAGCTTGCCAACTCTTCTGGTCTGAACTTATTCCACAATCCTTCTTTGCCTCTGAAAGTTGGTATTCCACTCTCAGATGAAATCCCGGCACCGGTAAAAAAAACGATTGACTCGGATTCCTTCAATGCTTCAATCAAGCTGTTATCAATCTGAATCACTCCAGTTCTTCATTAACTTCAACTAATAGCTGCTTTGCTTCTTTCAAATACTCGTCATCATCTTCTAAAATAAATGGAGCTTTTTCAACTTTAAGAAGATTTTCTTTCGCAAGTTCATATTCATCCTCTTCCATATATGCTTTTGCCAAATTAAGATAAAACATTCTGTAATTTGGCTTGAGCTTAATAGCGTTCTGATATTCTCTTATTGCGACCTCCATATCTCCCCATCCTAAACCAAGCGGAAGCCTAAGGAGATAGGCTTTTTCACAGACTTTGGAATGGGTTCTTCCCAGGACATAATGTGAAAGGGCTTGTACATAATTTCCCCCGTTATCTAACTGTATAGCTCTTTCACAGTCATCTTTAACATCATTAACTGTCCCGATTGCAGAAAATACTCCTTCGAACAAAGCTATCCTGCCGTTTACAATTGCTCTTCTCAAATAAGTTACTGATTGATCATCAGCGATCCTTACCGCACTATCAGCATACGCAAAGGATTCTTTATATTTATTATACTTTGCATCTTCTTGTTCATCAGTTCCTTCAGGCATTTTATTTGCAATATTTACTAGGGCTCTGCTGATTCTCCAGAGCACCTCCCAATTACCTGGGTCGAGCTGATCAGCTTTCTGGTATGTCTCTAAAGATTTTTGGTGATTGAATTCTTTGTTAAACTTATCCCCTTCCTTGATTAATTCCTCAGCCGTTTGAGCAAAATGATTGCCAAAAAAAATTAGAGAATAAAATAGGATTAGAAAAAATGTAGAAATTTTCATATGTCTCCTTTGATTAATCGAACAAAGATTTTTTAGTGCTCTCTTCAGAAGAATTATCTAAGGTAATTTTATGAAGATCTGTTCCTGCAAGCTGAATGAATCTGGTCCAGTCGGAACCGTCTTTCAACTCTGAGTCAACAGCATTCTTATAAGCATTAACTTTCGCACTGAGCTCGTCTGCCTGGTACAATGCAATTGCTTCAGTAGTTTTTGGAACAACTGGTGATGCGTGTTCAAGTTTTCCCTGATGACTGAGAATGAGATGAATTAAATTATTTTCTAACTTCACCGGAAAATCGGAAATATTTTTTATTTCATCCCGAACTATATTAGAAGCGATTACTATATGTCCAACAAGTTTTCCTTTATCAGTGTACTCAAATGCTGAATCATAACTGAGCTCTTCAATTTTTCCAATATCATGCAGCATTGCTCCGGTAAGTAGTAAATCTCTGTTTAATTCCGGGTGAAACTCACACATAAGTTCACAAATATTGACTATCTCCAATGTATGTTCCAGTAAACCATGAATGTAAGCATGGTGCCAGGATTTACCCGCAGGAGCTGTGCAGAAAAGTTCAAATCTTTCACTGTTAAAAATTTGAGTAAGAAGATTTTTAAGATATTTGTTAGAAGTGTTTTTGATTCTTTTGTTGAATTCATCTTTCATCTCTTTCAGATTACGTTTCGACTGAGGAAGAAAGTCTTTTGGACTAACATTCATCAGCAGTAGTTGCTAATCGAATTGACGAAACTCTGATCTGCAATGAACCCTGATATTCTTCAACTGTTCCGGTTACTTTAACAACGTCGCCGACTTTACCTTTAGCAGCAACCTCTGTAAATCCTTCCCATACGTTCGCATTTAATGATGTAGTTTTGTCGCCCAGCTCAGTAGAAAGAAAATCACTCCCGCTTCTCGTATTGCGAAGATCAAATCGTTTTATAAGAAGGAAATGATCTATCCGATCATTCTTCGAAAGCGTATTTAACTCAGGCTGATTTATCAAATATTGTCTCTATAAGATTGAATGATTATCCGATTCTGAATGTTTCTCAATTGTAAAAATAAGCAATCAACTGTAAAGTAACATTTCAATTTTATCTTTAAGATTTTCAGTAATTGATGGCTTTTGCTTTAATATTTTTACGTTTATTTCCTGATATGACTTTATCAGATCTTCTGATTCTGAATCGATAAAAACTATAAACGGTATTTTTATCTGCTTAAGCTTTTCGCGAGCAGAACCTATTAAATGTAATCCATCCATCAAAGGCAGGTTATGCTCAATAATAATTAGTGAAGGAGATTTCGCTGAAATAATTTCCATTGCTTCAAATGCGTTTTCTGTTTTAAGCACTTTTAGGTTTGGAAAATTTTTGTTTAGTTCTTTTTCTAATTCATCTAATTTTTCTTTATCCTGCAAAACCAAAAGAATATAACTTGTTGCTGCGGGAAGAGTAAAATGAAATTCACTGCCTTTTCCTTCTGTTGAATAAAACCAAAGGTTACCGCCATGCTTTTCAACAATCTGTTTTGAAAGTGTCAGACCCAACCCGCTTCCTTTTTCACCTTTTGTTCCCTCAGTGGAAAAGAGTTTTGCAATACTAAAAATCTTTTCACGGTTGGTTTCTGATATTCCAACACCTTTATCTTTTACAATAAATTCAATAAAATCATCATTATAAATATTTCCATTTACTTCAACAGATCCATTCTCAAAAGAATACTTAACAGCGTTACTAATGAGATTCGTAAAAAGTTTTGTTACAAGCCGTTCGTCTGCATCAATATGGAATGAATCAGGAATTTTAACACTGATGTTAATATTTTTCCTCATTGCAAGACCGGTAAGATAGGACACACAATTGTATGCAATACTTTGAGCGTGCAACCTCTGAATTTCAAACTTTACTCGTCCTGTTTGAATTTGTGACCAGTCAAAAAGATGATTGACAAGTTGTAATTGATTATTGGATGAGTCATAAATAAACTTGACGTACTCTGCCTTATCTTTTTCAGGAAGCGTAGTTTCATTCAGAATGATTTCCGAAAATCCAAGGATACTGGTAAAGGGAGCGCGAAGATCGTGAGAAAGAACTGATATAAAGTTGTCCTTCGAGTAATTAAGTGACTTGAGTTCTTCAGTTTTAGTCTTTAATCTTTCAAGTTCTTCTTTATAATTGGTTACATTCATTATCAAACCAAATCTCTTCAAAATTTTTCCATCACTGTCTCTAATTGCCTGAATTTTTTCGGACAGATGAACAATACTTTCATCTTTTCTGGTTATTCTATATTCAAGCTCAAGTAAATTTTGATCGAGACTTTTTTCAAATTCACCCAGCAATTTTCTATAAGAATGTCAAATCCTCAGCGTAAATCAATGATTGCCAGCCATCTTTAAGATTGTTTATTTCCGAGGCGGTGTAACCAGTAACATCAATTACATTTTCAATATTTAAAAATGTCTGGAAAATCACCATTTTCTGTCCAACAAAGCATACCTGGAAATTGATTTAAGATTTCGTTGTGTTCAGTATTAGTAGATTCTTTCATTTAGCTGATTATAAACTTTCCTTTACTAAAAGAACTTGAACATTTTCAAAATTTCACAATCAATTATAAAGAATAATTGCAACTTATAACAGAAATCTATTTGTTTTCAGAACTTTAATAAGTTTATAATTGTTCTATATAAAGAATATTTAGAGAATTAGGAAACAATTATGAAATTATTATGCCTGGCAACAATAATTCTATTTTCTGCAACATTAGTATTTGGCCAGGAAAAAACACTTTCGGTATATGGCAGAGTCATAGATAAATTAACTAAAGAACCATTAATTGGTGCAAACGTAATAATTCTTGGAACTGACTTTGGAGCTGCTACAAATATTCAGGGTGAGTTTTCAATCAGTAATGTTCTGCCAAATACTTATCAGGTTCGTGCTTCTGTAATCGGTTATAACAGTGTTACAAAAACCGATATTAGTGTTATGCCCGGCAGACCAGCACAAGTTGAATTTCGAACTAACATCAACATCAATTGAGCTTGAAAATGTAGTTGTTCGAAAGCGATTATTTTAATAACAAATCCGGTTGAAGTTAAAAGTATAAAAAGTTTTAATTATGAGGAAATAAGAAGAAGTGCCGGTGGATTTGAAGATGTCGTTAGAGCTGTTTCAATATTACCTGGAGTTGCACAGGCTGATCCCGGAAGAAATGACCTGATTGTTAGAGGCGGTGGACCATCAGAAAATCTTTATCTGATTAATGGAATTCCAGTACAAAATATAAATCACTTTGGAACTCAGGGTTCCACCGGCGGACCACTCAGTTATATTAATTTGGATTATGTTGATGAGACAACATTTTCAACAGGTGGTTTTTCAGTGTTGAATGGAGATAAGATTTCTTCAGTGTTTTAACTGTTAACCTTACGAGAAGGTAGAAATGATCAAATCGGTGGAAAGGCAACAATATCTGCAACACAATTCGGATTTGATATTGAAGGACCTGTAACAAAAAATTCTTCTTTTATTTTTTCTGCAAGAAGAAGTTATCTCGATTTTATTTTTAAGGCTGCGGACTTTTCATTTGTTCCGGAATACTATGACGGCATCGCGAAATATGATATTAGTATTGATAACAGAAATTCTCTTTCGTTTCTTCTTATAACTGCTTTTGATAATGTAAAATATTTTAATGATACTGAAGACCAGAAGTATGATAACTCAACAATTCTTGGCAGCGATCAAACTCAGTATGCAACTGGAATTTCTTACCAGCATCTGTTCAACAATGGATTCATCACACCTTTCGCTGAACAGAAACTATGTTGATTATGATACGCAGCAAAGTGATTCTCTTTTAAATCCTATCTTCGTTAACAATTCATTGAAAAGGAAAACACCTTTCAAAGCAGATTTAACTTATCAAGTTTAATAATACAATTGAACTAAATGCAGGTGGATTTGGAAAATCTGATAAATTTTGATGCAGATATTCTTGTTCCTGAATTTATAACAACTTTTGGTGATAGCATTCCACTAACTGATATTAATGCAGATGAATACTATAATAAACTTGCTGCTTATTTAAACTTCAATTTTTCATTCTTTGACAACTTAAAGTTTAATCTTGGTGCACGAGTAGATTATTTCAGTCCGCTAAACACAAAAACATATTTTAGTCCTCGTTTCTCAGCATCTTATAAATTAACTGATTTAACAACATCTAAATTTTAGCACAGGCATATATCATCAGTCGCCTTCATATATTTGGTTGGTTGGTTATGATGTTAATTACCAACTACAAGAACATCAATGTCAATCAATATGTTCTTGGAGTTGATCAATATCTCTCTTCAGATGCTTTACTACGAATTGAAGGATTCATTAAAGATTATATTGATTATCCAACAAGTCTGCGGAGAACCTATTTAATACTTGCTAACACAGGAGCTGGCTTTTCAGGTTCAGATGAAAACTTCTCGTCTTTCGGTTTAGATCCTTTAAATTCAAATGGAACAGGACTAACAAAAGGTTTCGAACTATCAATCCAAAAGAAACTTACAGATACACCCTATTATGGAATTCTAAGCTTAACATATAGTGAAGCTAACTTTACCGCTTTGGATGATGCAGACAGAATTGGAAGTTATGATCAAACCTGGATTTTTAATATAAGTGGTGGTTATAAATTTAATGATGAATGGGAAGCTTCGTTAAAATTTAGATATTCAACTGGTAAACCATACACGCCCTACAATTCTGATGGGACTCAAAATGTTGTTGATATTAATTCACTACGCTTGCCGGTAAATAATAGTCTGGATTTAAGAGTAGATAAAAGATGGTTTTTCAGTAGATGGACACTCATCACTTATATTGATATTCAAAATGTGTATAACAGAAAAAATATAGTTGGTGTAAGTTGGGATCAACGAACACAAGCACCTGAGTTTAATGAAACAATCGGAATCCTTCCATCTATCGGAATAAGTGTGATGTTTTAGACCACAAAAACTTTTGCAATATCAACAAGCAATGACGGCTGATTAAAAAGTGCAGTTGTAAAAACCTTACCTAGTGTTCTTTTTTCATAAGGAACTTTATTAATAGACGTGTGCAATGTTATTAAACTTTTCATCCGAAAAATTGTATATGCCTTCTTTAATTCTGTTAAAAGTTTCGTGACGTTTGCCTAATCTATCAGCCCAGGCTTTATCGTAAGTTAAAATATGATCCAACTTATTCATCTTTAATTGCTTCTGCTGCAATTGTTCCTGCAATTTTTCCACCAATCATTCCGCTTGCAATTCCACCACCACTTAATGGATTTACCTGTCGTGCCGCATCACCAACTAATATAATTCCCGGTGCAGAAATTTTCTTTAGCGTAATTGCACAAGGAACACCACCAGCAATTTTTGTTAAGCACAGGTGCATTTGGATAATGTTTATTCATAAAGTCATCAAGAAAAGATTGTGCAGATTTTTTCTTTCCGATTATTCCACTAACACCTAAACCAATATTTGCTTTGTTGTGACCTTTTGGAAAAATCCAGAAGTATCCGTTTGGCGCAACATCCTTCCCGAAATAAAAGTAAAGAGTGTTTTGATCAACCGGAATATTTGCAGCAGTAATTTGCACTGCACTTTCCATATCACGGAAATCAATGTGAGTTTCTAGTCCTGCCCAACGACCAACACGTGATTCAACTCCATCTGCAGCAATTACAACTTTTGCTTTTACTTCTTTTTGTTCACCATGATATTCATATTTAACTCCGCAGACTTTGTCCGTTATCGAAAAGCAAATCATTTACGTAAGCTCTGGTTAGAATTTCTGCGCCCGCATCTGCAGCAGTTCGGGCAAGTTCATAATCAAATATTCTTCTTTCAAGAACATATCCAGCTTCACCGAAATCAAGAATTACTTCTGTTCCATCTGGTGCATTAAAAGAAAATTTACTGATCTTTGCGGCAATCCATTTATCATCTGATGGAATAAATTCTTCGACACCAACTTTGCTGATTGCTTCACCGCAACGAACTGGATATCCAACATCCCTGTCTTTTTCAAGCATTAAAACAGAAACTCCTTTCTCAGCAGCAAATCGTGCGGCCATACTTCCTGCTGGTCCTGCACCGACTACTATTATGTCGTATTCTTTGTTCACTTCAATAGTACGCCTTCTTGATTAAACTTAATAACCTCAATTGGACAAGACCAAACACACTTTGCACAGTTAGTACAACGTGGATCGATAATAAAAATTTCTGCTTCTTTCAGTTCGATTGCATCTTCAGGACAAACTCCAACACAACATCCGCAAAAGTCACACTTATCCGGAAGGATTTCTATCATCAGTTTGCCTGTTTTTGCTTGTCGAAAGTTCAAATCAAATATTAAATAATTTATGATTATGAAGAATTTTTTCTTGTCTGAAGTTAATCAAAGGTAAGGTTTTAATAAAACTTAATAAACAATGAACAAATAACTTTATAAAGAATTGCTCAGAAATTTCTTTAAATTATAACCAATATTAAACTGAAGTTTATGGCAAAATCAAAAAAGTTTGGAACATTTGGTGGTGTATTTACTCCATCCATTTTAACCATCCTCGGTGTTATAATGTATTTAAGACTTCCCTGGATTGCAGGTCAGGCAGGTCTTTATATGACAATCGGGATAATTCTATTGGCCCACCTCATTTCTGTAACAACCGGTTTAAGTGTTTCGTCAATAGCAACTGATAAAAAAGTAAAAGCCGGCGGAACATATTATATGATCTCGCGAAGTTTAGGCTTACCGATTGGCGGCACACTTGGTTTAGCACTATTTGTTGGTTTATCATTTAGTGTAAGCTTATATCTGATTGGTTTCGCCGAAAGTTTTTTAAGCTATTGGAGTTTTTCGGTTGATAAAAATACAATCCGTCTTACAGGAACAATTATCCTTATTACAGTAACAATAATTACCTTAATCAGCACCTCGCTTGCAATAAAGACACAGTATATAATTATGACTGCAATCGGTCTGTCTCTTATTTCAATCGTATTAGGGAAGCATGATTTTGTTCCGAGTGAAACAATGTTTTCGCCATTAGCTACTGCTGCACCATTTATTGTTTTATTTGGAATATTCTTTCCGGCAGTAACAGGTTTTGAAGCTGGTGTTTCGATGTCCGGCGATCTTAAAGATCCAAAAAAATCTATACCTGGCGGCACAATAGCTGCAATTGCTATAGGATTAGTGGTTTATATCGCACTGGCGTTTTTCTTTTCAACTTCCGTCAGTTCTGATTTGCTGGTTAATGATCCTAATGCACTGCTTAAAATATCCTGGATACCTGAAATTGTTGTTGCGGGTATTTGGGGAGCTACTCTTTCATCTGCTTTGGGCAGCATTCTTGGTGCCCCAAGAATTTTACAAGCAACTGCAGTTGATAAAATTACTCCAAAGTTTTTTGGTAAAGGTTTTGGAGAATCAAATGAGCCACGTAATGCACTTTTACTTACTTTTATTATTGCGGAAGCTGGAATTTTAATCGGGGACCTGGATGTAATTGCACGAATTGTTTCGATGTTTTTCATTACTACTTATGGATTCCTAAACTTAAGTTGCGCGATTGAACGATGGGCAAGCTCGGATTTCCATCCTGATTTCAAAGTGCCAGGAATAGTCAGCCTTATAGGATCTGTTGCTTGTTTTATAGTAATGATACAGCTTGATTTTGTTGCAATGGTTGGTGCCACTGTAATACTGGGAGCTTTATTCATTTATCTTAAAAGAAAAGAGCTCACACTTGAAACTGGAGATACATGGGAAGGAATCTGGGCTTCACTGGTTAGAACAGGTTTAACTAAGCTTAAGGGAAGAATTCGTTCAGTAAGAAACTGGAGACCAAATATAATATTATTCAGTGGTGGGATTCAGGCAAGACCACACCTCGTGGAATTTGGTAACGCCATTACCGGCAAGCTTGGAGTAATTTCTAACTTTGATCTTATCGAAGACCCAAAATCTGATTTGCTATTTTCAAACGTGTTAAGTGGTGATGATGAGAGCTCGGAGCTAAGCGAAAAAGGCATCTTCTCTAAACGTCTTAAATGTAAAAATATTTTCCAGGGCATAGAGGCAATTACCAGAGTTTATGGATTTACAGGAATAGAGCCGAATACTGTTCTAATGGGATGGGCAAGAGATACAAAACATTCCGAAAATTTTGCAAACCTCATAAAAGATTTAGACAGGCTTGATTACAACGTCATCCTTCTGGATTATGATAAAGAGAAAGGTTTTGGAGAATATAAAACGATAGACATCTGGTGGAAAGGAGGCGGAAATAATTTTTCATTTGCATTAACAATACTACGGTTCATTAAAACAAACCAATCTTGGAAAGAAGCAGCTTTAAGAGTTATGTTCATTATCGAAGATGGTGCTAACTCCGAAAAAATTTACAAAAATGCTCAACAGGTTTTGGATCAGTACAGGATTGATGCGGAAATAAAAATCATAAATAATGGAATTGAAAGAAGATCACCCACTGAAATTATTCAAAGTGAATCATCTCAGTCAGATTTAACAATAGTCGGAATATCTGACGAATCAACCAGCAGACCAACAGCTTACATTGAGAAGATGAATTCATTTATGGACAACTTCGGCTCCGTAATATTAATTCATTCTTCTTCTTTTTTTGAAAAGATTGATATCGGAATATCACAAATAGTTGAAGCTAAAAAAGAAATATCTTTAACAGAAGAAGAATCTCTACCTGCAATACCATTGGCGCGTAACAATGTGATTGCAGGTAATTGGGAAAAACTCGATCGGGAAATAAACGATATTACTTCTTCATTTTGCGAAGATTCTATTTACCAGGTTACTAAAAAGCACAAAGAACTACTCGCATCCGTTCAAGAAGTAGCAGAGAGACAATTCGAAGTTATGTTCAAAGCTATTGGGGAAACCGATAAACCACGATTCACCCGGTTGCTGAATAAATCATTAAATGATCTTCTTTTCCAGATTAACAGGATTGCAGATATCTACCGCACAGAACTGGATGAATCATTCGAAAACATTTTTAAAGATTCTATTGGAATTTTTAGAACAAGAATTAACGATTTAATAGACTCTGCAACCTAAGGAGTTGGTTATTCATTTTTATGAAGATGACTTTAAATCGCAGGAAAACGAAAGTTTACTGCTTAAAGTTTTTAAGTTGAGGAAAAGACTAAAAGCAAGGGTGACAAAAAAGCCTATTTCAATTGAAATGAATTTCCGCCAACTGCTTCAATTTTACATGCAGCACCGGTAGTGAAATCAGTACTTCAGAATTGCTTAACCAATACGGTTTAGGAGCTCTTCACTTCTTTTCTGAGACTAAACTGTTAATTAATGCATTAAACGATTGCTCTTGACAGATTATTAAGCCTCGAACGCAAAAAATGAGATGTCCGCTAGTTTAATTGAACAGGAAAGAAATGAAATTCTTATCAGGTTTGAAAAGATTGACAATCATCTGTCTTCACTTGATCACAACCTTAAGAATAAACTACTACTTGATTGGCGAGAAAACCTTTTCGAGATGAATCGAATTGACTGATAAACCTACTGTTAATTTTGAAATTAAGAGAAAGCAGAAAACTATAAAATCTGCACGTACTCAAGCTGAATACGTTGATGGTTTTTCATACATCTGGAATAAAAATTATAAATATTTCGTAGAAAGTTTAAATTTAACCAGTAGTTCTCTATGGCTCAAAGGAAGGCTAAAAACAATTAAGTCAGACATCTCGCTAAGCATCTCCAACTATCTTAAAGAAAATTTTTATAAAGAAATTAATACACTTAGGGAAGATTCGCTAAAAACAAAAGAAGGAAAAATCAAATCACTTGAATTTACTCCGTCAACTGAAACTTTAAGTGAAATATCGAAGCAGCTTGATGAGCACTTTGACAGTGCAAGAGAACTTTACTCTGATCTGCCTGAAAAAGTTGAAGTGCCTTCTGAAGAATTTTTTATTGCAGCTGAAGAACGGAAATTCAAGGAAGCTGACCCATCAATTGTTCAATATAGACGGCTCGCTGAACATTTGATCGAAACTAATTTTATAGAATCAATTCAAGTTAAAATTAGTGATGAAGCAGAAAAATTAATTGATGTAAATGAAAATCTGAAGGATGCTGTAAACCTGACAAACTTTACAATTGGCACTCTTGAAGATGATCTAGTTGATAAGACCCGGAAACAAAAAATGCTTGAAAGCACGTTAATGGAATTCGAAAGAAAAATAAATAAAGAGAATCAGCTTGTTTCGAATCTTGAAACTGAAATCCAAGACAAAGTGGAAAAAGATTTTATATTAACTGCTGAACCTCTTAGCTCATACTCCATTCTAAAAGCTTCAACTGAACTTGGGCAGCTTATCAGACATACCGAAGGAAGGAAAGTACTAGGCGGCATATCTGAATTTTCTGAAAAAATTTCAAAAATATTTCGGGACATAATAGTAAACCTGATTTATGGAAAAAGTAAAAGTAGACTGTTTGCAAGAAGACAAAAAACTTTTCTTGAAAAAAACATTTCGAGTAATTGATCAGGTACTTCGGCTTGTTAATTCTATTAGCCCCAATTCTACCGTATACGCACTCATTCCATATTATTATAAAAAACTTTTCAGTGGTACTTCGCGGGTTAGCAGCGATTTCCGGGTAGGAATGAAAAATGAATTCGCTAAAGCAGCTTCTGCAATTTATAATTACAAAGCTGGATACTTTGGAGGTATGCTAATACTGGGAGAAAGAAATTCGGGTAAAACCACATTGTCAAGAATGATCGCTTCAAAATATTTTAAAGCTAATCGTATCTTTACAATTCAATCACCAAAATCAAATTCTGCTCAACTTGAAAATGTTTGAGGAGATGTTGAAAAAATCTACAAACAATCAAGGGCTCGATAGAAGATATTTTTACTGCTCTTCCCCAAAACAGTGCTGTAATAATTAATGACCTTGAACTGTGGTGGGAAAGAAGTGATAAGGGATTTGAAGTAATTAATGTGATTGCAAATCTGATACGTGATTATTCAAATAAAATTTTATTTATTGTTAATTGCAATATTCATACATTCAGGCTGATGAACAAAATAAATAAATTGGATGGTGTGTTTATCTCAACTATTGAATGCGAACCTTTCGACTCCGAATCACTTAAGGAAGTCATTCTTTTACGACATGATTCGAGCGGAATAAAATTCAAGCTTGGAAATAAATTGGATGAAGAACTTGGAGAGATAAAACTTGCCGGACTCTTTGATGATTATTTTAATTATTCAAACGGAAATGTTGGAGTTGCATTGAATACCTGGATTGCCAACATAACTAAGGTTGACAGCAACACGGTAACAATTAAACATCCAATTGTGCCTGATGCAGGATCATTGAACAATCTTGATGATGAATGGCTGATATATATTTCCCAGATTATGCTGCACAGAAGAATTTCTATCGAAACACTTAAAAGGTTGATGAAAGGAAGTGATGAAAAATGTATCGATATCGTAAAAGCACTTCTTCGATCCGGAATTATTCTAGAAAAATCAACAGACATATATGGCATTAATTTCTTCCTCGAACCATATTTAACCAAGTTGCTTAAAGAGAGGATGGTTATAATATGATGCCCGGTTCATTCTCTTTACCGGTTTTCTCAACGATTGAATTTTTGGCCTTTATTCTTGTTAGTATATGTTATGTTAAGAGTATTAGCAAAGATAGCCAGCTACATTAAGCCATTCAGAAAATTTCATTTCCTTATAAAAAAAATTCTTCCTCTACTTGATCTGACAACCGCAGCAATACTGATCTTCTGGCTTATATACAGAATTTTCATCAGACTCAGATGCATTACCAGTCATTACATCAGTGGTAGCTATTATCCTATTAAGTTTATTAGCATGGTTCTGGGGAAGAGATTTTGTTGCCGGTATTATACTTAAGAGTGAAAATTATTTTGAAAAAAATAAGAAGATCCGGCTTAACAATAAAAGCGGAAGAATTATTAAAACAACTCTTAGATATCTTGAATTCGAAACCGATGAAGGCGAAGCAATAAGGGTACCTTACAGCAAAATCAGCAACGAATATTTTAGCAAGACTCTCAGCTAGTGAAAAATATGAAAGTCATTCAATCATTTTTCACGTTAATGAGTTTGCAGATACAAGTACGCTGCGGGAATCGCTTAGAAAAATTATATACAATTCACCCTGGTATCTTGCTGCTAAGGAACCAGTAATCGAAATTGCTTCATCTGCAGAAGGCGGATTTAAAATAAACCTGAACATCTATACAATTAATTCATTGCACGCAGATTTAATAAGACAGGAGTTGGTGGCAGGATTGGGAAAATAAAAAATTAATTATTTTCTTTATCATTGAGATCTTCTCTAATTCTTTTCTTCTCTTTCTCTAGCTCATTATTTTCCTTCATTAATTCAATTAGTTTCGATTCATCGTCAATAAGTTCAATTTCTCTTCTGTTGGATTGTATAGTTTTTTCTATTATCTCATTAACAAATTTTATTACCGTGTCTTTTGCATATTTCATCAATGTCGTCTCTATTGTTATACTTGGAAATCTATCTTCCCAGCTGCTGCTGACGGAATATTTATCAAAAGTAAGTTCTCTAACAAAAGTCTCTTTTCTCTCATCCCGTAATGCAGCTACTAATCCGCTTGTTGTAAAATTGTCTCCATTTTCAAATTCGTCTTTAACAAATTCAAAAAGCTCACGATTTAAGAAATTAGTAAAATTTTCGGAATGAATATAAGTGAATATCAGCTCAGCAACAGGCTTATCTGCTTCAAACAATAACTTAAGAATTCCTTTTTCAAGAGTATATAAAGTCGGTGAAATCTCAGTTGATGAATCCATTAGCACTGAAGAAGTTTCTTCAAATTTATTCTTCTGATTAATTCTTGCATCCGATTTGTCAAACCTCTTCACCTGTTTTATTTGCTTATCAAGTTCCGATTCAAGCAGTTTTTCTCTGAGATTAAATTTTTGTGCAATATTTCTTAATAAAAGATTTCTTTTTAACTCATCACTTATCAAAGCAACCGGTTTTACAAGATCTCTAATTGCCTCTGCTGCTGTGGCCGGATCATTAAACTTTCCCTGTGATTCATAATACCTGCTTTCGTATTCCAAAAAGTTTTCAGCCTTCTTTATTAACTCTTCAAATTCATCCTTGCCATATTTATTAACATAAGAATCAGGGTCTTCTCCTTTAGGAAGGGAAACAATTTTTACTTCCATATCCCGTTTAAGTAGAATTTCGATACTTCTCATAGAGGCTTTTATTCCTGCAACATCGGCATCAAATAGAAGCACAACATTTTTTGTGTATCTGGATAAGAGCTGAGCCTGGTCATCAGTTAAAGCAGTTCCAGAAACAGCAACTACGTTTTTAATTCCACTTTGGTAAAGAGAAATCAAATCCATATATCCTTCAACAATTATGGCTTTATCCCATCTGCGAATATCATCTTTTGCGAATGAAAGTCCGTAAAGTATTCTTCCTTTAATGTAAATAAGAGATTCAGGTGAGTTAATATATTTTGCACCAGTATCTTTTTTGTCAAGAACTCTTCCTGCAAAGGCAACTACTCTACCATTCGGAGAAAAAATTGGAAATATTAATCTCCCGGGTAGTTTGTCATATAATTTTCCTTCTGAAGTTTTTCCAATCAGGCCAAGCTGGATACATTTATCAATATTTAAGTTTCTACTTTTTGCATAGTTGATAAAATTTTCCCAGCCGCGTAATGCATAGCCTAATCCGAATGAACGAAGTGTTTGAGTTTTGATTTTCCTCTCGTGGAGGTAGTTACGGGCAAATTCTCCTTCATCATCATTAAGAAGATGGTTCAGGAAATATTTTGCAGCTTCTGTGTTGATATCATAAAGAACTTCCTGTTCTGATTGTTGTTCAGTATATTCTTGTTTGTCGAATTCAATCGTGATTCCCTGCTGCTCTGCTAACTCCTGCACAGCTTCAACAAAAGAAATTTTATGGAACTCAGTTAGGAACTTGAATACGTTGCCACCGGTATGGCATCCAAAGCAGTGAAAGATTTGCTTTTCTTCGCTTACAGTAAATGAGGGTGTCTTTTCAGAATGAAAAGGACAAAGGCCAATAAAATTCTTTCCTCTTTTCCGAAGTTGTACAAAGGGAGATATCACATCCACTATATCAGCTGATTCTCGTATTTCCTCAATTTTTGATTCGGGGATTCTCATACTGTAAATATAAATTTATTTTTAATGACCTGCCTAAAGTCAAATATGTTTGCTGAGTGCGGAAAATTAACATCTTTTAATCGGCGAGGCATATTTCATATATTTGTAGGCAAAATTGATTAAATGAATGAATGAATAGTTCAATACAAAATAGCTTTCTGATTTTTCTTCCGAAAAAAGATTTTAACGAAGAAGAATTCACTATAATTAAGAATAAATTATTGAAAGCCGGTAAACAGGTTTTTATCACATCAGATGATCATTTGGTTTGCTCAAGCAGCAAAGGAATGAAAGTAAAGTCAGATACAAGTTTCTATAATGTGAATTTTAATAATTTCGCTGCAATTATATTAATTGGAGGCTCAGGAAGTAAAGCTTATTGGAAAAATGAATCGCTTCATAAAATCGTTAAAAAATTCTATGATTCTGCAAAAATAGTGGCTGCAATTTGCTCATCGCCTATAATTCTTGCAAAAGCCGGAATTCTTCAATCTAAAAAAGCAACATGTTATTCTGAAGATAAAATGGAACTTATTAACTCCGGAATTGATTATCAGGATAAGAATGTGGTTGTTGATGAAAATATTGTAACAGCGGACAACTCACATTCAGCTTTGCAGTTTGCTGAAGCAGTTCTGCATCTTACCAAATAATTTTTAAGAATATGATTGAGACAATAAAAAAATACTGTGATAGTTTAACTGAATATTCCAGATATAAAACAAGAGAAGTTAAAATCGGAGATGTGCCTCTCGGAGGGAAAAATCCTATTCGTATTCAATCGATGACAATCACCGATACAATGAACACAAAAGCAACGGTTGAACAAACAATAAGAATGGTTGAGGCCGGTTGTGAATATGTTAGAATAACTGCGCCAAGTATAAATGACGCCCGCAATCTTGACAACATTAAAAAGGAACTACGAGCACGCGGATGCACCGTTCCATTAATTGCTGATATTCACTTTACTCCAAATGCTGCTGAGCTTGCCGCAAGGATTGTTGAAAAAGTCAGAATTAATCCAGGCAATTATGTTGATAAGAAAAAGTTTGAACAGTTCGAATACACCGACCAGGAATATCAAGAAGAACTTGAAAGAATCAGAGACAGGTTTACACCACTTGTAAACGTATGTAAAGAATACGGCACAGCTATGAGAATCGGAACAAATCATGGTTCTCTTTCAGACCGAATAATGAATCGCTTTGGTGACACTCCACTTGGTATGGTTGAATCTGCATTGGAATTTGTAAGAATTTGTGAGAACCTTGATTACTACAGTATCGTTCTTTCTATGAAAGCAAGCAATCCGCAAGTTATGGTTCAGGCTTACAGATTGCTAATTCAAAAGATGGAAGAAGAAGGAATGAATTATCCAATTCACCTTGGAGTTACTGAAGCTGGTGGTGGTGAAGATGGAAGGATAAAATCAGCAGTTGGAATCGGCGCACTTCTAGAAGATGGAATTGGAGATACAATAAGAGTTTCATTAACTGAGGATCCTGAATATGAAGCCCCTGTTGCTATATCTCTTGCAGACAGATATAAAAGCAGATCAATGCACAAACCAATAAAACCAATTGTTGAAATTCCGATTGATCCGATAGGTTATAAAAGAAGAGAAACATTTGAGTGTCTGGGAATTGGTAGCAGCAATGTTCCGGTAGTTGTAGCAGATTACAGTTCAAGAAAAATATACTCTCAGAAAGATCTAACAGATATAGGTTACAAATATGATGAGCCATCTGATAAATGGTATTTGGCAGATGCAGCCGCAGATATAATTTATCTTGGTACTCAAAACATAACGTTTGACCTCCCCGAAAATCTTAAGTTAATAATTAATTATGATGTTTGGGAAAAAATTGATTTGAAAAAGTTGAGATATCCTTTATTTAGTAAGAGTCAGTATCTGAAAAAAAATGATTTTTCTGATCAACTTAATTTTCTTGAATTACAACTCAATGATTTTGATGAAGAGCTCTATAGCAAAATAAAATTTGATAAGAACCTCGTACTCGTAATCAAAACCGATAACGATCACGGAATGGCAGAACAGAGAAGACTTTTCTTTGACCTCATAAAACAAGGAATAAAAATTCCTGTAATATTAAACCGTAATTACTCATATCTTACGCTTGATGAAATTCGATTATATTCTTCAACTGATTTTGGAGCTTTGCTTATTGACGGTTTGGGAGATGGAGTTTGGTTGTCTGCCAAGTCAAAGATTGAAGAACCCGGATATATTAGCAAGTTGGTCATTGCAAAAGAATCAGAACAAAAATTTATCAACAGGACACTTTTCGGCATTTTGCAGGCTACCCGAACCAGGATATCAAAAACTGAATACATAGCCTGCCCATCTTGCGGAAGGACACTATTTGATCTCCAGGAAACTACAGAGATGATTAGAAAACGCACTGAACATTTAAAAGGTGTTAAGATTGCAATTATGGGTTGTATTGTAAATGGGCCAGGTGAAATGGCAGACGCAGATTATGGATACGTAGGTTCTGGTGTTGATAAAATCACATTATATAAGGGAAAGGATATTGTAAAAAGGAATGTCTCCTCTTCAAGAGCCGTTGACGAGCTAATAGATTTAATCCGCGAGGATGGAAATTGGTCAGAATCCTCAGAAAATGCAATTTCTTAACATTTTCTGTTGTTGTTACTTAAAACTTTTTCAATTATATTTTGCTACTTAAAATGAGACCAAAAAGAAAGCAAAATTTAAAATACCTTGACATTGTTTACATAAGGGACGTTAAAATCCCGGGGTAAATAAAAAAATTAGGGAAATGCACTTCAAAAAGAGAAGTGCATTTTTTTTTGAAATGAATGGAAAAAAGATAATAAAATATCTGGAGGAATGGGCACCTAAAGGAATTGCCTGGGAAAAGGATAATGTTGGACTGCAGGTGGGCGACCCTAAGATAAAAATCAAGAATATTTTTCTCAGTCTTGATCTTAATGAAGAAGTAATTGAAGCGGCACTAAAGGAAAACTGTAACCTGATCATAACACATCATCCTGTTTTATACTACCCGCTAAAAAATCTTGACTTCTCAAAAAACCGAATAGCCAGGATGATTAAGATGCTCATAATAAATAATATTGCTCTTTACTCTGCACATACAAATCTTGATTTTACTAAGTACGGCGTAAGCTATCAGCTAGCTAAAAAATTGCAACTAAAAAAAATAAGATTCTTAAAAAACCTATCGGAAAATCAATTTAAAATTGCAGTGTTTGTTCCTGCCTCGCACGTTAACAAAGTTGCAGAAGCAATACATCAGTCTGGCGGTGGAATTATTGGTGAATATTCTCATTGCAGCTTTAGAAGTAAAGGAATGGGAATATTTAAAGGTTCAACTGACAGCAATCCATCAATCGGGAATAAAGGGGTCCTCGAATCTGTTGAAGAAATAAAACTGGAAGTTCTAGTTGATAAATGGAAACTAGAGCAGGTCATTCTCTCATTAAGAAAGACTCATCCGTATGAAGAAATTGCCTACGACATTTATCCTCTACATAATTATAACATAAATTACGGAATCGGTGCAATTGGTGAACTAAATGAGGAAATGAATGTTAATGACTTTCTGTCTTTTATTTCTTCGAAATTGAAACTTTCCATGATACGCTATACTAAGAATGATAAGAAAAAAATAAAGTCAGTGGCTGTTTGCGGCGGATCATGCGGTGAGTTGCTTGATGAGGCAATTAAGCTTAATGCTGATGCTTTTATTACTGCTGATTTAAAATATCATACTTTCCAGGATGCTGTAGGTAAAATTTTTCTAATTGATGCCGGACACTATGAAACAGAAGTGCCTGTTCTTGATGAAATTAAAAGTCGACTCGAAAAACTGTTAATTGAAAATAAAAAAATAAAAGTATTAAAGTTTAAGGGTTCAACTAACCCAATAGTTTTTTATAACAAATCAGGAGCTAATTAAAATTGTATAACAGACTAAAAGTACTTTATCAACTGCAGCAAATTGATAATCAACTTGACGAACTTGAAGAATTACGTGGTGACCTGCCTAATATGGTTAGAGAGTTGGAAGAAAAAATAAAGGGTTTCGTCGGAGATATAGAGATAAAAGAAAAAGAGCAGAAAGATTCTATTAAAAGCCGGCAGGAAAATGAAGATGAAATTGAAAAGATGAAAGAAAATCAAAAAAAGTTTAAGGCACAGCTTTACCAGGTAAGAAATAATAAAGAGTACGATGCTTTAACAAAGGAAATAGATCACACAGAAGAGCAGATAAATAAACTTGACACTGAAAACAATTCACTCGCAGATAAAAGCAAAGTTCTCACTCAGGAAATTGAAGATATCACCCCAAGGCTCGATGAACTGAATAAGGAACTTAAAGAAAAAGAAGCTGACCTGAAAGAAATCATCAAAGCAAATGAAAGAGAAGAATCAAAGCTTCTGAAAGAGAGAACACAAATCGAGGGTGAAGTTAAAAAGAGCGATCTTTCAGCTTATATGAGAATAAGGAAAGCTAAGAAAGGCCTTGCTGTAGCAACTATTAAAAGGTCGGCCTGTTCCGGATGTCATAATATTGTTCCTTCTCAGAGACAGCTTGAAATTAGAAAAAATAACCGCCTTTTCTTTTGTGAATACTGTGGAAGAATTCTTGTTTCCTCAGAAATTTCAGAAGTTGTTGACAAAGAATAAAATTGAAACTAACATCCAACTGCTGATTTCGGGTAATCAATTTAGTATATTTGCATCAGTTAATTAACAATAAGAGTTCGGTAAAAATTTCGGATTCGATAATTGTCTAAAAAATTTTGAAGAAAAATAAAATAGTTCGGTCCGGGCAATCGCTCACATTAATAAGGTTTTGTGGGAGGAAAGTCCGAGCTTCATAGAACAGGGTGCCGGGTAACACCCGGGGTCTCGCATTGCGGGATACTGAAAGTGCCGCAGAAAATATACCGCCTCGAAGTTATTCGGGGTAAGGGTGAAAAGGCGGGGTAAGAGCCCACCGTCCTGTTGGTAACAACAGGTGCAAGGTAAACCACACCCGAAGCAAGATCAAATAGGGAAATCGTTTCTTATTAATTTAAGAATCAGGGCTGTTCGCCTTGGAGGTTTCCGGGTAGATCGCCAGATTCCATCAGTAATGGTGGGACCAGATAAATGATTGCCGCTACGTAATTAATCGTACCGTAGTACAGAACTCGGCTTACAGGATTGGACTTTTTATTTGTTCTTTCAGAAGATTGAAAATTCCTATGGGACGAAAACACTGGAAAATAAAAGATGTTTCTGATGAGCTATCAGTTCAAAGGCTTACAGATTCATTAAACATCTCACCAATACTGGCAGGACTGCTGGTTCAGAGAGATATAAAAACCTTTAGCCAGGCTAAGCAATTCTTCCGTCCTTCAATCGAGTCGATAAATGATCCATTCCTCATGGATCAAATGGAATCTGCAACCACGAGAGTTATTACTGCCCTAACTGAAAATCAAAAAATTTGTATTTATGGTGATTACGATGTTGATGGCACCTGTGCTACTGCTCTGCTTTATATGTTCCTAAAAGAGCTTGATGCAAATGTTGATTTTTATATTCCGAGAAGACTTGAAGAAGGATACGGACTATCGACTGCAGCAATCGACATAGTAAAAGAAAAAGGCACAGAACTTATGATTGCAGTTGATTGCGGTATAACAGCTATCATAGAAACTGATTACGCAAATCAACTTGGAATTGATGTAATCATTTGCGATCATCATCAGCCTAAAGAAGATATTCCAAAAGCTTTTGCAGTTCTTGATCCTTTAAAACCTGAATGCAGCTATCCGTTCAAATATCTTTCCGGCGCTGGTGTTGCTTTTAAGCTGGCACAAGGTCTCTGTGAGAGAATTGGTAAACGAGGTCTTCCTCTAAAATATCTTGATCTTGTTGCCCTTGCTGCCGCTGCCGATATTGTTCCACTCACCGATGAAAATAGAATTCTTGTGAATGAAGGCCTTAACCAAGTTAATCTTAATCCCCGTCCGGGAATCGAAGCATTGATCGAAATGAGCAGACTACAGCCAGGACATTTGTCTTCCGGTCAAATTGTTTTTACTGTTGCTCCGCGAATAAATGCTGTTGGAAGATTGGGAGACGCCGAGCGTGCAGTAAATCTTCTTATCGCAACAAACAAAAAGGAAGCTGTTAAATTAGCTGAAGTGCTCGAGACAGAAAATTATGAACGAAGAAAAATTGATGTTGATACTTTTGAATCTGCTAAAGAGATTGTAGACACAGAGATAGATCTTGATGAAGATCTTGCCATCGTTTTACATAATGGAGACTGGCATCCCGGTGTAATTGGAATTGTTGCATCACGACTTGTTGAAAAATATTACCGCCCTTCTGTTCTTCTTACAACCATTGATGGAATAGCCAAAGGTTCTGCAAGGAGCATAAACGGATTTAACATTTATGAAGCACTTCAAAAATGTGATGACCTGCTTCTTCACTTCGGTGGTCATCGGGCAGCTGCAGGCCTTGCACTTGAGATAGATAAAGTTGAGGAGTTTAGAGCAAGGTTTAATGAAGTGCTGAAGTCATCCATAACCAGCGAAGATCTTTCAGAAGAAATTTCAATTGATTCAAAAATCAGGTTCTCAGAAATAACACCAAAATTTTTACGAATACTTGATCAGTTCGCTCCATTCGGTCCTGGTAATCTTAGACCAGTATTTATAAGTGAAAGTGTTCACGTTGCTAATGTGCCAAGAATTGTTGGGAACAATCATATCGTAGCCAGCTTCAAACAGAATGGAACGGATAAAGTATTTGACTCTATCGGGTTTAACATGGGCGATCACTATGATTTGATTAAAGATAATCATTCCGAACTTGACATTGTTTATTCAGTAGATAAAACTATACGTGACAGCAGAATGTTTCCACAACTTAAATTAAAAGATATAAAAGCAAGAACTTAAAGGAGATCTTTCAATGTCGGGGCATTCAAAGTGGGCAACCATCAAAAGAAAAAAGGGCGCATTAGATGCAAAGAGAGGAAAACTCTTTACAAGATTAATTAAAGAACTAACGATTGCCGCTCGTGAAGGCGGTGGAGATCCTGCAGGCAATCCAAGACTTCGTCTGGCAGTCGATAATGCAAAAGCTGCTAATATGCCCGCCGATAATATTGAACGTGCAATTAAAAAAGCTACTGGAGAGCTTGAAGGCACAACAATCAGTGAACTTACTTATGAAGGTTATGGTCCTGCAGGAATTGCATTATTAGTTGAAGTTGCTACAGATAATAAAAACAGAACCGTTGCAGAGGTTAGACATTTATTCAGCAAAAACGGTGGGAACATGGGCGAAAGCGGTTCGGTTGCCTGGATGTTTGAAAAGAAAGGTGTAATCAGTTTGCCAACACAGGGTAAGTCAGAAGACGATATTTTGGAGATTGCATTGAACGCTGGTGCCGAAGATATGCGTACGGAAGATGAATATTTTGAAATCCAAACTGAAGTTGAATCATTTGAACCTGTAAGAAGAGCTCTCATTGACAAAGTGCTTACTGTCGAAAATGCCTCGCTTCAATGGATTGCTAAAAATACAATAAACGTTGCAGGAGAAAATGCTGAGAAGATGATGAAACTGATCGAAAGTCTTGAAGACTGCGATGATGTGCAGAACGTTTACTCTAATGCTGATTTCGATGAAGAGTTTATTAAGCAGCAATCTTGATATTAACATTCACACTGAATAAGAATAATGATTATACTCGGTGTTGATCCGGGCACAATTGTAACCGGCTACGGATTAATCGAATACACCAATAATAAATTTAGAAGAATCTCCCACGGAGTAATTAAACTTCCTTCCTCAAAATCACTTTCGGAAAAACTTGAAATTATTTACAACGAACTTGATAAGTTGCTGAAATTATATAAGCCGGATGAATTTGTTATTGAGACAGCATTCTATGGTAAAAATGTGCAATCTGTTTTGAAGATCGGTTATGCAAGGGGTGTCTCTATTCTTGCTGCAATTCATAATAAAGTTCCAATGAACGAATATTCTCCGCGCGAAGTAAAAAAAGCTGTGGTCGGTAAAGGCGCTGCATCCAAGCAGCAGGTAAATTATATGGTGATGACGATTTTGAACTCTAAGAAGATTAAATTTAAACCTGACGAAAGTGATGCTCTTGCAATTGCACTTTGTCACGCTTTCAGATTGAAAGCACCAACTTTTAAGAAAAGTAAAAGCTGGAAGGAATTTATCAACGCAAATCCAGATCGGGTAATTTAATGATCGGCTATTTAACAGGAAAAATAATTTCAGCAAAACCAACTCTTATCCTGCTGGATGTAAGCGGAGTTGGTTACGAAATAAGAATTTCGATTAATACTTTTGAGTTCATAAGTGGAAAAGAATCGGTCTCACTTTATATTCATACAAATGTGAAGGAAGATTCAATCACTTTATTTGGATTTTACTTCGAAGCAGAAAAAGAAATGTTTGAATTGCTGATTTCCATTTCCGGAGTTGGTCCAAAGTCGGCATTAAGTCTTTTGTCGGGCATTTCAACTGATGATCTTAAACAGGCGATCGTTACAAGCAATGTTGAAAGAATGATTGCTGTTCCGGGAATTGGAAGGAAAACTGCTGAGAGATTAATTCTTGAGTTAAAGAATAAAGTAAGAGATATTAAAGAAGATGGTATTACACCTGCCAAACCAAGCTTGCAGAAAGAGGCTGTTGGTGCACTAACAACTTTGGGTTATAATCTTGCTTCATCAGAAAAGGCTGTTAATAAAACACTATCTGAATTACCGGAATGTAGTTTGGAAGAATTGATAAAAAGATCTTTACAAGAATTGAATAATTAAATAGCCACGAATTCACGAATTGTTAACTAGACAATTGTGCAGATAAGTTCTGCAATTTCTCCTAGCTTTGCTTCTAATTTATCTCCCCTGTTAACTTTGCTAACTCCCGAGGGCGTTCCTGTAAAAATCAAATCCCCTTTTTCTAGCGTCATTATTGATGAAATGTATTCTACTATTTCTACCGGATTAAAAATCATACTCTTCAAAGTATCACTCTGCTTAACTTTACCATCTACTTTCAATTCAAGCATTTCATCTGCTGTTAGCTGATAATCTTTTTTCAAAACAAAATCTGAAATAACCGCAGAAGTATCAAAACATTTTGCAATTGTCCAGGGATCACCTTTTTTCCTCAGAACATTTTGAACATCCCGCAAAGTCATATCAAGTCCAACTCCGTAACCGATAATTGCTTTATCTGCTTCTACACCTTTTACATTTTTAACTGTGTCCCCAATCATCAAAACAAGCTCGACTTCGTGATGAAGTTCATTTCCAAAATCCGGATGAATAATTTCTCCGCTAGAATAAATAATTGCAGAAGCAGGCTTTAGAAACAATACCGGTTTGTCAGGCACTTCATTGCCAAGTTCTTTTGCGTGCTCTGCATAGTTTCTGCCAACGCAGACTATTTTGCTAATTGTGTGTTCTTCTTTTGAGTTTTTAATTCTCACTGTTTTCATAAATAAATCCTATATAAAAAATGCCACATCGCAAAGATATGGTGTTTATAATTTATTTAGAGTAACTCTTGAAAATCAATGTTTATTTTAGCAAAATCATCTTACCTGAATCACTGAATACAGGAATGCTCCTGTCATTGTAAACGTGAATCATATAAAGGTAAACTCCAGTCGCAATATCACTGTATGTTTTGCCCATCGGGACTTCAAAACTATTTGCTCTGCTTCTCTCTTCTGAATTTGGATGAAACAATATTTCGTAATATCCTCTCTCCTGCCACTGATTTACCAACACTCTCACCAACTCTCCTTTTACATCATAAACGTAAAGTTTTACGTAACCTCCTTCTTTTAGTCTGTATGGAATTACTGTTGAAGGATTAAACGGATTAGGATAATTACTCAATAGCCTGTAGCCATCATAACCTTTTGGTGGATGCTCGCTCATTCCGGTTACCAATACAACTATTTCTTCACTCGGGTAGGATTGATTTCCCTGGTTATCGAATGCTGTAATCACATAATAAAATCTTGTTTCTCCGTTTACGGGAGGAAGATTATCATAAAACACAGTGTCCGGTGTTTCTCCTATTATCTTCGATGAATCGTAAATAACTATTGTAAGTGTATCCCTGTAAATCCTGTAATGTGAGAAATCTGCTTCTGTGTTTTTATTCCAGGTTAGTTTTACAAGTCCTTCTTCTACCGTTGCCGTAACATTATGCGGTGGACGAGGAGCTAAATCCTGGTAAGTGTAAGTCCAGCCGTAAGGACCACCATAAAGCCCAATATCACTTCTGCTGCCGTCTCTGTCAAGTATAGTTGGGTCGCCTGCATCAATCAATGGTGAGAACATCTGTAGATGAAAATCCAAATCTCCTTGTGTTGTGTCATCATTTACTATCATTGGGTCAACTGACAGGTTTGTTGTGTCGGGAGTAAAACCAGAATAGTTGACGTTATTATTCCAAAGATTATTGTATTGATATACCAGATTTTGTGTCCAACTTATATCAACGCCAACATTATTATTAGTAACAACGTTATTTTTGACCAAATTGTAGCTGGTTATCTCCATCCCAATTGATGATGAATTTCCAGTTATATAATTATTTACTATTTGAAGATATTGAACCCCGTAATTCCCTATTCCTGAATATCCTGCATCATTGATGATTAAATTGTTATAAATATAAGTCGAGTCTGAAGTCGATAAAAAAATGGCCCATTCACCGTCTTGTGTAAATCTAATAACATTGTTTTTTATTGTAGCTCTTGCACCAAATGATTTTCTTATACCATAATGAATTGTTTCTATAAAGTTTGAGTCTATTATAGGTTTATAATTGTTGTCAAATGCCCCTATTTGAATACCAGATATAATAGCTGCCTGCGAATTTGGATCTGTATGGATACTGTTACTACTTACAAGAGCATTAGAATTAAAAAGATCCATTCCTGTAGAAATATTATCAATAACGTTTTTATATATGGTCGTGTTAGAGCCGTTGGATATTCCGTATTTTGCACTTGTTATTATGTTCAGCGTAATTAAACTGTTAATTGCGGTACCAGAAATACCACCACCAAGATTAGTATTGTTTGCAACAATTATTTTAAATCCTTTGAATAAACAAGTGTCTGCAACAATGACTGATCTATAACTCATCGTCGTTGCAAATGCTCTTGTATCGATGGCACAACTATCCCTTCCTGCACCAATAAGTGATAGTCCCGGTATCATCACAACCTGTTCCTGGTAAACTCCGTTGGCAACATAAATTGTATCACCAAAAACACAAATGTTAATACACTTTTGTATGCTGTCTGCTGCGGTTTTCCAAGTGATGTAAAAAGGTGTGCTGCTTCCGGTTTTGCTTACGAATCTTATTGTAGCATTAAGCGGTGAGAAATAAGCAGTAAGCAGAAAAATGGTCAGTAAAACTATGCTATAAATTTTATTTTTCATTTTCATAGTTTTTCACTCTTTATTATTTAGATTCTTTCAGTCTCCCGCAAAGCGGGATCCTTCAGAATGACAGTCTGCTGTCACTCTGAGTGATTAGCGAAGAGTCTCAATCAATTACCTGTGGAGATTCCCTGCCTGCCGGCAGGCAGGTTCACCCAAACTCCGTTTGGATTCAGAATGACACATCGAAATTATAAAAATAAGATGAGACAATCGATAGGAAATTTAAGTTTTCTGCTTCTTCTTTGTAGCTGCAGGGAAGAGAATATTATTTAATATCAGCCTGTAACCGGGAGAATTTTTATAGAGACTTAAATCAGTCGGAGGATCGCCGACTGCGTGCTGGTAATCTTCAGGATCGTGACCGCCGTAAAAAGTAAACGTTCCCCTTCCATAATTTCCGTGGATATATTTAACCTGGTCGGATCCATTTCTTTCCGCAAGAATGATAACCGAATTTTTAATGGTGTTTCTGCGGAACATTGATGTCTGCCCCATAAAACCTCTAATAATATTTACGTGGTCCTGTGTAAGCATCGTTGGCACGGGGTCGTACTTTGCAGAGAATTCAAACAGTGTGAAATAATCATTTTCAAAATTTCCGACTTCAATCGGCTGAATATCAATATCGCTGTATTCATAAACATAAGGATTCACTTCCAGTCTAAAATTTGTAAACGATAGAGTGTTATCGAAATTAAGTTTCTGTTGTGCCTTAGGATCCGCAGCATCGCCGTCGTACATCTGTTCGCACATATCAACATTGGTTGCGGAGAGAGCAATATCGTACGAATCGGTTGCAGAGCACATCGCAAAAAGAAAGCCTCCCTTTCCCACATAGTTTTTAATATCAATCGCAACTGCTTTCAACATCTCTGAAACTTTTTTGAATCCGTTCTTCTTTGCATCCTGTTCATAGAGAAGCTGCTGGTCGATATACCATTGTGCAGCAGCAAAACTCGCATAAAATTTTCCATACTGTCCTGTAAAATCTTCGTGATGAAGATGAAGCCAATCATAGTTATCCAGATCACCTTTTAAGATTTCATCATTCCATATTTTATCATAAGGAACCTGGGCATATTCAAGTGTAAGCGTAACTGCATCATCCCACGGTTGAAAACCCGGTGGAACATAAACTGCAATCTTCGGCGCTTTCTCCAGTCTCACTACATCCATATTATTTTCTTCGCTTTGAACAAATGAGTAAATCTCTGCTACCTGAGACAGAGAAAGATTTTCGAATCTAACATTATTTAGCCTACATTCAGCTGCAAGCTCATCGCTGTAATCAATAAAAAAAGAACCGCCGCGGTAATTCAAAAGCCAGTCTGCTTTGTATCCTTTTGTCAATGCCCGAAAAGTAATTCCGTATGCTTTCAAATGGTCGGTCTGTTCCAAATCCATATAGATGAAAATTTTGGATTGAGGAAATATCCAAATAGTTAAAAAAAGGAAAATTATGGAGATAAGTAAAAATTTACATTTCAAAGTTATTTAATCATTCAATTTTTGAAGTCACTGTGAGCAGGGTCGAACAGTGACATAAATTTAGTATCAGCCTTCGACTTCACTCAGGCTGACTTCTTCTCTGCCTTAATTAAAATTGGTTCGTTGCCTTTTTCAATCACATCTTTTGTAACGACACATTTATCAACATCTTTTCTGTTCGGAAGTTCGTACATAATATCAAGCATGAATTCTTCAACAATTGAACGGAGAGCCCGAGCACCTGTTTTTTTGATCATAGCTTTTTCAACAATAGCATTAAGTGAAAACTTATCAAACTCAAGTTCAACACCTTCCATTAAAAATAATTTTTTGTATTGCTTCAGGATAGCGTTTTTCGGTTCAGTTAAAATTCTTCTCATTGCTTCTTCACTAAGCTGATGAAGAGGAGCGACAACCGGTATTCTACCAATCAGTTCGGGAATCAAACCGTACTT
Organism: uncultured Ignavibacteriaceae bacterium; assembly: GCA_963768365.1. Taxonomy (GTDB): domain Bacteria; phylum Bacteroidota; class Ignavibacteria; order Ignavibacteriales; family Ignavibacteriaceae; genus IGN2. Next base: position 189,263 of record CAVYHS010000004.1, on the reverse strand, counting down.
AAGCAAATCTTCCGGCTGAATAAATTTCAGAAGCTCATCATCTTCTTTTTTATCCTTTATATCTCTTGCAAAACCCATTTTGTTTTTATTGATCCTTGTAGCTATAATTTTATCAATGCCATCAAAAGCACCACCAAGAATAAACAGAATATTTTTTGTGTTAACATTTATCAGACTTTGTTCTGGATGTTTTCTTCCACCTTTCGGAGGAACACCAGCTACTGTGCCTTCAAGAATTTTAAGAAGTGCCTGCTGCACACCTTCTCCTGAAACATCACGTGTAATTGATGTACTTTCACTCTTGCGAGCAATCTTATCAATTTCATCTACGTAAACTATTCCTTTTTGCGCTCTGTCAAGGTTATAATCCGCTGCCTGCAGCAAATGAACAAGAACTGTTTCAACATCATCGCCAACATATCCTGCCTCAGTTAGTGTTGTTGCATCTGCAATTGCAAAAGGGACATCAAGAATTTTTGCTAGAGTTTGTGCAAAAAGCGTTTTGCCGACACCGGTAGGACCAATCAGCATAATATTGCTTTTTTCAATTTCAACATCTTCAAGCTCAAAGAAAGTTGAACGCATACTTATTCTTTTATAATGATTGTAAACCGCAACTGAGAGCACTTTTTTCGCACGGTCCTGTCCGATCACGTATTCATCAAGCTGCTTTTTTATTGATTCAGGGGTGTGAACATATTTCTCTTTACTCTTTGTGTTCTGATAAGTTGCCAAATTATTTTTCATAATATCGACACTACTGGCAATACAGATATCGCAGATATAAACATCCGGACCCGAAATCATTCCTCCGACTTCGTGACTTTCCCTTCCGCAGAAAGAACATTTAACAATTTTCTGTCCCTGTTTTTTATTCATTTAAGTCTCCGGTTTTTCCTGTAGTAATAATATTTGTGTTCTAGCATCATCCGCATAAATAGATTTAGGATAATCAGCTAAAAGTTTCTGGTAGTATTCTTCGGCTTTAGTATAATTTTTAAATCCATACTGATTGATTTTTCCAAGCAAATATACGGCTTTGTCAGCATAAATATTTTTTTCACCTTCAGCAGCTACTCCTTCAAGAACAGCGATTGACTCTGAATAATTACCAAAAGCCAAAAGCATTTCTCCGTATTTTACAGCTGATATTGAGTGTAATACAAAAGCCTGTTGATTATCAGCCAATTTTTTGTAATTGCTGGCAGCTTCTTCAAACTTTTTCTGTTCTGAAAAAAACTCGGCTTCAGAATAAGTTAATAAGTTAGACGAGTCATTCATCTTAGGGTTCAGTAGTAGTAAAAGTTCCAAAGCATCATTCGCTGAGTTATCCTTTAAATTAACAAGTATTTTGGATAAATATTTTTTTGCTTCATCAAATTTACCCTGGTAAAAATTTACCTTGCCCAGCTTGTAAACTGCTCTGTTTTTTTGACCATCACTTGCGCTGCGCAATTTCAATATTGCAGAAAAATCTTTCTCAGCTTCATTCAAATTTCCTTCGATCACTGCAATGTTTCCAAGTTCAAGATAAGCCTCTGCAGAATTTTGTGATAGTGGTGCTTCCATGACAATTACCTTTAAGAGTCTTTTAGCTTCTTTATAATCCTTAAGAAGATAAAATTTTATTACCGCGGTTCTAAGAATACTCTCATAAGCTGGCTCAGAGTGTTTATAAAGATTGGTTACCACATTAAACGCACTTAAAGCTTCATTCATTTTCTCGGATTGAAATTTTTCCATTGGAAAATACGGCTTCCATAACGGCAATGTTTTTTTATAATCTTCAAAAAGTGATGCTTCAAGCGATCGTGCATACCCAAGAAATGCCTGAGATATGATTGGAGAATCGGGATATTTTAACGTAATAGTTTTAAATATTTCTGCAGATAATTTGTATTCTTTCTCTGCAAACATCTGACGGGCAAAGTTATAAAGTTCTTTTCCCTTGCTTGACAGTCTCTCATCAATGTTTAAATAAATCTCATAAGCTTCCTGAAATGATTTTTTTTCAGTATATAATCTTGCAAGCAGATAAGAATAGCTAAGATTATTTTGATCAGCACAATCCTCAATCACTTTTAAAGTTGCATCAAGTGCTCCTGGTCGGTTTATATTTTCAAATACTCTTGTCTCAACAACATTTTGTTGCGATGGTTCAGATGAAAGAATGAAACAGTATTCCTCAGCAGCTTTTTCAAATTGCATAGTTAATGAATAAAGCCTTGCAAGATCAAAAGAGTAAATCACTTTATCATTGGAGACTATCTTCCCTTCCTCATACAATTCAATTGCCATCTCAAATGCCCTTCTCTCCAAAACATAATTCGCTATCAACCTGTAAAAGACCGGATTCACGGCTTCTGATTGAAATGGTTTTTTCCAGACTTCAAATGCTTTCTCTTCATTTCCCATTAAATAATAAGTTGAGCCAAGCATTCCATAAGCATCAATATCATCGGGCTTTTGCTTGAGTCTTTCATCAAGAATATTTACAAGTGCAGCATAATTTTTCAGCTGGGTGTAAACACGATAGAGAGAACTAATATATTGTGAATTTGTAGGATCCGATTCGTAAAGTTCTTCATAAAGTTTTGCGGCAGAATTAAACTCTCCTATCTGTTCATAACTTTGAGCAAGTGCAAGTTTTTGTTCGTTTCTCTGCTGCGCATAAGCAGAGACTATCAAAAGAATTGAAATTATTATCGTAATTTTGATTTTCATACCCGTGCAAAATAAGAATTTATTACCCGCTTTCAAGGTCAATTAAAGGTTTATACTTCAAGCACTTAATAACCCAAACAATCAGCGAAAGATTTGTGATAATATCATAATCTTTAGGCAGATTTTGAGTATTTTTGACCCCAATGAAAAAGGTTTTTGTACTCGGATCTACAGGTTCGATTGGTGTTAATTGCCTGAATGTTATTAGTAATTTAAAAGATAATTTTGAAGTTGTCGGTTTGACTGTAAATTCAAATACCGATTTACTTCTTGAACAAATCAGTAAGTTCAATCCCAAAGTTGTCGCTGTGAGAGATAAAGTTGCAGCAAAAAAAATCTCCGGGCAGATACCGAAAAGCTGTGAATTGTTTGACGGAGAAGCCGGATTAATAAAAGCTGCCCTGGAAACCGATTACGATATTTTTATGGGCGCAATGGTTGGATTTGCCGGTTTGGCACCGACAATCGAAGCAGTAAAAAGAGGAAAAAGAATAGCTCTTGCTAATAAAGAAACGCTTGTTGTTGCAGGAGAAATTGTTACTAAGCTTGTTCTTGAAAATAGTGCCGAGATTATTCCTGTTGATTCCGAACATTCTGCAATTTATCAATGCCTTATTGGTGAAAATTTAAATGAAGTAGAAAAGCTTATTCTCACTGCATCAGGCGGACCGTTTCGAGATAAAGACAAATCATTCTTTGAAAATGCAACTGTTAATGAAGCGCTCAATCATCCAAACTGGAAAATGGGCAGTAAGATCTCTATCGATTCTGCAACAATGATGAACAAAGGACTTGAAGTAATTGAAGCACATTGGTTATTTGGACTACCTGTAGAAAAAATTGAAGTTGTAATTCATCCTCAGTCAATTATACATTCAATGGTTCAATATATTGATGGTTCAATAAAAGCTCAACTTGGATTGCCAGATATGAAACTTCCTATTCAGTATGCGCTTACTTTTCCTGAACGAGTTCGAAATGATTTTGATAGAACTAATTTAGCTTCGATTGGTTCTTTAACATTTTATGAACCTGATATGAATAAATTTGAGTGTTTAAAACTGGCATTCGATGCATTAAATAAAGGTGGAACTGCTCCCTGTATTTTGAATGCTGCTAATGAGATTGCAGTAAGTAAATTTTTAAATAAAGAAATAAAGTTCTCACATATTCCCTTGCTAATAAATAAAGCTTTAGATAAAGTTGAAAGCATTTTTTCATCGGATTTGGATACGATATTCGAGTGTGATAAAAAAACAAGAGAATATGTTCTCACACTAACTTAATTGGAGAAACCCTTTTAATGGATTATATAATTTATTTTGCGATTACAATAGGAATACTTGTTTTCATTCACGAGCTTGGGCATTTCCTTGCTGCCAAGATGACTGGAATGCGTGTTGATGTTTTTGCTGTTGGATTTGGGAAAAGACTTTTCGGATATAATAAAAAAACTGGTTTTACTTTTGGTGATCTACCAAAAGATTTTGAAGGTGAAGGAAATACTGATTACAGACTTTCTATGCTTCCGCTTGGCGGTTATGTGAAAATTGTCGGAATGGTTGATGAAAGCTTCGATACTGAATTTGCAAACAAAGAACCACAACCTTACGAATTCCGTTCAAAAAATTTCTTACAGAAAACTTTTGTTATAACAGCAGGCGTACTAATGAACCTCCTGCTTGCAGTTCTCATTTTCTGGGGCGCGAACTTCTTTAAAGGTAAACCCGTCACACTTACAACCACTGTCGGTTATGTAAAGACTGACAGCCCTGCTGATTCACTTGGTTTTATGAAAGGTGATGTATTTCAATCAATAAATGGTGTCGTTGTTGAAACCTGGGATGATATCAGAAATGAAATTTATATCAACACTATAGGTGAGAATCTCAACATAAAAGTTTTACGAAATGGTGTTGAGAAAAACTTATTCTTACCACGAAACAGAATTCCTGACATTGAAAAGAAAGGTGAACTCGTATCACCAGAAGGATACAGACCTTATGTTGCTGAAGTTATGAAAGACTCTCCGGCTGAAACTGCCGGACTTCTTTCAGGCGATATTTTTCTTTCACTCAACGGAAAATCCCTAGGGAGCTCATCTGAGTTTATTGGAATAGTTTCTCAGAATGCTGGAGTTGATCTGAACGCAAAAATTCTCAGAGGAAGTGATACTTTGAGTTTGGCAGTCATTCCCGGCAGTGATGGTAAAATAGGAATTGCAATCAACGATATTTTCGAAGGAAAAACTGAATACAAAACATTCGGATTTTTCGAAGCATTTTATGTTGCTGGTGTTGATCTTATAAATCTAACAAGGGTTACTTTCAGTGTTGCTGGCAAGGTTATCGGCGGACAGGTTGAATTTGGAAAAGTTTTTGGTGGACCGGTTCGTATTGCTCAGCTTGCAGCAAAATCGGCTGATGTTGGTTTTGAGAGTTTTCTTTTCTTCATTGCAGTGCTCAGTCTAAGTCTTGCGTTGATAAATATTATGCCCTTCCCTGTTCTCGATGGCGGGCATTTGTTGATGATAATAATCGAAACGATTACAAGAAGGGAAATACCTGTTAAAGTTAAAATAGCAATCAATAATACAGGCTTCGTTCTGCTGATGCTTCTGATGGTATTTATAATTTATAATGATATACTCTCATTATAAATACTTCACTTAAAAAGTATTAACCTATCGAGAATACTCTATTATTAAACTACCAGCTCTTTATAATTTTCATTCTTGGCTAAAAAAGCCTGAACATAAGAGCAGGTAGGAATAACTTTCATATTATTTTCTTTAGTAAATTCCAAAGCAGCTCTGACTACCTGAGCCGCTAAACCTTTTCCACGTAATGCCGGATCAGTGAATGTATGATATAAATTCAATTGATTACCCGCCATTGTGTATTCAACATAAACTTCATTGCCTTCGACGTAAATAACAAATCGCTCGTTTTCTTTTTCGTGAATTACCTTCTCTTCCATGTTCCTTCTTATTTTTTATTTATAATAAAGTTAAAATCTCTGTTTGAAAATCTACCCGAGTTAGCAAAGTAAGTTTTCTCAACGAACCTTACATTGTTTTGCTTGTCTACTGTAACTACTGGTTGATGATCGTGTCCCGTATTTTTCCGATTTGATAAAGATAGAAGAGAGCACTCTTTCCAACTCAAGACCAACACCAGTATCCGGAAGCTCTTTATCTTTCGCGGGTGAAGTATCATCCAAAATATTTAGTATTTCCCACGGATGAATTTTTTTATGTTCAATTAATCTTTGAAGCTGGATTTTGCTCTTTTCAACTTTGGGCCAGGGAGTGTCCAATATCGCATTACTGATTCCGTGAATGTCAGGCTCCCAGCTTTTGAATACCTTCTGTTTTATTTGAGAAATAGTAGAGTTGGTCAACATTGCCAAGCAGAAGATTAAATCCGTTAAAGTTATTTAAAGTGGGTTTAAGTTTGTTGTAATATTCTTCAGGTGTGATGTCATTAATTAAAAATTCAAGTGTCAGATTTCCCCGCGATGGTGCATCATTTCGATGATTTTTCAGATCTCTGAAGTTTGTAATTGCAGCGAATTTGCCCTGCTTTGTAATTCCCATCCATGTTCCGCCAGCCTGCAGATCTTTTCCAGCTAGAAGATAAGGATATTCATTCCAGAATTCTGCCTGCTCAGTCGGTCGATTGTAAAATTCATCTCTGTTCGCAGCAAATATAAGCTTGTAGTCATTGAGATAGTTATTTGCAAATACAATAAGACACATAACATTATTTTTTATTTAGTTAAATGATAACAACATCGATTTCGACTCAAATAATATTTCTTTCCTTTAAATCAGTCAGAAGATTTTCATAAGTTACAAATTGAACAGCATCCCATCCAAGCTTTTTAGCTTCATCCACATATTCCTGAATATCATCAATATAGAAATGCTCTTTTGAAAGAAATCCGGAAGCCTCTTCAACTGCCCGATAAATTTTTTCTTCCGGTTTAACCGAACCAACTTCGTGAGATAAAATAAGCTTATCAAAATGTTTTAAGAAATCGTATTTATCCCATCCATACTTGCTGATGGATAGAATTAGTATTTGAAAGTAAGAAAAAGTTTGTAATTATTTTTTAGAATCGGTAAAAGAGCAATCACTTCTTCATTTAAAGTAAAATATATCAGAAAAAATTCTGCAGAAAATTTCAGGTTCCATTTTATAATCAACAACTTCAAGCATAGTATTTATGAAAGTGGTTTCCGTGATATTTCCTCTTTCAAAATCACGATGGAGAGAATAGTTAGCTTTATAGAATTCAGAAAACTTATCACCTAACCCTGATTGGATTTGATTTAACTTGATGATTGCGGGAGTATAATCAAATGGAATTAAAACATTCCCCAAATCAAAAACTATCGCTGAATATTTAAGCTGACTCATTTAATCCGACATATTAAAGACTTTATCATCCAAACCAATATTAGTTTCTATGCTGGTTACAGTGAGTTCAATCTCCTGCAATCCTAAATATTGCATTATTTTGAATGGATATTTTAATCCTTTTACTTCCCGGTAATCTGAAAAATAAGTTTCCTGTTCGAACAATCCCTGCTTGGTTTGAATCTCTTTCGATTCTTTTAATTTCAAACTAGTCTCAACACTATAATATTGAAACCAGCGAATTCCGGAAGGTAAAATAAATTTTATTTTATAGCAGTCGATGCTGTCAACTATTTCATTCTGAAGCACTTCTGTTTTTATTCCGTAACTATCCGGATCAATCAGGAACTGCATTGTTGCATCTATCTTCAGTCTTTCAAGTTCTTTGTTTTCAATCTCAGTTATTTCATTACCGATCTTTAACAAACCCTTTCCATTGCTGTAATAAATTAACTGATTAACTTCTCCAACCTTCAATTCCTGGAATAATTTATCAGGGTATTTCTGCATTATAATTATATCAATCGGCTGGTTCATCGCCAGACCCGTCATAACCGTTGTTCTATCAATAACGCTCTTAAATTTATCTATTCCGCCAATTGCATATAGGTACTTATTTATAACAGCCATCGCCGTTATGTTTACGGGGTCTGTTTCAGTTGAGCTTACTTCTTGAGGTAAAAGGATTTGAGAAGAGGCAATGATAATGAGCAGGTAAAATATTTTTATATACTTCATAATTATAATACTTGTATGATATTTTTTTGAAAAAATAATAAGAATAACGGTACAATTATAACACCAATTATTTTCTCTTAATACTAAGGAAGCTTTTCTTTACTTTTGAGAAAGCATAATAATCGATTTCTGTATGAAAATTATCTACTTAATTATAGCTGTCCTGCTGATTTCTTATAATATATTTGCTCAAACTTTCGTTCTCTCAGGCCGAATCACTGATGCACAATCAGGCGAATCACTTTCCTATGGAAATGTAAGAGTTCTGAACACAACGCTTGGCACCGCTGCAAATACAAATGGTGATTACGAGCTCAAACTTTCACGTGACGAGTATTTTCTTGTGGCTTCATACATTGGTTACTACTCTGATACTATAGGCGTTAATCTGAATAAGAATTTAAAGGGAATAAATTTTACTTTGAGAAAAACAGAAATTCTTCTCCCCGATATTGTAATTCTTTCTGGTGAAAATCCTGCCTTAGACATAATCCGGAAAGCAATTGAAAAAAAGAATGAAAGAAATTCAAAGCTGAATACTTATGAGTTTGAAGCGTACACAAAAGGAATGGTCAGAACCACTGATGAAATAAGTGCTAGAGGAAGAAATGTATCAATGGGAATTGGAGCGGGTGAGGATTCAGTTGATTTGAAAATTACCGGGATACTCGAAAATCAAAGCAAAGGATACTTCAAAAAGCCAGATCAGTTTAAAGAGATTATTATCGCGCGAAAGCAAAGTGCAAACTTTCCTCCCACAATCAACATTGTTACAGGCGGGAGACTTATTCAGAATTTTTATGAGGGCGATATCAGATTTTTCGGCAGCAAACTCCCCGGACCAATTTCGGATGACGCACTCGATTATTATTACTACTACATAGACAGAGTTGTAATGATGGATAATAGAAAAGTTTATAAGTTATTTCTTAGCCCAGAAAATTCAGATGATCCCGGATTCGTCGGAAACATTTTTATCAATGACAGCACTTTTGAACTTATCCAGGTTAATCTTGAACTGAATCGCGCTGCAAATATCGGTGGCATCTTCGATACTATAAGTATCTTTCAGCAATTCTCAAGCTATAACGATATTTATATGCCAGCTGACTACAGACTTTTTATGAAAGGCAATTTTCTTGGTTTGGCAAGATTTGGCTTTGAATTGAATACAATTCTTTATGACTACAAAATTAATCCTGATTTAAGCGATGATGTTTTCTCTAAAGCAATAGTTACAGTTCTTCCTGATGCAGATAAGAAGGATTCGCTTTACTGGACATCTGCTCAGACTATTCCAAGCACTACAGAGGAAGAATCTGCATATAATCGAATAGATAGTTTGCAGCAACTTCCTTTTTCTTTCTGGGATCAGTTCTCTTGGCTAAGGACACGCACGTACTTTTCAGAAAACTTTTCAATTAACGGAACACTGAACAGTTGGCGATTTAACAGCGTTGAAGGATTTACTCCAAGACTAAGTTTTTATTTTGAAGATTATTTTGACCAAAGGTTAAATTCTTCTTTAAATCTGGCTTATGGATTTTCCGATGAAAGATTTAAAACAGATTTTGGTTTTGAATATTTACTGGGTGATTACAGGACAACAGCAATTAAGTCTTGATGTTTTTGATTCAATTAAGGAACTCTTCGGAACATCCGATGATTATACCGATCTAACTGCATCTTTGCTTGCATTATTTAACAAGCAAGAATTCCGAAGTTATTACTATTCAACCGGATTTGATTTTGAATTTGAGAGTGAAGTTTTTCCTGTGCTTGATCTGAGTGTAGGTTTTCTTACTCATAAAGATAAAAATGCTTACACCAACACCGATTTTTCCTTCTTCCGAAAGGATAAAAATTATCCTCCAAACCTACCTATTTATGAAACAAGTATAAATGCTTTAACAGCAGGATTTAAAATAGACTTCCGTGATTATATTGAAGATGGTTACTTCAGAAGGCGAACATCTATGGGAGATTCTTACACTATCTTTAGCGGCGATATTGCTTACTCAAATAAAGATTTGTTGAACAGTGGTCTGGATTATACCACCTATCGTTTATACATTGATAACTTTACGAGAAGTTTTCGCTCTACTTTTATCAATCTTGAACTATTCGGTATGTACAATGTAGGAACATTACCTTATCAGAACATGTACGCCTTGCCAGGCAATCTTCAATGGTTATCAAAACCATTTAGCTTCAGAACATTAAGAGTTAACGAAATATTTGGTGAAAAAGTTGCAACTTTTTTCTTCGAATACAATTTTCGCGATGAAATTTTTAAACTCCTGAAGGTTCCTGGTTTAAAAGATTGGGAAATAACTCTTAATCTTTTTTTCAATTCTGCCGTTACAGAAATTGGTAGCGAATCAGCAGAATTACTTCCGACAGAAGTACAAACTTTTAATAAACCATTTTATGAAATAGGTTTTGGAATAGGTCAGGGGATTATTCCGTTGGATCTAGAATTTGCGTGGAAATTGAATTACAGAGGAACTAACAATTTTGTAATTGCAATAAATTCTTTTGTTTTTTAATCATTGGATTATCAATTATCGCGATCAATATGTAATAGAGAGATTCTAAAAATAAAGAAGCGCCCGAAAGATGAGCGCTTGAACAAACAAAATATGCCAGTATATATTTTATTCTTTTGGTTTTGCTTCGTTTACCACAATGTTCCTGCCTTCAAGTTCAGAACCATTAAGTGCTTCGATAGCAGCTACGGCTTCGGAATCGTTTTCCATTTCAACAAATCCGAATCCTTTAGATCGTCCAGACCGGCGATCAACTACAACTGTGGCAGAAACAACATTACCGAATGGAGCGAAAGCTTGCTTTAATCCATCGTCGTTGACTGCCCATGGGAGACTTCCCACAAAAAGTTTTTTGCTCACAAGAGACCTCAATTAATATTTAAATAACATTATGGCAAAAGCCACATATAAAAATATAAAAACTCTGCATATTCTCAATACGTATTTTTGATGGGTTGGAAAAGCTAAAAAACGCTAAGAATTAGCAGATTTGGTTAAAATTGTTTTTACAACCTGATCCAAATTCTCACAGGTTTTTACTGAAATACTTGTTGATGGTTTTATTTCTTTTTTATTTCCAGAGGGTATAATTGCAAATTTGAACCCCAATTTCTCGGCTTCCTGAATCCTCTTTTCGATATGTCCAACGCTTCTAATCTCTCCCCCGAGACCAACTTCACCAATTATGATTGTCTGATTTTCAATAACTTTTTCAGTGATACTGGAAGCAATTGCTGAACAAACTGCCAGATCTGCTGCTGGTTCAGTTATACGGATTCCACCGGCTATATTCAGAAATACGTTTGCTGCAGATACTCTGATGCCAGCTCTTTTTTCAAGAACAGCGAGCAGAATTGATAGCCTTCGTTGATCAAATCCGTTTGAAACTCTTTGTGGGTAACCATAGTTAGAAGGAGTAACAAGTGCTTGAACTTCCAGAAGTATCGGTCGTGTCCCTTCAATACTTGAAGTAACAACCGATCCCGGAGTTTGCTTTTCTCTTTCGCTAAGGAATAATTCGCTTGGATTTTTAACTTCACGCAAGCCATCTTCATGCATTTCAAATACACCGATTTCATTTGTGCTACCGAACCTGTTCTTCTGTGCCCGAAGTATACGAAAGGAATAATTTGATTCTCCTTCAAACTGAATAACCGCATCAACCATATGCTCGAGTAATTTCGGTCCCGCAATCATTCCCTCTTTTGTAACGTGACCAATAATTATAACAGAGTATTGTTTTTTCTTTGCTTCTTCCATCAAAAGGGATGTGCACTCTCTAATTTGTGTTATTGTTCCAGGAGAATTGTCAAGTTCGATTCTGTACATTGTCTGGATTGAGTCGATCACAACAACAGAAGGTGAAAGCTGATTTATTGCTCCAAGTATATCGGAAAGATTTGTTTCTGCCTGAACGTAAAAATTAGATGAGTTCAGTTTTAATCTGCTGGCTCTAAGCTTGATTTGCTTTTCGGATTCTTCTCCGGTAGCGTATAAAACTTTGTGATTGATATTTGCAGTAGCCTGCATTGCTAGTGTTGATTTCCCGACACCGGGATCACCACCAAGGAGAATAACTGAACCGGGTATCAATCCACCGCCGAGCACACGATCGAATTCATTTATTCCTGTTTTAATTCGATCTTCTTCATTGGCGGAAATAGTTTCAATTGTGTTCAGTTCATATTTCGATTTTGATATTGTTGGTTTGCGTTTAGAAGTCTCGATGATTTCTTCAGTGAAAGAATTCCAGCTTTCACATTCGGGACATTTACCCAACCACCTGAGTGATTCGTAGCCACAGCTAGAACAGATGTATTTTATTCGCGATTTACTCATAGTTACATACAAAGCGCCAACGATTTTCTCTACTTTACCAATGGCTGTAGTTATTCCGGATACATTTTTCCCCCGGCAGTTGCTAAATGAGAACGACCACCGCCACCGCCGCCGACAAGCTTTGCAAGCTCACCAACGATTTTTCCTGCACTTAGTTTTTTTTCTTTGATAAGATCATCACTTACGACGGCAACGATTCCGACTTTATCTTCAATCTGGGAAAAAAGAACACCAACACCGCTACCCATTTTATTTCTTAACTCGTCTCCAAATGATTTTAGCTCATCCATACTATCAGCGTGAACTTTTCCTTTATATATTTTAATTCCTTTTTCAGTAGAATGAAGAGAAAGTATGTGGTCGAGCTGACCAAGCGAATCCTTTAGTTTGAGATCTGAAATTTCCTTCTCCAGTTTCTTTTTAGTATCGAGAAGTTCATCGATTCTGTGGCTGAACTGGTTCATATGTTCAAGCTGCGACTGAATATATTTTTCAACCCCGGCTCCAGTAACAGCTTCTATTCTTCTCACACCACTTGCGATGGAAGCCTCACTAATAATCTTGAAAAGACCAATCTCCGAAGAATTTTTAACATGTGTTCCACCGCAGAATTCCATCGTGAAATCTCCGAACTGAACCACATTAACTTTATCACCATACTTATCACCAAAGAACATTAATGCACCCATTTTCTTTGCTTCATCAAATAGAATATCACGATGATGAAACATCGGAAGGTTTCTTCTTAACTGCTCATTTACCAGTAATTCAATGTCTCTGAGTTCTTCGGGACTAGGTTTTGTGAAGTGTGTAAAATCAAATCTGAGATGATCAGGCCCAACGTAAGACCCTGCCTGATGGACATGCGTTCCAAGGATATTCCTTAATGCGGCATGAAGAAAATGTGTGACAGAGTGATTACGCATCACTTCCCATCGGTATCTGCAATCAACTTCTGCTATTACCTGAGTATCAGTCTGAAAAATTTTATTTGAATCATTTTCAACAATATGAATAATCTTGTTCTCAACTTTCAGCAAATCAACAACATTAAATTTAGCCTCGCCTAATACTAGCGAACCAGTATCATCAACTTGTCCACCAGCTTCAACATAAAAAGGAGATTTATCAAGAATGATAAATTCAGTTTGATCTTCTCTTTTTAATCCAGTAATCTTCGACTTAGTTTGAAGCTCATCATACCCAGTAAACTCAGTGGGGTCATTATTTAAAAATTGAAATCCTTTAGTGTCATCTATTGATATATTTACAGACGCAAACTTTTCTTTCGAAGCTTCTCGGGCTCTATCTTTCTGCTGGTTCATCAACTCATTAAATCGAACTTCATCGATTGAAAAACCCTTTTCGATCGCCATTATGTTGGTAAGATCAACCGGGAAACCAAATGTGTCATAAAGTTTGAAAACATCTTCACCGGGAATAAGCTTTTCTTTTTTCTTATTAAGCTTTTCAATTATTTCCTCAAACAGTTCAATTCCCCGGTCAAGAGTTGCATTAAAGCTCTCCTCTTCTCCTTTAATTACTTTTTTAACATATTCTTGTTTCTCCTTTATTTCCGGAAAAACGTCTCCCATCGTTTGAACAAGAACATCAACAAGCTTATAAAGAAAAGGTTCGCTGAGATTAATTTTTCTTCCATAGCGGGCAGCTCTTCTTAAAATTCTTCTCAGTACGTAACCCCTTCCTTCATTTCCGGGGACAGCACCATCGGCAATTGCAAACGTTAAAGCGCGTATGTGGTCGGCAATAACTCTCATAGGAATTTTAGTTTCTTCCGACTTCTCAAGAGCTTCTTCAGAAAGATTCTTTTCGATTTTTATTTTACTAAGTTTTACAATTTCAGATATTATCGGATAGAAGATGTCAGTATCGTAGTTTGATTTCTTATTTTGCAGAACTGCACAGATTCGCTCAAATCCCATCCCCGTATCCACGTGTTTTGAAGGAAGATCGTGAAGTTTCCCATTTTTATCACGATCGTATTGAATGAAGACGAGGTTCCAAATCTCAATGCATTCGGGTGTACCTGCATTAACGTATTCCGGATTTTCATAATCGTCACCAACATTTATATGAATTTCTGAACATGGACCGCAGGGACCTGTATCCCCCATTTCCCAAAAATTATCCTTTTCTCCAAACTTTAAAACGTGTTTTGGGTTAATGTCAGTTTTTGTTTTCCATAATTCAATGGCTTCGTTATCATCTTTGTAAACAGTAGCCCAAAGTCTTTCTTTTGGAAGTTTCCAGATTTCAGTTAGAAGTTCCCATGCCCACTCGATTGCCTCGGCTTTATAGTAATCACCAAAAGACCAGTTACCAAGCATTTCAAAAAATGTATGGTGATATGTATCGTGCCCGACTTCTTCAAGGTCATTATGCTTACCACTTACGCGAATACATTTCTGGGTATCAACAGCACGTTTATAATCTCTTTTTCCTTTTCCAAGAAAGACATCTTTGAATTGATTCATTCCCGCATTTGTAAATAGTAATGTTGGATCATCGAACGGTACCACAGGTGCAGATGCGACAATTTTATGTCCCTTGCTTTTAAAGAACTGAAGGAACTGATTTCTTATTTCATGAGAGGTCATTTTTTCCTTTATCATTTAACATATAGGTAAAAATAATAAAATAGGGTGTAAGCATGAACCATCTACATCTGCCTTATGGAGCAATTGTAATATCTTAACAGTTTATTTTATTCAGTAGAAGAAGAGTTGCTACCGAGGCTGAGCACCTCCAATCAGAGGTCATTTTTTCTTTTAATAAGTAATTAAAAGACGGAAAATTGATATTATCAATCAATTTATTTCCAATTGTTAAATAAAGCTAATGGTACTCAAATTGCTTTATTTTTTTGACTTTTTAGACATTACTGTGGTAATCGTTTAACTAAATGGAGTCGAAAAAGCAAAATACTCTAAAGAAAAAATCGAATTTTAGTCGGGAATTATGATCAAAACAAAAAATTCTTATATAAGATAAAATGAGATATGATTAAGAAAAAAGATATTGAATTAATTATACTTGAGGCATTAGGATGCCCAGATGAGGTTGACAAAAAAAGTCTTCAGTTTTTAAAGGAGAATGATGAATCATTTTGCTGGAAAGAACTGGGAGAATGTCAAAATCTTTCCGCGTTACTTCCTTCAATACTAATAGCAGATAACCCTTCCATAGAAACAAAAGAAGTATTAGTTAGAAAGTTGAATAGATTAATATTCGGGAAGGAAGATATCGGTCAACCAGAAAAATATGTTCCGGAAAAGAAAATTCCGGTTGAGGAAAATTTAGAAAAAGTTCTTGACCAAGATAAAATTGACTGGGGATCGTTCTCTGGGGCAGAATCATCACAAAAACCACAGAGTGGTTTTATGGAGGTTAAATCACAATCTACTTCAATAAATAAAGAAACAGTTCAATCAAATGAAATAGAAAATTTTTCTCAGGTTGAAGAGTCTGATTTAGCAAGTGATAGTCATTCCGATTTCAATGATGAAAAAATAGTTGAAAATTCATCAAAACTTAAAAAGTATATTTTAGTTTCAATCTTACTCTTTGTAGTAATTGTCTCTATATCTTATTATTTATTTTTTACGAATAAAAATGAATCTATTAAGATTGCAGAAGAAAATAAACCATCTGATACTGTGATTGTTGCAATAGAAGAATTTAGTTATGATAGTGTAAAAGGATTCGAACCCGCTTCAGAAAATAATGAAGTTCAAAAAGTTGAGATTTTAGACAAACCTCAGAATGAGAAGAAAGTACTTCCAAAAGCACCACCCAAACTACCTGATCCAATAGAAGCCCCATTGATTACAGTTGAGGAAGTTGTAAATGAAGAAGAACCAAAAGTTGAGGAAAAAATTTCCGTTCCACCACCAAAGGAAGTAATTGAAGAAACTGAGGAACCGACTTTTTTTGTAGCTGTTGAAGAAATGCCTCAGCCAATCGGTGGACTACGGGGAATTCAGGAGAAGATTAAGTACCCGGAAATTGCAAAACGAGCTGGTGTAGAAGGGAAAGTATTTATAAGAGCTTTTGTTGATGAATCAGGAACTGTAGTCAATGCGAAAGTTATTAAAGGCATTGGCGCTGGATGTGATGAGGCTGCACTCGATGCTGTTACAAAAACTAAATTTACTCCGGGCAAACAACGGGGGAAAGCAATTAAGGTGCAGGTAACAGTACCAATCCTCTTTAAACTTTGATAAAATTATTTGTCGAAGTTAAATTCTTACTGGTAGTTATTTTAACACATCACGATTACTATCCGAAAATTATCCGGACATTCCTGCTATTTTTATTCATTTAACCCCATTTAGAAATGGTACTTAAATTGCTTCTATTTGATAAAAATTTTAGTTTTAACAGAGAAATAATCAATATTAGAAGGGAGAGACCGAAGTGGCTGATAGCAATTCCTTAACAGATGCTGAAATAATGTTAAAGGTTGCAGGATATGATTCCAAGGCATTAGAACAATTGTATGACCGTTATGCTCCTATCCTCTACACTTTAATAAAAAAAATAGTTACCGATAAAGATAGAGCTGAGGAAATTCTTTCTGAAGTATTTGTAATTGTGTGGCGGCAAATAGATCAATTCGATTTCAAAACTAACAACGTATATACCTGGTTGATTACTTTAGCTCGTAATAAAGCTATTGATGTTTTAAACAGGAATGGTGGCAAAATTATACCGGAGTATAATGAAGATTATGAAAAAGAAATAATAATTCCGAAACTATCTCCGGAAATAGAGCCAGTGGAATTGGCCGATGTTCTTAATAAAAAAGAACAAATAGAAATAGCTTTAGGTAGTTTAACTGATGCTCAAAAGTATGTTTTAGAATTGAGTTATTACGGTGGAATGGATCAAGGAGAAATTGCTGCGAAGTTAAACATTCCAACAGTGACCGTTAAATCTAAATTACAGGTTGCATTCGGAAATTTAATGCAGAAAGTTTCAGAGGCAAAATAGTATTATGGATAAGAAAAAGAGTTTAGATCTAATTAAACTGGAAGTCTTAGGCTGCCTTAGCGATAAGGATAAGGAAAATTTGCAAAAGATGAAAGCTGAAGGTGGTGAGTTTCCCTGGAAGGTACTTGGAGACTATCAAAATCTGATTGCGAATCTTCCACTGGTACTTGAGCTCAAATACCCGGCAAGTGATCTAAAAGATAAAACAGCTATGAAGCTTTATAATATCAGGGATCAAATAAAAGCTAAAATTGAAGCTAAGAATCCTAAGCCTGCTCCTACGCATTTAGTTGAAGAAATTTCTGAATTCGAAGAAAGTATTGAAGTACAGGAAACTCACGAAGAAAATATAACTAATGAACAAATCGAAGTTGAAGAAAAAGTATTTGCTGAAGTTGAAGAGGGAATTCATTTCAATGCCGATGAAATTAATACGAACCTGGATGAACCGGTTAAGTTTGTAAGTAAATTTAAAGAAAAAAGCGAACCAGAGAATCAGTTTCGTCAGGCAGCGGAAATAGAAGCTAAAGAGCCATTAAAAGCAGCTGTTGATAAAGATGTTATTGAAAAGTTGACAAGGGATTACATCAAAACTTATTTTGATGGTCAAATTGGATCATTGAGCAACACTGTCAAGAAGAATAGAATAATTAGCTTTATACTGTTTGTTATTTCTTTAGTATTAATCGTGGCCTTATACTTTATAAAGTAACACTAATACCATAGCAACCACCTCTATTAATTTTCTTTCTTATTATTAACAAAATTTGTTGATTGTTCTCTTATTTAACCCTCATTAAAAAAATGAGGACTAGAAAAATTATCGTCACTGGCCAAAAAAAGTTTAATACTGATAAAATCGAAAGAAGAAAAGACTTTACACCCCAATGGCTATTTGCAATTATCAGCGTTATTCCTGCAGACAAAAAAATAATTGAGATAAGCAGAAAAATTTTATGTGTTGATGTTGTAATATAAAGCATCAATAAACCTGACCCGCCAAAAATTAAAATAATTGGTACGTAAACCTCATCACCGATAATCAGACAATAGTTCTCTGTAACTAAAAAGTAAACCCCGAACAGAAAAATTATTGAGCCAAGAAAAACTGATGGCCTGTTTTGCCGGATGGTCTCAGAGTAAACAAGAGCAACACCTATTACTAATAAAGAGTAAGCTAAAATGTCTGTGAGATTAATAGAGATAAAATTAAATACTGAAAGTAGAAAAGTTATAATGATGAACAAAACAATAATCAATGCTAGATCATTTAATTTCATTAAAGTATTCTCTGCCCCATACTGGATGCAATAAGGTCAGCTGTGAAAGCTGCACTTTGGTTTTTATGATCAAGAATTGGATTCAGCTCAGCCACTTCTAAAGAGGACATACAACCACACTCAGCAATTGTTTCCATAAGAAGATGAGCTTCGCGGTAACTAAGTCCCCCTGGTACGGGAGTTCCAACTCCCGGAGCAACTGAAGGATCAACACTATCAACATCGAAACTGATATGTATATGATCAACATTCTCACGAAACTGCTTCAACACTTTCGCAATTATTCTGTGAATACCGAGTTTGTCAATATCATTCATTGTATAAATCGGAACTTTCAATTTCCTAATATTTGCTTTTTCAGCTTCATCAATACTTCTAATTCCAATGAGTGCACAATTCGCGGGATCAAGTTTTGGTGAGAAATCAAGAAAGTTTACCAGTTCATCACAGCCAAGACCCAACAGTGAAGCAAGAGGCATTCCGTGAATATTTCCTGAAGGACTTGTTTCATCTGTATTCATATCACTGTGAGCATCAATCCAAATCACACCCAATTTATATTTTCTTTTTTCACAGTAGGAAGCAATTCCGGAAATAGTTCCCAAAGCCATCGAATGATCGCCGCCAATACATAATGGAAAGTCGCCTCTCTCTAAAACTTTCTCAACTTTATCGGCCAGCAGTTTGGATGTTTTAATAATTTCATCTAAATATTTTAGTCTAGGGTTTTTGATTTTTTGTCTTTCCATTATCTCAATTTTTATATCGCCGTTATCATCAACTTTATATCCAAGCGACTCAAGCTGCATTTGCAAACCAGCTATTCTTAATGCAGAAGGACCCATATCAACTCCACGGCGGTCTGCACCAAGATCCATCGGGAATCCTATTATCGAAACATTTTGTTTTGGTACGCTTTTCATCTATTTATTTTTTATTTAATTCAATTGAGCATAGTCAAAATAATTATAAAGAAGGTTATACTCAAAAAACTCAGTTTATCAAACAAAACTATTCAGTATATTTTGTAAAGAATAATAAAAAGTTTAAATCTAGTTAGCCTGATAAAATATTATGTTGTTTGGAGAAGAACCATTAATAAGTGTTGGAATTTTAACCAGCAAGATTATTAAGTTCGAGTTGCATGGAGATTTCAGTGTTTTAGGGTTCAAAGATAACTTCAGCGGAATTTATACTGCTGAAATAAAAAATAATGAGCTAATCTGCAAAAGCAGCAAGCACGAAGTTAAAGTAAATGATAAAATAGAATTTATTCCTGCTGATCCAATCTCAGAATCTTTCCTTTTAAGAGATGTTGTCATAGGAAACAAGTTCCATTGGGAAAGAAAAGAGAAGCAGAGATTTATCTATTCTCTTCTTTTACAAAAGACCGGCAATGAAATTGTTGCAATTAACCATATACCGCTGGAAAGATATTTAACCAGTGTTGTCTCTTCCGAAATGAGCGCTAAAAGCTCTATTGAATTGTTAAAAGCTCAAGCTGTAATTGCAAGAAGCTGGGTGCTTGCTCAAATTGAAAGATCAAAAGAACTAATAGCAGAAAAAGATATACATGAAACTTCCCTTGAGTTTAAAGATGAATTAATAAAATGGTATGACAGGGAAGATCATAAATTGTTTGATGTTTGTGCCGATGACCATTGTCAGAGGTTTCAGGGTGTAACAAAGATAATATCTGATGCTGCTTTTAATGCTTTAGAACAGACAAAAGGTATTGTCTTACTTAGCAATAGTAAAATTTGTGATGCAAGATACTCAAAATGCTGTGGTGGTATAACAGAATCTTTTGAGAATGTATGGGAACCAGTAAAACATCCATATTTAATGTCGGTTGTTGATTATAAATATGAACCTGAAAATTTTAATCTTGACTTTTCTGATGAAGAAAACTCAGAGAAATGGATCAGAGGAAACCCACATTCATTTTGTAATACATCGGATCGAAAAATACTTTCGCAAATACTTGTTGATTATGATAGAGAGACTAAAAACTTTTTCAGGTGGAAAATTGAATATTCTCAGGAAGAATTATCAGCCCTTTTGAAGGAGAAGAGCGGAATTGATTTTGGGGACATTATAGAGCTTGTTCCAATTGAGAGAGGTGACTCTTCGCGTATAGTAAAACTTAAAATAGTTGGGTCTAAAAAAACTATGACCGTTGGAAAAGAATTAGAAATCAGAAGATTATTGTCAAAAACTCATTTATACAGTTCAGCTTTTATTGTGAAAAAAATTAGTCAAAAGATTCCTGAGAAATTTATTGTTTACGGTGCGGGTTGGGGTCATGGCGTTGGGCTATGCCAGATAGGTGCTGCTATAATGGCTGAGAAGGGCTACAATTTTGACGAAATTTTATTACATTACTTTAAGAATTCAGAGTTGAAAAAAATATACTGATAATTTTTAATGAAGATACTTTATTCCTGCTTATCGAAAAGCTGGGGTGGATTGGAAATGTTCACCCTAACCTCAATTCAACAGCTTCTAAAAAGAGAAATTGCCATTGAACTTATCTGCTCTGCTGATTCCAGAATTCATATTGAGGCAAACAATATGGGAATTATGCTTCACCCAATTAAAGCCAGCGGTTATTTTCATCCCATTAACACTTTCAAAATTTCTCTATTACTAAGAAATAATAAATACTCTCTTGTGCATACGCAGGCATCAAAGGACTTGTGGCTGCTTGTTCCCGCTCTGTTTTTAGCAAATATTAAAATTCCTCTTTTTCTTACAAAGCAAGTTGGATCTTTTATTGTTAAGAAGGATTTTTTACATAACAAGCTGTATAAAAGAGTCAAAAAGATTTTAGCTATTAGTACTGCAATAAAACAAAATTTAATTGATACGACGCCGGTTAAATCTCAAAATATCATCATTGTGCCGAATGGAATTAATATTAACAAATTCAACTCAGAAAAAGTTGATGGTAATAAAGTAAGAGAAGAATATAGTATTAAGTCTGAAGAAATTGTTATTGGTATGCTTGCGAGATTTACCCCTGGCAAAGGGCACGAGGAATTCTTATTGGCAGCAAAAGAACTAAATAAGGAATATAAAAATCTTCGGTATCTGATTGTTGGGGAACCGAGCAGAGGTGAAGCAGAATACGCGGACAAGATAAAACAACTCGCAAATGATTATAGACTGGAAAATCTAATCTTCACTGGTTTCAGAGAAGACACTCCGGAAGTACTAGCAGCAATGGATATATTTTCTTTCCCTTCACATTCAGAAGCCTTTGGAATAGCGTTAGTTGAAGCAATGGCAATGAAAAAATCTTCAGTCTGTTCAAATGCCGAGGGAGTACTAGATATTGCTGTTGATAACGATACTTGTTATCTATTTGAAAATAAAAACGTTGACGACTTGAGGACAAAATTGAAGTTGTTGATAGATTCTAAAGAAACACGATTGCGATTCGGTGAAAATGCCAGAAAACGGGTATTAGAAAAATTTGATATTGAAAAAATAACTGACAGAGTTCTGAAATTATATCTTGAAGAAATTAACGGAGTTTCCTGAGGAATGGATTCGAACAATAAAATTACTGTTGCAATTTTCTCTTTCAACAATAACATTACGGAAAAAATAATATCAAATCTGGGGGAAACCGAATTAGTTAAAGAAATAATAATTATATCAGATTATGAAATAGGTAATAATATAAGCTTGGTAAAGTCAAGCCATCCTTTCGGCGGTGAGATGATCAGAAAAGTCATTGATCAAGCTTCAACAAAATATTTGATGTTCATAAATGGAAATAGAATAATTGAGATAAATGAAAATGGTGTCGAAAATTTTATTTCAGATGCAGACAAGACAAATGCAGGTTGGATTTATTCTGACTACAATGAAAAAAAAGGAGAAAAAATCTTCCCCCATCCATTAATTGATTATCAATTAGGTAGCATCAGAGACGACTTCGATTTTGGTCAATGTTTTGTGATTAATTCTGAGCTGGCCAGACATTGCTTGCCTGATTTATTCTCAATAAAAAATAAATTGCTTTACTCGGGATTATATGATTTAAGATTAACTATTTCACGAAATTATTCTTTACTAAGAATCTCTGAGCCTCTTTACTCAGTTAAAACACTCAAAGAATCTTCCAAATCAGAAAAAATGTTCGAATATGTTGATCCTAAAAACCGGCAGGTTCAGATTGAAATGGAAGAGGTTGCAACACATCATCTTAAAGAGACTGGTGCATATATTAATTCATCGAATAAAAAATCGGTTAGTTTTGATGAGAATTTTAATTATGAAGCTTCGATCATAATTCCTGTTAAGAACAGGGTGAATACAATTGACGATGCAATCAGAACTGCCTTAACTCAAAAGACACAGTTTAGTTTTAATGTAATTATTGTAGATAATCATTCAGCTGATGGAACTACGCAACAGATTATAAATTTAGCTTCAGAAGATAAAAGGATTGTTCATTTTATACCTCAGGGGAATGATTTGGCAATTGGTGGCTGTTGGAATGAAGCTATCTTTCATCCACATTGTGGTAAGTTTATCATTCAACTTGACAGTGATGATCTTTATTCTGATGAAAATGCATTACAGAAAATTGTTGATAAGTTTTACGAAATAAATTGTGCAATGGTTATCGGAAGTTACAAGTTAACGGATTTTAACCTGAAAGAAATTCCTCCCGGACTAATTTACCATAGGGAGTGGACTGATGCAAACGGACACAACAATGCACTTAGGATTAATGGGCTTGGTGCACCAAGAGCTTTTTATACTCCTATCATAAGGAAAGTAAAATTTCCGAATGTAAGTTATGGTGAAGATTATGCTGTTGCTTTAGCTATATCACGTCAATACAAAATAGGAAGAATTTATGAGCCGATCTATATCTGCAGAAGATGGGAGGGAAATACAGATGCTTCACCTTCTATTGAAAAACTTAATTCAAATAACTTTTATAAAGATTCATTACGGACAAAAGAGATACAATTGCGGCATGAACTAAACAGAAGTAATAAGAATTGAAATTATCAAAAGAAATAATTTTGAGTAATTCTCAAATTCAGAACTTCATGAGTCAGAATGATTATGTATCGTCTGCAGATTATCTTTTTGACGAACAGATAAAAAGCTGGTCTCTAATGAAAAAGAATTACGATACTTTAATAAATATTCAAACAAAGTCTTTTTGGTTTGATAGAATGAAACTGAAAGTTCAGTTCAACCCAGAAAGAATCAAATCAACATCGGCAGATGTTGATGAAAGCTCAATCGCAAATCGCACTTGTTTTCTTTGCATGGAAAATCTTCCAAAGGAGCAAAAAGGAATTTTATTAAGAGATGAATTTATTCTTCTCTGCAACCCTTATCCAATATTTCCGAAGCATTTTACAATTGCTGACTTAGGTCATAAGCAGCAGAGAATATCTGAATATTTTGGTGAGTTTCTTGAGCTTTCAAAGCTACTTTCGCCGCATTATACATTGATTTATAATGGTCCAGCCTGTGGCGCATCAGCTCCGGATCATTTACATTTTCAGGCAGGAATCAAGCAGTTCATTCCTATAGAAAATGATATTCAACAAATGAAAAATGATTTTGGAAAAATTATTCAGGAAAATGAATCCATCACAACCACTTTTATCAATGATGAATTACGGAAAATAGTTTTTATTGAGTCAATGGATCAATCTCTTATAGAAAAAAATTTTGGAAAAATATTTATGGAATATGAAAACCATACTTCTATAGAATCTGAGCCAAAGATGAATTTACTATGCAATTTTGATAAAGAGTTTGGATGGAGCGTAATTATTTTTCTTCGAAGTAAGCATCGACCGGAGTGTTTCTACAAAAATGATCCTGATAGAATACTTATAAGTCCGGCTGCTGTTGATATGGGAGGATTGATTGTAACTCCAAGGGAGAAAGACTTTGTCAGAACCGATAAAGATTTACTGCGGAAAATATTTAACGAAGTTTCTATCGATCAAAAAACTTATTCTTTGCTATCAGAAAAATTAAAAGTTGAGCTTAGTTAATTCATCAAACCTGAAGGTGTTTGAGGCGTTGATATTAGTTTGGAGAATATTTCCCATCTTCTTGCAAGATTATCTTTTGTGCCGCCGTTCTTCTCCATATATTCTTCAATAATAGCTTTCCCCGTATTATAAGTAACCACATAGCTTCTATAGGTTTCTATGAACGAAAGATATTTCTCTGCTCTCTCCTTCGTTCTTATTTGAAACTTTTGCAGCCAGGCTACAGTTTCGTCTTTTGTCCAATCCCCATTAAGATAATTTTTTGCAGCAAGCACTCCCGCACCATCAAGTTTTTCCTGAAGAGAAAGTACCCGATAGTAAAGATCAGCATTTTTTGTGCTTATCCCGGCGAGAGGAAACAAGACTTCTTTTTCGAAAATCATCCTCTCATCTCCAGGAAAAATCAGTTCTTCACCGACAATTGCTGTGCCTTCTGCAATTAGTGATTGAGGTGAATAAAGTGGGTAAACTGTATATTCTATCCAGCCTTTGTCCTTTACAAGACCTTGCTCGAGAAGAATATTATAAACGTGATGCCCGGGATAGCCTTCGTGAGCAGCGAGACCCATAGCACCATCAATATAAATAGGTAAATCGGTCGTTATTTGTATCACGCTGAAGAGATTTCCTTTATACCAGTTGTATGCTCCCCAAGGTTTTTTTACAACATATTCTACTTTAAAATTTTCACCTGCGGGAAGATTGATATACTTTGCAGTTCTGCTTCTACATTCTTTTACAGCCGCATCGAATACTTTAGCTATTTTATTTTTAGGTATCTCAAAATCTTTCCTTAATGCTATTATTCTATCAGTAATGTTTCCGGTTCCAGGAAGAATTTTGTCGAGTTCATCAATTATTTTTTGAAGACTATCTTCTGATTCAATTGTAGGTGTAACATCGTATAAAGCTCTTGATTCAAGTCTAAAGGGAAGAACAGAACCATTCAAAATTATTATTCTGGCTTTTAGTGCAAATAACTGTTTGTAAAGATAACGGTACCTTAGGGTCTCAAGTTCGGTTGCATTGTATTCACTTAAAAGTTCAAGTTCATTTAATAAAGAATCTGCTATAGATACAAATTTGTTGTAAGCAGTTGAGTCGAATTGAAGGTTCTCTTCTTTCGGCTTCCATTCTTTTGGTCCATAGTACGCGTCTACAAACATTGGATCATACTTCCCTACTTCAAGTACAAGCTTGACATATCCTTCTGCAACACTATTCATTTTTAATTCCAAGTCGCTTAGTTGTTTCTGATTTTTCTTTTCACCGCACGATACTAAGAGTAAAATAAAAAATAATAATACGTTTATTCTATTCACTTCTTTTCCTTCTTGCATCAATGAATGATTTGATTGCGAATATTAAAAAGGTCAAACAGATCAAAGCCATTATCGCCTGAATGATAATCGCTGATGGCCTTTCAAAAACTTCTCCGCTGAGCATTCTGAAGAACTTGATTAATCCTCCAACTGTTCCTCCAAATCCTAGTAGCATTAGAACAGCAGCTCCGTGCATAGCATGTTTTAAATATTTTTCGTTGAGAGCTAGGAGGCCTAAGATCAGAACTGGTATTCCTAGAAATGTTGGAATGAGTGCTGTGATACTTTCACTACTGATGCCGAAGTAACTATACAGTCCCAGGATTATGAGTATTATGCTAAATGTTATTGAAATTTTTGCCATTGGTTCCCATCTATTTTTTTGTTTGATATGTAAAGTTAATAAAATGAAGAATGATTTAATGCGACTTTGCTAACTCTGAAAGCTTTCTTATCGTCTTCCAATTTCTTGCTGTACCGAAGACCTTAAGCTTATTCTCGAAAAAGTTATTATTTAATTTAGCTTTGCCGAAGCCATTTGGAAGAAATAAGTATATATATCTTCTATCAATAACATATTCTTCCGGTGAATAATCAATAGCATGCATTTTTTCAATGTTTTCATCAGAAGGTGTTTTTGAAAGGAAAGTTACGCATAATTTATCAGCATCTTTTTTTCTTTTGATAAAAGGATTGTTTTTAAATACATATTCAATTTCTTTAGATTTCATCACAACAACTTTGACATCAAAACCAAATTTATTTTTTATACCAGATGAAATTTCAGCTTCAATTTTTTCAATGAATTTTTCATTGGAACAGAAAATTACGTTTCCACTTTGTATGTAAGTCTCAACCTCTCCAAAACCCATATCTTCAAACAATAACTGTAGCTCAGACATTTTGATTTTCTTCTGTCCGCTGACATTAATTCCTCTTAGTAAAGCAATAAACTTTTTCATTATTTCAGTTTTAAAATTCTGGAACCGATACTTGTTACAGTAAGTTTAATTACATCGTCATTGATTCGGAAACTTTCATCTGTAACCAAATCAGTTGCTGTGTTTAGGTTGTAAATTGCCGGAAGATTTAATTTTATTATCTGCTCTTTTTCACTTTTATTCAGAATTACCAGGATTCTTTCGTTCATATCCGATCTTACATAAGCATAAATATTTTTATCTGCCTGAAGAGTTAAGAAGTCCCCGTATCTCAACGCAGGATGATCTTTTCTGATATGGATTAGTTTACTTACGTCTTTAAATGTTTGCTTTTCAAACTCATTCAGGTTGTTATCAAATCTCATCATTCTTCTGTTGTCTGGGTCGGAAGCACCGGTCATTCCGATTTCATCTCCGTAATAGATAATAGGCACACCAGGAATTGTGAGGATGTACGCAAGTTGAAGTTTCAATTTATCATAACTGGATGGATTATCAACCCTCGGCGGATTTGTCCAGGCAATCTCATTCGCTCTTCCATCGTTTATTTCAAGATCTCCATCTGCGTAAGCCATATAACGAATTTTATCATGACTGCTTACAAGATTGCCCATCAAATGGTTTACTCCATAAACCTGAAAAGTTTTTTGCATCTGTAAATCCAGAAGTTTAAAAGAATTTTCCGCTTGCAGAAAAACAGGTATTGCAGTGTCGTAAAGATTAAAATTGAACTGTGCGTTAAGCTGTCCGTTATTAACATAAGAACTTATCAAATCATATCCGCCGAAAGTTTCACCTATCTGGTAAACTTTTGATTGATCAGATTGTTCGATATTTTCTTTTATCTTTTTTGTAAGCAATCGCCAGAATTCGTGAGGAACATGCTTTACAGCATCGTGCCTAAAACCGTCAGCATCAGTTTTCTGCAGCCACCAAATCGCATTATCTGTCATCGTTTCCAGTGCTTCCTTAGAACCAACATAATCAAATGATGGCATGTAAGGCTCAAACCAGGTTGTTAATCGGTACTCATCCCATAAGCGCAGATTTTTTCTCCCGTCAGGCAATTCAAGAACTCCAAACCAATCACGATGCTCTTTCCACAATGGATGTCCTTCGTGAATATGATTCGCAACAAAGTCGAGTAAAACTTTAATATCAGTCTGGTGTGACTTGCTTACAAATTCTTTTGCCAAATTCATGTTGCCAAAATGTTCTTCAACACCTTGTAGAGAAACCGGCCAATAGCCGTGATATCCCGTATAATATCTATGCGGTGGCGGATATTCCATATACGCTTTATTCGTGTTATCTACAATTGGCGAAATCCAGAATGTATTTATTCCGAGCAGATTAAAATATCCTTCGTTGATTTTGTTAATAATACCCTGAAGGTCACCTCCATTGTAATTTGCAGGTTTGAACAATGAATCGTGTTTTATAGGATTATCGTTTGATGGATCACCATTGTTAAATCTATCAATCATCAGAGAATAAATGATAGCATCGTACCAGCTTTTGGGCGAGTTGTTTATTACGGCTTTTCCATCAATAATCCATGTTGATTGAATGTTTGAAAATTTTCCTTCTGCTCTCACAGCAACCCGCAATAATCTTTCCCCATCAATAAGGTCTTCAGGGAAAAGAATCGATATTTTATGACCATCTACTTTAATGAGGCTAGGATTAATTAACTGGTTATCTAATAATGCAACTACATTCGCTTCTTTTGTTAAAGGCGAATAGTAACCTTCAAAATAATAATTAAATCTTTTAGTTTGATCATCAGCAGTGTAGTTGAGGCAATGGAGATACATCTTATCTGTTTGTTCAGGCTCAATAATTAAAATGGAGTTGTAGTCGCCGAGACCATTTGGCACTTTTACGGGATTCTGTGGATCAATTAATTCTTTTCTATCGACAAAAAATTTGTATTCGTACCTGCCCGGATCAAGAGGTACGCTGATTTCGTAGATTCCGTTACCATCTGCATCATCCATAGGAAGACTTGCTCTATCCCAGCTATTAAACTGACCGAAAAGATTTACTTGTTTGGGCCTCCCTTTTGGTTTATATGTGAAAAGATATTTTTTTTTGGGATGAAGTTTAAATGGGATCTGATACTGCTGATTTTCAAAAGTAAACGCTAATACATCTAATCCTGTAAATCCATCCTTTGCTTTTAA
Source organism: uncultured Ignavibacteriaceae bacterium (assembly GCA_963768365.1). Taxonomy (GTDB): domain Bacteria; phylum Bacteroidota; class Ignavibacteria; order Ignavibacteriales; family Ignavibacteriaceae; genus IGN2. The sequence goes on along the minus strand of CAVYHS010000004.1, from coordinate 160,203 downwards.
CTTTAATATATTGCTTACAGTGTCGTGAACAATAACCAGGTTTTCATTTGGTACCAAGGTTAAATGATAATTTGGAGCATAAAAAAGATCACTAATTACAATTTCTTTTTCAGCACCCTCTTCAAGGTTAATTGGCTGAATTATATCCTGAATTTTATTTGAATGATTATGTGAGCAGCTGAACGCAAATAAAAGCAACAAGATTAGGTAGAAGGAATTTTTCATCAGAGCCTTAAGAATAAGTTGAATAATTAATTATGAACAGTTGGGCAAAGTTAATAAGAGAAGATGAGAATTTCTTTAGACTTTTTTCGCATCGGACAAAAATGATGTGTTATTTAAGGTCCTTTAAATCTGTGAGTAGAAAGCAAAATTAGGGTTACTTGCGGAGCTTGCTTTTTAGTTTTTTCAATTAACAAAAATAAAAAGGCGAAGAACAATTGCTTATCCTTCGCTTTAAATAAGAGAAACAAAATTACTTTAGAATAGCATCCTTTGCAGCTTTAGCAATTCTGAATTTTAAAACTTTTCTTGCAGGAATTACAATTGATTCTCCAGTAGCAGGGTTTCTTCCCATTCTCTGCTGTCTCTGAGCAACTTTCAGCTTGCCAAGTCCTGGAAGTACGAATTCATTCTTAGCTTGCTTGTATGAAAGTTGAGCCAACTCATCCAAAAACTGCGCTGCAACTTTTTTAGTAGTTTTTGTTTTGGTGGCAAGATGCGTTATAACCTGGCTCTTCGTCATTGATTTAGCCATTTGATCCCTCCGATTAAATGTTAATGTTTATTACGATCGAAAAATACTTAATATTTATTGGAAACAAAATAATTTTTAAAAAATAATTATGCTCAAACCCCTGTAAATACGGCTTAAAATGAGAATCGACTTTCCAATTCTTTGAGTAGATTGCTTTATAATTTTTTTACTCTTTTATAATTCTCTATTTTATTTTTGTTAATTGAAGATTTTTCTGAAGTACAATTAATGCTAAAGCAGCTATCAGCCCTCTTACTTTTCTCTTCTTTTGTCTTTCCACAAAACGGCGATTCGTTATTAATTCAACATAATCAGAGCAAATTCGATACGACCTTTGTGGAAACAACTGATACTCTAATCACTTCAGATTCGACAAAAACTGAACAAATGAAAGCCAAAGCCGATTCCCTTATCCCAATCCAGGGGCAACCTCTAACGGATGTAAGTGCAATAATTAGCAGAAACACATTTCTGTTTGAAAATTATCGATATACCGGCGACCTGCTGAGATCATTCAACTTAAATTTTATTAAAGATCTTGGCTTTGTCGGCTATCCAAATGAAACGTATATTTACGGAGTTGGTAACGGTGCTGTTAGTTATATGCTTGATGGAGTATTATGGAATAATCGTTATACAAATTCACTCGATTTAAACCTTGTGCAGAGTGAAGATATAGACTCGATTGAAATTGTCCCGTCCCCACGAGGATTTCTATATGGATCTTACAATAACCCGGTTACCGTGAATTTTATTACAAGAGATTTTATAACTCAAGCACCTTACGCACGGATTAAGTATTACCAGGGACCAAATGCTGAAGCAATGATAGATGGAAGATTTTCGGCATTACTTGCAAAAAGATGGAACCTTTCATTTGAAGTGACAAACAGAAGCATCGACAGCACATATACAAATACTGCATTTTCCTTCTGGCAGGTAAATGCAAAGCTGAAATATTTTTTATCAAATTCAGTTAATATAACAGGCTGGTATTACTTTGTTTCTACTAAACAAGGGTTAAATGGTGGGATAAACGTTGACAGCGTAGCAAATATTCCCCCGAGTTTTAATATCGATATGTATAGTCCTGAAGCACCTGTTGTATATCCGAACCGAAAACTTGATGTTTTACAAAACAATTTTGGATTGAGAACTTTGGCGAAGCCTTTTGAAGATTCAAAGTTGGATTTTTCAATTTATTATAGGTCTGAAAAAAGCATATTTGAAGGTTATCAAAGTGCATTCAATTCTACCCCACAATTCAAGAATGAAACTTTCGGAGCTATACTAAATGCTGAAGAAAAAATTTCAATAGTTAAGATTGGAGCGATTATTAGTTATGAAAAAAAATCCATCAATTATACGGAACCACCATCATTAGGTTTTACGACTGATTCTGACCTTTTTACAATTACACCTATTGTATCATTTTCACTTTTTGATGAAAGATTAACTCCTGCTGTATTCTACAAATATTTGTGGAGTAATCATGTTAGTACAGGTAGAACACGGAATGAAAACCTATCTGGTCTTGGAGTCGATTTGAATTATAAGGTTTTTCAGAATCTAAAAATTTATGGAGGTTATTCAGAATATGGATGTCCATCTTGTCAAGATAATGTTGAGAACGCAGAAGTATCAATTAATTATGCTAATTTAAATTTTCTAGTAAAATTAAACTGGTTTAAAAGAAGCGATTTATATTTTAGTGAAAAGCCACTTCCTTATGGATACAGTAATACTTACCCACAATTTGGAAATCTTTCAGGACTAGGATTGAATTTAAACTATAAGTTCTGGTATCTTCTGTTCGAGACAAATACATCGTACTATTTTAAGCCACAAGACGATAAAATTTATGGAGTGCCTGAGTTCAGTTTTGTCGGTGGAACATTCATCAACGGGTATTTTTTTAATGATAACTTGGATCTGAAAACAGGATTTAGATTTTATTATTTTGGCAGTAATAATGTTTTTACGAAAACATGGGGTGTTGAAAATGTTAATCCAACCACAAGACTCGATTTTACTTTAGCAGGCGAAATAAAAAAAGTTGCTATCGTTTATTTCATCTGGGAGAATTTGTTTGGCAACAAGTATTACATAACTCCATACTACCCAATGCCGGAAAGAAATATTCGATTTGGCTTAGCGTGGGAATTGTTTAATTGATCAACAGATTGTCATTACGAGGAATCCGGCAATCGCCGGATGACGAAGTAATCTTATCTCAAAAATGATATTGCTTTAACCCTACAAGTTTTTCAGTAGATTGACGAGTCGGGATTCGCAATGACAGCGAAAGTATTACAAACTAAGCATATCTTTAAATTTAACAGCCTGTCTTCGGGAGACTTCAACTTTGTGCCCGTCTTTCATTTTAACGAGCAAACCGCCATTCAACCACGGTTCGATTGAATCCACCCATTTCAGATTTATTATATGTTTCCTGTTTGCTCGGAAAAACACCTTGTTGTCAAGTCTTTCATCGAGGTAGTTTAGTGTGCGCAGGATCAGCGGTTTGTTTTCTTCAAAAAATAATCGAACATAATTTCCTTCAGACTCGAGTAATCTTATTTTTTCCAGTTTAACAAACCAGCAGCGGTCTCCATCTTTTACAAAAACCTGGTCATGCTCTGTAAGAATTTCAGAGTCCGTTTCAATCGCAGCTCGCTTTCTTCCTTTTTCAATCAGCTTATTTACTGTTTCTTCAAGTCGTTTTGGTTCGATTGGTTTTAAAAGATAATCGAGTGCGTTGTACTCAAATGCTTTTAATGCATATTCGTCGTAAGCTGTTGTGAATACAACAATCGGCACGCTGTCAAGCTCCTCCAAAAGTTCAAAGCCTGATTTACCGGGCATCTGTATATCAAGAAAGATGAGATCAGGTTTCAACTCCTGTATTTTTTCAAGCGCATCTTCCGAGTTTACAGCTTCGCCGACTATCTGAATATCTTTAAACGGTGTTAGCAGTCGTTTTAATTCTGTGCGAGCTAATCTTTCATCGTCAATTATTAATGCTTTCATTTTATTTCCCTCTTAATTGTTGTTGCTTTACCCTATAGGAATTTCGACTTCGACGAGAACGGTATTTCCATTCTCATTTATTATTGTAAAGTGTGCTTTATCACCAAATAGCAAATTGAGCCGGTGTTTTGTATTACTGACACCAAATCCGGTTGAACTTTTTAAATTCTCTTCACTGAAATGTCCGCTGTTTCTAATTTCAATTTTTAGTTTTTGACCGTTTGATGTTGTCATCATTTTTGATTTTAAATGTATCTCTCCGCCTTCTGTTCTTTTTGCAACACCATGTTTAATTCCATTTTCAATAAGTGTTTGTATCATCATCGGAGGGATTTCAATTTTCTGAGTGCTTTTATCAATATCAAGTTTGTACTTAAGTCTGTCTTCAAATCTTATTTTTTCAAGATCAAGATAATTTATTACAGTTTCAACTTCATCTTCAAGCGGAACTCGTTCCATTCGCTCCATTTGAAGTGAATAGCGAAGTATGTTTGATAATTTTGTTATTGCAACTTTAGCTGAATCCGGATCTTCTTCTATCAATGCACGTATACTGTTCATCGCATTGAACATAAAATGAGGATTCAATTGCGACTTAAGTGTTTTCAATTCGTAATCTTTTACTGCTGCTTCCCAGATTAGGGATTCAATCTCTTTCCTTTTGTAATTTTCCATGTAATGAATAACAAAGTATATTAAGTTCCAAAGTAGAACTAAAATACCTGTGTTGAGAACGCCACCAATTAATTTTCCAAAATTATATTCATCCTGCTCAAATATTCCTGCAACATAACTAGCTGCAAAAACCAGTGCATAAATAATTATTCCAGCCAATATACTTGATATAAGTATTCTAGGGATAGTGTTTTTCAGGGGGAGATTTAGCCAGTTCTTTCTTCTTATCACTCCACGAATAACATGAGTGAAACCTATACCAAGAACACCAAGAAATATCCAGACAAAAATTCTCTGCCAGGTAAGTTCTTCAAAAGATGAAATGATGAAGAGATTGATCCCAATGAAAAACAACCATCCGGTAACCTGGCTAATCCAGTATATCTGTTTACGACTTAATTTCATTTCTTTTCCAGGTTGCTGCCGTTCAATGGAATCCTGTAAAACTAAAGGTATTTTTTTCGCTTTTCTCATCAAATATAATCTTATTGCTAACCAAGATAAACAAGCCCCGATTTTAATTCGGGGCTAATTTTACAGATCAAACTTATTGAGTTTATGAAAGAGCGGCGGATTAATTTTTACTACCGGCTATATAAAGTGATGGAAGGGTGTAAGTATGAGTAATGAAAATTTAGCCCCGTCATAAAACGAGGCTAAAATTTAAAGTTGTTTAAACTGATTATTTCAGCTTTGCATTAAGTACAACCATCGGACCAGTTAAAGCTCTGGATACAGGGCAAGCAGATTTAGTCTGCTCGGCGTGTGTTGCAAATGTTGCAGTATCAATGCCTCCCACATCACCAACAGTATCAAGCTCAATTTTTGTGATCGTGAAACCAGCATCAAGCTTGTCAAGATGAACTTTTGCTTGGGTACTGATTGAGTTAACCTTGAATCCTTCTTTTGATAAAGAATTTGCTAGAGCCATTGAAAAACATCCCGCGTGAGCAGCCCCAATCAATTCTTCAGGATTTGTAGTTGAGCCGGTTTCAAAACGCGATCCAAAATCGTATGCGGTGTTATTTAATATTTTAGTTTCCGTATTAAGCGAACCTTTTCCGCCCTTTAAATCGCCTTTCCATTCGGCGCTTGCTTTTCTGATTGGCATATTTTCTCCTTTGCTTTACTGTGAAAAGATAATAGAAATTGAATGTGCTAAGTTAATATTAAAAAACAAAAAATCGTTGAAATAATTCAATTAATGAGTAAAATTTTAGCGAAATCTTTTTAATTACATAAATTGGTAGAGAATATTTTAAAAGATTGGGTAGAATATCCTTCGGAGTAGAAGTATGCAAAATAAAATCACTCATGTAAAAAAGAGAAGCGGTGCAATAGTGCCATTCAAACAGGAAAGGGTTATTAATGCTATTTACCGCGCTGCTGTGGCAGTCGGTGGCAGAGATAAAGAAAAAGCTGAAGAACTGGCTGAACAGGTTGTTCGCTTATTAAATGAAAAGTTTGATGAAAAAAAGTATCCGCACATTGAGGATGTTCAGGATGTTGTTGAAAAAGTTTTAATTGAAAAAGGTCACGCAAAGGTTGCCAAGGAATATATTCTTTACAGGGAAGAAGCTGCTAAACGTAGAGATGAAGAAGGAAGAATTAATTCCAAACTTAATGAAAATATTCCGTGGTCAAAGGTATGGAAGAATTTGGATTGGGCAGTTGGGCATAAACTTAATACAGTTGAAATGCTGAATGAAAGAGTTGCAAAAGGTGAATTTGCACAAATCGTTCACGAATCAGAAGCGCTGTATGAAGATGATGTCGAGCTGGCAGCAAGGCTAATTATTGAACGACTTAAAGATTTAAGAATGGTGATGATTAGTGGACCCTCTTCTTCCGGAAAGACAAGCACAACAGTAAAGCTTGAACAAAAACTGATTAAAAAAGGATTCAGGTTCAAGGTCTTGAATGTAGATCACTACTTTTTTGATCTGGAGTTTCATCCTAAAGATGAATTCGGAGATTACGATTTTGAAACACCCCAGGCACTTGATCTTCCTTTAATAAATGAGCACCTTGTTAGACTGAGTCAAGGCGAAAAAATTTTAATCCCAAGTTATAATTTCAAGACCGGAACACGAATACTGAACGTCACTCCAATGAAACTGGAGAAAGACGAAATACTTTTGATCGACAGCCTACACGGACTCTATCCCGACTTCAGCAAAGACATTCCGATTGACGTTAAATTCAAATTATACCTTGAACCACTTTTACAAATGAAAGGACCTGATAACAAATATATCAGATGGACGGATATTCGCTTGATAAGAAGGATGCTTCGCGATTTTGCACACAGAGCTTACAACCCAACTCAAACTCTTGAACACTGGCATTACGTGCGTTCAAGTGAAATGAGAAATATAATTCCTTACAGCAACACTGCAGATTTTATTATCAGCAGTGCAATGCCGTACGAGCTATGTTTTTATTCTCACAAACTAGGGAAAGATTTTATTGAGTGGGAAAAGAAATACAAAAATGATCCTCTCAAAACTGATCCCTATGAAAGAGCATCGCGATTAGCTGAATTACTAAAGCATATCACTCCAGTTGAAGATGATTCTCCCGTTCCGAACGATTCAGTCCTCAGGGAATTTATAGGTGGAAGTAGTATTGTTCATTAAAGGAGACTGTTACTGAAATAAAAGAGTAGTTGAATTAATTTTCTGTGATAAATTATTAGCATCACTAAGAATACCTGTTTGGGTAGATAGTTTTAAACCTTAGGTTTATTAAATATTGAATGATCAAAAATTCTGATAAAATGATATTATTTTTTTAATATTATAACTTATCCAAAGTTAATTTTTAACATTAATTATTCAAGGAATTATTATGGCTAGATTTCTAAAAAAAAGAAATAATACCAAAGGACTTGTCCCCGGCTCTGCTGTTTTTATAGGTAACAAAAAAGTTGATGAGATCAGAATCAGGGTAATTGATTATGATAAATCAACTCTACACGAAGATGAACTGAGAAATATCTCAGATGGAACAGAATTTAAAGAGAAAAATACTGTTACCTGGATTAACATAGACGGTCTACACGATTCTGAGCTGATGAAAGAAATAGCTGAAACTTTTGATCTGCATCCACTTCTGATTGAAGATATAATGAATACCGATCAAAGACCAAAATTGCAGGAATCTGATAATAATTTGTTTTTAGTTTTAAAGATGCTTCGTTATGATGAAACAAATCAGACTATTCTTGCAGAACAACTAAGTTTAGTGATAGGAAAAACATTCCTTTTAACATTTCAAGAGCAGCCCGGTGATGTATTTGAACCTGTCAGGGAAAGAATAAGGAAGCAAAAAGGGAGAATAAGAGCAACAAGTATTGATTACTTAGCTTATGCATTACTTGATACGGTTGTGGATAATTACATTTATATAATTGAAAGATTCGGTGAAAAAATAGAAGACATGGAAGAGCTTGTGCTGGGTAATCCTGAACCAGGCGTTATGGAACAATTGAGCAATTACAGAAAGGAAATGAATTTTTTGAGAAAAAGCATTCGACCAGCAAGGGAAGCAATTACACATTTATCAAGATTAGATAATGACACGATAAATCAAAAAACAATTCCGTTTTTAAAAGACCTTGAAGACTTAATTATACAAGCATCCGAAGCTATAGATACATACCGGGAAATGCTATCTGATCAAATGAACTTATATAATTCAGCATTATCCAATAAGATGAATGATATTATGAAAATACTGACAATCTTTGCTGCAATTTTTATTCCCCTCACTTTTATTGCTGGAATTTATGGGACTAATTTTGAATATCTACCAGAGCTTCATTTTAAATATAGCTATTACATTTTTTGGGGAGTAATGATTCTGGTGGCTCTTGTCTTACTAATATTTTTCAAAAGAAAAAAGTGGCTTTAATATTGAGTTCAAAAATATTTTGTGGAAAATATCCAATTAATTAAATCTTCATACTAACGGAGAAGGATCATCTTCTTAGTTTCAATGTAATTTCCTGCATTCAAAGTATAGAAATACATTCCGCTTGAAAGTCTTTTCCCATCGAATTCCAGTTCATATTCTCCGGCAGGCTTTTCTTCATTTACGAGAGTGCTGATTTCGTTACCCAGGATATCGTAAATTTTAAGTGCTACCAGTTGAGATTGCTTCGTTTCACTCGCAATGACATTTCTGGGAATGGTGAACCGAATTTTTGTTGATGGATTAAAAGGATTTGGATAGTTTTGATAGAGAACAAATTCTTCAGGGAAACTCTCCATGGTGTTGACATTTGTTGTGGAACTATTTGTAAAAAGAATTAATAAATCCTGTAATTCGTCTATGCCTGTCATATCCATATCCCCATCGTTATCCCTGTCGTGAAAGACTGCACAGCTCCCCGCCTGGTTGGAAGGTAAATCATTCCTATTGATAAAAACTCCCGTACCATCGTTCTCGTATAATGTGAAGTTTCCGCCTGTGAAGTTACTGGTAACAATATCTAAATCTAAGTCTCCATCTACATCCCCTAAATCTACAGAGAGTGGAAATCCACCAACCGAATAATTAATCGGTGAAGAAAGATTTCCTAAACTATCACACAGCACAACCGAGAAGCTGGACGAACTTGAATTAGCACAAATAACATCCGGCACTCCATCGTTGTTAACATCACCCGAGACAACCATCCAGGGACCATTACCAACTGTGACTTTATCACTAAAAGTAAAACCGCCATTTCCATCACCAAGCCAGAGCATTACTTCATCGGAGTAAATTGCTCCAAGAAATAAATCCATAATTCCGTCCCCGTTAACATCTGAAGTTGCTGCAGCAGTTTCACCATTACCATTTCCCTCAAAACTAATTGGCAATGAAAAAGTCCCGTCTCCATTGTTATTTAAAACAGATGTATTATTTCCATCTCTATTCGCGGTAATTATATCAGGAAAGCCATCGCCATTTGTATCAATGATTACCAATCCTCTTATACCGTTGCCTGCATTATAATTCTGAATGTTTGAAAAACTTCCCGTACCATCACCGGTAAAAACAGTGACTTTATTATTTGTGCTATTGCCTGCAGTAAAATCCATTAATCCATCAAGATTGAAATCAAAACCTTCATTGGTACTTGGTCTTGAACCGCCGCTGATAGAAAAAATTGTAAAGTTGTTATAGCCTCCCTGTTGATCATTCATAAATACTCTTATGTCAGCCGGAATTTCATTTGGAACAATAAAATCACTCCATCCATCTCCGTCAAGATCTCCAGCGTAAGTACCATAAGTTTGTATCCATCCTTCACCGGGCTGCCTAACATTAATCGTTGAGGTTCTTGTTAAGTTCATTGTGCCGGAAAGTATTCTAGTCCAGAAATTCCATGCAAAGCCAGCTTGAAGGTAATTGCCTTCTGAATCTCTTATTCCTTTTGATAAGGAAACTGTAATCTGCTCGCCATAAAAAAAGTTTTCATTTGGATTAAAATGAACTGACGTTGAGTCATTAAATAAAAAAAATGTCCCTTTGTGAACACCAGACCATCTGCCCCAAACCTGAAAGGTAGTATCATTAAAAGATGTAATATTGATAGCTTTGTTAAAATTTATTGACATTTCTAAAGTTGGAAGGAAATTCATTGATTGAGGAGGAGGTGTAATACTACTCACCTGCAGGTTTGCTTGAGCAAATAGTTCAAGTTGCAGAGTTATGATGACAAAAGTTAGTTTCAATAGCCTCATTGTTTTCCCTTCATTTTTAACCTGAATATAAAACTTTTTGTCCGAAAATGAACCCATAAAAATAGTTTATCTTTCATATCGAATATGCATAATTTTCAGAAGCATAAATTTTTATTTATTGAAAAACTGCAGGAATCTTATATGAAAACTATCATATCATTACTTGCTTCACTATCAATTCTTTCTTTGCTTTCACTAACATTTGCACAGGATCAAAAAGAAAAAGGGGTTTTTGTCGAACAAAAAGATGGCTACTATCAGGATGTTATTCTCAAAAGCATAGAAGAATTTAATTATCCGGACAAGGCAAAAAAGAAATCTTTCCAGCTCGATTTTTCCGGAATGGATTTACCGACTTCCAAAGATGAGTTTACTAGTTACTGGTATAATCCTCCAATATCACAAGGAAGAACTGGGACCTGCTGGTGTTTTTCAACTACTTCCTATTTTGAATCTGAAGTTTACAGACTTTACAATAAAAAAGTAAAGCTTTCTGAGATGTATACTGTCTACTGGGAGTATGTTGAAAAGGCAAAAAGATTTATTAAAGAAAGAGGCAACTCAGCTTTTGAAGAAGGCTCGGAAGCCAATGCTGTTCCAAGGATCTGGAAAATGTACGGAGTTGTCCCCGAAGAAACTTATACCGGTCTGCTTCCGGGACAAAGATTCCATGATCACAAGGAAATGATTAAAGAGATGCAGACGTATCTGAATAATCTAAAAAACACTAACGCATGGGATGAAGAGGAAGCTATGACAGTAATCAAATCTATAATGAATCATTATATGGAGAAGCCACCCACCGAATTTAGTTTTGACGGAACAACGTATACCCCAAAAGAATTTCTGAACAATTATTTAAAACTAAATCTTAACGACTATGTAGATATACTTTCCTATATGCAGCAGCCATATTATCAGCAAGTTGAATATGAAGTGTCGGACAATTGGTGGCATAGTAAAGATTATCATAATGTTCCTCTTAACATTTTTATGGATGCTTTGAAGCACGCAATCCGTAATGGTTACACAATGTCAATAGGTGGAGATGTTTCAGAAGCTGGTTACGATTCCTGGTATAAGGTAGCAGTTATTCCAACTTTCGATATTCCTTCAGGATATATTGATGAGAGTGCAAGACAGTTCCGATTTAGTAATAAAACAACAACTGATGATCATGGAATTCATATGGTTGGATATATGGAAATGAATGGAAAGGATTGGTACTTAATTAAAGATTCCGGCTCCGGTTCTAGGAATACCGGAGATAAGGGCTTTTACTTTTATCACGAAGATTATGTGAAACTGAAGATTATGGATTTTATGGTTCACAAGGATGCTGTTGAGATATTGTTGAATAAGTTTAAAGAGCAGATAGAATAGAATTATTTTTATAAGATTCTGTGCTTCAGTAAGAGATTTTTTTACTTTGAATTTCTAATAATCTTGATGTTGTTTCTTCAATATATCTTTTGAAAGATTCTTAGAATAATAATCTAACCATTGTCAACTCTTTTAATCTCCATAAAAATATTACTGCTATATTGTTACGATAATAGCTATCTGAATTGATGCACTTTCGAATAAATTAGTTACTATATTTTAATGGTAGAAAAACGAAAATATTTTTAGTAAACAATTTGATGAGCAAAAAATGAATGACTTCGTTAACAAGTGGCTGCTAGATCCTACTGTTGGAAAGCTTGTAGCTGCGGTTTTGGCTATTCTTATTTTAATAGTTTTAATAAAGTTTTTTCAAAAAACACTTTCAAGAAAAATAAAAGATACCGATACTCGTTACCGGGTGCGTAAAAGCATATCATTTTTTGGATACGTTGTTGCAATTTTTATTTTGACCATTGTTTTTAGTGATAAACTTGGCGGATTAACAGTTGCTTTAGGCGTTGCAGGCGCCGGCATTGCATTCGCTCTACAAGAAGTTATTGCAAGTTTTGCAGGATGGTTCGCTATCTCCTTTGCCAAATTTTATAAGCCCGGTGATAGAGTACAGCTTGGCGGAATAAAAGGAGATGTTATTGATGTTGGCATCCTAAGAACTACTTTAATGGAGGTGGGCCAATGGGTAAATGGTGACCTTTATAATGGACGAGTGGTTAGAATTGCAAATAGCTTCGTTTTTAAGGAGCCTGTATTTAATTATTCTGGAGAGTTTCCTTTTTTGTGGGATGAAATTACAATACCGGTTAAATATGGAAGCGATTATAAGTTTGCCAGAGAATTGTTTAAGAAAATAAGTGATGATCTTCTTGGGGATTTTTCTGCCAGGGCACAAATCTGCATGGGATGAATTAGTGAAAAAGTTTTTAATTGAAAATGCAAGCGTTGAACCAATGATCACAATGATAGCTAACGATAACTGGATTGAATTCACAATACGATATGTTGTTGATTATAAAGGAAGAAGAACAACCAAAGACACATTATTTATGAGGATCCTTGAAGAAGTTGATAAGAACAGTGATAAAATTGGCCTGGCTTCGGCCACATTCCAGTTAGTGGAAGCCCCCCCCATACAAGTAAGTCTGAAAAATCAATAAAAAAGAATGTTTAAAATGAGAAACATTTTTATATCTGGTTTATTATTCTCACTCATATTTATATCCACAAATACGTTTTCGCAAACTGCAAATCCAACACGGCCTTCTGCGGCTGATAATGCCTACCTGACAGAATATGGATATTCAGAATTAGAAATTGGTTATGCAGGAGATAAGGATACATATAGTATACCTGCATTATTGAAATTTTCTGTCCTAAAAAAGTTAGAGGGCGGAGTTTTAATGAATGGTATTGTAAACTATGATGGAAATGAAATTAAAGTTGGTGATCCGGGTTTTCAATTAAAATACCAGATTCTAAAAAATAATGATATCGCTGCAGCTATTGTTGGTAGGATGGGTTTCAGTAGTTCGTTCTCTCCAATTTATACTATTTATGCTGTGCCAACATTACAAACTGATTTCGCACAATTTGATTTTACAGCTGGCACTTCGTTTATAAATAGCTCATCAGAATATAAAAACCTATATTTTTATGCTTTGGCCATATCACCCAAATTTGATTTACCTATTGGAATTTTTGGAGAAATTTTTGGTGAATCTTTTTCAAGCAGTAATTCTCTGTATGTTGATATTGGAATTGGATATCCTGTAAGTCCCGATTTTGTACTGGATACTGGTTTTACTTTTGGTTTAAATGAGGATGCTACAGATTGGATTTTTCAAATTGGACTTACTAAAACACTTTTCAAATTTTTATAAAAATACTTTTATTTTTTGTTTTACTTTTTGTTGACACTTTTCAATTATAAAATACATAATATTCATTTAACTTGGTTCATTCTTACAATTATTTTTGCTTCTGTTAGTTCATTTGCACAGACAGTTGACCCAACAAGATCATCTTTTGGAGATAATGCATATCTAACAGAATACGGCTACTCTGATTTAGAGTTGGGATATTCTTTCGATAATGATATTCATACTTTCCCAATTTTTTTAAAATTTGGCGTTCTTAAAAAACTAGAAGTGGGATTATTGATTTCCGGCATTGTTAATTATGATGGTAATGAAACAGAAGTTGGTGATCCAGGTTTCACTTTAAAGTATCAACTTTTAGACGAAAGCATATTTGCATTAGCATTTGTAAGCGGTATGACCTTCAGTAAATCTTCATCTCCAGACTATACAATATTCGCTTCACCTTCTTTTCAAACTCATTTTGTTGAAATTGATTTAACAGTTGGGACATCGTTCATTAAAGAATCCATAAATTTTAACAACTTATATTTTTACGCTTTGACTATAACTCCAAAACTTGAATTGCCCATTGGAATTTTTGGAGAGATTTATTATGAATCTTTTTCTGGTAGCAACCCTCTTTACGTGGATTTCGGAATTGGATATGGTGTTAGCTCTGGTTTTGTAATTGATGCCGGTTATACTATTGGCTTAAATGACGATGCTATTGATTGGATTATTCAAATTGGGTTTACCAAATCCCTTTTCAAATTTTTATAAAAACTTATAAATAATTATTAATATAGAAAAAGATTACTCCTGCGGTTCCATTCCGTATCCTGCCCACTCCTCTTTTGAGGGACCATAAACACCCGGTACTTTTAATCCGGCAAGTCTCATTACCACAGTCAATTGTGCACGATGATGAATCTGATGAGAAACCAGAGCACCCAAAGTTTTACTTCTCGACCACATATCCCCCTGCCCTGTTATCTTATCTTCGAGAAGAAGAGTTTCATCATTCCACTTTTTTTTTATCTCTTTTATCAATCCATCTGAGGCGCTTTTGTATTCATCAACAATCTCTTTAACTGTTTTAAAAATGGGTGCATTCTCATCTACCTTTTCAAACTCCAATCCCATCCGGTTAGCCATCTCCCCAATTGCAGTAACGATATGCCAGGCAAGTCTGCCGGCTGTGCGGATTTCCTTATTAAATTTTACGGTGAGAGCTTCATCTGTCAGATTGCTGAAGACTTTTATTGTTACCTCTGATTCGTATTTCCAGTCTTCGATGAAGTCGGATATATTGTAATACATTTGTAACCTCTTTCTATAAACCGAGTCACTCTGAACGAAGTGAAGAGCCTCAAGCTAACAGAAGAGATTCTTCGCTGCGCTTAGAATGACAATTATTAGATTAAATTCTCCAAAATTTCCTTCAGCTTCTCCAGATTCTCCTGCCAATCTCTCTGCTTTGTTCTTTCCTTTTCAACAACTTCCGCCGGTGCACCGTTAACGAATTTTTCGTTGGATAGTTTTTTCTCTATTCCTGCAAGAGAACCTTCAAGTCGAGTAATTTCTTTCTGTAATCTTTGTCTTTCAACATCAAGATCGATCAATCCCTCAAGAGGAATGTAAATCTCCGCAGATTTTAAAATGGTAGAAGCACTTGCTTTTGGTTTGGTGATATCTTCACCTGCTTTCAGCTCTTCAATCTTTGCAAGCTTTTTAATATAATCAATTTGTCGATCTTTTACTTCACTAGATTTCAACAGAACATTTATCTTTTTTGACGGCGGAATATTCATCTCGCCTCTTATATTCCGGATAGCTGATACAACACCTTGAACAAATTCCATTTCTTTTTCAGCTTTCGAATTTATCAGTTCCTTTTTCAGTTCAGGAAAATCAGAAATGGAAATGCTTTCCCCTTCTTTTCTCTCCTTAATCAACTGCCACAACTCTTCAGTAATGAATGGCATAAACGGATGATTCATCTTCAGCATATCTTCAAAGATTGATAATGCTCTTGTAAGAACCGCAGACTTGATCTCAATATCTTGACCATACAATCTATTCTTAATCATTTCAAGATACCAGTCGCAGAAGTCATTCCACACAAAAGAATAAATTATTTTTGTTGCATTGTTAATTTCAAACTTATCCATCGCATCATTAAACTCGGCAAGTGTTTCATTGAATCGTGATATTATCCATTCATCTGCAAAATCAATATGAGCGTCTTTCAGTTTCTCATCTACTTTAATATTCTCAGCGTTCATCAAAAGAAATCTTCCGGCATTCCAGATCTTGTTTGCAAAGTTTCTTCCGAAATCACATTTATCAGCAGAGAAAAGTACATCCTGACCAAGAGGCGCAAGGTAAAGAACTGTAAATCGAAGTGCATCGGCGCCGTATTCTTTAATCACATCGAGAGGATCGGGAGAGTTGCCGAGTGACTTGCTCATCTTTCTTCCCTGCAGATCTCGAATAACACTCGTGAAGTAAACGTGACTGAAAGGAATATCTTTCATAAAGTGCATTCCAGCCATTATCATCCTGGCAACCCAGAAGAAAATTATATCCGGTGCAGTTACAAGAATCGAAGTTGGATAATAATATTTTCTCTCCTCTTCAGTTCTGAAAATTGCATGAGCCCAAAGCCAGCTCGATGCCCACGTATCAAGAACATCTTCATCTTGCTTTAAATTAGTCGAGCCACAATGCGGGCATTTTTCAGGTAGATTGACTGATACTATTGGCTCTTTGCACTCAAGCTTGCAGTGATCATCACCGATACAATACCAAACAGGAATTCTATGTCCCCACCAAAGCTGACGCGAAATGCACCAGTCGCTTATGTTTTCCATCCAGTGAAAATATGTTTTCTCCCAGTGTGCAGGATAGAATTTTACTTTTCCTTCTCTCACAACATCTAGTGCCGGCTTTGCAAGTTCATACATCTTCATAAACCACTGTTCAGATAAATACGGCTCAATCGGTACGCCGCCTCTTTCTGAGTAACCGACTTTGTTCTGGTAATCTTCAATCTTATCCATTAAACCGTTTTGCTCAAACCACTCAACGACTTTCTTTCTTGCTTCAAATCTATCTAATCCTCGTAGCCATTCGGGAACATTTTCATTTGTGGTTGCATCAGGATTAAAGATATTAAATATCTCCAGCTTGTGCCTCTGACCCATATCGTAATCGTTCAAATCGTGAGCGGGAGTTACTTTAACTGCACCCGTTCCGAATTCCATATCAACATATTCATCTGCAAAAATTGGAATTTCTCTTCCGACAATCGGCAGCTTTACTTTTTTGCCGATGAGATTTTTATATCGTTCGTCATTCGGATTTACTGCAACACCTGTATCGCCGAGCATTGTTTCAGGTCGGGTCGTGGCAACGATTATAAACTTGTCGGAACCAATTACCGGATAATGAAAGTACCAAAGTTTTCCATTCACCGTTCTGTAGAGAACTTCTTCATCTGAAATAGCTGACTTGTTTGCGGGATCCCAGTTAACCATCCTGTAGCCACGGTATATTTTTCCTTCTTTGTAAAGATCAACAAAGGCTTTTATCACTTCGCGGTAGTAGTCGTCATCCATTGTAAAGCGTTCGCGGTTCCAGTCGCAGCTTACGCCAAGCTTTTTTAATTGCTGAATAATTATCCCGCCATATTCTTTTCTCCACTCTTGGCAATGCTTAAGAAATTCTTCACGACCGATTTCGTATTTGTTAATTCCTTTGTCTTCTAAAAACTTTGTTACTTTTGTTTCAGTGGCGATCGATGCATGGTCTGTTCCCGGAACCCAGCAGGAGTTGAAGCCCTGCATTCTTTTGAGGCGGGTGTAAACATCCTGAATTGTGTTATTGAGAATGTGTCCCATTGTAAGCATACCGGTAATATTCGGCGGAGGAATTGCAATTGTGAATGGCGGTTTTTCATTTGGAACCGAATAAAAAAGTCCGTTATCGAGCCAGTACCTATACCATTTATCCTCCGTTATTAAAGGATCGTACGCCTTTGGAATTTCTTTAATTTTATCTTTCATTAATCTTCTGGTTAATCATTTTTGAAGTGTAAATATAAAGAAAATTGAAGTGTTGGGGATTTTTAGTCCTCAATCAAATAAAGATAATTCGGGATTTTTACCTGAATGCCGTGGTATTCACCTTCAAGGTCACTCCACTGGTCTCCAACGGTACCAATAATTTTGTAACCCTGTTCAGTCAGCCAAATACGTTTACTACTTTTAAATTCAAGTGCTTTCATTTTTCTTTCGTCACCTATTTGAGTGATCAAGGTATCAAACTGGGTATAACCAGCCTGTTTAAGATTTTCATACGTGACTTCATACTCAGGAAAGTTTCTGCCGGTAAGGAAAATTATTTTTACACCTTTTGTAAGCAAATAATCATATAACTCTTTTACTTGTGGAATTGCAGGAGTTTTCATTTCGGCATTCCATTTCTTATTAAGTTCATACACATATCCAAAGCCCATTTTTTCAGCTAATTCAAAATTATTGAGCGCGGTTTCATCAACATCAAAAATTACAACCGAGTTGCTTTTAATTTCTACATTACTGAATTTATTTTTCGCTTCCTCAATTACCACATCAAGCTCTTCATCAAATTTGCCGGATTTGTAGTACTGCTTTACTTCTTCTCTGGCTACAGAAAGGTTGACGGGCTTTTTCTCATCTGAGCAGGAGCTGAAAAACAGAGTTAGAAAAAGTGTAATTGTAAAAAATAGTTTCATTTAATTCCCTTTGTCACCCTGAACTCGTTTCAGGGTCTTTAATGAAATTGCTTATTTAAGATCCCTAAAAGAAATCAGATCCTGAAATAAATTCAGGATGACTTCCAGTCAATTCGGGATAACTCTAAATAGTCATCATATCCCAAAGAAAAATATTAACGGACGTTCAAGTCGTTTCGCCCACTCAGATTCATTGTGCGCAGCCCCACGGGCGTAAAAATAATCTAAATCAGTTCCAATAATGTAACCAAGCTGAGTTAGCTTACAGAACATTTTCTGCCCGCGCATCAAACCATCTTCTCCATGATCAATATAAACTTTAATGTGTTTCTTTGGTCCTTTGTATTCATCAATCATCTTGAATACTTTTTCCTCGTTGTAATAGAAGGAGCTTGACATACAACCTGTCATAGAAAATACTTCCGGGTGTTTCCATGCAGCATTGAATGATGCCAACCCTCCCATGGATGAACCCATTATTGCAGAATTCTTGCTGTCAGATAGTGTTCTGTATTTTGTATCGACAAAGGACTTTAGTTCTTCTATTATAAATTTCAGATATTTCTTGCCTTTCTCCGTATCACTGTATTCTTCAAGTCGCTCGCTTGTATTATAAATTCCAACAACAATTATTTCTTTAATCTTATATTCTTTAATTAGCCTCGTAATAATTTCATCGACCTGCCAGTCCTTACCGGCATAAGAAGTTTTGGGATCAATTAGGTTTTGACCATCGTGCATATATAGAACAGGAAAACTCTTTAAAGGATTTACTTCATATCCAGGGGGCAGCCAAACAAAAAAATCAAGCTTTTTATCCATATTTCTTGAATAAATTTCCCGATGAAATTCCACGTTTCCAATTACAGCTTCGGTATCGGTTCTTTTCTTCTTTCGGAATTTTCTTTTTCTTTTAAATAAAGCCATTTGATTAAGGTTTTATTAATTCTCTATGTGTAAACTTTAAAAATAACTATCATTGCCCGATTATTGAAAAAATATTAAATGTGTTGGTGAGTATTTCAATTTAATTTTATAACAATTAATGTGGGCAAATTATGGATTATTAGTCCAAATTTGTGGATTTTAGAGGTGTTCATTAAAAACATTTTTACAACCGAAAGAATTATGGCTATAATTAAACCATTCAAAGCACTCAGACCAACCAAAGAAAAATCACAACTTGTTGCAAGTGTTCCTTACGATGTAGTTAACAGAGAAGAGGCAAAGCATTTTGCCGAAGGAAATCCACTTAGCTATCTGCACATTACAAGATCTGAAATTGATTTGCCCGATGTAAAAGATGTTTACTCTAAGGAAGTTTATCTTAAAGCAAAAGAAAATCTAAACAGAATTATTAAAGAAGCTCCGCTAAAAATTGATGACAGACCGGGGTTTTATCTTTACAGATTAATAATGGATGGAAGAACACAGACAGGAATCTGTGCAACATTTTCTATCGATGATTATGACAAAGATGTAATACTCAAGCACGAAAAAACAAGAAAAGTGAAAGAGGATGATCGCACTAATCATATTGTAACTACTGAAGCACAAACAGGAATTGTGTTCTTAACTTACCGTGGTTTAATAAATGTAAATGAAATAGTTGATAAGACTATGAAAGAAGCTAAACCCGAATATGATTTCACTTCAGCGGATGGAATTCAGCACACTGTTTGGATTGTGCCGGAAAATTTTAATCAAACAATCATCGACGAGTTCACAAAAATCAATAAGCTTTATATTGCTGATGGTCACCATCGAGCAAAGAGCGCAAGTCGTGCAAGAGAAGAGAAGAAAAAAGCTAACTCCAATCACAAAGGAGATGAAGCTTATAATTATTTTGCTGCTGTTATCTTTCCGGCAGAACAGCTAAAAATTCTTCCTTATAACCGGGTTTTATTCGATTTGAAAGGATTAAGTAAAGATGATTTTCTGAATGAAGTAAGTGAGAAGTTTGAAGTTAAGCCAACTAACGACAAAGAACCAAAAAGTAAAAACAGATTCTGTATGTATCTTGATAAGCAATGGTATCACTTGAAAGCAAGAGATTCCGTACTCGCAAGTCTGTCACTCGAAAAATCTGTTGGTGAGAAACTGGATGTCAGCATTCTCCAAAACTTTTTACTCAATCCTGTGCTTGGAATTGATGATCCACGAACGAACACACGAATAGATTTTATCGGTGGGATTCGCGGTACAAAGGAACTTGAAAAGTTAGTTGATTCAGGTAAAGCTGCAGTAGCATTTTCACTTTATCCTGTCGGACTTGATGACCTGATGAATATATCAGATGCTGGAGAAGTTATGCCGCCAAAGTCAACCTGGTTTGAACCAAAATTAAGAGATGGACTTTTAACACATTTAATTTAATAAGACTTATTTCATAAAAAGGATAATAAAATGGAAAAAAGAATTTATAATTTCAGTGCAGGACCCGCTATAATTCCGGAAGAAGTTTTGCTAGAAGCACAAAAAGATTTGTTCGCACTACCCGGTGTAGGAATGTCAATAATGGAAATAAGCCATCGTTCTAAAACATATGACGCTATTCATGCCGAAGCAAAGGCAGGGTTAAAAAAGCTCCTTAACATTCCGGACGATTATTCAATATTGTTTCTTCAGGGTGGTGCAAGCCTTCAGTTCTCAATGATCCCACTAAACCTGATGCCACCAAAAAATAAAGCAGATTATATTTTAACAGGCAGCTGGTCAAAGAAAGCAATCAAAGAAGCCAAGCGAGTTGGTACAGCAAACATAGCTGCAACAACTGAGGAAGGTGAAGGAGATAAAAAATTCTTCAAGAGAATTCCGAAGCAAAGTGAACTCAAACTTGATCCTGATGCTGCTTATGTTCACTTCACATCTAACAATACAATATTTGGAACGCAGTGGCATAAAGAGCCCGAAGTTGGAAATGTTCCACTTGTTTGTGATGCATCCTCTGATATTCTTCATAAAAAAATAGATATGAAAAAATACGGTTTGATATATGCAGGTGCACAGAAAAATATGGGTCCTTCAGGTGTTACGCTTGTAATAATTAGAAAAGATTTAGTTGAAAGAGGCCAGGACACACTGCATACAATGTTAAATTACAAAACTCATGTTGATAATGACTCGTTATATAATACTCCATCCACGTTCGGTATTTATATAATTATGCTTGTAACACGATGGCTTACAAAGCTTGGTGGCTTGGATAAAATGTATGAAATCAACAAACACAAAGCAGATATGCTTTATAAATGTATTGACGATAGTAGTGGTTTCTACAAAGGTCACGCTGAAAAAGAAAGCCGCTCTCTAATGAATATAACTTTCAATCTTGCAACACCGGAAATGGAGAAGAAACTTATCGATGAGACAACCAAAGCTGGATTTAACGGATTGAAAGGTCATCGCTCAGTAGGCGGATTGCGCGCATCGATTTACAATGCTTTCCCAACAAAGGGTGTTGAGGCCCTTATATTGTTTATGAAAGATTTTCAAAAGAAAAACGGTTGATTAATTAATAGTTGTCATTGCGAGGAGCACAGTGACGAAGCAATCTTTTAATCTGCAGATTGCTACACTTCGCTCGCAATGAAAAAGAGGTATTAAATGAATAAAAAAGGTTTTTTAGTCTTTGTTTTATTGCTCTTTTTTTCCTGCAGTAAAAAAGAAGAAGTGAAATTCGAAGCTTTCAGTCCTGAAGCTTTTGCCTATGATATTGGCGATGCGTGGGAAGTTAATGCAACCGTAAATGTAAGAGGATTCACAAAGAATGAAGTGGGCGATGAACTGTCTGCAGCATTAGAATTTGAAGTTGATCTGACCGGACCTGATAGTATGGAAATAAAAAATATATTCAATGATTCAAAAGAAGTTACCAGTAATGAGCTGATTGATATACAGCTTGAGGCTCAGTTTGAATTAGACTACACTTATCCCGAAGGGACTTATACAATTCAATTTAATGTGATTGATATAATGTCTGGCGAAGTAACATCGGCTAAAGCTGAGTTTGAACTAAAGAATTAGAGAGAAAGTTAATCAGTAAATTCTTCGGGAGGAATTATTTTTCTACCGGCGAAACCAGCTTCCATTTCGTGATAGTAAATTATATCTTCTTCATCAGTTCTCCAGCAAAGAAATACTTCTTTACCTTCTATAATTGCAGGAAAGTCAACCAGCCCTATTGAGAAATTCCAGTCTTTAAAAAAGCAGCCTATTTCTTTTAGCTCCTGCATAAAGCTTTCGACACTATCAGCAAGCTTTTGTATGCGCGGATCGTTCTCCACATTTCCGCCTATCTCGTCTGCAATTAGACGCATTTCCCTGCTGGTATCAAGAATATCTTTTACAATCTTCCTAACAAGAGGTAAAGTTTTTTTGGCTTCCGAAGGTGTGAAATATTTTATATCTGTGGTCATTCAAGTTCTTATTAATTATTGGTATGAAAGTTAAAACATAATTCAATTAAAAAAAGTTTAATAATTTTTCCTGTTATTAACCTTTAGACTATGTTCTTAATATTTTCATAATTGGTCAGTTTCACGCAATTGCACTCTCTTTACCTGAGTCGCGCACAAACAGGCACGAGGAGTTTGTTGACTCCGTTACCTCTCTCATAAAACTAAATTGTAAATCATCAGCAAGACCAAAAATATTAATATCTCCTTTGGGCGCCATTAAGATTGCTTCCTTAAAATTTCCAGAGAGCACATGAAATTCAGTCATCGAGGGGAGCCGGGTCTGTTTGCTAAGTTCGTCTAAAAAGTCATACATCTTGAATTTGTTTTTGTCCTTATCCGCTACAGTTATAAGATTAATTTTACCTTCCCAGTTAAGTTGTAGTTGAAGTGAAATCAGAACAGCAAGATGCCAGTTGGGACTTTTATCTCTTAACCAAAGATTTATAGTTTTTTGCATACCAAAAGCTATACGTGGATGCTGACGTAAAATTATCACCCCTAAATCATGTTGAACTGAATTTTTAACCATTTCTGAAATAATTTTATTTTTTTCATCACTGCTTCCGAGTGTTAGAAAGATGGTATTGGGTCTGAACGGAAATCCTTCCAGAGTTTGAATTACTAAGCGAGCTCCATGTAAAAATTCCTTATCTTCAATTACCGACGAATTGACAAGCAGCTTACTTTTCTTTAAAGGAGCAAGTAATTCATTTAAAGATTTTTTCGTTATTTCAGAATTAGTTTCCTTTACAGAGAATGCAAAAATGCTGCCTGATGGTTGAACGATATTCTTGATAAATAATAATGGCCCTGACCAAATCTTCGGTTCTTCAATGGGAATCAGCAAATCCGGTTTCCAGGTAACATTATGTCTAGGAAAGTTTGAGGCAATGCGCGATGCAAGTTCAGCCAGCACAATAAACATACCGCCACGTAAATCACCACTTGCTGATTGCAGCCCTACTTTTGTTAAGTATGAGTACAAAGCTACAATTATAATAAAAGCAATGACGCTAAAGACAGGATCAATTAAAAACATTATTATCATACAGCCTATTGCACCAAACAAGGGAACGAACTTTGGAACTTTAAATGTTGGTCTGAAGCTAATAACTTTCATTCCCTGTTGAATAAATACAACAAGGTTTAAAGTGCCGTACGTTATAAGGAAAAAAAGAGTAATTAGTGTTGCAAGCGAATTCAGATTACCAAGAAAAAGAGCAACTAATATTATTATTGCCGTGAAGGCAATTGCATTTCTGGGTTCACCTTTTGGAGCTCTCTTTTCAAAAATTTTACTAAGTGGAATTGTTTTCTCACCAGCTAATGCCTGTAAAATTCTTGGAGCCCCTACAATGCTACCTAATGCAGAAGAGAATGTTGCTGCTAATAATCCCATAATTACTAGTATTGCTACTCTGGAATTATTCACTATAGCCATCTGGTCTGCTCTCAGTTCTCCTTCAGGAATAAAGATAGAAAGAGCATATGCTAATGAAATATAAATAACTAATGTAACACCTATTGCGCTCAAAGTACCTAATGGAATTGCTCTCCGGGGATTTTTCAATTCACCCGAAAGATTTGCACCTGCCATAATTCCAGTAACCGCAGGGAAAAATATAGCGAACACCTGCCAGAAACTTGCATCTTCAAATTTTCCTACGATAGTGTATGTATCCAGTCTTACATTTGGTGTGAGAAAAAAAGAGACCAGGGAAAGAGCAATTACAATAAGAATAAAATACTGAAACTTTAAAGCTGCATTTGTACTGAAATAAGAAAGGATTAATAACGCAATCCACGTAACTACCATTATTATTTTTGGATCATGTGTAGGAAATAAGAGTAGCCAGCCTTCTGTAAAACCAACGATATACAGTGCTGCAGCTAAGGTTTGCGATATATAAAATGGAATTCCAATGCTTCCGCCCGCTTCAAGTCCTAATGATTTGGAGATGATCGAATATGCACCTCCTGCACCTATTTTTATGTTTGTAGTAATTGAGGACATTGAGAGACCGGTACATAAGGTAATTGATTTTGCCAATAGAATAATGACTATTGCACCTAAAATCCCAGCATTACCTACAACCCAGCCAAGCCGCAAGTACATAATTACACCAAGAATGGTAAGAACGTCCGGTGTAAATACCCCGGCAAAAGTACCAAACCTTCCTCTTATGCTCTCTGTATCTTTCTTAGATGGTTTAATTATTGAGATGATATTTTTCATAACTGTTGTTTCGAAACCACAATTTGATACTAAAAATATCAGGATTTAGTAACAAATTAAAGGTAGTCTTTATTTAAAATTGTGGTTAATTTGCACAGTATAAATTAAATTATTTTTGCATAATTGCAGACAAATAAAGAAGGGGTTCTTTATGAAAAAACTTTTACTAGCCACATTATTTATCTTCCTAATTCAGTTTATATCATTTGGTCAAGATCCTGTAATTCAAACAATTATAAATCAGACAGATGTTGATTCACTAGCATATTTTGTTGAAGAATTATCTGGTGAAGTACAAACAATAATTGGGGGAACGCCATATACTATAGTTTCTAGACGCTACAATCATGCAGGTAATGATATGGCAGCAAATTATATCAAGCAAAAACTTGATAGTTACGGTTTACCTACATATGACCAATATTTTGGTACAGGTGGTGGTAGGAATGTTTACGCTGTTCAACTGGGAACTCAATATCCAAATAAAAAGTACATTATTTGCGCCCACTATGATGATTTTACCTATAGTGGAACAGTTGTTCCCGGAGCAGATGATAATGCTAGTGGAACAGCTGCAGTTCTTGAAGCAGCCAGAATTTTCAGGAATTATAATTCCAAATACACTTTAATTTATGCTCTATGGGATGAGGAGGAACGTGGATTATACGGAAGCGCTTATTACGCACAACAGGCTGCACTTGCTGGTGATTCAATAATGGGTGTTATAAATCTAGATATGATAGCATACGATTCAAATAGTGATAATGTTGCAGAGATCCATACAAGACCAATAGCTAACTCAATTGCCTTGAAAGATGATATGTTATCAATAAATACTCTTTATAGTATTGGTTTAACATTGCAGACAATAAATCCTGGTGCAACCTACAGTGATCATGCTTCTTTTTGGAATAATAATTTCGGTGCAATTCTGTTAATTGAATATGACTACGACTTTAATCCATACTACCACTCCGCTAACGATTTAATTCAATATTTCAATATGCCTTATTTCCTGAAAATGAGTCAGGTTTCATTGGGTGTAACTGCAACTTTAGCTCAATTAACAGATATATGTACCTGTTGAACTACTAGCTTTCACTGCTTCAGTTAGAAATTCAGAGGTTCAGTTGCTCTGGTCTACTGCTTCCGAACTCAATAACAGAGGTTTTGAAATTGAACGATCATTTAATGATAAGGATGACTTTGTTACTGTTGGATTTGTTGATGGTAAAGGAAGCTCGACAGAGATCAATTACTATTCTTTCTTTGATAATCCTCAGTTAATCGGTATTAATCAAATTTATTATCGATTA
Source organism: uncultured Ignavibacteriaceae bacterium (assembly GCA_963768365.1). Taxonomy (GTDB): domain Bacteria; phylum Bacteroidota; class Ignavibacteria; order Ignavibacteriales; family Ignavibacteriaceae; genus IGN2. Next base: position 133,957 of record CAVYHS010000004.1, on the reverse strand, counting down.
AAGCAAGTCGACTTTGATGGCACTTTCAGTTACAGTGATATAGTAAATGTGAGCTATGATGTTCCTGTTGAGTATGTCCTCGGTCAAAATTTCCCGAACCCATTTAATCCATCAACTAGAATAAATTACTTCGTACCAAAGGAAAGTTTTGTCAGTTTAAAAGTTTATGATTTTCTGGGAAGAGAAGTTACCACACTGGTCAGTGAAATAAAGTCAACTGGCAGTTATGAGTTATCTTTTGATTCTTCCAATCTAACAAGCGGAACTTATTTCTATACGATGATTGCTGATAATTATATGGTTACAAAGAAGATGATTATTCTTAAGTAATAACATATAATTTAATTTTAATCTGGACTTGTAGTATTTTTTCTGCAAGTCCTTTACATTTTAATTGAAAACATCTAATAATTACTAACAGGATTTCATTATGAAAAAAACTTTACTGACCTTGATGATACTGTTCGGGATACAATCGTCTATATATTCACAGTCCCCAACGATCCAGACAATCATCGATCAAACAAATATTGATTCCCTCCTTTACTTTGTTGAAGAACTCTCAGGAGAGGTTTCAACTATTATTGGTGGTACACCGTACACTATCGTTTCAAGAAATAAAAACCAGCCCAGCAATGATAAGGCTGCAGATTACATTAAACAAAAATTGAACAGCTACGGTTTAGTCACTTACGATCAAAATTTCAGTTCAACCGGAAGAAATGTTTACGGCATTCAACTCGGTTCTCTTTATCCAAATAAAAAATATATCATCTGTGCTCATTATGACGATATGCCTTCCGGAACAACTGCACCTGGTGCAGATGATAATGCCAGCGGAACCGCGGCAGTAATTGAAGCTGCAAGAATATTTACACAATATGATTCCAAGTATACAATCATATATGCTCTTTGGGATGAAGAAGAACAAGGATTAGTTGGAAGTGCTTATTACGCACAACAGGCTGCTCTTGCAGGAGATTCAATAATGGGTGTTATTAATATGGACATGATTGCCTATGATAGTGATAATGACAGTGCTGGAGAAATTCATATCAGAAATTATGGAAACTCCATCAGCCTTAAAGACCAAATGTTGGCAGTTAATACACTTTACAACATTGGTGTTAATACAGTCATTGAGAATCCCGGAACAACTGCGAGTGACCAAGCTTCATTCTGGTATAATGGTTATGGCGCCCTTCTATTGATAGAAGAATATTACGGTGGTGATTTTAATGCCTATTACCATTCGGTTAATGACTTAATAATGCATTTCAATCAGCCTTACTATCTAAAAATGAGTAAACTAGCATTCGGAACAGTAGCAACATTGGCTGATTTAACTGACATTGTTCCTGTAGAACTTTTAGCTTTTACAGTTTCAGTTAGGAATTCCGAGATTCAGCTACTCTGGTCTACAGCTTCCGAGTTAAATAATTTAGGTTTTGAAATTGAGCGATCAGTTAATGAAAATGATAATTTTGTTACCGTTGGTTTTGTTGATGGTAAAGGAAGCTCAACGGAAATCAATTATTATTCTTTCAGTGATAATCCACAGCTAAGTGGTGCTAATCAAATTTATTATCGATTGAAACAGGTTGATTTCGATGGTACATATAGCTACAGTGATATAGTAAACGTGAGTTATGATGTCCCAGCTGAATTTGTCCTTGGCCAAAACTATCCGAATCCATTTAATCCATCAACGAGAATAAGTTACTTTGTACCCAAGGAAAGTTTTGTCAGCATAAAAGTTTATGATTTTCTGGGAGGAGAAGTAAGCACACTAGTCAACGAAACGAAATCAACTGGCAGCTATGAGTTATCTTTCGATGCTTCCAATCTGCCAAGTGGAACTTATTTCTACACGATGACCGCAGATAATTACTCAAGCATAAATAAAATGGTGTTAATAAAATAGTATGCATTCAAAATGTATTTAATTTAAAGCCCATATTTTATGGGCTTTAAATTTATTGGCGTTTTTATCTGGTTTTTACTTCAAATAGATTGAAATTTGTATAATAAATTCTCACAAGTTTTATTAGATTTATTATTAAAATAATCCTGCGACTTAAGGAATGATCAATGTTTAAAATCAATTTTTGTATTGTGCTCAGTCTGTTAATAATTTTAGTGATACAAACTAAAGTTAATGCTCAAATCCAAACAGTTGGTTTATTCCTTAATGATTCATCCTCCTTTAATGGCTATACTTTTTTTGCACCTGCCGCTTATACAAATACTTATCTTATTAACAATGAGGGTTTATTGGTAAACTCATGGGTGGGTACCCATCCTCCGGCGTTATCTGCATATTTGTTAGAAAATGGAAATCTTCTTAGAACTGCAATTATATTTAATTCAACTTTTAGCGGCGGGGGATCGGGAGGACTGATTCAAGAATTTGATTGGGATGGAAACTTAGTGTGGGAATTTCAATACTCATCAGATTTTTATTATCAGCATCACGATATTGAAATGCTTCCAAATGGAAATGTGTTAGTAATTGCCTGGGAATATAAAAACCTTGAAGAAGTTTGGGGGGCAGGTCGTAACCCAGCCCTACTGAATCAGAACTTTCTGTGGCCAGACCACATTGTAGAAGTTCAACCAGATGGCAGTACTGGCGGAAATATTGTTTGGGAATGGCACGTATGGGATCATTTAATTCAGGATTATGATCCTGGAGAAGATAATTATGGTGTGGTTTCAGAACATCCCGAATTAATTGATATTAATTATGTTGGAACACAACCTAGCGGCACCCGGGCAGATTGGAATCACATTAACGCCGTTACATATAATGAAGAATTTGACCAGATAATATTAAGCGTTCATAACTTCAGTGAAATTTGGATAATAGATCATAGTACAACTACTCAAGAAGCTGCCGGGCATACGGGCGGCAACAGCGGCATGGGTGGTGATCTTTTGTATCGATGGGGAAATCCTAAAACTTACAAAAGAGGTAACGTAACCGATCAAAAATTATTTGCTCAGCATGATGCACACTGGATTGAAAACGGGCTTCCCGGAGAAGGAAACATTTTAATTTTTAATAATGGAAGGTTCCGTCCGGGCGGTAATTATTCAACTGTTGATGAAATAGTACCGCCTGTTGATGTAAATGGTAATTACATTCTTAATCCTGATTCCACATTTGGACCCGATACTTTGTTTTGGACTTATAAGGCTCCTAATCCTCTTGATTTTTTTGCTGCTAATATTTCCGGTTCACAAAGGCAACCAAACGGAAATACTCTTATTTGCGAAGGTCCATCAGGTAAATTTTTTGAAGTGACAAACGATGGGGAAATAGTCTGGTTATACATAAATCCGGTAATTAATACTGGCCCAATGACACAAGGAGATCCAATCCCCGCACAACTTAATAGAGTCTTCAGAACCTATCGGTATGGGCCCGATTATCCGGGATTTATCGGTAAAGATCTTACGCCTGGCGATCCGATCGAACTTGACCCAATTAGTAGTGTTTTCAATAATCAGGATGTTATTCCGCAGGAATTTAAACTGTTTCAAAACCATCCTAATCCTTTTAATCCATCTACGAATATCAGATTCCAGATTTCAAATTCTGCATTTGTAAGCTTAAAAATATTTGATGTTTTAGGTAACGAAGTTGCAACACTTATTAGTGAAGAAAAACAGCCGGGCAATTATGATGTTGAGTTCAATACATTTTCCATCGATAACTTTCCATCTTCCGGAATATATTTTTATACTTTGAGAGCAGGTCGTTATTCTGAAACAAAAAAGATGATATTAATGAAATAGCTAATTTTCTATTAAATTAATTGCTCAATTAAAAAGAAAGCATCGTATAAAGATTAAATCATTAGAATAAAGTTTGAACTTAACTTGATGTATTTATACTTTGAAACACCACTCCAAAATATTATTTATTAGGACAAACAAATGAAATTCTACTATAAACTCTACTTAACATTAGTTATTCAATTAACAACAATCTTTGTTGTTCCATTCAATACACTTGCTCAACAAGAAACTTCATTTCAATATGTATCACCAAAACCTAATTCAATAATGGTCTCGAATGAGACAAATATTATTCTCAGAAATGTGAATAAATTGCAGGAATCAACTATCATCCAGAATTTAATTACCGTTGTCGGCTCTTTAAGTGGAATTCATACTGGTGAATTTCTATTAACAGATGATGAGCAAACTATTATTTTTAATCCGCACAAACCATTTCAGTATAATGAGGTTGTAAATGTTTCAGTTCAAAGAGGATTAAAGACAATTACAAACTCTGAAGTACCCGAATATGCTTTTAGTTTCAAAACTGAAACTGAAGGAATAATACAGATTTATGATGGGGTGTTCGATAAAGATATAACAGTTATGCAAAACCTTATTAATAATCCCGTAGGAGAAAACTTTTTTTTAGATACACTGCCTGCACCGCCTATTACAATTGATTCTCTTAATAATCCAAGTGCCGGATATATATTTATGGCAACCTGGGACCGTAATTTACCGCATCAATATGGTAATTTTATTTTTATACTTGACAACGTTGGACATATCGTAGACTCAGTAAGAGTTAATGGTGCTCCTTACGATTTCAGAATTCAACCAAATGGTCTGCTGTCCTATGCATTAGGTAACTTCGCGGGTAATGTCCCCGGTCCGGGTGAGGAATTGCAGCACATCGTTCTAGACACCACACTTGCTGTTGTAGACAGTTTTAAAATGAAAAACGGTTACGTTACTGATTTCCACGAATTCCTGATGCTTCCAAACGGACATGTTATGATGATGTCGTATCACACAATTATTTTTGACATGAGCACGATAGTACCGGGTGGTCAAACAAATTGTTCCTTGGTTATAAATGTGATTCAGGAACAGGATAAGGATAGGAATGTAGTATTTGAATGGCGAAATATCGATTATATTCCAATTACAGACAGTGATTTAGATTTGACTGCAAGTAGAATTAATTACAGTACTCTCAATGCTTTTGATGTTGACGACGATGGAAATATACTTGCATCCTTTAGAAATCACAGTGAAATAATGAAAATTAGCAGGGCGACTGGTGAAATATTGTGGAGGATGGGTTCACCGCGGGGTGAATTTTTATATGTCGGGGAACATGAAGAAAATGCACCATACTATCACGCTCGTCAGCACAATATTCGCAGACTTCCAAACGGAAATATTTCATTATTTGACAATGGTGAGTTCCATCAACCACCTTATTCACGTGGTGTTGAATATGCTCTGGATGAAGTAAATAAGGTTGCAACTTTAGTTTCAGAAGTTAGGTATCCAAACGGAAATATTTTCTGTAGAACTGCAGGAAATGCTCAACTGCTTCCTAACGGCGGTTGGTTTATCGGCTATGGAGTTCCAGATCCCCAAAATGTAAGACGTAATGTCGTTGAATATCATCCAGATGGATCGATCGCGCTCGAGCTTTCATTACCTAATGGTATATTAGCTTATAGAGCATACAAATTGCCATGGAAAGAATTAATTAAAAGACCATCAGTTACACATTTCGATTTGATAGAGGGATTTACTTATACTTTTAATGATACTTTAAACTCTATCTATACTGATGTAGCAATTAAGTATATAGAGCTGACAGCTTATGGCTACAACGAAGCCACAGTTACAAGGCTGCCCTTTGGCCCGGTTCAAGCTGAATTTAATGAAGATGTAACTGTGGTGTACCCTGTTTCAATTTTATATGAAAATATTGGAATCTTCACGCATACCTCAGAAATTAAAATCAATCTATCGAAGTATCCGGAAATTAAATACCCTGAGACAACATCTTTCTTCATAAGAGAATTTCCTAATCAGGGGACGTTTACAATGCTGCCAACTACATACGATAGTTTGTTAAATCAACTAATTGCCACCACCTCAAGCTTCGGTGAGATTGTGTTTGGAGAAACGGATGATGTATTGACTGCTAACATCCCAATACCGTATGAGCCATCAAATAATAAAAAAGTTCTTCCCCTTGATTCATTAGCACTACGATGGACTGGCCAAGGTTATTATGAATTATTTCAACTGCAGGTTTTTTCTGACAGCCTATTTAGTGATGCACTAATTGATACAACATTAAATTCTTCATTCTTTATCTTGGAAAATCTAGTAAATCACTCTATTTATTTCTGGCGTGTTCGTTCAATTTTGGGTTCAGAAATGAGCCCTTGGTCTATTATTTGGAGTTTTGAAGTGACTGACGCATTTGTAACAATGAATTCACCAAATGGTGGAGAAGCCTGGTCTATGGGCTCAGAGTATATTATTAGATGGGAAACAAACATTACTGATTCGGTTAGACTTGATCTCCTTCAGGGGCAGCAGAATATTTTATCAATCGATACCACTTTTGGAAATCCCAGCGCATTTAGATGGTTGATTCCAACTAACCTTACTCCAGATACATCTTACAAGATTATAATCACAAGTGTTAATGATCCTTCAATAATTGATACAAGTAATGCATCTTTTTCAATTATTCCTCCAAGTGGTATTGAAACAGAAAATTCTGAAATTCCAGAGGAATATCATCTTTCTCAAAATTATCCAAATCCATTTAATCCATCGACTGAAATTGAATTTAAAGTTCCGGAAGCAAGCTTAATTACATTGAGAGTATTCGATTTGCTCGGTAAAGAAATTACAACTCTTGTAAATGAGCAGATGCAAGCAGGCGTATATAAAGTAACCTTTGAAGCATCTAATTTGCCAAGCGGAGTGTATTTCTATACTTTACAGGCAAATAATTATATTAGTACAAATAAAATGGTATTATTAAAGTAAACTAAATTACATTTTGTAAAATCTATGGCGGTCTTAAAAAGAGATCGCCTTTTTTTATTCTATTGCTTGCTTAATAGAAACTGCACCGCGAAGATCCCCTAATTTATATTCGAAAGCTTTATCATCAGGATAATTCTGTGCAATGAGATTTCTTACGTCCGGCATTATCTCTGTTTGACTACCATGACAATTAAGACATTCAGCCTGCATAATTATTGGTTTGAGATAGCGCAAGTATTTGTAATCACCTTCGACCACAATTTCTGCATATTCAGTTTCGCTATTCAGTTCATTGTTTTGGTGCAGCAATTTAAACTGATTCAAAATTCTTTGTTCAAAATCATCAGGAAAGTTATTTGGATTCCTGTTCTTCAAAGAGACTCTTCTAATATAGAGACCTCTTCCAACACCAAAATTATTGGTAAGAACCTGGGCAGTATCAGAACAAACAGATACTGCCTCTAACACTCCGTTCGTTTGTATCTGTTTAATAAGAATACTTTTCAAATCCTTCATAAAATCTACTGCAGTTGCTCTCATAGCAATTACCTGGTCTTCACTGACTTCCTTTTTGTTTTCAGAACAATTAAGGAAAAAGATTGAAAAAATTAATGATAACCCAATAATAAATTGCTTCATAAAATTTTCCTCCTTTACTACAAACTTAAATAGTGTTTTGATTTAACTCAACTTCCTCTGACTAAAATAAATAACTTTAAATATGATTAACTTTGATTTGAACAAAATTCTCTTTATTGGTGACTGACACTTCAACACAACTCACATATAAGAAAATTTTTTACTTCTGGCTGCCTTTAGCTGCAACTTGGATTATGATGTCTATCGAAGGACCATTTCTTGCAGCACTTATTGCACGCTCTACAGAACCAAAATTTAATCTTGCTGCTTATGGTGTTGCCTACTCTCTTGCTTTGATCATTGAAGCACCGATCATTATGATAATGAGTGCGTCAATTACTTTAGTAAAGGATAGTCAATCTTTTTACAAGCTAAGAAACTTTACTTATGCAGCTAACGGTTTGATTACTTTGATAATGCTGATACTTGTAACACCCCAGATTTTTTATTTTATAACCGAAGGCTTGATTGGTTTGCCTGGTGAAGTTTCAAGACTTACACACATTGCAACAATAATTTTAATTCCGTGGCCTGGTAGCAATTGGCTACCGGCGTTTCTACCAGGGATTACTAATTAAAAATAACTTAACCAGAAGAGTCGCGTATGGAACGATAGTCCGGTTATTATCCATGTCTGGTTTGTGCAGCTTTGCTATTACTTTTCGGGAATTGTTGAAGGAGTAGTTGTTGGAGCAGCATCTCTATCTTTTGCTGTAATAATGGAAGCAATAGCAGTTAGATTTATGGTACTAGAAACCGTTAAGAAAATTAAATCTGATGATTCCGCTTCAGCACAACCACTGACTTACAAAGAAATTCACAGGTTCTATTATCCTCTTGCCCTGACTTCACTAATTGGTTTGGGTGTTCAGCCACTGGTTATTTTTTTCGTGGGGCAAAGCAGAATGGCTCTTGAATCTCTTGCAGTCCTCCCCGTTGTTACATCATTTGTGTTTATTTTCAGAGCGCTCGGTTTGTCCTATCAGGAAGTTATAATTGCACTTATGGGTGAAAAGAAAGAAGGACTCAAGCCATTATTAAAATTTGCAACAATCCTATCCATAATTCTCGTTGCTGTTTTAGGTTTATTTGCTTTTACACCTCTTGCAGATTTTTGGTTTGTAACTGTTTCAGGTTTAAGTGAATCGCTTTCAGAGTTTGCTCAACTACCTTTGATGATTATGTTTTTCTTTCCTGCATTAACAGTTTTAATAAGTGTTCAAAGAGGAATATTAGTTGCAGATAAAAACACTAAGCCTGTCACGCTGGGAACAACTACCGAATTTTTAATAATAGTAGTTACGCTCCTTATTCTCATAAGCTATTTAGATCTGGTGGGCGCGGTAGCTGCAACAATTGCTTTAGTGGCAGGACGGCTGGCAGCTAATATTTATTTAATGAGATCCACATCTCGTTCGCTGAAATAATTCACCCAAAAAACAGGCGGCTGAAATGTAATCGCAAGACTTTCTACGCCTGGATTCGCCTCTCCTAAACTTGCATTAGAAATGTGATTAAAACTTACTCATCCGTATAATTATTGGTTGGTTTTTAAGATTTGAAAAAAATAATCCCGTGCGACTCAATGAGTCGCACGGTAAACAGAAGATTTAATCTACTCTTAAGCGAGGAATTTGTTAGAATCCTAATGTAAGAGCAAATACGTTACTACCATCGAAGAATTGAGCATACCTGTAAGCATAGTCAACTTTTACACTAAATCCTTCAACGTTATAATTAAAACCAGCTCCGGCAGTGAAACCATATAAATAATTACTCTCACCAAAACTATCTCCGGCATTGGAAGCGAACTGGTAACCTGCTCTTACAAAGAACATGTTATTATAACCATATTCAGCTCCTAATTTCCATTCGTCAGGTGAGAAGTTATTATTCATATATATACCTGTAACCTCAAGTGAATTAAGTTTATCAAGAGGTTTTTTATAGCCAGCAGCTAATTGAAAGTTGAATGGCATTTCAAATGCGGCTGCATCAACCTTATAATAAGATGGGTTACGATTGACTTCGTTTATCTGTCCAAACTGTAATAACCCTGAACCGTCAAATTTCATCTCGGTTCCAAGGTTTTTAAGAACGACACCTATACTTAATCCATTGATGTCTGCCAGATTTTGGTAGATAACGCCGAAATCAAATGCCACGCCAGTTGCACTAACATCTGCTATTCTTTCACTAACAAAATTTGCAGTTAAACCAACTGATATTGCATCAGTCAGCATTCTTGAATAGGATAATCCTGCTGTGACCATTGATGGAGAAAATGTTTCTCCGGTTCCATCAGGATTAATTGTTGTTGTAACAAGTATGTCTCCAACCGACAATGATTTGACGGCAAAGGAAATAGTGCCGAAACCTTCGAAGTTAGCCGCAACTGCACCGTATTGAACACCTATATCTGCAATGTAATCCATATAAGAGAACAGCAAATCTGCATTGTTAGTCATATGAGATACACCTGCAGGATTCCAGAATAATGCTTCAATTCCTGAAGCTGTTACAAGATTAGATTCACCCATGGCTATACCACGGGGACCAACAGGAATTAACAGCTCGGATGCACCGGCTGTACCTGTACGTTTTCCTCCACCGGCAAAAACACTACTTACTGCCAACCAGAAGGATGAAAACCGAAATTAACTTAAATATTTTTTTCATTTTTACTCCTTGCTTTAAACTTTTACTTAATGTTAAAATCTATCAAGAATTTGCTGTTCCTGAATGATTGCCAGTTTAAGTATCTTCGTCGTGCCAAGTTCGGGTAATTCAATGTATGCTATATACAACCCGCTTGCGACCGGCAAACCATTCTCATTTGCAAGATCCCATCTCGCAAATTGACCTTCATCTTGCTTATCAATTGTTCTTACCAACACACCAGCAAGGTTGAAGATTCTAACCTTTGCTTCTGCCGGTAAATGGGTAAAGGTTACAAAACGATTGTATTTGTTTAGCTCTTCCGTATTAACACCATAATATGGATTCGGGAAAACATTGATCTTGATCTACCTGATCCTTGGCTAAATCGTTGGAGAAAGCTGGAGCTGTGGTGCCAAATGAATAGGTATCAGTGCCAATAACAATTGGATTTGCATAAGTTATCTTTACAACTGCACCAAGACCATAATTAGTACCATAATGAACTGTAACCCAGGTTGCAGGATCATTAAACTGATCTGGTCCACCATCAACCTGAATAACCTGGTTTTCATCATATGGAGAGTTAACTATTATTGCGTACATTCTTTGAACAGGATTCCATGCATAGAATGGTCTCTCAGTACCATCACGCTCACGATCTCTGAATGTCATGTTAACCTGGTATGGATTTTCCGGATCATCTACATTCCATACCTCAAATGGAATTCTGATTAAGAATGGCTCTGCAGTCCCGGGACTTGGATTAAGAGGATGGTCTGCCAGTGCTCCACCACTTATCATTCTGAACACAGTTGCAATTTGGCCACCGCTTGTAACTTCAAAAATTCCAGTAGAGGTTTCTTCATAAACACCTGTAAACCGGTATTCATAATCCTGCTGCAAATCAGCAAGTTCATTTGTACCTACACCAAAGTTATCGATTGCCTTACTGCTGATAACTCCACCAAATATTGTATAATTCTGTATATCGAGATTATCACTGTTACTATTGCTGCTCAATGTTGTTGTATTTGTTGGGTCCTCAACTAAGATCTACTGAGAAGAAGTTTATTGGAGCCACAAAACCAACATCAACATTCATCTGGAATCCATCTACAATCGGCATAGCATCTAAACCAATATCTATTGCGGATTCGGGCAGATCATCCCGAGGAGGCCAACGATCTGTTCCACCAAATGCGGATTGGTTTTCCAGCGTCAAAGCTCCTGTTGTAGTGTTTCTAAGATTCCACAATTCTGCAGTTCTTGATTCAAAACCAATTCCATTAACAATTGTAGTTCCTGTTTCAGGGTCACCGCCGCCGGCATATCCGTCATCGAATGCAGTCCAATCAACTGAAAGTGGTAGTGGAGTTTCAGAACTTACCCTAACAACCCAATCTTCACCGCCTTCATGGAAAATACCGTTTCCTGTGTCAGGAGGCCAAGCATCTACAACACCCAAATTCACAGTTGGATTAGCACCACCATTATCCAAGAATTACAATTTCGGGATCTCCACCGCCTGCTGTGAACGGAGGAACATCTACAATGATTGTCCCTGCAGGGAAATTCTAATGTTACTCCATCAACCCAACCATAATAATGGTGAACTACATCTAAGTGAAAGTTAAGATCAATAGAAGCTGAATTGGGGCCATATACGGCGGCAATATCAATTGTAGTTCCGGTTAAAGTATCCGGGTCGTTCGGGTTATATTTCCTCAATACCGTTCCACCAGGAACCCAATCTCCATCTTCATTTCTAATTTGCTGTTGTGATGAGAAAAACACTTGATAATCATTTCCTGTTGTAGCTGTTGGATCAACTATAGTAGCTGTCACAATTCCATCAGCAGTTCCAACATGTGTAATTTCCAGTCTCAGAACCATTTCTTCACCGTAAGTAACACCAGGATTATTGCTTTGAGGAATAAGTGTGAAAATGCTAAACGGGTTTTCCAGGTTGTTTGGAACAATTCCAAATTCTGGATTATAGTTATAAGCAGTAACTGCAAAATAATACCTGATTCCATTTATTAATGGTCCTTGGTTTATAGCATCTTCGGTTATTGATATAAATCTTTTTATTCCAACATCGTTTCCAAATTGAACCGGTAGTGCAACTACTGAACCTGTTGTCGGATCAAATACAAGATCGATATATCTTTCCAATACCATCAATAATGTCATAGGTTGCAATTCTAATACCTTCACTTGGCGAAGAAGAAGCAGTAGGCAATTGATAGACATTATATCCCTGGAAAGTATATCCTTTAGCATCTGAGTTTTCAGTTAACCTAGCACTTTGCATTATCCTTCGACCAATCAAGTACTATTTGTCCGTCAAGTTCTGCAGCAGTTACACTGGGTGATGGTGGAGGTGTTGGCAGATCAAAGAAGCTATCGTATGCTACCTGGGCAATCTGATCGTAGAATTTCATAAGAGAAACTGCTGAAAGACGATCAACGCCGGTAACAGCACCTGCCACAATTTCCGCAACTACAACTTCCTGTGTATCTCCCGGTGCCATATTGAATGGACCGGAAGCCATTCCTATTCTTCTATCACCGTATCCAAACTGCTGACCATCTATCCAGCCTGATCTGGTAACCGGATCACCTGGTAAAGTAAATGATGTCTGCTAAACCTGTATTCGGATCAATGAATGGTTCGTTTGTGAGTCCAATTCTTCCTTGCATAAAGCGATACCATCTTACAGCACCTTCAGAATAAGAGCCCTGAACAGGGTCTGTTAGTGTAGGATCCTGGTTGATATAGTAATATGCTGCTGTCATTGGGAGATTAATAAATCCAGGACCAATCCTCTGGTTCTTAAAAATCGCAAAATCTTCAGCATCATCAACACCATTCTTATTTAAATCTTCACCAGCATTTCCAACAACTTTAGGTCCCTGGAAAAAGTCGAATCCAACTGCAGGAGTAACACCGCCGTAAATTGCATCTTGCCCCTTGACCGTTATAAGCATAAGAAACACTAAGCAACGTATCACAGCCTGCAAAGTCATCTCCTGAATCTCCAACGTCAGGATCTGACCACATTGAAACATACATATATCGAAATGTTCTTGGATCCCTAAAATATCGGTTTTATTTATGATAAAATATCTTCTAAAGAACATATTACCAAGAGCACCTGTCTGAGCATAAGCCCAGAAAGTTGCCTGCATTTCTATTCCCATCGGATCAAGTTCCATACATAAAGTTTGTTCTACTCAGACGCCTGGTCATTTGCTACAAACCAAATTGTCTGGCTTGCACCTGAAACACCTGGAATATCAACAGTAGGATCGTAAGATCCATTTCCATCAACATCATCATATGGAGCACCTAAATCAGCTGGCCATTCTATCCAGTCAATTCGTATTGGGCTCTAACATCCGATTCAGATTTTACTTCATCCGCAGCTTCAGCGGAAAGATCTACACGTATGGTCCACCCGGATAAGTATCGGGACGAACTCTGTATATTCTGACTCTTGGATCACTATTCATCAGAATCTACAGTTCCAGAGCCATCAATCCAACCACCTTGTAATCCTTCCGGTAGACTGTACCACCTACGTGTGGATCATTATCTAACGGGTCATTAACATTAGCTGCACCCCAAAGAAATCCCGAATGGTATACTGCAGTTTTACCACTGCCTTTGGGATAAATGAGTCCGGATGCATCCTGACCGATATTGATATCGGAGACACCAGTCATTTTTAATAAGTGTTGATATAAAATTGATATTCATATAAGCTCTGATAGGACTACCAGGCTTTTCTAACGTATTACCATTCTTACCCTTGTCTCCACCTTCAGCGTAAATGTTGCTTAAGGTAAAGAGAATTCCAAGTAAGAGCAGTAAAATGAATTTTATTGTTTTTGAATTCATATTATAAACTCCTTTTTTTATTCATCAGGTTGAAATTATTAATATTCTAAACGTATACCGAACCTGATCTGTCTTGGCGGTCCGTAAATACCGGCTGAGTTGTATAAGCTGCACCAGTTGTTGCATTATACCAATCCTGATGGTAATCTAAGTTTAATGCTCTATAAACTGCTGCATAATCCGGTCCGAAAGTAGCAATCTGTTTTCCACCCTGATTTGGATCACCTAGATAACCATCATCATCTGCAGCTCCTGTTCTCAGAAATACATTTTGAATATTTTCAGTATCAAACAGATTTATAACATAGAAATAAATATTGAGATTAAACAAATCTGCAATATCAAAAGTTTTATCAAGTCTCATATCAACCTGGAAGGTTGAAGGAGTTGTAGAATTATTTAAAGGTTCCAATGGTTGTCTGAATCTTGCATCGCCTTCAAGATTTCCAGAACCCTGTACCTCGTGTAAAAGGATGACCACTTGAATAATTGCTCAAGGAAGGTAATACCCAATTGCTGTAATACCGGTCCGCCGTCTCCTTTACCCCAACGATAATCAAGATTAATAGATGCTCTGACGCCTGGTTATAATTCAAGCGGGCTAATATAAACGGTGTAAAACCTGACGGAGTCAAGAAGTGGATCCAATGGAGCTCCGACAATACCTCTGTTGAGTTAGGGAAAGATCCTGTTCCTTCTGCATCTGTGAAAGATGATATTTCCATCAGCTTTAAATCTTTCAACTCTACGCATATTATAATGCAATCTCAATGCCTTTTATTGTTGCAACGTCACCATTACCTAATATATAATAGTTACCAAATGGAGATCCTTCAGCCACAAGTAATTTGCTGATAAGTTATCTGATCAGTTATATCTTTATAGAAGCCGGTTATATCAAAAGATGCAAATTCACCAATCTGCTGAGTGAAACCAACCTCATACTGGGTTGTTCTAGTTGGTTCCACATCAAATCCAACTGGTGCAGGATAAAGAAGCCACCGCCAATATTGTACACCAGTAGCATTTAATCCCTGGTAAACATCTCTCAAACGAGATTGCTGAACAAACTTACCCCACTGTGCGTGAAATATAGTTTGATCTGTTACCGGGAATGAGAATCCCAAACGAGGGGACTAAATAATCATTTGCTTCTGTTTTAACAACTCCTGCTAGGAATTACATCGTTGGTTACCTGATCCCACGTTAGTTCCGGTCTTGTAAGATCAATAGGGGCATAGTTAGCAATATCAATTCGATCATATCGTAATCCAACATTAATAATAAGGTCATTCCATTCAATCCTATCCTGAGCATATATTCCAAGGAAATTTGGTTTTCTTGATTGCTCATAATCAGGAAGACCATCATTGGTTTTTTCACCTAGAGGATTATAACCGAAGTTATTTACACCATCCCTTCTGATTAAAGTATCTATTGCTTCTGGATTTTCGTGCAATTTTGGAAGGAAGTTTCAAAATTGGTTCATTTCCCAAAGACCAATTTGCAATGTCATAAAACTGGTATTCACCGCCTGCTTTAAAGTTATGCTCTTTATTTATCTGAGTCCGTATAAGCTAAATTAAAATTCCAGTTCTGACGTTCAGTTTGCTGATAAGCAGCAATCGCAGCACCATACGGGAAAAATTTAAAGTTAAATAAATTCTCTGCTAACGGTGTATCATACCTATTGGCACCAGTTGCAGGATCATAGGGCCAGTCAAACAATGGCTGTCCATCGGCACCAAGGATAGCTTCATTTGCTGCACCATCACCATAAGACAGCCAATCATCTTTAAGGAATGGATCATATCTTTTAAATTTGTTGAATGACCAACCAACGCTTGCTTCAAGAAATGAACTCGAAGTAAACAGCTGTGTGTATTTTAAACTAACAGCACCATCTTGTAGTTCCGTCATTTCTGTTCTTATAGTATTCTGCAAGTTACCAACCTGGTTAAGATCCCTTGTTGCCGACCACGGATTAGGAGCTGTACCGGTTGTATAAGTTCCAATTAATCTGAAAATTGAAGGATTATAATCGAATGTAAATGAAGCTGTTCCGGTATAATTCTGAGCCCAGCTATTTGGTCTTGCACCTGCGGGATATGTAAGATCGATAGTAGTACCGGTAGCAGGATCTGTTATTTCTCCCAGATTAATCCCGGGCAAGTTCTGAGGAGTGACATCATTTATAAAATTATAATTGAACAACCCAAAGAATTTAATTTGTGGAGTTCCAAGAGGTCCGCTTAAAGTGAAAATTGATTCATTGTATCCAAACCAATAAGCGGAAGATCCCCAATTTTGCGCGCCAGTATAGCGATCATCTGAACTGTTAAATCCAACGTTGTCTGTAATAAATTCTAAAGAAAATTTCCAGTTCGGCGTTCCGGATTTAATCTGTTGACGAATAATACCTGAATTGGCATTTCCGTACTCAGCATTATAACCGCCTGACTGCACGCTGATTTCTTCAAGTGCATCCTGAACCAATGTAACCTGGCGACCGCCAGCCACCGGATCAGTGATATTCGAACCCTCAAGATAAAATCCAACTTCATCTTGTCGGCCACCACGGATAAATATCTCGTTATCCTGGAGGACAACGCCCGGGGTAACTGCAAGAATATTGTCTACGCCTCTGATGGGTAGAGCTTCAATATCATCGCTTGTTGTAATTCTGTTTGCATTGGTATTGTATTTATTTACCAATGGTTTCTCGGCCACGACTTCGACTGTGCCAACCTGAATACCTTCAAGTGCCAGCTTGAAATCAAGTCCAGTGGTAAGACCAATATTTATTCGAACATTGGAAATAGTTTTGGACTGATAGCCGATGTAGGAAGCCTTAACCTCGTAAACATCCGGAATAAGGTTAAGAATTATGTACTCACCGTTTAGATCTGTGGCGGCACCCTGTGAAGTCCCTACTATTATTACATTGGCTCCAATTAGTGGCTCACCCGTTTCCTGATCTGTGATCTGGCCTCTTAATTTTCCTTGGGCCAGTGCCATTGCAGGCAAGAGCAGGAGTAAAAAGAGAATAGTGATAATTCTATTCATAACTCTCTCCTAAATATGTGAATAATGGTGATGAATTAGTTTTTTCGTTTTACTATGTATTGATTTATTCATATAATTACTCCACTTACAAGATTTATTGTAAGTATGACTGAATATTAATTACTGCCGAATCATGATATTCGCAGTAAAATATTACAACCCGTAAAATGAGAAATTGAATGAAAAATTAGTTTTGAGAAAAGTGTAAAAGTATGTCATATACCTCCATTTATGATTAGAATTTATTTTTCAGGTAGTAACCTTATAAAAATTATTAACAAAGTCAACTTATTTTTAGGAAAAATACTTTTTAAGTATTTCCTCATTTCGTTCAAAAATTACTGATATCAGACAGTTTTTTTACTATAACCTCGTTAATAATTTTAACTCCACACCTTTAAACTCGGGTTCGTATCTGCATACTCCGCCAATACAAATATTTCCTGCTTGTCGTGAGCCGATAAGTAGGCTAATGTCAGCATAGCCGCCAATTTTATAAGTGCTTTGAATAAATCCGTAAAACTTTCTAATGATATTATCAGTTTCTGGTTCGGTGGTTTGCATTTCAGTCACCAATGCAACGCTGAAATTAGGTGATCTTAAATATTCTAATGCGACAACATCGGTGTAATATTCTTCAGTAGTGGATTTGTCCATTACATGCTGATGTTCCAGAATAACTTTTATAGTGTTCACTTCATCAAAATAAAATCTGCTCTCAAGAATAGGGGTAATGTTCTCCGTGTTTGTTGAGAGTTCCTGATTGTACGCAAATGCTGCAATCAGAGTAAAGTCATCCCAGTCCCGCTGGCCTGTTAAATATAATTCTTCAAGCTGTGTAAAAATTGGAAGCGAGGTTTGAATGACTCGTTGGTAATATGAAGTGGAAGGTAGAGTATTTGTTAAAGAATATCCCGCAGTAAAATATGTGTCATCGTCTAAATTATATCCTCCAACAATTTGAAACCCGGTTTCATTATCTGCATTTAATGGTGAAGGATGCCTGTTCGGTAAAATGTAAGTATACTCCATCCTTACTGAAGGAGGTTTGTTATAAAAAATTGTTCCATCCTGCGAGTAAAAGGCAAAGTTATCATAATATTTATATTCACCAAGCAAAGAGAAAGACCCGAAATAAAAATTCATATTGCCATAGAAACCCTCGCCAATAATTGATCCCGAGCCATTCAAATTATTCTGAAGAATGTCTTCATTAAACTTAGCTGTGTATTCGGCATACATATCAATATTCCAGAAGCTCGGTAAGAGTCTTACTGAAGCCATTGTTGTTCTGGCTATTTCATCCGACTCAGGAAGGTTTGAAGCAACAGTAGCTCCAATTTTAATTGGTTTCCAGTTTCTGTATTCCAGGTCCACCGCGTGAAGGATATCTTTTCGCTCATTTCTGAAGTTAGCGGCCATTCCGGAAAGGCCGGTTAAAATAATACCTGCATACTTTCCTGTTACTTTAACACCGAGCAAGTTGTTATCAACCCTGATGGCTCTGTCTTCATAACTATTCAGGACCATTCCTCTTCCAAACAAGGTATAGTAATTACCACCTATAATTTCAAGCCCTTCCTTTTTGTCACCGATATTAGCCTGGATATACTTGTAATCAATTTCAGCAAATCTTTCTTTACCACGACTGATTGAAGGATCAGGATCGTTAGGTTCAAAAACTTCCAGTCTTAATCCGGCAGAAAAAATTCCCTGGAAGTAATCAAGGTTCAGCCAGTTTTCCAATATATCAAAATCTCCATCAACGTTATATGAATATTCAAGCTGGTTGGCAAATCCTAATCCCTGCGGCCAGGTAATCCTGGGTGATTCAGTTTGTGGATATATGGGTGAAATATTAATTAGTGATAAAACAATAAAAACTACAAAATTACTGTAAAATGTTTTTTTCATTTTATTAAAAGAAGAGAATTTATTGGATGAATATGATTTGAAAGTATAAAGAGCATATTGAGGAAATCTTCTGTATAAGAATAGTTCAATATAAACCTATAATTAATAGACTGCCTTGTTAATCTGAAACTTATAAATTGTTTAAAAAAATGTCCTGCAAAGATTTATTGCCACAAGACAGTCTATTCGTTTTTATTTATCTCTGATGCTATAATTTGCTTAACCTTAACTTCATCACCTTTCATATACCCAAGATGAGAATAAATTATCATCCCTTTCTTGTCTAGGATAACAGAGTAAGGAATTGATTGTGCATAATACAACCTGACAGCATCTGAATTGGTATCAAGTAAAACAGGGAAATTATACCCCTTCGATTTAACAAATGGTTTCACCTTTGCTACTGAATTTTCGTCATCGGTTGAAATAGCAAACATCTTGAAACCTTTATCTTTGTATTCACTATATATCTTTTTGTATTCATTCAATTCTTCGAGACATGGTTTGCACCAGGTAGCCCAAAAGCTCAGTAATATCGGTCCATCGCCAACTTCCTGGTTTAGTTCTACCTCATCTCCATCAAGATTTTCTAATGTGAAGTCAGGTCCTTTACGTATTCCCCCTGAGTCATCCTGCGAAAACGAGGAAAAGGAAAAGACCGCTATCGAAATAAGAATTAAGACAATTTTCATTTATTTCTCCAAAATCATTTTTCTGGTTTGAGTAAAATTGTTTACTGACAATGAATAGAAATAAACTCCGCTGGAAAGTCTTGCAGCATCGAAACCTACTGTATAATTACCGGAATTCTGCTGTTCATTTACGAGAGTTGCAACCTCTACACCAAGAATGTTATAAATCTTTAGCTGAACCTGTCCGGGTTCACCAACATTATAACTTATTCTTGTTGATGGGTTAAAAGGATTGGGATAATTTTGAGAGAGATAGTACGTATTAAGATGATTACTTTCATTTACGCTAACAGTTGGATCTGTCGTTGCTGTAAAATCAAGCACAAATCTATCTTCTGGATTACGAAAAGTGCCAACCTGTATTTGGACATGAGCAGTTCCAATTGAAACTTGATCAGTAAAAACGTGTAGAGAAGTAATCAAGGTATCCCCCGGTTGAAGGGGAGGTTCTGGAAATGGTGGAGAGGTTGCTACACTATCCATATCCGGTGGAAAACATAATTCCCCAAAACACAAAGAAGATGACCATCCGGAGGGAAGATCATTTATTGTTCGAACCTCAAACACCGTTTGTTCGAAATTAGAAATATTAACCACCTCAAATTCTAAGATAATTTCCAGTGTACCAACTGGTTCGTACTTAGTCAATCCGTGAGTGATGATTTGAATTTCCTGAGCAAAGGTTACAGGAGTTATAAAGAATAAAATTAGTAGTAAGGATTTTTTAAAGGAATATTTCATACAAAAACCTAAAAATTTTTTATATCATAAAAACAAATTAAATAAATAAAAGGTACACCCTAAGATGCACCTTTAATGAATTTTATTACTTAAGCAGAACCATTTTCTTTACTGAAATAAATTCGCCGGCGGTCAACTTATAAAAATAAGTTCCTGAAGCCACAGAAGAGGCATCGAACTGAATATTATATGAGCCCGCGGATTGTTTATTGTTTACAAGTTCAGCCACCTGCCTGCCCATTATATCATAAATTACTAAACTTACTTGTGATTCTTTTGGAATTGAGTAAGAAATAGTTGTTGCAGGGTTGAATGGATTCGGGTAGTTCTGTTCAAGAGTATATTCTGTCGGAACTGTTCCCTCGACAGGATTACCGAGTACTATTCCTTCTGTTAACCAACGAACTGACCTGGCAACAAGAGAATCTATTATATTTACATCATCAATTTGTTCGAGGCCAATACCAAAATAAACTACTTTGTTATTCCCATCATCTGCCTTAACAGAATTAATTGAAGGTCCTGATCCAAACTTTATGATGGGATTTGAGTTTGCATCAAACGGAGAAATTTCATCAGGAGATCTTGTGTATACAGCATTTAGCGGGAACACGATCCCATCCGTAATAGGATCACCAGTATATCCGGTAAAGAAGAAACTGGGGCCTGAATCTGCAATGTAATTTGAATGCAAGTAATTGTTAAAAAAGCTCTGTGCAAATTGACTTTGTCCACCCGCTTCAAATATATCTGAACCAATGTTTTGTCCATTGATAAGGAGATTACCGCCTTGGTCAAGATAGTTTTGCAGGTAATTTACTTCTTCCTGATAGAATGCTGGTAAAGAGTTCCCTGCAGACCAGCTGATCATTGTAAAGTAAGATAGATCCAATCCTGGGGTTTGAAAAGCGGATCTTGAAACAACGCCGTATCTTCCTTCATAAAAACCATCAAGTGCATTTGAAACGTTTGAGGAAAGTCCTTCACCTGTTGCATCAACAACTAGAAGATGAACACCAGTGTTTGTAACTAGGCTAAAGTTTATTTGAACAATCGTTCCAGGATCGTTCTTAGATGCACACTCGATAGTAATTACTCCTGAACCATTAAAACTATTTGGGTTAACGGTAACAGATATTCCTGTTGAATCTCCTACTGCAACCTGAACTGAATCTAAATTACCAAACTGGAATGTTCCGTTTTCAGTTGTAAACTCACCTGTCCATCCAGGAGGACCATCTATCATTGCGGTGATATTGTAAGTGTCGTTTAAAAGACCCTGATTATATAGGAAAGCAGAAAAATCAGCAGGCATATTGTTTTCAGAAATCATATCAGGACTTGAAGACGACATTGTGGCCACATAGTCTGGAGATACAAGAACCCATTTCTCACCTTGCTGAATTGTCCCCGTGTACAGAGGCGAAGCCACTTTATAGACAAATGCAACCAGTTCACAACTATCCGGAATGACAACCGATGGGACAGTATATTGAATATTTTTCGTAATTGTTTCACCCTGATTCCAGGGATTCACTCCGTTAAGTTCATCACCAGTAGACCCGTTTATCATTGCTCTTACAACATGGTTATGTATATAATCACTGCTACCCGGACAAGAGCCATTTCCTGATTGTGGATATACTAAACCATCCTCCAATAAAAGGAAACTTAATTTGTATTCTCCTGAAAGATTTTCGAGTGCAGTTACATGGATATCAGCATTAAGCTCTCTTGTTACTTTATTGAATACCTTATCCATGGTAATACTAACTGTTGCAGGAATGGTATATCTCTGATTCATCACGCCCGGCCATGCACCTCTTGATATTGGTGCGCTTGTCCTATCTATTACTGCAGTTGGATATCCTGAGAAGCCTAATAAACTAATTATTTGATTTCCCGGAAAATCATCCCAAGGATCACTACTGCCTGCTGGTCCATGATATCCAATCATAATGGCATTGGGCATGGTTTCAAGTATTTGTTCCATTACATCATGTCCGCACGGACACCATTGACACCAGGTGCCTGTACATTCTTCCAACACGGGATTTCTTTGTGCTTGAGCGAATATATCCTGTGAGAACGTCATTGCAAACACTACTATGCTCACAATAATCGCCAGGTTTCGTAGTTTGATTCTCATAACTACCTCTAATTTATTATATAATTGATTAATTATTTTGATATACATTTCTATTATGTTTCATTTATTATTTCAGCAAATTCATCTTCCTTACCAAAAGAAAAATCTCCAGCAAATGTGATATAAAGATAAACTCCCAAAGCGAGATTTTCACCACTAAATGTAATCTTATCATCTCCAAATAAGATATTATTATATAAAACTATTACGATTAATAAGCTATTTATAAAATAAATGAGGTGTGTTTACCACACTTCATCTAAATATTGCATTCAAATTATTTCAGAAAATTCAACTTCCTGACAGAAGTAAAGTTATCCGTAATCATTCTGTAAATATAAATTCCGGAAGCGAGATTCCGGGCATCAAATTTAATTTCATATGTGCCAGATTCTTTTATTTCGTTTACAAGTGTTTCAACTTCCTGTCCTGTTAAATCATAAACTTTAATACTTACAAGACTTGTTTTGGGAACGGCGTATTTTATCGTAGTTGATGGATTAAATGGATTAGGATAATTCTGATGCAGAACAAAATCCCTTGGCACATCAAATTCAACTTCAATTATATCGCTGTATTCAACCCTTCCATCCAGATCAACCTGTTTCAATCTGTAATAGATAATTTCGCCTCCCTTATATTCAACATTATCAGTATAAACATATTCTCGGTTTTCAGTAGATGTTCCTGCGCCCTGAACAAAGGCAACAGTATAAAACTCCGTACCATCCTCCGATCTTTCTATTTCAAAGCCGTGATTGTTTATTTCGGTAGCTGTAACCCAATTGAGTAAAACGCCTTCAGATATGGCTGTTGCAGTAAATGAAGCTAGTTCAACCGGAACAGGCAGCAAATCACTTGTCCAGACTTTGTCACCTTGCAAAATTTCTTTTGTATCCAGGTTCTGAATGAATGCTGCGAGCTGACAATTTGCAATTACCCAACTGGCATCCATGGTAAATGACAAAGGAATCTCAATAAAAGAATTATTAATTAAGTCAACCGGCGTCCCAAGTTCGTTAGGAACCATTAGTCTTTCAGCGTAGTCAACTTCAGTTTGTCCTTGCCAGTTAAAAGGAATATCGGATTCAGTAACTGTGAAATGAAGAACGAGGTTATTCCACGTTGGTGGGATAGCTGCAAGTCTGTTTAATTTTACAATAACATTGTAATCTAATCCTGAGTTGGTGCCAAAAACATCAACGGAGAAAGCAGACATAATATCTTTTCTTGCCTGGTAAATGGGAAGATAATTTTCATACATACTTTGTGTGTTACTGCCGCCTACGAAATATTGTACTCCATCAAATACAGCGGTTGGAAAACCAGAAATGCCGTAATAAGTATTTCTTGCATTCGAATATGAGTTTGTAAAAGAATCACCGTTGTGATATTCTACTACTGCAACTGCACAACCATTGGCTACAAGGTCATCAGCACCCATCTGCGATCCCGGGCAATAGACACACCATGTTCCGGTTCCGATTTCTAAAACAACCATTTCACGGGCAGTTGTATAGGTATTAAAGTATTCTGTTCTTGAATCATTTGCCGGATCCATATCACCGGCAAGATTTGTTGTTACATTTATCTCATATAAATCATTCGCAGCGTTTAAAACATAATCGGGGAACGAAACTGTCTGTTCAGCACCGGCCGCTAATGTTATCGGTGCACAATTCTGAGTATAAACAGTGCTTCCACCAACTTTGAGAATACATGTTGCATCGAATGTTTCTGAATTCAAACCAAAATTCTTAAGTACTGCTTGCGGAGTAAAATTTGTTCCCGGAGGATAAGTTGCATCAACCAAAATATCCTTTACCATTGCATCGTGCGCAAGCGGTACAAAAAGCTTCAGATCATCCAGATACCAATAATTTAAGTTGTAGGAATTGCCGGAAAAATACCAGCAAATTTGAAAATCTGTTGCACCTACGTCGCTGTTATTAATGGTAACAACTTCTGTTGTCGCGGGGATAGAACCGGTTGGATTTACTAATGACCATACCACATTCCAGCTTCCGCCTCCTGATCTTGTAGAAACACCAATTGTGTACGCACCACCGTAATGATCCAGGTTGTATTTAAATTCAACTGTAACGGTTGTAGCTCCAGTGGTATTAGTTGCTGGGCTGATTAACCTCGAATCACCTGTAAACTGTGGAGACCAGTTGAACCTGGCTTCGGGTGCTGTTCCACCTGAATTATTTGTTGAAACAGCAGACCAATTAGTTGCGTGGGCATCTATTGTCCAACCTGCGGGTGGAAATGATCCACTAAAATCTACATCAAAGTACGATTGCGCCATCAATAACGATGGAACAAGAAAAAGAAATAGTAATAGTTTTTTCATAAGAGCTCCATTGGTTTAATGATTTATAGTTAATAAATGATTACCCAAATTATTATTGGGAATTAATGAGCTTTCTAATTTCAAAGATTAAATATGTTTTATAAAAATTTATATCAAAGTTCAGTTTGAAATAAAAGAGTAAGATTCAATTTTATTTATCGAGTCTTTCTCAATTTCACTAATATCTACTCCCTGATCCCAAAGATGATAGAACAAAATGCTGCAGGCTTCCGCAAGCTGCTTGTGTTCTATATAAATCATAGTTAACTCGTTAGAAATTGGTACTGGTTGTTCAAGTGCAAACATTACTTTTTCCTGATCAAAAACTAGCATTTTAATTGGGAGTTTTTTTACAACTCTTGCCTGCTGCCCGAGTTTGATAGATTTTTTCACTGAACTTAAAAGCCAATCAACCTCTTCAAGTTCACTCAATTCATAAATATCTTTACAGGCACCACCTCTTTTTAACAATTTAAATTCTTCATCTTCCTGTTCGTCAAGGCGATTAGAAGTATCACAAGCGTATGGTCCCTTATTGAATGTTAACATTTCTCTCTGTGTGCTTCTTACGCAGGTAGTATATCTTTTATGAATTTGACCCTTTTCTTTCATCACATTAATGAACTCAAGAGGATTAACAATTGATTTACTGTTTTGAAAAATTGGAGTGAAAACTTCCAAGACCTGGGCAATTAACTGTTCTTTTCTTTCGAGATCTTTTTTGTACGAATCAACTATGCGTTCAAGCGCAATCTTGGGTTCAACTGCTTCGTAAAGTTTGTTCCTCCCAAGCTTCTTTTCGATACAGATATTTCTGCTGACAAGCTTGTTCAGAACCTCATAAATTTTTGTCCTGGGAATATTTACTGCTTCCTGAAGTTCGAGAACTGTAAACATCTTTCCACTAAGAAGTGTCATATAAACTTTAGCTTCTCGCTCGGTAAGACCAATCTGAATGAAAGATGGGAGGTATTTTGAAGTATCCATAAAGTTTGATTTTTATTCAATTACCTTTAAAAAGGGATCAACGCTTAAATAATTATTATAATTTTACCCCTCTGGGGGTATAAACTACAAAATGGAGAGAAAAGTTTCAACAAAAATTATTTATAAGTGCAAATAAATGCCGATTTTGAAATAATAATCTTGATGGGGGTATTTCTAATTATCAAAAGTAGAGCCGGTTTGAAAGATCTCCTTTGCGTTTTTATCCTGAATATAAACCACAGCATTAATATTTTGTAGATTCCAGGAAGAAAGAAGAGCATCTTTAAACTCATATGATATTTCACCCTGATCTATTAATTGTCTTATCGAAGTACCTTCGTTAGAGGGCAACATAAGCCGGGTGACATCATAAAACTTTGTTTCACCATTTGAACCGGGTGGTTGATCAAACTCAATATCTGTCTCAGTAATTACAGCGTTTATTATAAGGTCACTCATATTTAAACCTGTAGTGTCTAAAAACTTCACATTCACATCAATAATATAATCCCCTTCTAAGTTGGCGTTTACGTTCACCTCAAATCTCGGTGTAAAGGCAAGTCTGGTATCAATTGCAGCCATTACACTAATAGAATCTGTAGAAACTGGTCTCAGTATTCCATCAACAATAGTTGTTGGGGCAAAGAAAACATTGTAATAGCTGATTCGCGAATCACATATTGGTTTTGCTGCTAAATAAAATAGATCATTAGGTGCGGGAAAATTCGTCGGGAACTTTACAACAACTAATTTACTCCTGCCATATGTTTCATTTGAAAACTTCTCAATTATTTTATTAGAAGTAACACAGGGATTGCAGCTTACATTAGCAAAATCTTCTATCAAAACAACCTTACTCGCTGCTAAAGATCTTGTTGAATTTTCAACATGTATATTTAATGAAATATTACCTGTGGGTGTAATGTCCGGTGAGGATGGCGGGTTTGTTTTACAGCTAATTGCTATTAAAGAAAGTAGTGTAACGATTGCTAACTGCTTCATCATGATTTAATCCCTTAAAATACGCTGACTTATTAACGCGATGAATATTTTTCATTTATTGACTATGATAAATTATTCAATAATAATTAAATAATAAAGATTGTTTTTTACACCTTTTGCTTGTTGTAAAAACTTATAAAAAAATGCCGTCACCCATTTTCAGGATAACGGCATCGCAATTATGTTCAGAACTTGTTCTTATTCAGAGTGAGCAACCCAGAAACCTGTGACACTATTAATCTTTGTATCACCCCATGTCTTTACTTCGACAGTAAATCCGTCCCTGGATACCGATATTGGCTTTACCGCGTATCTAACAGGAGCACTTTTATCAACATCAATTGATGAAATACCACAAACTACATTTGGTTTGTTTTCAAAAGGTTTCAAGAAGTTTACCTGAATAGTAATAGTTCTATCACCTGAATTTTTGTTGAGTGTATAAGCTTTGGTATCGGAGCTAGCACCCCAGGTACCACTTAAAACCTGTGTCTGGCTGAATGCTACAGCTGAAACCATAAAGAATAATGCTGATATTAATAAGAGTCTTTTCATTACGACCTCCATTTGTTTTTGTTTGAGAATAATTATGTGGTTAGTTAATTAAAAAACCTGTTGAAATATAAATAATCTAGACTTTAAAAAACATTTAATTCTGATTCAATTTAATCATTTATAAAGCATATTTCGTTCAGATTTTCTTAATCCGGCAACAACAAGATTGTAAGAGTTATCAATCCATTCAAATAGATTCCCGGTTGGAACAGTTCCATCTATAATTATTGTGTTCCAGTGTTTTTTATTCATATGATATCCAGGTAAAACTGAATCATACTCTTCTCTCAATTCGATTGCTTTTTCGGGTTCGCATTTAAGATTTATTTGCAAAGGAATAGTCTCCAAAGAGGCTAGTAAAAAAATTTTTCCGGCAACTTTAAATACAAGAGTCTCTTCATCAAAAGGAAATTCTTCAGTTACACCTTTTTTCTTCAGACAATATTCCCGGATATTTTCAATGTTCATTTTATTACATTAAATCTTTGTAATTAAACTTCTGTAAGATAATTATGATCTTATGAAATAAACATACCCAGCCAATTTCATTTCAGATACAAAGCAGGTCGAGTTTAGTTCTAAATTTGGGTATTTTTAAGCATGTTGGTTTTCTTAAACAATAGAATTCTTTCACTGGAAGAAGCAACTATTTCTCCGTTCGACCGTGGCTTCCTTTTTGCCGATGGAGTGTATGAGTCAATACGAACATACAATAAAAAATTATTCAGATATAAAGATCATCTTGATAGATTAAAAAGAAGTCTGAAAGAAATACGTGTTGATTTTAAAGAATTTAACTCGTTTGAAAATATCATTTACGATCTCATCAAAAAAAATAACATTGAGAGAGAAGCATTAGTATATCTTCAGTTAACACGAGGAGCGGCAATTCCGAGAACTCATCATTTCCCAACCCAAAAAATTTCACCAACGGTTTATATTTCTGTTAAAGAATTCAATGAAGATAGCGTGGAGCAAGAAAAAGGAGTTAAAGTAATTCTGCAAGAAGATATCCGTTGGCTGAGATGTGATATAAAATCTACTTCCTTGCTTCCTGTGGTGATGGCAAGTCAGAAAGCAAATGAAGAAGATGCGGTTGAAGCCATTTTAGTACGTGACGGATTAATTACTGAAGGAACGCATACTAATTTTTTTGCAGTTAGAGATGAAACCGTCTTCACGGCACCTAAGTCAAGATTAATTCTTGAAGGTATTACCAGAAAAGTGGTTCTGGAATTTTGTGAGAAATTTCAAATTGACTATCGCGAAGAATTTATTAATAAGGATGATCTGAAAAGTTTTGATGAATTCTTTATCACAAGCACAACAAAAGAAATCACTCCTATAACTTCAATTGATTACTGGACGATCAACCAGGGAGAGCCAGGTAAAGTTACAAAATCTTTGCTGACAGTTTTTAAAAAAGTCACTGAGGATTATTAATGCCCGATTCATCAAACACATCTGCAAAAGTATTTATCCTCACGGGCGAGTGGCAGGATGTCCGTGGCAAAAACGTACTAAAATTTGTTGGCACCTCGGATGATTTAGGTATTGTTGAAATGATTTTTCCGAACAATCCAGTTTTTTTCATTAGTAACAGTTCCGTTATTTCTAGCTTATCAGTGCCCTACAATAGAAAAGAAGTCGACTTAAAGAATTTCGAAGAAAGAAAAGTTGATGTACTTTACTTCAATACTCAACGGGATTTAAAAACAGCCACCGAAGAGTTAGAGGGAATGCATATCAGAACTTTTGAGTCTGACATCGATCCTGCAAGAAGATTTTTGATGGAGAGATTTATAAATGCTCAAGTACTGGTTAGTGGTCTCTTCGATCAACAAAAAAATCTGGCTACATTTTCAAATCCTAAAATTGAACCTTGCGAATACACACCAAAATTACTGGTTGCTTCAATTGATATAGAGACCGGCGCACAAAGTAATCGGCTTTATTCAATTGCAATTCATCTATCAGGCAAAGAAGAAGAGAAGAAAGTATTTATTATTTCACAAGACAAAATAAAAGGCGACAAATACATTGAAGAATGCAAAGATGAGACAGAACTCCTTCAGGATTTTCTCAACTGGTTCAAAGAAAAAGATCCCGACATAATTATTGGATGGCATGTAATTGGATTCGATTTGATGTTTCTTGAAAGCAAGTGCAATGAACTGATGATTCCCTTTGATATAGCAAGAGCTAATGGAAGAGTTTCAATGCGCCAGAGAAAACCGCGTGGTTATTTTGCTTCGGTTACAGGGAGAGTAATTATTGACGGACCGGTAGCGTTGCGCTCTTCATTCTTTACTTTTGAGGATTACAGACTCGAGACAGTTGCACAAGAAATGCTGGAAGAAGGAAAAACAATTACACCCAATCAAAATAAAGTTGAGGAGATCGAAAGATTATTTGCAGAGGATAAAGCAAAACTGGCTGAATATAATTTGAATGATGCAGTACTCGTAACAAACATTTTTAAGAAAGCTGGATTGATAGAACTTTCAATTCGCCGTTCGCAACTTTCAGGAATGTTAATGGATGAGCTTGGAATGATGACCGCTGCATTTGATCATTTCTTTTTGCCAAAACTTCATCGTGTGGGATATGTTGCATCAAATGTAAAGGATCTTCCAACATCTGAACACGCAGCCGGCGGTTACGTAATGGATCCCGTGCCAGGAATTTATGATGATGTTATCGTTCTGGATTTCAAAAGTCTGTACCCTTCAATTATTCAGACGTTTAAAATTGACCCTTATTCAAATCTTAAATCAAACATTGATACAATAGAAACTCTCAACGGATATAAATTTTCTTCAACGCAGCACTTCTTGCCAGAGTTTATTGACACTCTAATAGAACAACGAAATCTTGCAAAGAAAAAAAATGATACACAGCTTTCCCAGGCTATAAAAATATTAATGAACAGTTTTTACGGTGTGATGGGTTCGTTCGGATGCAGGTTTTATCATCCGAATTTGCCAACGGCAATAACTGGAACAGGACACAAGTTATTACTCGGCAGCAAAGAATATCTTGCCGAGAAAGGTTACGAAGTGATTTATGGCGATACCGATTCACTCTTCATCAAATTAAAAGAAGGAGAAGGAGAAAAAGCGGAAGCTAACGGACAAGGAATTGCAAATAACTTGAACGAATACTGGACGAATAAAATTCAGACAGAAAATGGGTTGGAATCATATTTAGAAATAGAATTTGAAAAGTATTACAGGAAGTTCATATTAACTCCTGCAAGAGGAAGTGATACAGGTGCAAAGAAACGCTATGCAGGTTTACTAGTCAAAAACGGTGAAGAAAAACTTGAATTTGTAGGTATGGAGTTTGTCCGATCTGACTGGACAAGACTCGCAAAAGAGTTTCAGGTGGAGCTTTATAACAGAATTTTTAACAATGCTGAAATTGAAAACTGGCTGAGAGAAATAGTTAAAAAAGTAAAAGCCGGTGAGTACGATGACAAACTTGTATATAGAAAAAGATTGCGGAAAGATGTTGATGAATACACTAAAAATATTCCACAGCACGTTAAAGCTGCCCGAATGCTGCCTGAAACAAGTGGAACGGTTTACTATGTCATCACCAAACGAGGTCCCATTCCAATAGAGTTAAAGCATACAGATATTGATTACGACCACTATATAGAAAAACAGGTAAAGCCTATTGCAGATTCTGTATTGATATTGCTTGGAGAATCTTTTGACAATATAGCTGAGTCAGATCAACTAAGTTTCTTTTAATCTTATTAGTTATCTTTGTTATACGTTTGTTCAAATCTAAGAGGAAATCACCTTGAAAATTCAATTCTTCGGCGGAGCCCAAACAGTCACTGGCTCGCAGCATCTTCTTACAATTAATGATAAAAAAATTCTTCTTGAGTGCGGTTTATTCCAGGGAAGAAGAAAAGACACTTACGAAAAGAACAAGAACTTCAAATTTGATCCGAAAGAAATTGATGCAATGATATTATCTCATGCACATATAGATCACAGTGGAAACACTCCTCATCTTGTAAAAGATGGTTTTAACGGACCGATTTATACTACATCGGCTACAACTGATCTTTGTAAAATTATGCTTGAAGACTCTGCATATCTTCAAAAAAGGGATATTGAATGGCTTAACAAAAAAAAGAAAACACACATACCTGAAGAACCTCTCTATTCAATTGAAGATGTTGAAGCTGCAATAAATAATTTTGTGCCTGTTGAATACAACTCAGCAACTGAAATCTTTCCGGGTATAGTTGCATATTTTCAGGATGCGGGACACATACTTGGCTCAGCAGGTATTTTACTTGAAATTGAGGAAGAAAAAGGAAAGAAAATTCGCTTTGGTTTTTCGGGTGACATTGGAAGACCCAATATGCCCATTATTCGAAATCCTGATATACTCCGTGATTTGGATGTATTGATAATGGAGAGTACTTACGGTAATCGTATTCATCAACATTCGGATGAAGTTGAAGAAGAAGTCGCCAAAGTTGTTAGAGAGGTTATTGATAGAAGAGGAAAAATCATTATCCCTTCTTTCGCCGTAGGCAGAACACAATTGCTTGTTTATGTGCTTCATAAGTTATTCGACCAAAACAGGATCCCCGGAATACCTATTTATGTTGATAGTCCATTAGCTGTTAAGGCCACCGAAGTTTTCAAAGACCATCCTGAATGTTTTGACAGGGAGACAAACAGAATTTTTTTAGAAGGCGGAGAAGATCCTTTTGGATTTGGAAGACTTAAGTACATAACTACAGTTGATCAATCCAAAGAGCTGAACGAAATAAAGGACCCGATGATAATCATTTCTGCTTCAGGAATGGCAGAAGGGGGTAGAGTACTTCATCATCTTGCAAACAACATTGGTAATCCCAAAAACCTAGTTTTATTTGTTGGCTACTCTGCCGAGCATACCCTTGCAAGAAGAATTATGGACGGAACTGAAAACGTGAATATTCTTGGAGAAAAGCATTCTGTAAAGTGCAAAATTAAAACTATGGATTATTTTAGTGCTCATGCAGACCAAAATGAACTAATTGATTATCTTCACCTGGATCCCTCGAAAAGGTTAAAAAATATATTCCTTGTTCATGGAGAAGAAGAACAGGCAATACCTTTGAAAGAAAAAATCCTTGAAAAAGGCTACAAAAACGTAGATTTTCCCGTATCCGGAGAAAAATTTGTTATTTAGGGAACCTTTTACTCTTCCTTTCATCTTATTATAGAGTTATATTTATATCCTTGAATTTGACGGAGTTGGGAAAATACCGTTAAATACCACAAGTTTTCTATTCACAAAACCTTTAATAGGAGCGATAAGCTTGAAAATAACTAAGCAATTTACCAATCGCGAAAGTAAATCTCTTGATCAATACTTGCAGGAAATAGGCAAGGTTGATTTATTAACTCCTGATATGGAGATTACATTAGCTATACTTATTAAGAAGGGCGATATGCTTGCCCAGGAAAAATTAATAAAAGCTAATTTAAGATTCGTCGTTTCAGTTGCAAAGCAGTTTCAGAATCAGGGTCTTTCCCTGGGTGATTTAATTAATGAAGGTAACATTGGTCTGATAAAAGCTGCCCAGCGTTTTGATGAAACACGAGGATTTAAATTTATTTCTTACGCAGTGTGGTGGGTAAGGCAGTCAATTATGCAGGCAATAGCAGATCAGTCAAGAGTTGTTCGTTTACCGTTAAACCGCGTAGGCAATCTTACAAAGATCAGCAAAGCTTATAGAGAACTTGAGCAGGAATATGAAAGAAAGCCCACGACAGATGAACTTGCAAAAATACTTGATATGACTGCTGATGAAGTTGCTTATGCACTTCAGATTTCTGGTCGTCACGTTTCTATGGACGCACCGCTAAAAACGGGTGACGAAAATAAAAACACCCTGATTGATGTTCTTCCAAATGATGAGCAGCCATTACCTGATAAAGAGCTGATGAAAGAATCCTTAAAGAAAGAAGTACATAATGTGCTTTCAACTCTTACTGAGAGAGAAGCAGAAGTAATTAAACTTTACTTCGGAATTGAAGGCGACCATTCTGCAACACTCGAAGAGATTGGCGAAAGATTTAATCTCACCCGCGAAAGAGTACAGACAGATTAAAGAGAAAGCTTTAAGAAATTTAAGACACTCAAAAAGAAGCGGCAGATTAAAATCTTACCTTGGATAAACATCTCCGCAATCATTTTTGAAAGCCCCGTTAATATCGGGGCTTTTTTAGTTTAAATAGACTGCTTCTGATTGTAATTGAAAAGCCTTCTCTATATTGGTTTACAGTGTTAATTGTTTTAATAAACTAAATTAGTTACTTTTCTTTTTGTGAGTGAGAAGAAAGAAAATATAAACAAATAATTTCCCGTTTACTTTTAAGCTTATCATACTGTTCGCCTACCAATTATTTTGTTTAGAATAATTTCTTGCTTGATTTAACTCCTGATATTCAAGTGGTAAAGGATTGTGTTAAGGTTAATGTTGTAGAACATTAATTACTCTTAAGTCAATAATTAAACTTGGTGATATAGGGAAAAACATTGCGGAAATTACAAGAAGAAAATAAAACACTTCAGTCAATATTAAACAGCCTAGCGGAAGGTGTGGTTGTCACAGATAAGAATGGCAAATTTCTGTTTGTAAACCCGGCAGCCGAAAAAATTGTTGGGATGGGTGCGAAACATATTAAACCGGAGGAGTGGGCATCTGCCTATGGTACATACCATTTAGATAAAGTAACCCCATACTCACTAGATGAGTTGCCCCTGGCACGAGCTATTAAAGGTGAAGAAGTAAAACACGAAGTTATGTTTATTAGAAATCGGGAACGACCTGAAGGTATATATATTGATGTCTCAGCCAGTCCGTTAAAAAATAAAAGAGGAGCTGTTACCGGAGGAACAATAATTTTACGCGATATCACTAAGCGTATACAAGCCGAAAATGCACAGAAAGAAAATGAAACAAGACTGAATAATTTCTTCAATGAATTACCAATCCCCTCTTATATCTGGCAGCAGGTTAAAGATGACTTCATCCTTATTAAACATAATAAAGCAGCAACGACTTTAACAAAAAATAATGTAAAAAATTTCCTTGGTAATACACTAAGTAAAATGTATGAAAAAACACCTTATCTAGACGAGATCAGGTCTAACTTTGTGCAGTGCATTAAAGAAAAAAAATCAATAACACATGAAATGCAATACAAATTGCAAAGTACCAAAGAGACTAAATATTTAGTTGTCAGTTATGTTTTTGTACCTCCTGATTTGATAATGGTACATACTGAAGATATTACAAAGCGTAAACTGGCACAAAAGGAATTAAGAAAACTCTCAAACGCTGTTCAGCAAACTGCCGATAGTGTCTTAATTACAGATAAAAGTGGAGTTATTGAATATGTAAATCAGGCCTTTGAGGTAACTACAGGATACAGACGCAAAGAAGTTATTGGACAGACCCCCGGGATTCTAAAATCGGGCAAACATGATAAAGAATTTTATAAAAATCTGTGGGATACTATAAGAAACGGGAACACTTTTTATGGAAGGATTATAAATAAAAAGAAAAATAATGAACTATACTGGTCAGCACAAACGATAACACCTATAAAAGATAAAGATGGAAATATTACCAATTATGTCTCGGTTCTGAGAGACATCACTGAATTAGTGGAGAAGCAAAAACAAGAGCTGCAATTAAAAATATCTCAGGAAAATACCAGGAAATTAGAGGAAATGGATAAAATGAAATCCCATTTCTTTGCAAATATTTCACACGAATTCAGAACACCTTTAACTCTGATAAGCGGTCCTATTGAAAAAATATTATCAAACCAGTCGGATGAAGAAACCATTAAGCAAGCCGGGATGATAAAAAGAAACGCAAATAGTCTGCTTGGTTTGATCAATCAGTTGCTCGATCTTTCAAAGCTTGAGGCAGGTAAGATGGGGTTAAAGGCATCTATGGGAAATATAGACTGCTTTATAAAAGGAATTACTATGTCATTTGAATCAACTGCGGAAAGAAAAGACATAACACTCAATGTAATTTCCTCGAATAATGAAATTGAATTGTACTTTGATAAAGAGAAGATGACAAAAATAATGACGAACCTCTTATCAAATGCATTTAAGTTTACACCGAATGGTGGGCAGATTACTGTAACAATAAATGAAAGTGATCATAATTCAGTTGCTATAAAAGTTAAAAACACAGGAATCGGAATAGCGGAAGAAGAACTGCCCAAACTATTTGATAGATTTTACCAGGTGGACAGCTCACACACAAAAGAACACGGAGGAACAGGAATTGGATTAGCATTAACAAAAGAGTTAATTGAATTACATAAAGGAACGATCCGTGTTGAGAGTAAAGAAGGAGAATACACGGAGTTTACTGTTCGATTTCCTCTCGGAAAAAATCATTTAAATGACGATGAGATAATTGAAGATAAAATCAAAAGCGCAGTCATTCTGAACGACCTGCCCGCCGGCGAGGTGGGAGTGAAGAATCTGAGTGACTTTGATAAGAGAGATTCTTCGTCGTCCGTCAGCAACCTGACTCCTCAGAATGACAGTGATGTGGGAGAAGACAAAACAATTATTTTAATTGTTGAAGACAACACAGAGGTCAGAGAATATATAAAAGATTCATTACACGATGATTTCCAAATAGAAGAAGCCGTGGATGGTGAGCAAGGATTAGACAAAGCACAAAAGTTAATTCCCGATCTGATAATAAGTGATGTAATGATGCCAAAAATGGATGGTAACAAATTGACAAGAAATCTTAAAACCAATGAGAAGACAAGTCATATTCCTGTAATATTGTTAACTGCCAAAGCTGAGCAGGAAAGCAAGCTTGAAGGATTGGAAACCGGTGCAGATGCATATCTCATTAAACCATTTAATACAATAGAACTTCTGGTGCGAATCAGAAACCTTCTCAACATTAGAAAGAAGTTGCAGGAGAAATACAGCAAAGAAATATTAGTTCAGAAAAGTGACCGGAACCTGTCTCGCTCCGGCGAAGCCAAGGCGGGAAAACTTAGCAACCTTGATGAAGGATTTATGTGCAAGGTCTTGGAAGTAATTGAGAACCACATAACTGAGGAGGATTTTACTATTGAAGATTTTGATAGAGAAATGGGCTTGGGCAGAATACAGATTTACAGAAAGTTGAAAGCATTAACAGGTAAATCCCCCAGCAGGTATATTAGATCAGTGAGACTTTCAAAAGCAAAGAATATGATTGAAGAAAAGTGTGGTAATATCTCTGAGATTGCTTACTCAGTTGGTTTTTCAAGTCCTGGCTATTTTACCAGATGTTTTAAAGAGGAGTTTGGTTTCCCGCCCAGTGAATTGACAACCTAAAATATTTTATAGATTATTTTTCGGTAAATCTTTTCGTTTTATGTGCCCCCTCATTTTAAGCCATATTCAACATATGTAACATAAGTTCAAGTTGAAGTAACATAGCTTCCATCATTTGAAACAATAGTCCAAGCTAGCGTAACATATCTTCTATGTACTATCCTCCTTTATTTCGTTTATTGGTATCAAGATTTTTAATCAAAAATTCATCAATAAACCAAAAGGAGTGCGCAATGAAAAATCTTTTATTAACCATCGCTGTTTTCTCAGTTCTATTTTTAATAGGCTGCCAGGAAAACTCCATCACTGAACCTACACAGGACAAAGAACTTCAAAAAACTGATGATCCTTCAGTTCTAAGTGGAACAATAACGCTTGAAGGAATATTAGAGATTCCAAACCTGTCAAATTCTTTCCTGAATATAAATGGACAGGGAGGATATGTGCACAGAATAGAATTATTAGATCCAATTCCTACAGCTCCGCAATATTATATTTCACTTAATCTTCAAGTTAATGCGGAACTGATGGATCCTTTTTCTCCTACTGATCCCATTTGGACCATTACCGACAGAACAGAAGATATGATCTATGTATCCGAAGAGGGGATATACTTGCTTGAAAAGACGTTTTCCATACAGGATAGAAGCGATGGATTACTTCTGGTGTGCAGATTTCTTGTAACAACTGATGGTGTTGGATTGAATGAAATGTGGTTGGCCATACCTGAAGGTAATTCAACAATAAACAATTTAAATAAGACAATTAATCCTGATCCAGTAATCTATCCACCTATTGTTGATACACAATATAATTGATAAGGAGTTTCTCAGAATTATTCTTAAGCAATTTATTATAGTTTTTTCGAAGTGAGAGCTTCGTGAAAGCACACTCCAAAATGCCCTGCTCTTAAATTTGCGGGGCTTTTTCCTGTCTTATAAAAACTATTCAAAAACAATTTATTCATAATAATTGTATCATAAGTGCAAGCTATTTGTAGCATAGTTAATATGCACCACCACACCTTTTTTAGTTTATTGTGTCGAAATTTTTCATTCTTCCGGCTTAAAAAGCTTCTGATGAAATCAATAATTCATCAACAAAATTATGGGAGGTTCTTATGAAACGGTTACTTACACTATTTGTTTTTCTCGTATCGGTGGTTTTTTCAAATTCCATTATTGCACAGGAAATGGGCTCATTCAGTAAAGAATTTCATTTTTCTATTCCTGAAAAAATTCAACGACCGCTTGGTGATCCAATATCTGCGGGTACCTATTCCCATCGGTACATGCCGGTGATTTCCCTACAATCGATTCAGCATTTAATAAACTGAGCATTGATGGCATGTCCGGGGATGTTACTCTGGAATTGATTGATGGTTTATATACTGCGCCAGCTGATACGATTGGATTTTTATTAAACGGACCAATTCCCGGAGCGGGAACAAACAGCAGAGTTACAATAAAACCTGCTGCAAATACAAATGTTACTATTGAAGGTAGTGGAATGATAGTTCTATCCTTAATGAATACAAGTTATCTGACTATTGATGGTGTCGGTCTAACTGGAACATCCACATTAACCGTGCATTCTATTTTAAACACTAGGATCCTTCCAATAATGGGATTCTTTTCTTTGATGATTGTGATAATAATATAGTTCAGAATACAATTTCAATTGCAGAGGATTATGCCAGATGGAGCGTGGCGATTGGATTTTTTAATTATTTTAATGTAAATGTTTCTTTCGACAATAACATTATCCAAAACAATCATATAAAACAAGCTGAACTTGCCATAGGTATTATTGGTTCATCTTCAAATATTAATGCAATGAACAATATCATTAAAGGAAATATTGTTGGCTCGGAATCCGATACGCTTGTCGGATGGGGTATTCAAATAGAGAAGAATCAAAATACCATTATCGAAAATAATATTGTGCAGAATGTTTTTGGTTACAATCCGGGTTTTTTCTATTCAATTGGAATAAACTCTTTTGTTTGTACCGGATCTGTTATTCGTAATAATGTTGTGCGTAATGTTTCTTCTAATAGTCCCGGGGGCAGTGTTGGCATCTTATTATCCGGACAGAGTGGTAATTTTGGTAATGATAATGTAATATACAATAATATGGTTTATAATATACAAAGTACCTCAACTCAATCTGAAAGCCGGGTTGCCGGAATACAAGTGTTGCTGCAGAATGATCCAAAGATTTATTACAATTCAGTCTATCTATCTGGTAATGGAGCCAATACTCAGGGTTCTGCTGCTTTATATATTTACGGTGGCTTCGGTAACTCTACAAATGTTGAAGTGAAGAATAATATATTTGTAAACACAAGAGATGAATCACCTTATTCTGCTTCAGCGATTTATAGTTATTCTGCATCAATTTTTTCATCAGATAATAATGATCTATTTTATGAACCAAACCAGTACCAACAGCCTGGTAAGAATCGGCAGCACATTGTACAAAACATTAGCAGATTGGCAGTCAACGAGTAATGGCACAAATAGTATTACCGAGATGCCGAATTTCATATTATCTGATCTCCACATAGATCCTGCTATTCCCACTTACATTGAGTCAGGCGCAACTCCTATCGCAGGGATAGATACAAACTTTGATGGAGGATCGAGAAACGTCAGCACACCTGACATTGGTGCGGATGAATTTGATGGTACCATTGTATCGGTTGAAGCTGAAGTTAATGGACCGCTGTCGTTTGAACTTGAACAAAATTATCCAAATCCGTTTAATCCATCGACTAAGATAAACTTTAGAATTACGAAGAGAAGTAATGTAAGTCTAAAGGTTTTTAATTTGTTAGGTAGTGAAATTGCGAAATTAGTAAAGGGCGAAATAGAGGCTGGCGAATATGAAATTAGCTTTGATGCTTCAGTCTTACCAAGCGGCGTTTATTTCTACAAACTACAGACAGGAGATTTTGTAGAAACCAAAAAGATGATGCTTTTAAAATAATTTATTTTTTTGCATAATTATTCCAAAGCCCTGTTTTTTTAGCGGGGCCTTTTCCTGTCTTATCAGAACCCTTCAAAAACAATTTATTTTCTAAAAATTGTAACATAAGTGCAAGCATTTGTAGCATATTTAATAGGCATATCCTTAACTTATTATGTTTATTGGTTCCGACTTTTTAATTAATCATTTAACAACAACTTACGGAGGTAGCCATGTTAAATTCATTTTTAACATTCTTTTGTATTTTTCTTTTTACTGCCCTTTTGAGTAGTACCAATGCCCAACCATCACTAACTCACGATACAGGTACCCTACAAATGACCGTGATTGATAACGGTTATATTGGAGATGACGGGACAGGAACTTACGGTGGTGTAATTTTCAATGGAAACGTAAATGCAATGTTTACTGCAGGTATAATTGGCGGTAACCTTTCACTTTTGGGTGGTACATTTGGTATGGTAGGTAGTTTCACCAGTGGTGGTATTCCTGTTATCCAGGATTTTGCTAATGTAACACCGTTTAATGGATTTTCAAGCGATCCATTTTACAATCAAATTTCTGCATGTGATGTTGCCATAAGCTTAGTCCCCGGAGCAGAAGGTCATATTGAATATAAATCAAATACTGGTCAAGACTTTGTTTTTCATCGCACAGTTATAACCAATAATTCCGCTTTTGACTGGGATAACATGTTCTTTGGCATTTTTGCTGATTGGGATGTGGGCGGTGCAAATTTTGCATTGAACCAGGGTGGTTATGATCTGCTAAGAAATATGCTTTATGAGTATGAAAATGGAGGTGCAGCAGATGCCAGTTATTATGGTATACTATTAGTAAATGTACCGCCCAATACAGTAAAAGGAACTGTAGATAAGGATATCGCCTTTACAACAACCGAGCAGTTACGACTGGACATTTTTGCTTTGATGACTTCAACTGATTTTATTCCTATCACTGTGAATGGTGACTATAGAACATATATGAGCAGCGGTCCATATTCAATTTCTATGGGAGAATCTTTAATCCTCGATTATGCATTTGTAGCAGGCACAAGTCTCTCTGATTTGCAAGCCAATGCTGATGCTGCAATTTCATATGCACCTAATCTACCAGTTGAATTAACATCTTTTACTGCAAATGTAAATAATGATGGTTATGTTGTTTTAAACTGGAGTACAGCCACTGAGATAAACAACCAGATGTTTGAAATCGAAAGAAGAAACGTCGACGGACAATATGCTACTATCGGTTATGTTGAGGGTTACGGTACAACAACCGAACCAAAGGAATACTCTTATATTGATAATACAGTTGTAACAGGAACATTCTTTTACAGATTAAAGCAAGTAGATTTCGGCGGACAGTATGAATATTCAGATGAAATAGAAATTGAAGTAAACGGACCACTTTCATTTGCACTCGAACAAAATTATCCTAATCCATTCAATCCTTCAACAAACATTAGATACAGTGTCCCTGAGACAGGACAGGTAAAACTAGCCGTTTACAACCTTGTTGGTGAGGAAGTAGCCGTTTTAGTTAATGATGTACTGGAGGCAGGATTTTACGAGATCACATTTAATGCTTCCAATTTACCAAGCGGTACATATTTTTATAAAGTAGAAAACAGCAGTGCAGTACAGGTAAAAAAGATGATTCTGCTGAAATGATAAATGAGTAGTAGTCTCTTTCTTCGTAAGAGGAAGGTTGGCTACCTCCGGGTCCCGTCCCTAACAGGGCGGGGCTTTTTATTTTTAAATTAATATGCTCAAAGTATAGAGCAATTTGGAAAAGAAGTAGGAATGAGCAGAGTTCAGTTACAAAGAAAATTAAAAGCGTTATCCGGCAAATCTGCCAGCAACTATTTAAGGTCTGTTAGATTAAGTAAAGCGAAGCAGCTGATCGAAGAACAAAAGGGAAACATATCTGAGATTGCTTATTCTGTTGGCTTCTCAAGTCCTCAATATTTCTCACGTTCTTTCAAGGAAGAGTTCGTTTTTCCGCCCAGTGATTTAACTAATTAAAAAGATTTAATTACCCTTCTTCGGTATATACTTTCCCCTACTTAAATTCCCTTAATTTCAGCCTAATTTCGCAACTTGAAACATAAGTTCAAGTTAAAGTAACATAGCTTCAATCATTTGGAACATTAGTATAAGCCAAAGTAACATAGCTGCTATGTAGCCCCCTCCTTTATTTCGTTTATTGGTATCAAGATTTTTAATCAAAAATTCATCAATAAACCAAAAGGAGTGCGCAATGAAAAATCTTTTATTAACGCTCGTTGTTTTCTCAGTTCTATTATTAATAGGCTGCCAGGAAAACTCTATCACTGATCCCACACAGTATGCGGAAATACAAAAAACTGATGATCCGTCTTTTCAAAGTGGGACGATTGTACTTGAAGGTATGCTTCAAGACCCACATCCTGTTATGAACTCATATTATATAATTAACGGAGATATTCAGTATCAGCATACATTAGAATTTCTGGATCCAATTCCACCCAATCCTCAATATTTTGTTTCTCTGGATCTTTCTCTTTCAGCTAATTTTACTTACCTGTGCACAGTGTGTGAACCACAATCAGATGAAGCATCTGTAGGGACTGTATTAGAAGAAACAAATAATAATTTTTATGTCTCTGAAGACGGAATCTATATGTTGGAAAAATCCTTTCTGATCCAGGGAAGACAAGATGGAATGGTTCTGGTATGCAGATTTCTTATTACAACTAATGGTATAGGGCTTAACGAAATGTGGCTGGAAGTCGGTGATGATAATCCGGGATCAAATGAATTAAATAAAAACATTCAACCTGATCCGGTGATCTATCCACCTATTGTTGATGCACAATACAATTAGTAAGGTGTGTGTCAGAATTCTTCTTTAACATTTTGAAATAGCTTTTGTCGAAGTGAGAACTTCGTAAAAGCACACTCCCAAAGCCCCCGTTCTTAAATGAGCGGGGCTTTTAATTATTTAAAAACATTCTTCACAATTTCTACTAATCCAACCCAGGTGCCTAAAACACTCCCCAGACTTGCCAGAATAAAAACCAACAACACCTTTAACAATTTGTTTTTCCACCACATTATTAATTTTCTTGAATTTTCCGCTACACTTTGAAAATCTTTAACTAGTGGTGGTTGAAAATATGCCTGAACAAATGCTGCCACATAACCGGCGCCAATAAGCGGAGTAAGACTTGTTACAGGTGCTGCAAAAAAGCATGTGAGAATAGTAAATGGGTGGGCAAAAGCAATTAACGCTCCGAGTGCACTTGGAATTCCATTGGCCAGTATCCAAAAGATGGCATTATCTCCTGCTTCGCTTAGCCCTTTACTGTAACCGATAAAAAGAATCGAAGCAATAATTACTGCTGGTATTCCCCATCCAATAATTTTCGTAACAGGAGAAGATTTAGGAACTACCTCAATCTTTTTCAGATCTACTTTCTCACTGCTTTCAAAAACTTTAACAATCCCATTAACATGTCCGGCACCAACTACCGACACTATTTTTTCTCCCTTACTTTGTCTCATCTTCTCGGCAATGTATTGGTCACGCTCATCGATTATAACTTTTTTCAAAACCGGCATCGCTTTACCAAGCTCGTCCATCATTTCTGAAAGAACATCTTTGCTACGAAGCTCGGCAAGCTTCTCTTCTGTTAATTCCTGTTTTTCAAAAATTCCTGCAAGTCCACCAAAAAGAAATTTTAGTTTTTGCCAGAAACCCATTGAATGCCATGCTCGCTTAAGTGTAATCCTTACTTCCCTATCAGAAAGCTGAATAGGGATATTATTTTCTTTCGCTGCGTTTGCTGCTTCAAGCAATTCGGTGCCAGGTGCAACCCCAAGCTTTTCTCCGAGCTTTTTTTGGTAAGATGATAGAACAAGATTAACAATTAAAGTGCTCAATTGTTTTTGCTTTATAATACTTTTCAGGTCAAGATTTTCCCAACGGTTCTTCTCAGATAATGCTTTAAATCTTTTCTCATCAAGCTCTATGCAAACAATATCCGGTTTTTCTTTTTCTATTACCTGTCTTACTAAATCAGCAGACTGTCGGGAAATGTGTGCAGTGCCGATAATGATATATTCCCGATCTTTTATACACACTATTTTTACGTCATCGCCGTACTGATTTTTTTCTATTTTAGACTCTTCAATCAATTAAAATCCATCTTTAAAATAAAGAAGTGCAAATTTAGCTAAATGTTTCAAATAATTAGGATCGAATTTCTTATGAAGGGACAAATTATTACGACTGGATTTTTTTCGCTCGCTTAAAATTCTATTGC
This sequence comes from uncultured Ignavibacteriaceae bacterium, assembly GCA_963768365.1. Classification (GTDB taxonomy): domain Bacteria; phylum Bacteroidota; class Ignavibacteria; order Ignavibacteriales; family Ignavibacteriaceae; genus IGN2. The sequence goes on along the minus strand of CAVYHS010000004.1, from coordinate 89,755 downwards.
TGTCCGGAATTCAGATATATAATAATTAGTTATTTAAACGAATCTGCCTGCGGAGCAGACAGATTCGAAATAACATTGCTTTGAATTATGATGCCCATAAAAATTATGGATTAGGAATTTTTAATTCCTGACCAACTTTAATCATATCTGGATTTGAAAGCTGATCTTTATTTGCATTAAAGATCTTCATATACTGATTAGCATCTTTATAATACTGCTTGGAAATTTTGCCTAAGCTTTCACCACTCAGTACTTTGTGAACGTGATAGATCTCAGGATTCGCAACTTTAATATCTGCTTTAATATCCGAATGAGATTCACCACCTAATTGTTTTATTTTATCCCAAACCATATTTTTTTCGTACAGAGTGTTTGCTGTACCGGATACCTTTAACGCTCCGCCCTCTTCGGCAACATTAAGATCTTTTATTTTAAGTTCCTGCGCAAGTGCAAGAACACCGCTGTATTTTACTTGTAAAGACATATTATCTCCTTTCTTATTTATAAAACTGGGAATGCAAGTTTTACATTCACCTTGTACTGTTTGATTTTACCATCTTCAACCGAAGCCATGTGCTTGGTAATTTCAAAACCTGTAATACCTTTTACGGATTTGGATGCTTTATCCAAAGCCTGCGCAATGGCATCATCAAAACTTTTGGAAGAGATTCCAATTATTTCGATTACTTTTATAGCACCATCTGATATATGAGACATATTTTACTCCTTTCAATTTATAAGTAATAGTTATTTAATTCTGCCAGTTGCAATTTCTTGCAATCTGTCTATTCTTTTTTTAACGGGTGGATGAGAAGCAAATAATTTACCAAGCCCGCCTAAAAAAGGATTTACAATAAACATATGAGAATGTGCAGGATTTCCATTTTGCAAAGGAACGTTTGCAACACCCTGATGTAATTTTGCCAAAGCAGATGCTAATCCTAATGGTTTTCCACTTATCTCTGCACCGCCTCTATCAGCCGAAAATTCGCGGGTTCTGGAGATAGCCATTCTCACAAACATTGCAACTAACGGAGCAAGAATCAACACAGGTATCATAAGCAAAGGGTTTGCCCTTCTGGTTCCCCGTGCACTTATCATTGCAAATTGCGAAAGCATGGTTATAGCTCCTGCAAGTGTTGCCGCAATTGTTCCGGTAAGCATATCACGATTTTTAACATGAGTTAATTCGTGCGCCATCACACCCGAAAGCTCATCATCATCTAGTAAATTAATTATTCCTTGTGTAGCCGCAACTGCCGCATGTTTAGGATTTCTTCCCGTAGCAAAAGCATTTGGTGTATCTTGTGGAATGATATAAACTTTTGGCATCGGCAATCCGGATTTTGGAATAAGTTTTTCAACAATTCTATATAATCTATCATTTGAAGAGGTTACTTCCTGTGCACGATATTTTTTAAGAACCATTTTAGCGGAAAACCAATATGCAAAAAAGTTTGTACCAGCAGCAATAACAAAGGCTATAATGGCTCCTTCTTTACCACCCAAAAGACCGCCAACAAATACAAAAACTACTGTTAGTATAGTCATTAAAAAGAATGTTTTAAAATTATTTGCCACTCTTATTATTTCCGTATAGAATTATTTATTTCCACCTAGCAATCCACCTAAAATGCCCGAAAGCGGATTGGAAGATTTAGAACTACCGCCAAGGAACAAACCCGCAACGTCATCCAATATAGATCCATCACCATCCTGATCTAACAATCCGGCCAATCCGCTGGAGCCTGTACCGGAATCTCTTTTCTTGCTTAAAAATCCCAGCACAATTGGTGCTAACATCGGGATTAGTTTTGAGGCCATATTGGAATCAATTTTAAAATTGTTAGTTAACATATTAGTAGCATCAGTTCCTGCATTGCCTAGTAATCCTCCTAAGTTAGGTTCGGTAGAATTATCATTTAATTTTTGTTTAAACAGATCATCCATATTATCCAGAGCTGAAGGATTTCCGTATTTATTTAAAATATGATCAACACGATCCTGCCCACCTCTTTCATCTTTTTGTTTTTTTAATCCGCCTAAAATCATAGGTGTTAAAACAGGCAGCAATTGCTGTAGTGTTCCTTGATCAATATTTGTAGTGGAAGACATTTTTTTTGTTACTTCCGGGCCAAGGGCACCAATAAATTCTTCAACCAGATTTGGCATTGTTTCTCCTTTAATTAGTGATAAAAATCAAAAGGTTCAATATTCTGTAGCAGGAAATGTAAGTTAATAACAAATGAAGAGTATTAAAAGAATTTGGATTATTTTTATATTCAATCCTGTGTTATGAACTATAAATGAAACCTTCTCTTATTATTTTCCTGGCGTTATCAACTACTGGTGGATTACCAACTTTACCGGCTGAAGTACCACGTGATTCATTAAAATCCTTTGCTACTATTGCACAAAGCATTGCATCAACATAATCATGGGAGACAACCTTATTCTTATCAAACCTATAACCATTTTTTTTGATCAGTGCGGAGAATTTTCTCACATACTCAACTGGTGCTTTTGATTTTGATGGTATACTTTCCTTCGCCCAAAGTCTTTTAATTATATATCTCGGGTAAGTTTCCATTATAACCAGCTTTGATCTGCTTTTATCATTTAATCCTGCAATTGCTGCAAGATTATTCCTGTAAACATTCCAAAAGATTTCAATACCACATTCAATTAATTGCTTATACATCTTCCAGGTCTTAAGCTCTTTCCTGTTTGAGGGAAGAACTCTTGTAGGAGTGTTTGCTAACTTATCACATTCTCTTCTTTTATTTCCAATTTCCGGTAAACTCTGGGGTCCATCAAATGCAATGTGAGTAGGAATGCTTATTCCTGAAGGTAACGGTGGAAATGGTTTATCCTTTGAGGCAAGGTAAAGATCAAAATGAAATTCTTTTCCCTCTAACCATGCAACATAGCTTGGTGTTTTAAATGAACCCAAATCAACTCCACAGACTGACATATTATTTTCACCTTGTATATAATAGAATGTCACCCTCAGCACAGCTAAAGGGTGATATTAATATTGTGATATTTTAATATTGAAACTTTGTAATCACTTATACATCTGCTCAATTTCATAAACAGGTTTTATATCAACAGGAAGATGTTCGAGCTCGCTTCTCAGCGTTGCCATTGAGGGGGAATTTACAACATACTTTGCTATCAAATCTTTAGCACCCTTGTAATCTCCATTTGCTTGAATCATCAATACAAGATTTGCTAAATCTTTTAAGGCCGGGCCTATCTTTTCAAAATTAACTTTTACTTTCTTTGTTTCCAGGTTGTATTCGTAAGCGCCTTTTTCAAGTAAGTAGTTATAAATTATAGAATTTCCTCCGCCGTGTGCTTCATTAATTCCAAATCTAACAGACCGGAAAGTTCCGGCAAGAAAGGTAACCCAGGTCTCATTTTCAAATGTTTCAGGGAATACACCTTTCTCAATCATAAAAATGTTGTTATACATTCCAAGTATATCTGCTTTACATTCTTCCATTGTTGAATAGGTTTCTTTTAGCTCTTTTTTCACTTCTGTGTTTCTTCCATCAATTTTAATATAGCCGGGACCAATACCGTGAGACATTTCGTGCATAAGTGTGTGATTAAAGAAAGCATCAAAAGTGACATATTTCATTTGTTCGGGATCAAGAACTGTTTCAGCAATTGGAATAAGCAGTTTATCGTATTTTGCATGGGAAACATTTTTCAGCATCACTTTTTTAGAACCTTTTGCCTTTCTCACTCTTTCATCATTAGGTAAATTAAACGCAAGCGTCTGAACTCCTGCTTTTGTATCACCGGCAGTAAAGATTTCATTAACAACTGCCAAGGGTGATTCGGAACCGCGATCAAAATTTTTATGTTCATCAGGAATTGGCAAATGAATTTCCATGTCACGCAAATACTGTTTGAACACATCAAGCTTTTTACTTTCAACCGGATCTTTAATTGTTAAAAAGCTTTCGAATGACGCTTTGTAATTGAACATACCATCTTCATAAACTTCATAAGGTCCAATTACAATCTCAATCGCGTGATCTTTCAGATCCATCCAGTCCATATCGCTCTGGTAATAATCATTGCTCAAAAACGCATCAGCTCTCGAAAGCAAGTATTTTTTTAAAGAAGGATTATCAGCATAATCTGCTGCTTCCTTCAAGAGCTTAGATGCTTCAGTTAATTTGGTTTTCCAGTATTCACTGTATGGAATCGCAATTAGCTTTCCGTCTTCTCTTCTTATTATTGTGAATTCAGAAGTAAAAGTTTTTTCGTCTTTAGGATTATTTTTTACCCATGTCTCAAACTCCTCTTTTGTCATATCTTCAGGATAAAAATTTGCACCGAGAGGTTTCTTCTCTGTTCCGATGAATGGTGCATCATGTTCTAATCTATCAAAAGGGCCGAACATTATGTTAAATAATTCAAGCTGCTCTTTTGCTTCCTTAGTATCCTGTTTCATTAGATCAGCTTTTATCTGATCATTCTTTGAGTATACCTGCTCTAAAAAAATCTCATCCATTATTTTGGAAGCTTCGTAAAGCTTTTCAACAACCACTTTCTGTCTTTCATCAAGACTTGCTGCATCATACTTAAGTTCTGTAGGTGCGAATTTTGCAATTGTTTCTTGAACCATCGTCATTTCCTTTGATTCCTCGGTTTGTTCTGTTTGCTTTTCACACCCTATTAAAATAAGGCCAAGAAAAACTAATGAAAATGAAATATATCTCATCTTATTACCTGTTTGTTTAAATTTATTAAATTACAAGCTTGCCACGATAAAGTCGCAATTTTAGAGGTGGAAATATAAGAAGTTTTAAACTTAAGCCGATTATCTGTTTACAAATATTCAGCCACTCATCACTTTTTCAGGTAAATAAATTCATTTCTACTTAATTTAGCTTATCTATTTTCAAAATTAATAGCAGGTAGTTTTATGAACCAATTCTTTTTAACATTAACAATTCTCGCTTTTGTAATAAACACTTCTCTGGCTCAGCCGCTGGAAAGAGACCAGGTCAGTGAAAACCTCAAATGGAATCTATATGAAATTTACCCTTCAGTAGATGCGTGGCAGACTGAAGTAAATAATATCTCTGCTAAAATCAATAAACTTCCGGATTTTAAAGGAAAGCTTGGTGATAACGCTGAAACACTTTACAATGCACTAAGAAATTATTTTGATATACTTAAATCATTTTACGCCGCTGCCACATTTGCTGGTAACCTGAGTAATGAAAACCTTAATATTTCTGCGAACCAGGCACTTGATCAGCAGATTACATCTGTTGGGACTAACTTTAGTGAGAACACGGCTTTTATGGAACCGGAAATACTTGCAATTCCAAAAGAGAAAATACAAAAGTTTTTTAAAGACAAGCCTGAACTGGGTGAGTTTTCTATGTATATCGATAATATCCAGAGACTACAAGCACACACACTAAGTGCACAGGAAGAAAAAATACTGGCAAGCTTTGGTTTAATTGCAGGTAACTCTGCTGATGTTTATGGAATATTTAACAATGCTGAAATGCCTTTTGCAAAAGTTACCCTCTCAACCGGTGAAGAAGTTGAACTAACTCCATCTTCATACACAAGATACCGCACTGTAAGCAATCGTGAAGACAGGTCAAAAATTTTTAGTGCTTTTTTTAATAACTATGGAAATTTTAAAAACACACTTGGTGCAAATCTTGGCGGCAAAGTCAAAAAAGATTGGGTATATGCAAAGAACAGAAAATACACCTCATCGCTAGAAGCAGCTTTGGATAGCGACAATCTGCCCGTGGATGTTTATTCTACACTTATTGAACAGGTTAACAATAACCTGCCAACTCTCCACCGTGCATTGGATTTAAAAGAAAGAATGCTTGGTGTTGATGAACTACATTACTATGACCTTTACGTTCCCCTGGTTGGTAAAGTTGAAATGGATTTTACTGTTGAAGAAGGGGAGAATGTTTTACTCGATGCTCTAAAACCATTAGGAGGCGAATACATTTCTACTCTGCAAACAGCTTTCAACAACAGATGGATTGACTATATGCCGACTGTTGGCAAAAGAAGCGGCGCATATTCAACCGGTGCCGCTTATGATGTTCATCCTTACATTTTAATGAATTGGACAGACGATTTCGAATCCGTTTCAACTCTTGCACACGAGCTCGGACATACGATGCACAGTTTTTTTTCAAACCAAACTCTACCGTTTGCAAAAGCTGATTATGCGACCTTCGTAGCTGAAATTGCTTCAACAGTAAATGAAACTTTACTGAATGACTACATGGTTAAAAATGCGAAAAGTAATGAGGAAAAACTTTTTATTCTCGGCAGCTATCTTGAATTATTAAGAACAACAATTTTTCGCCAAACATCTTTTGCCGAATTCGAATGGGATATTCACAAAAAAGTTGAGGCAGGAGAACCGATTACCGGCGAAAATATGTGCGATATTTATTATGATATCGTAAAGAGATACTATGGAAGTGATGCCGGGCATTGTGTTGTTGATGACTACATTCAATATGAGTGGTCGTATATTCCTCATTTCTTAGGCTACAATTACTATGTATTTCAATATTCAACTTCTCTTATTTATGGAACCGCACTTGTAGAAAAGATGCTCGAAAACGGCCAGCCTGCAGTTGATGCATACTATCATATTCTTAAAGGTGGTGGTTCAAAATATGCACCTGAATTAATTAAAGAAGCAGGAATTGATCCGATGTCTCCGGAACCTGTTAGTTTAACAATGCAAAAGATGAATAAGGTGATGGATCAGATGGAAGAAATTTTAACTAAGATGGGTAAATAGTTCTAATAAGTTTTCTCCTTGTGTCATTCTGAGGAGCAGAGCGACGAAGAATCTGATTTGTTTATTAGATTCTTCGCTTCGCTCAGAATGACGAACAAATCACTTCAAAATGACCTTTAGATAAATTCCACTAAAATCTCAGTAAATATTCTCTTGTTATACTTTCGTGATACATTTAATTTTTCCCTTTTTTAACTTATTAGCAATACTTATAATGATTTTAATAATATTAGGATGAATATGAAATTTTTAATAGTACTTGTCTCAAACATATTATTTTTCACGTCGGTTCTTTTTGCACAGGAAGAAAGAAAGGTTTTGGTTGAGGTTTTTACTAACTCCCACTGCCCTCTTTGCCCTGCTGCCCATAACGTTATTGATAATTACCTGGCAGGACCAAACGGAAATAAAATAAGTTACATTTATTATCACATGGTTTATCCATATTCTGATGACCCGCTTTATTGGGAAAGTCAGGAGGGATCGGATGCAAGAGATAATTATTATAATCCTGTACCAGCAACACCTCAAGGTTGGTTTGATGGAAATCACCAGAGTAGCACCTCTGGTTGGGCAGCAAGTCTGAATAACCTGGTTGCAACTCAAAGTCCGTTAAAAATAATTTTGAGTGGAACCAGAAATTCTACTCAGTTTAATTTGAATTCACAACTAACCCGGACCGGCGATATTCCGGATAATGATTTAGTTATTCACTTTGTTGTTGTTGAAGATGTTTATTTCGATGGGAGGAATACTGTTTCAAATCATAAGCACGTTATGAGAAAAATGCTGCCAACTCCGGACGGGCAATCATTCTCAATTAATTTGAATGAAACTAAAGATATTCCTCAAACAATCCCTCTTGATCCATTGTGGGATGCTGATAGTTTAAACGTAGTTGTATTTGTTCAGAGCGCCGGGTCAAAAACTGTTTATCAATCAGAAACAATAAGCTATGATGAATTAAACATTACCGAATTAAATCATACAGAGTCTGTTCCGGCAGAATTTATTCTTGAACAAAATTATCCTAATCCATTTAATCCTTCTACAACAATTAAATATCAACTTTCCGTTGCCGGTCTAGTTTCCATAAAAGTTTACGATATGCTTGGAAATGAAGTGGCAACTTTAGTAAACAAAGAAAAACCTGCAGGAGAATACGAAGTTGAGTTTGATGCCTCAAACTTGACGAGTGGAATTTATTTTTATCAGCTAAATGCTACAACTTACATAGAAACGAAGAAAATGATTTTGCTGAAATAATAAAAAACCTCCCTTCATTCCAGGCCCTATCGACAAAATTTGGTGGGGATTTTATGTTATTTATCTAACAAACAAAATATTCTAACTGGACTAATTGCCTTTATTTAGAATTTGCTGTAGCACACAAATTTGTTGTCCTATATTTGTCATTTAGTAAATAGATTCCTAACTTGAATTAGAGGCTATAACTAATCCTTCCAAATAATATACTAACCTAGATTTTTTCTTTTAATAGGAGGCTTTATGTCGTTCTTAAATCAAGAGATATTTTGGTAGAAAAATCTTAACAACTGAAAAAAAGCAATCAGTGTGATGAACTTTTTCTTGAGACAGTATTAGAAATAATTCCATAAAAATTTAAGTCATACATAACCATAAAATAATTTTTCGTATTTAAAATTTTCTAATTAACTAATTATTTACTAATAACAAAAGGAGAAATTGTAATGTTAAAACACATACGGTTATTATCTGTTTTTATTGTTTTTCAAGTAGGAATTAATGCTCAAGAAATCCCAAATCCCGGGTTTGAAAATTGGGATGGTGGAACCGGAGATTTGATAGATTGGTTTGAGAATAATCCGCCCACTGGTCCACAGCCTGTATTTGCTAGTCTCAATTCTCGTAGTGGAATGTTTTCTGTCGCGCTCAGAGTAGTTGAATTAGGTGGGTTTCCATTCCCGCCCGCAATATCTGCAGGCGCAGATGGAACGGGATTTCCAGTTACCCAGCGTTATGAAGCTTTAAACGGCTATTTTGAGTTTACGCCACAAACTGGTGATTTCTTTAGTGTTTCTTTGCAGATGTGGGTAGGCGGCATAATGGGAACGCAAATCGGTAATGGCTTTTACTCTACACAAACAGCTACAACCGATTGGACACAATTCTCAGCACCTATTAATTATTCTGATCCGGGAACTCCCGATTGGTGTACAGTTCAAATAATAGTAGGCATAAATCAAAGCAGTGGTGGTGAAGCAGTTGTAGATGATCTGTCTTTTGGCAGTGCAAGTACTGTTGAACAAATAAATGGATTTCCTCAAGATTATTCTTTAAAACAAAACTACCCCAACCCTTTTAATCCAACTACCAATATCGAATACAGCATTCCGGAAGAATCATTCGTTCAATTAATAGTGTACGATGTGCTGGGTAACGAGGTTGCAACTCTTGTTAGCCAGGAACAGAGTGCAGGAGTTTCCAGAGCTGACTTTGCCGGAACGCAATTAGCAAGTGGTTTGTACATCGCTCGATTAACGGCTGGCAATTACATACAAACAATTAAAATGAGTCTTTTAAAGTAAACTCATCCTCAATTTAATTTAAGGAGGCAAAGTAATGCGAAAATTAAATTTTCTTTTAACCGTCGCATCAGCAGTTTTACTACTGCTAATTTCATCAACAAATGCACAAACCGTTCCCACTACCTTAATCGAGATGTACGGTAAAGATGGGTTCACAATAAATAATGAAGTTTCGGATCAACCGACATCGATCAGTAATTGGATTCAGGGAGCTAACATGCCGCACGCCAGATATTATGCTGGCTCAGTAATGTATACCAGAAGCGATACAAGCTGGTTGTATGTGTTTGGTGGAGATACTACAGGAAGTGGCGTTGCAACATCGACCTGTTTACGGTATAATTTAGAAACAGATACCTGGGAGTACATAGCTCCGCTGCCAGAACCAATAAGGGTCAATGCAGCTGCAAAATTAGGAGATAAACTTTATTCTATAGGAGGATTTAACGCCCCTTTTCCCTCACCTGCCATATCAAGTTTTTATGAGTATGATGTAAATACTAACACGTGGACTCAATTGCCAGATCTTCCCGATCCATTGTTTTTTGCGGGTGCAGAAGGCTTTGAAGATTCACTAATATATATTTTTGGTGGAATTCAAGATAATGTAAGCGATGGAGATTTGTGGCGTTTCAATGTTGTCCTTTACAATAGAGTTTCTAATTCTTTCAGAGAGGCAACCCCTATGCCAAATGCAACCGCATCATTTGGGCATGTAAGAATTAGTGCTAGTTTTTATATAACAGGAGGATTAAAAAGTACAACCGAACTCTGGAATGTACAAATGGAAGGCGAAGTTGATCCGGTTGAAAAAGCTAATATCAATTGGACATTGAGAGCAAACTACCCGCTTTCGGTGTATGCTGCATATAATTATCCAATAGAAAATAATGAGGAGCATTGTGTGTTAGGCGGCAGCACAACAACAGGATTTATGCCTAATAATCAAGGATTTAGATATAACATCCCCCAAAATAATTTTATGATGAAGCAGCCGCTACCAATAAATTTAATGGCGTCTTCCGGTGGATACACTAAATCTTTAGAACGGGCACCAGATGGTGAAATTATTCAACGGGTTGTTCTGGCAGGCGGAATTACAAATGGACCAGCACTTACAAACCAAACCTGGATTTTTACAGATACTGTAAACGTATCCGGGCTTTCTGAAATAACAAATGATGTTCCGCGAGATTATCTGTTAATGCAGAACTATCCCAACCCATTTAATCCAAGCACAACAATTAATTTTTCAATTCCAGAAGCTTCTTTCGTATCACTTATTGTTTTCAATTCTTTGGGTGAAAAAGTTACGATATTGGTTTCAAAAGAATTGAACGCAGGTGATTACAAATATGATTGGAATGCTGCAGGGCTGACTAGTGGAATATATTTCTATAGAATTCAAGCAGGGTCATTTATTGAAACGAAGAAGATGATTTTGCTTAAATAATGTCAACAACATAACTTATTTGTCACGCCCCCGCTTAATTTAATATTGAGGTGGGTGTTTTTGTGAAATTTTGAAAACTTTTAATGCAATAAAAAGTTTTCATTTCTGTGATTCTTCCGTGATACTTTGAGATTAGCTTTTCTCCTGTAAAAAATTCTTTAACAAAAACAGGAGAAATAATGCGTACTATTATGCTTATGCTCGCTTTTGCAGCATTCATTTTAATTGGATGCTCAGAGGAGGAATCACCCACTCAAAATCCACCAACCAACGCTACACTAAATTTAAATATTAGCGGGCTTGAAGATCTAGGTGCAAGTGCCAAATATGAAGGTTGGATAATTGTACCGACGTTATCAAAATCAAGTGGTGTGGCGGAAGATACACCGGTTTCTACCGGTACATTCTCTGTAAACGCTATGGAACTTTAAGTCAGACTGACTTTGAGGTGAATGCAACAAACTTAGCAAATGCCACTACATTCGTTTTAACAATTGAGCCTAATCCTGACTCTGATCCTAATCCAAGTGCTGTTCATATATTAGCTGGTGATTTTAGCGGCAACACATCAAATGTAACCGTAGGTCATCCTGCATCATTGGGTAATGATTTTACATCTTCAACTGGAACCTACATTCTTGCTACACCAACTGATGGAGCAATGACTAATGAAAACAGTGGTATTTGGTTCTTAGATTTAAGTTCCGGAAGCCCTGCACAAGGATTATTTTTACCTACACTGCCGAACGGATGGAAATATGAGGGGTGGACAGTTATTAATGGTATGCCTGTAACAACAGGTACGTTTACAAGTACCACAGTAATTGATGATGCCGATCCTTATAGCAGCACCATGCCCGGGACCTCCATTTCCTGGAGAAGATTTTCTTAGTTAACGCACCTTCGGGTTTAAGTTTTCCAACGGATATTGCTGGTGGTACAGCTGTAATTTCAATTGAGCCCGATCCTGATAACAGTTCGAATCCGTTCACATTAAAACCACTTGTTGGTGATATACCGATGAATGCAACTGATCATTTTAATTACAATATGAGTCACAAACCTTTCTTCCTTCCCCACTGGAACAGTAACACGATAACGCTCTCTCCAAAGAGCTGCCAATTTAAAGGGCAGCTCATTATTTCCTTCTTAAATCATTTAGTCGTGATAGTTTTGTTATAACTGGCAATTATATTAGTATATAAATAATTTAACTTGTGATGAAAAAAGTACTTGTAATAGAAGACGATAAATCAATTGCTGATCTTCTGGAAATTCATTTAAAAGATCTTAACTGCAATGTAACCACTATACTGGATGGTGATGAAGGTTTAAAAACTGCAACATCAGAATCTTTTCGATTTGATTGTGCTTGATTTGATGCTTCCTCACTTGAACGGATTGGAAATTTGCAAAGAGGTAAGAAGAAAAGATATCTACACACCCATACTTATGTTAACCTCTAAATCAGAAGAAATGGATAAAGTAATTGGTTTGGAAGTTGGCGCAGATGACTATTTAACCAAACCTTTTAGCATAAGAGAATTTATTGCACGTGTAAAAGCAATATTAAGGAGAGTTGAAGCAATACAAAAAGAAATTGGGAGTGATGCTGATATTTCTGTAAGCGATTATCAATCGAAGCATCAAAACGAAAAAGTATCCCTAAGAGGAGAAAGCGATTGAACTAACCCCAAAAGAATTCGATCTTGCTTCATCTTTTAGCATCTCATCCCGGCAAAACATATACACGCGAACAACTACTAAATATACTTTGGGGATATCAATATAACGGTTACGAACACACCGTAAATTCACACATCAACAGGTTACGCAGTAAAATAGAATCCGAATATTTCAAATCCCAAAATACATTCTTACGTCATGGGGAGTTGGTTACAGATTTAACGAGGAAATAACAGATTAGTAAATGGAAAAATCTAAAAGAAAAAAATATAGTTTCTTTTCCGGTCTCTACTGGAAGATCGCAGCAATTTTTTTGATCGCTCTGATTATTGTTTCTGTTATTTACCTGGATATTGCGGTATACACTGCAGAGATGTACTTACCAGGAAGCAAGTCAGAAATTGAATGCAGAAGTCGCACCCCATATTGCAGCTGAGAACCAGTGTTTTATAAATGGTAAAGCAAATGATGAGGCTTTAAAGGAAGTATTTCACGATGTAATGGTCATAAATCCAAGCATAGAAGTTTACCTTCTTGATACTGAAGGAAAAATTTTAACCTACTTTGCACCCAATAAAGAAATTATACTTGAATATGTTCCCTCTCAAACCAATTAATGAATTTCTTAGAAGTTGGTGATTCTACATTTGTAATGGGTGTAGATCCGAAGAGTGGAAGTATGATGAAAGGATTTTCAGTCGCTAAAGTATACGAAGATTCTATACAAAGAGGTTATATTTATGTGATACTCGGTGGAGAAGAATATGAAAATGCAACTGAGTTTGTGTTGGGTAGTTATATGCTTCGACTCGGTGTTCGTTCTATGACAATAACTCTCATAGCGGCAGCATTATTTAGTCTGATTGCGACTCGGAATTATAACAAGAAATCTTCGAAAAATAGTAAATGTAATCCGCAGATTTAAGGATGGGGATCTGAATGCACGGATTAAGATTGAAAAGCAAAGGCGAGCTGGGTGAATTTGCTGATTCATATAATGATATGGCTGATACCATAGTTAAAAATATTGAAGAAATAAAAACCATGGATAACCTGCGAAGAGAACTTGTGGCAAACGTTTCTCACGACCTGAGAACTCCGCTTGCAACAATTCAGGGATATATCGAAACAATATTGATTAAAGTCTGATTCGCTCTCTGAAGATGAAAGAAAAAAATATATACAGACCATCTTTAACAGCACCGAACGATTAAAAAATCTTGTTTCAGAATTATTCGAACTCTCAAAGCTTAGAAGCAAGAGAAACAAATCCATCACCTGAAGCGTTTTCACTTGCAGAACTTGTTCAGGATATTCAGCAGAAAAACACAGTTATAGCCGAACAAAAGAATATTGAACTCTCGGTTAAATTTCCCTATGATCTCCCGATGGTTTATGCGGATATAGGAATGATGGAAAAAGTAATTCAGAATTTATTGGATAATGCAATAAAGTTTACATCTGAAAATGGAAAAGTATTAATAAAGCTCTCGCCACAGGCAGGAGATGATTCTAGTGGAAATTCAAGATACAGGACGTGGAATTAGTAAAGATGAATTACCGAACATTTTTGATCGTTACCAAAGAAATCATCGGTCGGCTCAAAAAGAAAACGAGGGGCTTGGTCTGGGACTGGCAATTGTGAAGAGAATTCTTGAAGTGCACAACCTCGATATTAAAGTTAGAAGTGCAGAGGACAAAGGCACGGTTTTCTCGTTCAAAATCCCCGTTTACAAAAGCAGCTCCAAAGTCAACAAAGAAGTTGAATACAAATAATAAATTATTCATAATTCCTTGAGCTTTAGATTAAAGACACCCTGATCTTTATTCGTGGAAATTTTCCTCGCAAAATGTTATTTTACTTTAGATACATATCATCGATAATGAAGTAAAGGCGAATGATTTTTAAAAGGAGACATCAATGATTAAAAAATTAACCGAATTGCATGAATATCAAATAAAATCTGTTTTTTAGCTCAAACTAGTGAGAATTTTTCCTAAATAAATAATAGGATAATTATCATGATAAAATAATTTTTGCTTTACTCCGTATTGACGATATTCTCGTCAGCATTTCCACAATGGACCCGCACCAACGGACCGGAAGGTGTTGCAATCAGCTCACTATCTAATATTGATGGAACCATTTACGCTGGGACTGAAGTCAATGGTGTTTATATCTCAACTGATGATGGAGTTGGCTGGATAGCACGAAATACGGGTATTGAAACATTATGATGTATCGATCCATATTAAGCTACCAGGGATTCATATTTGCCGGAACATTCAGCAGGGGTGTTTATCAGTCCTCTGACGGTGGGCAAACCTGGCTGCCTCCATCAACTGGTAACAACCTTGCTGTTACATCGTTGGTAGTGAACAGCCCTTACATTTACGCAGGGGCTGCAACTCGGCGTGCTTTACCGCTCTTCTGATAATGGTGTAACATGGTCAGAATTTAGTTCTTTCTCGATGTTTCCGAAATAGTGCTCTCTGTAAAAGCGGCAATACACTTTTTGTCTCAGACTTCAAATTACACTCTATGCAACTACAGATAACGGTGTAACCTGGGTTTACATGTTCACACCTCTTGAAGGTGCAGAAATTTTTTCTTTCTACTGTGAGGGAAATACGATATTTGCCGGAGGTCGAAATAAAATTTATCGTTCCACTGATAATGGTAATACTTTCGCAACCATCAACCTGAATTTTTCTTTTAGCATTGTTAATATTTATTCTATAACTGCTGTTGGTTCAACGCTGTTTATGGCAACCTCTTATGATGGGGTTTATAAATCAACCGATAACGGATCAAACTGGATTCCTGCTAATGTGGGAATGGGTCCTAAAGATGCTCGCGCTCTTACTGTAACCAATTCATCAACTTTAATTGCAGGCACTCATTATGTAGGAATATACAGATCCACTGATCTTGGTGCATCCTGGAATAAATCTGTAACTGGTTTTCCTGCTGGCTCAGTATTCTTAGTTTATTGGAAAGTGATTCTAGTATTTATGCAGGAACGCGTGATGGAGTATTCCGTACGGATGACAACGGAGATAGCTGGGTAAAGATGGGGGGGACAAATGATACAACAAAGTATTGTGATGTTTGGGCTATGTGTGAATTTGATGGAGCAATTTATGCGAGTATGCAATTATATTTTGATGCAACCATCTATAAATCTACAGATAAAGGATCAAGCTGGATTCGCTGTGGTGATGTCTGGTTTTCCGATTGGTCTTTCATTTATAAAAGGTTTGGAAGGAAGTGGAAATAATATAGTTGCCGGCACAGATGAAGGCATCTATTATTCCTCCAATGGAGGAGATAATTGGTATCCAACTAATGTTCTAAATATCAATATAACCAGTCTTGCTGCAAGTGGAAATTATGTATACGCTGCTGTACCGTCAGGAGCTGGAATTTACCGTTCTGTTGATAACGGTGTTAACTGGTCACTCTCTCTTCAAAGCACAGTAGATTACGTAGATGTTGCTGCAATTGATAACTATGCATTTGCAGGATCATTTTTTGGTGGTGCACGTTATTCTTCAGACTATGGCGGTACCTGGTCTACCTAGTAATGGGTTCCCAACAGATGCATCAGTTTTTGCTTTTGGTCCTGTAGCTGATGGAATAGTTCTAGCAGGAACAGATCTGGACCCATCATGGATTTATGCATCCTTCGATAATGGCGGATTCTTTTCACCATACAGTGAAGGACTTGCTGAACGTGCATCTGTAGAAGCGTTTGCTGTAAATGAAACATACATGTTTGCCGGAACAGATGATCATGGTGTTTGGCGAAGACTAAAACCGGGTGTTGTAAATGCGCAAACGGCAAACAGAATCTTCCACAGGAATTTAGTCTTGCGCAAAACTATCCAAATCCATTTAATCCAACTACAACAATTCAGATATTCAATTAAAGAGAACTCATTCGTGTCTCTAAAAATATATGATGTTTTGGGAAATGAAGTAGCAACTCTTGCAATGAAGAAAGAGCTGCAGGAAGTAATGAAGTTGAATTTGATGCAACCGGATTTACGAGTGGAATATATTTCTACAAACTACAATCGGGCAATTTTATCGAAACAAAAAAAATGATTTTATTGAGATAGCAAAGTCATTTCATTATCAGAAAGAGATGGTCCTATGTTAAAAAGTGTGCTGTTAGTAATTATCATAACTTTTTTGTTCAATAAATTTAATTTTTCACAATCCTTATCCGAAAAAATTGATACATATATCTCTTCCTATGTAAACACAAGTGATTTTAGTGGTTGTGTATTGGTAACCAGAAATGATTCAATTCAATTTTCTGAATGTTATGGTAAAGCAGATTTTTCATTTAATATTGCTAATACACAAGAAACTAAATTTAAGATTGGTTCGGTATCAAAACAATTCACCGCTGCTGCAATCCTAGTTTTGGAACAAGAAGGATTAATAAATACAAAAGATACATTATCAAAGTATTTTCCAGATTATCCAATTGCCAATAATATTACAATTGAGCAGATGCTTACTCATACATCTGGATTAACTGATATTTATAATGTGCCAAACTTCAATAAATTATCCTGCGAACAGATATCAATTTCCGATTTATCTGAAATGATTCTGGAATCAGATCTGGATTTTAAACCTGGAAGTCAATATCAATATTCTAATGGGGGATTTGCCGTATTAGCCCAAATAATTGAGCAGGTAAGCGAAAAACCTTACGGAGAATATTTAAAGGAAAATATTTTTACACCCCTTAGAATGAATTCTACGGGACATAATAAAAGTGATAGTGTAATTGAAAATCTTGCTATTGGTTATGATCCTTTAGGTTACGATGACGTAAAAATAACTTATTATGTAAATAATGAATTATTGAAAGGATCTGGATCGCTATATAGTACTAATAAAGATTTAAACATTTGGATCAATTCTATAAAGAAAAAAGATTTTTTATCACAAAAATCTTATGAAAAACTGCTCAAAAACTATGGTAGTAATTATGGCTTTGGTATATCTGTATATAATTCTTTTGGTAATGCAGTGTTTGGTCACGATGGTAGGGTAAATGGGTATATAGCTGATTACCTCCATTATGAAGAAGAGGACATTTCAATAATTATTTTGGGTAACATTCAGACTGGTGTATCAGATTTTTTTAGAAGCGATATAGCCTCAATTCTATTCAATGAGGATTATAAAAGCAGAGCTAAAACAATATTTCCTTTAAAGAATGGTCAGATTGATTATTCAGCACTGCAAGGCGTTTACGCCTTTAGTCCTAACTTCAAAGTTTATTTAGACCTAATTGACGGGACTATTCAAGCCAGGGCTAACGAAGGAGGGTATTCAGAATTGGTGCCACTTGAAGATGGGAGATATTTTAGTAGAACCCTCTATTCATATATTCAATTTGTTAATGATGAAAACAACAATATTGCTAAAATGATTTGGACAAATAATGATGAAATTAGTTTTGAGGGACTAAAAGAGTAATACTAATCAAAACAAGCTGTTTAAATGAAAATGGAAAATTCGATCCGATTTTTTTTATGAGCAAAACAAAAATTCCAATCTTAAAAATATTTGGGGGGAATGATCAAAATGTACCTGTTAAAAGGAGTCTGGAAAGATTAAATGAACTATTATCCAAACAGCCTGATTTACCTATTACCATCAAAATCTTTGAAGACTCTGGACATGCATTATTCAACTCGAATACCAATTGGATAAGAAATGATTATTTGAGTTATGTTACTTATTGGATCAGCAAACAATAATTGGACTTGTCGAGAAATATTAAAACTGATATGTTTTAGTAAAAGAGTTAATTAAATTAAAAAACATAAATGAAATTGAAACTATTAATTCTGCTATTTGTCTCTTCAATTCAAGTCTTCAATCAGACTGATACAATACAATTAATAAAACCGACAGGTCAATATCCAGTTGGTACAATTGTTTACGAATGGACAGACGAGACAAGAGAATTGCAATACTCTTCGCACATTGGTGACAAAAGAACTATAATCGTTCAAATATGGTTTCCTGCTAGTGTAGATTCTAGTGATGTAATTGCACCATATTCATCTCTTTCAAAAGATTATCAGAATGTAAAATCAAACAGCTATTTGAGACCTTCCTTTACTAATGAACTAAAGAAAGCTCCCCTGATTTTATTTTGTCCTGGAAGAGGAACAGAAAGGTTTCTCTATTCAACGCTTATAGAAGATTTGGCAAGTCATGGTTTTATTGTGGCATCAGTAGATATGCCAGAGATTGGATATGTTATCTATAATGATGGTTTGATAATTAAGCCCATCTCCTGAATTTCAACCACCAAAAGGAATGATGGCAGGACCCTATCAAAAAGTTGATGAGTTTTTTGAAAGACCAACCGAGATAGGCAATCAGGACTTATACTTTGCTCTTAAAAAAATTACTGAACTAAATAATTCTGATATTAGCAACAGATTTAATGATAAAGTTGATTTACAAAACATTGGAATTTTTGGACATTCGCTTGGAGGAAGAATTGCCGGAGAATTCGCCTCAAAAAATGAAAATGTTAAAGCTTATATTTCTATGGAAGGTGTTCCCCCAAGAAAAGTCAGATTTAATGGTGAAATTACAATTCCCACTGTTATGTTATGCAGCAGTGGAACTCTGCCCTATGCTATTGAAAATTACAATAGTTATACTGATAACAGGAGTAATACTGTTTTCATGATTGAGCTGATAGATTTTGGTCATAATTCAGTGACAGATAACCCATACATATACTCTTCATATTTTAACTATGCTATTGATGCAACTGAAGGATTAAGAATATCAAGGGAATTAATTACGGGTTATTTTAGATCTTATTTGGGAAACAGTGAAACAAATTATATTGAAACTATCAAGGAAATCAAGAAGATAAATATTATTGAGCACGATTAATACAAGGTGAATTTCGTTGAAATAATTTTATCAGCCGAAATAAATCCAGACCAATCCTACAGCTATAATAAGTAGAAAAGACCAAAGCTTTTTTGATCCTTAAAATCAAAGCTAAAGTATGAAGTATCTATCACTCTTTTGTTTTGAAAATCTATTATGTAACC
The DNA here is from genome assembly GCA_963768365.1 of uncultured Ignavibacteriaceae bacterium. Classification (GTDB taxonomy): domain Bacteria; phylum Bacteroidota; class Ignavibacteria; order Ignavibacteriales; family Ignavibacteriaceae; genus IGN2. Next base: position 70,107 of record CAVYHS010000004.1, on the reverse strand, counting down.
CGCCTGACCTTTTTCATTTACTAAAAATGTCAGTTTAATGTCTCTGTCGGGTGATGAAATTTGTAGATTGTCTTTAGTTGGGTTGCAGGAAAAGATGGCTAATACAATTGATAAAACGAAAAGTGCATTCTTCATATTTTTAAAATAAAAATGATTTGTAACTTTCGGTATTAAATTTAAAATAATTAAGACAAAATATTTCATCAAATAATATCAGCATTTAAATGAAAAAAAATAAAATCATTTACATCTCCGCAGCTGCAATAATTTTAGCAGGGATACTTATCTTTTTCATTACCCGAAATGATAACACTCTCCCGGTAAACAAGCAAAGCACAGATAAAAATTTACTGGTTGGTGATTGGGTTAGAACAGACGCGAACTATCTAATAACGATAATCGTTATTCATAACGATGGAACTCTCGAAGTAAAATATTTCAATCCCAGACCAATAAATGTTGGTAAGGCAAATTGGGAGGACAGTTATGGCAATCTGAAAATTGTTATCGAGTTAAGAGATGTAAATTATCCCGGCTCAACATATACATTAAATTATCTTCCTGACAGAGATATACTTGCCGGAGAATATTACCAGGCTGTTGAAGGTTTAACTTTTTATGTCGAATTTGTAAGAAGCAATGGCTGAATTACACAAAAAATAATGTTAAATTAAATTTATAAAAATGAGATTAATGCCCACTAAATTCTTATGAGCAGATGAAAAATAAATTTCTATTTATCAAACCTATTATTCTACTCACTTTTGCTATAACCTTACTTGCATTTCCACAGGACGAAACCAACCTACAACAACAGGAAAAAACACAACCAAAACAAGAAAAACCTATTACTTATCCGGTTATAGAAATCTCTGGAAAAATTGAAGAGGTCTCTCTTTACTTACAAAAACTGGAAGAGGTATTGGAGCCTTCGGAAGAAATTGCCTTAATAGACTCAGCGAGAGAAGCCTACCTTCAAGGTAAAGAAGATTTACAGAACGAAGCTGATCTTGATAACCTTGATCAATATAATACTCGTAAACTTGAAGACCTGAGACAACGCTGGGAAAAATTAGATGATAAAGTTTCTGATTGGCAATCAGTTGTTAGCGAAAGAGTAACCGAGCTTGAGGTTGAAAAAAATAAACTTGAAGAGACTATTGAAATTTGGGAAAGAACTTATAATAATGCCAGAATTGAAGAAGCACCTGCAGAAATTCTACAAAGTGTTAGTAAAGTTCAATTGGATTTTAAAAAATATCAAAAAGACATCGGAAAGCTTATTACCAAAGATCTTAAGATTCAAAATACATTAGCAGATGAAAACATAGCTTTAGGTATTAATGTTTCCAAGTTAACTGATGCTTTAAATCAACGAAGGCAATCTATATTTAGTCAGGATGCGGCTCCTTTGTGGGAGGCATTCGTTCAACCAAAAGATACAGTTGCACTCTCAACTCAGATGACAGATGTTTTGGAACTTTATAGAAGATCTGCAAGTGATTTTATTGAAATTAATAAACGAAATATTGCTGTAGATATTTTCCTTTTTTTGATTTTACTGTTACTAGTATATGGTTTCAAAAATTTTAGCAAAAAATTAGAAAATCCAAGTAATTCTTTGGATATGGCTCTTCGATTACTTGAGCGACCCATATCAATAACCGTATTGCTTTTTTTGTTGTTTTTCTTCCTTATTTATCCTGAATTACCGGAAATACTTGTTAGTTTTATTAAAATGTTGGTGCTTATTCCTTTATTAAGGATCATCACACATATTTCTGATAAATCCGTTAGAATCCCATTATTTGGTTTAGCCACTCTTCTTGTTCTGTCAGAGATTCAAAGTATTTCACCAACTGAATCACTGCTTGAGAGAATAATATTACTGATGTTAACAATTATATCATTATCAGGTTTTCTCTGGTTGATTATTAAAAAACCTTTCCAATCTGCATTTGAGGAAAAAAAAGGTTTTGGGGCAATTAAAGTTGGTGTTCGAATAGCTGCAATCTTTTTCGGAGTATCATTAATTGCGAATATTTTTGGATTTGTTACATTAGCAGAAATCTTAGTAGTTAAAACCCTCAATTCTATATTTGCGGCAGTAATTTTAGTTACAGCTTCAATAACACTGAATGCTCTTTTAGATATTGTTCTACTTACAAAAATTGCAATGAAGATTCGAGTAGTTCAAAATCACCCTGATAAAATTAAGAGAACCACCGGTAAAATTATTAGGTATGCTCTTATTTTTTGGTGGGCTACAATCTTCCTGGCAAATTTCGAAATACTACTTCCGGTTGAAGACTACTTCATTGGAATTCTTACAAGGCAATGGGAAATTGGTAACTTTTTCAATTTCAATTGCCGAAATAGCGCTGTTTTTTATAACTATATGGATCTCTGTTCTTCTTGCCCGCCTAGTCAGATTCATTTTAGAAGGTGATGTTCTCTCCAGGATGACTTTACCTCGTGGAGTGCCAGGGGCTATTTCTGCAATTGTAAAATACATTATTGTTGGATTTGGAATTGTTATTGCTCTTTCTGCTGCTGGGCTAGATCTGGACAAATTCGCTTTACTCGCTGGCGCTCTGGGTGTAGGTATTGGTTTTGGTTTACAAGATCTTGTAAGAAATTTCATCTCCGGTTTAATTCTAATATTTGAAAGACCAATCCAAGTAGGTGATGCTGTACAAATTGATACTCTTTCAGGTAAAGTGATGCAAATAGGCATTCGTTCCAGTACGATTAAAACCTGGGACGGAGCAGACGTAGTTGTTCCAAATGGACAACTAATCACAAATAAACTTATTAACTGGACAATGACAGATAAGTTAAGAAGATTAGATATTAAAATAGGAGTTTCTTACGGTACTAACATTGAATTAGTTATGCAAACTTTGCTTAAATGTGCTAAGGATCAGAAGGATATTCTAACTAGCCCCGCACCGTACGTATTGTTCAATGATTTTGCAGAAAGTTACCTTAGAGTTTGAATTAAGATGCTGGACATCAAATTACCCTGATTGGATATTTATTAAAAGCGAAATCAGAATTGCAATAGATGAAGCATTCGCGAAAGAAGGAATAGTTATTCCTTTCCCACAAAGGGATTTGCATTTAAAATCCGGATTTGATCTCCCCGGCTCTGCTTCCGAAAAGGATAAATGATAAATATTAAAATGATAGTGCTGATTACTTTTTTCATCTATACAGCATCAAGCCAGTAATATCTTTAGCAGAAAGCAATTCTGTTTTACCAGATTTAGTAATATTTAGTAAATTTATTACGCCCATTTTTTATTTCTTTCCTCATTAAAATTTCATACTTTTTGATAGGAAGAGTTTACATTTTTAGGAAGGTTTTTGAGTTTAGTAACAATCCTCTGGTCTACTGCGGCAGCCGCATGCTTAACGATAGGTATTATCAACCTATTTATCTGGTTTCGTTTAAAACAATCCAAAGCAAACCTACTTTTTAGTCTTGCTGCACTTGGTGCATCTGCAGTTGCATATACTGAATTAATAGGTCTCACCGCGCAAGATATCCCAGCGTATGCATTTGCTTTAAAGTTTCAAACTCTCGGGGTATTTGTAATGTTGGTTTCATTAGTATGGTTTATCTATTTCTATTTCGGAACAGGTAAAAAATGGCTGGCACTGCTAATTACATTCTTTTGGTGCTTCTCAATAATTTTGAATTTCATTGCACCATACAGTCTTGTGTATTCTGAAATAATAGAACTTAAGCAATTGAGTCTGCCATGGGGCGAGCTTTACACAATTGCACTCGGAACAGATCATCCATTGAGATTTATTTCAGATATACCTTCAGTGTTGATTGTAATTTTCTTCATCGATTCTTCAATTCGATTATGGAAAAAAGGGAAATAAGAGGCGGGCATTCTGGATTGGCGGAAGCTCAATATTTTTTATTCTGTTGGCCGGAATACATACACCACTTGTTGATGCAGGAATAATACAATCACCATATATAATTTCATTTTCATTTCTTGCGATAATCTTTGCAATGAGTTCTGGAAATAAGCTACAGTGTTTATGAAGCAGCAAATCTTTCAAAAGAAGTTATTGCAAACGAACAAAGATGGAGATCATTACTTGAAAATGTTCAATTTTTAGTTTGTGGTGTAAATAAAGATGGAATGATCTACTATGCTAATCCGTATTATTTAAAAACCACCGGCTTACAGCAATGAAGAAATTATTAATAAGCATTTTGACTTTTTAGTCTCACCAAAAGCAAAAGCTACTATTGAGAATCTAGGTGAGACTTTTCAAAAAGACAATAAGTTACCTAATGCGCAGGTTTCAATAGTTACAAAGAATGGAGAAGAAAGAAATATTTTTTGGTCCAATGTTGTGCTAAAAGACAGAGACGGAAATTATGATGGTGTAATTGCAATTGGCAATGATCTTACAGAAAAGATAAAAGCTGAAGAGGATTTAAAGAAAGCTTATGAAGAAGTTGAGGAACTAAAAAATCGTTTAGAAGATGAAGTGGTTTATCTGCAGCAGGAAATTGTTAGCGATAAGTTCAAAGAAATAATTGGTGAAAGTCCGGCAATAAATTATGTTTTAAACCGTGTTGAAGAAGTAGCTGAATCAGATACAACTGTTCTACTCGAAGGCGAAACAGGTGTTGGAAAAGAAAGAATTGCAAGAGCAATACATCAGAAGAGTTTAAGAAATAATAAGCCATTCATTGTAGTTAATTGTGCTGCTCTGCCATCTAATATTTTGGAAAGTGAATTGTTTGGATATGAAAAAGGTGCATTTACCGGTGCAGATAGAACAAAAAGAGGAAGGTTTGAACTAGCTGACAACGGAACTCTTTTTCTCGATGAAATTACTGATCTTCCTCTAGAAATTCAGCCAAAGTTATTACGTGTTTTGGAAGGTGGAGAATTCGAAAGACTTGGTGGTGAAAAAACTATTAAAGTAAATGTTCGTTTAATTAGTGCTACGAATAAAGTTCTTAAGGATGAAGTTTATTCCGGAAATTTCAGGGAGGATCTTTTTTACAGGATAAATATTTTCCCAATTTCTATTCCTCCCTTGTCGCAGAGAAAATCTGATATTCCATTATTAGTAAATGCATTTGTTAAAAACTTTTCACAAAAACATCAAAAACAAATAGATCAGATTTCTCAAAGTACAATTGTTAAACTTCAGCAATTACGACTGGCCCGGTAATGTAAGAGAACTGATGAATGTAATCGAAAGAGCAGTGATAACAACCAAAGGAAATAAGCTTCTGTTAATTGATGAATTAAAAGCACCTGTTAGAATCCACGAGGAACAGAAAGGCAAGATAAGCACGCTTGAAGAAGTTGAAAGAGAGCACATACTTAAAGTGCTCGAAACCTGCAATTGGAAAATAAGCGGTGAAGACGGTGCTGCAAACATTCTTAATTTACACCCCAATACTCTTCGTTCACGGATGGAGAAACTCAACATTAAAAAATCTTTCGATTAATCAACATTTTGAAATAATTCTTCACGATATTTCGTGATATCACAATATCTCGTTTAAGTTAATTATAATTTAACATAACCCTTATCCAGTAAATACTCCCCTAACTTATTGTTTTAGAATCTTTTATGCGGAATTTGATCAAGAGATATTCTACTGGTAGGAATCTTGCCTGTATTAATTATTTAATCCCTCATTAAATTATAATTATATATGAATATTTTACGAATTACTGCACGTGCAAATCCTGAAAAGGAACTCGAACTTAAACAAGCATTGAAATCCGCACTCGAAAAAGGTTCCAGATTTAAAGCTGTAAAAAACAGTTGCAGCAAGAATCTTTTTGATGAAAACATTGTTCATGTAGAACAAGAATGGGAAAGTAGTGCGGCACTTCAATCTTATCTTAGCAGTAAAGAATTCCAGTACCTTATTGGTGCAATAACGGTTCTGGGAGAATTAATTGAACAAAGAATTATTAACACAACTTCGGTTGAAGAAACTTAAAACGAATAATAAGGAGAATAACATGTTCAAGAGTACATTTATCTTTTTCATCATATTAATTTTCACAATTCCAATTTTTGCACAAGAGCAGAGCCGTGAATCTGCAGCCGTTGATCCTACCGCTTCACAGTGGAGCCTTCAATTAGCGTATGAAGGATATAACGATTACCGGGATATTGATACACGCGGAGTGGGCAACAATGGTTTCTTTCAGTTTCGCTTCGTTGCACCGCTACCGGCAGATGAGTCATTCCCAATTACTCTTTTGCCAAGATTAACTACAAGACTGGTTCAGAACTCGGAAGATGAATTTGGTTTTGGTCAATCGGATTTTTTTGTATTGGGAATATTAGATCAATGGGCGTCAGGTAGATGGGGCTTAGGACCTCAAGTTAATTTTCCTTCGCAAGGTGGTTTTGGTAACACTAACTGGGGATATGGTCTTGCCGGAGCCCTAACACAACGTGCACTGGATGATGATTTATTTATTGCTCTATTACTTCAGCAAACCTGGTCTACTAACAGCGAGGGGATAACAAAGGCTTCAGCATTAAATATCAATGCAACTCTCGTTTACCAGCTTGGTAAAGGCTGGTATGTAGGTAATGGTGATTATGTTATCAGATATGATTGGACCACCAGTTCATTTTATGTTCCTTTTGGTTTGAGATTTGGTAAAGCATTCATTAATCCTGAAGGAACCTGGAACACATATCTCGAATATGCTTACAGTTTAATTTACGATTCATTTCCTGGTCCGATAGCTGGTTATTCATTTAGAGTAAATGTTCAATATCAAATACCTGTTAGTTTATAAATATAAAAGGAGAATGCTATGAAACTTATATCAATATTAATTTTATTCGGTTTTATAATTGCCGGTTGTTCATCTGTAAAAGTAACATCGGATTACGATCCCGAATATGATTTTACAAAAATGAAAAACTATCGATGGGCATACTCGGACGAGTTAAATCCAAATGATGAATTAAAAAAATATCCTCTTGTTGCACAGAGAGTAAAGATTGCAGTTGATAATGAATTAAAGTCAAAGGGGTACAACTTAGTTGAAGGTGATGACTTTGATTTTGTTGTAATTGCTCACGCCGGCTCAAAAGAAAAAATGAATGTACAACAAACTGGCGGCGGCGGATATTACCGAGGCTGGTATGACCCATGGTGGGGTCCTTACGGTGGCGGCGGAACCACAACGGTCAGCTATTACGAAGAAGCAACCTTGGTCCTGGATTTTATTTCCTGGGAAAACAAGGAACTTGCATGGAGAGGAATGGGAACGGGAACGGTAAAAGAACACAGCAGCCCGGAATCTATGCAGGAAAGAATTGATGATGTAGTTGCTAAAATACTTGCAAACTTTCCTCCGGGTTCAGAGCAGGAATAATAATTATAAACTAATAGTTAGGGAATAGAGTGATGCCTAAAAAAGAAAAAACCCTGGCACAAAAAGAAAGAGATGCAACTCAGTTAAGAAGATTGCAAACACTTATGGATGTTGTATTTGGTGTTTTGCTGATAAGAATTTTCACGCTTCTTCCGCATCCTGTAAGACCTGAAACCGGAGCCTTTGATCCTCTTGTGATATTTACAGAGGGGGGAGAAAACTTTATAATGTTTATTGTCGGGTTTATTTTAATCACCATTTACTGGATTCAGAATAACAAGACAACCGGTAATCTTGTAGCGACTGATGGTAAACATACTGCTCTCTCAATAGCGCAGTTATTATTTCTACTGCTTTATCTCTACAGTGTACGATTAGATATGGAAACCAATTCTGATGTACTTGCATTATTTATGCAAAGTGTTTCACTTGCGCTTGCAGGTTTTGCAGGAGTTGCTGCCTGGGTTTATGCAACAAAGCACACAGAGATGGTTTCTGAAGCGGTTAGTCCTGAAGAAGCAAACGATTTGAAGATAAGTATTCTGGCAGAACCACTTGCTGCTGTAGTAACAATTCCATTTGCATTCATTGGACCCGGAATATGGAATTTATCGTGGCTTAGTGTAATTGTATTTGGAATCTTTCTTAAGAAAAGATACAAGAAAAGATTTGAAGGAACATAATAATGAAAAAATATTTATTCTTAGCAATGCTTTTATTTTTTAGCGGCAATATTATTGCCCAAACAGGAACGGATTATGTTGGACTAACACGTTCGGTTCTTAAAAAAGATAAAAAAGTCGCTGTTATGGAAGCTATGCAGTTAACCGATATAGAAGGTGAAGTTTTTTGGCCGCTTTATGAAGAATACAACTCTGAGCTTTACAAAGTACAGAACAAACGAGTAGCGGTAATTAAAGAGTATGCTAAAAGCTTCTATTCAATGACAGACGAAAAAGCAGATAAGCTCTGGGCCGATTTCATGAAATTCAGAGAGGATCTAATAAATCTGCAGGAAGAATACTTCGAAAAATTTAAAGAAATTCTTCCGGCAGTAAAAGTAGTCCGTTATTTTCAGTTTGAAAATAAAACTGAAATGCTGATAAATGCAAAGATAGCGGCTGATATACCACTACTTAAAGAGCTAACAAAATAAGTTATTAAGGAGTTTTTATGATAAAATATCTTGTAGTCATCCTTTTACTAGCTTTTTCATCCACCCTGGATGCACAAGAGGATTATTATAACCTCATGCGTTCCAGGCTAGGCGATCAGGTTAAAACAACAGTAGAGAATACCATGAAATTATCACCTGAAGAGGAGAAAGTTTTCTGGCCGTTATACGAGGACTATACTGATGAACTTTACGATATTTATAACAAGCGTATGAAAGTAATTCAAGAGTTCACCAATTACTTTGATAAAATGACCGATAAAAGAGCAGATAAAATCTGGACAGATTTTCTTCGCTTTCAAAAGGAACTCTTAGATATTCAAAAAGAATATTACGATAAGTTCAAAGAAATTCTTCCGGCGGCTAAGGCTGTCCGTTATTTCCAGATGGAAAACAAAATTGAAATGATTGTAAATGCTAAAATAGCTGATATAATACCTTTAATGGATGAGGGTTCGAAATAATTAAATATTGCGTTATCAATAATCACTAATTAATTTTACAATCCGCTTACTGAAATTTTTATTGATAAATAATATTCAACATAAAGTTAATCGAAGAATTAAAATTTTCACTAAACTTTTAATTATAATGATGATCTTATTAACTACTGAAATATTTGGACAAAGTCTTTCAATGCCAGTTGGAGGTTACTTAAATACATTTGGGTCAGCTGTAAGTGGTGGAGTTTTCTTAGATAAAAAAGCAACTTTCTGGGGTGCAGCAGTAGATTACTCCAGGGTGGTTTTTGATAATTGGATTATTAATGTCTCTTTCTCTTACGATCAGGAACACGAAGATTTAGATGATGGTGGTTACTCAGTTACAAATACATTTAGCCCTAGCGTAGCCATTGGTTATGCCATATCAAATAACATTGCTGCAGGTATTGGACTTGGGAAAGGAATGTTTGATGATGATAATGAAGGAAAGAAGATCAAATTTAACCCGGATGGTGGCTGGACAATAGGACTGATTGGAGTTTATACATTTTATCAATCAGAGCAGCATTCGTTTGATGTATCCGGAGGAATAGAAAGAGGACTAACTAATCCCGAAACTGATTTAACAGTTGAGCTTGGTTATGGGTTTAGTTTTTAAGTTAAACAATTATAAAAAATCAATGAAAAAATTTGAACTAACTAACTAACTAATACTAATCAACCAACAAAATAAGGAGAAGTGATGAAAAAACTTCAATTGTCTCTTGTTGCACTAATATTTCTTAGTGTAACGTTTTTAACAAATGCACAGGATAAACCGAACATTTTGGTTATCTGGGGTGATGATATTGGACAAACCAATATCAGTGCATATTCAAAAGGTATGATGGGCTATCGTACACCGAACATTGACCGTATTGCTAACGAAGGAATGATCTTCACAGATTATTACGGCGAACAAAGTTGTACGGCAGGAAGATCTTCATTTATTACAGGGCAGAGTGTTTTTAGAACCGGTTTAAGTAAAGTTGGTATTACCCGGTGCTGATCTTGGAATGAGAGAAGAAGACCCAACAATTGCAGGAATTCTTAAGAATTTCGGTTATGCAACCGGTCAATTTGGTAAGAACCATTTGGGCGATAAAGATGAATTTCTTCCAACCAACCACGGGTTTGATGAATTTTTTGGTAATCTTTATCACTTAAACGCTGAAGAGGAACCTGAACTTGAAGATTATCCTGGTGATTGGATCACATCAGATGGGCGTACATTTCGTGAAAGATATGGACCTCGTGGTGTAATTCATTCTTTTGCTGACGGCAAGATTGAAGATACAGGTCCCCTGACAAAGAAAAGAATGGAAACTATTGATGATGTAACAAGCGACCGTGCAATTGAATTTATAAAAGAGCAAGTCGCTGCCGATAAACCATTCTTTGTTTGGTGGAGTGGGACTAGAATGCATTTCAGAACTCACGTTAAACCAGAACTTAGAGGAATATCAGGACAGGATGAATACAGTGATGGAATGGTTGAACACGATATGCATATTGGAAAATTCTTAAAACTTTTAGATGAGCTGAAAATCGCTGATAACACAATAGTTTTTTATAGTACAGATAATGGACCTCATTATAATACCTGGCCGGATGCAGGCGCAACACCATTCAGGGGCGAGAAAAATTCAAATTGGGAAGGCGGTTGGAGAGTACCTTCAATGGTTAGATGGCCTGGTCAAATAGAAGCCGGCTCCGTATCAAATGAAATTATGCATCATATGGATTGGTTCCCAACATTTGTGGCTGTAGCAGGAGATGATGGTATTAAAGAAAAACTCAAATCAGGTTACAGTTCAATTGGCAGAAACTACAAAGTACATTTAGATGGTTACAATTTCCTTCCATACCTAACCGGCAAAACAGATGAAGCCCCACGTGATGAAATATTTTATTTTTCAGACGACGGTGATTTAACAGCTTTAAGATATGCCGATTGGAAATTAGTCTTTATGGAACAAAGGCAAGTCGGGACGTTCGCGCTCTGGGCAAATCCCTTTACACCTTTGAGGGTGCCACTTATGTTTAACCTTCTTAGAGATCCCTACGAGCGTGCACAAATAACTTCAAATACATATTATGATTGGGTAATGGATCACGTATACTTTATGGTTCCCGCACAATCTTATGTAAGTCAATTTCTAGCAACATTTAAGGAGTTTCCACCAAGACAAAAAGCTGCAAGCTTCAGTCTGGATCAAGTTTTGAAAAAATTGGAAACGCCCGGCGGGACTCAGTAAGCTAGTTGAGGGGAATGACTGGATAGTAAATAATTTATTGATGGGCGTGTGAATTTTAAGCACGCCCATTTAATTTTTGTCTGAATGAACAATTAACGACAAAGTAACAATGAAAATCAAGCACTGGAAGGTTAAGGTAGGAGAATCATTATGAAAAAAAATAATAGATGCCTGTTCATTCCATTTTTATGCGGACTACTCTTTCTTGCATCAATGAATTTAAATCTTAATGCCCAGGTATTCCAAAGCGATAATGAGAATAAAAAGGATACAATACTACTAAGAACATACAAGCTTTTACCAATACTTAATAATTTTCGATTTATTCCTTCAGATGTGATTGATAATCCCTTTATCACAACGTTTGTTAAAACCAGCGTTGGTGTTGGTGCCGCAGTAGATCTGAAATCTTATGTCAAAGATTTACAGGGCAATGTTTTGGATACTCTTACCGGACAGCTATCGTTTGTTTCTATGAACATAGTGTTTCAACTTGCAATAACTGACTGGCTTGCACTCAATGGCAGTTTTGGTGGGACCGGACGTTTAGGTAATAATGCATATACAATACTTACTTCAGGGATTTCGTATGCAACAGGTTATAAACTAGGTGCCAAGATAAAAATATGGGAAAATGATCAAATGATGCTTTCAGGAATTGTAGATTATAGTTCAAGTAAAATCTTTCTTTATTCAATTTATGATTTCGTGAAAGATGTTGTAGAATCAGGTGGAATCGATTCTTCATCGCGAGCCAATCTTCTTGAAAAAGATGATGTCTCCAGTACAATCTTAAGCTTAAATTATGCATATGCACCAACAGATTGGTGCGGTATATTATCGGTTGCTGGTTGGGGTCTCGGTCAGACTTTTGGAAACAAAGATAAAGGTAATGCTCGTTTTGGCTTAGCTGCATCTATTGATTTTGATAACATCAAATACATAGGATTCCCAATAGGTTTACTTGTAGGTGTTAGGTATAATTCATTTTCTGAATCAGGAGAAAACACTACAAATATATTTACATATGGCTTGCGAATCGGTTACACCGGTCATAAAGATTTCGATATAGGACTCGAGAATACTTATCAAACACTTAATTATAGACTAAGCGAAGATAAGATCAATACTATTTTAACTGCTATCAAAGTCCGTTATTATTTTTAATTGTAGTTACCGGAAGTTTACCAAAACTTATTGAATAATTATGGATGAAATAAATAATAAAACTGAAAGTCTTCCACCAAAAGGAAAATTAATTACAGCGGGAATAATATTTGTTGTTGGGTTTTTATCACCTCTTTTAATTCCGTTTGTTACTTCCTCTAATCTTTCAACAGGATGGAAAGCAACACTTTCCGGACTTCTCGCGTTAGGAATACCTGAACTGTTTATGATTATCGCTGCTGCGGTTGCTGGTAAAGAGGGATTCAAATACATCAAAAGCAAAATATTCGGTTTTATAAAAAAACACGGACCGCCTGATACTGTTAGAAAAACAAGATACAGAATAGGTTTAGTGTTATTTCTAATTCCAATTATTGTAGGTTGGTTGCTTCCATATTTTACTCATCTCATCCCTTCCTACGAAGAAAACAAAAATTTAATTAGCGTTGCTGGTGATGTTGTTTTAATAACGAGTTTGCTCGTCCTTGGAGGAGATTTCTGGGATAAGCTTAGATCGTTATTTATTTATAGTTCTAAAGTAATTTTTCCAAAAAAGAGTTGAGAAACATAACCGAATGAAAACATCCGACATCAATACGGAGAAAATTTTATGATAAAAATACCAATAGTGTCCCTACTAGCACTTATCCTATTTATTATACATATAGATGTCTTCGCACAAGACGATCTCGGTGAGGAGGAGGAGCAGAGTTTTATTGAATATCGTTTAGCATCTTGGGGCAATTGGATATTCAGAAGCTTCCTTCAGGATGAATCAGGTGATGCAACAACCTGGGGACTGGAATTTGCAAGTTACTTGAGCATGGGGAGTTTTGAAATTAAGAATATAGCCTATATTGAAGTTGCAGAATATCCGCGCACTATTCCAGGGCAGCCACCTGGTAATCACGAGCCAAGCTTGGAAGCTGCCGATGGTATCGGCGATCTCATCACTGGATTTTGGATTTCAAAGAGAGGTGAACACCACGAGGGACATCATATTGCACCAGGTATTGGTCTACAGATTCCAACAGCATCTGATGAAACTCTTGGAAGCGGGAAGTGGTCAATTGGTCCAAGCTTCGATTACGAATACGAGAGCGGTGATTTATTTGCTGGTGCTATTGCTATTCAATTGTGGTCATTCGCGGGAGATAAAGATCGTAAGGATGTGAACATGCTTTTGGTGAAGCCCTTCCTATATTATGAGTTTGCGGATAATTGGAGTTTAGTTTATGTACCTTACGGAATATCTGTTTACTGGAATAAACCATCTGGCGAAAATGTGTATATACCACTAGGAGGAGGCGTACAGAGAAGCTTTCAGATTGGGTCTGTTGGTTTAAATATTTCAGCCCAGTTTTTTAATAATGTGGTACGTCCTTCAAAGGGAACGGTTAACGACTTAAGATTTTTGTTTGAATTGGCTTTTTAAAAAAGTAAAGTGAATTTTATGTGTAGAATTTTTTCTGTACTATTAATGCTTTCTCTGCATACTGTTACTGTAGTAACGTTTTTACTTTTAAATGAAACAGTATTTGCACAGAATAAAGAAAGTAAATCTCCAAAGATTGGCATTGCCCTTGCTATTGAGTTCGATTTTGATTTTGGAGCCTCAAACGGTTATGCAATCATCAACCGCTACCTTCCGTTAATTGCTTTTCCTATTGGCGAAAAATGGAAGCTGATCAATCTATCTCAAATTATTGTTGCGGACTCTCCCGGAGGAGTGCCTGGTCGCCCGGGTAATCCGGAACCGGGAGCCGGAGGACGGGTTTTCGGCCTTAGCGATTTTATGAATGCAGTTTTTTTAACACCGCCACCTCCATCAAAACGTTTTGTTTGGGGTTTTGGTCCAGCAGTTGTCATTCCCATTGCAACGGATGACAGACTTGGTAGCGGTAAATGGACGTTTGGTCCTGCTTTCCGAATTGCATACAGACCGGGAGAATGGAATTTGGGAGCAGTGGTAGCAAACTTATGGTCATTCGCTGGGGATTCTAATCGGAAAGATGTTAATCAGCTGTTAATACGTGGGTTAATTCGCAGAAGACTTGGCGATGGCTGGTATTTCACCAGCAATCCGATTATAACTGCAAACTGGAATGCAGACTCCGGGCAGCGTTGGCTTTTACCTTTAGGTGCTGGAATTGGTAAACGTTTTGAAATTGGATCTCTTCCAGTTGCCCTTGCAGTTCATTATTACTATAACGTTATCAAACCCGATGGTGCACCTGATGGTCTGTTTCGTGTAGATTTAATAATTCCGGTGCCTGCTGGTCTTCAGAATCCTAAACCGGAAAAATAGTGAGAGAAAATGAATATTATTTTTAAGTGAATTTATATGGAGTTTTTTTACGCATAACCATTTTAACAATAAAATAACCTTTCTCCTGCCTACCGGCAGGCAGGATTAATCCCCTCTCCTTATTAAGGAGAGGGGCAGGGGTGAGGTTAAATAGATACTATGACAAAACACTTTAACAAACCTTCATTAAAAGCCAAACGCAGAAAGCTTCGGCAAAATCAGACAAATGCTGAAGAGCTGGTCTGGAGGTTTTTGAGAAACAGGCAGTTGTCAGGTTACAAATTCAAACGACAACCTGCCTACCGGCAGGCAGGTATTCCGTGGACCATTTTGTTATAGACTTTTACTGTCCTGAGTTAAAACTAGCAGTGGAGATTGATGGTGCATCACATAATGAGCCCGATCAGCAAAAGAAAGATATTAGCAGACAAAAGTATTTAGAATCATTTAATATTAAATTTGTTAGAATTAAAGATGAAGAGTTGCTTGGTAATCCTAATAAAGCATTTAGCAAAATAGAGAAAGCAATTGAGCTATTAGAAGAAAATAAAAGTTAAAAACCTCATCCTAAATCCTTCTCCTTGTAAAGGAGAAGGACTTTTAACATCCCTCTCCTTAGTAAGGAGAGGGGCAGGGGTGAGGTTAGTAAAAGCAGAGGAGTATCAGTGAACAAAAACAAAATAATTTTTATATCAGCATTAGCTGTAATTTCAATTATAATTTTGGTCTTCTTTTTATCTAAGAATGGCGGTGATAATGTTTTCACAGGCAGAAAAGTTGTTGATAAAAGTTTACTGGTCGGAGATTGGATTAGAACAGATGGAAGTTATTTAATAAAAATAAATAACGTGAATGAAGACGGAATACTTGAGGCACAATATTATAATCCTAACCCGATAAATGTTGAAAGTGCAAAATGGGAAGAAGTCTATGATAACCTAAAACTTACTATTGTATTAAGAGATGTAAACTATCCAGGCTCAACATATTCTATAAATTATCTTCCAGATGGAGATTTTCTTGCAGGGGAGTATTTTCAAGCGGTGGAACGATCAACATTTTATGTTGAGTTTGCTCGTAATAAATAACAATTAATTAATAATTATTGGAGTCCTCAAAATGAAAAAATATAAATCAATCTTCTCGTTACTCGTGTTTGTTCTTCTTATCTATTCTTGTAGTGAGCAAGCAACTAAATACGTTGATCCTCTTCCTTCCTGGAATGACGGTGCAACAAAACAATCAATTGTCGATTTTGTAGACGAAGTTACTAACGAAGCAAGTCCTAACTATGTAAATCCCGAAGATAGAATAGCAACTTTCGATAACGATGGAACACTATGGTCAGAGCAGCCTTATTATTTTCAATTTCAATTCGCATTTGATAGAGTGAGAGAAATGGCAGCTGACCATCCTGAATGGAATGATAATCCGCTATTTAAAGCTGCATTAGAAAATGATATGAATGCGGTGATGAAATCGGGAATGAAAGGATTGATGGAAATTATTATGACCACACACGCAGGAATGACGACTGACGAGTTTGAACAGATTGTTAAAGAATGGATAAATACAGCAAAACATCCAAAGACAAATAAACTCTACAAAGAAATGGTTTTCCAACCAATGCTCGAACTACTTGATTACTTAAGAGCAAACGGATTTAAAACTTATATTGTTTCCGGCGGTGGAATAGAATTTATGCGTCCCTGGACAGAAGAAGTTTATGGAATTCCCTCAGAGCAAGTGATTGGCAGTTCTATCAAAGTTAAATTTGAAATAAGAGACCTGCCTGACGGCAAGGCAGGTGGACAGCCAGTATTATTGAAGCTTCCTGAACTTGATTTCTTTGATGATAAAGAAGGTAAGCCTGTCGCAATTAATAAATTCATAGGTAAAAGACCAATAGCTGCATTTGGTAATTCAGACGGTGATCTGCAAATGCTGCAATGGACCGCTGCAGGTAATGGGAAGAGATTGATGCTTTATGTTCATCACACAGATGCTGACAGAGAATGGGCTTATGATAGAGAATCTCATATTGGTGGGCTGAATAAGGGACTGGACGAAGCAATTGAAAAAGGCTGGATTATAGTGGATATGAAAAATGATTGGAAGAAGATTTATCCCTGGTCTGAATAAACGACTAATTAAAACTGGTTAAGAAAAGATGTTATTACTAAATAAATGTATGGCTCTTAATTCAATGAAGAAAATATTTGTAATATTCTTCATACTTCTTATAAATTCAGTCCACGTATTTTCTCAGGAAGAATCACCTGACACAGTTGGTGTAGGTGGTGTAAACTGGTTTGCGTACCCATTTGCATTTTATACGCCAGAAACAAGTTTGGCTGTTGGGGCAGGCGGAATAATTTCATTTAAACTTTCTGATAAAATTGAATCCAAGCTTTCAAGTGTTACCGCATCCGGATATTATACTATTAATAATCAATATGATATAACCATACAACCGGAGATATATTTATTAGAAGATAAGTTAAAGCTCTGGTCTAAATTCAATTATGGAAAACTCTTTGACTTCTTTTTTGGCATAGGTAATAACACACCTGAAATTGAAAATGACAAATACTTACAGGAAAATTTTCTTTTCCAGTTTAAGTTACAACCTAAATTATTTGATGAAAGATTTAAACTTGGTATCAATTATGAGTTTAGAAAAATGAATGTTGCTAATAGCGAAGGAAATCCTTGCATAGAATCGGGGACATATACTGGTAGCAATGGTGGAACAACATCGGGATTGGGTTTAGCCATCAGTTGGGATTCGAGAGATAATATTTTTTACCCCAATACCGGGGGGTATTATGAATTCAATGGTTCTAACTTCTGGAATTTTCTGGGTAGTGATTTTGATTACACAAAATATGTTTTTGATTTTAGAAGATATTTTAGTGTTGCTCATAATCAAATACTTGCCTTACAAACTTATTTTATGTTAGTAACTGGTTCACCGCCATTTTATGATATTGCAATGCTTGGTGGAGACAAAGTAATGCGTGGTTATTTATACGGCAGATACAGGGATAACGCTTATTATGCAGTTCAAGCAGAGTACAGATTACCAGGTATTGTTTGGAGATTTGGTTTAGTTTTATTCGGGGGTTTTGGAGATGTGGCACCAAAATTTTCTAAAATAGAAATTGCTACTGTTAAACCTACTTACGGATTTGGAATAAGGTTTCGCTTTGATGAATTACAAAAACTGGATTTACGTGCCGATATGGGTTTCGGTAGGGGCACAAGTGGAATTTACTTTAGTCTTAACCAGGCATTTTAACTATAAATCAAAGAAGAGATTGTGTCGCCGGGTAATAAAATATTTGTTGCGGAAATTATTTTACCGCAGACTTTTTATCTGTTATTTAGAAATTAATTATAGGCTCTAAAAATGAATTTTTTTTCAAATGTTTCAAATGAATTTTTAACGAAAAGTAGTTCCATTCTATTATTCGTAGTGATTTTCACAATATTTTTTATCCCTTTTTTCCCTTCAGAGTGGCACCGGATTTTATATAGCTTTTGCTTCACAATTATTTTATTACAGTCAGCTCTTGCACTAAGTAAATATCGCACACGAATTTTTAATATTGCAATAATTGTAATTATAATTGAGTGGTTGTCTGAGTTATTAAATCTTTCCACACTAATCACTCTTTCCTTTCTTACCAAAATTATCTTTTTCGATCTGATTGTTGTCTTATTTATCCTGCAAATTGCACGTGCAAAAACCGTTACACCACGAGTTATAATGGAATCAATAAATGGTTATTTAATGCTGGGTATGTCTTTTTCTATTATAATTGCTCTTTTATGTTTGATTGATCCGACTGCTTTCAGCTTCAGACATTTATCCGAAACGATAGAACCAACGATATCATACGTGAGCAACTATATTTACTTTGGATTTGTTACACTATCTACTCTTGGTTACGGAGATGTTGTGCCCTTAACACCTCCCGCAAGATCACTTGCAATCTTTACAAGCATTACAGGGCAGATGTATGTGGCAATTATTATAGCAGCACTGGTAAGTAAATACCTGGGTCAGAAAAGTTTAGAAAACAAAGATTAGTTTTTATGAAGGATTTTTCGAAGCACTTTGTTTTTCTCTAAAGCAATTTAAATCTCGCTCTCAACATACGATCATTACAGTCAATAGAAATTATTTTGAATGTGACGATTGTTATAGTAAAATATTGTCCAATATTTATCAGTCCAAAGGATTAATCCCTTTTCTATTACCAGATGCATTTGCCATTGCAATGATTATTAGTATCTTGTTCATTGTAAGGATTAAAATTAAACCATGTGTTCTGCCAAATTATCAGTCCAATCTTCTTGAATAAAAATTAAGATAAACAACTGCTGAAAAGGCATCAGAATTAAGAAATTTGAATGATGATTAAAAAAAAATCAATTAAATTTTTGACAGATAAACGATTTGTTAGTTCTTAATAAACAGAAATCAATAATTTAATTATATAAATAAGGTAAAAATTATGACGAAAACTAAAGCTTCCAAGATAACTTTATTATCTATAATTGCAGCAATATTTATAATATCACTGGCTTTAGTAAGCTGCACACCCAGCAGCTCCGGAGGATTAAAAGGGACAGTTGTTGCAGCTGGCCAACCGGTTGCTGATGTTACCGTAACACTCTGGAAAACTGCAGGTAAAGATGCACCAGAGAATCTTCTTGAAACCACCAGTAACGCTGATGGTGAATTTGTAATAAATGGTGTTTCCGCTGGTAAAGGTAAAGATGTCTTCTATCTAACCACAAGTGGTGGATCGGAAGAAGGATTATCCTTGATGTCGGTGCTTGGCACTAATCTACCTGAGAAGGTGGTAGTCAATGAACTAACAACAGTGGCCTCTGTGTTTACAAATGCACAATTCATTAACGGCACTGCAATCAGCGGTAATAAGCTGGGATTGCGTATTGCAGCGGGCAATGTGCCCAATCTTGCTAACCTGAAGACTGGTTCCTGGGGTGATGCTATTGTGGATGCTAACAACGGTAACCAATCAACTACTCTATCAAAATTTAATACACTGGCAAATCTTGTTTCTTTAGCCGCGATCTCTGATAAATCTGAACATTTTAAACAATTGCTTGAACTTACATCCACGAATGGCAAAAAGAATTTAACAACCCTTGATGCCATGCAATCTATCGCTAAAACAACCTGGGAAAATGCGGATAAAATATTTACTTTGTTTGAGGCAAGTTATCCAATCAAGGATGCACGTCGTCCGGCAACCTACCTGCCATATCTATTATATGCTCCTGATGATTTTGCACTAATACTTCGCTTTTCAGTTGCAGGCAGTCCAGGCCGTCTTGGCATCGATACTGCAGGTAACATTTGGAGTGGCCAAAACTGGATGCCGGCTTCCCAGAGTGGTGTTGTAAACAACCTTGGTGGGGGAACCATCAAACTCAATCCTAATGGCGAAACTCTGTCACCTCCAATACTGGGTTATACCGGCATGGACGTTGACGGTATTGGCTGGGGTACCGGTGTTACACGTGATGCAGTTTGGTTAGGAGGCTTTAATGGAGCAGTGGGCGTAATGGATTTTGAGGGCCGCCCAAAGGGTAAAGAATCCGACTTTCCATATGCGGGTAAAGTCGGTAATCTTATGGGAGTTGGTGTTGCTGCGAATGGCGATGTTTGGATTGCAGATGGCACCAAGGATCAATTATTATATTTCCCCGGCGGACGTATAAAGGATCAAAAACTTGTTAAAGTTAAGGGATTGGCATCACCGTTCGGTATTGCAATCGATTCCCAAAATCAAGTTTGGGTGAGTAACTCTGCCTCTACTGAGGTGGTGAGATTCCCTGCCGATGATCCATCAAAGGTTGAGTCTTTCAGAGCTGGGATAAGTGTCCGCGGTGTAGCGCTTGACTCCAAAGGCAATCTGTGGGCTGCCAGTAATATGTCTTTAGATTTTCCACCCCCAAAGATTCCAAAAGGTATTTCAATCATGGAACAATTCGAGCTTGTTTTGAACTATATGGCACCTAAGATGAAAACTTCGACAACAGGCGTAGTTAACATGATACGT
This sequence comes from uncultured Ignavibacteriaceae bacterium, assembly GCA_963768365.1. Lineage (GTDB taxonomy): Bacteria > Bacteroidota > Ignavibacteria > Ignavibacteriales > Ignavibacteriaceae > IGN2. Next base: position 49,211 of record CAVYHS010000004.1, on the reverse strand, counting down.
CCTGATGGCACACAACCTGCACCAATGGGTTTTACCGGTAATAAGGAAGTTGTCGTTCCCTGGGGAGTATCAATTGACGGTAATGATGATGTATGGGTAGGCAATTTTTGGGGACGCGGTGTTGTACTATTAGCCGGTGATAATACAAAAGGACATCCGGAAGGAACAAAAACCGGTGACTTAATACATACTTTCCAGAGTGGTGTTATTCAAATGGTTACTGATGTTTCGATTGACCCTGCTGGAAATGTATGGGTAGCAAACAACTGGGACAATTATGAAGCCGTGGGAGACAATCCTGGTGAACCAATATCAACAAAAGGTGTTGGTTCAGGTATCGTTGTTATTTACGGAGTGGCATCTCCGGTAAAAACACCCGTTCTGGGTCTACCTGAGAAACCCTAAAATTTAATTTTTCGCTAGTATAAAATAATTAATTAATAATCACTAAAAGGAGACTAATTATGTTTCGGAAAATTCTTTTCCTGATGCTGGTGTTGTTTATCACTTCACTATTTGCTCAGGATAAACCTAACATCGTCGTCATCATGGGCGACGATATCGGCTGGTTTAACATCGGTGCGTACCATCGCGGCATGATGTCGGGCAAGACGCCCAACATCGACCAGCTGGCAGCTGAAGGCATGATGTTCACCGACTACTATGCCGAGGCAAGCTGCACCGCTGGACGTGCGAATTTCATCACCGGTGAGATACCAATGCGCACAGGCATGACGACAGTCGGCCAGGCGGGATCTCCGCTTGGCCTTCCGGCAGAAGCGCCGACCATCGGCACTGTGCTCAAGGATATGGGCTACGCAACCGGTCAATTCGGCAAGAACCATCTGGGCGACCTGAACGAGTTCCTGCCAACCAACCGCGGTTTTGATGAGTTCTTCGGATACCTGTATCACCTGGATGCCATGTCCGATCCGTTCTGGCCTGGTTACCCCACAGATTTAATTGACAAGATCGGACCCCGCAACCTGGTTCACTCCTGGGCTACCGATAAGGACGACACCACGGTAGACCCGCGCTGGGGCAAAGTCGGCAAGCAGAAGATCGTCGATGAAGGACCGCTGCCGCCGCACCCGATGGAGGGCATCAAATACAACATGGAGACAGTCGACAACGACATCCTCAAATTGTCGACCGATTTCATGGAAAAGGCCCAAAAGGATGGCAAGCCTTTCTTCGTGTGGCTCAATCCCACCCGCATGCACATTTTCACACATCTGTCGCCCAAGTATAAAGCGCTCGAAGGCCAGGATAACTATGGTTTGCAGGAAGCCGGCATGGCGGAATTCGACGACATCATCGGTTCGGTCATGAAAAAGCTCAAGGACATGGGTGTCGACGAAAACACGATTGTGCTGGTCACCACGGATAACGGTACCGAAGTCTTCACCTGGCCCGACGGTGGTAACACACCATTCAAAGGCACCAAGGGCATGACCACCGAAGGTGGTTTCCGGGTACCTGCCGTGATTCGCTGGCCCGCCAAGATTCCGGCTGGCGTAGTTCAAAATGGGATCATGTCAGGGTTGGACTGGCTGCCCACTTTTGTAGCTGCTGCCGGCAACCCGAACATTATTCGCTGAGCTCTTGAAAGGGCAAGAAAATTGATGGGACAGACTTACAAGGTACATCTTGATGGCTACAACCAGATGGACATGCTTACCGGCAAGGGAGCCAGTAAACGCGAGGAGGTCTTTTACTTTGCTGAATCAACCTTGGGAGCGGTACGAATCGGTGACTGGAAGTATGTTTTCATTGAGCAGCCCGACGGCTGGCCGGGCGATAAAAACAGACTCAACATGCCGGTTATTCATAATCTGCGTCGTGATCCGTTTGAACGTTATTCTGACCATAACTGGGCGATTGGATCTTCGGATTATATGATGTCATTCTATGCCCGCGAGTTCTGGCGCTTTGTCTTTGTGCAGCAGAAGGTTGCAGCATTGGCAAAGACCGCAATCGAGTTTCCGCCGATGCAAGAAGGTGCGTCATTTAATTTGGAAGCTGTTAAGTCTCGAATTCAAGAAGCCATCAACTCTCGTTCAGCACAGTAAGCTGGCAACAATTCGAAATTGTTAATGGGTGTATTCAAAAGAAAATGAAGGCGTTGATGAAAGTCAGCGCCTTTCTTATTTTAAATTTTAACTTTATGAAAAAAATGTGCCTTAATTATGAAATACCTGAAAATTTTATCCTTATTAATTTCAACTATACTTCTTTTCTCCTGCGCAGAACAAAATGTTCAAAAATCAGATCCTCTTCCCTCCTGGAATGAGGGAAAGAGTAAACAATCCATTATCGATTTTGTTAATGATGTTAAAGATGAAACAAGTTCTAACTTTGTAAAACCAGCAGACAGAATTGCAACTTTTGATAACGATGGAACTCTTTGGTCAGAGCAGCCATATTATTTTCAATTACAGTTTGCGCTTGATAGGGTAAAAGCATTAGCTCCTGACAATCCTGAATGGAAAGACAATCCTTTGTTTCAAGCTGTGATGAATAATGATATTAAGAAAGTACTTTCATTTGGGGAACACGGTTTGCTTGAACTGATAATGGCAACTCACGCTGGAATGACAACTGATGAATTTTCACAGATCGTTAAAGAGTGGATTAACACAGCAAAACATCCTAAAACAAATATGCTTTACAAGGAAATGATATACCAACCAATGCTTGAATTGATGAATTATCTGAGGGCAAATGATTTTAAAGTATTCATTGTTTCAGGTGGAGGAATAGAGTTTATGCGCCCATGGACTGAAGGAGTTTATGGTGTTCCGCCTGAACAAGTGGTTGGAAGCAGTGTAAAATTAAAATTTGAATTCAATGACGGAAAACCCGTTTTGATGCGGCTTCCCGAAATAAACTTCATTGATGATAAAGATGGTAAGCCTATCGGAATTAATGCTCACATAGGGAAAAGGCCGATTTTTGCATTTGGAAATTCTGACGGCGATCGCCAGATGCTGCAATGGACCCGGGGTAGAAAGGGAATGTCTTTTCAAGGGTTGGTTCACCACAATGATGCGGCGCGAGAGTGGGCTTATGGTACCGATTCAAAAGTTGGTACGTTTTCCAATTCGCTAATGCAAGAAGCCGATTCGAGTGGGTGGGTTGTCGTTGATATGAAGAATGATTGGAAGAAAATTTACCCATCAATAGAAGGAAGTAAGTAATAAAAACTTTTTGTAATTTGAAATCAGAACTTAGATTCGTAATAAATTAAAAACCTAAAGAGGTATTAGATGAAAATAGTATATATCAGTGTACTAACTTTAGTTCTAAGCTTAAGTTCGTACGCACAAAATTCACAAATTGACACTGTTGCCATAATGATGCTTAATAAGATGGGCACATTAATCGGAGAGCTTGAGTCCTGCAGTTTTACATTAAATACTTCAAATGATGTAATTGATGTAGACCTGGGTCTGGTTAAATTCTTTAATACTCATCAGGTTTATATGGTGGGACCGGATAAAATGATGGTAAATTCCCAGGGAGATAAGGGACATCGGGGATATTGGTACAATGGTAAACAGCTTATTTATTATTCATACACAGAGAATAATTTTGCTATGATTGATGCACCATCTAACATTATAGCTACCATTGATACTGTTAATGAAACCTATGGAATAGAATTTCCTGCTGCGGACTTCTTTTATCCAACCTTTACAAGAGATTTAATTGCGCAGAGTAATCAGATAATATTTGTTGGAAAAAGCAAAGTAGCAGATAAAGACTGCTTTCATATCATAGCCACAAATGCAGGGATGAGTATTCAAATCTGGATTTCAGACGATGCTTTATTCTTACCACTGAAATATGTTATAGTTTATTATGATGTAGATCCAAATCAGCAATATGAAGCAACTTTTTCTGACTGGAAATTAAATCCTGATTTACCAAATGAAATGTTTGAATTCACTCCGCCTCCTCTTGCGGATGAGATAAAGCTTATTGCAAAATAAAAAATATTTTTAATCAATTAATGCGAGTAATGTTATGAATAAAACAAAATTAATTCCCCGCTACATTATTTATTTAATAATGTTTATTATACTCGTCCCGTTAACGGCAGAAGCTCAAAGGATGAAGCATGACCGCGGCGGCAGGGGTGGTGGAGATCGGAACAGGGATCGAGGTGGACAAAATCGATCAATAAATGGAGGTTTTGATAAACCCAGTAATCGTGATTTTTCAAATGCGAATACCAATCGTAACCGGAATACTTCTTCCAGGGATGTAAACAAAACTAATATCAAGCAAAGTAATAATAGTTTCAATAATAATCTGCCGAACAATAATAGAAATAATTCAAATTTTAATTCTGGTAATAGGAATGTTAATATAGATAACAGCAGAAACGTAAATGTAAATAAACGGAATGTGAATGTCAGAGCCAATACCCGTCCTTATCCAAGACCTCCTTATGCTTACGGCGGGTACAGATATAATTGTTATCATCCTTACCACTATCACCCTTATCACCCATATTCCTGGGGGCCCGTATGGCATCCATGGGGATTTTTTATTACAACTTTGGCTGTAACTGCAATTATTGTAAGTGTAAACAACCAACAATATCATTACGAGCAGGGAGTTTACTATATCCAAGGTGACGGCGGGTATACCGTTGTACAGGCACCAGTCGGAGCTACGATTCAAGTATTACCTGAGGGTTATCAGACCGTTACAGTAAATGAAACTACAAATAACTATTACTACGGCGGAACGTACTATGAAAAAACCGGTGATGATTACACTGTTGTACCCCCAACTGCCGGTACGGTTGTAGAAAATCTTCCTGAAGGAGGAGAGCAGGAAAAGATTGGCGATATAACCTACGTTAGAGTTGGAGATACCTACTACCAACCGATTGTACAGGACGGTAAAAATATGTATGAGGTTGCTAATGTTGAACCAGTTTCAGAGCAAAATTAATATTGTCGCCGGGTGTCACGGTCGGACCGTGACACCCTCGATAAAGTAACTATACCAGGGGACCAGAAGTAGAAAATAAAAGGATAAGTCTGACTTGTGGTGATTGTGAAAAACTTGTTCCTGATTATTTTATCAACGATAACTTTATATCAATTTAAATCTTACTCTAAGAACACCTCCATTAAAATCAGTAGAGATAATCTTAAAGTTTCCGATTTTATTTGTGTGAGTAACGTGCATTCCGCTGCATGGACAGGCATCATATTCCCCTATCTTTATTACCCTGATTTTGTTTCCGGTATCGTCTGGCAATTTTGACAGGTTGAATTTTGTTTCTGCTTCATTTTTAGAATAGAACTCTTCCTTCACAACTAAATCTTGTTGAATCACTTGGTTTACTTTCGATTCTATTTCTTCAATTTCTTCCTGACTTAAATTTCTGTCGAAATGATAATCACATTTAGATTTTTTCTTTTCGATATGATTGCTGAATGATCTTCCGCAGTTAAACATTCTAACCATTGTTTGATTCAAAATGTGTTCTGCAGAATGCATTTGCTGGATTATATTGTTTGTTTGATTTTATTTCCTGGTTATTCTCTGTTTGCATAGTAGTCTATTACATCGACTTAAAATAGTTTTTCCTTTTAGATTAAAAATTTATATACTCGCAACTCAAATCGGACGTAAAAATACAAAAACATAATGGAAAAAATTTATGAACACTAAAAGATCTGGTATTTACTTTTTAATTTTGGGTGCATTAGTGATGGCCACTCTAATTGTTATCGCAATTACACTTAAAGTAAACAGCGACACAACTACGGCAGGTGAAACCGCTGATGAAGATTTTCCTCAAGGATACAAAATAACTTCACCTGAAATACCTAACTATCTTGAATTTGCAGGTGAAAAAATCCCAACCGGGAACTTCGAGGTTTTTGAACGGATGGAGAGAGAATTTATATCAAACACTTATTTTCATTCGGCCACAATTCTTGCATTAAAAAGAGCAAATCGCTGGTTCCCTGTAATTGAACCAATCCTGGAAAAGAATAACATCCCCGATGATTTTAAATATTTGTGCATCGCAGAAAGTAATCTGGAGAATGTTGTGTCCCCTGCCGGTGCAACAGGCTTCTGGCAGTTTATGAAACCTGCCGGAGAAAAATACGGACTTGAAATAAATTCCCTGGTTGATGAAAGATATAATGTTGAAAAATCAACGGAAGCTGCCTGTAGATATTTAAAGGATTCCTACGAGATGTTTGGAAGTTGGATTCTTTCTGCTGCATCATACAATATGGGACAGGATGGAGTATACTTTGCAAATGGAAAGACAAAAAGCAAAAGATTATTTTAATCTTGTTTTGAATTCGGAAACTTCGAGATTTGTTGCAAGGATAGTTGCTCTGAAATATATACTTCAAAACCCTGAAGTATATGGTTTTGATATTAAAGATGATGAAAAATATAAACCACTCGAGTATTATGAAGTAACCTTAGATGGCCCTGTTTCGGATTTTGCTGACTATGCAAAAAGTTTAGGTATAAATTATTTTATTTTGAAAATGTATAATCCCTGGCTTCGGGATAATTATCTTAAAAACAATTCCAAGAAAGTTTATATGATTAAAATACCAACCGAAGGAAGTATAGAAATTATCAAAGACTGATATATAACTTTATTGTATGACTGTTTAAATGATAGAAGTTTTCAGGACTTTAGTTTGATATTTTGGTTATGGTTCCGTTCACTGTTCCGGGGTGAAGCCAAAGAACCAAAGAAGTTGAATCTCCATAAAAGTTAACAATCCAATCAGCAGAATTTGTAATACTTGTTGTATCTATAGATTTACCAGGAATCAAAAACATATCTATTTTGCTTCCCACGTTAGAAAATCTGAAGTCAGAAACATCGGTTCGCTCAAACATTTTTAATAGAATTGCTGGGCTATCATCGTAATCGACTGAAGATTCGATATGCACGGTAGATAACTGTACCAAAAACACTCCCTAAAATATTTTTGGCCGCTTGGTCTTCAACAAGCAATAGCATACTGGCAAAATTAATAGGTGATCTTACGGGAGTAGAATTAAAGACTGGGACATAAAATTCATTTGATTGTTCTGAATCAGATTGAACAACATAAACAAAAGCATTTTCCGTTGGTTTCTGTAGATCAACTTCTCCTTTACCACTGACATTTAAACCATAAATAGCAGCAAGCTGTGCATCATCTGCAAAATCGTTCTTTGATTTATTTAAAACCTCAGCAACTTTTGATTTAGCAGTAATTGTAGAATTTCCAAGTTCGCTGATGAGGTCCTCAACATTACAGGCTGATATTATAAATATGAGTAAGAAGATAATTCCGGCAATGTTTTTTTTCATGTTATTTATTCCTATCTGTAAATTCGGTTTTTATTTTCCGTTGGATGTTAAATATTAATTTACGTTTGTATTATTTCGGTTCCCAGTCAACACCATCGCAAGGCACATAATTTTCTGTTGGGTGTTTGTCGTATTTCATGCAAAGAACAGCTGACCTATCAAAACTTTTACAAGTTGAGCAAAGAGTAGAATCTATAACTTTTTTATTGCGTTCCTCAAACCATCTGTAGCTTACCATCGCAGGATGGATAATTAGCACATATACAGCAGCAATGCTAATCATCCACCAAAGCTGATCATCAACTTGTGTTTTTATTATCCATAAACCAAGGATAGTAATTGCAGTACCGAATTATCGTCCAGAAAACCACTTCGCCCATACAAACTCAAGGATTTGACAAAAATTTGATTAAAATCTAAAATAGTGCCAACACAATATTCAATTTTTCGCATTAAAAATATAGACCATTATAATATTCCAAATATGGGTCAACTTGTAATTTTTACATTAATGTATTAATATTGATGGTGAAGAAACTAAAGTTATGGAATGATTGCTCTTTGTAACTATCTATAAGCAAAGAAGATAGAGTGAGCGCGGGTGGGCTCGAACCACCGACCCTCTGCTTAAAAGGCAGATGCTCTACCCCTGAGCTACGCGCCCTTTCATAAAAGGAATGCAAATATAGTAAGTTGAGAATTCTAATACAAAATAAAGATTTTAACAAATAATCTCGATCGGCGGTAAAAATGGCTTCCCTTAAAAATTCCAAAATCCTTGTCTGTGATGATGACGAAACTCTATGTTATCTGTTAAAGGAGCAATTATTAGAGGAAGGATTTGAAGTTGATGCGGTTTATGACGGTAAATATGCAATTGAAGCAATAAAAGGGTCAAATTACGATGTCCTTTTGCTTGATTTGAATATGAAAGAAGTCTCCGGTGAGGAGGTTCTTAAATTTGTTAAAGACTACAGTGCATCACTGCAGGTTATCGTTCTTTCTGCACTGGGTGAAATGAGGAAAGCTATCGAATGCATTAAAGGTGGTGCATACGATTTTATCACAAAGCCATATGAATTTGAACAGCTACTGGTAACAGTAAGCAGAGCTCTTGAACACAAAGAACTTTTAGTTAAAACTGAAATCTTAACTAAAGAAATAAGTAAAAAAGGTTCTGAAAATATTATAGGAAATAGTGCTCAATTAAAAAGAGTGCTTAACCTGGCTAATAAAGCAGCAGTCTCTGATTCAAATATTCTTATCGAGGGAGAAACAGGAACAGGTAAAGAACTTCTGGCCGAATACATGCATAAACACTCCGCCCGCAAGGACAAACCATTTGTAGTTATTAACTGTGCATCATTACCAGATCAATTGATAGAGAGCGAACTCTTCGGTCATGAGAAGGGTGCCTTCACGGATGCAAAAAACTCTAAACAGGGATTAGTTGAAATTGCTCATGGAGGTTCACTTTTTCTGGATGAGATTGGAGAACTTAGTCTCACCCTGCAGCCTAAACTTTTAAGATTCCTAGAGAATGGAGAATACCGACGTATTGGTGGTATTACTTCACTAACTTCCAACGTCAGAGTAATTGGGGCAACAAACAGAAACTTACTCGAGGAGGCAGACAATAAAAATTTCCGAAAAGATTTGTTATTCAGACTAAATGTTATCACTCTTACAATTCCTCCTTTAAGAGACAGAAGGGATGATATTCTGCTGCTTGCAAATCATTTTATAAAAGAAAAATCTCCGATACGTTCGCCCAAACATCTTTCTAATGAAGCCGAAGAACTTCTTTTAGGTTATTCCTTTAACGGTAATATTCGGGAGCTTGATCATATTATTGAAAGAGCTATAATATTTGCAGAGGGAGAAATAATTTATCCGGAAGATCTGAACCTACCTCAATCATATCAAGTACAAACCAGAAAGCACTCTGAAATTGAACATTCCGAAGAGATTTTAAGTATGGAAGAACTTGAACGATGGCATATTAAGAAAGTACTCGACAGAAACAGATGGGATAGAACTCAGACTGCTAATCAACTTGGTATAAGCCCAAAAACTCTTTATACCAAAATAAAAAAATACGAATTAAAGCCCGTTTAATTTTAAATGCCTTCGAGCATACTTGCCAAATATCCACCTGAAATCATTTTTGGCGAAAGCGCGCCAGTTGCAATTGCTGATAGTCAGCTAAGAATAATATGGTTCAACAAAAACTTTAAAGAGTATTTTACTGGTAACAGGTTAAAGGGGAAAACACTCACCAACCTATTAAAATCATCTGGAATAGATAAAGACATTGATGAGGTCAATAAAAAACCGGCAATTATTCAATTACTTCAGATAAATAAAGAGCTTCACATAACTCCGCTTTTTACACGAAGTAAAAAAAACAAGCCTGACAACTATAAATTAGAGGTCATCGAATCCGTAATTGAATCCCAGACAAAGAGAACAAATGAGAAATCGAGCAAAGATGAGCTAAACTTTCGAAATGTGCTCCAGGATGTTTTGACACTGCTGGTAAAAGAAAATTCGATTGATAAACTTTCTTCTGAAATTTTATCGAAGTCAGTAAACTCAACTAAAAGCGACATTGGGATAATTACATTCTTAGTTGAAAAATCTGAAACGGAATTTAAATATCTTGATCCACAGAATATTATTTCAAATAAATCAGAAGTTGAAAAGACTGTTAATTCTGATTTCAAATTTATAACCAAGTGGCTGATGTTGAATAAAACCTCCCTGGTGGCGGCAAACCAAAAAAATAACCTGGGCAGAAATCTTGCATCTTCCATAGGTTGTGAGAACTTGCTTATTTCGCCTTGTATGTTTGATGATAAACTCATTGCAACATTAATTGTGGGAAAATTTAAAGCTGCCTTTACAATTGATGAAATAAAAATTCTGGAACAATTTTCAACACTCCTGACATTCATTATCAGTAACCTGAGGACACGGGATTTAAATACCGCCCTCGAAAGCAGACTATTACAAGCACAGAAACTTGAAACAATAGGGAAGCTTTCGAGTGGGATGGCCCACGATTTTGGAAACCTTCTGTCCAGTATCTTCGGAAGTTTAAATTTATTAAGAAGGAGAGTTGACCAGACAGATAACGTTCAAAAGCTGATTGATAATATTGAAAACTGTTCGGTAAGAGCCAGAGATTTAACAAAAGGATTACTATCATTTGGAAAACCAACTCCGAGAAGAAAAGAGCTTGTAAAACCACACCAGCTATTGGGTGAGATAACTAAAATTGTAAATCAAACTTTTCCCAAAACAGTAAGCCTGGCTGAAGAAATAGATAGCAAACTGTATGATATTGTTGGCAATGGAACAGAGATCTATCAGGTAATTCTCAATTTGTGTGTCAATGCCAAGGAAGCTATAAATGAAAAAGGTAACATTAAAATCACTGCAAAAAATATAACTATTGATGAGAATAACATTGCATTTCTGCCACTTTTACAAGTCGGGAATTATGTTAGATTTTCTGTAACAGATGACGGTGTTGGTATAGATGAAAAACATTTAACTAAAATATTTGATCCATATTTTTCAACCAAGTTAAAAGATACGGGCTCTGGTTTAGGTTTATATGTTTCCTATGGAATAATAAAAGCTCACAGTGGGATTATTGATGTGACAAGTAAGTCTGGAGCAGGAACTACTTTTGATGTTTACATTCCAGCTTTCGAACCCCCTAAAGATAAGAAAACTGATGCTTCCGAAAAAATAATTTTGTTTGCAGACGACGAGCCTATGCTCGGAGATCTTCTCGCTGAACTTCTTGAAACAAATGGATATTCAGTAATAAAAGTAGCCTCCGGAAAGGAAGCACTTAAAGTTCTTACTGAAGAAATTAAAGTTGATCTTGCTATTATTGATTATAATATGCCTGGATTATCGGGTCTTGAAACAATTGCGGAAATAAGAAAATTAAATTTTGATATCCCGATTATTTTATCATCAGGAAGCATGTGGGCAAATCAGGAATCGGAATCTTTAAAGTATAAAATCAACGGACAACTGAACAAGCCTTACGAGTTTGAGGCGATGCTTGCTACTATCAGGAAATTCGTTTAACCTTCCAGTTCATTACTATCCACCTTAATCATCTTAACATCTTTAGCATAGTCAGAAAGTTCAGGTTTAGTAATTGAATTTAATTTGTTCAGTACATCGCTGATATCTTTTATTGCAGCATCAATGTACTTAATGCGATTTAAAATTGATTCCCTGGTGAATTCTTCTTTTTCAAGTTCATTCTTAATGGCCGCAGATGAAAGACTAAGCAAGGTAAGCGGCTGCTTAATTTTATGATTTGCTGTTACGATCGTGGCAATGAACGTTGTTCGTTTTTCTATTTCCAGAAGCTGTCTGTTAGCCTCAGACAGTTTAAGCGCTGATTTTACTCTGGCCATCAGCTCAATACGATTAAAGGGTTTTTTTATATAATCGAATGCACCGGCTTCAAGACCTTCTTTAGTATCTTCTACCCCAGCTTTTGCGGTTACGAGAATAATAGGAATGTGCTTTGTCTTTTCATCGTTAACGAGAGTTTTACAAACATCAAGCCCGCTTATATCCGGCATCATCACATCTAATAAAATAAGATCAGGTAAAGTTGAATACACTTTCTCCATTCCATCGTTACCACCGTAAGCTGTAATTACTTCATACCCTTCCTGGGTCAATCTGTCCTGTAGGATAAATATATTTTCAGGAAGATCATCAATAATCAGTATTTTTTTCATTTCATGTTGTCTTTAGTTGAGTGATTAGCTGTTGAATCTTGTACGTAACAAAAGCAGGATTAACAGGCTTGGGAATGTAATCCGTGAATCCATGCTTTAAAATGATTTCATTATCCTTTTTCATAGCCTTTGCAGTAACAGCAAAAACAGGAATATCTGACCACTTATTATTATTTTTAATCTGCTTGATTGTTTTGAAACCATCCATCTCCGGCATGATAATGTCTAATAATATTAAGTCGGGTATCTTTATTTCTAATAATTCAAGGCATTCTTTGCCGTTGTGAGCAATTATTGGATTGCAATTAGCCTCTTGGACTATCTCGGCTAAAGTAAATAAAGTGTTAGTGTCATCATCAACTATCATAATATCTAATTCAGAATTTTCATCACCGACGAGTTGCACTTCCATCAGATTACTTTTCTTAATCTCGGTGTTGGGATTAGATTTTATTTCTGTAGGTAAAGAATAATTTACCACCTTCTGATTTTCAAGCCAATTAAATACAAACTTAAATGCCTCTACAATGTGCACATTAGAATTTAATGTTATAGCCTCGAGAATATCAGCAAGTGATTTTTTGTCATCATTTCTTAGTTCGCTTTCAGAAGTTATAATTATGGGGATAGACTTCGTCTCAGAATTTGATTTAAGCAAATATGTAAGTGTTATACCATCAATGCCAGAAATAGCTAAATCTAATATTACCAGGTCCGGACTTGATTCCTCAATTTTACTTAGTGCTTCATCACTTTTATTGATATGCTCAACCTTTATCTTATCAGAATTCAAAAGCAGGTTATAATTTTCTAACTCCTGCTCGCTATTATCGACAACAGTAATTTTTTGAATATTCTTGTCAAGGCCGTCCAACTTGAAAAGTACTTCAGACAGATATGCGGATGATACAGGTTTCAATAAATAATCAAATACATCTAAAACATAAGCACGATTTTCTTCTTCATTAACTGAAACAAAAATTACTGGAATATTTTGTGTGTTTTCATTTTGCTTTAATTCCTTGATAATATCCCAACCATCTCCTCTTTTTTTGTTTACAATAAGGACTATCGCAAATGGTTTTAAATCTGCTATATTTTTAAGATCAGGAAGGTTGTCTTCTACAATAATTGATTCATAACCCAGAGAAGAAAGATGTTTAAGTGCGGTTGATTTTGATTTATTTCCCCGATCAATAATAAGAATAGGTTTCTTCCCATTTTTTGTGTCAGGAATAATTTCCACTGGTATTTGGTTCTGATCTTTATTAAATGTCTTCACCTGATTGAACGGAATTGAAAAAATAAATGTTGAACCATGATTGATTTCGCTCTTCACATCGAGATTTCCATTTAGGATTTCAGCCAACTTATTACTTATCGCCAAGCCCAATCCAGTTCCTCCTCGTCTTCTGGAATTAGAACTATTAGACTGCCGGAACTCTTCAAAAATTTCATCAATCTCTTCTGGAGAAATACCAATGCCTGTATCTACGACTTGAAAATTAAGCTTATCATTTCCAACTGAAATTCTTAGATCGACTCTTCCTTCATCAGTGTACTTAACAGCATTTCCCAAAAGATTTATAAGAACCTGAACAACTTTTCCACGATCAGTATTAATAACAGTGCGTGTATCAATTTTTCTTATCACTTCGTAGCTAATCTTCTTTTCATTTGCCAGCATTAAGATTGAAGCGGAAACTTCAGTGATAATTTCTTCGAGAATCACATCTTCGTGTAGAATTTCAACTTTGCCTGCTTCAATTTTCGATAGATCAAGGATATCATTTATAAGTGTCATCAACCTTTTACCACTGTTCAGAACCACTTCTAGCCTTTCCTTATTGCGTGGTTCCAGATCAACTTTTTCCAACATAAGCTCAGTTAGTCCCAGAATTGAATTCATCGGTGTACGAAGCTCGTGAGACATATTTGCAAGGAATTTAGACTTTGCATCCGTTAATTCAATCGCTCTTTGTCTCTGTTTTTCAAGTTCTTCAGCCTGAACTTTTAACTCTCTGTGAAGTTGTAATAAAGTTTCATTTTGTTCTTTGATCTGAACATTTTGCTTTTGGTATTCTTCATTCAGCTCTCTAAGCTCAATGACTAATTTTTCAAGCTGCAATAGAGCTCTTGCATTGGTTATTCCAATTGCCAACTGATCTTTTATTTTTTCCAGGTAATCACGTACTTCTTCACGCGGCCTGGTTAACGAACCTAATTCTAAAACAGCCATTGACTTATTATTATAAACTATCGGCAGGAAGAGCATATATTTAATTTTGATATCAAGCAAACCTGTTGACACAACCGGAAGATCTTCTTCGTTATAAAGTTCAAGGCTCTGTTTAGTTTCAAGAACCTTTTTAAAAAAATCCGATATTCCCGGGCGTATTGAATATTCAGTATTTAAACCATATGAAGAGATAAGCGTAATGTTTTCATCAACACTATAAAGACCTCCAATTAAAAAATCTCCAGTGTCAAGTATTTTCTTCAAAGCAACATCTGATATTTCTTTAAGTGATGGATTTTGGTTAATAAGAGTAATGAATTCAGCATATTCATTTTTTGCTACTTCTTTCTTTTTCAGTTCTTCCAGCATTTTGTTAAATGCCAGCCCTAATTTTCCGATTTCGTCCTTACTCTTAACATCAATTTTATAATCGAACTTTCCGGCATAAGTTAGCTCTGTTGCCTTACTTAATTGAGTTACCTGATTTCTGAATTTATGCGTGAAGACCATTGTAAATATCAGAGAGAGCGCGATACCAACAAATCCAATAATGATAAAAATACTTTGTAGAGTACTTCTTAATTCGCCGGCTTCTGCGAACGTTCCAAATATTAAATAATAAAGATTGTCCTGGCCGACCGCCGTTGTGGGTTTATATATTGTTGCCAAAATATCTTTGGACTCGGTGCCCTGAATATATAGTTCAAAATTATTTTTATTCTTAAGTTCATCAACAGCCTGGCTTAATACGTAGAAATATTTCTGATTATCTATCTGGTTAGAAAAATCAGTAGGATAACCATTCCAGATTAGTGCGATATCCGAATTAATTCTTTGTGAGATATCATTAAGCATTTCACTATTAATGGCTCTTCCATATACATAGTTTTTCCCATCTGGTGCTGAAAAATTCATTGTCATCAAATACGGATTATAACTTTTAAATTCCGCGAGATTGAATGCTTTTTCAGGCAGGACAATATAGTTTTTAGTCAGATGCTTTGAGATTACCCTATCTTTTTCATTTCCTAATTCAAGAATAAAATCAATGTTCTTTAATTGAAGAGATTGCTCATTCCAGAGCTTTTCAATGCCCCGATTATATATTGAAATAAAATCATCCTCTGTATCCGATTGAAGAGTCCTGTAAACATATATAAAATTATTTGCAGATTGCCTTAGATTGCGGGTTTGAGATGAGGTAAGAACGTCATATACAATACTGTAAAAAACAATAAAGGAACTGCCTAGTATTAGTACTACAATCAGAAAATTGATTAACAATATTCTCAGGCTAATCTTCATTTATATTACTTTGAAGGAATTAATTATTCTTTTGAATTACTCTTCTAATAGAAGCAAGAAGTTTGCCAAAATCATAGGGCTTAATTATAAAATCTGAAGCCCCTAATCTCGCGGACTCTATGGCACTTTTTACATCTGAGTGGGCAGTTAGTATTATTACTTTAGGCTTGATGCCCGGATAAGTATTGATTTCTTGTTGAATTTGAAATCCATCTTTCCCGGGCATGTTAAGGTCAAGGAGAATGAGATCGGTTTCTTTATCTTTTAGGAATTCTGATACATTTTCACTATTTGTTAAACAAAATGTTTTAAATCCAGCATCATTTAATTCTTCTGAAAGAAAATTACACAGATTAATGTCATCATCAACAATTAGAATTGATTCCATTATTACGGTGTCTTGGCATCGTCGCCTTCATTAAATTGATAATACTTCATACGGTTTTTTCCAGCATCCAATTCTCTGCTTAATACATTCTCCCATTGTGGATTTTCAAGTCTTTCCTGAAGCGTAGGAATTAGTTCCATTTTTAACAATATAACAAGCTCTTTTTTACGAACTATAGTTTCATCGTAGCCAGTTAAATACCTAATGCCAAATACCCACCACGGAAGATCCATTAAGAATGGAATACCAACACGTGTAATTACTTCTTCATTGAGGAACAAACCACCAATTGCAGTTTCTTCTCCATTAAGCATTAGAACCTGTGTGGATGCAGTTGTCTTTCTAATTTCTGTCTGCAACTCACTGGTTGAGAATGAACTTCGTTCAACACCTATATCTAATAGTGCGTACTCTAAACCATCTTCTTTATGAATATAGGGAGTAACTATGATTATAGTTCCTGTGGGGAAGAATTGTTCAGTAGTATTTCCTGCAAAATCTCTTGTTTTAACAGAAAAATCTACACCCACCTGAATCTTTCCTTCTGTTCTATCTCGAACAGTTATACTTGGGTTCGATATAATATTTCCAATACCGGTCTCATCAAAAAACTTAAAGATGGCCGTAGCTTGTCCAAAAAAGTCGCCCACCTGAAAGTCGGAGGTGACACCAAGTTTAAATTCCGGCGGAAGACCTTGCTGCGTCGTCTGACCTCCACCTTGTGTATTTTGATCTCTCTCAGTTTCAGTTCTCAGATTTCCGGCAATGTTTGTTTGGCTTCCTGACAATAAAAATCTCCAATCAAAGCCTATGTCTCTAGCTTTGACAACGTCTATTTCACAAAACAGAGCCGATATTTTCACCTCACGTTGTGTTAGTGGGGCATACGTATTAGGATCCCGATTAGCATCTTTATCAGATTTAGATCGGACTATAATTACATCCTCTTTCATTTCGTATTCGAAACCAGCAAAATTTACAATCATAAGAAGCGCCTTATCGAAAGGCATATTGACTACTTCAATGCCGATTGGATCCTTCTTTTGAACTGTTGAAACTATCCTTCTTCCAGAAACACTTTCACTTACTTTGCTAAGCAATTCTATTGCCTGATCAAAGGGAAGCGTTTCGGACATTGTCACTAGCTCGTCAGGATTCTGATAAGTTTTGAATCTTTTTTCCCAATATTGCTGGGCTGTTACCTGAAGAACGATGAAAAGAGATAAAACGAAATAGATTATTATGTTTTTCATGATTATACTCTTATTATTTACTTAAATTTCTGTCTAATTGCAGTGTTACTTGTTCAATAATACCACCCTTGTTGAGGATGAAGCCAACTGTATTATTGTCATAATCAATTTTGGTAAGGTATCCTAAGTAAACCTGTTCACCTTCCCAAACCAAATAAGTATTACCCTTGTCATCCGCAACAAATGCACCTTCAGGAATTAATGCAAGTAATCTGGCTCCCTGAACGTCAAGTAAGTTATCGATGTTTGGAGGAATCTCATTTCTTATTAGAGGATAGAAGGCATCATAAATTGGGCTAGTAGCAAGATTGTTTTCAACAAACTCAGCCGGTGCAAATCTGCTATCTGAGGAAAAATAAATCTGTGCAATAAGCTCAAAGTTTACAAGGAACAGAGGAATTTCTTCGTCCGTTTTAACCAGGTTTGAAAAAGTAAGTTTCCCAATCTTTTTGAGCTCCTTGCTTTGTTCGATGGCATAGATCATTTTATAAACATCATTGTAATTTCCACCACCTGAAATCTTGTATTCGTGGAAGAAAAACTCCTTGTCAGGTGCCTGCCTCAGATACTCCAGATTAACAGTAGTTTCCTTCGGGAAATCAGCAACAATTCTGTTAATAAAGTTATAGAACTTAATTGAGGAAACGTTCTGAGGAATATTAAACTTCCGGTTGGCAAGGATTGAATCTAGCTCGGCTGATCTTTTCTCAAGGCTCAGATACCGGTTATTTAATTCTTCCGGATCATAAACATTTTTGCTTAGTTCAGCCAGTTTTTCTTGTCTTTCTGATAAATCCCCCTGCTGAACGACGAAAATATAAATACCGCCAGCAACAAGGATAAGTATCAGTAGTGCAAGAACACTAAGAGTGCTAATCAATTTCTTATTCATTTTGATACTTCTGATTTGAAATGTTAAAATTTAAATTGAACCTGTATGCACTCCTTTCCCTTAACTCTTCGTATAGCATACTTTGAAGCACAGCGTTATTGATTGAATATGCAAAATCTGTAAGTGTACTTCGTGTTAGAGAGTATCCTTCAGCCGTAACCAGGTTACCCTCATTACCAAACTTCGATATCCACATATTATTATTGCTTTGACAAAATCCTGAGACCTGCTTTAATAAGTTATTCCAAACTTCTGTGCCCGCAGCAGCTGAGTCTAAAATAGCCTGCGTTTGACCGAAACTACTAATTTTTCCTTCCAGGTTGGCAATCTTAACTAATACCTCCTGGTTTTGTCTCATAAGAATAGTTTTTTCTTCTATCTCTTGATCCAGTTTAGCCATTGCCTTGTTATTATTGAGTACTTTTTGAGTAATAAAGAATGCCGCTACAAATAAAAGCGGTAACAATGCGTATCCATGCCAGGAAAACTGAAAGATCTTTTGTTCTTCTTTTATATACTTTGGAAGGATGTGTATTCCGTGATGCTCTTTATTTAGCTCATCAAAATAATCTACAGCTATTGCTACAGGAATACTGAAAGTAGAAAATTTTTCTTTTGCTTCGTCATCAAGAGCAGATAAATCAAGATCATCAAATTCAAGCCGGCTTACATTTGCTTCGGGGAAGGTTCCGTAAAATGATAATATGATATTTTCCGAATCATCTTCTCCACACACAATAATATTATCGAGAGAGGAAACACCACCGTTTTCCATCTCCAGTAATATTTTAGAAAAGTAAACATCGTAAGTGTGAAGATTCTGGGTTCCTATATCAAGCGTGGTTCCAATGTGCTTAATTCTTCTCCCCTGTAAGAAAATTAGTTTGCTGTATTCTTTTCCGATATAAACAATCAAAGAATGATCATCCGGGAAGAATTTTTTCCTTTTGGCAACATAATAAGCTAGAGAGAGATCTGAGCTTTTTATGGTGGGAATATTGTAACTTCTTTTACCCTTTTGCCTTGCAAGTGAATTGATCATGCTTGCACAAGGAATGTTTTCAGTTACGAAAACGGCAAGCAAAGCTTTATCAGAAAGCTCGACATAATCAATACCGCTTTTATCAACTAAGATATTTTTAGAGTCTAAAATATCGTTGATAATAGCCTGTTTGAGCTTTGCAGGATTTTGATGTCTCTCACCTTCATAAAGATGATAATAAATATTTGGTTCAGTTAGAGCAGGCAGAAAAAGGTGCTTGCTTAAATTGAATCCACTTAGCGTTGCACTAAGCTCAGTCATCCCGGATAAATCCAGGTCTCCTTTAGAAGATATAGATTCATCCATTCCTTCTAAATCTAGAGATTCTTCTTCCACGCTAAATCCACCACCGGGACTATCCAAGTTGGCAGAAGATTTTGAATGACTGATTGAAGCTGTTTTCAGAACTGCAGGCTTACCGGTTGCTGAGTCCTTACTAATAACAGCCACCTTAATGTCATTGCTTTCACAATATATTGAAATTAATGGTTTCATTTTGTTGACAACAATTGGTTGATTCTTGTTTTATTATTTGAATAAGTAATCGCTGATTCCAACGATATTCTTTTCTGATCGTATAAACGTTTTAAATCCTGCTCCATAGTAAGCATACCCAGCGGACCACCCTGGTTTATCATCATATAAATTTCACTTAGATTATTATTTTTTATAGCAGCTTTAACACTCGGGGTCATTATTAATACTTCTTTAGCTAACATAACTTTTCCATCAAGACTGGGTACCAGTTTTTGAGAAACAACTGAAACCAAAACATCTGCTAATCTGTTTCTAACTCTTTCCTGTTCAACTGCGTCTACTTCTGCTATAATTCTTTCGATTGATTCAGTTGCTGATGATGTGTGTAATGTGGAGAACACTTTATGACCAGTATCGGTAACTTCAAGAGCTGCCATTATGGTATCAGGGTCTCTCATTTCACCGATTATTATAATGTCCGGATCCTGTCTTAAAGATTGTATAACGCCTTCTTTAAATGAAAGAACATCTCTTCCCACTTCTCTATGTTTAATAAGGCAAAAGTTTGAACTATGTACATACTCTATAGGTGCAGCTATTATAATAAGGTGAGCAGGGTCAAACTTGTTATGAAAATCTACGATTGAGTCAAGTGTTGTTGATTTACCTGAACCTGTGATTCCTGTAATAAGCGTTAATCCAAATTTAATATAATTATGACTTAAGTATTTAACTGCAGTGGGATGAAAATCAAGTGATGAAAGTGGACGTATATTAGTATTGATTGCTCTCATACTGCATCCAAGAGTGTCAAGATCAAAGTAAGCATCTGCTCTAAACCTTACATTAATTTTTCTTCTTTCATAGAAGAATGTGTAACTAAAGTCAAGGTTTCTTGTGGCTGCAATATATTTCTTCTGGTTTGAATTAAACATATTAGCAATTAACAAAGCGGATTCATCTTCGGATAGTTGTGGCAGGTCTTTTACTCTCTCCAGTTTTCCATAAATTCTCATCCAAAAATAACCTTCATTACCATGTCCACCAATTTCAATATCAGAAGCATCTCTTTCAATCATCGAAGTGAGAATTCTGTTAACAAATTTTCTTAAAAGAACAATTTCATCTTCCTTAAGCTTACCACTATTCTCAAGAATGTAAGCAACACGATCTGGTCCGTAAACGGACTCAGGAATCTTCGCACAAAAATCTGATAAAACCTTTTTTTCTTCTTTGACTATCAACTTACAACCTTCTATTTAACTATTTAGTTACCACTAAGATTTAGTTACTAACATGTTTTATTCCAACTGAAAACATAATAATAGGTCATTAAATCTTCCCTAAAACAAAAAAAATGCTGATTATCGACAAATTTATAACCACTTGTAAAAAAATTTAACGACCAAAACAACCCAACCTATTAAGTAAAACTTACTTAAAATCCGAAAATATTAATCTTCAGTTGTGGAAGAAAGAACTTCTTCAATAGAAGTCATGCCAAGCTTAACTTTCTCAAACCCTGATTCTCTTAAGCTCAACGTTCCATCCTTTAGTGCCTGAAGCTTAAGTGTTTCTTCATCCACTTCTTCGCCGGATTTTACAATTAGATGTCTTAACTCCTTAGTAAAATATAATGCTTCGTGAATTGCCATACGACCTTTGTAACCGGTTCCATTGCACTCATCACATCCAGCAGCACGATAAGTTTCTAGTTTCAGCCACTCTTTTACATTTAACCCTGCTGCTTCCATATAAACTTCATCGTATTCAGTAACTCTCTTTTTACATTTCTGACAAATTTTTCGAATTAATCTTTGAGCAACGATTAGATTGATTGCGTAGGCAATCAGGAAGGGTTCAATTCCCATTTTAAATAATCTTGATACTGCACTTGTTGCATCATTAGTATGTAAAGTTGAGAACGTTAAGTGACCTGTGTTCGCCAGTTTAATGGCAGTTTCAGCGGTCTCTTTATCTCTCATCTCACCGACCAACACAATATCAGGGTCGTGTCTTAATATTGATCTGATGGCCTGTTCAAAATTCATTTTATAGCCAATCTTTAGCTGACGGGCACCTTCAATAACGTACTCAACAGGATCTTCTACTGTAAGAACATTCACTTCAGGATTTACAACCTGGCAAAGCGCAGCAACAAGTGTTGTACTCTTACCACTACCAGTAGGGCCAGTAAGTATTACCATTCCCTGCGGTTGATTAATCGCTTTAACAAATTTTTGTTTTGCTACACCTGTTAATCCAAGCTTGTCAAGATCCCTAATAACTTTCCGGTCATCAAGAATTCGTATTACACAACTTTCAAATTTATTCTTCAATTCTGTTCCAACCATCGGCAGAACAGAAACTCTGAACCTGATAATGTAGTTGTCTATTGCTCTTTGAATAAAACCATCCTGCGCGGTTTCACGTTCGAATCTATCCATACCTTTTCCACGATCTTTAACAACTGCGATTACTGCTTCGGGTAAAGTATTTTCCTGCACATGCCACAGACGTAAGGTTCCATCAATTCTCATATATATTTCAGTACGATGACCACTGCCTGGTATGAAGTGAATATCACTTGCACCTTTGCGAACAGCTTCAAGTAATGCGCCTTCAACAAGATTTATCAATGCACTTTTATTAATTTCCGCATCAAGTTCATCTTCGTCAAGATCTTCCCGGTCTTCACTCGGGACGAAATCTTCCATTTCCTCTGAAATGTTCTTTAGATATAAATTTTCCGGCGGGATGATTTTTTCTATCAGCTTATCGTAATCTTTTTTCTTAATGAAGATTACTTCATACTTTTTGGCATTAAGACCGAATGCAACTTTCTGAACATTTCTGTTAGTGGGATCAGTTGCGGCAATAATCAGTTTATCTTTTGTCTGTTCATCATAAATAAATGGTATAATCCTGTCCCTGAGCATAAGATCTTTAAGTTCTTCACCACCGCCTTCAATCATATCACGAATAGCTTCAATATATTCTGGTTGTATAGTTGCCAAATCAACATCTAGTTCACGGAAGGCATATAGAATTGCTACTTCTCTGAAAATAACATCGTGGTCATAATCAAAGTCATCAACAAGTATCTGGGCAAGATTTCTTCTTAGCTTATTGCGATCGTTGAACTTTGCGTTGAGTGCTTTGTCCAATGTTGGAGCATCAATAATACCCTTCTTAAAGAGCAGATACCCTATTTTATCATTAACTTCCAATTTTGTCTCAATCATTTATCAGCCTTAGTCCTTCTTAACTTACGCCAGGTGTTTTTGGTCTTACCGTAGCAGTCTCTGCGGAAACAAGAGTCAAGGCTATCATTATTATCATAATAACCATAGCTATAGTAACCTGAATAATTTCAATAAGGTTTTTCAAACGGAAAACCGTTTCACTTTCATAATAGTTTGCTAATTGCAATGCTGTGTTTTTAATTGTACCTGACTCTTCACCAGAGTGAATTCTTGAGATTGCTGTTTCTGTAAAAACACCAGAAGCTTCAAAAGCGTCAGTAACTCCTACGCCTTTTTTAAGCATCAGGGGGATGGCAATATTTTTAATCCGATCTTCAAAGTACATGTTGCCAGTAGCTTCTGCAGCAATTCTTATAGGTTCGATACTCTCAGCAGAGCCATGATAAAGTGTATAAAACACGCGGCAGAAAACTTCTATTAATGTTTTATGAATTAAGCTTCCTATTACCGGCAACTTTAAAGTATATTCGTCGAAAAGTAGCCTGCCTTTTTTAGTACGCACAAATTGAAACAGAGCAATTGGGGGAATGAAAAGTACTCCTGCAATCAACCAGGGATTTGCCACTAAGAAATCACTTATTTTAAGTGTGAATGCAGTCATCGGAGGTAATTCAATTCCAAAACGCACAAACAATTTAGCAGTTTCCGGAAAGATGTAACCAACGTAAAAGAGTACTGCCAAGAACAAAACAAATAGCGTAACCATCGGTGTAATAAGAGCACTTCTTAAACTCTTTCTGAACTCCTGTCTTCTTTCAAGGAACTTTGCTGTTGCGGTATAAATCTCTGCCATATTTCCACTTTTGGAAGCGAGTCCGAGCATGTAAGCAGTAAACTTTCCGAATATATTCTGATACTTCAAGAATGTTGCTTCCGAGTCAGCACCTTTCTTAAGATCATTACTTATTTCTTTTAATGTATTTCTTAATGTTGCATTTTGTGTATCGTTAGTAAGCAGTGTTAGGATTTCACCGTAGCCAAGTTTCTGGTTTAATAATTCTGCACTTATTTTTACAAAGGTTACTATTTCATTGTTTGGGGGTTTACGTTGAAAGTCAAGAAGTTTTTTATTCACTGATAAAATACTATAACCTAACCTGGATAACGCTTCCTCTACTTCTTTTTTAGTGAACGCCTTCTGCTCACCCCGGATCGGTTTATCCTTACCTTTACGAACACGGTATAAATACGTAGACTTCTTTTTAACATCGCTAAGTTTTAATTTGTTCTTTTCTACAAGTCTCTGAATTTTTTTCTTCCCCTCAACCGACGAACCTGCTGTAACAGTTCCCGTGATTGGCTGACCATTAGGTTTAAGCGCTGTGAATTTTAACTCAACCATCTTCCACTCTTAATTGATGAATTTATTGTTTTGATTTCAACGTCAAATTTGGTTCCGAAATTTTCATTGATTTTTTGAACAATTACTGCAGTTTATTTATTGAAGAGATGTAAAAAGTTGTTTAAAAAAGAAAAGGCTGCAATATTTACTATTGCAACCTTAAACTTTAATGTTTGCTATCTAAGAAAGCAAAGCTAAGTTTATTAGTTTATTACAGTGGTAATAGCTGTTGGTGTAACTGTTGTTGTTACTGTCCAACCATAACCCTGTCCTGCTGTTGGTGTTCCTGTAATAACGCAATCATTGGCAGTAGGAGCTGCACTATAAGTACCATTAGCAGTTGTTACTAAATTTGTAGGAACGGTGAATCCAGTAAATAAATTTCCACCGCCACCCATTGATAATGGTTTCTTGAAAAACTGCTGTGCCATAGCACCTAAGTTTGTACAATCAGATACTACACCATCTTTTGCTGCTTCTTCAGCATTTGCGTTGAACAGATTGATTCCAACAACTACTGCGATACCAACTATGATAACGCCGAGAACGATTAAGAGAAGCTGTTGCTGACCCATTTTTTACTCCTTGTTTGTGTGTGTGTTAAGTTAATTATGTGTTACTGTTAATTATGAGTTAATTTATAATTACCGTATACAATTGATCTGCGGTTACGACTGTTTCTACTTTTATAGAGTCATTCCCTGTAACTACCTCACTTCCCGTGCCAACTATCCTAATTTCATCTGCTTGTATATTTGAAGTTAGAAAATTACCGTTGACAGTTTGAACCATTTGATTTGGTATTGTAAAACCAACAAATGATCTTCCACCGCCACCTAATTCTGCTGGTTTTTTAAAGTATTGCAATGCCATTACCCCCACACTAGAAGTTTCCTCAATCAAGATATCACGCTTTCCTTCAATCGCATTTGATCTAAACAACGATATGGAGATAGCTATTGCTATCGCTACTATTATCAGCGCAAGTACTATCATTAAAAGTTGTTGTTGACCCATTATTTTATCCTGTGTTTTGTAATTTTCTTTTTATACCGAGTAAAAAGTATGCCACCTGATTTAAAACCAAAAATTTTGTCAAATAAATAAGAATTTAAAGCGTCATAACTGACAAGGAAATAATTACCAGTAATATCTTCCATATTTAATTGCGGGTACTCATTTCAAAGGAAGATTCTATACCTAAGTCAATGTTAATTTCAGTTAATTACTATAATTTTGAATGGTTTTTGAACCTAACGACAAGATTGACAACATCCGATTTAACTATTCAAAGAATTGCTAATTATTACCGATTATATATTGAGAGTAATTGTAGGCTGGTAAAATTTGCATAAACCTGCATGTAAAAGATACTGATTACTCAAAAATGGAAAATATAATCCGGTATTTTTTAAAGAAATGTCGGCGACAATTATGTCAGACGTTTTAGTAGATATTTACAGGTAAATAAAATGAAGGGAGATAGCAAAAAGCATAATGAGCTAAAATTTACATCTTAAAGTAACCTTAGTTGCAATTCTTTCATCTGCTTTTCGCTCACCGAGGATGGGCATTCATCCATTAGAGACATTGCGCTAGCCGTTTTGGGGAAGGCTATCGTATCTCTAATCGAATCAACTCCGGCAAATAACATTACCATTCTGTCAAATCCGAATGCAATTCCGCCGTGTGGTGGTGCACCATATTTGAAAGCATTAATTAAGAATCCAAATTTTTGCTGTGCTTCTTCATCACTTATTCCCAGCGCTTTGAACATTCTTGCCTGCAACTCAGAGTTGTGAATTCGTATACTACCGCCAGCTATTTCACTTCCGTTTAGAACAAGATCATACGCCTGTGCTTTGATCTTTCCGGGATCTTTTTCCAGCAAATCAATATCTTCCATCTTTGGTGATGTGAAAGGATGGTGCATTGCATAAAATCTCTTTGTTTCCTCATCATACTCAAACAAAGGAAAATCTGTTACCCATAATAGTGACGGTGGTGTTTCAGATTTTATTAATTCTAACCTTTTTGCTAATTCCAGCCTCAATGAGCCCAACTGATTAAGAGTTGACTTTCTCTCTCCGGCAAGGATTAGAATTAAATCATTTGGTTTAGCATTAAATTCTTTTACAAGGTTTTCAATTTCTTCATCACTAAAAAATTTTGCAATCGCTGAGTCAATTCCCTTTTCCAGCACTTTACACCATACCAACCCTTTCGCGCCAAGTTTTTTCACAAAATCAGTTAATCCGTCAATTTGGTTTCTGCTGAAGGAAGCGCAATCTGGGGCATTCAAACCTGCTACGATACCATTAGATTCGACAACATTTTTGAACACTTTAAAATCTGATTTTTTGAAGATTTCATTTAATGAATGAAGTTCCATTCCAAACCTTAAGTCAGGTTTATCACTGCCGTATGTAGTCATTGCATCTTCATATGAAAGGCGTTTTATTGGAAGGGACAAATTAATATTCCAGATTTCTTTGAAGAGCAATTTCATCAGTCCTTCAACAACAGAAAATACTTCTTCTTTAGTAATGAAAGACATTTCAACATCTATTTGAGTAAACTCTGGTTGACGGTCAGCTCGTAAATCTTCGTCTCGAAAACATTTTACAATCTGAAAATACCGATCGAACCCTGAGACCATTAATAATTGTTTATACTGCTGAGGTGACTGCGGAAGTGCGTAGAATTTCCCTTTGTGAACCCTGCTTGGCACAAGGTAATCACGTGCGCCTTCGGGTGTGCTTTTCATCAACACAGGAGTTTCGACTTCAACAAAATTATTTTCATCAAAATATTTTCGAACCATTTGATACATCTTATGTCGAAGCAGTAAAATTTTTTGCAATATTGGTCTTCGTAAATCGAGGTATCGATATTTTAATCTTAAATCTTCAAAAACATCAGTTTCATCTTTTATTGCAAATGGTGGTGTTTCAGCTTCATTAAGAATAATTAACTGATCAGCTAGAACATCAATTTTACCCGTTTCCATATCTTTATTAATCGCATCATCGGGTCTTTTCCTTACTTTTCCCTCAATAGATACTACAAACTCATTTCTTAACTTTTTTGCGAGTTCATACGAATCCTTATTAATATCTGGTTCAAACACGATCTGAGTAATCCCGTAACGATCTCTTAGCCATATAAATATTAATCCGCCCAGATCCCTTCTTCTATCAACCCAGCCATTGAGGATTACTTTATCACCAACATTTTTTTCTCTGAGTTCACCGGAAGTATGTGTTCTTATTTTGAATTTCATATTAATAAATACAATTTAGATTTCATTGTAAAATCAAAAATAGTTAAATGAATTTGCGTGATCAAATATATTTACTCGGGCCCTCTTTCGGATTACAGTCTAATATCATATTAGTTTATCCCTGAATACTTTCTTCTTATTTTTAAGTCAGGATTTATTCATTAAATGTTTTTATAATGCTTTTACTAGGAATATTATCGGTAATCCAAATAACCCTATTGCCAGGTTTTATACTACTGCATTTTCTTAACATTAAAACTGAGAGCTCAATACAAAAATTCATTTACATTTTTGCATTGAGTCTTTTTGTTAATTATTCGTTGGTCTCTCTTTTAGTCCTTTTGAATTTATATACTAATGCCTCACTTTGGCTCATTATTATTTTTGAACTAATCTGCCTCATCATTCTACTAAAAACTCGAAAAGTAAAGATTGTATCAGATTTTAGATTTGGCTTTGCTATTCAAGGGTATCTGCACGCATTTAAAAGCTTTTCTTTTCATATTAAAATAATAATCAGTATTGCTAGTATAATTATACTCTTCTACTTTGCATTAATTATTTCGAATTTCGGGACAATTTTTTATTTTGTTGATACTGTAAATCTTATTCACTGGAATACCTGGGCAAAAGATTTTGCCAATAATACTTTACCATATCGATCTTCACATTTCCCACAATTAATTCCAGCCAATTGGTCGATTTCATATGTTCTCACTGGTAATTCAGATGTTAACTTCTTTCCAAAGAGTTTTATGCCCCTTTTCTTTTTTAGTAACCTGCTGCTGTTTTTAGACCTAGCCATCTGGAAAAAGAATTATACTTATATCATCGGTTTAATACTTTACGGACTGTTTGCCCCGATTATTTACTCTCTGGTTTTTATTGCTGATGGAAATGGTGATCTGCCCGTTTCATTTTTTGCATTTTTAACATTCTACGCATACTTGAAACTTTCTAAAAATAAATTCGAAACCGATGAACGCATACTGTTCTTTCTGTTTGCTGCATCTGCAGCGGCTACTAAGTTAGCTGGTTTTTATGTCTTTTTAATTGCTTCGATTATTTCTTTGTACGGGTTTATAAAGTATTGGAAACAGATTCGAAAATCTGAGATTATTTTAATCGCTACTCTGGTTCCAATAATCCTTGCAATTTGTTTCTTCTGGCACTTTATGAAACCGGAAATTATGTACTCAGGTCTTCATCAGCCAGAATATGTAGGTGAAAATTATATTCTGATTTTTACAAAAGCAGCTAAATTAATGTATTACAATTGGGGATTACCAGTTCTTGCTTTTTTTATTTTAACTTCTGTGGGGAGTCTTTTTGTTAAAAACATTCGTTACATAACCTTAATTATGGTTATCCCTCCTTTAATATTATGGATGTTAAAATATAGTGTTGACTTCAGAAATTTGAGTTTTGTTGTACCTTACCTTACTTATGTATCTGCTTTTGGATTGATAAAAATTATTGAGATAATAAAAAACAAACATTTGAATCTAAACTTTATAAATAGTCATGAAGATGAAAAATCTCTTTCGAAAAGACAAATAACGATTGGCGGTATAATTAGCATTTTATGTGTTAGCCTATATTTTTTTATTCATTCTGACTTTACTCATGACCTTATAATTCAAATACATAAATTCATTAGTATACACTATTTTCAATCATTCAGAATTAATTTATTAATAGACTATACACAATATATTAGTATTGATTACTACCAGAATGTGTTCGCAACCTTAGCCTTGATTATTCCTGTGCTATTTTTATTAGCAGTTGCTAATATTAGACTTTTTCAACTATTAATTGTATTTGTATTTATTACCGTCATTCTAAATTTTTCATATTTTACGGAAAGAAATATTATTGACCATCAGAGAAGATATATCTCACAAGTGGATGCAAGAAATTATGCGGATTGGATAAATACAATAATTGAATATTCAGACTTTGACAAACAAGTTTACACGAACTACAAACCTATTTCCGAAGAAAAAGTACCAGGAAATCTTAAATTTATTTATTTAAACAAAGATGAGCTTGTAAAGAGTCTCACTTATAACCCTGGTAATTACCCTTTTTTCCTTAAAACTACTTTGCTCGAAACCAATCTAAAAGCTATGATTGATTTAGAAATTTCCCAATCTGGTTATAAAGTCTTGTTTAATGATGGAGATTATTTGCTATTAATTAATCAAATAAATTAAGCAAATTGATTCTATATCAGACACTATTTTTTATTTAGCTTCACATCAAACCTAATTATAACTAAATTTATTTATGAATTTCGTTGAAATCATAAAAAAGAAGCGGGATGGGAATGCTATTAAACCAGATGAAATAAGTTTTCTGATAAATCAATTCACTAAAGGCACTATACCTGACTACCAGTTCTCTGCTCTGCTGATGGCAATCTTCTTAAAAGGAATGAATGATTCTGAAACTGCTGCATTGACTAAATCAATGTTGAACAGCGGAAAAGTCATTAATCTTTCTTCATTCAAAGGAAGTAAAGTTGATAAACATTCTACCGGCGGTGTTGGAGATAAAACATCATTAATTATTGCGCCAATAGTAGCTTCTTCAGGAATTTATGTTCCGATGATTTCTGGAAGAGGACTTGGCCATACTGGCGGGACTCTTGATAAACTTGAATCAATTCCAGGATTTAGAACGGATTTGAGTTTATCTGAAGCAATAAAAGTTTTGAAAAAATGTGGTGCAGTTTTAATCGGACAGACTAAAGAAATTGCACCAGCGGATAAAAAGATTTATGCACTTAGAGATGTTACTGCCACCGTTGAATCTATTCCGCTTATAACAGCCAGCATAATGAGTAAAAAGCTTGCTGAAGGTATTGACGGACTTGTGCTCGATATTAAAACCGGCAATGGTGCTTTTATGAAAAGTCATCATAATTCAATTCAGCTTGCTAAATCTTTAATACAAACTGCTAGGTCCTTTAATAAAAATGTGATCGCTTTCATCACAGATATGAATCAACCGCTTGGTAATTACATTGGGAACTGGCTGGAAGTTTATGAATCAATCCAGGTTCTTAACTGCAATGTTAAAAATGATTTATATAACCTCTCCATTAAACTTGCCGGTGCGATGATCTTTCTCGGCAAGAAAGCAAAGTCATTGGAAGCTGGTGAACAATTGGCTAAAGATAAAATTGAAAATGGCGAGGCCTTTAGGAAGTTTATAGAAATTGTGGAACTTCAAGGAGGAGATATAAATTATATTAATAATCATGAAGGCTATCCAAAATCTAAATATTCAAATAAAATTTGTTTCGATAAATCTGGCTTTATTAAAGAGATGAACACTTATCAAATTGGTATGGCTTCACTAGAATTAGGTGCAGGAAGAAGAAAAAAAAATGATATTGTCGATCATAAAGCTGGAATCGTGTTGAAAAAAAAGGTACGTGATTATTTGGGTAAGAATGACATCATTTGTGAGCTATATTCAGATTCCAGAAGTAAAATAAAATTAGCTGAGCAAATGATTGTTAAGTCAATAAAAATTTCAAAGACAAAACCACTGATACCAAAATTGATTAAGAAAGTAATCCTATAGAAAATGATATTAAATTATTAAACTAATTATATAAGGAGGAAAATGTTATGTTATTTATTATTGCTCTTATTGCTGCCGTTGTTGCTTTTTTTGTTTACAAAAACGCAAAGAAAAGATTTCAAAAGTCGGAAACCACATTTGCAATGCTTGGCCTTGTAACTGCATTATTTGTTGCTCTACTTCAAAGCTTCACAATCATTCCCGCAGGACACACAGGTGTTATTGACTTCCTCGGTTACGTTAGTGATCACACTCTTAAGCCCGGAGTAAACATGGTTAATCCAATGGCAAATGTTGAAAAAATGAGCATTAAAACGCAGGAATTGAAAGAATTAATGTCAGTTCCATCTAAAGAAGGATTAAGCGTTGATCTTGAAATAAGTCTGCTATTTAAATTGGATTCTGAAAAAGCAAATCAAATTTATAAAACGGTGGGACCAAATTATGCTGAAATTATATTAACGCCCCAGTTTAGATCTGTGGTCAGGGGTGTAACCGCACGTTATGAAGCAAAAGCACTGTATACTGCTTCCCGTGAAAAGCTTGCAGGTGAGATTCTCGATGAACTGGAAAAATTGGTTGGTCCCAGGGGTATTATAGTTGAGCAAGCTCCTCTTAGACAAATCCAACTTCCGGAACGCTTGACAAAATCCATTGAGGAAAAATTACAGGCCGAACAGGAAAGCCAGCGGATGGAATTCATATTAACACGTGAAAAACAAGAAGCTGATAGAAAAAGAATTGAAGCAAAGGGTATTGCGGATTTCCAGGAAATCGTTTCTAAAGGAATTAGTGAACAATTGTTGAAATGGAAAGGAATTGAAGCCACTGAAAAGCTTGCAGGTTCGCAAAATACTAAGGTTGTTATTATCGGCTCGGGAAAAGATGGACTTCCGTTAATTCTAGGTTCCGATAAATAATCAGTTTGGTCAATTTTAATCACTTTGTTCAGATGGTGATCTATTCGTATTTTTGAACTCACAAGTCAGAAAAACGAATAGAATAAAATGATATCTAGTATTCATACTATTAATATATTACTGCCAATCTTCTATTTTGCCACTTTGGTAGTATATTTCTACGATTTCCTTAAGGGGGAAAAGAAGCTGGTAAATGTCAAGCGGGTTTTTTTATTTATCACTCTTTTCCTTCATTTAATTTATATAGTACTTCGCACTATCGCTTTTGACCATCCCCCGATAACAAACGTTTTTGAAATTTTTACAATCCTAGCTATTACAATAAGCTTCTCCTATTTTCTAGTTGAATTAGTTTCCGATATAAGAGGGACCGGACCTTTTATAATAATTCTCTCCCTAATCTTCCAATTAATATCTTCAATATTTATTCAGGATTTAACTGAAGTTAAGGATGTACTGAGAAGCAATTTACTTGGTATTCACGTGATCAGTGCGCTACTTGGTTACTCTGGTTTTACAATTTCTGCAGTATATGGATTTCTTTATTTGGTATTATATAAGGATATCAAACTCAACAAATTTGGTTTGATCTTCAACCGACTCCCGAATCTTGAAGTGCTTGAGAAATTAAGTCTTTACTCTGCAATCATTGGTTTTATTGCTCTTACCATCGCAATAATAATTGGTGTTATTTGGTTGCCTGTGGCATTTCCCCGCTTCTCTTACCTGGATCCGAAATTAATAGGTTCAACCTTAGTATGGCTGCTTTATGCCATTGGTATTACAAGTAAAGTGCTCGGTAATTGGAGAGGGAAAAGGTTGGTTATATTATCAATTTCAGGTTTTGTTCTCGCAATCATATCAACTATTCTTTCAAACTTTATAGCACAGAGTTTTCATTCCTTCTATTAAGATTTTATGAATTTAATCGCAATATCAATAAATCACAGAACTGCACCGGTTGAAATTAGAGAAGCAGTTTATCTTAAAGAAGATGAGATTCGTCCTTTCATTAATATTGCAAAAGATAACCAAATAAAGGAAGGTTTGATTCTCTCAACCTGTAACCGAACTGAAATTTTCGGAATACCAAGCAATGAGGAATCATCTCACGAAAAATTTCAAACCCTTCTTCTAAACTTTAAGTCGTCCCATAACATTACTGAGCAGCATTTTCAAAAGTTTGTTTCGAGAGAAGCAATTAAACATTTATTCAGTGTTGCCACCGGAATTGATTCGCTTCTTGTTGGCGATAACCAGGTCTTCAAACAAGTAAAAGACTCTTTTCAAATTGCCGAAGAGTCAAATTTTACCGGTTACATTATGCATAGAGTTTTTGATGCGGCAATCAGGACCGGTAAAAGAGCAATATCAGAAACAGCAATTAGTGAGGGGGCAGTAACTGTCAGTTACGCTGCGGTTCAGTTAACTGAAAAAATATTTTCAAACCTTAGTAAAAAATCAGCACTGGTAATAGGGGCAGGGGAAACTGGTGAAATAGCAGCTAAACATCTTTCTGAAAAAGGAATTGGCAGCCTTGCTGTTACGAACAGAACCCAGGAAAAGGCTGATAAGCTTGCTCAAAAACTGAATGCAAAAGTAATTCCGTTTACAGAATTCAAAGATTCAATTTATGAGTTTGATATAATTATAAGTGCGACCGCTTCGCCTGAAATTCTTGTTAACAAAGATGATGTTAAAGTTGCGTTAAAGAAGAGAAGTAACAATCCTATGATTTTAATGGATATTGCAATCCCTCGTGATATTGATCCCGAGACGAAAAAATTTGATTACATCTTCTATCACGACCTTGACTCATTGAATATTATAGTTGAACAAAATCTTTCAAAAAGAAAATCAGAAATTCCTAAAGTTGAAACAATAATTGAGGAAGAGCTGGATGTTTTCTGGGAATGGTACAACTCTCTCCAGGCAGCACCGGCAATTAAAGATCTCAGGGATTTTTTCGAAGAGATCAGAAACGAAGAAGTAGAAAAGAATAAAAATAAGTTTTCTTCTGAAGATCAGGAGAAGCTTGATATTGTAACCAAGAGAATCATCAATAAAATTCTCCACCACCCGACTATCGAATTACGTAAAGCAGATGATTCAACTGGTTCAAGTGACACTGCAACTAAAATTGGAATAATAAGAGATCTTTTGGGAATCAACTCCAGAAAAAAATCAAAGAAAGACTAGGACACGGTTTTGAAGCAAAATATTATCATCGGTTCAAGAGGAAGCGAGCTTGCGCTATGGCAGTCAAACTTCGTGAAGAGAGAGCTTGAAAAGAAAAATAAAAGTATCTCTGTTGAGATAAAGATCATCAAGACCAAAGGTGATAAGATACTTGATGTTGCTCTCTCAAAAATCGGTGACCGAAGCTTGTTTACAAAAGAGTTGGAGATACAGCTTCTCAATAAAAAAATTGATCTCGCAGTTCATAGTCTGAAAGATCTGCAGACTGAAATTCCCAAAGGATTAAAGCTTGCGGCAGTTACAAAAAGACACAAGGTTCATGATGTTCTTATTGCGAGAAAAAAAGCAGCTACAATTTTAAATTTACCTGAGGGTGCCACGGTTGCGACAGGATCTTTAAGAAGAAAGTGCCAGCTATTGCATATCAGGCCTGATTTGAATCTTGTCGAACTCAGAGGAAATGTTCCATCAAGAATAAAAAAGTTTTTAGAATCTGATTGGGACGCAATTATCCTGGCGAGAGCTGGAGTTGAACGATTAAAGCTCAATAAACACGTCTCATCCGTAATTAAAACAGATATTATGCTTCCTGCTGTTGGGCAGGGTGCGTTAGGAATTGAGACAAGGGCTGACAACAAAATCATGAATGAAATCTTAAAATCAATTCATCACGAAGACACATATAAGGCAGTTTTAGCTGAGCGTGCATTGCTAAAAACTCTCGAAGGCGGCTGTCAGGTCCCAATCGGAGCGCTTGCAGAAGTAAAGTCTAATGGAATACTTATCGATGCCTTGGTAGGAGCATTAGATGGCAGTTTAACTTTTCGAAAAAAAATTCGCGGAAGTAAAAACAATCCCGAAAAAGTTGGCAAAAAGCTGGCAAATGACTTATTGAAAGCGGGAGCGAAAATCATACTGGATGAAATTTACAGAACAGTGAGGACTAAATGACAAACAAATCATTCTTTAATATTTCAACGTTTCTTTCAGCATTAATAATTTTAACATGCATTACTATTTTAACATCCTGTAAGTGCAGGGCTTGTGAGGATAAGGAAGAAGGAACAGTTCCGCTTGAAGTATTATCCAAAGCAGATTCTTTTATTGTTGCTTCAACCGGAAAAGATTTTTTTAAGCAATATATCACGCCGGATTTTTACAGAACGAAACATACCCCTCCATACTACGAAATGGCTTACAAATTTTTTATGCCTGAAAAACCTTATGTGAATGCAACTATAAAATTTACTGTCGATTCATTGGGAAATGTTCTGAGGAACCGTGATATAGTCGGTATTCCCCGATGTTTAAATTTTCCGGAAGAATGCGACTTCAACATTGATGAGCAAACCGCAAAGCAAATTGCAACTAATATGGGACTAAAGGATGGAGTAAAAGAATGGGATACTGGTTTTATGTGGGATTTTAAAATGGAACGGTATGTTTGGCGGATATTATCAACACATTCAGAACTTGGAAACGAAGAAAATTATAAAGCTTCCGGACAGGAAATGATAATTGATCCGAACACGGGGGATGTTCTTGCTTTGAATGATTGGAGAATTAATTAGTCGCGATGTTAAAAGAAAAGCGTGAAATAAAGAGAGAAAGAAAAAAGGAAAAAATTCTCGAAGCTGCAGCTGAGCTCTTTTCCACCAAGCACTATCATGAAGTCATGATGGACGATGTGGCAAAATTAATTGCAGTAGCAAAAGGAACCGTTTATAATTATTTCACCTCGAAGGAAGAACTATATTTTACAATAATGCATACGAGGATGGAGAACCTTCTCTCACTTCTGAAGCAAAAAATAGAATCAGAACAGAGCAGCATTGATTCACTTCGTGCTTTTGTAATTCATCTTTATATGTTTATGATGAAGCACAGGAAATTCTTTCTCATCTATCAGAGGGAAACTCTGAATAAACAAAATTCTTTTTGTGAAGACCTGCTTTCACTTGAAAAACAGATGAAGCAAATGATTCTGAAAATCATTTCCAGTGGAGAAAAAGAAGGAGTTTTGAGAAAGGTTGATGAAGAGTTTGCAATTAGTCTGATATTCGGAAGTATTTATGGTGCTGTTCAAAGAGGAATAAACGAAAACATTCCCGATGAAACTGCTGCAAAGGAGAAGGAAGAAATATTCGATTTCATTTTGCACGGACTTTATTCGGGCTTCAACAATATCAAAGAACTTCCTTTAAAAGGAAAAACAATTGTAATTACCAGAACGATTGAGCAATCGCGTGAATCCGCCGCTGCTTTAATAAATCTTGGCGCAAATGTAATTATCGTTCCCACGCTTGAAATTGTTCCTCCATCCGACTGGGGTAAGTTTGATTCGGTTGTCGCTCATCCAGATAGAATAGATTTTATAATTTTTACTTCTATCCATTCCGTACAAATGTTCTCTAAAAGAATTCAAGAAATTGGTGCTTTAATTAATTACAATCAGACAAAAATAGTTGCGGTTGGAAATAAGACTTCAGCATATTGTCATAAAAATAATATCGGTGTGAACATAGTTCCTGATAAGTTTAGTTCTGAAGGTGTAATTGAGGCGCTGTCAAAGTATAATTTGAAAAACAAAGTTGTTTTCATTCCTCGTTCTGCTATTGGCAGAGAAGAGTTGCCAATGGGATTAAAAGAATTGGGCGCGATAATTAAGTCAGTGCCAGTTTATAATGTTGCAATCCCATCGGGAGATAATCTAAAGCAAAGCCTTCAGCAGCTTGATTCTTCTCATATTGATCTGTTTATCTTTACAAGTCCTTCAACATTTGAGAACTTTCTGCAGATAGCAAATATTAAAAATCCCTTTCAATATTTCAGCAGGTATAATGTCGCTGCAATCGGTCCCACAACTAAAGAAGCCATTGAATCAAAGAAGGTAAAAGTGAAGATATTGCCTGATGAGTTCACTATAAACGGTTTGACAAATAAAATTGTTGAATACTACAGCAATAGCAAGGAGAAAGTTTGAAATTACAAAATGATTTAATCATTAGAGCCTGTAAACGTTTGCCAACAGAGCGCACACCTATCTGGATTATGCGTCAGGCCGGAAGATATTTACCGGAGTACAGAGCAATTCGTTCAAAGCATGATTTTTTAACCCTTTGTAAAACGCCTGAGCTTGCATCTGAAGTAACAATTCAGCCTGTTGATATTATTGGTGTTGATGCAGCCATTATATTTTCTGATATTTTAGTAATTCCTGAGGCGATGGGAATGCATCTGGAAATTAATGAAGGCAAAGGACCTGTTTTTACCAGCCCCATAAAATATAAAGATGATGTTGATAAATTGAAGTTGCCGGATCCGAGTAAAGATTTAAAATTTGTTCTGGACGCAATCTCATTAACTAAAAAAGAATTACATGGAAGAGTTCCGGTTATTGG
This sequence comes from uncultured Ignavibacteriaceae bacterium, assembly GCA_963768365.1. GTDB lineage: Bacteria > Bacteroidota > Ignavibacteria > Ignavibacteriales > Ignavibacteriaceae > IGN2. The sequence goes on along the minus strand of CAVYHS010000004.1, from coordinate 11,463 downwards.
ATTTGCCGGTGCACCGTGGACAATTCTTACTTACATGGTTGAAGGTCAGGGCTCAAAATCTTTTTCAAAAGTGAAGAAATTAATTTATGGTAATCCCGAGCTTGCACACATTCTTCTTGATAAAATTACGAGGGCGACTGCCGCTTATTTATCTGCTCAAATTGAAGCTGGTGCAAATCTTGTCCAGATATTTGATACCTGGGCTGGAATTCTATCTCCGAGAGATTACCAGGTTTTTGCAATGAGATATGTTCATCAACTCATCTCTGAAATAAAAAGGAAAGATGAACCAGTAATTTATTTCCCCAAAGGGGTTCACTACTTAATGCACGAACTTAAAGAGCTTGGTGCTGATGCAATAAGTGTTGACTGGACACTCGAGCTAGAAAAAGTCAGAAGAAAAATAGGTGATAAAGTTGCAATTCAGGGAAACCTCGATCCTACTGTGCTTTATGCCGATCCTTCATTTATAAAAAGAGAAGCAAGAAAAGTTCTGGAATCTTTCGGCAAAGGACAAGGACACATTTTTAATCTAGGACATGGTATTTTACCTGATATTGATCCTGAGAACCTAAAAGTATTAGTTAATTATGTAAAAGAAGAGAGCAGGAATTTTCATTAATTGATTGTTATCCTGAACTAGTTTCAGGATCATATAAGGAGATTCCGAAACAAGTTCGGAATGACTGAAAGGGAATTAAAATGTTTGAAGTAGATTTAAAAAAATTTAAGAAATACGATAAGCCCGGACCGCGGTACACAAGCTACCCAACAGCTCCGCAATTCAATGAGCAATTCACTCATGCAGAATTATGTTGATGAAATCGTAAAAACAAATTACGGTAAAAATCTTCCTGATCTTTCTCTTTACTTTCACATTCCTTACTGCGATACGCTTTGTTTTTTCTGCGGATGCAATATGCTCATCACCCGAAACAGAGATAGAATAAACGAATACATAAAATACGTTCAAAAAGAAATTGATCTACTGAGAACATATTTGCTGCCGGATAGAAAAGTTGCTCAACATCATTGGGGCGGCGGAACTCCAACACACTTGTTACCGGATGAAATTCACAAACTTACTTCGTATATAAATCAATCATTTGAGTTTGCTGAGAATTCTGAGAACAGCTGTGAAATTGATCCGCGTGAACTAACAAAAGAACATCTTGAAGCATTGCGCAAGTAATGGATTTAACAGAATTAGCATGGGTGTGCAGGATTTTAACGATCAGGTGCAGAAAGCAGTTAACAGAATTCAGCCGGAAGACTTAACTCGCAAAGTTGTTAACTGGGTAAGAGAACTTAAAATTTCAAAGCATAAATCTTGATCTTATTTACGGACTTCCCTTTCAGACAGTTAAATCTTTTGCAGATACAGTTGAAAAAATAATTGATATCTCCCCCGATAGAATTGCTTTATTTAATTACGCACATGTTCCGTGGATGAAAAAACATATGGCACTGATTCACGAAGAAGATTTACCAAAGCCTGAAGAGAAGCTTGAAATACTGAAAATGAGCATTGAAAAACTAACTGGTGCCGGATACGAATTTATCGGAATGGATCACTTTGCTAAACCTGATGATGAACTAACAATTGCAATGAAGGAGAAAAAACTTTACAGAAACTTCCAGGGATACAGCACAAATGCTGGTGCTGATCTTTATGCATTTGGAATTACATCAATCAGTCAGTTGAAAAATATTTACGCACAGAATTACAAAACTGAAAAAGAATACTACACTGCGCTCGATAATGAAACTATCCCGACCGCAAAAGGCTACAAACTAAGCGAAGACGACCATATCAGGCACGAAGTAATAATGAGAATTATGTGTGACTTCGAGCTGAACTACAAATCAATTGAGGAAAAGTTTAAGATTAAGTTTAAAGATTACTTCAAATGGGGACTTGAGCAACTTAAAAGACTTTGAAGCTGATGAATTAATTGTGATGAACAATGACGGCTTTAAAGTAAAAGATATGGGCAGACTTCTCATCCGCAACATTGCAATGAACTTTGATGGATATATTGAAAGAAAAGAAGATAAAGCTAAGTATTCGAGAACGGTTTAAAAACTATTTCAGCAGCAGCATTTTTTTCGTATCTACAAAATCATTTACCCGAAGGCTATAAAAATAAATGCCGCTTGAAAGTTTTGAAGCATCAAACTGAGCAGAATAGTTTCCTGCAGGTTTTCTCTCATCGACTATTTTATCTACAACTTTACCAAGCACATCATAAACTATTAACTCTACACTCCCTACTTCTTTGATTGAATACTCTATCTTAGTAGCTGGATTAAATGGGTTTGGATAATTTTGCATTAATTCGTAGTTGTTAATTTCATTTTCTACAATTTCAACTGAAACTGTAGGGTCATAAACCAGTTCATAATATCCTGTGTCCGGTTCCGTTGAGTGTTCCGGCACAATCCCTTTATCAACAGCGAAAATTTTATAATAAAAGCTGTAATCATTTTTCATCAGTGTTGAATCAAGCAAATACGAAATTGAGTAATCGATTGAATTCGGTTCATTAACTGCAAGAATAGGAATATTAGTAAAAACTGAATCGTCATTAGAGTAATAACTATATAGCAATACTGAATCCACAAAATTCTCATTCGCACTATTTTCAAAGTAAGAATATTCGTGATCTACAGTAAAATCCCAGTTTAATTCGAATTCATTTGTTGCGTAGACTGACTGAAAATTTATTACTGGTTTAACGTGGTCAGAATAATATTTAACACTGGTTGAATCATACAATATTGCACGAATCATAGTTCTTTCACAATCATAACCCGATTGTGAATAGTAGTTTAGTTTTGTTTCTCCAAGGCTTTCTGAATAATAAGTCACATAACCAAATCCGCCCACAGGAGGGGGAAGACTTTCCCCCAGTAATTGCCCTTTGAATGAAAAGTAGAATCAAATATGTTAAAAACAGTTGGTTCAACAATCGATGCAGTTTTTATTTGATGCGAATTAAATAAAATGCGCTGAAAAGATGTGCCTTCGTTCAGTGTATAATCCATGACAACATAATCAATATCATTCCATCTTAAGTACAACTTGTCGTCATTGTTATCATATCTAACCCAATCATTAACCTCACCTATTAAGAGATAATATTGTTTGTTATTAATTATCGTATCCCTATCAACGTAGTAATAAGAGTTACTTGAAAAGCCTGTGTTACACATTCTATTAAACTGCCACTCATTTCCAATAGCAAGTGGGAAATAGTCGTTTCCGATATAAGGTTGATAAGAAGGATCGTGCAAATAAACACCATCTGTTGTACTCTGCAAATATCAATGAATCAACAAATGTATAAGTGTGTACCCATGAAGGACTTGTTGGACCGATTAATGTCCATGAAACACAATTATCTAATGAGCGATGACCTAATGGACCCGAATAAATTCTATGATACTTGTCTATGAACAACTGCTCTAATTGCGGACCCGAAATTGATGCCCAGGAATTTCCATTATCTGTAGACATAAGTCTATCGTTCCATTGATTTGCATAAATATGATTTGAATCATCAATAACAATTCCCATTATTGTTAATGGAGGGACATTATAAACCAATTGCCAACTATTGCCTAAATCGGTAGTACAGATAAATCTTTCCATTCCCACTACCAGCAAAAATGTGATTCAGGCTATTTGAAGTAATTACCCATACGCTCTGATTGTTAAGCGAATCCATTATCCAAGTATTTCCAGAATCTGAAGAATATAACACCTTTCCATCCAGATTACTTGCCCAAATCCAATTATTTGGGCTGACAGTAATGGAAGCAATTATTCCAGATGAAGGATTGACAATGGTCCAATCTTCTCCTTGATTTGTTGATTTATAAATTTTACCTCCATTCCGGCCTCCGCCCCACAGAACACCAGAACTGTCTATAGCAAGATTTATGCTGTTCCCTCCTAATCCATTATCATGTGGTGTCCAAGTTACGCCCAAATCAGTTGAACGGTAAACATAATAATTTGATGAATAACCCCCTGAGTAATATAGATTTTGAATTCCATCATAAAGGATACTAAAAATATAATCTTCTGGTGTTAACTTTTGCCAATAAAGTGTTTGAGCTTGTGGGATTATAGGACTAAATAAGCAGATTACTGTAATGAGTAGGAAGTGAGAATTGTATTTTAATATCTTCATTGAAACCAACCCTGTAAAAAACTTAATGAAAACGTAACTAAATAAAACTAAATTGTCAAAAAATAATTTTAACAAAACCTGTACGATTGGATGAAAATGAATATATTCAAAAATTTATCTATCTTTGTTTATTATTTTAAACTGAAAGCAAACCCTCGTTATGACTAAAACGATCTCCGATCTTATTGAAGTAAAGAACCCAAGAGTAGCAAAGCGATATCTGAAGAATAAAGTGGCTATGGGTCATTTTATAGAAGATTACATTGCTGAAAAAGTTGATATAAAAGTCAGCTTTATGGAATTACTGAAATATAAGAACGATATTTTCAGTTTTAATTTCGTTGCGCCGCATTATTATTTCTTCATTTCAAGGATGATTCCGGAAGTAATTATTCATTCCCAAAAGCAGGACAAGAGAATAATTAAAAGTCACTATGACAATAAGAACGATTTATTTAGTTGGTTTTTAGGAACGAAGATGATTTATACCAGCTGCTACTTTAAAAATTTGGATGAGTCTCTTGAAGAGGCACAGGAAAATAAGCTAAACCTGATCGCTCAAAAAATGCAACTTAAGGAAGGGAACGAATTGTTAGATATTGGTTGTGGCTGGGGCACTCTTGTGGCTCATCTGGCTAAGCATTATGGAGTTAATACAACAGGAGTAACAATTGCTCCGGCTGGTGCGGAATGGGCTACGCGACAAATTCAAGAATATGGCGTGGAAGATCGTGCGAAAATTTGGACAATGGATTATAGAGATATACCTACAGATAAAAAGTATAATAAAATTACCTGTCTTGAAATGGCAGAACATGTCGGTATCAAGTATTTTAAAAAATTCATGAAACAGTGTTATGATCTGCTGGAAGATGATGGACTTTTTTACATACAAATTGCCGGGCTCCGCGAACGTAATAGCTTGTTTCAAAAGCATAACCGGGAAGACCTCGTGTGGGGCTTATTTATGAATAAATATATTTTCTCGGGAGCCGATGCAAGTATGCCATTAAATTGGGATTTACAACGAATAGAAAAGGTTGGTTTTGAGGTGCATTCAGTTGAAAATATTGGGAACCACTATTCAATTACAATTAACAGGTGGTATGACAATTGGCTTTCAAACAAAGATAAGGTAGTTGAAAAATACGGGGAGCGTATCTTTAGAATTTATGAGATTTTTCTCGCCTGGTCAGTGATTATTGGGAAACACGGCGGCTCAACCGCATATCAAATTGTATGTCACAAAAACACTGATACATTCGACAGGACAACATTTATTGGTGCTACGAATTTGGGAGAACATGATGACCTTAAGAAAACTGAAGGGCTAGGGCATTCTTAGTTTCGTTTTTAATTTCTTATTCTTCAGTTCTTCCTAAAGGAATTAAGATGCCTGCATCTCAGGTTGAGGTTCATTAGCTGACAATTCCTTATTCTGACGGGCTATTTCTTCTTTCCTTATCCTTTCCAATCTCATAGAGTTTGTTCTGAATCTAGGAATAATGATGGAGAGGAAGTAACTTTTTACGATATACCACCAGAAACTCCTTTCAAGAAGGATTGGATCTATATTCTTCTCTATTTCTTTGTGAGCTTCCGGAACTTTACTCCAGTGAAGCCCGGCTTTATGATGGTGGATAGTATGATAACCATTATTAAAAAGTAGAAAATTAAGAAGTCCGGTAAAGTTCCTGGAATGATTCCACTCAGATTCTTCGTTGGCGTGAACATGCTGAACATAATTAAATATCAAAACACTGAATAGAGATACCTGCTGAGGTATAATTACATAGAGCAATGCTTTCTCCCAATCAAGTAATATTGCTGCGGCTATCCATAGAACAAGAACAACATACTGCGAGATACTTACCCAGAATTTTTCCTTGTTGTTTGCTTTCATCTCTTTCAAATAAACGAAGATTGCCTTTTGCTGATAATAACCGCTTATGGTTGGATATGAAATTAGTGTAAGAAAATTATTTTTTTCGCTTACCCTGTATGTAATGGAATCGTCCCCTTCACGGTTATTAAACCTGTGATGATTTTTATTGTGTGTCGGTATCCATGCGAATATCGGGAAACCGTAAAACACAGTCAGCCACCAATCGGTAAGTACGTTCATGACTTTGGAGCGCCACATAGGCAGGTGATTATGGTTGTGAGTCATTACGGATACAGCTACAGCCATGAACAGAAACCACGTATAAATAAACGGATTAAAACCTAACCACATCCATTGAGCGATAAACAAAGCTGTGGTAATAAATATGTAAATAAGGCTTTTATAATCTGCATTATCTTTTAATTTGAGGCTCATTTGATCAATCTTTCATTTTATAAAACAAATTAACAGGAACAACTGACTGGAGAAATGTAACATAGTCGGAAGTATGAAGCTATAATAGAGATGAAAATGCATATATAAAAGAATATTATTTGAGCCTGCAAAGGTTTTACAATTATTTTACAATCCGGGCAAGAATAATTATTGCTAATCGCTTGGTCTATCTTTCATCGGTGCGGTGGTGAAGAAGTCATTATAAAACCTTTTGCTGTAGTTTTCAAGCATTTGTTCCACGACTTTGTAGTGTTTTGAGCGGATTACAAATCCGGCGTGGTATGGTTTGTCCAGCCGCCAGACAATTTCAGGATCATTGTAAGATGAAAGATTAGGCCATTCCTGCTTTGCAAGCGAGGTAATAATTCCAGCATAATAATCCTCTACTTCTGGATATTTATACTCCCCTTCCCCTCTGAGAATTTCTATCTTCGCCCACTCACGCCATAAATTAATTCCGGAACCAGCTAGTACAAGCTCGGAAAGATTAGCCCCAGCAACACGTGCTGATGTTTCCAGAAAATAAAGTTTTCCGTCCTTGTCAGATTCAATAAACTCTGTGTGAGATACACCTCTTAACATTCCAAGTGCTTTCATTAGCTTTTCATTCATCTCCAAAAGCTGCTGCTCTTTTTTACTTCCTCTTTCTATTGTTCTGCTGGTAAATACTCTTCCCTCGTGTGCAACTTCAAACGGTGGTCTACCGTACTGGTTGGCAATAGCAAACCGTACTTCGTGTTCATAAATAATTGAATCAACGTGATAAATATTACCTGGAATGAATCTTTCCATCAGGAAGAATGATTGTTCATCGCCCAGATGATTTATTCTGTTCCACATTTCATCTTTACTTTGAACTTTTTTTAATCCGTGCGCGCCGGCGAGCATTCTCGGTTTTATCATATAAGGAAATTGAACCTTATCAGCAAACTCATTTAACTTATTATGATTTAGAACATGAATAAACTCTGGAACAGGTATTCCCATTTCTTGCGCTCTCATTCTCATTGCAAGCTTATCACGGAAGTAACGTGCGGTTGTATCGCCCATTCCCGGAATACGCAAATGTTCACGTAGGGCTGCAGCTTTTTCAACATCAAAATCATCGAGAGCAACAATCCTGTCTATCTTTTCTTTTCTTGCTACAAAACTCACTCCGTAAATAACATCGCGCATATTCCATTCTTTATTTTTATCGGCCATATAAAAAGTTTCATCTATTGCTTCTTTTGGCCAGGGAGAGTTTTCAAGACTTTTGGATGTCAGCAGCAGAACTCTACAGCCTTGTTCCTTACATTCGCGCAAAAAGTCGAACCCTTTTTCGTAAGAGGAAACACATAGAATGGTTATTGGTTTATTAGTGCTCATAATTCTTTTCTTTTGTTTGATTAAGCAAAATAATGTGAGGCAAGTTTAAGTTTTATAAAGGAAAGAATCAAATAAACAAGCCGAAAGAATAGAACTACTGGAAATTATGTATGACTTTTTGCGCATTAAAGTTCGGCACAAATTGTTAAATTTAAGTTCAATTAATTCCAAATGAATATATGTCTTCAAATAAGAAAATAGTTGTAATAGGTGCCGGTATTTCCGGATTAACTACCGCTTACCTCCTTTTCAAAGAGAGATATGATGTAATTGTACTCGAACAAAAAGATAAAGTCGGTGGCTCAATTGAGACGGTATCTGAGGAAGGCTTCATTTTTGATCAGGGTCCAAACAGCGGTTTGGAAACTACTCCCCTTATACAACAGCTTGTAAAAGAGTTAAATCTCGAAGATCAATTTGTATATGCTAACCGCGAAGGAAATAAAAGATACATACTTCGGGATGGACAACTTCACGCACTTCCTGTATCTCCTCCGGCATTTTTCAAAACGAAGCTTTTCTCTGGTAAAGCAAAATTAAGATTGATGGCAGAACCTTTCGTCGGAAGATCGAAAGATGGTTATTATCAGAGCATAGCAGAGTTTGTTACAAGAAGACTTGGCAAAGAATTTCTCGATTATGCTATCAACCCATTTGTTGCTGGAGTTTATGCAGGTAGACCAGAAGAGTTAAGTGTAAAATCTGCTTTCCCGAAACTTTATGCACTAGAAGAAGAGTATGGTGGATTAATTATCGGAACTATCAGAAGCATTCGTAAGAGGAAAAAGAGCAAAGAGGTTTCTAAGCAAAGTGCAAAGATGTTTTCATTTAAAGATGGAATGAAAGTGCTTCCTGAAGCTATAACAACAGAATTAGGCAGCCGTGTTAGTACAGGAGTAGAAGTTACTTCCGTAAGAAAAACTGCTGAAGAAAACTATGGAGTAACCTACAGGGATGGTAAGCAAACTTTAACACTACTTGCAGATGTTGTTCTTTCAACTGTTCCAGCTTACAAAGCAGCTGAACTATTCGGACATTTTGATAACGATCTGACTAAGCATTTAAATGAAATTTATTATCCGCCGGTTTTAGTTCTTTATCTCATTTACGAAAGGAGTTCAATCGGCCAGCCGTTGGATGGGTTTGGGTTCTTGATTCCTGAGAAAGAACAGAGATCATTTCTTGGTGCAATCTGGAGCTCGGTTATTTTCCCAAACAGGGCTGATGAAAGTAAAGCTGCATTTACTATTTTCATTGGGGGCTCTCGCGATGCTGGTTTTGTAGATGATGTTGAACAGAATGTCATCGACCGGGCAAGACGAGAGTTTGAATTAATTATGAATATTAGTGCAGAACCCATTCTGATTACCAAACGTTTCTGGCCAAAGGCAATTCCGCAGTACAATCTTGGCTATGTTGAACACGAAAATTTCTTTGATCATTTTGAAAAAGACAATAAGGGATTAATCCTCGGAGGCAATTACCGTGGCGGTATTTCTGTCGGAGATTGCATAAAGAACTCTGAGCTTGTCACGAAGAAAATTAAAAGTTTAATTTAAACTTAGCGTCTTTGCGTAAGAAGGTTTCGCTTTAAGCTACAAAGACACAAAGAAAGGAAAAATTATGGCACAAAACTACGCCTTTAAAAGATTCAGAAGACTAAGATATAATCCTATCGTGCGGGATATGGTTAGAGAAACTGTTCTGACAAAGAATGATTTGATCTATCCTCTTTTCGTTGTCCCTGGAAAGAATGTCAAGAATCCTGTTAAGTCAATGCCGGGTGTGTTTCAACTATCGGTTGAGAATTTAGTTAAAGAGTGCAAAGAAGTTCGTGACCTTGGTATTCCTGCAGTAATTCTTTTTGGAATACCCGAACACAAAGATGAACAAGGAAGTGATGCATACGATCCTAATGGAATCATTCAACAGGCAATAAATGCAATCAAAAAAGAAATTAATGATCTTTTAATCATAACAGATATTTGTTTGTGCGAGTACACATCTCACGGACATTGCGGAATTCTTGCCGGCGAAGATATTCTGAACGATGAAACAATCGCTGTGCTTGCAAAGGAAGCAGTCTCGCATGTTGAAGCTGGGGCCGATATGGTTGCTCCTTCTGATATGATGGATGGAAGAGTTCTCGCAATCCGAAAAGCGCTTGATTACAAAGGTTATGAAAAAATTCCTATAATGAGTTATGCTGCAAAATATTCTTCCGGGTATTACGGTCCTTTTAGAGATGCGGCTGAATCAACTCCCGCTTTTGGTGACCGAAGATCACACCAGATGGATATTGGAAATATCAACGAAGCACTTCGAGAAGTTGAATCTGATGTTGAAGAAGGTGCCGATATAGTTATGGTTAAACCCGCTGGACCTTATCTCGATGTAATTAGAAAAGTTAAAGAGAGATTTGAAATGCCAACCGCAGCTTATCAGGTAAGTGGAGAATTTTCGATGATAAAAGCTGCCGCACAGAATGATTGGATAGATGAAGAAAGAGTTATGATTGAATCTTTAACATCGATTAAACGAGCTGGTGCTGATATGATTCTCACCTACTTTGCTAAAGATGTTGCTATGTGGATTGATAAATCTCGCAAGTAATAGTGTAGCGATGTCATTCTGAGGGAGCGAAGTGACCGAAGAATCTCGGACATGAAAGATTACTATGTTTATAAATTAACTAACAAATCGAGGACACTCTACACGGGTGTTACTAATAATTTAACGAGAAGAATGTACAAACATAAAAATAAACTCATTGATGGATTTACAAAAAAGTATAATTTGACAAAGCTAGTTTATTATGAATTGTATAATAATATTACTGCTGCCATTCAAAGAGAAAAACAAATAAAAGGATTACTAAGGAAAAAGAAAATTGCAATGATTGAGACATTGAATCCAAAATGGGAGGATTTATCAGACTTTAATTGAATTGGGAGATTCTTCGCTTCGCTCAGAATGACAAAAGAAAACCACAAACAATTTAAATATGAATAATTAAAATGAAATACAGAAAACTTGGAAAATCAAATATTGAAGTATCCGAGATAAGTCTCGGTTGTTGGACAATGGGCGGACTCAACTGGGTAAACGGACAGCCAAACGGCTGGGCAAATGTAGATGAGCAAGAAGTTTCTGAAGCAATTAATTATGCAATTGATAATGGGGTTAACCATTTTGATAACGCTGATGTTTATGGAAATGGAAGAGCGGAACGAATGCTCGCAAGAATTCTTGGCAACAGAACAAACAATTTTATTATCGCAACAAAGATTGGCTGGTTTCCCGGGACAGCAGCACACGCTTTTGAACCTGAACACATTCGTCACCAATGCGAGCAATCCTTAATTAATCTCAAAAGAGATTACATTGATCTTTACTACTTCCATCACGGGCATTTTGGTGATAACAATGAATACCTTGACCATGCAGTAGAAGTAATGTATCGATTGAAAGATGAAGGGAAGATACGACTTATCGGGCAGTCAGCATATTCGCACGAAGATTTTCAGAAGCTCGTGCCGAAAGTAAAACCGGATG
>CAVYHS010000003.1:0-92557 GCA_963768365.1 uncultured Ignavibacteriaceae bacterium | reverse complement strand
GGAGCTAGAGGACCAGGAATAACATCAACTTCAACCGGATTGGAAGGATCGGTTACATCAATTATTGATGTACCCCCGGTAATTCCCATCAGAGCGTATTCACGTCCATTATCTGAATAGCCCCAGATATCTGTATAATCTAGATTCGGATGTGGATTAAGAGAACCCAGCAAATCAACATTCTGTCCATAATTCAATATTGACATGAAAGTGAGTATAGAAAAAACCATTAAGAAAAAGTTTTTCATAATATTTATTAAGATTATTTAAGAAAAGCTACTTTAATTACTTTTTGATTTTGATCTGAGTAGGCGAGTATAAAGTAAGCTCCCGAAGGAAGAATTATGCCTGCGTTATCTTTAGCATCCCAGTAGAATGAACTAGTTCCTGCTGGAATGTGTCCATTGAATAACGACTTTACTTTTTCACCTAGCAAATTGAATATCTCTATTATTAAATCCTGTTCTTCCGAAAGTACTAAATTGATTTGAGTTAAAGGATTGAAAGGATTAGGAAAAGCGGTGATTATAAAATTGGTAACTGGAGTTATATTCCTTTCAGCAACTGTTGATATTTCAGAATTGGTGTAAAGATATAACCCTCCTTTAACATTTCCAAGGAATAAATCCAAGTCAGTATCATTATCTAAATCCACAAAGCAAGGATATGTATTCGCTCCAAAATCTTCAGAAATGAAATTACTCGTAATCTCATTCCAGATTGGTACCGAATTACTCCCATCGTTTCTGAAATAAAATAATTCACCATTTCTGTTCCCTGAGAAAAGATCGTAAGCATCGTCATTATTATAATCAAGCATAAATGGTGTGCCATTATCACCGACATCTAAACTTTCAAAATAGAGACTGTTCAAAGTAAACTGGAAGACAGTTGCGTTGCCTGTATTTTCATATAAATTAAACTTTCCGTTGAAGCCGCCAATTATAAGATCGAGATCAATATCATTATCAACATCAAATAAAAAAGGAGATGCTGAAGAGCCTATATCAATTTCTTCATTAAGATGATTTAGCAAAGGTGCACCATTTGAAAAGAAGGGAGAATTCGGTGTTCCGGTATTCAAATAAACTTCAAGCTTACCATTGAATTTTCCTATAATGAGATCGAAATCTCCATCGTCATCTATATCTCCAAAAGCTGGGGAAACACTTAGATCGCTTGTTATATTAAAAAATGATGAATCCAGATAGTAAAAAGATGGATTAGTAAGACTACCTGTATTTTCAAGAAAGTGAATCGAACCATTTGGATTATTGAGTGATCCAATAAATAAGTCTAAATCAGTATCATTATCGATATCAACAAATACTGGGGCACTATTATTTCCAACATCTAGTGTTTTCAAAAAGTCATTTGTTATAAGATTATGATTTGCTACCAGTGCAGATCCGATGTTCTTTAAATACATTAATGATTGAGGTACAGTTGGATCATATCGTACTGAAACAAATAAGTCATAATCATTGTCACCATCAATATCTGCAAACCTTGGCATGTTAAATCCACTTGTATAAATACTATCGGAGTTGATCGGGTAAATATCGGAAATCAGTTGCATGTCTGGATTCGAAGGAGTACCCTGGTTCTCAATCACATATAAGCTTTTGCTAAAAAAATCTCCCCAGAATAGATCGAGATCGTCATCACCATCAATATCAACAAAATCAATTGAACTGGCACCATGTCTTTGATCCTTTGGTCTTCCACCAATTATTACAATGTTTTGCCAAACATCAGTAATAAATTTAAAATTATAATTTTGCACGGTACCAATATTCTCATAGAATCTAAGTGTACCTGCCGAGTTCCCGCTGATAAAATCGAAATCTCCATCGTCGTCTATATCAACAAAAACCGGATTACTGCCGAATTCACTAAAGATCGGCGCACCTTCATTATCTTTAACTGTGTCCTGAGCGAGTAACAAAATCAGGTGACGATGTATTTCCATCATTTCTGTAATATGATATCTGATCAACGTTACTTGTAAAATAATCCAGATCACCATCTGAATCTATATCTACAAAATAAAACCAGTTAGAAAACTTTAATCCAACAGGGATTGTCAGAGAATATTCAAAATCAGCATTGAATTTAGAGCCGGTATTTTCAAGCCAGCCATAAGTCTGATCACTGTCGAGATAAAAAATATCTAGATCACCATCGCCGTCAATATCAATAAACTGGTTTTCAAGGTTGTTATGACCGCCGCTGAAAGTATTAATTATCAATCCTTCATTATCGCTTACAGGAATTAAATTTAATTCTCTTTGATAAGGCTGAGGAAAAGTCAGGACTGTTGAAAGTAAAAACAGAGCAGGTAAGGTTAATTTGAATATGTTATTTCGTATAGACAAGCATCTCCAATTATTTTGAATGGCTCAACTTTTAAATTATCGATATCTTTTTTTTTGGTCTGTATCGACCTTTCGATTATCATCAAACAATCACTACTAAGGTATTTATTGTTCAAAAGATTTACAACTACATTATAAATATCATTTTTGAAGAAGGGAGGGTCAGCGAGGATTAAATCGTATCCATCATTATTCTTTAATGAAGAAAATTTAATTGCAGGCATTTTGAAAATCCTGCATTGGTCTATTACCTGAAGCAGTTTTATATTTTCTTCAAGTGTTCTGTAAATAGTAGAATTCTGTTCAACAAAATGAATTTCTACAGCACCTCTGCTTAAACATTCAAATCCGAGAGCACCTGAACCGGAATAAAGGTCCAGTACTTTTATTCCTTCAAAGGAAATTTTATTATTCAAAATATTAAATAAAGTTTCGCGCACTCTCTCGGTTGTTGGTCTGACCAGTTCAGATTTTGGAACATTTACATATCTGCCTTTCAAATAGCCTGAGGTTATTCTGAGTCGCATAATATTCTAATCAGTTGAAGCGTGATGCAATGCCAGTTGCGGAAATAAATGAGCTAAAATGCTCAGATGATACTTCAGGATTCTGATAGTTTGGTTTAAATTTTATAATATCAAATGGGTTGAATTTTTCAAACACAAGTCCAGTTCCAATTTGTATTTCAGAAAGTAAATCTGTCCCTAGTTCCTCACCAGATATCGTTATCTTTTTAAGAGGATGGTTAACGACTTCATTATAATTTTCCCGAATTATCTCTTCAATTATTTTCTTTATATAATCATCTTTCTTCTGAAAAACTTTTGCAAAAGCAAGTTTTGATGAAATGTTTATGAAAAATGTTAATGAATTTCTTGAATTAAAAATATTAATAGATACTGACTCGTTACGGTTATTAAGACAACTATTTATAAAGCTATTAGCTGTAATAGATGCATTATCTACAAGTTTTGGTACCAATTTATTTTTCAGACAAAAGTTTTTTATGAGCAATAAGAAACTTTTATTTAAAGCCACGACAAGCGCATTATTTCTACCGGGTAAAAAACTACCGTTCAGCTTGTAAAATTTGATAGCTAATTCTTCAACCGATATGAATGGATAGAGTTGAGAGATTTCCCAGTTAAATTCTTCTCTTATTTCTTTTTGAGTAAGGTTTGATTCGTAAGGAAGTTGTATCGTGATAAAAAGTTCGGGTGGGAATGTAAATGAAGCAATATTACTTGAGATTGGATTCCTTATTTTTAATTCGTCAAATGCAGCCTGAAGCTGCTGCTGAATAAGAGTTTCATCCTGCAAATCATAAATAATTGGGGGACTAAAAAATGCTTGTCCTAAATTATCAACTTGAAGATTGTCAAACTCTTTATCTATTTCGACATATTGCAACTTTGAGGCTGTGAGGTTTATACCAACACATCTCTTAAAATCATTCATTTATCCAGGGTTACTCCCAGGATGAGGTATTTTTCAGAGCATCGTTATAGAGGTCACCAACAGTTCCGTAACCATCAGGATCTTCAAGGAAGTATCTTGTCCCAAGTACAACAGTAGTATCAATAGCTACTACTCTACCTCGCCGATTAATTGTTGTATCAATTGCAATTGAGGTATCAATTTGGAGAATGTATACCTGAAAAGATTTGGGTGAGTTCATTAAACTATCAGGAGAAAATTCGCCATTTGATAAAGGCTTAAATGGATTAGCAGGTTTCATTGTTAATGAGTCAAAGGAATTTACCACACTATCAACATAACTATCTGTTTCTATAAAGCCAATTAGTTTATCCAGATTGTCAGTGTAATTCCCGAATTTCTTTTGATATAAAATTTCAGCAGCTTTAATATTATTCATCCTAAGTCTGGATTCAGTTTTCCAAAATTTATCCTGTTCAACTGCATTCTTAGGATCAATGATCGCTACTTTGATTAGTATAATAGAAAGAATTGCTATTACAAGATAAAGAGCAGCATGAACATACCAGGAATCGCCTGCTTGGGATTTCATCATTCCTCCGGGAAATTTTTTTTGTTTGGTTATTTAATATATAAAAACTTTTCAATTTTGTTAAACTTAACTTCTCCGATACCCTTAACATCCATCAGTTCTTCTAATCTTTTAAATTTACCTAGTTCCTTACGCAACTCTATGATTTTTTCTGCTGTTTTTTCACCAATTCCGGGCAGCCTGACCAACTCATCTATTCTTGCAGTATTGATATCGATACTTTTTTCAGTTAAAGATGAGTAATCTTTTTTAACATAGGCTATTGTATCAGATAATTCTAAAACACTTCGTTTAATCTCCAGATCGCTGTTTAATGAAGAATCTTCAAGATCATACTCAGGATCGAATCCAGAATAAACTCCGAAAAGGCTGTCCTCTTTTGAGTAATCAAGGTATTTTTTTTCTACACCTTGATTATCTGTTAAAAACTCTACATAAACATAACCCAGTATGAATAGTCCGGCTAGAAAAAGAATTACAATGATCTCGGTTTGAGTGAATCCAATTTTTTTAGAAAATTTTTCAAACATTAATCAAAAAGAAGAGATAAAACAAATTAAATCCAACAGCTAAATTATATCTGCCTTTGTTACCAGAAAATAAATACTGAATTGTTATAAACCGAATTTGCTGAAAAAATCTTTCTTCTCATTATCAGAGGAAGTTTTAATATTAGGCATATCAGATAGCTGTTTGATCAATTCTTTTTCTTTAGAGTTTAATTTTTGCGGAACGGCAACGTTTATTCTTACAATCTGATCACCACTTCCAGAATAATTTAGATGTCTGATTCCTTTACCCTTCATTTTGAGCATTTTCCCTGGCTGAGTTCCCTGGTCGATCTTTAACATTGCCTTACCTGCAAGTGTAGGTACTTCAACTTCGGAGCCAAGAGATGCTTGTGGAAAAGTAATAAACAGATTGTAAATAATATCATCTTTTTCCCTGATGAACTGTTCGTGCCTTAACTCCTGAAATACAACTAAAACATCGCCTGGTTGACCGCCACGCTTTCCTGAATTACCTTCACCTCTTATCGTCATATAATTTCCATCTTCAACTCCGGCTGGCACATCAATTTTTATTGTTGCTTCGGCATCTATCCGACCATCACCCGCACATGTTTTGCAAGGAGAATCAACTACCTGGCCTTCCCCCTGACAATTGTGGCAAGCTGATATGTTTACAAATTGTCCAAACACAGATCTAGAAACAGTCTTAACTTCACCGGCACCGTTACAGACAGGGCAGGTTTTTAATGAAGTACCTGCCTGAGCTCCTGTTCCATTGCAATCCCTGCACTTTACTTGTTTCCTGATTTTTATTTTTTTTGAAACTCCAACTGCAATTTCTTCCAGTGTAAGTTTAAGGTTTACTCGTAAATCAGAACCGGGAGTGCCGGGGCCACGTCTCCTTGATCTGCCTCTTTGACTTCCTCCAAAAAACTCATCGAAGATTGAGGAACCTCCGAAGATATCTGAGAAATGTGAGAAAATATCATTAACATTTGAGAATCCATCAGTTCCAAAGCCACTACCTCTAACACCTGCATGACCAAATCGATCATAATTATTTCTTTTATCTTCATGACTTAATATTTCATAAGCTTCAGCCGCTTCTTTGAATTTATCTTCTGCAGATTTATCTCCAGGATTTCTGTCTGGATGATGCTCCATAGCAAGCTTACGATATGCTTTTTTTATTTCCTCCTTTGTGGCGCTTTTGTTTACACCAAGTATTTCGTAATAATCTCTTTTAGTCATTTATTCTATTTCTAATTATCTGTGGAAGAGTCTGAAGAATCTTCATTTGTGATCTGGTTTTCATCAGCAGACGAATCTTCGCTAACAATAACCTTTGCATGCCGGATTACTTTATCACGATATAGGTAGCCGGATTCAACCTCTTCCAACACAGTGTGAGGTGGAACTGAATTATCGACTCTTTGCATCAATGCATCATGATAATCAACGTTAAAGGGCTCTCCTTTGGTTTGCATTTTCTTTACACCCTGCTCAGTTAATAACTTCTGCAGTTTTTCATATACCAGTTTTATTCCATCTTTTACTGATTTATTATTCGCAATATCATCAATATGGTCCATAGATCTTTCAAAATCATCAACGATAGGGAGGAGTTTAATAATAAATGATTCAGCAGCATAGTTAATTAAATTGAACTGATCGCTTTCAGTTCTTCTTTTGTAGTTCTCAAATTCTGCAGCCTTTCTTAAAAGTTTATCCTGCCATTCTTTTACCTGTATTTCAAGATCAGCTATTTTTGCATCAGTTTGCTCAAGGTTGTTCTCTTCGATTCTCTCATCATTTTCCGAGACCTCCGATTTATTTTCTTCTGATTTTGTCGTTTTGTTTTCTTCAACATGAGGTTTATTTTTTTTATGTTTCGTCATTTTTCATCAACTCCTGTTGTTTAACGTGTTTTTATTTGTTCTGATAATACTCTTGCCAGGTAATCGACTATCGCAATAATCTTGGAGTACTCCATTCTTTTTGGTCCGATGATTCCAAGAGTTCCGCTTGTTGCACCGAACTTATATTCCTTACTTACAAAACTGTATTCTTTAAGTTTTTTTTCGATGTTTTCACTTCCAATCGAGATATATACTTCTTCATTTTTTGATTCGGAAGATTTTTCCATGATATGGATTATTACATCTTTATCTTCTATCAGCTCGATTATGCTCTGAAAATTCTCCGGGTTTTCAAATTCGGGCTGTTGAATAATATTTTTCGCACCTGTTACGATTAGTCGATCTGATTTGAAGTCATCTTTAAATAGTTTGTCAACCGAATCAACAAACAATCTGATTAGCGGTTTTTGATCTTCATCAGCATCATTAAATCTTTCTTTGAACGTGCTTCTTATTTCCTCAAGACTTAAACCCGATATCTTTTCATTTAATAGTGTCTGAACTGATTCTAACTGAGTTTCTTTCAACTCACTTTCCAGTTCAATTGTAATTGTTTTAACAAGCCCTGATTTTATACTTAGTACTGCCAGAATTCTATTTGAAGTGAGGCTGATGATCTGAATTTTAGCAAGTATTCCCGATTCCAAATTAGGATATGTTACACAAGCTATTTGTCTTGTGATTGAGCTGAGTAGACTCGATGTAATTTTTACAAGATCATCTGCCTCATCTACGATTGAGCTCAGACCATTTTCAATTAATCCTTTTTCTTTCGTGTTTAACTTTTCAATGTCCATTAAAGAATCAACATAATAACGGTAACCCTTGTCTGTTGGAACTCTTCCGGCAGAGGTATGCGGATGGTTGATAAATCCTGAGTCTTCAAGGTCAGACATGACATTTCTAACAGTTGCTGGGGAAAAGCCAATATCATATTTCTTGGTAATATTCCGGGATCCGACTGGTGTTGCAGTTAAAATAAACTGCTGAACAATCGACCTGAGTATTGCTTTTTCTCTCTGATTTAGTTCTTCTGGTTCCATTTTCCTATTCTTTACTGCACAAAATCAAGGCGCAAATATATTAAAATTAACCCAATATTTGCACCCATTAGATGTTGAACTTCTCAATTAGTCTCTAGTATAAATCACTATTGACCACATAAGTAGAAGCCATCATTCAAAGCTAAATATTTTGAATAAGAAAGGTTAAATGCTAAATTTTCAAGAGGGAATTTTTTACTTCGTAAATTTTAATTAAAGGGAATTTAATATTGGCTAATAAATACGAAGATGCTGGTGTGAGTATAAATAGGGGGGATGAAACCGTTGAGAAAATAAAGATTTATGCAAAATCAACTTTTAATAAATCTGTACTAACCGATTTAGGACTTTTTGGTGCATTCTTTCAACCGGATTTGAGCAAATTTAAAGAACCTGTTTTTGTCTCGAGTGTTGATGGTGTAGGAACAAAACTCAAAATTGCTATCGAATTGAATAAACACGATACAATCGGTCAGGATTTAGTGAACCATTGTGTAAATGATATAGCAGTTTGTGGAGCCGAACCACTTTTCTTTTTGGATTACATGGCTTTCGGAAAACTTGATCCTGAAATAGCTACTGAAATTGTAAAAGGATTTTCGATTGCGTGTAAAGAAAACGGTTGCGCTTTGATTGGAGGAGAAACTGCTGAGATGCCGGGTGTTTACCGGACCGGTGATTATGATCTATCGGGTACAATTGTAGGAATTGTTGAAAAATCAAAAATCATCAAAGGAGAAAAAGTTATTTCCGGCGATGTATTAATCGGAATTCATTCCACTGGGCTTCATACAAACGGTTACTCACTTGCACGGAAAGTAATTCTTGAAAAATATAAACCTAAAGACAAAGTTTCTCCGCTAAAAAATACAATTGGTGATGAATTACTTTCAGTACATCGGTCATATCTTAATCTAATCAGAGCAATAAAGAATAGGGTTGAGGTCAAAGGAATATCTCACATAACTGGTGGCGGTATTATTGGAAATACAAAGAGAATTTTACCGAAAGAGTTGAAGCTTAAAATTAATTGGAATAATTGGGAAGTTCCGGCTATCTTTAAACTCATTCAGGAAACTGGTGAAATCAGTGATGAAGAAATGCGGGAAGTTTTTAATATGGGAGTAGGGTTAATATTTGTTACTTCAAAAGATGATATTGAGGCTACTCTTCGCATAGCAAATGAGTTAAATGAAAAGCCAATTGTAATTGGAGAAGTTGAATAATATATTCTGAATACTTTTATGTTCATAGATACACACGCACACCTTTTCTATCCTAACTTTGAGGGAGAACTGGATGAAATAATATCCAGAGCCAAACAGAATAATATAGATTACATCATGGTGCCTGCTACCGATTTGAAAACTGCAGAAGAAGTAATTGATCTTACTGAAAAATATGAAATGGTTTACGGTGCTGTTGGAATTCATCCTCACGACACAAAAAACTGGACTTCATCTTTAATTTCTAAAATTGAAAAATTAGCAAAGAATAAAAAAATAGTGGCAATCGGAGAAATAGGTTTAGATTATTACTATGATTTCTCTCCTAAAGAAAAACAAATAGAAGCTTTTAAAGCACAAATTGAACTGGCGCTTAAACATGATCTGCCTGTGATAATTCACAATCGTGACTCTGATGAAGATGTGATGGAAATAATCAGAAGTTACTGCGGAAGCGGATTAAAAGCTCAATTTCATTGTTTCAATGGGTCACTCAATGATGCGATGGAACTTGTAGGAATGAATTATATGATTTCCTTTACAGGGAATATTACATTTAAAAAAGCTGATAACCTTCGTAAAATATTACAGCACATACCGCCGGAAAATTTATTGCTCGAAACTGATTCCCCATTTATGACACCTGTTCCTCACAGAGGTAAGCGGAACGAACCATCGTATGTAAAATATGTTGCCGAACAAATCGCTGAGCTCCACAAATTACGTCTTTTGGATGTAGCAAGGATAACGTCATTCAACGCATTCAGGACTTTTGGAATTGGAAGTAAAGGAGAATCTGCATTTACTTACAAACTTGGCAACGCATTATATATAAATGTTACTAACCGATGCAATGCTCATTGCGTTTTTTGTAAACGAAAAGAGCAACCATTCCTCAGAGGTTACAATCTTGGTATGGAAATGAGCGAAGAACCCTCCGCCGATATTTATATAAAAGAAATAGGCGATCCAAAAGAATATAGTGAAATAGTTTTCTGCGGTTATGGTGAGCCGACAATCAGGTGGGATATTGTTAAAGATATTTCGAGGTATGTAAAAGCCAATGGTGGAAAAACACGTCTTAATACAAATGGTCACGGAAACACCATCAATAAAAAAGATATCACACGGGAAATGAAGGGATTGATTGATGTTGTATCTATCAGTCTGAACACTTTTGATCCGAAACAATATTCTGAACTTGTGGGATTGGAAACTTCTTACTTTGAGGAGATGATTGATTTCGCAAAAAAGTCAAAACCATTTGTTGAAAAAGTTGTTATGACGATTGTATCAATTGACGAAGTTAATATTGAGCGTGCCCGTAAAATTACTGAAGAAGAAATCGGTGCCGAATTCAGAATACGCGAATTCTTTTTGTCAGAAGGTTAATTTGAAAATCAGTTATAAAATTTTTCTAATCACCATTTTTCATTTCGTATTTATTTCGGATGTATTCTCCCAACAGGATAATCAGCAACAAGCATCTAATACTCATCATCTGGTATCGGATATTAAAGAATTAATCGATGATCCATTCTTTGAAAAGACTTTAATTGCAATTGATATTTTTAATCTGACAGACAGCATCTCGCTCTTTAGCAAAAATGAAAAATTACTTCTCCGTCCTGCATCAAATATGAAATTACTGACGTCTACCTCTGCTTTGATTAACTTAGGTGAGTCTTATAATTTTAAAACAGATTTATATCACACCGGCATAATTGAAGGGGAAGAATTGTATGGTGATTTATTTGTTGTTGGTGGCTTCGATCCTGATTTTACAACTGAAGACCTTGACTCATTAGTAAAAGTTTTAATATCACTTGGTATAAAAAAGGTATTTGGAGTAATCTATGGGGATACATCAAAGAAAGATTCATTGTATTGGGGAAAAGGTTGGATGTGGGATGATGACCCGGAGCCAAGTGCACCTTACCTCAGCGCTTTAAATATTAATGATAACTCAATTGAAGTTTTTGTTGAAGGTGGGATCATTGACTCACAGGCAATAGTAACTGTAAATCCTGAGACAGATTTTGTAACAATCGAAAACAATTCAGTTACAGTTGGACCGTATGATTCTGATGATTTTTTTATAACTCGTGATTGGATTAATAGAAAAAATACGGTTATGGTTGAAGGAACGGTTAGCAAGACTTCAGTAATTGATTCATCTGAACACCTATCAAAAATAAATTTACTTTATCCGGAAAAATATTTTCTTACTCTGTTTCGGGAAGAACTTGAAAAAGTAGGTTTTGAAATTGAAAAACCAATTGAAATAAAACCGCTTCCGGAAAATGCAGTATATCTGATCAGCATCAATCGTTCAATTGATACAGTACTTTATTATTTAAATAAGGAAAGCGATAATCTAAATGCAGAAATGTTGATATATGCTATGGCACTTGCAGACTCTGGTGCACCGGCAACTGCTTATAACGGACTTGCAGCGGTAAAACGATTGATTGATTCTCTTGGATTCAATCCCGATAATTATTCGATTGCCGATGGCTCCGGTGTTTCTCATTACAATCTTGTTTCAGCTGAACTTCTTCTTGAATCGTTGAAATATATGTATTACAATCAAAAAGATTTATTTGAACTTTTTTACAATTCTCTGCCCGTTGCGGGAGTCGATGGAACACTAAAAAATAGAATGAAAAATACTTCCGCTCAAAATAACGTTCACGCCAAAACCGGAACTTTGAATGGTGTTAGTAATCTTTCAGGATATGTAACTTCAAAGAATAGTCACCTGATTGCATTTTCAATTTTGGTGCAAAATTTTGTTGATGAATATTCAAAAGCCAGAAGTTTCCAGGACAAAATATGTGAACTACTCGCGGAATATGATTAGCAAATGAAAAACTTTTTTATGTATAAAATATTCAGCAATCCCTTTGACCCTGAATTGCTTTCCGGAATTATCTGGGATTTTAATATAACCGGACTACTGGAAGATGATGATCACATTTCAGTTTTTACTTCAGAAAATTCCGTCGATACTGAAGTACAATTCAAAGAAGCTTTGAATAAATTAAAGAAAGACAAACAGATAGAATCTTTCAGAATTGATAAAGAGATTCTTGAAGACCAGAACTGGAATAAGTTGTGG
The DNA here is from genome assembly GCA_963768365.1 of uncultured Ignavibacteriaceae bacterium. Taxonomy (GTDB): domain Bacteria; phylum Bacteroidota; class Ignavibacteria; order Ignavibacteriales; family Ignavibacteriaceae; genus IGN2. Next base: position 80,329 of record CAVYHS010000003.1, on the reverse strand, counting down.
GAAAAGAGCAGGGAAGTAATCAGAGTAACTGACAGAATCATTATAAAACCCACCTTTAAAGAATATTCCACAAATGAGAATGAAATCGTTTTGACAATCGATCCAAAGATGTCATTCGGCACAGGCGAACATCAAACAACTAAATTAATTTTACGATTGCTGGAAAAGTACGTCCAGAAAGGTATGAAAGTGCTTGATGTTGGTTCTGGAACCGGAATACTTTCAATTGCTACTGTTAAACTTGGTGCTGAAAAAGTTGTAGCGATGGACTTTGACGAAATTTGTCTTGAAAACTGCAAAGAAAATTGTATTCTGAATGATGTCGGAAATTCAGTTGAAGTATTCACCGGCGAAATAGATGATGTGGAAGAAAATAATTTTGATTTAATTCTGGCTAACATCCAGAAAAATGTTCTATTAGAAATTGCAGAGAAAATAAAAATAAAGCTCAACCAAAATGGAGTTGTAATCTTATCGGGTTTGCTTGAATCAGATAAAAGTATAATAGAAACCAAATATCAATCACTAGGCTTTAAAACAGAGCAAGTTGAATCTTTGGATGAGTGGATTGCGTTAGTACTTAGTTGAATTCACTCACCACCCCCTCCACTATAGTGGAGACCCCTCCTCAATTAAGGAGGGGAATAAAAATTATTAAATGAAGATTTACAATAAAAAATATCTTGAAAATAAAAGGAAGAAGCTTCGAAATAATTCAACTCCGGCAGAAGTATTTTTATGGAAACATTTAAAACAAAAACAAATAAGTAATAAGAAATTCAGAAGACAGCAAAGTATTGGTAACTACATCGTAGATTTTTATTGTCCTGAAGAAAGATTAGTAATTGAGCTTGATGGTGAAGTACACTTTGAGGAAGAGACAATGAAATATGATGAAGAAAGAAGTAAATATTTGAACGAGTTAAATATCAAAGTTCTAAGGTTTGAAAATCAATAAATTCTCAACAACCTGGAAAGTGTTTTAAATAAAATTTCGTCAGCAATTAATAAAGATGAAAATCTAAATAAAAAATCCCCTCCTCAAATGAGGAGGGGTGGCCCGAAGGGACGGAGTGGTAAAAACTAGCTAAGTAGTGTCCTATTCTTCGTTCTCATAAACAATCTCACCATCAAACACAGTCATATCAACTTTTACATCTTTAATTTCAACCGGATCAATCGTAAGAATATCTTCACTTAACACAACGAAATCTGCTAGCTTGCCGACTTCAATACTCCCTTTAATTTTTTCTTCGAAGGATGCATAAGCTGCATTCAAGGTATAACACTTGATTGCGTCCTCTACAGAAATTTTTTCTTCGGGTATCCAGCCGTACGGGTTTTTACCATCAACTGTCTGACGAGTGACTGCCGCATAAATACCGTAAAGGGGATTTAATGGTGCAACCGGCCAATCTGTTCCGAAAGCAACAACGGCTCCACTGTTTAATAAAGAATAATAAGGATGCGTAGTCTTTATTCTATTCGGTCCGATTCTTTTTTCTGCCCAAACTCCGTCATCGATGCAGTGATAAGGCTGAACCGATGCGATGACTCCGATTTGAGTAAAACGTTTTATATCTTCTTTGCGTAAATGCTGTGCGTGTTCAATTCTGAATCTTCTCTCCCAGGGGGAATTTATATTTTTTATTTTCTCGTACAAATCAAGCACGTAAGCATTTGCTCTGTCGCCAATTGCGTGAACACACAACTGCAATCTGTTTCTGTCAGCATCCATTGCCCATTTTTCCAGGTTGCCGCTAGTAACTATATCAATAGCTAATCCGTAATTTGATGGATCCCGGTAATAAGGTTCAAAAAACCAGGCAGTGCTTGCACCAAGTGATCCATCTGCATAACCTTTCAAAGCACCGCGATTAATTAATTCATTTACACTTCCAACAGTTATTCCGGCACGAACAATATCCTCGTACCTGTCAATCGGCCAGATTGAATAAATCCTGCAGGTTAGTTCTGCATTTGCCATAACCTGATTGTAAGCTTCAAGTTCACCGGGCTGTGTCATATCCTGCACACTTGTTATCCCAAGTTTTCTTGTTTCTTCTAGTGCACGGAGAGTTGCTTCAATATTTTCTTCAAGTGAAGGAAGAGGAATTATTTTATAAACCAGATCCATCGCATTGTCTTTTAAAATTCCCGTTGGTTTACCTGTTTCAGGACCTCTTTCAATTAATCCGCCATCAGGATCCGGAGTATTTTTATTTATTCCGGCTAGCTCAAGTGCTTTTGAATTTGCAAGCCCCACATGTCCATCAATTCTACTTACAAATATGGGTGTGTTTTCGGTTACCGGATCAATTAATTCTTTTGTTGGAAGAGTTTTATCCTGCCAGAGTTCGTGATCCCACCTTCCACCAGTAATCCACGAGGAAACGGGAAGACTTCTGGTTAGTATATAAGCCTCAATTATTTCAACGAACTCTTCTTTAGAAAGAGCAGGACGGAGATTTATTCCCAGTAAATGACTTCCGCCGCTTGTAAAGTGAAGATGACTGTCATTAAAACCGGGCAACATAAGTTTTCCTTCCAGGTCATAAACAAAAGTTTGGGCATCAATAATATTAAGATTTGTTTTTCCGACGTAAGTAATTTTATTTCCTTCTGTCATTACCATCTCAGCGTAAGGCTGCTTTTCGCTTACTGTATAAATTTTCCCTTTGATGAATGCTTTGCGGTTCGTCTGTGCCATCGTTGTATTATCATAAGATTGTATGAATGAATGAATGAAAAATAAAAACAGAATAAAAAAAGATGAATATTTCATATTTTACTTTCGATGTTATTGCTTTGCAAATATAAAAATTAGCTTTGTTATGAGCGAATTTGGAATAAGCGGATTGATTTTATGAATTCTTGAGTTTAAGTTTATATCATATAAAAACAGTTAAAATAATAATATGCAACTGCACTCATATCTATGTTCTCTAACTAATAATTCTGTGCAGTATAAGTAATAGTTATGTGCTAATCAAATAATTTAATATGCATTTATTGGAGAGTTAGCAGCAATATGAGCGAAATAAAGGAAGGATTAATCAAAGACAGATACGAAGTTGTAATAAAGGAAATTCAAACAATTATTACAATTTCTTATATCCTAGCAGTTGGAATTGGAATGCTTTTTAACTTTAAAAAGTTTTCCTTATTTGGAATTAATATATTCGACTATGCAGATGTATTTGATTTTTTGATTGCTCCTTTTTCCGATTTTAGAATATTGTTATTTACAATTATTTCTTTGACTCTATCATATATTGTTTTTAGGCTTGATTTACTCTGGAAAAGAAAATTTCCGAAATCGTATTCTAAACAGAGCTTCGGGTGGGATAAAAAAAAATGGTATAATTCTTTTAGATATTTTTCTTTTGCAATTCTATTTATTCTCTACTTGAATATTGCAGCTAACAAATATGGGACGATTACAAAGGAACAAATTTTGAAACAGTCATCAATAACAATAAGATTTTCCGACAACGAAATCAAAAAAGGGAAAATGATTGGAAAAACAAAAGATGTCATTTTTTTACTAACCGGTAAAAAAGTTGAAGCTATACTAATAACATCATTGGTAAAAGAATTCGAAATAAAATGAAGATACTTTCACAGTGCAAAAAATCATAATTTTATTAAATGCACATAACCAGCTTTTCCACGCGACCGCGTTTTCATTGCGGCATTGGTAAAATATTTTGGTTAGGTGAAAAAGGTAAGCATTGCAAGTAAGTGTGTTCTATTAAATAAGTTTGTTAAAAATTATTGGCAGTAGTTTTTCAATTCGTCACTGCTGTTCGGGGCGGACGGGTGAAAAGCAACACCGTTATATTGCACAAAAAATAATAATAAAATACTTATACTAATTTAAAATATATGAAAGGTGATAAATTGTGAAAAGATCAGATATTAAAGAAGCTCCAGAATATTTTGAAAATTTTATCAAATTAGTTGACAACATTGAACTTACCGACGCATTCGACAAAAGTTTGAAACAAATTGATGATTTAGACATTCCACAATTAAAGCGAATCGGCCATAAGGTTTATGCAGACGGAAAATGGTCAATTAATAAAATAATCCAACATTTAACTGATTGGGAACGTATTTGGTGCTATCGAACACTTATTTTTGCACGCAAAGAAGGAACTATTCCAGAAGGACTTGATCAAGAAATTATGGCAGATAATTCAAATGCTGATGAATTATCTATAGAACAATTAATTGCTGAACTTAGAGTAGTTCGTCTTGCAACGAAGGCAATGTTTGACTCATACAACCGACAATTATTAGAGACAAACTGTAAATTCTACAAATACGAAATGTCAGTTTTGGCAATGGGATTTACTATTATTGGGCATCAACTTCACCATTTTGATATTATAAAAGAGAGATATCTTCCATTAGATAATCAGAATTGATTTATTTATAAATCTCTTTAAGAATCACATATATTGCAAAGATAAATTGGTGAATGTTATACCATAGAAATTTTTTAATAAAGCAATATAACCAGCGCCTCAACGCCGACTCCCGCTGTGCGGGACAAACTGCTCCGCCAGATTTATCCGCCTATGGCGGAGGCGGACAGGCTATTTTAGTTCGACGGTCCTGCCTGCCGGCAGGCAGGCTTGCCTTAGGTGCCTGGCTGCTATTAAAACAAAAAGTATTTGAAGTTTACTGTATATCATCAGATAATTTATTAATTATGAATAGCTAAGACTTAAATTGATATAAACGCTCTCAAATCATAGTAGAATGGAAGTAAGTCTATCCCATAACAAAATCTCCATAAAAAATAATTCGAGTAATTAAATTCCTCTCCTCTAAAAAAAGTGGCTATGTTCGGATATAATTCTGTTAGTCTGATAGATGTAAATTAAATGGTTTATACTAAAAAATTTTGTACTTGACTTATTGAATAATGTAAAGTATATTTGACTATAAGTAAAATATATTAGTCAATATGACTAATTAAGTTTACAATCATATTTTTTATTTAAAGGAATAGCTATGGCAACAAAATCAATACTAGAATGTGAAATTGACAAACTAAAAAAGTTAAATAAATACCAACTACCGAATTATTTTAAGAAAATAGGAATTTGGTTGTTTATAATTTCATTTATATCACTTTTTATAAATGCATTTTCCATAAACGATTTAGTAATTAGAGCAATCATAAAATACGGTATGCTGATAGGTTTACTTTTAGTTTCTATTTCAAAAGAAAAAATTGAAGACGAATTAGTAGTAAAACTAAGAATGCAATCATATACCTTTGCTTTTATTTTTGGGGTAATGTTTACGTTAATGATGCCTTTTGTTGATTATTTTTTTGATTATATTTTCAAAACTAATGAAGCAGTGATAAAAGATATGGGAGATTGGCAAATATTGTGGATCTTACTGAGTTTACAGGTTTTTTACTTTGAAATCTTAAAGAAGATCCACAAATGAAGAATAGATTAAAAATAGAAAGAACAATTTTGGACTTAACACAGGAAGACTTAGCAAAAAAAATTAGTGTTTCCAGACAAACCATAAATTCGATTGAGAAAAACAGATATGTTCCATCTACAATTCTGGCCCTGAAATTAGCAGCAATTTTTAATAAATCGGTGGATGATATTTTTATTTTAGAAGAAAATGATTAAATAAGTGAAGTAAATTGAAAAATATTGAAGAATCTGTAGTGTTTGCAATGGATGGAAGGGACGAAAAACTTTATCCTTATTTACCATATATTTTACAAGATATTTGGGAACTTGGTGCTTCTCCAGAGATAATTATTGAGCTAATAAAAAAACATAAAAAGAATTATGGTGATCTTAAAATTCTTGATCTTGGTAGTGGAAAAGGAGCGGTCTCAATTACAATTGCGAGGGAGTTTAAATGTCATTGTTTTGGAATTGATGCTGTCAAGGAGTTTGTAGATGAATCAATTATTAAAGCTAAAGAATACAATGTCGAAAAGCATTGTGAATTTGAAGTTGGAGATGTAAGAATAAAACAATTCGCTGAGCCGAACTATGATATAGTTATATTAGGTGCAATAGGACAAGTATTTGGGGATTATTATTCAACCATTAAAACTTTAAAAAAATGTTTATTACCTGATGGCATAATAATAATTGACGATTCATATTTAGATGAGAACAGTAACTTTTCGCATTCACAAATTGAGAAGAAATCGCAAATCACAAATCAAATAGTCAACGCCAAAATGAGATTAATTGATGAGGTTATAATTTCAAAAGAACAAATTAAGGAGTCGAATAAAAACATTTTTAATAATATTAAAATACGTTGTAAAGAATTAATTAAAAAAGAACCAGAGAACAGACATCTTTTTGAAAACTATATTAAAAATCAAATGTACGAAAATGAGGTTCTTGAACAAGAAGTAATTTGTTCAACAATAGTAATAGGGAACATTTAACTTTTATAAATTATAAATGGTGATGTTTTAGCTCATAACGAAAACTTCAACGTTGACTACTTTGGCAGAGGCGGGCAGGCTATTTTGGTTCGGCGGTTTTGATAAAAAGGATTTGATGTATGCATTACCAGTAACAAATTATCATTTGCGTAAATAATAGCTATAAAAACTTATTGTTATTATGTTTACGATTATATTTAGTTAATTAGGGAAAGTGTCATATGAAAATTGCCTCAATTCCTGTTGATGAAGATAAACGTCTTGAAAATTTAAAAAGCTATGCAATACTAGATACTGATTTTGAAAAAGATTATGATGAAATTACAAAATTAGTGTCATTTATTTGCAAAACTCCAATCGCACTTATATCTTTAGTTGATACCGATCGCCAATGGTTTAAATCAAAAATTGGATTAGAAGTAAGAGAAACCCCGCGGAATAATGCTTTCTGTGCACATGCAATTCTAAACAAGGATGATGTTTTAGTCGTTAAAGATACCTTTAATGATGAAAGATTTAGTGACAATCCGCTGGTTACTGGCGACCCGAACATAAGGTTTTATGCTGGTGCACCGCTTACTACAGGAGAGGGTTATTCTCTGGGAACCATTTGTGCAATTGATAAAATACCTAGAGAAATTACGGACGATCAGATTAATTCATTAAGAATTTTATCAAAGCATGTAATAAAACTTTTTGAGTTAGGAAAAGCACTTACCCGAATAAAGGATTATTCCCAAGAATTAGTTCGACTAAACAGTCAGAAAGATAAATTCTTTTCTATTATTTCCCATGACATCAAAAGCCCTTTTAATAGCATTCTAAGTTTTTCAGAAATTTTAAATACTGAGCTCGATGATCTATCTAAAGAAGAGATCAAAGACCTGGCAGAAAGAATTAATTCGGTTTCGAAAAACACGTATAATTTTATTGAGAATTTATTGCAATGGTCTCTTTTCGAAAGGGGGAAATTAGAAATTAATGATGAAAATATTGAACTTAATGAGCTGATTAAGAAAGTTCACTCATTATTATCAGGTGTCGCAGTACAGAAAAAGATAGCTCTTAATTTTAATGAATATAATGATCTGTTCGTTTATGGAGATAGAAATATGGTCTTTTCTTTATTTCAAAACCTTATTTCAAATTCAATAAAATTTACACCCGAAGGCGGTCAGATTACAACCTCTTTAAAATCTTTAAATAAGTTTGTGGAAATTAAAATTGCTGACAGCGGAATTGGAATTGAAAAAGAAAAGCTTAAAAATATTTTTGATGTTGAGGTTGCCAGCTCAACAACAGGCACGCAGGGTGAAGAAGGAACAGGTCTGGGTTTGGCGTTATGCAAACAATTTGTTCATAAAAATCGTGGACAGATAAGTGTTGAATCTGAACCCGGTGAAGGAACAATTTTCACTGTCGTATTTCCCAAAGCAAATAATTCCAAAGATATATAACCTTTTTCCCCGTTCCCGCTAAATCGAAGTAAATAGTTTTTTTTCGTTTTTGTTTGCTTTTATCAGAATTGGTATAAATGGACTGGTTCGAAGTTTTGATGAATATTATTTATTCAGTTACCTTATCAGCTATATTATTTTCTTTCTTAAACTGGATTACCGGAATAGATGGAGCAGGTCTGGTTAAAGCACACTCAACAATTTTAGCTAAAGTCTCACCGAAGCTGAGTCCAAAATGTTCAGCAGAATCCATGAATGAAACACCTTCGGTTAAATCTGGATTCGGATTAACTTCAAGAACGAAAACTTTGTTGTCTTTTGTTATACGCAGATCCAGTCGTGCGTAGTCGTGACAACCCGTAATGTTGTATGCTGCAAGTGCGGCAGATTTAACTTTCTTCTCAAGACGCTTCGATAACTTCGCCGGGCAGATAGCATGCACTCTGTGAAATGACTCTTCGAGTGGATTCCATTTAGCATCATAGCTAATTATGTTCGGATGATCTGAGGGAAGTTCAGAAAAGTCAAACTCAATGATGGGCAATACTTCCGGCGGATCATTACCCAGAACAGAAATATGTAATTCTCTTCCTTCAATAAATTCTTCAATCATTATTGGAGGATCATATTCTTCAAATGTTTTAGTGATTCTTTCTTTAAGCTGATCAAAATTATAAACCACGGATTCCTTTTCAACTCCTGAGCTTGCATCTTCCCTTGCAGGTTTTACGATTAATGGGTAATGAAGTCCATGTCTTCCGGGTAGTTTTGGTTCACTGAGTAATTTATATCTTGGAGTGGGAACATTATTGGCGAGCAAAAGCTGTTTTGTCATTCCTTTACGCTGGCAAAGAGCGAGTGTGAACGGTCCGGCTCCTGTAAAACGTACACCATATAATGCATATAATCCGGCAACAAGGTGTTCAAGCGCTGGGTCATTTCTGTAAAATTCTATAAGATTAAAAACTACATCAGGGGGCTTCTCTCTTAGTAAATTAATCAATACCTGAATGTCTTCATTAATATTTAAAAGTTCAACCTCGTAACCTTCTTCTCTTAAAGCATTTGCTATTGCTTCGTATTCTTCTGTAACGGTTGCGACGTCTATATTGTATTCCGGTTTAAAACCTAATGATTCCGGGTCTACATCACGGATCTTTTCGTAAATATCGTCGCCTACATGATTATATATTACAGCAACAGTTATTTTTTTGGTTTTTGTCATAAAGTTATATTCCTTTACCAAATTTATATAAAATAAAAATTAGAATTCTAACTTTGAAAATTAAAAATCTAGAATTAAAGAAGAGAAAATGTTTTAGATCTGAAAAGCATAATGTATTACGGAAAAAATTACTTTATCAAGTTAATAGTTACAATTGATAAAATGCACTTGATAAGTATTAATTTCAGAAAATGTGATGAGAAAAAAAATTTATTTTTTTACTCTTTTGAAAATGTTTTTAAACATAAACCTTTTTGCACAAAATATTTACCAATTGGAGGATCAACCTGAAGGTCAGATATTTCACACAGATACAATTGCAACTTCTTTGAGAATTCAGACTACACATTGGTTTTACCTAATAATAATGAAGAGTTCATTAAATGGTTATTAATATTTATTAATTAATTAAATTAACGCTATGAAAATAATTCTAATATTCTTGTTGCTCGCTACAGTAACTGTTGCTCAGGATGAATCAATTGAATATCTGTTCCCCGGCAAGTGGAAGATGGAAACAGTCAAAGCAGAAATTTATGAAGAATGGACTGTAGTAAATGAAACCGAACTTATTGGCAAAAGTTATAGCGTTGACAATGGTGTTGAGACAATTAATGAAATACTCTACCTGAAAAAATTTGGTGATCAATGGGCCTATGTTGCGGTTCCTCGTGGACAAAATATTGCTTTGTTCGCACTTGTTGAATACACACCAAAGAAATTTATTTTCGAGAATAAAGAGCACGATTTCCCTCAGAGAATCAGTTATGAATTTCATATAGATGGAAAATTAACTGCAGCCATTGAAGGTAAAGTAGATGGTGAATTAAAGAAAATAAATTTTTCGTTTCTGTTAGTTGAAGAATAGTGTTTAATGAAATTAAGAACAGCCAAGGAAACAGACTATTCACAAATAATTTCAATTTACAACCATGCTGTTGATGAAAAATTTGCAACAGCAGATACTGAATATGTTACTGTTGAATCAAAAAAAGAATGGTTTGCACAGCATTCAACTGAAACTTACCCCATTTATATTGCAGAAGAAAATAGTCAGTTGACCGGCTGGTGTTCTTTAAGTCCGCACAGGGTTGGAAGAAAAGCTCTGAGAAATGTTGCAGAAATCAGTTACTATATCCACAAAGAGCATAGAGGAAAAGGAGTAGCTAATACATTAATTACTTACACAATTGAAAAAGCAAAAGAATTGGGATTTAAAAATCTCATTTCAATTTTGCTTGATCTAAACAAAACGAGCATTTACATTCTGGAGAAATTCGGTTTTGAAAAATGGGGGCACCTACCAAATATCGCTGACATCAACGGAGTTATTTGTGGTCAATTCATTTATGGCAGAAGACTTTGAATAACTAATGATGTTTTCCACAATTCAATTTAATCCTTCCATGTTGTGCTATATTATAAAGAGGTTAGGGAATATTTTACTTATTTTATAAGAACATTTTAGATTTTATTTTGAGTAAATGAAAAACATACTTGTAGTAGGGGCAGGAAGAACTTCATCATCTTTAATTAATTACCTTGCTGGTAAATCTGTTGAGAGGGATTGGCACATAACAATTGCTGATCAATCTTTAGAACTAGCAACCAGCAAAGCTAAAAATCATCCAAGAGTCAAAGCCATTCAATTTGATATTTTTAATGAAGAGCAACGAACCTCCTTAATTGCTAATGCAGATATTGTAGCATCACTCCTGCCTGAGACACTGCATGTACACCTGGTTAACGATTGCCTATTAAACAAAGTACATCTTGTTACCGCTTCTTATGTTTCACCGCAAATGGCATCATACGATGAGCAAGCTAAAAAAGCCGGACTTATTTTTTTAAATGAGATGGGTCTTGACCCCGGTATTGATCACATGGATACGTTGCGTTTGATAAATACAATAAAATATAAAGGTGGTCAATTAATATCGCTTCGGTCATTTGGCGGGGGATTAGTATCTCCTGAAAGTGATGACAATCCGTGGGGCTATAAAATAACTTGGAATCCGATGAATGTAGTTATGGCAGGAATGTCAGGTGCAAGATACGTTCAGGATGGCAAATTAAGAATTGTTCCATATAACCGAGTGTTTCTTGATACACATCTGGTTGAGATTCCGGGTGTTGGTAAGTTTGAATCGTATCCAAACCGGGATTCAATAAAGTACAGAAGAATTTATAATGTGCCGAACATTCCAAATGTTTTCAGAGGATCTCTAAGAAAACCAGGCTTCTGTAAAGCATGGAACGCTCTTGTTCAGATTGGACTAACGGATAATAGATATCTTGTTCCTGATGCACATAAATTATCTTACAATGAATTACTTTCATTTTATCTTCCCAGAAAAAATAGTTCAACTACAAAAGAAAAGCTTGTTTACTTCTTAAATGAATCAAGCGAAAGTGAAATATTAAAAAAGATTGAATGGCTTGGACTCCTTTCAGATGAAAAAATTGAACTGAATGAAGCAACACCTGCAGATATTCTGCTTGAGCTATTGCAGAAAAAATGGAAGTTCACTGAGATTGATAAAGATATGGTCATCCTTCATACCGAAGTTGAATATGTGATTAACAAAACTGGTAAGAAGATAAATTCAACTCTGGTAATTTATGGGAAGGAAAATTTTAATACTGCTATGTCAGCAACTGTGGGATTACCGATGGGCGTTGGAGTCAATTTAATTCTTAGTAATAAAATCAGTGAAAGGGGAGTAATCATTCCTATTTATCCTGATATCTATAATCCTGCTTTAAAAGAACTTGCAGAGTTAGGAATTATGTTCAAAGAAGTGAAATCCGAAGTACCGATTGAAAATTCAGAATGATGAAGTATAGTTTTTCAGGAAATATATTTTTTCATATATGAATACTTTTGAGTGAAATTACCTTTCCACAGAATGACCGCTCTTTTAATTTCTTCAGGAAGATTCGACTCGGCTAATGTACCTTTGTAGTTTGCTTTAATTTTTCGTTGTAGAAATGGTTGCAGGTTATCACTAAACTGAATAGACGCATCTGCAGAAAATTCACAAGGCAAATTCGTCACCGCCATCACTGCTATTCCTTTACCTTTAAAACCATTTTCAGATGATTCCGATAACGGATTATAAATATAAACTGGATCATCAATCCATGTCTCTTTAGAAAATTCAATCGAGCCATTCGGATCGCAGGTAATATCGCCAATTACCTTTAATGTTGGATTTTCAGGCCAAAAATTTTTCATCATATGGTTTGTAATTGATCTTGGGTATTTGTTGGACCAGATAATACAATTCATAATAACAGTAACAAATGGAAGAATTTTATCAAGATTCGATTCAAAATATGCGGGATGCTCCAGATAAAAAATTTGCTTACCTCTTCTTGGGAGTTTCTCGTATTCACCTGTTCTAAAATTTACTTCTCTTTTTAAACGGTAAATCTCTTCGATATCAATTTGTAAAGCATATATTTTTTTTCTGTCTCCTGTCTTAAAGACATTTTCAATTTCGTTCATAGAAATATCCTGATGCGGAAGCAGATTAAAAATAACCCTAGAACCAAATGCTGTTTTCCCTTTACCAAGGAAACAAACAATTATTGGAGGAATTTGTTTTGGCGTTCCTTCTTTCTCAATTTTTATTGCTACTTTTTTTATAACATTTTTAACCGATTGTAAATCCTGACCTTCCACTGCCTGGGGAATAGTTTCAAAGGGATTCTTGATCCCTAAATTTTTTAATCTTATTCCTAATGTCCAAAGTGAATCCACCATTCCAGCATAACCTGCATTGTAAGTGAATGCTGTAATTAGTCTTTCATTTTTAATATTTGTTATAAGTTCATAATCAATAAGAGTGCATTTCGATTCCACAAGCTTTTTCAGCATCAGTCTGTTTTTTTAATCTGACCTTTATGAGTGTGAGAGAAAAAGTAGTAAATCTTCTGAGGTAATATTCTCTTTGGTGATAATTCTTTTAATCCAAATATTACTTCTGCAGAGGATAGATTCTCACTAATCTTTGCACCGGCTTTGCGATAATCAGAATCTTTAAATGCTCTTTTTTCCTCACCTGTTACCGGATGAGTTCCGGATTGCACTATTACCTTATGTCCCCAATCAACAATCAATCCTGTGACGGAAGGAGTAATAGCAGTTCTTTTTTCTCCTCTTTTACTTTTTCCCTCTCGCATTACTCCGATTATATTTTTCATATTTAAAGTTAGTAAAGACTTCTATGGTAAAAAAAGAATTAAAGCTGCAACTAAATTTTTTCAGTACTTTTTTATATATTTCATTTCATTGAAAATAAATTAGGCAAAGTTTGAGCGAAAGAGTTTTATTTGAATTTGCAAGTATTATTGTGCTTGGAATAGTTGCGCAATGGCTTGCGTGGAGGTTGAGATTTCCCTCAATTTTATTTTTCTTTGATATTTGGTTTCATCGCCGGACCTGTAACAGGTTTTTTACATCCAGACGCAATGATGGGGGACCTTCTTCTTCCTATCGTTTCGATTTCAGTCGCACTTATTTTGTTTGAGGGAGGTTTAACACTTCGACTTAGCGAATTGCGTGAGCTTGGAAGAGTGGTAATTACTCTGATTGTAATGGGAGCAATAATAACATGGATTATTGCTTCTATATCTGCGTATTATACTTTAAAACTTGATATTCGTATTTCAATTCTTCTTGGTGCCATTTTAGTAGTTACTGGCCCGACAGTTATCGGACCGCTTTTAAGTCATATCCGTCCTCTCAAAAGAATCGGTACAATCCTTAAGTGGGAAGGTATAATGATAGACCCTTTAGGTGCAATAATGGCAGTACTTGTTTTTGAGACGATCATTGTAGGTAATATCTCCGAAGCCGGACCTCTTATCTTTATTGGAATATTCAAAACCCTACTGATCGGTGTATTGATTGGATATGGGATGGCTAAATTATTAATACAACTCATCAAGAAATATTTAATCCCCGATTTTTTGCAGGAATCTGTTGCACTCATCATGGTTATTGCTGCATTTGTTTTATCAAATATACTTCAACCCGAATCAGGACTACTTACGGTTACCCTAATGGGTTTATTTATGGATAACCAGAAGGTTGTAAGCATCAAACATATAGTTGAGTTTAAAGAAAACCTCAGAGTTATTATAATTTCGAGCATATTTATTCTTCTTGCTGCAAGTCTAAAATTTAGTGATTTTCAAAATTTTGATCTTTCAACATTCGTATTTCTGGGAATATTAATTTTTGTTGCAAGACCGGTTTCAGTATTCTTATCAACTATCGGCTCAAAACTAAACTGGCGAGAACGAACCATGATTAGTTGGATGGCGCCTAGAGGCATTGTTGCTGCTGCTGTATCGGCTGTATTTGCATTCAAACTTGCAGACAGTGGAATTGAGGGTGCAGAAGTTCTTGTCCCGATAACTTTTTTAGTGATTGTTGTTACAGTAACAGTTTATGGTTTAACGGCATTTCCTGTTGCTAAAATGCTCAGAGTGGTTCAGTCGAAACCTCAAGGTATATTAATTGTAGGAGCACATAATTGGGCACGCTCAATTGCAAAGTTGATGAAAGAGAAAAAAATTAATGTTGTAATGGTAGATACAAATCAATCAAACATTTCAGCTGCGCGGCTGGAGGGTTTAACGGCGTATCTTGGAAGTATCCTTTCTGAGAATGTTATTAATGAAGTGGATCTGGATGGCATTGGCAGATTGATGGCTTTAACTCCAAATGACGAAGCAAACTCACTTGCAGCTTTACATATGTCTGATGCTTTTGAAAGAGGTGAAATGTATCAACTTCCTCCAATAAGTAAAAAGTTAGGTAAAGAAGTTGAGTATTCACCAAAACATTTGCGCGCAAGATTTCTATTCGGTGAAGGGATTAATTTTTATCATTTAAATTCTCTGTTTGAGGAAGGATGGATTCTTAAATCAACCAAAATAAGTGATGAATTCAATTATGCAGCAATGAAAAGTCACTACCAGGAAAAGATTGTACCTTTCTTTTTGATTGACGTAAATAAGCGACTTACAATTTCGACGATCGAAAATCCAATAAATCCTAAATCTGGTGACCTCGTTATCTCGCTTGTAAAGGAAAAAGATCAGAATTAAAATTAAATAATTGATTTGATACTAAATTAGAGTTTAAGATGGTAAACAAAATTATTTTACTGTTTTTATCAATTTCATTTTCGTGTTTGATTGCACAGGATGAAAAAGAAAATAAACCAAAGTATGATGTATTCTCATTTGCGAAGGAAGTTATACTTCCTGGAAGTCCTGAAGTTATTTTTGATGCAGTAACGGGAGATATCAGCGGTTGGTGGGATCATTCTTTTTCAGAAAAGCCTAAGAAGCTTTACTTAGAACCAAAACCCGGAGGTGGCTTCTGGGAAATATTTGATGATTATGGAAATGGTGTTCTACACGCTACTGTGATTTATGCAGATAGGGGAAAAATGCTCAGGTTTGACGGACCACTTGGATTATCGGGCAAGGCGATTCAGTTTGTAACAACATTTGAATTGAAACCAGTAGGAACAGATTCGACTTTATTTAAAGTTTTAGTTCATGCCGCCGGCGAAGTTGATGAAGGTGTTCCGGCTATTGTAGAAAGTGTTTGGGAACATTTCATTTTTGAGCAGCTAGAACCGTATATAAAATCCGGCAAACATTTTGAAGAAAAATAGAGTTTAACTGTGAATCTCAAAGAACAAAGAAGATTATTTATATATCAAACAAAATGGATGCTCTTATTTCATCAGTATCATCTTCTTAGTTTCAACATAACTTCCTGCTTTTAATCGATAGAAATATATTCCGCTTGTCAAATGATAGACATTTCTGCCTGAGGCGGAGAATTCAACTTCATATTCTCCCGGTGGTAAATCTTTGTTTATTAAAGTTGCAACTTCATTTCCTATTAAGTCAAAAACCTTTAGATTCACAAATCTGCCATCCACAATTCGAAATCTGATATTTGTAGTTGGGTTAAACGGGTTGGGGTAGTTTTGAAAGAGAACAAAATCCTCTGGTTGCAGGTCTTTATTTTGAACATATACTGGATTATCAAAAACGTTAACTATAAAATTTTCTCCAAAGTTCCACTGATCAAAAGTCGGATTTCCATTCCCATTAACACTGTTTGCCACTGAATAAATTGTATCTGTTAAAATGCTGTCAGGTGCACTGTATAAAAAATTCCATGAAACTGTATCATCCTGATATGGATTTGGCAATGTATGTGTTAATTCACCAAATAGCACTTTAGTTAATGTGTCTGCAGAGTCCACTGCACCAAAGTAAGTTGCAATATTGAATCCGCCTGCTATAGCGGGACCTCCGGTCATTAAAATTCTGAACTGGGCAGTACTGATTTATTAATACACTATCAGGGCCTTCTATCCAAACAATAATTGAATCCGTTGGATTTAGATCATGGCATACACATCCAACTCCACCATCCCTTTTTGTAAGTCCAACAATTCCATGTATTTCATCAATGTTGGCATAAATTATTATTGAGAGGAATACAATTACAAGCAGTAAATTTATTTTCATTGTTTATCTCCTAAATAAAAAAAGTCCCGATTATCGGGACTTTATAATAAAGAAAAATCAATACTTCATCAATATTAAATCATCAACGAAGCAACAACATTTTCTTTGTTGATTTAAAAATAGAACCGTTTGTACCTATTGCTTCCAAAGTGTAAATGTAAGCCCCACTCGATAAGTGAGCAGCATTGAATTCAACATTATGTTTTCCAGCCTGGAAATCTTTTTCGGTAATCTGCGTGACTTCCTGACCGAGCATGTTAAAAAGCTTTATACTTACGTTCGATTCAACAGGTAATGAAAATGAAATTGTTGTCGAAGGATTAAATGGATTCGGATGATTCTGATTTAGTACAAATGAATTTGGAACAGGTCCGTCAACTTCAACAGAATTATAAATAGTAGCAGTTCCGTCAAAATCTAATTGTTTAAGTCTATAGTAATTCAAACCAGCAGTAACATCAGAAATAATGAAAGAATAGGACTTCAATTCGGTTGTAGTTCCGAAGCCGGGGACAAAACCAATCCTGTCAAAGTTTTCGTTATCAAAACTGTGTTCAATCTCAAAACCCTGGTTGTTTAATTCTGATGCTGTTGTCCAATTCAACATAACTTTTTGATCAACTAATTGTGAGCTGAAAGATGCAAGTTCCACAGGTATGAAATAGTCTGACTCTAACTTATAGAAACCATTTCCCTGCGCAGCAAATTGATTCATTGAATCTACAATTGAATATTGATAATTACTTGAACTAATTGAAATTTGAGTCCAGGTTTGACCTCCATTTTTACTTCTCCATGAAGTGCCACAAGAATAACATCCTGTAATTACTACATTACCATCAGTTGGCTGAACGTGAACACCCCACATACTTGAAGTGAAGCCTGGTTGAAGGGTCCAGTTTGCTCCATAATCGGTTGACTTAAGCAATCCATTTCCACCACTCCATTTTGTTGCCCATGCAATTCCAGGTTCAGTATAATTCACAGAAATTGTTGGTATTTCACCGGAAGTGAAATAGGTTTGAGTCCAGGTTACTCCATAGTCAGTGCTTCTAAATATTCCTGTTCCATTATCTCCAATTAATATTATACTCGTATCAGGAAAGACTTCTATATCACATGGAGCAGATGAGGGTCCAAAATTACTGGAAATGGTGAACCATGTACTTCCAAAATCAATCGATTTTTTAAAGTTAGTATTAGTCATTGTGTATAAGTTATTTGGATTGGAAGGATCCTGAGTTACCGGAATACCGAAGTAAGACATCTGACCTTCATTGAGTGTGAGATTCCAGGTAGCACCATCATCTGTTGTTTTATATATTTTATCATTTGGTGATGACTCAATAGCAACTACCAGCGTGCCTAAATTATTGTCATCAACAGTAATACTTTTAATCTCACTTGCACCCGGTACAGTAGTTGGTAAAGATGAGAATGTCTCGCCCATATCTGTACTTTTGTAAATAGTGCTATTTGAACCATAATAAACTAAGTTTGGATTAAGGTCATTATAATCAATTGGACCGCCGAGGCTACTACCCGACTGCTTTAAAACCCACTGATAAGCAGGTTGTGCAATGGTCAGTGATAAAAAAATCGAAAACACAAAAATTGTTGTGAAAAAATACTTCATTATTGCTCCGTTTTATAAATTTTGGGAAGTACGAAAAAAGTTAATTTGAAATTAAGCATTAGTTGAAAGAAATCAAATATTTTTTGATGGAGCGAAGTGTTCATTATGAAAAGTATTTTATTAGGTTAATGCGTCCAAAATAAACTATTTATTACTTTGAGTGTTTGATTACTAAAAGTATATTTGGATTCAGCATATCAACTTTATTGAAAGAAAAATTTAAAAAATGAATTTAGATGCATTAGTTTTTGCTGCTCATCCTGATGATGCAGAACTTTCTATGGGCGGAACAATTGCCAGATTTACTTCAAACTCACTAAAGGTTGGGGTTGTAGATCTCACTAAAGCAGAACTTAGTACCAGGGGTGATGTAATTACCCGCACCAAGGAAACTGAAGAAGCGACAAAAATATTAAAGCTTAAAATCCGTGAGAACCTTGGAATAAAAGATGGAAATATTTCTGTTTCTCAAGAGAATTTAAATAAAGTAGTAAGCTTAATAAGGAAGTACAAACCATCAATAGTTTTTGCACCATACTTCAATGATCGTCATCCTGATCATATCGATGTTAGCAAACTAATTAAGCGAGCAGTCTTTAGTTCCGGCTTGGAAAAATTTAAAACTTCATCATCAGGAAAATCACAAACAGAATACAGACCGAAAAAGATTTTTTACTATATGCAGACATATCTTTTTAAGCCTTCATTTATCGTTGATATTTCTGACTATTTTCAAATCAAAATGAAGTCTGTTGATGCATTTAAAAGCCAGTTTCATAATCCTGCATTTAAGAAAGAGGATACTTTCATAAGCAAACCTGAGTTCATTGATTACGTTGAAGCTCGGGCAAAATTTTACGGTTTCCAGATTAGAAAAAAATATGGCGAACCATTTTTTTGCGAAGAAAATATAGAATACGATATTGCAAATTTTCTATGATTTGCTTTTTTGGTTTTTTAACAAAATATCCTTACATAATAGGAAGAAAAGGAGCCTAAAATGATACTTAAAGATAAAGTTATTAAAGAACTTGAGTCACAGGGGATAAGAAATATTCGAGAAGTATTTTATAATTATGGTACACCAGCACTTTATGAGCAGGTTGTAAGAAGAAGAGAAGGACTGCTTGCACATCAAGGAGCAATCGTTGTCCGGACTGGTAATCATACTGGTAGAAGTCCAAATGATAAATTTTTGGTTAAAGAAGAATCAAGTGAAAAAAATGTCTGGTGGGGAAAAGTTAATAAGTCAATGACTGAAGACCAGTATAACAGGATCTTTGCCAAGATGATGGCTTACATTCAAGGTAAGGATCTCTACGTAGAAGATTGTTTTGTTTGTGCGGATGATAAATACAGACTTCCTATCCGTGTAATCACGGAAACTGCATGGCATAATCTTTTTGCTAGGAATATGTTCAGGAGATATAATGATACATCTGAGCTAGAAAAACATAATCCACAGTTTACTGTAATTCAGATGCCTAACATTCATGCAAATCCTCAGAATGATGGAACGAATTCAGAAGCGTTTGTTCTTATTAATTTTGGAAAAAAAATAGTACTGATTGGCGGAACAAGTTATGCAGGTGAAATAAAGAAATCTATTTTCACTATTCTTAATTACTTAATGCCTATAAAAAATGTAATGTCGATGCACTGTTCTGCTAATGTTGGTGAGGGTGGAGATGTTGCATTGTTTTTTGGTTTATCAGGTACCGGTAAAACAACTTTATCAGCCGATCCGACAAGAAAATTAATTGGTGATGATGAACACGGATGGAGTGAAGATGGAGTTTTTAATTATGAAGGAGGATGTTACGCAAAAGTGATCAGGTTATCGGAGGAAGCTGAACCTGATATATATGAAACGACGCGAAAATTCGGAACAATTCTGGAAAATGTTCAGATTGATGCACAGTCCAGAAGAATTGATCTAAATGATGATACATTTACTGAAAACACCAGGGCTGCTTATCCTCTTACACACATAAATAATATAATTGAAGAGGGAAAAGCCGGGCATCCTGAAAATATTGTTATGTTGACTGCTGATGCTTTTGGTGTCCTTCCACCTATCTCTAAACTAACTACAGAACAAGCTATGTATCACTTCATTTCTGGTTACACTGCTAAAGTTGCCGGAACAGAAAAAGGTGTGACTGAACCAAAAGCAACTTTCAGCACTTGTTTTGGTGCACCGTTCATGGTTTGGCATCCGACCGTCTATGCTAAGCTGCTTGGGGACAAAATAAAAAAACACAAAGCAAAATGCTGGCTGGTAAATACTGGCTGGACAGGTGGACCATATGGAGTCGGTAATCGAATGAAAATTCAGCACACACGTGCAATGTTAAATGCTGCCCTTGAGGGTAAACTTGATAATGTTGAATTCGAGACTGACCCAATTTTCAATTTACAAATTCCAAAATCTTGTGATGGTGTTCCTTCTGAAGTGCTCAATCCAAAAAATACCTGGAAGGATAAAAAAGCATATGATGAGATGGCTAAAAAACTTGCTGGTATGTTTGTAAATAATTTTAAGGAGTACGAAGCCGAAACTGAAAAGGAAATTGCATCGGCAGGTCCTGAAATTTAAGTGTCATCCTTAACTTGGTTCAGGATCTTTCACTCGATTGTATTCAAATTATCATAATTAGCTGCTAAATTATTTTGAGGAAATTTTATGTTTAAAAAAATCTTAATCGCAATAGTATTTATTTTTGTTGGTATTCAATTTATACCGGTGGATAGAAGTAATCCACCAGTAACGATGGAAGTCAATGCGCCCTCAAATGTTTTATCCATACTGAAAACATCCTGCTACGATTGTCATTCCAATGAAACCAAATGGCCATGGTACTCTTATGTTGCTCCTGTTTCATTTTTGGTTGCAGGAGATGTTGAAAAAGGCAGGAAGCGAATAAACTTTTCCGAGTGGGATAAATACGATGAAAAGAAAAAAGAGAAAAAAATGGATGCTATGATTGAAGCAGTCGAAGCCGGTGGAATGCCGCTGCCGAAATACTTAATTACACACTCTGAAGCTAAAGTGGATCAAGAAAAAATCAGATTATTAAAGGATTGGGTAACTTCTAATAACGGCCTGGAGAATGGATTACGATACCAAAAAGAAAAGAAGAAAGACTAATCCAATATCTAATAATTATTCATTTTCTATATCAAAATTACTTATTAGCTGGCGGTTGATTCTCAATCTATCTTGTTATAATTTCACCTGCAAATCTTTGATATTTACACTTCCGTTAAACCAATGAGTGGAGATAATTCTATGGCAGAAAAGAAACTATCCGGTGAAGTTTTTTACCCATCAAAAGAAATAATCAATAGTGCAAATGCAAAATGTCAGGAGCTTTATGATTCTGCTGAAAAAGATTATTTAGGATTCTGGGAGAACGAAGCTAAAAATCTTCACTGGTTTCAAAAGTGGGATAAAGTACTCGATGATTCTAAAAAACCATTTTATAAGTGGTTTATTAATGGGAAAACAAATATTGCTTACAACTGCCTCGATGTTCACTGTGAAACTTTCAGAAGAAATAAAGTTGCACTTATTTGGGAAGGAGAGAATGGTGACTTTAGATCCCTTTCTTATTTTGCTTTAAGAAGAGAAACCTGCCGGTTTGCAAATGTTTTGAGAAGTCTTGGAGTAAAAAAAGGTGACAGAGTTACAATTTACATGGGTAGAATTCCTGAGATTGTAACTGCAATGCTTGCCTGTGCACGAATCGGTGCAATACATTCTGTTGTTTACGGAGGATTTTCAGTAGAAGCACTTCACGAAAGATTAGAAGACAGCCAGTCAAAAGTTTTAATCGTTGCCGATGGTGCATATCAAAAAGGAAAAATAATTGAACTCAAAAAAATTGCTGATGAAGCACTTCAGCGTGCAGCTACAGTTGAGAGTGTTTTGGTTGTCAAAAGAACTGGTCACGAAGTCAATATGGAATTCGGAAGAGATATGTGGTATCACGATTTGATGTCATTGCCAATTGCCAGCAATTCCTGTGACATTGAAATAATGGATGCGGAAGATCCACTTTATTTGCTTTACACTTCAGGAACAACCGGAAAACCAAAAGCGATAATGCACACGCACGGCGGCTATATGGTTGGTACCTATACACCTTTAAAATATGTTTTTGATATACACGAAGAAGATCGCTTCTGGTGTGCAGCTGATCCGGGTTGGGTAACAGGACATAGTTATATCGTTTACGGTCCGTTGCTAAATGGTGCAACTTCTTTTATGTATGAGGGAGCTCCCACATATCCCTATCCCAGCAGATGGTGGGGAATGATTGAAAAGTACGGAATAAATATTCTCTACACTGCGCCAACAGCGATACGAGGATTTATGAGATTCGGTGATGCGTGGGTTAAACGACATAATCTTTCTTCATTAAGACTATTGGGAAGTGTTGGTGAGCCAATTAATCCGGAAGCGTGGAGATGGTATTATAAAGTTATTGGCGGTGAACGTTGCCCGATTATGGATACCTGGTGGCAGACTGAAACCGGAATGTTTATGATTACACCAATGCCGTGCACACCGTTAAAGCCTGGTTCAGGTACAAAACCATTTCCCGGATTGAAGATGGACATAGTTGATGAAGAAGGAAAATCCGTAAAAAACAATGATGAAGGTTTTCTGGTTATTAAAACACCCTGGCCTTCAATGTTAAGAACGATTTGGAATGATCCTGACAGATATGTTGAGCAATATTGGAATAAGTTCCCCGGAATGTATATGACAGGTGATTCAGCTAGAAGAGATGAAGATGGATATTACTGGGTAATTGGAAGAGTGGATGATGTTATAAAGGTTTCTGGCTACAGATTGGGCACTGCAGAAATTGAAAGTGCATTAGTCAGTCATCAATCGGTTGCAGAAGCTGCTGCAATTGGACTTCCACATGAAGTAAAAGGAAACGCTATTCACGCTTTTGTTATTTTAAGAACCGGGTATGCAAAATCTGACAAGCTTATTGAAGAATTAAGACAGCATGTTGGTCATGAAGTAGGTCCAATTGCCAAACCCGAATACATAGAAGTTGTTGATTCGCTTCCAAAAACAAGAAGCGGGAAAATTATGAGAAGAGTGTTGAAAGCTAAATCTCTTGGAATAGATCCGGGGAATCTTTCCACTTTGGAAGAATAAACAGAACCTTTCTCTTTCATTATCTGTTTATTAAGTAAGTGTAAACTAAATCACTTACTATTTGTTTTAGCAGCACACTTTTATAAGTTTTCCCAACAAATTTTTAATTATTGTTATGGATTCAAAAAATGCCGATTTGTCCTCATTAAGGATTGATCGTTCAGAAAATAAGAAAGAAAAAGGCAATTCGAAGTATATTATCTATGTGATTATTGCTGTAGTGATTATTGTAGCCGGATATTTTGCTATTAGCTCTTTTTCAAGTAATACTCTCGAAGTAAATCTGACTTCCGTTATTAAGCAAACTCCAGCTAGGTCAAGTGCAGTTTTAACAGCAAGCGGATATGTAGTAGCGCAACGAGAAGCTTCCGTTAGTTCCAAAGGAACAGGTATATTGGTTTATCTTGGAGTTGTTGAAGGTGATAATGTTAAGAAAGGTCAAATTATAGCAAGACTTGATGACAGAGATATTGCTGCGCAGTTCGACCAGGCAAAATCTAACCTACAGTTGTATAAAGCTAAACTTAAAGAAACAGAAAACAATTATAATCGCGAGAAAGAACTTTTCAACCGCGGATTATCTTCACAGCAGTCTTTGGATCAGGCGGAGGCAAATTATAAAACGCTACTTGCAAATATTGATATAGCTCAGGCAGGAATTCGTGCTGCAGAAGTAGCATTGGAAAATATGATAATTCGTGCACCATTTGATGGAACAGTTCTTACAAAAAATGCTGAAGTTGGAGAAATCGTTGCTCCGTTTGGTGCAAGTACAACTTCACGTGCTGCGGTTGTTACTATTGCGGATATGAATTCTTTGATGGTTGAAACAGATGTCTCCGAATCGAATATTGAAAAGATAAAACCTGACCTAAATTGTGAAATTGTGCTTGATGCAAATCCCGGAAAGACTTATCAGGGTTATGTTTTTAAAATTGTTCCGACTGCCGATAGGTCGAAAGCAACAGTACTAGTAAAAGTTGGTTTTAAGAGTTACGATGACAGAGTACTTCCGGAAATGAGTGCAAAAGTTTCGTTCCTTGCAGAACAGAGTAAAGAAGAAGAAAATGAGCTACCGGTGTTGACCGCACCGCTTTCAGCCGTTGAAGATTATGAAGGAAGAAAAATAGTTTATATAGTTGTCGATGATAAAGCAGTTCTAAAAGAAATTACAACTGGTCGACTATTTGGAAATTATGTGGAAATAAATTCTGGATTAACAGAAGGGGATAAGATTATCGATAATCTAAATGAAAAAGTAGAAGATGGTATTCAAGTAAAAGTTTTATAAAGGAAATTTAACGGAGTTTAAATGTCATCACTAATTCAATTAAATAATATTTCAAAATCATATTGGCGGGATAAACTCGAAATTCCAGTTCTCAATAATATTAATATGGAAGTTCCTGAAGGAGAATTCATGGCATTGATGGGTCCCTCTGGTTCAGGCAAAACAACATTGCTGAACCTTATTGGTGGGATCGATAAGCCATCCGAAGGAAAAGTTATCATTGCTGATAAAGAAATTTCAAGCTTCGGTGAATCCGCATTAGCAAAATGGAGATCTGATAATGTTGGATTCATTTTCCAATTTTATAATCTGATTCCCGTGCTTACTGCATTTGATAATGTTGAACTCCCTTTGCTATTAACTAATCTCTCAAAAGCTGAAAGAAAAAAACGTGTTGAATTTGCACTCGGTGTGGTTGGACTTGGCGATCGAATCCAGCACTATCCAAAACAGCTTTCAGGTGGACAGGAGCAGAGAGTTGCAATAGCCAGGGCAATTGTTACGGATCCCATGCTCATTGTTGCTGATGAACCAACTGGTGATCTCGATCGTACATCAGCCGAAGAAATTTTAACACTAATGGATAGACTCAATAAAGAATTTAAGAAAACTATAGTTATGGTTACTCATGATCCTCACGCCGCGGAGAAAGCACATATTATAAGGCAACTTGAAAAAGGAGATTTTGTGTAAAAAGTTATGAGAATTCTAAAACTGATAATAAAAAATTCGCTCAGACATAAGCTGCGAACTATCCTAACCATTCTTGGGATTTCAATTGCAGTATTTGCATTTGGATTAATGCGAACTGTTGTAACTGCTTGGAATGCAGGCGTAGAAGCTTCTGCTGCAAATAGATTAATCACACGGCAGGCCGTTTCATTCATCTTTCCTTTGCCATTGGCGTACCGAGATCAGATTGCTAATATTCCCGGTGTTGATGATGTTACTTATGCAAACTGGTTTCAGGGAATTTATATTGATAAAACACAATTCTTTGCAAGACTTGCAGTTGACGCTGAAACAATTTTCCAGGTATATCCAGAATTTTTAATTACAGATGAAGAATATCAAACATTTCTTAAAGAAAGAAATAGCTGTATAATCGGACAAGATATTGCTAAACAATACAATTTGAATATTGGTGATTTGATGACAATTGAAGGTGATATTTATCCTGGCGATTGGCAATTTGTTGTTCGGGGAATTTATAAACCAAGAGATAAAACCACAGACGCAACTCAAATGCTTTTTCATTGGAATTATTTAAATGAGCGGATGAAAGAGATGGGATCAGGAAGGACTAATGAAGTCGGCTGGTACATTGTTAAAATAAGTGATCCGGAGAAATCAGCTTCAATCTCAGAGCAGATTGATGGATTATTTAAAAACTCACGTGCAGAAACTAAAACAGAATCTGAAAGGGCATTTCAACAGGGTTTCGTTGCAGCATCGAGTGCAATTTTGACATCAATAAATGTAATTTCATTTGTAATCATTGGAATTATTATGCTTGTGCTTGGTAACACTATGATTATGTCAGCAAGGGAAAGAACAAGGGAATACGCAGTTTTTAAAACAATCGGTTTTTCTGCAAAACATATGGTAGGATTAATATTAGGAGAATCTCTTTTCATTTCAGCCATTGGAGCGGGACTTGGATTATTCCTCAGTTTTCCAATTGTAGAAGGAGTAAGTCAGGCAATTCCCAAAGGAATGTTTCCGATTTTTGAATTAGAGCCTATTACATTAATCTTTGCTGTTTCATCTGCTATTTTAATTGGAGTTGCTGCATCTGTTTTTCCAATAATGAAAGCATTAAGGACTAGCATTGTTGATGGACTAAGGTTTATCGGATAATTTTTTCACCGTCATTACGAGTCATCCTGAGCTAAGTCGAAGGATGGCGAAGTAATCTTATTGTAAATTAGATTGCTTCATCCGGCAAAGTCAGGATTCGCAATGACACAAAAATTAAATTTTATGAAAATTCCATTTAAGTATACTATAAAAAATTTCACATCAAGAAAGCTCACAACTTTCATTACAATCTTTGGTGTTGCCTTAGTTGTATTTGTATTTACTGCAGTCCTAATGATGGCTTACGGAATTCAAAAAACACTTAAAGCAACCGGTCAACCGGATAATGTAATAGTTACAAGAAAAGCAGCTAATGGTGAAATATCAAGTCTTGTTGATGGAGAAACACAGGATGTAATTAGAACTTTACCACATATTGCTGTAGATAAAAATGGTAAGCAAATTATTTCAAAAGAACCTGTTGTAATTATTAATCTTGAAAAGTTTAGTGGTGGAATGAGCAACGTAACTGTGAGAGGTGTATCAGATGTAGTTTTGGAGTTAAGACCACAGGTGAAAATTATTGAAGGACAAATGTTCAATTTTGGACTGCGTGAATTAATTGTGGGCTCTGGTGTGACCGGAAGATTTAAAGGTGCAGCAATTGGAGATGAAGTAAAGTTTGCTGGTGATAGCTGGAAGATTGTAGGAATTTTTGATTCTGATGGCAGTGGTTTTGATTCTGAAATGTGGGGTGACTCTCAACAGCTTCTTAATGCTTTCAATAGGGGTAGTACAATTTCTTCAATGACACTTAAGCTTGATGATGCCAGCAACTTTAATGATTTTAAAAAGAAATTTGAGTTCGATAGAAGACTTCAGCAGTTTGAACCAAAGATTGAACAACAATATTTTGAAGAACAGTCTGAGTTTATGGCAGCCTTCATTAGAATAATAGGGATAGTTATTACAATAATTTTTAGCTTCGGAGCTATGATAGGAGCTACTATTACAATGTACGCTGCTGTTGCAAATCGAACAGTTGAGGTCGGTACTCTCCGTGCACTCGGCTTCAAAAGAGGAAGCATTCTCGTAGTATTTCTGATCGAGTCACTTGTTATTGCAATAACAGGAGGTGTTATAGGAATATTTCTTGCTTCATTTTTACAATTCTTTAATATATCCACATTAAATTTCCAGTCATTTTCTGAATTAGCATTTAGTTTTAGCCTATCACCATCAATTATTGTAACCTCTCTAATTTTTGCAGTTATAATGGGAATTATTGGTGGCTTCTCACCTTCAGTACGTGCTTCACGATTGAAGATTGTGAATGCACTGAGAGCAGTTTAAATAAATTTAATTTGGTTCTGTTCTACTATAAAATCTTTCCAGCACAACTTAAATTAAGGGCTGTAATAATTTATTGAGCAATTTCAAAAACTGAATCGAGTACAGTTCCGTCAACCCATTTAATTATTGCAACAACTTCATTTTTATTCAATTTTGGTTTTGATGGTTTCCCTCCGCAAATTTCATCAATTTCTTTCTTCAGTTCTTTTATATCTCGAATTGGAAGTTTAGACTTCTTAAGTGAATTCAACAAATCTTTACGTTTTGGGTTTATGCAGATTCCTCTCTCAGTAATTATAACATCAATCAAATCTCCAGGTCCAACAAGTGTCGTAACTTCATCAACAATAACAGGAATTCGATCTCTGAATGATGGAATTGCAAGTATTGTGCACTTTGAATAAAGGCAATTCTGCCAGCCGCCAATTCCATGCAGCAAATATCCATCCGAGTGTGTAACAACATTCGCATTAAAATTTACATCAACTTCTGTTGCGCCAAGAACCGCAACATCAACCATAGATGCAAAATTTCCTTTACCGTGAAAATTATAACTAGTGAATGGTGAAGTGTTAACGTGATTTGAATTCTCCCGTAAACTTCTCACACCTTCAAGATCAAACGTTTGTCCATCCAGTATAAAATCAGTCAGACCCTCTTCAAGTAACTCAACAAGATACTTTGTGCTTCCTCCACGCATAAATCTTGCTTTGACTCCCTTTGCTTTCATTTTTTCTTTCAGGAATAGGATAAACGCAAGATTGGTACCACCTGCACCTGCCTGAAGAGAGAATCCGTCTTTCATAATTCCGGCTGCTTCAATAAAGTCAGCAACATATTCTGCAATTAGTAATCTGTCCGGTGATTTAGTTACTTCAGTTGTGCCCGAGACAATTTTTGCCGGATCACCAAGCGAGTCAACACTAACTACAAAGTCAACATTGTTACCCTGAATTTGCCAGGGAATACAAGGGAAGGGGACAAGATTATCTGTAACTATAATAACACGATCTGCGTACTCAGAATCGCCAAGTGCAAAACCAATTAATCCACAAGCAGATTTACCACGATCACCGGTCGCATTTCCGAATGGGTCCGCAGTTGGTGCTGCAATTACGGCAATATCAATCTGTACTTCTCCATCTTGAATTGCCTGGTATCTTCCACCGTGTGAACGAAGAACACCAACTCCTCTCATCTTTCCTTCGGAGGTGAATTGACCGAGTGGTCCGTTCATACTTCCTTCAATATGATGGATCGTTGCATCTTCCAGATATTTTATTAAATGAGAATGAACAGGAAATGAAGCAGATGGAAACCAGCGAATATTTTTAATTCCCATTTCTTTAATCGTATCAAACAAAAGGTTCGTAATAACATCACCATTTCTTAAATGATGATGAGTCGAAATGGTCATTCCATCTTTAAGTCCAGCCTTTTTTAGAGCTGTCTTCAAATCTTTAACAACTTTATTTCCGTCATTTGGATAATCAATACAAGTTCTGATAGGAGGTTTTGCTTTACTTCCTTTTGGCTTATACTTATTTACTCCCTGAAATGGAATTAGAGTTTGTCCATTTATTTCTAAGGGTACTAATCTATCTGCAGAATTCTTTACCAGTTTCATTGTTTCCTCCAATCTTTGCCGATTTGATTATTCAACAGTGCAAGATTGATAGTTTTTTGTGCACGCTTAACAACCGGGGGATCAATCATTTTACTGCCAAGTGAAACAACACCCAAACCTTTCTTCTCAGCTTCTTCAAATGCAAGGACAATCTTCTTCGCTTTTTCAATTTCTTCAGCAGCCGGTGCAAATGCTTCGTGTACAATTTTTACCTGCCTTGGATGAATACACCCTTTACCTTCAAAGCCGAGTGATTTGGCTTCGATAACACTTTCTCTTAAACCATCCATATTAGAAACATCGGAATAAACCGTATCTATAGGCTGGATACCTGCAGCACGTGCAGCATTTACAACCATGCTTCTTGCAAAGAAACTTTCTTTTCCTTCGTCAGTTCTTTGTGTTCCAATGTCTGCTGTGTAATCTTCCAGTCCGATTGCAAGTGCACAATTATATCTACTTGCTGAAGCTATCTCATAAGAATTGATAACACCCTTTGCACTTTCAATTATCGGCATAAAGAAAATATTGTTTCTAACTTTATGTTGTTTTTTTAGTTTTTCAACTTCTTTTTCAATTTCAATAATTTGTGTCGCGGCTTCACATTTTGGAATTAGAATAACATGAACATTGTGAGGAACAATATATTTCAAATCATCCAAGCCTTTTGGAAGTTGATTTATTCTCACCATTCTTTCGCTCCCATAAAAATCTACTGAGCGAAGAGCATTTCTAACTAATAATTGTGCAGCATCCTTCTGAGTTGGAGCAACGCTGTCTTCCAGATCGAGTATCAATCCATCCGGTTCATGCAAACCGGCGTTTATAAAATACTTTGGTTCATTTCCGGGAAGGTACAATCTGCTTCTCCTTAGTCTATTCTTGGTTGTTTTGTAATTTGATTTTTTTGAAAATGGAAGCAGGTATTCTTTTTTAGTTCGTGGCAAAGCTCTTTTGATGGAAGTTTCAAATCTTGCTGCAAGCGTAAATGGAAGTGCTCCGTAATCTTCAACTTTTATCCTTGCATTTTTTACATTGAAGAACATGCACATATCAAGAATCAATTTACGGATTGATTCTCCATACATTGATTCAACTTTGCTTTGGAGATTTAATTTTAATCCTCCGCTCGCTTTAATTTCTAATTCGATGTAACAATCAGAGCGAGCTGAATCTCCCTTTGGTCCTGCTGATGATTTAATTGTTCTTGATTTCATAAGACTTCCATTTACTGTGTGTCATTGCGAGGAATGAATTGACAAAGCAATCTCAAAAATTAGATTGTTTCACTTCGTTCGCAAGGACGGTGTATTAAACATTCAATTTCTTCATAAACTCTTTTGCTGTTAATAGCTCAGCTTTAAAGATTGCTTCTTTAACTTCTTTTCTTCTCCCCGATGCAAGAAGTTTTTCTGATAATCCTTCAAACTTATTATCGAGATCTTCCATCGTCATCGGTTCTCTTGGATCACCTTTTGGATATTCAAGATATTCCGAAAATTCTCTTCCATCTTTTGTTTTAACAACAGCTTTAGATGGCTGCTTTGCTGGAAACATTTTTTCAAATTCCTGCGAAGGTTCACCTTTAATTTTATCAATCACTTCCCAGATTCTCGGATCTTTTAACTTCTCGTCACTGAACGAACTGGTCGTAATTTTATGATCAACTAATGCTGCAGCAATGCAGTAGGGAAGGGAGTGGTCCGCGGTCTCTCTTGATTCAGGACGATATTTGTGTGGATCGAAAAGAATATCATAAGCCTGCGTAAGTGTTGTAAGTGTAACAGACTCAATCTGATCGTAAGTAATGTTATTTTTTGTAACTGCATTTAATGTTGCAGAAAGATGAGTGTGAGTAAGAGCTTCTGTTGGAAAGGCTTTCATACTGCATTCCATAATTTTGTAGCTTTCACCCAATCCACCGATGAGTTTTTCGATGTTCCATTTCCATTCCGATGTTCCATCTCTTCCTTTCATGTTCACAGGATCAACTTTTTGCTCTTTAGCATTCCATCCGAGGAATGCGTCCATGAATCCTTCTTTTCCTTCAAACACTGCTTCCGTTCCGCTGTAACCTTTCTTTGCCATCAATGCAGCGAACACACCGCTTTGCACTGCCATCGGATCAACGGTGTTTTTCATCATTGTTAATTTTCCGGCAGTAGGACATCCGATAGTGTGATTGTGACTTCCGCTAATTCCAATTGCATTTACCATTTGATCTTCATTTAGTCCGAGCATTTTTCCTGCAACAATCGGGGAAACAAATTGGGTTAGTGTTGCGTGATGCCACTTACGTTCTCGAACTCCCGGTGAAGCAAACAAGCAAAGTCTTTGCTCAAATTCATAAGCGAGTACGATTGCAGTGATAACTTCTTTCATCGAAGCGCCAACCATTTCACCGACAGAAAGTGCAGCAGGAATAATATCAGACGGATGAGAAGGATCTTCTTTCCAGTAGATATCGTTAAAGTCGAGTGCACGAATCATAAGTGAGTTAACTAGAGTTGCATTAACTGCAGGAATTTTGTCTCCATATCCTATCACAGTTGCTTCTCTTTTGCCAGCCATTGCAGTGTAGATGTCGTGCAATATCTTTACATCTTTTGTATGATATCCACCGTAAGCACAACCTATCGAATCGTAAAGATATCTTTTTACTTCATTAACGACTTCCTTTGGTAAGTGTTCATATTTAAGATTGATTGCAAATTCTGCTATTTGACGTGAGATTGATTTTTGCATATATAATTCCTGGAATTAAATCTGATTTTTATAAATTCTTCTTTACCCAATTCTCCAAGCCACCAACCACAATAAGCTCCTGTGCGGCTTCACCAACAGGATCGATAGAATAATTTTTATCATTATAAGTGATTGAAGAATTTTCAAAATCTATTTTTACTTTTTTATTTGTTTGAATCGTCAATTTCTCTTCCCCATATTTTTCTTTAAGGTCAGTTACAAGATCAGAACATTCAATAATTAAAAAACCATTGTTTATTGCATTACGCGCATAAGTCTCGCTGAATGAACCGGCGATAACGCAAGCAATCCCTTTGTACTTAAAAGCAGTTGCAGCCTGTTCGCGTGAACTTCCTGTTCCAAAATTAAATCCTCCTGCAACAACATCACCTTTCTTAGCAATTTTACAAATTCCGGATCATAGTTTTCCATAACAACTCCGGCTTGCTGTTCAGGTGTGAAGTCATCCATGTAAGTATACTTGCCGGGATAAATACCATCTGTGTTCAGATTATCCTGATGACAGAATAATAGGTCTCCTTCAATCACTGATGGAAATTCAGATAAAATTTTAACAGATGATTTTTTTGAAGCAGTTTTTTTATTGATTTTAATTTCTGCTTTGATTTTTTTGTTTCCGTTTTCCCAATCGAAGTCAATTTTACCAGCGATTGCAGATGCAGCAACAACTGCGGGAGAGGCTAAATACGCAAAAGCGGTCGGTGAGCCCATTCTTCCTTTGAAGTTTCTGTTTGTTGCAGAAATTCCGACTTCACCATCTTCAAGTAAACCTGTTCCCAATCCGATGCACGGACCGCATCCTGGAGGTAATGGTTTTGCGCCTGCTTCAATCAATGATTGCCAGTAACCGGCAAGTTCGCTTTCTTTCTGCACTTCGCTTGATGCGGCGGCAATATAAAACTCAACTCCATCTGCAACTTTTTTACCTTTTACAACTTCTGCTGCTTCTTTGATATCATCCAATCTGCTGTTGACACAAGAGACGAGATAAGCTTTATTTATTTTTAGATTTTTCTTTTTCAATTCAGAAACTGAGTTCATCACTTTAACCGAATTTGGTCCAGATACATAAGGTTCAATTGTTGAAAGATCAATTTTCAATTCTTTCGAATAGAATGCACCTGCCTTGCCGTCAGGCAGGTCATCATCAGCTTTTAATTTATTGCTTTCAAGTTCAGAAATTTTCTTCTTCATTTATTCTTGGATGTTTACCATTTTCGTCTGTATCAGAAGGAACACCCTCCAATCCTCTTTTCTGAATGTAAAGATCTCTTTCTCTCAGCCATTCAATTGTTGTCTCATCAATAGGGAATAAACCAACGAGCGCTCCCCATTCAGTAGTCATATTAGCGATTGTTAATCTTTCTTCAATCGAAAGATTTTTAACACCTTCACCGACAAATTCTATTGCGTGATTCAATACTTCATCTTTATTAAAATATCCGCAAAGAGAAATGATGATATCTTTTCCCGTTACACCTTTTTGAAGTTTTCCTATCAATTCAACTTTTGCAATTGGAGGAACTTTCCACCAGGTTTTCCCAGTTGCCCAGATTGCTGCAGCATCTGTACGCACGATTGGTGTTCCCAGGCAACCTAATCCTCCGTACATATTTGAGTGGCTGTCAGAAGCAACAGCCATTGTTCCAGGAAAAGCATAACCTTCTTCGCACATAATCTGATGACCGATTCCTCGTCCAGCAGGATAAAAATCAGCGCCCATTGATTTAGAGAACTCTTCAATCTTTTTATACTTTTCCAAATTCTTTTCAGTTTTATTTTGAATATCGTGATCGAGTGTATGAACAACCTGTCGTGGATTAAAAAATTTTTTTGCGCCGATAGATTTGAATTTGGGAATTACGGCTCCGGTATTATCATGTGTCATTACATATGCAGGCTGAATCATAATATAATCTCCGGAATGAACTTCGTAATCTGGGGATAATCCTACTGCATATTTTTGTGCTATTTTTTCAACAAAAGTTTGGTTCATTATTTTCCCTCACGCTTTAAACGGTTCAAAGGAAACAAAATCTGCATGGTGAACTATTATTGCTTCAACGCTTCGTTTAGCATCATCACCCTCTTTTGCGTGATAAGCAATAATGTGTTGCACTTCAGATGGTAAACCGAAGCGATCTGCAATTGCAACACCGCTGAAAGGATGACGTAAAAACCTTCCTGCTTTGCTTGTGGTTAGTTTTCCACTTACTTTATCATATTCAATCAACTTTCCAACATCAATTAAAATTGCACCGGCGATTAAAATATCCATATCAACTATGATTTCATCGCTAAAATTTTCTTTCATTCTTTTTGCAATCTCTACCGAAAGTTGAACTGCAGTTCGTTTGTGATTCATAAATGTAATTTTGCAGTCCTTAATGAGAAGAGAAAATGGAATAACTTCAAGATCTTCAGGAGTAAGGACTGAATTTTCAATTGCATAAACCCAGCAATCTAAAGCTTTCGCTCTTAGTTCTTTATTTTCAATCCAGTTTATTTCAGGCCAAATCTTTAAAACATTTTCTCGCATGTATATTATCCAGTAAACAATTTAATTTTTTACTGTCATTCAGATTGCTCGACGAAACGGAATGAAGCATTATCTCCTAGAGAATTTCATGACATAGTTCATTCAACTCGCTCAGAATAATAATTTACAAATTCTGGCTACACTTCATCCGCTGTCATCTGTTGAGTTGTGCACGCACCGTTCTTAAATACATCAGGGCCACCTCTTAGTTTCATCATATCGTAAGTTTTTACTTTTCCTTCTTCAACAACTTTTGCGATTGCTTGTCTTATTTTATCTGCCTTTACGGTTTCACCAATATGATCCAACATCATACAGGCACTCATAATCATTGCAATAGGATTTACAATTGATGGATTTAACTCCTGATATTTTGGAGCACTTCCGTGAGTTGGTTCAAATACAGAAACTTCTTCACCAAGGTTTGCACTGCATGCAAAACCAAGTCCACCTACCAAACCAGCAAACCCATCTGAGATAATATCGCCAAACATATTTTCTGCAACAACCACTCCGTAGTCTTCCGGATTTTTAGTCAGCCACATCATCTGAGCGTCTATATTAGTATCCCAAAGAGAAATACTCGGATATTCCTTTGCGATTTCCTTTCCTATTTTAAGCATCATACCGGAAGTCTCACGAAGTACATTTGGTTTCTCACAGACAGTCACATTTTTGTAACCATACTTTTTGGCATATTCAAAAGCTGCACGAATAATTCTTGTAGCTGCATTTTTAGTAATTATCCTTGTTGAAATTGCAAGCTCTTCATTTGGAACATTTTTAAATTTTTTCCACTTTGGATGAGACTCAAAGGCAGCACGAACATTTGTCGGTGGATTTGTCCATTCAATTCCTGCGTATAGTCCCTCAGTATTTTGTCTAAATATTACAGAGTTGACAATCGGTTCTTCAAAACCACCTTTACCATCTTTGCGAATGAAGTTCAACGGATTTCCCTTAAACGAAATACATGGACGAATGCAAGTATCCAAATTAAAATGTTGTCTCATTGAAACGATGGGTGAAAAGTAAACAAAACCTTTTCCTTTTAGTGAAGGATCTAATTCTTTTTCTGCTGCATCTTTTGGTTTGGAAGTAATAGCACCAAAAAGCCCTATTTTATGTTTTTCAAGCAAGTCAATTGTACGTTGAGGAAGAGCATTACCTTCAGAACACCAAAAATCCCAACCGATATCGCCGTGAACATATTCAGCTTCAAATCCAACTGTATCTAAAACTCTTATTGATTCGGGCAGCACTGTCTTACCTATGCCGTCTCCTGGCATTGCTACTATTGTTCTTTTCATAAATATTTATCCTGAAAAAGTGAAAAAATTCATTGTGAAACTTAGATAATTGGTTGTAGCTAAACAAGATTATTCCCGTTATTCCAATTAGATATTGCTAATAATTTTATAGATTTTAAGCTGAAAATTATTAACAGAATTATTCTATTTTTAATCAATTTAAAGAGAAATACATTTTTCTGATAAACTTGTTATAATGAAATAATAGTAAATTAATAATCAATAATAATCTTTATGCGATGCCAGAAAAAAAAATAGCAAAATTAAATCGAACACTTCGTCTCGATGAAGCAGAAATTAAAAAATATTCAGAAAAATTAACTAAACTTACTAAGCCAGTAAAAATTAACTCGCTTGTTAATAAAGTTATTAACCAGAATATTTTTGAAGCAGTAAAATTAATGCCCGATAATTTTGTTGATTTACTTTTCATTGATCCCCCATATAATATTTCAAAAAAATTCAACCGCGTATCATTTAAAGAGATGGATATTAATGAATATGAAAAATGGCTTGAATCCTGGTTAAGTAAGCTGACGAGGATTTTAAAGAAGAAGTCTTCAATTTATATTTGTGGTGATTGGAAATCTTCCCCTTCAATTGTTAAAGTTGGTGCAAAATATTTCCAGGTAAGAAACCGAATCACATGGGAAAGAGAGAAGGGAAGAGGTGCAAAAGCTAATTGGAAAAATTGTACCGAAGATATTTGGTTCTTCACAAATTCTGCTGATTACACTTTTAATGTTAATAAAGTGAAACTTAGACGAAAAGTTCTGGCACCTTACAAGGATGAAAAAAGAAATCCAAAAGATTGGGGACAAATGGCAGAAGGAAATTTTAGAGATACTTTCCCATCCAATATCTGGAATGACATATCGATACCTTTCTGGTCAATGACCGAAAACACTGAGCATCCGACTCAAAAACCAGAAAAACTTTTAGCTAAAATTATTCTTGCCAGCTCAAATGAAAGTGACGTGGTATTCGATCCATTTATTGGATCAGGTACTACTGCAGTAGTAGCTAAAAAGCTCGGAAGAAATTATGTTGGTGTAGAGGTTGATGAGTATTATTGCTGCCTTTCAGAGAAGAGATTGGAAAAGGCGGAACTCGATAAAAAGATACAAGGTTATGAGGATGGAGTCTTCTGGGAACGAAACACTCTTATTGACCGGGTTAAAAGTCAAAAGTCAAAAGTCAACTAGAAATAATCTTTTATTAGTATTTTTAATCGAGAATTTTCAATTGTTTTGGGTGCCAGTTAACAATTGATTGCCCAACTCCGCCAGGTCCGGAAGGAAGCAGCGGTAAGCATGATGTTGTGTAACTGGTTACCCTTTTTTATTTACTGGCGGTAGAAAAAATTCAAGAATCCCTTTACCCATTTCAGTTTTCTCTTTAAAATAAACTTTTACAATTAATGCAGGTGGTATGTTGAAATTAGAATCACTTGAACCTATCATCGAAGCGATGTGCTTTCCTATATCTGGCTGATGTCCGACCATGGCAATGTCGTCTAAATTTAATGATCTTGCAATCGACATTAAGTCTTCAGTCAGGCCTCCATTTAATAGACATATTTCTTCTACCACTTCAAACTGAGGCTTAAAAATGCTACTGATGATTTGAGCAGATTGCTTTGATCGTTTTAATGGAGAAGTAAGAATAATATCAAAAGTGTCAATAAATTTTTTCCACATTTCGATAGAGGTCTTTATTATCTCAATACCATCCGCCGTTAATGCTCTTTCCTCGTGGGGTTTGCCCTCAGATGTTTCTTCTGATTCGCCGTGTCTGATGAGGTATATATTCATTCTTTTAAGAAAATATTAAATTCGAGAAAATTAACAATCAATTGAAAATGAATTAATAATATCAGAGAAAACTTTTTTATTCCCTAGATAAATTGATTTTGGACATTCGAAAAGAAGAAAATATTTCGTATTTTCACAGCTGTGTTCAAAAATCTGCAAATAATTATCTCCATTCTCAAAAACAGCAGAAGCTCTGATGCGATATCGTCCCTTTGTTGTTTCAGTTAGTATATAAGGAGAGTATTTTTCGCCATCTTCTCCTCTTGGAATTTCAAGTATTGTGAAACTGGACCGGTTTGATTCGCTAAAATATTTTATTCCCTCAAGACTTTGTTTGATGCGACTATTTTCAATGAACTTGGGAATTTTCTTCCACTGTTGACTGATTGAAAACTTAAATGTTTTTGTTGTAGTATCTATTTCAGTTTCAATAATATCTTCAGTTACCTGAGGTTTGGTTGTAATCCAGATAAAATTGTTTATTTCCTTTCTGATATAATTATCAAACAGGTTTATTTTGCTCAAGTGACTGTTTTGAATCTGACTTGAAATAAAATGTATCAAGTTTATTATCAATCCTGCTGCCTAATGGTCCGCTAATTTTGGTTAAGATATAATTATTTGTAATTGATTCGACCTTCTGGTAAGATAGATCATTATCTTTAACAAAACGACTCGGTGATCTGTAAACCATTGAGGCGGAATTTCCAACTACTTCATAAATTGAAAGACGATCAATACTTAATACATCCTTTGTAAAAAATCGCTCCTGTAGAAAAACAAATTTTCGTGTGCCTGCTTCAACCCATTCAGAATTTAAATATCCGTTCAGCGATTTATCAAGAAGATAAAAATTCAGATTGTCATCATAGATTGCGAATACATTCAATCTTGGATCTGAGTACTCTAAAATAACCGAGTAATAAATTTTATTATTCGATTTGAGTTCATCAATAAACAATTGATTGTAATCGCTTTTACCAACATGCCTGGAAGTTAGCAATCCTTGTAGCTTAGTATTAGCATCCACATCACCATCGATGGCTTCATTAATTAAATTCTCAAGATCAGATTTATCGATTTGTTTATTATCTGAACCACAGCCTGCAATTAGCAAAGCAGTAAGTGTTAGAATTGTAAAAAAGAATCTTTGCATTAATAGTCCTCTCTAATCGATAGTAAAAATAAGAATTATTTTTGAAATATTTAGTTGATGGGCTATATTTCTACAGGTTTTCAATTAAGTATTGTAT
This sequence comes from uncultured Ignavibacteriaceae bacterium, assembly GCA_963768365.1. Lineage (GTDB taxonomy): Bacteria > Bacteroidota > Ignavibacteria > Ignavibacteriales > Ignavibacteriaceae > IGN2. The sequence goes on along the minus strand of CAVYHS010000003.1, from coordinate 41,050 downwards.
TAAAATTGAACTATTTCACTTGAATAAAATCATCTTCATCCTCTTTTGCATCATCACTTTTAGCACCAACCTGTTTGGACAGAAGATTAAAACCCCTTCTCTTGTTCTTTCGGATATCAGTTTTGAAGTAAATGGATATGGATTTCCCGATAATCTGAATTCAATCACAATGAAAGCTATCAGCGATAGCTATTCAGAGGAATTTAATCTGAATCTATCTGAAGGATTATTTGACACTTCGCTGACAATTCGTAATTCGGGAAATTATCAGCTAATTTTTTCAGGAATTGAGATAGAAGAAACCTCGGTAAATGTTATCCCCGGAATTCTTAGTATCATTCCACCGCTTCTTGCAATTGCGCTTGCACTAATTTTCAGACAGGTTATTATTTCTCTGATTCTTGGAATTTATTCTGGTGCAGTCTTTATTTATGGATTTGATCCATGGACTGCATTTTTAAGAATAATTGATAAATATGTTATTGAAGCTGTTAGCGATGTTTCTCATACACAAATAATTGTCTTCACTTTACTCTTTGGTGGAGTGATTGGGTTGATCTCTCGGAGTGGAGGAACTACCGGAATTGCAAATTCACTTTCAAGATTCGCACGTACGAGAAAATCTGGAATGCTCACAGCCTGGCTTTCAGGATTAATTATTTTCTTTGATGATTATGCAAACGCTCTAGTAGTTGGTAACCTGATGAGACCGATTACTGATAAGTTGAAAATCTCCCGCGAAAAACTTTCATTCATTGTTGACGCAACTGCTGCTCCGGTTGCTAGTATTTTTATTGTCTCTTCCTGGATTGGATATGAAGTTGGCTTAATTCAGGAAGGATTAGCTACGATTGGTTCACCATTAAATGCTTACTCAGTTTTTCTTGATACGATTATTTTCCGGTTTTACCCGATTGCAATGCTATTCTTCGTATTTCTTGTTTCATATACTAACAGGGATTTTGGTTCAATGCTTAAAGCCGAGCGAAGAGCAGTTAAAACAGGAAATGTTTCAGCTTCAACTTTTTCAACAAATGAATTTAACGATAAAAGTGATTTATTTGGCAATGAGGATAGAGCAAAATGGTATAACGGAGTTGTTCCAATTCTAGTATTAATTATCGTAACAATATTTGGTTTGATATTTACCGGAATTGATTCACTTAATGAGCAGGGAATAAGTGATTATGGAGTAAGAAGTATAATCAGTAATTCTAATTCCTATCTTGCTTTACTTTGGGGAAGTTTTTCTGCTTGTGTAATTGCTGCTATAATGATAATTGCCCAAAAAATTCTTACAGTTCGAGAAACTGTAGATGCCTGGTTTGCCGGCATTCGTTCGATGCTTCTCGCTGTATTGATTTTAACTCTCGCCTGGAGTATTGGTGCAGTAACAAGTGAAATCCGGACAGCAGACTACATAATCAGTCTTATCAGCGATTCAATTAATCCGCGGTTTCTTCCGGTGATTGTATTTTTGGTTTGCGGATTAACAAGCTTTGCAACCGGAACTAGTTGGGGAACGATGGCAATAATGTTCCCGATTGTAATTCCACTAGCTGCTGCGGTGACGGGAATGAACAATTATTCACCTTCAGATACTCATTTAATTTTAGTCGGAGTTATAAGTTCCGTTCTTGCAGGATGTGTCTGGGGAGATCACTGCTCACCAATTTCCGATACAACAATTCTAAGCTCAATGGCTTCCGGCTGTGATCATATTGATCACGTACGGACGCAGTTACCCTATGCAATAGTTGTGGGAATGGTTACAATGCTGTTTGGAGATATCCTGACTGCTTACGGATTATCGCCCTATGTTTCCCTCCTAATTATTGTAGGTCTGTTAGTCGGAATTCTTTATTTATTCGGTAAACGAGTTAACAGAACACTAAAGGAACCTACTTCATCAACACCATCTTCTTAGTTTCAACAAAAGAACTTGCTTGAAGTCTATAGAAATAAACTCCACTTGGTAAACTTTCTGCACGAAATTCAATTTCAAAAGTGCCGGCTGGTTTATTTTCACTAACAAGTGTTGAGACTTCATTTCCAAGTACATCGTATACTTTCATAGTTACTAAAATGTCACTCTGAGCTTGTCGAAGAGTGACTGATGGTATACTGTATTAAATTTTTGTAGTTGGATTAAACGGGTTGGGATAATTCTGTTCAAGTGAAAACATTGTTGGCGCATCGACTGTAACATCGATAATGTTTGAGTATTCAAACGTTCCATCAAAATCTATTTGCTTTAGCCTGTATTGATAGTTACCTGGCTGAAGTGATTCATCAGTGTAATAATAATGATGAACTTCGGTTGTTGTTCCAAAACCGGGAACAAAACCGATCTTTCCCCAACCTCTCCCGGCTTCGCCACCCTCTCCTTGGTAAGGAGAGGGAAGGGGTGAGGTTCTTTCAATTTCAAAACCCTGGTTGTTTGTTTCAGTTGCTGTTGACCAGAGAAGTTGTACATCAACTCCAATGAGTTCCGCACTGAAACTTTGTAATTCTACGGGAACAATGTTTTGCAAGTAGGCAGTAGCTTCATTACTGTAGCCATTAGGATAAGGCCCATTATTAATTTGGTAAGTATAGTTGTTATCAATAATTACGGAAGTATCTGAGAAAGTAGTCATCGTGTACGGCACCATTCCAACGAAAGAGTAGCTCGTTGGATCAGTCGGTAATCCAAGTTTCCTAAATATATAAAAATAAGGTTGATACCAGGGACCAATTCTCTCCCAACTTAAATCAACTCTTGCGGATTGTTGTGCAATCGTGTTTAGTTTAAGATTATATGGTGGATAAAATTGTGTAAGAGGACAATCCTGAACTAATTTTACATTATCAATTGCCCACCACCTGTCCCAGCCAGGTTGAATTACTCTAAATCGAAGATGGATTTCTCCACCCTGAAGGATGGGAATAACTTCGTGTGTCATTCTTAAGTCTTCACCTATTTTCGACCATATTATTTCCCAATTTTCACCTCCATTCGTACTTACCTCGATATAAGCTTCATCAGTAGAATCTAAAACATTCCAATCATTATCAAACTCTAAACTTTTATAGCCATATCCGCCACCGAAAGATTCATTTAGTGTAATGGTTGTTATTACTGATGATCCATTTCCACACGCATTTGCGTCTGCTGCTAATACTCCACCGACAGAACTAAATGGCAATAGATATCCACTTGGATATGGGGGGTTGAAAATTTCCCACACACAATTTCCGCCATTATTTGTAACAGACCAATTGTTAAGACCATTCTCAAAATCATCTTGGAAGTCAATATAATCACATATTGGATTCGGCATCGTTCTGAAATGCCAAACTGGACCTGCAAAGGAACCAGATTGGTAAGATTCTACAACTCTCCAGAAATATTTTGTATTCCAGTTAAGTGGTTCAACTAAATTTAAATAAATAGAATCATATACCGTACTAGGAAAACCATCATATAAAATAATTGAAGGATTCATTTGAGTAACGAGAGCTGAGTCAGAACTAAAATAAATTACATTATAAATTATGCTGTCTGGGTTTTCCCATAAAAGTCGATGTCCTGTAGAATGAATGTATATTGCACCGTTAGCTGTTTCAGGAAAGTATGGTTCACCAGGTCCTTGTGCAAAGGTCGGAGCAGAGAGTAGAACTAACATAGAAAAACAAAGCGAAATTATTTTCTTTTTCATTTTTATTCCCCAATAAAAATTAAACTAACCTAAAAGAAAACAATTTTAAAGAATAAAGCAAGTAAATGTATGATATTGTATTGTTTTAATCTGAAATGTAAAGTTAGGGACAGGTCGCAACCTGTCCCCGTAAGATTAAGGAGTATAGGGTCAGCTAATTTCCTTAATTTCTGGAATCCAAAAACGAATTAAGAGTAAGATCAGATTTTTCTTTTCCTTTCAAAATCTCATTTAGCTTTTCGGTTTCGGAAAGAGTATTATCCACCCAAAGTGTTGTTGGTTTGAGGTTTTGCTTGGTAGGAATTAATTCTGCATTACCAATCGGCAATCCGCCCGAATAAATATTTTTTTCATCAATCAATATTTTTTCATTGGGAGAAATTAGGTAATCACCTTCATAAATAAGTTGCTGTCTTTTTCGCAGTTGCTTGTAGGTTTCTGAATAAGAGTATTGACTATAGCTTTCGCCCTCACTTGTGAAAGCTATTGTAATTGCGCTATTTCCTTTGTGAACAAGAACCGGAGTTCCTTTTTCAACTTTTTCATACACGAATTGCGCATCTTCTCTTGAAACTCGAATACATCCGTGAGAAACATTTTTCTTTCCGAGATACTTGTAATAGCTCTTACCTTGTAACGCATGGAAACCAATTCCATTATTAAACCCCATCCAGTTCAGCATGACAGTACTGTCAAACTGAACTGAATATTGTTTCTTTGCTTTCCATTGAATTGCAAATAATCCCTGATTTGTTTCCATTCCTTCTTCAACCCATTTGGTTCCTGATGAAACAGGGAAGTGGAATTCTGATCCGTCTCTTGAATAAAGTGTTGCTTGTTGAGTTAACAGATTAACTTCTATAAAATTATCTTTATCGGTGTAGACTGTATCGCGCAGCTGTTTGAAGTCGTAGCCGGCTAAAGGATGAATTGAGTACTTGAATTCCCACGGTAAAACGCTTTTCGTGTTTTCAATTAACGATGCGCTGTTAAAAAATAGAATAGCTATTGTTGCAAACGAAGCTAAAAAAATCTTATTCGTTTTTATCATTGTTAAAGTGCCCTCTGACAAGTTGAGCTTTCTTTTCTCCAATCAATTTGGATAAAGATTCAGTGTCTGTTTTTCTAATTTTTTCGACACTACCAAACTCAGAAAGCAACATATGTGCCGTCGCTTTTCCTATTCCTTTTATCTCTGTCAATTCTGTCGTTATAGTTCTTTTAGATCTTCTTAGTCTGTGAAAAGTAATTGCAAAACGATGTGCTTCATCTCTTATCTGCTGCAAAAGTTTTAATCCCGATGAAGTTTTTGGAATTGATTCTGGTTCTGAATTTTCAGGAAAAAATACTTCTTCAAGTCTCTTTGCGAGACCAATAATATTGTATTGTTTTATTCCGAGACTGTCTAAAATTTCAACCGCACTTGATAGTTGTCCTTTCCCACCATCAACAATAATTAAGTTCAGGAAGTAGGTTCTTTGTTATTCAAGAAGGCGAGTGTATCTTCTTCGAATCACTTCCTGCATACTTGCGAAATCATCAGGACCTTCAACTTCTTTTATAATAAATTTTTTATATTCACTCTTTTTCGGTTTGCCGTCAACAAAAACAACCATACTCGCAACAGAATCAGAACCTTGTATGTTGGAAATATCGAAGCACTCAATTCTTCTCGGAAGAACTTTTAATCGCAAATCTCTTTGTAAAGCCGAAAGTGAAAAAGGAACATTTCCTTCTTTTTTCATTTTTTGAAGCTGAATTTCTTTTAGTTGAAGGGTTGCATTTTGCTTACACATATTAACGAGAGCTTTCAATTCACCACGCTGTGGGAATAAATATTTTCACTTTTCTTTCAGCTTTTTGATTCAGCCATTCCTCGAGTAGTTCTTTTTCCAGTGGTTCCACTTCAATCAAAATCTCTTTTGGTATTTCAACGTGATCATCATAATAAAATTTTATTGCTGCATTGTAAATTTCATTCAGTTCTTCGCCACCTCTCAAACTCAATCGCAGTTGTTTCTTTCCAACAAGCTTTCCTGCACGAATATTGAAAACAGAGCAAGCAGAATCTTTATCTTCAAATGCAATTGAGATTACATCTCTGTCCTCAAAATCATTGCTTACTACTTTTTGTTTAGATGAAATAATTCTAAGTTGATCAATTTTGTCCCGAATCTCAGCAGCCTTTTCAAATTCCATATTTGCTGAAGACGATTTCATTTTTTTATCGAGATCTTTTATCAAATCATCGGTTCTTCCGCGGATTACTTTTACAACTTCATCAACCATTTCGTTGTAATCTTTTTCACTTACAAGTCCTTCACAGGGACCATCGCATTTTTTTATGTGATAATCAAGACAGACTTTGAATTTTTTCTTTGCAATAGAATCATCATTAATATCAAACTTGCAGCTTCTTATTTTGAAAACCTGGTTGATCATTCTCAAAGCAGATTTCATATTTTTTACACTTGTGTAAGGTCCAAAATATTTTGAACCATCGCGAATTACTCTTCTTGTTGAAAAAATTCTTGGATATGGTTCATTCGTTACTTTGATGAATGGGAAAGATTTATCATCCTTTAAGTTTACGTTGTATCTTGGCTTTAATTCTTTGATGAGATTATTTTCAAGAACAAGTGCTTCTACTTCAGAGTCTGTAACTACCAATTCAAAATCAGAAATCTTGCTAACTAAGTACTTCAGTTTTTGCGTTGGGATTTTTTGAATGGAAATAACTTTTTACCCGGCTCCGAAGATTATTTGCTTTGCCAACATAGATAACCTTTCCCTTGTCATTTATAAACTGGTAAACTCCAGGCTTGGCAGGAAGATTTGATAATTTATTTTGAAGTTCAGGATTCATCGTTTAAAAATAATAAACTAATTTTTAGCTCTTGATGAATCTTGAAAAATTTTAGGATTAAATCAATTGAAAAATTACTTTAGGATTTTAAGCAATGGTCCAAAACTACTATGGTTGATCCGGCAGCTCTTCATTTTTCCCAATTACAACAATTCCGCTTTCAGTAACAGTAAATTTTTTCTTGTCGCCCTCAACATCAAATCCAATTTCATATCCTTCGGGGATATTCAACATTTTTATCAATTATTGCTCGCCTTATTCTTGCATGCCTTCCAACATTACAGTTGTTCATTATTATTGAGTCAGTTACGTAAGCGTAGCTATTCACACGCACATTCGGACTAAGAATAGAGCGTTCAACCAAACCTCCGGAAATGATACAACCATCGCAGATTAATGAATTTAGATTTCTTCCAACACGTTCACCTTCGTGTGATACTGTTTTTGCTGGTGGAAATTGGTATTGATGTGACTCTGATATACCAGTGATCATCATACAGGTTAAAATCAGGTGAAACACTAAGGAGATTCATACTTGCAGAATAGTAACTGTCTATTGTTCCAATATCTTTCCAGTAGGGTTGTGATTTTTTATTCTCATCAATAAACTTGTATGCAGAAACATCTCCTGCCCGATTTAACCATATATGGAATTATATCCTGTCCAAAATCATTTGAAGGAATATTTCTTTTCATCCATCTCATTAAAAATTTCTCTTAGAGCAGGAGCATCGAAAACATAAATTCCCATGTTAACAAATGAATGACCCAGGATTATCCGGAATTCGTGGAGGATCACTTGGTTTTTCTATGAATGATTCAACTTTATATTCTGAGTTAACACTTACAATTCCAAACCTTGATGCTTCATCTTTCGGTACCTCTATGCAAGCCATTGATAAGATGTGCTTTTTTATCAATATGATATTGAAGCAATTTAAGGTAGTCCATTTTGTAAATATGATCACCGCTTAAAATTAATACCTGCTTTGCTTTTCTGTCAGACGAAAAAAGATTCATATTCTGGTAAATTGCATTTGCAGTTCCAAGATACCAATCGTTATTAAGTTTTCTCTGTGGTGGGATAGAGTAAATAAATTCTCTAAGCTCCGGATTGAATATGCTCCACGCCTCGAATATATGTTGATTTAATGAATCGGATTTATACTGGGTAAGCACATAAATTCTTCTTAGCTCTGAATTAAGACAATTTGAAAGTGCAAAATCAACTATTCTGTATTTACCGCCAAATGGAACAGCGGGTTTACTACGTACTTTTGTAAGTGGATGAAGTCTTTCACCCTGACCTCCAGCCAGAAGCATTGTAACTGTATCTCTTAATATTGATGATCCCTGAAGGGACATTTTCTCTCCTTTAATTAAGTTTCAAAGATATATAAATATGATTTGATTGGCAATTTAAGAAAATGTTAATTTTCAAAAGTTGTAACTTTAGGACAAAGATTTATTTCTTTTACATCAACTAATTACTCTGCAAAATTTAAATGAAGAAAAAAAAGATATTTCTGATTGTTTTCCTGATTCTACTAATTATAATTTTACCCGGGGCAGTTTATTACAAGATCCAACTTTACAGGTTAACATATATTCATACTTACTTTCATAATTTTGATGAAGATTATATCAGCCCAAATCAAAAGAAGATAGATGTATTAAAGTACAACTTGTCTTTTGATCTTTATCCAGAAAAGAAAATGTTTATTGCACAGGCGATATTGACTGGCGAAGTTCTTGATCAAAATATTCAATCAATCGATCTTAATTTTTATGAAAATTTTAAAATAGAGAAAATATTATTTAATGGTGCTTCAACTGATTATGAGAATGAAGAAACAAGGTTATCAATTCCTTATAATTCACAAATGGGCAAAGAATTTGAGATAGAAGTTTATTATGAAGGAACCCCAAAGAAGGCAGGCTTGGACGGTTTTGTTTTTGGTAAAAGGAATGGTAAATCCTTAATCTACAATCTTAGTGAACCGACTTATGCATCAACCTGGTTTCCTTGTAACGATTTACCATTTGACAAAACTTTTATGCAAATGAGTATTACTAATGATTCAAGTGCAGTCTCCGTATCAAATGGAGTTCTGGTTGATGTAAAAACTAACCGCAGCAGAAGAACTTATACCTGGCAGACAGAATATCCTATTTCCACTTATCTGATTGCAATCTATTCTTCCGATTATCGTTCATATTCCGATAACTACATTTCTCTGGATGGATTGGATACCATGAAAGTTGAGTACCTACGTACTGCCCGATAAATTTGAAAATGCAAAGGTAGATTTTTCAAGTCATGTTAAGATGTTAAAAGTGCTTTCGAAGTTATTTGGTGAATATCCTTTCCTCAAGGAAAAATATGGTGTCGCGGAATTCCTGTGGTTTCCCGGAGCAATGGAACACCAAACGATTACCGGCGTCTCATCTAATATGATCAGCGGAAAGAATTTTTTTGAAGACACATATGTTCATGAACTTGCTCATCAATGGTGGGGTAATGCAGTTGGACCTAAATCGTGGAAAGATATCTGGTTGAACGAAGGATTTGCGACCTATTCTGAGGCACTGTATTATGAAGCTATTTCAGGAAAGAAAGCACTTCAGTCTACAATGATAAATAAATACAGCAGTAATTTTTCCGGCTCATTAGCAGAACCAGGTCCATTCCTTTTTACACGAACTATGTACGACAAAGGTGCCTGGGTTCTTCATATGCTGCGATGGGAAGTTGGTGACTCAACTTTCTTTAATATATTGAAAACTTACTACGAGACATTCAAATATTCTAATGCTTCTATAAGCGATTTTAAAAATGTATGTGAAATAGTTTCTGGTAAAAATCTTAATAAATTTTTTGATCAGTGGGTTTATAGCAAGGGGAACATAGAACTGGAATATCAAACAAAGTTAATAAAATCAAAGAACAATTATCTTGTTGAAATTCATTTGCAGCAGGTTCAGGAAGATTATGAAGAATTTTACTTCCCGCTTGAAATAAAAATGACATTAGCAAATGAGACAGAAAAAAAGTTTATTTATGAAATAGTATCCCGGGATACACTTCTTGAAATTTCAACAGTTGCAATCCCGGATAGTATTGAGCTTGATCCTGACAGATGGCTGTTAGCAGATATCTCTATGAAAGATGAATGAGTGAATTTTTTTTCCATCTGCATATTCTTACTTTTGTTCATAACATCTTTAAATAGTTGAGTTTGTGGAAAAAGTATATTTCTTTATTTCGGATATTCATTTAGGTTTGCAGGATAGATTTCAGGAAGAAACAAAGGAAAAAAAACTTGTCAACTTTCTGAAATTCGCAGAAACCAATTGTGATGAATTATTTATTGTCGGAGATCTATTCGATTACTGGTTTGAATATAGAAGAGTATATCAGAAAGGATTTTACCGGACTCTTGCTGCATTAAAAGATTTAAGTGAAAACAAAATCAGATTACATTATTTTATTGGGAACCACGACTTTCTTCACCGTGATTTTTTTGAAAATGAATTCGGTGCTATGATGTATCCCGATTCACTTTCCACAGAACTGAACGGTAAAAAATTCCTAATAGCACACGGTGACGGTATGGTAAGTAATGACACCGGATACAATATTCTCAAATGGATATTGAGGAATAAATTTTTTCAATGGCTTTATTCTTTGCTTCACCCGGATTTGGGAATAGCTGTTGCGAGTAAAACGAGTAAATCGAGCCGTGACTATACCGAGAAGAAAAGTTATGGTGAAATTGATGGCTTGTTTGAAGCCGCAAAGAAAAAAATTGATGAGGGATTTGACTATGTATTATTTGGTCATCTACACAAACGCATATTTGTAAATTATAAGCAAGGGACATACATCAATCTCGGTTCCTGGTTAGATAAGCCTTGTTATGGTGTCTTACGAAATCAAAAATTTGAAATTGTGGATTTGTAAAAATAGATTTTAGCATGACTGAAACCGATTACGATAAATACTTTAATGAACCTGATCTTCGAAATAAAAAAATGAAAAAGAAAAAGAAAAAAAACAAAAGTAAAATCTGGCTGATAAGCGGAGCAATTGTATTTGTTCTGATCGGGATATTAATCGCAATTATTTATAGTGGAGTACCACCACTCGAAGAGCTTGAAAATCCGAAACCTCAGCTTGCAAGCAAAGTATTTTCGGCTGATGGAGAATTACTGGGTCAGTATTATATTGAGAACAGGATTGAGACAAATATAAATAAACTTCCTGATCATTTAATAAAAGCTTTAATCGCTACAGAGGATAGAAAATTTTATAGTCACTGGGGTGTTGATGTTACAAGATTTATAAAAGCAATGATTAAAAATGTTTTTTCAATGTCGCTTAGTGAGGGTGCCAGTACAATAACGCAACAACTTGCCAGAAATCTTTATGAGTTAAAAGTAACACGTGAAACAAAACTTGATAAGGCTATAAGAAAAATCAGGGAATGGATAACAGCAATCCAGATAGAAAAGAATTTTACTAAAAATGAAATAATCGAACTTTATCTAAACGTCTCATATTTAGGAAAAAGCGCTTATGGAATTGAAGCAGCTAGCCGTGTTTATTTTGGTAAAAGTGCCAGCGAATTAACTCTTCCTGAATCTGCATTGTTTATTGCATTACTTAAGTCACCAAGAGATTTTGATCCAGTCAACAGATATGATAACGCTATAAAAAGAAGAAACCTTGTTATGTATAATATGGTTGTAACAGGAGTTCTTGATAGAAATGAATATGAAAAACTAAAACAGGAACCAATCGTACTCGCTTCAGAGAAACCAAGCGTAATGAGATCTATAGCACCTTATTTTATGGAATATGTACGTCTGCAATTGTCAGAACTTGCTGATAAATATGGATATGATTTATATCGTGATGGATTGAATATTTACACTTCCGTTGATTCACGTATGCAGAAAATAGCTAATGAAGTTTCTGCAAAACACATAGAGGAATATCAAAAATTATTTGAAAAGAATTGGAGCTGGAATAAGAATAAAGAATTGCTTGCTTCATTGGTTGATGAGGCAATTAAAAAATCCCGTGAGTACAGAGGCGAAGATTCCCAGGAGAAAAAAGCCGAAATATATAATCGCTTAAAGAATGATAAAGCATTTATTGATTCGGTTAAATTTGTGGCAACTAGAATAGAGGTAGGCTTTGTTGTGATTGATCCTTTCACAGGAGAAATAAAAGCAATGGTTGGTGGCACAAACCAAGAGTTCGGAAGGGGATTAAATCATGTATCGGGAATAAGGCGGCAACCTGGTTCTTCATTCAAACCGATTATTTATGCAACTGCTATGGAAAATGGTTACTATCCTTCCTACACAATACTTAATCAGAAATTTGATTACAACGGATGGAGTCCTTCTAATTCCGACGGCGAATACTCCGGTTATGAAACTATGAGATTCGCCTTGGCTAAATCTTTGAATGTAGTTACCGGAAGAATGACAATAAGTGAAATAGCTCCTCCAAAACAAGTTGTTAAGATCGCTCAAAGAATGGGAATAACTTCCAAAATAGATCCTTATCCTGCAATTGCATTAGGAACTTCTGAAGTAACTCCTCTTGAGTTGACTTCTGCTTTTGGCACATTTGTGAACAAGGGTATTCACGTTCAACCAATTTCAATTTTAATGATAGAAGATAAAAATGGAATTTTAATTGATCAGTTTGTGCCTGAATATGTCCAGGCAATAACACAACAATCTGCTTCGCTCATGGAAAGTATTATGGAGGATGTTGTTGCATACGGCACTGGTGGCGGAGTTAGAAGATACTACCAATATCCTGCAGCAGGAAAAACCGGAACAACGCAAAATTATTCTGATGCATGGTTTGTTGGATATACACCTGAGCTTGTTGCCGGATGCTGGGTAGGTTTTGATGATCACAGAGTTAAGTTTACTGATTGGTACGGTCAGGGCTCAAGAGCCGCACTTCCAATTTGGGCAATGTTTATGGAAGATGCTTATAAAGAAATCAAAATTCCTGTCGGATATTTTAAATATTCAGAAGGTATTGATACAGTTGGATTCTGCAAAAAGACTATGGATCTTGGTGATCCAAGGTTAGCGAATATCTATTGTCCCGAATTAGTTTACGATATTATTAATTTGAAACATCTTCCGATGACTTGCGAGATACACACAGATAAAAACATTATTATTAAAGAAGAACGTAGCGGAGAAACCGGCTGGTGAGTTTTCAATTAAGAATTACTAAAGAACAATTGAATACATAGTAAATTCACGTAATTAAAATTAAATTAGTAAGCATAAAATTTTTGATTATTCATTGATTAGTACCGGATGGTGAAAATTGTCTGCAGATTGGCAGACTGGTAAACCTGCCCGTTCAGTAACTGCCGGAGTGGTGAAATTGGTAGACACGCACGGTTCAGGGCCGTGTGGCAGCAATGTCGTAGGAGTTCGAGTCTCCTCTCCGGCACAAAAATTTAGTAGTGAGGGTTAACGAAAATTACCTTTTTTTAAAATAAGTCCCTGATCCAACTACCCTGACCCTTTAAAAAATAAATGCTTATCTTTTTTTATTATAAATATTAATATTTTATTTTTTCAGTTTGAGGTAGCGATGAAATTTTATACTTTTTTTTTAGTTTTATTTCTATTAGTTAACTCAAATTTACTAGCCTGGATTTATCCCGAACACAGAGATATAGCTTTACTAGCGATTGAAAATTTAAGCCCTGAATATCGTTCAGTACTTGACCAACTTTGGGCTGAAGCCAGAATGGGATATGAGGAGAGGTTGACCGAATCTGTAATTGATGCTACTCAGACAACTAATCCAATGCAACTTGATTACGCTTCCTGGCCTGCTATTTCCGGAGACCACTCCTGCTCACCAGAAAATCTTCTTTATAATGTTCTTCAAACAGAATGGATTTTGGAAGTTGCGAACATTGCAGCACAACTGAAAATTAATCTGGCAGAAGCAAAAGATAGAAGCCAATTGATTAATGCACTTCGCGATTCAGATATTCAATTTCAGAGAGTTGATCCGGAATATGCAACTCGTGCTGGTTCCAATAATGTTCACTTTTTACTTGCCAGACCCTATGCCAATACTGATGGAAGGGCTTACCTTTATGCTTGTCTAAAAGAAGGTGTAGAGCTAAATGCGATAGGAGCTTATACCTGGTTTCATTTAAGTGCATTAATGAAAGCTGCCAGATATGCTGCTGAAAACCTAACAAATGATGAAAAATCTGCTTTAATATTAAGTGCTTTGGCTGATGAAGCATTTGCATTACATTTTCTTGAAGATGTTTATGCAGCAGGACATACAGCAGGAACCTGGGGAAATGCTTCTCTAAGAAAAGGTACACACGATTATTACAACGAACATGGCCTTGAGGTAGTCACCTGGAATGGCGAAAGAATGATTATTACAGGTGATGCATATATGAGAGAAGAAGATGCCGAACTTGCTGCTCAAAATATTCAACAAAGTTTGGAACAATTTCTTGATGCAGCAAGCGGGAATTTGGAACTGGATTATGAAATTGATGTACTTGCGAGCGAAAATTTACCAGATTCGTTTAATGTTTGTAAAAATAATTTTCTTTTATCCAGAGAGTATGATCCAGATGTAATTCCGTTGCTAGGAGATGTATTAATTGAAACTCCGGCTCCTGGTCTTGCAACAGGATTAGGTGAATTACCAAGATTTAAAGCCGAACTCGGATTATTTATAGGTATAGCATCTGATATCAGAACCAATGGTTTGGATGGCGGTTTTGGAGTAGATCAAACAACAGCCGGTGCTGGTGGTGGATTGGATTTAAACGTAAGGTTTGGATTAGGTATTGAAGGAGTTCTGAATGAAGCTGGTGATGGCTTGGTATTTTTGGAACTTGGATGGCGGCTGGATAGTCCTTCTTCAATGAACTTTGGAAATGCACCCAGTCAGATTGAATCCGGACAAATTGCTTCTGCTATCCCAGGCAGGGATGCGTTTAATCTAGGAATACGTATGCCATTCTATTTACTTCCATTCGATCTCCTTATAACCGCACCAATCTTGCTTTGGGCAGCTCCTGACGCATATGCAAGTATGGCAGTTACTGCTGGAAATGGTGGATTAATTCCATGGCAAGCTGGAATTGCAACTTCGTTTGGTCGTTTCCAATTTATTTTGGGAAGAGAAGTGGGTGTTTCACTTTATGGTAGTGGGGCAGATAAAGATGCAATAATTGTGCAGAACAATGATGGAAGTAGTTTATTGACTTATAAATCAGTTCAGCTTGATTTTCCTGTTGTGGAATATAGACCATTTCGAACATTTTCGTTAGATCAAAGTTCAAGCTTGAGAATTATGTTCAGTTTTGGTGTTGATTTTCCGTACGATGCACAGGTAGTTTTGCCAAATGGTGGAACACTCCCGGAATTAAAACCTGTCTGGAATATTGGTTTAACAGCTGAGTTTGATTGGAGATATTACTTATAAAATATCTTTACAGGAAAGTTCAGAAAATCAAAGGTTGCCTAAAAAACAGTTATTAATTAAAGCTATTGATTGCATCATTAACTGTTTTATAAGAATCAAACACCTGCATTGTAGAAGTTTTTTCCCTCAATACTCTAAAGACTGATTCTGGTTCAACAATTTTAAGCTCGCCACCAATCTTGTTGACTGATTTTTTACCGAAGACTAATGTTCCCAGGAAAGTTGAATCTAAAAACTCGCATTGACTAATATCGACTACAAGCTTTCTGAATTTTTTTTCAACATCTTCTTCAAGGATTTTCTTGAATATCTGTGCTTCTTTCCAGGTTGCACGACTTAAGTTAACTACCTCGATAACTACGTCTTTTTCTATTTTCTTTTCGAAATCGTCCATTAAGGTTCCACAATAAGTTTACGTTTAACAATATTTCCTTAAATATTAGATTTATTTCCTTTATGAGCTAAAAATAATGTGCCAGAATATTCCGAGATATAGCATCGTTATTAATCTTAAAAATGCTATTTTTAGACTCATTTTAATACAATATCTAAATTTTCGTGTCCCAAAATAAACTGTTTTAACTCAAAATAAAATAGATTATGAAAATTTGACGACAAAAAATTATTTCACTAAAAAATAATAACATAAAGACAATTCATTTGTTTAATTCAAATTCAGAACAATTAGCTGAAATAGGGTATAGTGAAGCGCTCAAGCTGGCAAAATCCCACTATGAAAATTTTCCGGTAGTATCTTTCCTGGTCCCGGGTAATCTTAAAAAAGATGTTGCAATTATCTACTGGTTTGCCAGAACAGCTGATGATTATTCTGATGAGGGAAATTTTTCACGTTCAGAAAGATTGGATAAACTCCAGGCTTTTGAAAATAGATTCAAGTGCTCTATTAAGTAATCAACCTGCTGATAATTTGGAAGCAGCACTTAAACAAACCATTGTTACAAGAAAGTTAAATCCTGAGAATTTTTTTAATCTTTTGAAAGCTTTCAAGCAGGATGTTGTTAAAAATCGGTATAATGATTTTAATGAAATTCTTGCTTATTGTTCTAATTCGGCTAATCCGGTAGGAAGGATTTTGCTAGAGCTTTTTGATATCAGAGATGAAAGAGCAATTTACTATTCAGATAAAATTTGTACTGCTCTACAAATAACTAACTTCATTCAGGACACGCAAATAGATTATCAAAAAGGTAGAATATATTATCCATTGGATGAAATGGAAAGATTTGAAGTTGAAGAAAAAGTGTTTGAGATGAATAGAATTAATCTTAATTTGAAGAAGCTTATTGAATTCAGTGTTAACAGAGTCCAGAATTTTTTCAATGATGGAAAGTCTTTGCTTGAATTTCTTTCCGGTAGATTTAAGTATGAAATAGCCTGGACTATTAACGGTGGAGAGGAAATTCTAAATAAAATTCGTGGCGCTGATTTTGATATTTTTACAAAGCGAGTATCTTTAAAGAAAACTGATTATCTGAAACTATTTATTAAATCTATTATTTAGCATTGAGAGACATAGCAAAAGAAATAGCGAAAAAAAGTAACAGCAGTTTTTATTATGCTTTTAATTTATTGCCAGCTGAGCAGCGCGATGCAATGAATACAGTTTACGCATTCTGCCGGCAGACTGATGACATTGTTGACGAAGGATCAATTCCAGATGATATTAAATATGAGAAGTTAAGAAAGTGGAGAATCGAATTAGAGAAATCGCTTGATGGACAATCAGATTATGCTCTCATTAACAAACTTTCAAAAACTATTCAGAATTTCAGTATCCCGCTCGAACCATTCTTTGATCTCATTAAAGGAATGGAAATGGATTTACAGAAAAAAAGATACCTTACTTTTAACGATCTTCAAACTTATTGTTATAATGTTGCATCAACTGTTGGATTGATGTGCATAGAAATTTTTGGTTACAGACATCCTTCAGCAAAAGATTTTGCTATTAACCTTGGCATTGCACTTCAGTTAACCAATATTTTACGTGATGTAAAAAAGGATGCTGAAAAAGGAAGAATTTATCTCCCTAAAGAAGATCTGGAAAAGTTTAATTATAACGAGTCGGATGTTTTTAACAATACCTACAACGAGAATTTTCAGAGAATGATGAAATACCAGGTGGAACGGGCAAGAGAATATTTCAACGCTGCAACTGCATGTCTAAATCGTGAAGATAAAAAAGCAATGTTTGCTGCTAGAGCAATGCAGCATATCTATTCTCGTATGCTTAATAAAATTGTTGATGCTGATTACAATGTTTATCAGAACAAGATTAAAATCTCCACATTTAAAAAAGTAGGTATTTCTCTCGGAGTTTGGGCTAAGTATAGACTAGTTTACTGATTTAATCTGAAATTTATCAGATGCAAAAAAAAGTTATTGTTATTGGGGGAGGAATTGCAGGACTTACCGCAGCAGCTTACCTGGTTAAAAATAAATTCAAAGTTACACTTCTCGAAGCTTCACCAAAGTTAGGCGGTAGGGCTTACTCTTTTATTGATAAAGAAACCAATACAATCATTGATAACGGGCAGCACATTTTGATGGGCTGCTACCATGATACTTTGGATTTTCTTTCAGTGATTGGTGCAACGAATAATTTTTATTTTCAGAAAAGACTGCAAGTAAATTTTGTTAAAGAAGGATTTCAAATACTTCCGTTGAAGAGTGCTCCAATATTCTATCCTTTAAACTTGATTATTGGTTTATTGAACTTTGGTGCTCTTAAATTTTCAGATCGATTCAATTTGTTGAAAGTTTTTCTTAAGCTGCCATTCTATTCATCGGATAAATTTTCAGAAATGAATATTAAGGAATGGTTGAAATTCGAAAATCAATCTCAAGCTGTTCAAGACGCATTTTGGAAAATACTTGCAGTTGGCGCTTTGAATACGAGTATTGAAAAGGCTTCAGCAAAAATATTTATTGATATTCTTAAACAAATTTTTCTGAAGGGAAACAAATCTGCCAAGATCGTTTTACCAAAATACGGTTTGAGTGAATCTTACTGTAAGAACGCTGAGAAATACATTTTAGAAAATGGTGGTGGGATATTATTATCCGAATCTGTTGAAAAGCTAATTATTTCCGGTGGAAATGTAAAAGAGTTACATTCTCACAAAAAGGTTTATCTCGATTTTGATTTTGTTGTCTCAACTATTCCCAATTATGCATTGAATCGAATCTTTGATGCTAATAATGATTATGAAATTCCTGAAATGAAATATTCATCGATATTAAACATTCAGCTTTGGCTTAATGAAAATAATCTTCCTGCCGGATTTTTCGGACTCATCAATTCACCATTGCACTGGGTTTTTAACAAAGGAACTCATTTGAATATTGTTATCAGTGATGCTGATGAATTGGTGAATAAATCAGATGAGGAATTATTAAATATGGTTAAGAGCGAAATGCAAAAATTCTTTTTGTTAAATTCTGAATTGATATCCAATTATAAAATCATAAAAGAAAAACGTGCTACATTTATTCCTTCAAACGATATAATTGACAAAAGACCAGCTCAAAAAACTCAGATAAAAAATTTAATTTTAGCAGGAGACTGGGTTGATACAGGATTACCATCAACTATTGAAAGTGCAGTAAAAAGTGGAAGAATTGCTGCTGATCTTGTAATGAATCAAAATTAATTTAAAACCCTTCCTCGCTGAGCAAGTAAGCCATAATTGCAATTGCTGCCGCACCAAGTTCAAACTCTCTTGGATGAACTGCTTCAAAAACATCATTGGCTGAATGATGATAATCCATATATCGCTGATCATCGGGAACATAACCCAAGTGTAATTTTGCATTTTTAATTTTTCGAACATCCACGCCGCTGCCACCTTTTCTTACCCACTCAATGTTTGCTTTTTCGAGAATCGGAAGCCAGCTCTGCAATCGTTTAAGAATATCTGTGGAGTCTGTTTCAGCATAAAATCCAATTGGTGTAAAAGCACCTCTGTCAGATTCAATTACTGCAAGGTGGGTTTGCTTTGATGTGTCAGCGTAGTTTGCATACTCAGTCGCACCACGCGTACCATTTTCCTCATTAATAAAAAAGACACATCTCAATGTTCTTTTGGTTTTAATGTTCAGGCGCTTCATCAAATCAAGAACTTCCATTGTTTGGATACAACCAGCACCATTATCGTGAGCTCCGCAACCAACATCCCAACTATCAAAATGTCCGCCAACCAAAACAATTTCATCTGGAAATTCTGTCCCTTTAATTTCACCGATTACATTGTAGGATTGTGCATCCGGCAAAGTTTTGCAGTTTAAGTTTAGATTTATTTTCAGATGTAGGATTCTTTTTCAATTCAGCACTTAAAATAATCAGAATCAATATTTCCTAAAGCAGCGGCTGGTATTTTTGGAATGGTATCTCTATAAATCCATTACACCGGTGTGAGGTACGTTATCGTATTTTGTTGTTATGGATCTTATTACAACTCCAACTGCACCATATTTGGCAGCTTCTATTGCACCGTTTACTCTTTGATCAACAGCTCCACCATAACCTGCAAAAGTATTTTTTTTTCTTTGATCTAATGCACGACTGAAGAAAACAATTTTGCCTTTGGCTTCAGCTTTTTTCTTTTCAAGCTCTTGAAATGTTTTTACTTCAATTACTTCAGCAGTAATTCCTTTTGGTGGTGTTGATATGCTTCCCCCTAATGCTAGGACAGAAAGTTTTCTATTCAAATGCAGAATTGAACAGCTTTCAATATTGCCTCGCTCCCAGTGAGGTACCATAACAGGTTGCAGCCAGACTTTATCAAACCCAAGCGATTTCATCTTTTCGAATGCCCAGTTAATTGCTTTCATTGAGTTTTCTGAGCCGCTTAATCTAGGTCCGATTTCACATAGTTCACGAAGATATTCGTGGCCTTTTTGTTCTCTTAATGCTGTCTCGACTATCAATTGTGCAATTTCACTGTAATCATTGATTTTTACTGGTTCTTCTTTTACAGTTTGAGGCATAATAAATCTTACATTATTTAATTGAATAAGAAATAAAGATATTACGAAGAGGTATTTGTGATAATGCTTTGTGTTCTTCAAAAATATCTCAGGTATAATTTTTATCGGACAGGCGATTAATTCCTGCGTTAGTTATATTTAGGAAGTAAAATTTCTTCATCACAAAATAATATATATTGTAGTGAAATTTAAGAAAGCCTTCAAAATGAAACTAACTTTTATCATCCTTTTTATTTTTATAACATCTCAAAAATTTTATGCTCAAGATTTACCCCATTGGATGACTCAGGAAGAATCTGTTTTGTGGCAGAGCTATCAATACCCAATCAATCCGCTTTTCTCTGATCCCCCACCTTCTCCGGTAAGAGGTATGGCAGAGTGGGAAGAGTTACAAGGAGTTATTATCACCTGGACTTCACAACTGACAATTTTAAGACAAATTGTAGATTACGCACAGGAGGAAGGTACCGTTTATATAATTTGCAACGACTCTAACAGTGTTAAAAGTTATCTTCAACAATATAATATTCCACTTCACAACTTGGAATTTCTTATTACAAATTATAACTCTATCTGGGTGAGAGATTATGGTCCGTGGACTGCCTACACAAATGATTTTGATACTTTGAATATTATCGACTGGATTTATAACAGACCAAGACCGCTTGATGATGTTACTCCTGTTTTCTTTGCTAACTACATCTCAGCCCCAATTTATCAGACAACAACTCCACCGTATAATTTGACCCATGCCGGCGGAAACTTAATGGTAGATGGACATGGTACTGCTTTTTCTTCCAAATTAATTTTAAATGAAAATGGCACTAAAACCGAAGCTCAGATTGATGAAATAATGAATTTATTTTTAGGAATTGACAGATATATCAAGATGGATAATTTACCCTACGATGTGATTCATCATATTGATATGCACATCAAACTGCTTGATGAAGAAACTTTATTAGTTGGACAATATCCTCCCGGAGTTGCAGATGGTCCTCAGATAGAGGCAAATCTCCAATATGTTTTAAATAATTTTCAGACTTGTTTTGGAAGACCATTTAAAGTGGTTCGAATTCCAATGCCACCAGATCAGAACGGTCAATATCCACCCAGCGGTCAATATCGTACTTACACAAATTCATTCATAGTTAATAAAACGGTTATTGTTCCAACTTACGAATACCAGTATGATACCACTGCAATCAGAATTTATAAAGAAGCAATGCCCGGTTATAATGTTGTAGGAATAAACTGCAACTCGATAATCGGATCACTCGGAGCGATTCACTGCATAATGAAAGAGGTTGGTGTCTTTGAACCTGTCTGGATTTCACACGCCAAAATGGAACCTGTGATATTTGATGGAGATTCAATTGCGATTGGTGCAGTGATAAAAACTAAATCAGGAATTGCCGATGCTTCAATTTACTGGACGACTGATACAACATCAGGATTCACTTTATCCGGTATGCAGTTTGTTTCAGGTGATTCCGCAGTCGGCTTCATTCCTCCTCAAATAGACAGTACAGTTATTTATTATTATATCTCTGCGACTTCAAACAGCGGACGATCTGTAACAAAACCTATTGTTGCACCGGATGGTTTTTACAATTTTTTAGTTGAGAATTCAGTTACTGAAGTTGTTAATAATTCTCAGCCAGTAGAATTTGTGCTGTTTCAAAATTATCCGAATCCGTTTAATCCAACAACAAAAATTATATTTAAGATTTCGGAATTTGGATTTGTGAGTTTAAAGGTATACAATATTCTGGGTAAAGAAGTTGCTACTATTGTTAATGAAGAAAAACCAGCAGGAGATATAATATAAAGTTTGATGCATCAGGATTACCAAGCGGAGTATACTTCTACACTTTAAAAGCTGGCTCGTTTGCAGAATCAAAGAAAATGCTTTTACTAAAGTAAACAGAGCTGATTTTATCGAATGCATTCGGAAGTAAGTAAATACATAAGGAAGCTTCAACTTAAAAAACATCCAGAAGGTGGTTACTACAAGGAAGTTTATCGTTCAGGAGAAATGATATTGCCAGAACATTTACCTAAACGATATAAATCTTCAAGGAATTTTTCCACATCAATTTATTTTTTGTTGGAAGGGAAACAGATCTCGGCATTCCATCTTTTGCAGTCGGATGAGCTCTGGCATTTTTATGATGGCAGCTCTGTTCTTATTTACATCATCAATCACAAAGGTGAACTTTCAATTAAAAAACTTGGTAGATATGAAGACTGCAAACTTCAATTAACTATTGAAAAACAAAACTGGTTTGCTGCAGAAGTTGAAGACAAAAAATCATTTGCACTTTTTGGCTGCACAGTTTCTCCCGGTTTTGAGTTTGATGACTTTGAATTAAGAAAGCGACAAGAGCTTATTAAAGAATTCCCTCAACATAAAACTTTAATTACCAGGTTGACGAAAACATAAATTATTATGTGTAAAACTTACGGTCCAAACAGTTATCATGGCAATAATTTCACCCCTTTGGTCTTGATTATAGGACGTAATATTTCCTTGTAATTTTGATTGTTTGGCTTAAATTTCGCTTGGTGAATAAATAAGATTTAGTGAGTTTTTAACTAACTGATGAAGAAAGGATATTCTATAGAATAATTTCTACAATGTAAATTTACTCAAAAACGGAAATATCCTAAAGGAATATTCATCAGACACAGGATCGCAAATCTGGCTAAAGAGATTCTCCGCATCATTCTGTTTGCTTTGGTTATTTTTATTGTGGGAATTAATCTTGGATTTAACTCTCCTCAAAAGCCTCAACTCAATCAGGCAATGTGGTCTAACGTCTATCTTCAAAACACTTCAAGTTCAGAATCTTCAAAAACTTCAACAACAAGAAGAAGATAAGTACAACCTTGGCTTAAATAAGCCTGAAACTAATCTTGCATCAATAAACCTGATGGATTATTTGATGACCCCAGATTCACCGCACGAGTTTGAGATGGATTTTGAAAATCCACCTTCTGATTCAGGGGAAAAAAAATTAGAAGAGGAATCAGAAATTTTACTTGACCCCACTAATATCATCAAAGACTCAACTGAAGAAAGTTTTGACTCAACTGGAATAAGTTCACTGCATTCCCTCAAGGTAAGCGGAGACTCCATAAAAGTTGATTGGAGAATGATGGATTCTACTGCAAGGTTGGAACAATTCAGATACCAGCGGGAAGATAAATCTTATGTCGAGCTTCGAAGAAAGAAACAGTCGAAATTTTTTATGGAACCTACTTCATCATACAAAACCCGAACAGTAAGAATTGACTCAACCGGACAATTCGTCGAGATTATTGAAAAGATTGGAACACATGAACCTAAAGTAATGTTAAGAATGCCGATTGATGATTATATCAATATGAAGATTGCATTGAATGAAAGGGACGAGTGGGAAAAGCTGTGCTATTCTTACGAACTATCCGGGGGTGAAGTTACTTTAAGTGAATTAATAACCAGCTTTACTGATTTTGAAATTCCTTTACCAAGTGTTGGTGTATTAAGTATTTTCGGAGAACCTAAAATTAGTTTAAAGATTGGCGGTTCCGTTCAAATTCATGGTGCATGGCGAAGTGAAACAACTGAAGGCGTTACAGCTTCACGATTAGGTAACACTAGAAATGAACCTGATTTCAAGCAGCAGGTTCAGATAAATGTTAGTGGAACTATTGGTGATAAACTTAATATTAGTGCTGACTGGAATACTGAAAGAACTTTTGAATATGAGAACCAGCTGAAAATAACATATACCGGCTACGAAGATGAAATAATCCAGAAAATTGAAGCAGGAAATGTCTCGATGCAAACATCACCTTTGATAGGTGGGGCTGAAGCTCTGTTTGGTATAAAGGCACAGTTTAAAATGGGACCATTCAGGTTAACTACCATTGCCAGTCAGAAAAAAGGTGAAACAAAAGAAGTTTCTGTATCAGGTGGCTCAACTTCACAGGATTACTCAATCAGAGCTTTCAATTATTCTGATAACCACTACTTTATCGATTCAATTTACGCTGATACTTCATCTCAGTATAACTTTTTTGAAAATTATTACAGTAATAATCCTCCTCTAGTTAACACAAATTTCCAGGTAACTGAGATTGAAGTTTGGAAGTCCACTAACCAAATTATAGCAGACCAATCAAAAATCAGATTTGCAAATTGTTATATAAATCTACCAACACTGCAGTTTTTTGGAGGTGCTGTACCCGGATAGTCTTGGCAACACTACAGAGTTTGAGCCTATTGCTGGACAACAGGAAACAGGACGATTTTTACTTCTCACCGAAGGAGTTGATTATGAAATCCGACGATCAACCGGATTCATAACAATGAAGACAGCTGTTAATGATCAGGATATTATTGGAGTATCATTTAAACAGGGCGAAGGAGTAAATACGCAAACTTATGGACAGTTTCTGCAGACAGTTAATCAGGAAGATTCAGTTATCGTTTTAAAACTAGTCAAACCAAAAAATCTTCAGCCACAGTATAAACAAGCCTGGAGGCTAAAACTAAAAAATATTTATCCTACAGGTGCTCGGAACGTAAAGAGAGAGGGATTTGAATTTAGGATTAAGTACGAAGTAGTTGGTCAGGATCCAACGGATGAATTACAAACAATCCAGGGAAACATTTTTCTACTCCAGGCTTTCGGGTTGGATAAATATGATGCGGCGGGTAAACCAACTCCTGATAATAAATTTGACTACTATCCTGGAATTACAATCTTTGAAGAAACCGGTGAAATAATTTTCCCTGTACTGGAACCATTTGGCAGGAATATTAATCCAGCACTACAGGATTTTACATATCAACCAATTTATGACACAACTAAAAATTACGCTCAACAAGTTAAAGCACAAGATAAGTGGGAGCTTACCGGTAAAAATACCGGCGAAAGTTCTGCTAATTACCAACTTGGTTTTAATGTTGTTGAAAATTCTGTCCGTGTATTGTTAAACGGTCGTGAATTGAAAGACGGAGTTGATTATGTAGTTGATTATAACATTGGTCAGCTTAATATAAGAAACGATGCTGCACTGGTTCCTGGTGCAGACTTAAAGATTACTTATGAGCAGAATGATCTTTTCTCGCTTGCATCTAAAACTCTACTTGGTGCAAGAGGTATCTACGAGTTTTCTGATAAAACACAACTTGGCTTTACTATTATGAATCTTAACCAACAAACATTGAGCGATAAGGTAAGAATAGGTGAAGAGCCACTAAGTAATACCATTATGGGTGCTGATTTTAGAACTGCAGCCGATTTACCATTCCTTACTAACGGCTTAGATTATCTGATATCAACTAAAGAAATGTCAACATTTACATTAAATGGTGAATTTGCTTATATGCTTCCTGATCCAAACACTAAGAAAAGTTCAATACCAGCAGATTCAGGCAAAAGCATTGCTTACATAGATGACTTTGAAGGAGCAAAACGATTAATACCGATTGGCATTAATTACACAGGTTGGAAAGACCTAAGCGTACCGAAAGAATTGAATAACATTGGAAATCAAACGCGGTCTGTACAGATGGGTTATAAGGGAAAAAGTTTTTGGTATACTGTGACACCTTCTGATGTAGTTGTTGATAGCATTTATGGAGGGAGGAAACAAGTTGCCCGTTCTGAGCAGCAAGTACCCGTTTTGGATTATGTCTTTTTACCTGATACTGCGGGTTCTTACAATGGTTTTCCAACGTTAGAACAGAAACAACTAAACTGGGGTGGAATGCAAAGACTATTGTCTTCAACAGCAAATAACCTTGTTGAACAAAATATAGAATTCATAGAATTCTGGATGCAAATTGATCCTCTGACTCCCCCTGACGCTGTTCTAAATATAGATCTTGGAGTTATAAGTGAAGATGTAATACCCAATAATATTCTGAATACTGAGGATAAAAATAATAATCAGGCTATTGATGAGGGAGAAGATACCGGCATTGATGGTATCCTTGATGGTGCAGAAAGAACATTTTATAGTTCAACTAAAAGTGACCCTGCAGTGGACAATTTTCTTTTCGAGGGTAATCCAGTCTCTATTTTTGACTACTTCAATATTAACGGTACCCAGGGAAATGCTATTAGTACCGATGTCGGATTACTTCCTGATACAGAGGATTTAAATACCAACGGCTCTGTAGATCTTGCAAATAACTTTTATCGATACTCAATGGCTCTTTCCACGGATTCAACTATAAATCCTTTTGTTGCAGGTGGAGGATTTACCAGTTCGAATTGGTATTTATACAGGATTCCATTAAAAGATACCTCAAATACTATTGGCAGCCCAAGTTTTTCAAATGTGGAAACTATCAGGCTATTTATTCAGGGTGTTGATTCAATTGTTCATTTCAGGATAACAGAATTTAACCTGGTTGGAAACCAGTGGCAGAAAATAGAAACACAGGATACAGTTCTTTCTGTTTCAACTGTTAGTTTTGAAGAAAATCAAGATTATACGAGCCCTCCGGGAGTTTTCAGAGAAAGAGACAGAACAAGACCTGATGAAGAAATTTTTAACAATGAACAATCTCTCGACCTGATATATAAAGGTCTTCCTGAAGGAGAATTAAGAGAAGCGGTCAGGTATCTATTTCGACCGCTGGACGTATTCAACTATTCGCAAATGAAATTATTTGTTCATGGTGATGTTTATGATACTTTATTAGGTACTCCAGAAGGTGAACTTTCTTATAACATAGCTGCAGAAGGTAAATATTCGTCGGAAGTTTTCTTCAGGTTTGGTACTGATGCAGATAATTTCTACGAATATCGTCAGCCGGTTTTACCTGGCTGGAACAGTATTTCAATTACATTCAGTGAGATAACTGCATTAAAAGCAAATGTCGCTGATTCACTTGGAATAGTAAGACAGCCAGTTGAAGGATTACCGGGACATTTTTACATCGTAAAAGGAAATCCAACTCTGACCCAAGTTAAATTTTTATCACTCGGAGTTTTCAATATTGATGATCCCACTTTTAATCCAGGTCCACTCTCAGGAGAAGTATGGATGAATGAGCTGAGAGTAATAGGTGCAAACGATACACCTGGCTGGGCATACAGCTTCAGCACATCAATTAAGCTTGCCGATTTGATGACGGTGAATTATAATATGAGCTATTCAAATCCGTACTTCCACCGGCTGGCAGAACGTTTTGGTTCAAGAATTGAAACCCAGAACTGGGCTTTGTCTACCGATATCGACATTTTGAAACTTGTGCCGTTTAATATGAAGGGTAGTAACCTAAGATTAAATTATTCCCATACTGAATCCTTTGGTAAACCATTATACATTCCCGGAACAGACATAAGTGTTGCACAGGCTGAAAAACAATTATTGGAGACACCTTCGGATTCTGCTAGACAAACACCTGAACAGTTGGTTGTTTCAACACAAACGATGAATGTTTCAAATACATTTTCATCTTCTAATATAAAATTAAAAATTCCCACAGAAGTCTGGTATATAAGAGATACATGGAACGCATTGACTTATGGATTTAATTACAACAATAGGTTTAGCCGAAGCCCAACGATTGTTGAATCGAGCGGTTGGTTATGGACCGCATCAATTAATTATGGATTTAATTTTAGCCCGGATCTTTTCTTTAAGTTTGCCGACATACCCATTATTGGTGCGTTCTTCCAATTATTCGGTGATTATAAAGATGTAAAATTCTATTTTGCTCCTCAAAACTTTGCAGCAAATGCTACTGCAAATCGTAACCAGAGTAGCAGTCAAACAAGATCAACGTCAAACATTCCAACACAACCGATTACTTCTCAGGATTTTTCAACCAGCAGAGGATTCAACTATAACTGGAAGTTTACTGAGGGAGGCCTGATAAACCTTACTACAAATTACAATCTGGTGATTAACTCATCACTGGCCTACCTTCTTACAAATCCTGACGGGTCGGAAAGAAGTGAGGATCAGGTATGGAGTGATATCTTTGGCGGAGCTGGTTTTGGACAGGATACTCGTTACCAGCAGTCACTTGATTTCAGAACTCAACCAAGGCTACCTTCTCTCTGGGATATAAATCGTTACTTTACAATTACTGCAGGTTATTCTGTTGGCTATCGATGGGATTATGATTTAAGGAACGAAGTTTCCGGAAGAAGTGCCGGCACAAATACGAAATTTACTACCGGACTGATACTAAGATGGAAATCATTGACAGAACCAATGTTCGTGACAGATAAACCAACTGAAACTAAAAAGAAAACAGATAATGATTCAACTATTGTCGATGGTAATAAACCTTCTTCACTGAACAAAGCACTACAATTTTTTAAAGCCGCACTCAAAGCTGTCTTTTTTGACTGGGAGAATTTCACGGTTAATTATGCTCATGATTACAACTATGCAAAATCGGGTATTCAAGCAACTGGAACAGGATTTAATAATTTTTGGGGATTTACACAGGATTTTGCTAACGGTCCTTCTCGCGGGTATCAGCTTGGTTTAAGCAGCGAGGATGTAGGTCCGAGAGCTTTTTCATCAGGTTCTACTTTAAGTGATGTTTATACAGAAAAGAATAATATCGATATGAAAACATCCAGACCTCTATGGGAAGGTGCAAAGATTGATATAAACTGGAATGTTAGCTGGTCACAAAATAGAAATGTGTCGCTTACCGCTGATGCTCTTGGCAACATTACCGTTTCCAGTACAAATGCAACCGGAAGTATTAACAAATCATTTTTATCTCTGCCTTCAGGTATTCCGTTTGTTGAATCAGGAGTCAGCAAGGTAAATTCGCTCTATAACCCTAACGCTTCAAATCCAAGACAAAGTCTCCAGAATGCCTTCGTTGAAGGACTCGAATCAATTCCATTCCTTTCGGGCTTACCTATTTTTGAACAGATAAAACAATATATTCCACGACCTAACTGGAGATTTACATGGGATGGTTTAGAAAAATTACTTTTCTTTAAATCAATTGCACAAAGAATCTCACTTGATCATTCATATACTTCTTCATACGTAGAAGGTTGGAAACTTACTACAGAAGGCATAGAAGAAACACAGAATCAAAGAATTGAATATGGGTTTACTCCTTTTGTAGGTTTAAATCTTACGTTTGGAGAATTATGGGGTGGAAATTTATCCGGAAGTATTAAACTTGGGTCCAGAACTGCCTATGATCTTGGGGTAAGTACAACTAACATAACGGAAACATCATCAACTGATATCGGGTTTACAGCTAGCTATTCAAAAACAGGATTTGATGTTCCTTTATTTGGAATTTCGCTAAAGAACGATGTAGAATTTCTGTTATCATATACAAGCACAAGTAATTCAGTTATTCGATATGATATGAATAATTTTACGGAAGAAGGTGTCCCTCAGGATGGAACAACCAGAACCTCCATTGAGCCCCGAATAAAATATACAATCAGTTCAAAGGTCTCATTATCAATATTCTACAAACGATCGACAGTAGAACCGAAAGGCGCGGCCAGAATTCCTCCCACTACTACTAATGAGGCGGGGCTGGATGTTAATATTGTGATACAGTAATTATTAAATATAATTATTCATCACTTTTTAATAATTTTATAATACACTAATAAACTGCTATCATAAAAACTATTTAATGAATTATGGATAAGAAAAAACTTCTTTGGGTTGATGATGAAATTGAATTATTGAGGTCACATATTATTTTCCTCTCTGAAAAAGGATTTGAAGTTGATACTGCGATGAATGGCTCAGATGCCATTTCAGCAGTAAAAGAAAAGACTTATGATCTTATTTTTCTTGATGAAATGATGGCTGGAATGGGGGGACTTGAAACACTCGCACAAATTAAAGAGATAAATACTAATATCCCGGTGGTGATGATAACAAAGAGTGAAGAGGAAACTCTGATGAACGATGCCATCGGCGGAAGAATTTCAGACTATCTCACAAAACCAGTCAATCCAAGCCAGGTACTTCTAGTTTGTAAAAAAATTCTTGAAGGGAAAAAAATTTCCGGACAGTATGCTGCTAAAGATTATCTTCAGGATTTTAACCAGATTTCACAAGCTTTAATCAGCAATCCGGATTTTACCGAATGGATTGAACTATATCTAAAGCTTGTTAATTGGGAGATCGAACTCGATACGCATCCTGAAATTGGTCTTCAACAGACACTGAATGACCAGAGAAGGGAAGCTAATAAAGAGTTCTCAAAGTTCGCCGAAAAAAATTATAGAAACTGGATTAATTCTATCGGAGACGCAGACACACCAAACCTTACTACGGAAATAACTGAAAAATATGTACTGAATCATATAAAGAATGAAAATGTTAGTGTGTTTTATTTTGTACTTGATTGTTTGCGTATGGATCAGTGGTTGGTTATGGAAAAACACTTACGTGAATTATTTAAAATTGAAAAAGATTATTACTACGCCATTCTTCCTACTTCAACTCCTTATGCAAGAAATGCATTATTCAGCGGGTTGTTTCCCTCGGAGATAGAGAAATATTATCCTGATCTTTGGACAGGTAAAGACGACGATGAAAATAGTATGAATAAATATGAAAAAGAACTACTTCAACTTTTACTTGACAGAAAGAAAATTAAACTAAGAAATGACCTGAAGTACATCAAGATTATTGATCCTGATGTTGGAAGAAATTTTGAGCAGAATATTCTATCTTACAAGAATAATCACTTCACAGCTGTTGTAGTGAACTTCCTGGATATGATTGCCCACGGAAGATCCGATTCGGATATCCTGAAAGAAATTGCACCCGATGAACCTGCTTATCGTTCATTAACAAATAGCTGGTTTACACATTCATCTCTATTAGGCACATTCAAAGCAATTGCCAGTATGGATAAAGTTAAAATTGTAATAACAACCGATCACGGAAGCATTCGTTGCCTGCGAGGAGCTAAAGTCTTAGGTGACAGGGAAGCATCAACTAATCTCAGGTTCAAATACGGAAGAAATCTTAAAGTTGATGATAAGCATGCAATCTATATAAAAAATGCGCAGGATTATAGACTGCCCAAACGCGGAGTTACGATAAACTATATCATAGCCAAGGAAGACTATTATTTTGTATATCCAACTGATTATCATAAATATCTTAGTCACTACAAAGATACTTTTCAACATGGTGGGATATCGCTTGAGGAAATGATATTACCTGTAATAACCATGGAGCCAAAATAATTTGGTTAATTATCCATTCAAAAATAAAAACCAGTAGTGAGGGTGAGTCTGCCTCGATTGCCACTGATTTTATAGTTTCCTGTAAAAAGGGAGATAGGGTAGTGTTAAATGGGAATCTAGGTGCAGGAAAAACTTTTTTCATAAAAGCAGCACTTTCATCAATAGGAATAAGGAACGTTAATAGCCCCTCATTCGCGATTGTTAATGAGTATCAAAATAATTTCCATATTTACCATTTTGATTTTTACCGTCTAAAAAATTCATCCGAACTTTTTGATATAGGCTGGCAGGATTATTTAAATGATGATGAATCAATAATATTCATTGAATGGGGTAAACGATTTCCCTCGGTCCTTCCGGCAGAAAGAATTGAAATTAATATTGATATAAAGAATGAGTCAGAAAGAGAATTCAGCTTTGAAAAGTTTAGCTGAAAATAAACCTATCCTTGCTTTTGAAACCTCAGAAAATATTTGTGGTGTATGCATTTATTTGTCTGATGAAAAATATTTTTCGTCTGCTGTCAATTTAAAACACTCTCATTCTGAATTGATTTTTGAAATAACTGGGAATCTTTTCAAACTTGCTGGAATAAAACCAACAGATTTGGATTCGATTGCCGTTTCAGAAGGACCTGGTTCTTTTACTGGATTACGAATAGGATTTTCAGCTGCTAAAGGTATAGCTTATGGTGCTAAACTTCCAATTCTTCCTGTTCCCACTTATGAAGCCCTTGCTTTACAGCTATCATCAGTCTTAAATGAAAATGAGGAATTCATCATTTCAAATAAAGTGAACAAGGATGAGGTCTTTTTTAGCAAGTTTCAAATTAAGGGCAATAATTATATATTTGTAGAGGATTTAACCATTTTGAGAAAAGAGCTTTATATTCAAAAATCTGAAGGTTACAAGGTTTTTGGAAATTCTGTAACTTTAAATGGAAAGCAGGTTGCTTACCCGATGGTAGCCGATCCGCTTTTTGTTGCAAAATGGGCAATCGAATTTGGAATGGCAATAAAAACATTCAATTACGATTTTTTAGAACCGAATTATTTAAAAGATTTTATTGTAAAGGAGAAAAATAAATGATTAAGAATCTTTTTATCACTTTCTTTTTGTTTTCTTCATTTGTATTTGCACAATTATTTCAGCCATCATTAATTCTTCAACAAACGAGTTTTGATTTTGGTGACATTAAACAGGGTGATAAAGTTTCGCACACTTTCGTTTTAACAAATAGTGGTGGAGATTTATTAAAAATATCGGATGTTAAAGCATCCTGTGGATGTACGGCTGCGGCTCCTGAAAAAAATGAATTGACTCCAGGTGAATCAACAAATCTGGTTGTAACATTCAATTCAGCAGGACGAATGGGCAAACAATCTAAAACAGTTAGAATTTATTCAAATGATCCCCAGAATCCTGAAATGCAGTTATCAATTACCGGAAATGTTGTATCCGCAAGTCAGTTAAGTGGTGGCGCTCCTACAATCTATTTCGGAGAGACTCAGCATGATTTCGGTAAAGTAAATGAAGGTGATAAGGTTAACTACACTTTTAATTTTGCAAATAAAGGATCATCAGTTTTAACAATTAAAGATATCAAAACATCTTGCGGTTGCACTGCTGCTTTACTTAGCCAGGATAATTTAGCTCCTGGTAAAGAAGGAACAATAAAAGTTGAGTTGGATACAAAGAACCGATCTGGTAAGATGAGTCGTACTGTTACTATTAATTCAAATGATCCTAAAGATCCTGCAAAAGTTTTGACTATTTATGCAGACATCGTAAAAAAAGGAAGCTAATGCCTTGGTTTAAAAGATCAAAACATAATATATCTCCTAACTCTCAGAAAAAGGATTTGCCAGATGGTTTGTGGGAGAAGTGCCCGAGTTGCGGAGAGATAATTCATAAGAAACAACTCGAAGCAAATTTATGGACTTGCTTTAAATGTGAGCATCATTTTCGAATTGGCAGTCAGGAATATATAGACATTCTTCTTGATGAGAAGAGTTTTAAGGAAATGCATAAAAAGATGCGGTCACCTGATCCTTTAAAATTTGAAGACACAAAAAAATACAAAGACCGATTAACAAACACAGTTAAGGCGCTTGGACTTTATGAAGCAGTTCGTGTCGGTACCGGAAAAATGGAAGGTAGGAATGTTGCTTTCGCCTGCATGGATTTCCAATTTATTGGCGGCAGTATGGGGTCGGTGGTTGGAGAAAAAATTGCCAGATGTATAGATAAAGCAGTGAAAAATAAGATCCCGCTGATAATTATTTCTGAAAGCGGTGGTGCAAGAATGATGGAAGCCGCTTACTCACTTATGCAATTGGCAAAAACCAGTTCAAGATTAACACGTTTAGCTGATGCAGGTATTCCATACATCTCTGTTATTACTGATCCGACTACCGGTGGTACTACCGCAAGCTATGCTATGCTTGGTGATGTTAATATTGCTGAGCCTAATGCGCTTATTGGATTTGCAGGTCCCAGAGTAATAAAGCAAACTATCGGTCGAGATTTACCTGAAGGATTTCAGAAATCGGAGTTTTTGTTGGAGAAGGGCTTTATAGATCTAATTTCTCACAGGAAAAACCTTAAGCAAACAATTAGCAATCTTCTGGAATTAATGACCTGAGGCAAGAATTAAAACTATTTCTTCCAAACAAGAGATCCAGAAAATTTCCAAATCAATAAAGAAAGCCAATAAAACGATTGGCTTTATACCTACAATGGGTTTTCTGCATGAAGGTCATCTCTCCTTAATCAGGCAATCAAAAAAAAAATGTGATATAACGGTAGTTTCTATATTTGTGAATCCTACTCAGTTTGGTCCTTCCGAAGATTTTAACAGCTATCCACGAAATTTTGAAGGAGACAATGAACTTCTGAAAACAGAAGGAGTAGACTATCTCTTTCTTCCATCTACTGAAGAGATCTATCCAAAAAATTTTCAAACTTTTATTAATGTTGAATATGTCACTAAAAACCTTGAAGGAGAAATTCGCCCAACGCATTTTCGGGGAGTTGCAACGGTTGTTTTGATATTAGTGAATTGTGTTCAACCTGATTTTGCTTTTTTTGGTCAGAAGGATGCACAACAACTAGCTGTAATTAAACAGATGGTGAAGGATTTAAACTTTGGTGTAGAAATAATTTCTTGTCCTATTGTGCGTGAACTGGATGGTCTTGCAATGAGTTCAAGGAATGTTTATCTGTCTGAGTCACAAAGAAAAGAAGCACTTGTACTTTATCAATCTCTAGAATTGGCAAAAAAAAATATCTCTGCAGGCGAAAGAAGAGTAAGTATTATACTATCTGATATGAATAAGCTTTTCTCTAAAGTCCAGAAAGCTAATCTTGATTACATAATAATAGTAGAAGCAGATACTTTCGAAATTATCGATGAGTTGAGTGAGGGGAAAGATTATTATGTACTTGTTGCATGTAAGATTGGTAAAACGAGGTTGATTGATAATATGTTTATTACAGTTTAAAAATCCCCACAATTCAATTATTCAAATCATAAATCTTTTTTAATCCTTTAAGAACTAAAGCCTCATCAAAAAATGCTTTGTATTTTAGGAGAGGTAGAATGAATTCTGAATTTCCTCCTGTAACAAAAATCACCGGCAGAGATTCATTTGAGTCTTCGATTAAGTGACCTACAGTCTCATTGATCATTCCAATAGTTGCAGTTATAACTCCGCTCATTATTGAAGAGTTTGTTGAATTACCGATTAATCTGTAATACGATTCCTGATTCGGTAGCGGCAGCTGTGCTGTTTTTTCATTTAATGACTTTAGCATTGTTTGTATTCCTGGGGCAATTAACCCACCGATAAATTGTTTTTCTGGCGAAACAAGATTTATAGTAGTGGCAGTCCCGAAATCAATAGTAATAAGAAATTGATTCTCTGAAATTATTTTTTCATTTGTTGCAATTTCCAAAGCACCAACTGACGAGCATACTCTGTCCATTCCTAAAGTAGACAGAGTTTCATATTTAATAGTCAAATTAAATTTTTGATTAATATTTGTTTGAAATACTGAAATACCTTTTGAAGATATTTTATTGGAAAGTATTTTCTGTAAATCAGGATTTACGGAACAGATAGCTGCCTCCTTGAAAGAAGTTTTATTAATATATTCAATCGCTTCATTTATGCTGGGATGAACAATAAAGTCCATTAATTGATTTCCCAAAAACAAAGCTGATTTGATATTTGTATTACCGATATCAAGAGAAAGCAGCATCAGACAAAACTCACATCACCATAATGTATTTTTTCAAAGGCATTGTTTCTTTTCAGAAGCAGGAATCCGTCATCATCAATATCGTAAAAAATTCCCGACTTGACTTTGTCGTTTTCAGTAATTGAAATCTTATCTCCGATCATTTTGCATCTATTACGCCAATCATTTAGAATATTACTAGGATCATTCCCAAGCTCTGTTAAAAGTTCTTCAAAAAGATTTAGAATTTCAGCGAGGATATTTTCTCTGTCGATGTCTGTTCCCAGTTCAAGCTTTAAAGATGTTGGTGTCAAATTAAAACTACCATGAAAAGCAATCTGGTTTAAATTAATTCCTATCCCTATCACAACTCTTTCAACATTATTTCCTTTTATAGATGTTTCAATCAGTATCCCCGCGACTTTTTTCTTATCAATTAAAACATCGTTTGGCCATTTAAGTTCAGTCCTTAACTGATAAAGGTTTTCAATTGCCATTGAAACTGCCAATGAAGAGATCAAATTTAAATGATTTATATTTAGTTCAGAGATGGTTTCTTTGGTAAAAAGAATTGAGAAAGTAAGGTTTAACCCTTTTGCACTTAGCCAAGTTCTGTCTTTTCTGCCTTTACCTGCTATTTGTTTTTCAGCAAGAAGGACCGTCCCTGTTTTTCTATATTGCTGCTTACCGGAAAGCAATTCTATATTTGTGGATTCAATCTCATCGCAGTAAATAAAATTTCTTCCAATTAATTCTGTCTCAAGTTTTATATCAAAAATTTCCAGATTAAACATTTTCTTTCCGATTGATTTAAACAAAATTACTTAATTGAATCTGAACTTTTCTCATCAACAGACTAAATTATTTTTTAATATTAAATCTATTTGATACTAAATTAAGTGATTTTTTCTAACTTCTATTTATGTTAAATCCTGGACAGGCTAAACTCCGTTTTCTTGAATTCAGATAATATTGGATGATCTGTCATCATACTTGACTATTATCAACTAAAAGTGCCATTCTGTCAAAATGTCTGTCTTAGTAGTAAGATTATATGTGCATTTCGCAATCGGCTTAACTCGTTAAATATAAATCACTTATGGATAAAATATGTAACTGGCACTCA
Source organism: uncultured Ignavibacteriaceae bacterium (assembly GCA_963768365.1). GTDB lineage: Bacteria > Bacteroidota > Ignavibacteria > Ignavibacteriales > Ignavibacteriaceae > IGN2. The sequence goes on along the minus strand of CAVYHS010000003.1, from coordinate 4,365 downwards.
TCTTGAAAACTATAATAATTTGGTAATCAAAAATATTGAAAAAGAATAAAAAGTAACAGTAAATCTAAAATTAAGGAGCAAGAAAATGGGTAAGATAATAGGCATTGATTTAGGAACTACAAATTCGTGTGTTGCGGTTATGGAAGGAAATGATCCGGTGGTAATTCCAAATTCTGAAGGTGGAAGAACGACTCCATCTGTGGTTGCGTTTACTAAATCCGGTGAGAGATTGGTCGGGCAACCTGCAAAACGTCAGGCAATTACGAATCCAAAAAACACAGTCTTTTCTATAAAAAGATTTATGGGAAGATTCATCAACGAAGTTGGAACTGAAAAAGGAGAAGTGCCATACGAGGTTATTCCAGGTGAAAGTAATTCTGCAAGAGTCAAAATTGATGATCGGGTTTACTCTCCACCTGAAATAAGTGCAATGATCCTCCAGAAAATGAAAAAGACTGCAGAAGATTATCTTGGGCAAACTGTAACTGAAGCAGTTATTACTGTTCCAGCCTACTTTAACGATTCTCAAAGACAGGCGACCAAAGATGCAGGAGAAATTGCAGGCTTGCAGGTTAAAAGAATTATAAATGAGCCAACAGCAGCTGCATTAGCTTACGGTTTAGATAAAACGACGAGAGACCATACAGTAGCTATTTATGATTTAGGTGGTGGAACATTTGATGTATCCATTCTGCAATTGGGGGATGGTGTATTCGAAGTTAAATCAACAAATGGTGATACACATCTTGGCGGCGATGATTTTGATCAGAGATTAATTGACTGGCTGGCGGATGAATTCAAAAAAGCTGAAGGCATTGATCTCAAAAAAGATCCGATGGCTTTGCAGAGATTGAAAGAAGCTTCTGAAAAAGCAAAAATTGAATTATCATCTTCAAATTCAACCGATGTAAATCTTCCGTTTATAACTGCAACTCAAGATGGACCTAAGCACTTAAATATAAATTTATCACGTGCAAAATTTGAGCAGTTAATTCATGATCTTGTTGATAGAACTAAAGTCCCGTGTCAGCAGGCAATAAAAGATGCAAATGTTACTCCTTCGGATATACATGAAGTAATTTTGGTTGGTGGTTCAACCAGAATACCAATGGTTCAACAGCTTGTAAAAGATTTGTTTGGAAGAGAACCACACAAAGGAGTTAATCCTGATGAAGTTGTTGCAGTTGGTGCTGCAATCCAGGGTGGAGTATTAGCAGGTGATGTAAAAGATGTTCTGCTTCTTGATGTCACTCCACTATCACTTGGAATTGAAACTCTTGGTGGAGTAATGACAAAACTGATTGATGCAAACACGACAATTCCAACTAAAAAGAGCGAAGTATTCTCGACTGCATCAGATAATCAGCCATCAGTAGAAATTAATATTTTACAGGGTGAAAGACCAATGGCGAATGATAACAGAACGCTTGGCAGATTTCATTTAGATGGAATTCCACCTGCACCAAGAGGTGTCCCTCAGGTTGAAGTTACATTCGACATTGATGCTAATGGTATTCTTCACGTCAACGCTAAGGATAAGGCAACCAATAAAGAGCAGAGTATTAGGATAACTTCTTCAAGTGGTTTGAGCAATGAAGAAATAGAAAAGATGAAACGTGATGCAAAAGAACACGCAGCAGAAGACAAAACGAAGAAGGAAAGCGTTGATATACGTAACCAAGCCGATAGCCTAGTATTTCAAACTAAGAAGCAAATGGAAGAAATGAAAGATAAACTTTCTGATGATGCTAAATCAAAACTTGAGGCAGAAATTAAGAAAGTAGAAGATGCGATCGCTACAAATAATTCAGACCAGATGAAGACTACTACTGAGTCATTGAATAAAGTCTGGAATGAAATTGCTTCACAGCTCTATCAGCAGGCAGGTCAGCAGACAGCAGAACAGCAGCAAACTTCCGATGGCGGAGAGCAGCCGAAGGAACAGAAAGATAATGTTCAGGATGCTTCCTATGAGGTTGTAGACGATAACGATAACAAAGAAAACAAAGACAAGGAATAGATATTCTAAAGGGATCAAATCAACATTTGATCCCTCTTTAATTTTCTTGTGAAACGATTAAATAGAAAGGGAACTGCAAAATGTCACAGAATAAAGAAATTATAGCTATTAGAAATCTAAGTAATCATTCAATTGAAGAAATACTAAGTACCCAAAACAGTGTTTTACCCTCAACTGATATTTATGAAAATCCTGATGAGTTTATGCTAATATCGAATATGGCTGGAGTACCACGCAGCAAAGTCCAGGTAAAAGTTATTAATGATTCGCTGATTATTTTCGGTAAAATTAATTATGATGAAGCCGTAAACAGGAATTATATTCTGAATGAAAATGAGGTAGGTAATTATTTTAGAAAATTCAAAATATCAGATTCGATTGATGAAACAAAGATCAGTGCAAAATATGATAATGGTCAGTTGATTGTAACTCTTCCAAAGCACGAAAAAGTGAAACCGAAAAAGATAGATATACTTTAAATATCGATTAATCATTATTTTGGCTGTCTGATGTTAAAGACAGCCTTTTTTATTTATATGGAAAAACCCTAATTCATGATGAGTTTAAAATCTAACTATACAATCAAAATTAAAAAGCTTGCTAAAAGAATACGTCAGCATATCGTTTTCTTTTTATTGCTTTCATTGATTTTGATGGGAACCTGGTGCGTACCACCTAAATGGACTGAAAAAGTTATACAAGAATTAAAAGCAAAGTATATAGTTGAGAAAACAGAAGAAAAAGTTAGTTGAGGTAGTACAATAATATATTTAACAAGCCCGCTTTTTAGCGGGCTTTTTTATTGCTTTATAAATATAGAGATGTAAGTTATTATATTCTAAATACTTAGCTCAATGCGAATAACTAAAGAGTAACAAATTACAAATTTAATTGCTGGGGATGCACTTGAGGTGGGCCATTATCTTTAAAAAATCCATTTTAGCACCGAGATGATCTTCATCGTCAAAATCTTGCGTTTGGGATATCCATCCTTTTGCCATAAATAATTGTTTCTTTAATCCTGAACTATTTTAACGACTGATTTAATTAACTTATCTTTCTTTATTACTTGCCAATCGTTAACCAATAGTTGCTTCTGTCAATTAATTTTTGCAATATAAAATCGTAAATATTCTCTACAAACCTTGGAAGGAGTTGTGGAGCGGATTACAGCATTTCCAGAATATTCTTACCATAATAAATCTTTCTGAGGTTTAGAGTAATATATTATTTATAACCTGCAAGGAGGCTGTTATGAAAAACTTATCTTTACTTTTAATTGCATTTCTTGTTTTACAATTCACTGCACTTGCTCAAGAGGGTTGGTTTTGGCAGAATCCCCTTCAGCAAGGAAATAGTTTGTTGAGTGTGATATTTGTTTCATCTGATGTTGGTTGGGCTGTCGGTGGGTGTGGAACAATTCTCAAGACCACAAACGCAGGAACTACATGGACCACACAAACAAGTGGAACAACAAACTCCTTATTAAGTGTTTTCTTCATAGATGCAAATAACGGAGCGGCTGTTGGTGAGGGTGGGACAATCCTAAGAACTACAAACGGAGGGATGAATTGGACATGGCAATCTGGTGGAACTGGAACTACTACTTGGTCAGGCGTCTTCTTCACAGATACAAACGATATAACAGTTGTTGGTTATAATCCTGCTGAAGGAGGAATAATCCTCAGAACAACAAACGGAGGAATTACGTGGATCGAACAAACTAGTGGAATATCATTGTTTTTGTTCGATGTTTTCTTTGCAGATGCAAATAACGGAACTGCTGTTGGTTGGGATCCTTCTGATGGCGGAATAATCCTTAGAACCACAAACGGAGGAACTACGTGGACCTTACAAACATTTGGAACAACAAATATGTTGCTTAGTGTTTCCTTCACAGACGCATTCTCGAGCGTACGCTGCCGGCAGGCCTCGGGGCTGATCGCCAGCGGCGCATAGCGCTCTGGCAGCGGCAGCTCGAACAAACTCACGAACAGCGGAACCGCCTCGGACGGCGGGAGCCCGACGGCACCAAGCCCTCGCTCGAGCCGCGACAGCTTCTCCTCCACCTTGTCCTCGGGTGTCAGGCCCAGCCGCTCCTCCATCAGCTGGCTCACCGCATGAAGGCGTTGCTGGTGTGGAACGTGGACGCCCGACACTCGAGCCAGGTGTGTGGATCCTCGGCGACACGTTCACGGAGCTCGTGAACGAGACGCGACTTCCCGATGCCCGCTTCGCCGCTCAGCAGGACGACCTGGCCGTGGCCCTCCTTCGCCCGGCTCCAGCGCTCGAGCAGGATTCCGACCTCCTCCTCGCGCCCCACGAAGCGCGTCAGTGGATGCGTA
>CAVYHS010000002.1:0-8776 GCA_963768365.1 uncultured Ignavibacteriaceae bacterium | reverse complement strand
AAACAAAGTTCGTAGCAAATTGTGCAAAGTTTTCTTTTCTAAGAGATACTGAGATAACTCCTCCCTGAGCAGAACTGAGCTCATTTTCAACCAGTGACAGGTCTCTTATAACTTTGAATTTCTTATTCATTTTTAAAACCAGTTTAATCTGAGTTAATTTTTTCTGAATTAATCTTTATACACCGCGACTTATCATCTGCGAATATACAATCATTACAGATACTCAAATTTAAGGAATAGTTACTATTTCTAATCGAATCTATCATAGAATTAAGGCCAGACTTGATATTCTTATCTGAAATATCATCGTATTTAAATACAAAGGGTATATCAGGATATTTGATAAAAATAATTCTTCCTTCAATCTCATGATTTTTCAGTCAAAAGCCGGGAAACAATATAAGCATAAAATTGAAGCTGGGATAAATATTTTCCTGCTCTCGAATTCAATTCATTTTCTTTAATGTTATCAGTTTTGTAATCAATTATAATTATTTTTTTCTCATAAATAATTAGTTTATCCAGAATTCCAAAAAGATAATAATCCCCTTTCTTGAAATATATTTCAAACTCATTCCGAAAATTCGGAAACGAATTAATAAACTTGAACTCATCCGATTCATAAAACCTAAGAAGACCTCCTATAATATCTTCTTGTAATTTTTGAGGGACCTCATCAGTTAAAGTTTTTTTAAGTCTTCCCTCCACAAAGGACGAAATGCTATCTTTATTTAAATTTTTTCTTAGTGCATAATGAATGATTTCCCCCTTTAATTTTGAGTATTCAAATAAGTTATTTTGATCATCGAAGAGATGAGAGTCCAACTCGTTTCGATTGTATTCTTCCGAAGTAGTTTTCAGATTCACCTGTTGTAAATCTTTCGATTGCTGAATCAGATCTCCGATTTTATAATTATACAATAGATTGTATTTCATTGGACAATTGGAGAAAGTTGAAAATCTTGTCGCTGATATTACTTCTCCTTTGGAATGATCTGTGATCTCAGACAAAATTAATTCTTTAGTTCTTATCTCGTTGCTCACCGTTTCGATTTTCTTTTCTGATAATTCAACATTATGAATTATCGGGATATCTATTTCAATAGGTTTGATGACATCTAAAAAATTATCATTTTCTTTTTGCAGAAAAGTAAGTTCTCCTGCGAGTGTAATCTTGTCCCTCGAGAGGTCTTGATTTAATCCTTCAATTAACATTGCTGAAAAAGAATTTTTCTTTGCCATTTTTCCTTCATCAGTTTGAGTAATAAATAGAAAATCTTTAGCGCGAGTTAAACCCACATAAAGTAATCTTTTTAATTCAGCAATTTCCCTTTTTTCTTCAATAAAATTATATAAACCTACTATTGGAGTTGATTCATAAGTGCCAAAATAATTTTCGTCAACCGGCACTTTTGTGAGTAGTCCAAAATCTTTATCAACTGTGAATGATTTTGCTTTAACTTTATTTAATTGAGTTTTATCGTCACATTTGTATAAAAATACCGCAGAATACTCTAAACCTTTAGCCTGGTGAATAGTCAGAATATTTACACCAATACTTCCATGATCAATTCTTCCCTGAGATTCGTCTTCGGTCCCCGAAATGGCATCACTTAAAAATGTAACATAGTCATACAATGTGCTGAATTTATCATTAAAAAAATTATTAGTGATTGAAATAAGTTTATTGAGATTGGAAATTTCCTGAGTGCCATCTATACGTGAAGAAAGTGTAGAAATAAAGTCTGATTCTCTCAATATTTTTCTAAATAGTAATGGCGTACTAATACGGTTTACCAGTTCTTTGTTCTTATTTAGTAATTCAAGTATTCCTTGCCAATAATTTTTTTCAATTGAACCTGCCGTTTTAAGTTTCTCCCAATAGGATTCACCTTCATAAGTTGACAGATCAAGTATTTCTACATCAGAGGTTAAGAAAAACGGAGATCGAAGAAGACCAATTAATGCAGCATCATCTTTGTCATTTAATAAAAATGCAAAGTAATTATAAATATCGCTTGTGCTTTGCTTCTGATAAAACCCTGTACCGCCAATCAAATTAAAAGGTATTTGATATTTAATAAAAGCTTTCTGAAGTTCCGTAAATGAAGAACGTTTACGAACTAGAATTGCTATATCATTCCACTCCTTCAACTGATCCTTAAATTCTGATTTCAAACTGATAATTCTTTTAGCTGTAAGCTCTGCTTCATTTGTATCTTCGCTATTTGCGACCAGAAATTCTACTTTTCCCTTAAAATCATCAGATCGAGCACAAACAAGATCAGAAGCTGAGACTTCATTAAATATTAAACGGGATTCTTTAAGTAAATTTCTGAAAAGAGAATTAACAAATAAACAAATAGCTGGAGCCATTCGGAAGCTATCAGGAAGAGTCAGTAGTGATTCTGCACCATGGACATTTTGAATATCTTTTTTTGTTTTTGAAAACACCTGAAGTTCTGCATCGCGGAAGCGATAAATGCCCTGCTTTTCATCTCCCACAATAAACAGGTTGCCTCTTTTCAGATCATCAACCAGAGGGAGAAATATTTCATACTGAATCTCGTTTGTATCCTGGTACTCATCAACTAAAAGATATTTAAATTTTCCTGATATGGATTTTCTAACCAATTGATTTTCAAGAAGTGTTTTTGTTTTTATAAGAATATCCTCAAAATCAAGAACTCCCAATTCCGACTTTTTACTTTCATACGCTGATAATACATTCTGAAAAACATTAATTAGAGCCAGGATGTATCGTGCCAGTTCCTTCTCGATTTTATTATGATTTTCAGTGAGTTTTATCTCACTCAGTTGATTAAAAAAATCTTCCACAATCTTAATTGAATTTTGGACTTTATCTCTGTTTCCTGAAGGAAGATATCCTTGTTTCCTGATATCACTACCTTTAGTTAATACTTTATCACTTAGTTCTTTGAGTTTTATTAATTTACTTATTTCATCATCCGCATCTTTAATATTAGTTAAAGCAATTTTTATAACTTTCGCCAACTCATTTTTGGGATTTATTTGAAATACCTGGTTATTGATAATGTTGAGATGGGTCAAGCTATCTGGCAATTCATTTTCAAATAATATTTTAACATTTGATTTGAACATCCTAAAAAGTTGATCTGTTATAGCTTTTTCACCTGATGAATAATACTTATCAATCAAGTTGAGAACATTTTTTCTTTTGCCAATCAAATCAGATAATGCAGCAACTAATCTCGGCATCGAACCCAAAAGCCTGACAAGTAGTTTAACATCCGATTGCTTATCTGAATCTTTCAATAATTCTCTCAAAATACTTTCGATTGATAAGTCGACTAATTCTGCTGCTTTATGTTCATCTATTGTAGAGAAGTTAGCATCAAGTGATGCTTCGACAGGAAATTTTTTTAGAAGATCAATACAAAAGGAATGTATGGTAGATATCTTTGCCGATACAAGTTGCTTTCTAATTTTTTCAATTCTATGGTTAAGTTCTGGCTTGGCGATAGTTAATGCGAGATTATTTAATTCGACAGAAATTCTTTTATATAATTCTCCGGAAGCTTTATCAGTAAATGTAATTGCTGCAACCTGATTTAGCGGAGTTGAAGTAGTAAGTATTATTTCAAGAAATCTTTGAGCAAGAACGAAGGTTTTACCTGATCCAGCATTCGCAGTAAGAGAGATTGACTTTTCAATATTGAGTGCTTTTCTCTGATGAGGAGTAAGGACGTTCATAGGGAGGTCTTTATTATGTACTTTTTATAGGAATCTTTATCCTGAAAACTGTTCCGGCAGTTGAAGAAGAATGAAGTTTAATTTCTCCGCCCGTGTTTTCCAGAAATCTTTTAATCAGTTTCAATCCTAAACCAAGCCCTTTTTCTTTTGTTGTAAAATTAGTTTCAAAAATTTTATTTCTATTTTCAGGAGTTACCCCTAATCCATCGTCTGTAATATCAATTACCGAGTGATGACTTTCAGTTGACAAATTAATGGTAATGATCCGGGCTTTGGCCTGAATAGAATTTCTAATCAGATTGATAAACATTCGACGCAATTGTGAATTATCAGATTCAACAATAACTTTCTCCACATTCGTAGTAAATTTTATTTCCGCTTCTTCATCTCCAAAGAGGTGAACTGTATCTTTCATTATTGGAATTAGATCAAATTTTTCCAGCTTAAGACTAGGCATTTTTGCAAAAGATGAAAACTCTGATGCAATCAAGCTAAGATTATCAATTTGATTCAATAATGCGTGTGAAAGTTTTTTTAGGATATCATCAAATTCGGTTTTTTTATCATTATAAGCCGCAACAAGCTGCTGAACTGAAAGTTTCATAGGAGTAAGCGGATTTTTAATTTCATGAGCAACCTGCTTTGCCATTTCCTTCCAGGCATTTTCTCTCTCTAGCTCCGCAATATCGTTCTGGTTTTTTTGAAGTTCACTGGTCATTGCATTGAAACCATCGAGAAGTTCCTTCAACTCACCTTTTTCTTTATTGATTAGTTGAATATTTAAATCCCCTTGCGCTACTGCATTAGTTGCCCTTGTTAGCTGTCTGATTGGTGATGAGATTTGATTTGCAAAAAGTGTACTCAACAGTGTAATAATTATTACAGCAAAAGAATAAACACCAAATAAAAATACGTCAGCATCAACTGGTGAATACGATAATTCAATTCTATTAAACGCATCGTTCACACCAATAATGAAAGATCTGTTTCCAAAATCTATTTTTCTATAGTAAGCATCATAAACATAATTATCTAAAGACTCACTTGTAAGTAATTCACGATAACTCAGGTAATTCAAATTATAGTGGACCTCAGAATTAAGTTTATCTGATAGCAAAGTGTTGTCATAATACTCACTTCGTGAGCTATAAATTTCTTCAGAGTTCTCGTAAATGGTAAAAGCAATTTTTAATTCTTTGGCTGCATTCTCAAATGCAGTTTGAAAATCTCTATCCGGGTATTTTGTTTTTTGAGCATTAATGTGGTTTTCAAGATATTCAGACCTTTTGCTCAGCTCATTGAAAATTGCTGAACTTGTTCTTTCCTTTACTACTTCTCTATTGTAAGCAGCAAGTGCAACAATCGGAATAATTGATACTAATAAGAACGCCCCAAGAAGTTTCATTCTGAATGAATACTTCAAATTAAGATATCTAAAACTTATAAGTATTAAAACAAGAAGTAGAATAAATATTGAATGAACTAAAAAGATCTTGAAGAAGTTGTAAAGACTCCAGGTAATTTCTTTCTCTTTTATTGCTACTACAGTAGTTTTTTCCAAACCATCTAAATTATTTTTTAAGATGAACGCGATGTAATCTTCACCGTAGAAGGAAAGGTTTACCCAGCCATCCCCGTAGATTGTTAAATTAGCTTTAAATATTTGTTCACGTAACTCTTTTGAGGGAAAAATATTTCCTCGTGCCTGCAGTAATTTGTTGTCCGAAAATTCAAAAATCTTAATAAGATTTAAATCAACAACTGAGCCCAGTGCCGCTTTATTTGATTCAAGGAAATCTGGTAATTCTGCAGCGCCAAGATTTTCAACACTAAACTTAGCTGCTACGGCAATATAGCCAGTGTTGATATTGTCTTTCTCAACCGGAACAACTCCAGCAAAACCAAGTCCTGCCGGTGCTGATATTGGAATCTCTTCGCTATTAACCGATTTTTCAGATTTTTTGGTGTATAGTTTTTTGTAATTAACTATTTCATCAAAACCAACGGTAAATTTTCCAAGTGATTTGAAATTCCGATCAAAAATAACAACTTCGGAGCTCAATGATTCTCTTTGTAATGAACTTTTACTCCATGCTATGAAAGCTTCAGAATCATAATTCGAATTCAGTCGATGCAACGATGAAACTAATTTATCATTCTCTACCGAATTTCTCAGAGTTTCATCAACGAGATAAGACAGTAATTCTTTATTAGCTCTATTCACCTCATAGGCTATTACTTTTAAAGATCTTTTCTCAAGTTCCAAATTAAAATAATTAAGCATTGAGATTGCAATTACAGAAGCTATAATAGAGGCATAAATTACACTTACAGAAATATGTTTTTCACGAAAATAAAGATTAGCGATTACGAGAAATATGAGTGAGAAAAAAATAAAGTACATAAATAATGTAATCAGTGGCTCCGGCTGCTTTATAAAAAATATGAAGCAAGAAACTTGAAGTAAAATAAAGATAGCACTGAAGTTGAAGATTGATATTTTACCCTTTAATAGCTTTAAATATTTTCCTAACAGGAGAATACAAGCAATAATCACAAACAGCGAAGCCAATGTGAATATTAGTATGTTCAAATTCATTAAAAGAGTTGGAAGGCTCGGAATTAAATCCGGTTCCTTAAAATAACGAATAGTTGAATCGAAGACGACACTCTTAATCGATGCTGCCAATCCACGCATAGTATAGAATGAAAGAATTGCAATCGCGGGAGAAATGATAAACTTTAACAGTTTAAATTTACCAGAGTCTTTCTCTCTAAAATATTGAAGAACGTAAAGGAAAAAGTTAATTCCGATAATTACTAGAAAGATGTTTGTGATGAAAAACTCAATCGGAGTTTTGACAATTCCCGAGGCAAAAGTAGAAGAAAAATATGAGGGATCAACAAGGGGACTTTCAAGATACCTGGATGGAAATCCTGACCAAAATAGAATTGATCGTATTCCGGCACAATAAATTAACAACACTATAAATCTGAGGGATTTCCTCTTTATAGTCTGGAAATCAGACTTCATTCCAAGTGTCAGAAAAAATATCCCGATCACCATTAATAAAATCTGTATTCCAGTTGCAGTCTCCTGTATTTCAGATATTTTGATATTCAATGATGGTTTGAAGAAACTTACAAGTCCAATTTTACTTTTTTCAGAATTTAAAAGGATTAAAGAATGTTTCCTTCCATCCTTTGAAGGCGATGCATATGGATCATAGAAAACATTAAAGAGAGTATTAAATCTGTTGGATAATTCTTCACTGAAACTAATATCAACATAATACTTATTCTGCAAAGAATAATGCTTCTCAATAGGTGTGCTCAAAACCAGATAGAATCTATCCGAGTGTAGTATTACTGTATCGATTATGTTGAGATATGTGATTAACGGAGAATTAAAAAAGTGCACCTCATTGATTGGATAAACAAAAGGAAATATTTCATCTTGTTCAATAGCCAGATTGTTATTCCACGCTATGATCTTGCCATTAGGTGCAACAATTTCAACTGAGTAGTTTTCAAAAATCTTATTGTTTACAAGTGATATTAATTTTCCATACTCATAATCAGGAGTAATTAATGTTTGATGAAGTTCATTTTTAATGCGATCTTTTGCTGATATAAGTCGAGATTCATTTTCAGCCAGCAGACCTTTCACTCCTTCTTCAATCTCAATGATTTTATCCGATAATTCGGCATCCCATTTTTCTTTTTTATTTTCTATCAGAATCGGAGCGATAAGACCAACTGCAAAAATCAGAGCTAAAATAAAAAAGACGATAGCAAAATATTTTCTATCGCCTTTAAAGTATGCTAATATTTTTTTAATCATCAGTTAATTGAAATTTGCGTAATATGCCATTTACTTCCAGTTTTGCTTATAGTTACGTACAAGTGAGCAACCTCTCTTTTGCCTTTTTTTTCGAAGTAATAATCTCCCTTTCCATAAGAAACAGATTTTTCAGTTTTCGTTTCATCAATTTTAAAAGAAACAACTTTGTAGGAGGTGAAAAAATCCTCAAGAATATAATATGCCTGGTTTGAGGAGTAATAACCATTCACGCCATTAATTAAACTTATATAAGGTTGAGGGGAAAAGTACTTTGAAATTTTTTTAACATCATTCGTTAGAATACCTGATTCGATATCATTAAAAATGATCGTTTGTATTTTTATTTTAATTTCTGAATTGAGGTTTTGCTTAATATTATCATCCTGAGAGAATGAAAGATTACTAAAGGTCACGGATAAAATTACAACGGATATAAAAAATACTGTCTTCATTTGTCCCTAATTTAATTAAATTCAATCATAAATCTATAAAAAGAGATGGGGCAATTGCCCCATCGTGCTATCTATTCCATTGTTTTACGAGTGCATTCCTGCTGCCGTTTACCGAAGGTTTTAATTGTCTTTCGCCCTCAACTGTTTGATAAGCCCAATCAAACACTATTCTTTCATTTGTAATATTAGATATCCGAATCTTCGCATAATGATTGTCCCAAGTCCAGATCACGTATGTGTGACCAACTAATGCAATCGCATCCTTGGTTGTTGACCATCCTGATGTTGGAGCGTAAGGAATATCATAAATATCAACTGTAGGTCCCAGATCCTGAATATCAGTATCTTCATAAACATCAAGGTAAAATGTGCCCTGATAATTTTCAAAGAAGAAATCCACATCAATATTATCATAAGCAACAACAGAATAAAGAGAGAATGAGTAACCCGAATTGTTCGGAAATCTTCTAAAGTCAAAAATTGACTGGTTAAAACCTTCCGGTCTTGCTGTTGCATAAACTACATCAAGGCTTAATTCACTTTCGTTGCCGTTGTAATCGTATGCTGTTACTGCATAATAATATTTATTACCATTAACTGCTTCATCATCAATAAAATAATTATACGGCGATGAACCAATTATTTGATACTCACCATCATAAGAATAACTAAAGTAGATATTGTAACCCGCAAGGTCGGCGTCTCTGTTTTCATTCCAATAGAGATCTACTCTATTATCGCCAAT
>CAVYHS010000001.1:0-10976 GCA_963768365.1 uncultured Ignavibacteriaceae bacterium | reverse complement strand
TTGCACAGCCGAAGCTTGTAATTTTTATTGATGAAGCTCACCTTATATTTAAAGAAGCTTCCAAGGCACTGCTCGAACAGATCGAAACAATTATAAAACTTATTCGATCTAAAGGCGTTGGGGTTTTCTTCTGCACACAAAATCCAACTGACGTTCCGGCGAGTGTTCTCTCACAACTTGGTTTGAAAGTTCAACATGCCTTACGGGCATTTACAGCAAAAGACCGGCAGATGATAAAACTAACTGCAGAGAATTATCCTATCTCAGAATATTATAAAACTGATGAAATGTTAACATCGTCTAGGAATTGGTGAAGCAGCCATTACCGCGCTTGAATGAAAAAGGTGTGCCAACTCCGCTTGCAGCAACACTGCTTAGAGCACCTCAGTCGAGAATGGATATTTTAAACTGATGATGAAATTGATGAGGTCGTCAGGAAATCAAGGTTGCTTCCAAAGTACAATGAAACAATTGACAGAGAAAGCGCATATGAAATGTTGAACAGAAAACTTGAGGTTTCCCAAGTGCCGAAGAATAAACCATTTCCAAAGTATAATCCACCAAAGACAATCACGAGGAAGACCCAGACAGGAAAAAAGTACTTTTGAAAAAGTTCTTACCAGCACCACAACAAAGCAAGTGGGTAGAACAATAGCTCGTGAATTAGCTCGGGGTATTTTAGGTGTGCTTGGATTGGGGGGAACAAGCAAGAGAAGGTAATAATCAATTCACTTCGTTTTATTCGGGATTTTGTGGCTGATCAGCGTGTGGTTCGTTTGGGTTTACCGATTTTGTTCTACCGGCATTTTTAACTGCTTGCGTAAGCAGAAACTCAATCTGTGCATTAATACTTCTTAAATCATCAGCCGCCCATTTTTCAAGAGCGGCATGAACATTCTCATCTATTCTTAATAAAAATTTCTTCTTTTCCGGCATAGCATTAAATCGTAATTTTAAAAATTATAAACCAGCGGCACGTGCCCGACCCTTTCTATTCTGTAAAACAATATGCCATCCAAGCATTATAATCCAGGGATATTTATCAATTAACTCAACCCTCCTTTCAATTGTCACTGAAGTTCTGCCTTTCAGTGAAAACTTATTGGCATACATCATAAGGATTTCACCACTTGAAGAATAAACTTCAAAAGGATTTTTAAGTCGTCCCGATTTACAATTCAACCGCGCACCTTTTGGCAGTTCAATGATTCCTTTTGTCTTCCAGAAATTTGAGACATACTTTGCAAAAGGCATTTGATATCCGTACTTATAAATTCCTAACTCTGATCTCCAGATACTTGGTTGCTTTATTTCCCACTTCCCGTCAAATCCTTCAACCACAGCACTGTTACTGAGTAACTTAGGAAAGATCATCTTCGCCAATACTTCCTCAGATGAAGTCAGCTCAAATTCACGCTTCGTAATTTTTGGTTGATTGAATGTAAGCGTTTGACCAATATAATTCGTTAAAAGGATCATTGATAAATTTCTGATTATTGATACAACGTTCCCGTGTTGATTACCGGCTGCACATCGTTTTCTGAAACAAGTGCAACCATAAGATTGTTCACCATTGTAGCTTTTTTCTCCTCGTCAAGCGTAACAATATTTTGTTCGCTTAAAGACTTTAACGCCATTTGAACCATTCCAACTGCGCCCTCAACAATTTTTTGTCTCGCTGCAATTATCGCCTGAGCCTGTTGTCTTCTTAGCATTGCTTGTGCAATTTCCTGCGCGTATGCAAGATGACTGATTCTTGATTCTAAAATATCAACGCCAGCAACCTCAAGTCTTTTTTCTAGCTGTCCTTTTAAATTCTCAGCAATCTCCTGCGGAGTTCCCCTTAAAGATGCTTTGCTCTCGTCATCAGTATCATAAGGATATTCAGATGCGAGTGAGCGGATTGCTGTTTCGCTTTGTATATCAACAAACTCTTCATAATTCTCCACATCAAAAACTGCTTTTGCAGAGTCAATTACTTTCCAAACAACAACAGCTCCTATTTCAATTGGGTTACCATGTAAATCATTTACTTTAATTTTATCGCTATTAAAATTTCTTATTCTCAAAGATATTTTTTTCTTTAGAGTAAAAGGATTTATCCACCAGAACCCGGAATTACGAACTGTTCCGATATACTTACCGAAGAAAATAAGAACGCGGCACTCGTTTGGCTGCACAACTATAAATCCACTTAAGACAATTATTATTATTAATATAAGCGGAATGAAATACCAGAGAATTTGTAGTGTTTTTGGTTTGAATAATCCCTATGAACAAATAAACCTCCAGGGCCATTAAGGACTAACAAAATAAAAAGCATCAAAAAGCCATTTGTCTTATTTGCTTGTTTTTCTGCTATTTTTTCCATTTTTCTGTTCCTTTTAATTATTGATATTGTAATGATATCATATTGATAGCAAAAAATCAAGTCCTTTTTAATATAAAATTTCAAAATGCATTAAAATGTTAGTTTTTTTACTGTTTTTGAATTATCTACCCACTATAAATGTTTTAATTGATATAATATTTTAAGGATATATGAAAATACTTTTAACAGGTGCTACTGGTTATATTGGCAAAAGGCTCCTCCCTGTTTTGATAGAACAAAGACACACCGTTGTTTGCTGCGTTAGAAATAGAAATCGATTTCCATCAGAAGGTGTATATAATCATCCAAACGTTTCTTTATTTGAAATTGATTTTCTAAAAGATATTCCTTCATCAGATCTCATTAAAGATATTGATGCCGCATATTATCTTATTCATTCGATGAGTTCTAATATCAAAGACTTTGGCTCACTTGAGGAATTATCTGCAAATAATTTTGTCAGGCTAGTTCAACAAACATCCGCAAAGCAACTAATCTATCTTGGCGGAATTACAAATGAAGAAAAACTTTCTAAGCATCTTGCATCCAGAAAAAAAGTGGAAGAGATATTATCACAAAGCAATATTCCCCTAACATCTATAAAGGCGGGAATTATAGTCGGATCAGGAAGCGCATCTTTTGAGATCATTCGTGATCTTGTTGAAAAGCTTCCCCTTATGATTACTCCCAAATGGCTAAACACAAGACATCAGCCAATAGCAATCATAAACATATTGGAATATCTTTCAGGAGTTTTACTTAAGCCTGAAACGTTTAATAGATCATATGATGTTGGCGGACCAGATATTTTATCTTACAAAGAAATGCTTTTACAATTTGCAGAGATTCGGGGATTAAAAAGATTTATTTTTACCGTTCCTGTTATGACACCTCGCCTTTCATCTTACTGGCTTTACTTTGTTACATCAACATCATATATGCTTGCAATAAATCTAGTTAATAGTATGAAAATAGAAGTTGTTGCAAAGGAAAATGATCTTGAAAAAATGTTAAATATAAAGCCATTCACATATAAAGAAGCTGTGCAGCTTGCATTCCAAAAAATTGAGCATAACAATGTTGTGTCCAGTTGGAAGGATTCACTTGTTTCGAGCTATTCTGATGATTCATTACTCGAGCACGTTAATGTTCCAACCAATGGATGCTTTATTGATAAAAGAGAAAAAGAAATTACATCAGATGTTGAACAAGTAGTAGATAACATCTGGTCAATTGGTGGTGAGCGCGGATGGTATTACGGAGATTGGCTGTGGCATTTGCGCGGATTCTTAGATAAAATTTTAGGCGGTGTTGGTTTAAGAAGAGTCAGAATAAATAAAAATGAAATTTATACCGGCGATAAGCTGGATTTCTGGCGTGTGCTTGCTGCAGACAAACAAAGCAAACGCTTACTTCTCTATGCAGAAATGAAACTACCGGGAGAGGCGTGGCTCGAGTTTAAAATACTCGAACAGGATGGAAAAAATTTCTTGCAGCAAATTGCAACATTTCGTCCTAAGGGTTTATTTGGGAGACTATACTGGTATTCTGTTTTACCATTTCACTATTTTGTTTTTAATGGGATGGCAAAAAACATAGTTAATTTCAGAGAAAAATAGTTCCAGATTATTCTGATTGATTATTGAGAAATATAATTAAAGTAAAAAATGAAAAATAAGGTAGTAATAATAACGGGTGCTAACCGCGGAATCGGCAAAGCGGCCACTAAGGAAATTGCAAAGTTAGGAACTAAAGTATATATGGCTTGCCGCTCGGTGGATTCAGCAAATAAAGTTAAAGATGAATTAATCGTTGAAACAAAAAATGAAAACATATTTGTAAAAGAATTAGAACTCTCCTCCGCTCAATCAATTACAAAGTTTGCTGAAGCATTTAAAAAAGAAGAGACTAAACTTGATGTATTAATTAACAATGCCGGTATAATGTCTCAGACTAAAAAATTAAATGACAAAGGCGCTGAGATGACTTTTGCAGTTAATGTTCTCGGGCATCATCTCTTAACCAAGTTGCTCGTAGATTCATTAAGAAATGCAAGTCCTTCCAGAATAATTAATGTTGCTTCTGATTATGCAGGTGGTCTTAATTTGGATGATATCAATTTTGATAAAAGAAAATACGATCTTACCGCGGCATATAAACAATCTAAGCAAGCTAACAGAATGTTAACGCGGGAGTGGACCAAAAAACTAATAAACGATAATATTTCCGTTTATTCGATGACGCCCGGCTTCGTTCCCAAAACAGATTTATTCAGAGAGCAAAAAGTCGGAAACAAAATTATTCTAAATACATTCGGACTTGTTGGTGGAAGAACGATCAAGCAGGGAGCGGATACCATTGTCTGGCTTGCATCAAGCGATAAAATTCCTGGGAGCAATGGAGGATTTTTTAAAGATAGAAAAGAACATGAATGTGGTTTTACTAATCCCACCGATGAAAAGAGACTCTGGGATATTTGTGAAAAATTCTTAAGCAATTAAAAAAGATATTGAAATCAGTATGAAAACTTCTCATCCAGATGTCTCGGGAACGATTGTTATACCCAAGCAAGTTATTTAACATTACTAGGCTTAAACGCTAGAAAAAAATATTTATGAACATATTATTAACTCTGCTGATTTTAATTTCTGGCGTTTCGTTTATTATTTATGGCTGTCTTTTGTTTGTATCACCAGAAATGCAAAATGAATTTAAACGATTTGGATTAGAAAAGTTTACGTTAATAACAGGAGCGCTTGAACTGCTAGGTGGTATTGGTATGTTGGTGGGTCTAAAGTTTAGTCTTATCTTGCTGATTTCTTCTGGTGGATTGGCTTTGTTGATGCTATTAGGATTTGGAACCAGGATTAAAGTAAAAGATGGCTTTTAGCTTTCTTTCTCATCGTTGTTTTTTATGTTATTGAATTTATACGTCTTTTTAAATGTTATATATATTGAATGAAAAAAATTGGGGAAAACACAATTTTTATAGCATAAATAATAGGAATAATAAAATGGAATGGGTTAAAATAGCTATTCAAATAATAATTGCAGCTTCAATTTTTAATGTTTGGATACTGCGTTTTGGAAAGCCGACAAGCTGGCGTGGTGGAACTGCAAATAGTATGAAAGAAGAATTTGAGGCTTATGGTTTACCTCTTTGGTTTATGAAACTAATAGGTTTTTTAAAGCTCACACTTGCTGCGCTTTTAATTGCGGGAATCTGGTTACCAAGTTTAATAATTCCGGTAGCAGCTGGTATAGCAGTTTTAATGCTCGGCGCTATTGTAATGCACATCAAGGTTAAGGATTCACTCATAAAATCATTTCCTGCATTTTCTTTTTTAGTGCTTTCTCTGATTTTAATATTTGTCTAAAAAGTATATACTTTGGTTATTAGTAAGAAATCAAAAAGTTTGTGATTTAGAACAAATTCACGCTTTATTTATACCGGTAAGCAAAAAATGGGAATTGTTTCACCTATAAAATTGTTGTAATAGTATAAAAGGTATTTGCAAAATAAACCATTAAAAAAGGAATAATCATATGAAAACTCTAAATTCAATCGGGCTTGATTTACAAAAGTCATCAAAATTAGCTGATAAGTTAAACTCCCTTCTTGCCAACTACTCAATCTTTTATCAAAATACACGCGGTTATCATTGGAACATAAAGGGTGAAAAATTCTTTGAACTTCATTTGAAATTTGAGGAATTGTACAATGATTTATTTATTAAAATCGATGAGGTTGCGGAAAGAATTTTAACTCTTGGATACGCTCCAAAACATAGATACTCTGACTATAAGAAAACATCTAAGATAGTAGAAAGTAATGAGGTATCAGATGGTATTAAAGCAGTAAGAGAAATAATAGAATCGTTTAAAATTATTATAATGATTCAGCGTGATCTTCTTGATTTATCAGCCGAAGCAAATGATGAGGGAACCAACGCCCTTATGAGTGATTATATTCGGGCACAGGAGAAGCTTGTTTGGATGTATTCGGCTTTTGTGAACAAAAAATAGCTTTATATAAGAAAAAACTTAGCCGGTTAAGGTGGAAATACTCAACCTAAAAAGTTTTATCACTTACCTTAACCGGTCTTACTTATCTATTAATTGCAATTCGAAATTTCACAAATGAAGAATGCCGCTCTAATTTTTCCTCATCAACTGTTCGAGCATCATCCTGCATTGGCCAAAAACAGAACTGTTTACCTGGTAGAAGAAGCTCTGTTTTTCAGACAGTATAAATTCCACAAACAAAAGCTCCTTTTGCATCGCGCTTCGATGAAGTTCTATCAATCCTTTCTTAAAAAGAAAAACCATAAAGTAGTTTATATTGAATCGGGTGACAAGCTCTCTGATATTCGAAATCTAATTCCAAATATAAAAGAGAATGGGGTTAATGAAATTCTTTTAGTTGAGGTTGTGGACAACTGGCTTGAAAAAAGAATTAATGATACTGCTGATAGTTGCGGAATAAAAATTCAACGCTATAATTCTCCAATGTTCTTAAACTCGAAAGATGAAATCACAGAGTATTTTAAGGGGAAGAAAAAATATTCACAAACTGATTTTTATACTAAGCAAAGAAAAAAGCTCGGGATTTTACTGGATGATACCGGTTCTCCAGTCGGGGGGAAATGGACCTATGATTCGGAGAACAGATTAAAATATCCTAGGGACAAAAAACCACCTGCAATTAGTTTCCCCAGAGTTAATAAGTTCTACCGCGAAGCACTGGCATATGTTGAGAAACATTTTCCCGATAATTATGGTTCTATTAATGAAAAACTCATTTACCCGGTTACTTTTAATGAAAGCAAAAAGTGGCTAAAGCATTTTCTGGACATAAGATTTAAAGAGTTCGGTCCATATGAGGACGCCATTGTATCAAATGAAAATATTCTTCATCATAGCTTGTTATCTCCCTTAATGAATGCTGGTTTATTAACTCCCGAATACGTTGTTAATCAAGCTGTCCTCTTTGCTGCGGATAATAACATACCAATAAATTCCCCGGAGGGTTTTATACGACAAATTATCGGATGGAGGGAATTTATCAGAGGTATTTATGAAACTTCAGGAACAAAACAGCGAACAAAAAACTTTTGGAAATTTAAAAGAAAACTTCCTGAGAGCTTTTTGGATGGAAATACCGGAATTGATCCGCTTGATATAACAATTAAAAAAGTTTTGGATACAGGTTATTGCCATCATATTGAACGGTTGATGGTTCTGGGAAATTTTATGCTTCTATGTGAATTTGATCCAGATGATGTTTACCGTTGGTTCATGGAATTATTCATCGATTCTTATGATTGGGTAATGGTCCCGAATGTTTATGGAATGAGTCAGTTTGCTGATGGTGGTCTAATGGCGACCAAACCTTACATCAGCGGTAGTAATTATTTGATGAAAATGAGCAATTATAAGAAAGGAGATTGGCAACTAGTCTGGGATGGCTTGTTCTGGCGATTTATGAATAAGCACAGAAAGTTTTTCCTTTCGAATCCAAGATTGGGCATGCTGATAAAAACATTTGATAAAATGGATGTGAATAAAAAACAAAGGCTTTTAAATTCTGCCGAAAATTATCTTCAATCCCTATCTTAAATTATTCTATTTTTTTTAATTCGATCCCTGGCTTTGCATAAGAAAGACGAGCAATTCTTTTGGTTTCATGATAACCCTCCAGTCCGCTGATTGCAATTGTTCCTGCCTTTTCAATATCCACATATCCATCCTTTGCAACCACATCATCTGGGACAATTATCTCAACAATTTCACCTACAATAAAAATTGTTCCATTATATTTAATCTCGTTCTCTTCAATAAACCTTAATCCTATTTTAATTTTTGCTTCTTTTACAAAAGGTGCTGGAAACTCATCATCAAATTCAGGGTTTAATCCACATTCATCAAATTCAGAAACATTCTCATCATATCCTGCTGATGTCTGATGTGCTTTTTTAAATATTTCTTTATTGATATGATTGATGGTGTAATAACCAGTTTCTTTAATGTTATTGTATGTGTGCCTTTCAACTGAAACCGGTCGCATTAAAAATCCAAGTGCTGGGGGATTTGCACCCACATGAATTACCGAATTAAATATCGCAAGATTTGTATTTCCTTTAGCAGAAATAGACCCAATCAAATTTGCACTTTTAAAACCGGAAATCGAATTGATAAAATTTGCGCGATATATTTTTTCAAATTTCCTAATATTTTCTATTGTTAAAATCATTTGTACTTCCTAAGGATTTTAATTTATGTTAATAGCCAGTGAGTTCAACATAACCCCTGCTGTTTATTTTGGAACCATTTTTTGTGCCTTCAATTTTCACAGATCCTTCCCAGTATATGATTGTAACATCCATAAATTGATTTTTTATTGCTGGATAAATATTAAGATCAATGTTTTTTGATGGTATTTTCAACTTCCATCCCGATGGGTAAATTGTTCCGTCCGGACTTTCCCAATCCTTTGTAATATTTAAAGTAACCTCTTCTTTTTTTATTATTTCAGATGTGCCATTCTGATTGACAACTACTCCTTTGCTGAAATTGTCTGGAGTCCCATCGGTCTTTCTCATTTGGTAATACATAATTTCTGTATTGTCATTCAATTGCAAAGCAAACCAATCCCACCCTTTTTGATTCTCACTTAATGCACTTGTGCTCCATTCGCGGTCCATCCAGGAAAAACCATTTACATTAAATTTTTTTCCTTCCAAAACTATTTTGCCAGATGTTTTTAGTCGAGTGTAAGAATAATAATAAGATGCGTTCCCTATTTCTTGTCCCTTTTGGCTTAATCCAGTATCACCTTGTAATACCAATGGTTTTATTGATTCAAGATTAAAATTAATTTCAGAAGTTTCAGTTTTTGCTTTTATATTCAGAACTGGTAGATCAAAAATGTATTTGTTACCTAGTTGAACTACTTGCCAATTTTCCAGCCAAATTTTGAGCGGATTTATTTGTGCACCCGCAAGTTCATTTCCATCACGACTGAATCGCTCCTGAAAATAAAATTTGTCTTGTGAAATGTCAGTAACAGCAAAATGAGCCATATAGATTTGATTTGAATTCCAATCAGAACTTCTATTGTTTTTATTCTTGCTTAATGCTGTTCTGAATATTGTAAACTGATACCCAAGCTTTTTATTATCCTCAGAAGTTAAGTTTCCTGTAAAATACCACCACTCAGTTTTAAATTCAGGATGTGGGCCATGATCTTGGGGAAAAATGAACTTTCTTTGTTCAATGGCCTTTTCAAAGTATTCATTTTTTGTGTCGCCCATTGCTGTTGATAAGTCCAGCTTTTTATTCGTATCAACTTTTTTATTGTTGTTTTCACATCCAATCAAAACAAAAAATGTTAACGAGATTAAAAAATATTTTATCATTCTTCCCTCAATGCATTTGCAGGAGAAGTTCTGGACATTTTAATTCCAGGATAAAGACCCGCAAGCAAAGCCGCAACGATGGACAAAATAATGGCTTCCAACATGATTTGAGGTAAGATTTCAAATTGCATTGTCCACCCAAAAGATCTTTTATTAATGATATAAACAAGTATGGCCGCCAGAATGTTGCCCAGAGGAAGCGCAAGAACTCCCGCAGTTACATCCCATCAATAGTGTTTGAAGATTAACAATCTTGAACAGTTGCCCCGGAAGCAAACCATTCGCACGTAAAATACCAAGCTCCCTTTTTCGCTCTAACTGCAAAGACATTAGTGAACTAAGAATTCCAATGAAAGCAACAATGACAGCAAGAATTTGCAGAACTTTTGCAATTAAAAAAGTCCGGTCAAATATTTCAATTGAGGAATCACGAAGAAATTTATAAGTTCTCACCACTAATTCTTGTCCGTTTGTTTCCAAAGCCTGAATTTTATCTTTTACGGAAGTTATTGAATAACCATCTTTTACAAAAACAGAAATTCCAGATATGCCTTTTGTCTTCCAATATTGTTTAAACTGGTTATAATCAATTGTAACCAAACCTTGATCAGAAGCATAATCGTAATAAACACCGGCGATTTTAAAATCGCGCATTCCAATATCTGTTTTTAACTTCAAAATAGAGCCCACATCAAGATCATGCTTGTAAGCAAAAGGTTCGGATAAAAACAGTTCCCCGCTCTCAAATTTCTTCCAGGCTTCTTCGGGATTTCCTTCTTTAAATTTAATTCCAGAGTAGCTTCCTGTACTTAGTCCCGAAGCAATTAAAAGATAATTTTGTCCGTCCTGCTGTAACTCTAGTTCACGGTAAAAATTAATATCATTTACTTCTTTAAGAGATTTTATTTTTTCAAGAATGTCTTCAGATAACACGGCATTATTTCTTCTTGAGATAAGAGTTGGTGCGGAGATGAAAATATCTGCGTTTAGCCTAGCTTCAAGCCAATCAATTACCGTATTTCTAAAACTACTTATCATTGTGCCAACGCCGACAGTAGCTGCAACTGCCAGTGCTAATGCCGCAATAGCAATATGTGTTCTGCTTATATTCTGAATAATTGACCGGGATGCAATTTTTCCTGTTATTCCAAAAAGTTTTTAACGAGCCGCCGGTCACACGACCGGGC